>CAVRDD010000021.1:0-84817 GCA_963719715.1 uncultured beta proteobacterium
TAGCGCTGGTAGAGGATGGGGAGGATCACGAGCGTGAGCAGCGTCGAAGTGACCAGGCCGCCGATGACGACGACCGCGAGCGGCTTCTGAATCTCTGAGCCGGACCGGTGGCGAAGAGCAGCGGCACGAGACCGACCGCCGCGATGCTCGCGGTCATGAGCACCGGGCGCAGACCCGCGCTTGGCGCCCTCCACGACGACCTCTCGACCGTCATGCCGAGCGCGTGCAACTGGTTGAAGTGGCTCATCATCACCACGCCGTTCAGCACGGCGATGCCGAGGAGGGCTATGAAACCGACCGACGCCGGCACGCTCATGTACTCGCCCGAGGCCCAGAGCGCGACGATGCCGCCCACGAGGGCGAACGGAATGTTCGCGAAGACGAGCGCCGACTTGCCGCACCGATCGGAAGGTCGCGAAGAGCAGCAGGAAGATGAGGCCGAGCGCGACCGGGACCACCAGGGCGAGACGCGCCGCGGCCCGCTGCTGGTTCTCGAACTGGCCGCCCCACGTCAGCGAATAGCCCTCGGGCAACTTTACTTTCGCCGCCACTGCGGCTTTCGCCTCGTCGACGAAGCCCACGAGGTCGCGGCCGGCGACGTTCGCCTGCACCACGGCATAGCGGGCCGCATTCTCGCGATCGACCTTGACCGGGCCGTCCACTCGCGCGAGGCGCGCCACCGTGGACAGCGGAATCCACTCGCCCGGCGCGAGCGGGATGGGAAGGCCCTGGAACACCGCCGGCGCGTCGCGCAGTACCCTCGGGACCGCGCAGCAGCACCGGGGTGCGTCGCGCGCCCTCGATCACGATCCCGACCGGGCGCCCCTCGACCTCGCTCGCAGGTGATTCTGGATGTCCTCGACCGACAGCCCGCGGTGACCCGCCTGGAAGCGGTCCACCTCCACCTTGAGGTACTGCACACCCTCGTTTTTGATGGTGACCACGTCCTCCGCGCCGCGCACCGCCTTTAGCGTCGCCTCGATCTCGCGCGCGAGGCGGTTCAGGGTGGCGAGGTCGGGGCCGAAGATCTTCGACGGCGAGATCGCCGCGCACACCGGTCAGCATCTCCGCCACCCGCATCTCGATCGGTTGCGTGAACGTGTAGGCGATCCCGGGAAACTCGCCCATCACCTTGCGCAACTCGCCCACCAGCCACTCCTTGTCCGATACGCGCCACTCCGATCTCGGCTTCAGCACCATGAACGTATCGGTCTGATTGAGCCCCATCGGATCGAGCCCGAGCTCGTCGGCGCCGGCGCGGGCGACGATACCGCGCACCTCCGGCACCCTCTCGAGGATTGCTTGCTCAATGCTGAGATCCGTGCGTGGCGCTCTGGTCGAGGCTCACCGACGGCAGTTTCTCCAGCTGCATGATGACGTCGCCTTCGTCCATGGTCGGCATGAAGGTCTTTCCGGTCAGGAGATAGGCACCTCACGGCGAGCAACAGGGACACAAGCGCGATCACGATGACCTTTTTCGCGTGGCGCAGCGACCATTCGAGCGCGGGCAGGTACAGCGCCGTCGCCTTGCGCACCAACCAGGGATCGTCGTGCGCCGGCTGGTGATCAGAAACGACGCGAGCACCGGTATCACCGTGAGCGAGAGCACGAGCGAGCCCGACAGGGCGAAGACGATCGTGAGCGCCACCGGTTTGAAGAGCTTGCCCTCCAGCCCTTGCAGCGTGAGCAGCGGCAGGAAGACGATCACGATGATCGCGATGCCGGAGGCGACCGGAAGCGTCACCTCGCGCACGGCCCGGTAGATGATGTGCAGGCGCGGCAGGTTGGTTCGATCGCGCGCGAGATGGCTCACGATGTTTTCCACGACGACGACCGCCGCGTCCACCAGCATGCCGATGGCAATCGCGAGGCCACCGAGGCTCATCAGGTTGGCGCTCATGCCGATGAGGTCCATGAGGATGAACGTGAAAAGCGCCGCGAGCGGAAGCGTGGCTGCCACCACCATGGCCGCGCGCACGTTGCCGAGAAAGAGCAGGAGCAGCACCACGACCAGTACGATCGCCTCGGCGAGGGCTTTCGACACGGTGCCGACTGCGCGCTGCACCAGGTTGCCGCGGTCATAGAAGACCTCCACCTTCACGCCCGGGGGCAGCCGCGGCGCCAGCTCGGCAAGTTTTTCCCGCACGCCTTCCACGACCTGCTGCGCGTTCGCGCCGCGTAAGCCCAGCACCAACCCTTGCACCGCCTCGCCCTCGCCGTTGCGGGTGACGGCGCCGTAGCGGGTCAGGCCGCCGATGCGCACGGTCGCTACGTCGCCGACGCGCACGGGAATGCCCTGCCGCTCCGCGACGACGATGGCCTTGATGTCGTCGATCGTGTGCACGCTGCCCTCGACCCGGACCAGCAGCGTCTCCTCGCCGTCCTTGAGTCGCCCCGCGCCGTCGTTGCGGTTGTTGGCCTCCAGCGCCTGCTGCAGGTCCGAGACGCGGATGCCGCGGCCCTGCAACGCGGCGTTGTCCGGCACGATCTCGAAGGCGCGCACGACGCCGCCCAGCGAGTTCACGTCCGCCACGCCGGGCAGCGTACGCAGCGCGGGGCGGATTACCCAGTCGAGCAGGCTCCTGCGCTCGGCCGCGGTGAGATCGCCGCCCTCGATGGTGAACATGAACATCTCGCCGAGCGGCGTGGTGATGGGGGCGAGTCCGCCACTCACGGTCGCCGGCAGGTCCTTGATCACGTTGTTCAAGCGCTCGGTCACCTGTTGCCGTGCCCAGTAGATATCGGTGTCGTCGTCGAAGTCGATGGTGATGTCGGCGATTGCGTACTTCGAGGCCGACCGCAGGATGCGCTTGTGTGGAATGCCCAGCATCTCCAGTTCGATCGGGGTGACGACACGGGTTTCCACTTCTTCCGGCGTCATGCCCGGTGCCTTCATGATGATCTTCACCTGGGTGGTGGAGACGTCTGGAAACGCGTCGATGGGAAGCTGCCGGAACGCCTGCACGCCGGCCCCGATCAAGAGCACCGTGAGCACGATCACCAGCAGCCGCTGGGTGAGTGCGACCTCGACGACGCGCGCCAGCATTACTGTGCTCCCAAACCCACGAGCATGCCCTTCAGTGCAGCGATCCCGCGCACCGCGATCTCGTCGCTCTCCTTGAGATCGGCGGTGATCGCGCTCTCCTTCGTGCCTTCGTAGATCAGGGCCGCGGTCTGCGCGCGGAAGCCGGCCGGCGTCTTCACGAAAAGCAGAAGCTTGCCTTCCTGGCGCGAGAGCGCGGAGTTCGGCACCCGCCAGCCGCCGCCCCCGCCCGGAGGGGCGGCCGCGGCGACGGTCGCCTCGACGTTTTGGCCAGGCTTCAGGTTCTGGGCGTTGTCATCGATCAGGGCGCGCACCATAACGGTCTGGCTGTCCGGATCCACGCTGCCGCCGATGGCGATCACGCTGCCGCGCGCGCGGAACTGAGACACCGCCACCGGATCGCCGTCTCGCACGTTGGCAGCGCGGGCGACGGGCACCTGGATCTCGAGCCAGAGCGGATTCACCCGCGCGATCTTGTAGATCGCGGCGTAGGCGTCGAGGCGCTGGCCGACAGTCGCCATCTGTTCCAGCACCACGCCGTCCGCGGGTGCGACGATGTCGAGCGAGCTCGCGATGGCGCGGGCGCTGCGCAGCCGAGCGATGGCGGGGTCGGACATTCCGGCGAGCCGCAGCGCCTGCGTGCGCTCCGCGAGGAGCGCTGCGGCCTCGGCGTGGTTGCCCTTCGCCGCGAGATAGCGGCTCTCCGCGATGATGCCCTCCTGCCACAGCGACGCGTCGCGTTTCAGCGTCGCCTCCGCGATACTCCACTGGTTCGTCGCCTGCACGAAGAGCCGCTGCGCTTCGGCGAGCGCCGGGCTCTGAATGCGCGCGAGCACCTGCCCCTTCGTCACGGTCTGGCTGATCGACACGGTGAGCGTTTCCAGGAGACCGGGCAGCGGCGTGCTGACCACGTTCATCTGCGAATTGGGCACGACGACGTGGGCGCTCAATCCCTGCAGCGGGCTGCGGTCGTCCCGCGTCGGTCGTGCCGTGGTGATCCCCATGGACTGCGCCTGCTCTGCTGTCACCGCGAGCTCGACGCCGGCAGCGCGAACGGGAAGTGCGAGTGCGGCGGCGAGCAATGCGCCGACTGCGATCGAAACCCTATCCATCATGAGGTGACTCCTGTGCGGCCGCAGGGAGCGACCGGGCCACGCTGAACGACGAGGGCAAGTCTGCCGGCGCTTGCGCGGCGGTCAGCTTGCGCGATGGGAACGATCAGGCCGACGCGGGAGGCGCCAGCGGCAGGGGTTTGGGAAAGCGGCTGCGCCGCGGTCGTCGGTACGCAGACGAAGCGCTCGGCCTGGCTCGTGCGCACGGTGCACGTCGGGCTCGCGGTGTCGGCGATTGCGGGCAGGTCGAGCAGGCGCAGGGCTTCTTCGTCGCGCAGGTACGCGTCGGGCGTCGACACGATGCGCGCCTCGAAGTCGCGAATCTCGCGGGCGCCGGCGTGGTGGCTGGCGGCAGGGATCGACACGCCGAGATGGATGTGCACGCCGGAGGGGCCTGCGCTGCCGCCGGAGAAATGGGCGTGCAACAGCGGCGCGACGGTCTGTGCGATGGCGAAGAACAGGACGAGCGCCTGCAGACTGCGCCGCAGGCGCATGGCTGCGCTCATGGTCTTGCGGTTTGCCGACCTAACAACATAGTTATAGATTAAATCACATTCCTTCTGCTGACGGCTTGCGCTGCGTCAATCCGAAGTGATATGTCGTTCGCACTGCGAAAATGAGCGAGAACCCCGCTTCGCGCTTCTCGACCATACCCGCAATCGCCCGCCAGACAAGGCGAAATCGTGGGTCATCGCACACCCACCAATCGCGCAACACAGCACTTTTTTTTCTCGCATATCCCGTGTTCCCCTTGCTACTATTGCCGACGGCGCTCGCATGGAGCGAAGACGGCACAGCGTGGAGGGTTTCCCGCTGCCGGGCGAACAGCGCTTGTTGACGACCGAGGCCGCGCAGCCGAGGAAAAAAACATTTATACGGCTCGAAAGAGCCAGCTTATTCCACATGCAAAAAGAGGGTGATAGATGAACAAGGGCGAACTGGTCGACGCGATTGCAAAGAAGACTGGGGGCACGAAAGCTTCCGTGGAGGCGACACTGGAGGCTTTCGTCGATACGGTAACCGGAACGCTGGCCAAGGGCGGCACGGTTGCACTGATCGGCTTTGGTACGTTCTCCACGTCGAAGCGCGCCGCCCGCACGGGCCGCAATCCGGCGACGGGAGAGGCGATCAAGATCGCAGCATCGAAAGTGGCGAAGTTCTCCGCCGGTGCAGGGCTCAAGAAGGCGGTCAACAAGAAATAGCACGCTGCCTGCCCGTGGGCGGCGGGCAGCCAGGAACAGGCCGGGTGCCGCGTGTAGCGCCTAGCCCTGCTGCCGCCTCGTCAGCGTCCGGCGCGGGCCCCGTGCCGCCGGACGTTTCGTGCACGGCACCGCGCTGGTGTGTGCCGTCTCCGCGTCCTTCAGTTGTCGATTCTGGGTGGTCAGCGGATCCGCTAACGCGGCGCTGATCGGAACCAGCGTCGCGCCAAGATACCTCTCGTGGA
Organism: uncultured beta proteobacterium; assembly: GCA_963719715.1. Lineage (GTDB taxonomy): Bacteria > Pseudomonadota > Gammaproteobacteria > Burkholderiales > JAEUMW01 > JAEUMW01. The sequence goes on from CAVRDD010000021.1 coordinate 5,600, forward strand.
AGCACTTCCCCCAGATTCCTCGTCGGCACCGGCACTACCTCCCGCGCACAACGCCGGCGCACACTTCGACCTGGGTGGACGGAGCGTCCCCGCAGGCAATGGTTGGCTCTGGATCGTTGCGGGATGGGAACTGTTCCGCAAGCAGCCGGGGATGTGGATCCTCCTCCTGGTCGTGCTCGTCGTCATATTCGCAGTGCTCGGCAGCATTCCCTTTCTCGGTGCCGCCGCGGCCGCGCTGATCGCGCCCGTGCTCTCCGCGGGTCTCATGATCGCCAGCCGGAACGTTGACGAGGGTCGCGACCTGCAGCTGGAAGATCTCTTCGCGGGCTTCCGACGCAACGCGTCCCCGCTTATCGTCGTGGGCGTGTTCCATCTTGTGGCGACCCTGCTCATCTTCCTGCTGGTGATGATGTTTGTCGGCGCCACTGTCGGCGTCGGCGCGCTGCTGGGGGCGAGCGTCGGCTTTCCGGGCACCGGTGCGCTCGCCGCGGGTATCGTTTCGCTGCTGATCGCGGGACTCATCGGTGCCGTGCTCGCGATTCCCGTCTATGCCGCCATGTGGTTCGCGCCTGCACTCATCGTCTTCCACGATGTCGACGCCGCATCCGCACTGAAGGCGAGTTTCTTCTCGATCTTCAAGAACATACCGTCGACCTTCTGGTACGGGCTCATCATTGTCGGCTTGGCGATCGTCGCCGGCATCCCGTTCGGCCTCGGCTATTTCATTCTTGCGCCGGTCGGTGCCGCCTCGGTCTACGCTTCCTATCGGGACATCTTTTTAGTCGCCCGATAGTGGCGTGCGAACTCGGCCGGAAGGGGTGCGGCATGCGCATTCGGAGGCACAGTCGTGCACGAAGTGTTGCGATTTGGGTTCACGCTGAGCGCCTGATGCATTACGATCCACCTAACGGTGGGCGTACGAGCAGGCCTTCAGACAAGATCCTGCAGCATGGAGGCGCCCGCGAGGGCTTATAGCCAGGGAGCGGTATCAATGGAAATTGTGAAAACCGATGTGGCCATCATCGGTGCGGGAGGCGCGGGTCTGCGTGCTGCGATCGCCCTCGCCGAGACCGACCCGAAGCTGCGCATCGCGCTGATCTCGAAGGTCTACCCCATGCGCAGCCACACCTGCGCAGCCGAAGGCGGGGCGGCCGGCGTGATCAAGCCCGACGACAGCCTTGATCTGCACTTCAACGACACGGTCGGCGGCGGCGACTGGCTGTGCGACCAGGACGCCGTCGAGTACTTCATCAAGGAAGCACCCAAGGAACTGCATCCAACTCGAGCACTGGGGCTGTCCCTGGAGCCGCGAGCCGGACGGCTCGGTGGCGGTGCGTCCCTTCGGCGGCATGAAGATCAAGCGCACCTGGTTCGCCGCCGACAAGTCGGGCTTCCACATCCTGCACACGCTGTTCCAGACCTCGCTCCAGTTCCCCTCGATCCAGCGCTTCGACGAGTATCTCGCCACCGATCTGCTGGTGGACGACGGGTCGCTGCCACGGGCTGACGGCGATCGAGATGCGCAGCGGCCAGATGCGGCAATTCCAGGCGAAGGCGGTGATCATCTGCGCCGGCGGTGCCGGGCGCATCTTCCCGTTCACCACCAACGGCGCGATCAAGACCGGCGACGGCATGGCGCTGGCCTACCGCGCGGGCGTGCCGCTCAAGGACATGGAGTTCGTCCAGTACCATCCCGACCGGGCTGCCGAACACCGGCATCCTGCTCACCGAAGGGTGTCGCGGCGAGGGCGGCGTCCTGGTCAACAAGGACGGCTACCGCTACCTGCAGGACTACGGCATGGGGCCGGAGACACCGGTCGGCAAGCCGGTGCTGAAGACGATGGAACTCGGGCCCGCGCGACCGTCTGAGCCAGGCGTTCTGGCACGAGCAGCAGAAGGGCAATACGGTGTCGACGACGTGGGGCGACTGCGTGCTGCTCGACATGCGCCACCTGGGCGAGAAGAAGATCAACGAACGGCTGCCGTTCGTGCGCGATCTGTCGATCAGCTATCTCGGCGTCGATCCGGTCAAGGATCCGGTGCCGATCCGCCCGGTCGTCCACTACATGATGGGCGGCATCCACACCGACATCAATGCCGCGACCCCGATGCCTGGCCTCTACGCCGCCGGCGAATGCGCCTGCGTCAGCATCAACGGCGCCAACCGACTGGGCTCGAACTCGCTGACGGAACTGCTGGTGTTCGGCCGCCGCGCCGCGACTCTGCGCATCGCCTACATGCAGTCAGGCGCTCCGGCAGCGAAGGAGTCCGCGATGACGGCGAAGGCTGACGCGGCGCAGGGACGCATTCGCGCGCTCTTCCAGAAGTCGAACGGGACAGAGTCGATCTCCGGACTGCGCAAGGAGATGACGAGCACCATGGAAGCGGATGCCGGCATCTACCGCACGCAGCGAAGGGCTGGCCGAAGCTGCCAAGAAGATCGCCGAACTGCGCGGCGCGCTACGCCGGCATCGAACTGCACGACAAGACCAACGTCTACAACACCGACCTGCTGCAGGCGCTCGAACTCGGCGTCGATGCTCGACTGCGCCGAGGCGGTCGCGGTGGGTGCGCTGGCGCGCACGGAATCGCGCGGTGCGCACCAGCGGCTCGACTTCACCGAACGCGACGACACCAATTTCCTGCGACACACGCTGGCTTACTACCAGCCGAAGGAGCCGCCCCGCATCGACTATCTCGACGTCGTCATCACCAAGTCGAAACCTGGTGTGCGCGACTACTCCGGAGCCAAGAAATGATGAAAGCGAACGCCAGATTCAGCTGGAGGTGCTGCGCTACAACCCGGAGACGGACAGCGAGCCGCACTTCCAGACCTATACCGTGCCATGCCTGAACGAGTGGGTGGTGCTCGACGCGCTGAATTACGTCAAGGACAACCTCGATACCACCGTCGCCTATCGCTGGTCCTGCCACATGGCGGTGTGCGGCAGTTGCGGCATGATGATCAACGGCGAGCCCAAGCTCGCCTGCAAGGCGTTCATCCGCGACTACACGGACGACGATCCGGGTCGAGCCGCTGGCTCATTTCCCGATCGAGCGCGACCTGGTCACGGTGATCGACGACTTCATGGACAAGCTGACGCGCGTCAAGCCGTACCTGATCCCGAAGGAGCAGAAGCCCATCAGCGCCGGCGAATACAAGCAGACGCCGGCCGAGCTCAACACGTACAAGCAGTACACGCTGTGCATCAACTGCATGCTGTGCTACGCGGCCTGTCCCGAGTATGGCCTGGTGCCGGAGTTCATCGGGCCGGCGGCGATCGCGCTCGCGCATCGCTACAACCAGGACTCGCGCGATGGCGGACGCGATCAGCGGCAGGAGGTGATCGCCGCGCACGAGGGCGTGTGGGAATGCTCCTTCGTCGGCGCCTGCTCCGAGGTCTGTCCCAAGCACGTCGACCCGGCGAGCGCGATCCAGCAGGTGAAGATCGCGAGCACCGTCGACTGGTACAAGGAACATCTGATGCCGTGGGTGAAAAAATGAGCCGCAAACCCTATGTTCGTGAAGTGTCCGAAGACGACGCTGGTTTCTTCGGCAGCCGCGCTACATGCGCTACATGGCGCGCGAGGTGACCTGCATCTTCATCGGCGCCTACACGCTGCTCTTGGTCGTGGCGCTGAAGCGGCTGTCCGAGGGGCCAGGCGCCTACGAGGCGTTTCTCGAAGCGCTGCGCAGCCCGCTCAGCATCCTGTTTCACCTGGTCGCGCTCGCCTTTGCGCTCTACCACACGTTCACCTGGTTCAACGTCACGCCCACAGGCGCATGCCCATCCAGCGCGGCGAGGAGTTCGTGCCGGGCAGCATCGTCGTCGGCGCGCATTATGGCGGCTGGGTGGTGGTGTCGCTGGTGGTGCTGTTTCTCGCGGGAGTCTTCTGACCATGGCCAAGTCGAACAAACCGATCGTCTGGGGGCTGTTTGCCGGCGGCGGCACGGTGACGGCGTTCATGACGCCGGTGCTGATCGTGCTCACGCTGCTCGCCGCCCTCGGCCACGTGCCGCGACATGCTGACCTACGACAAGCTGCACGCTTTCGCTGCGCACTGGTTCGGCAAGCTCTGCCATTTTCGGCGTGATCTTTCTGTCGCTCTGGCACGCGGCGCACCGGCTGCGCATCACCATGCACGACTTCGGCGTGCGTGCCGATACCCTGGTGGCGATCGTGGTGTACCTCATCGCCGCGGTGGGCACGCATCGCCACGATCATCTATCTGTTGCGCATCTGACGACGTTCCTGCCGTTTGCGAGGATCCCGAAGACTTTGGGGGAGTGACTGTCGCTAGAGGGCGATTGAATCCTCCTGCCTGCTCGCCGACCCGTGCCGGTCGGCGAACAGGCGGTGGCCGTGCGCGCGCCTGCAGTAGCGGGTCGGTTGCGCGTTTGACCCGACAATGAAACCGTTCGAGTGAGAACAATGCCGGTAGACAGACGTGCCATTCAGTCACCCCTCGGGTTTGCGCCAGATGCGGTAGGCAGCCGAGGCGATACCAACGCTGCATCCTCCCACACGCCGCTGGACGATAGAATTGCCCTCCGCGAGAGCTTCGGGGAGGGCGCATCGCACGACCTGGACGCATCGGCGGAGACGCTCCGGCTGTCGAACACGGTCCCGCTACCCAGCTATCTCGCTGATACCTATTGGTGGGCCTATCTTCATCCCGCGGGTGTGCGCGTATTCGAGCGGCAGTGGCTCGTAAACCTGATCCTCTGGGGAAACTTCGCGCGCCTGCGCGACAGCGCCTTGCAGGAGATCGGCGAACGCATCGACGGGCGTGTGCTGCAGGTCGCCTGCGTCTACGGCAACTTCACCGAACGCATGGCAGAACGGCTCGAACCGGCCGGCCAGATCGATGTGGTCGACGTGGCGCCGGTCCAACTGCGCAATCTGAGTACAAAGCTGCGCGGTCATGCGCGGGGTGTCCTGCATCATCAGGACTCGACCGATCTCGTCTTCGCCGATGGGTGCTACGACCATGTCGTTGTCTTCTTCCTGCTGCACGAGCAGCCGGAGCGCGCCCGCGCCCGCACGATCGCGCAGGCCTTGCGGGTGGTGCGTCCGGGCGGCAAGGTGATCTTCGTCGACTACCATCGGCCGACGCCCATGAACCCGTTTCGCTACGTGATGGTTCCCATCCTGAAGACGCTCGAGCCCTTCGCGATGGACATGTGGCGAAAGGAAGTGGTCGACTGGCTGCCCGACGACGTGCGGCCGTCTTCGGTCGAGAAGCAGACCTACTTCGGTGGGCTCTACCAGAAGGTCGTGATCACCGTCTGAGCTACACGGCTACCGCAGGTTGCCGGTGTGGCCGAGCGAGTATCTGCCCGGCTGCGGCCATACGGTCAGACCATGCGGCTCGCGCCCCACGCGGATGATCGTTACCTCGCCGGTGTGCGTGTCGAAGGCGTAGACCGACCGATCGAATCGACCGGATAGCCAGAGGTATCTCCCGTCCGCGGTGACATTGCCCATGTCCGGGCTGCCGCCGCCCGGCACTGGCCAGGTCGCCTCCACCCGGTGCGTCGCGAAGTCGATCACCGACACGCTGCCCGCTCCGCGCGGTGGTCCGTTGACCTTGTCCGATCCCCGATTTGCGACGTAGAGCTTGCTGCCGTCGCGCGAGGGATAGAGACCGTGCGCGCCCACCCCGGTCGGGATGAAGTCGACCTGCTTGAAGCTTTCGAAATCGGCCACGTGAACGCCGCCCGCCATCATGTCTGCCACGAAGAAGAGCTTGCCGTCCGGCGAGACGCGAACGTCCTGCGGCATGCCCTTCCATGATGTGCAGATCGTCTGCTCCTTGCCGTCGGGGCCGCGTGCGACCTCGGTTGGCACGCCCGGCTTGATCACCTGCAGGTAGCCCACCACTGCCCGGTTCACGAGATCGATCTTGACGACGCGGCCAGCGTACTCACAGGTGAAGATCGCATAGCGCCCATCGATCGAGAAGTCGCCGTGATTGATCCCCGGGCAGTCGGGCGTCTCGATCGACGACTGCAATTCCATCGTCTTCGGATCGCGGAAGTCGAGCCGCTTGTGCGCTTCGGCGACGACGATCGCCGAGTGGCCATCGGGTGTGAAGTAGAGGTTGTACGGGTCGTCGACCGCTATCGGGGTACCCGGCTTGCCGGTCATTGGATTGATGGGAGTGAGGCTGCCGCGGTCGCTGCCTTCGGCGTTGTTGGCGACCCACAGCGTTTTCAGATCCCACGCCGGAACGACGTGCTGGGGATTGACGCCGACACGGTAGCGGTCGACCACCTTGAAGGTGGCGGGATCGATGACGAACACGTCGCCCGTAATGCGGTCCGGCACGTAGACGCGAGGCAGGGCGCCCGTGACGGCGGGGTTCAGCTTGTCGGCTGCTGTCTCACTGTAGAGATTCGCGGGATCCGTGACAGGGGGCATGCCGGGGATCGGTCCAGCGGTGTGCGAGTTCGGGCCCGCGGGCTCGGCGGTGACCGCGGATGGGTTGGCAGGCTGCTGCTGCGCGGTAGGAGGTGCGGCTTCGCGGCCGCAGCCGACCAACGCGAGGGCTGCGACGAATCCGTACGCAGCAAGCTGCGAGCGATGGGACCTTTGCTTCACGTGAGCTCCAGAAACAAAAACTGACGCGCATCGCCGGCGCGCTTGCGCCTGCGCCGAACGATGGCAGAGGGAGTTCTCCGACCGGGGGTACCGGTCGGAGATCGTGGTTACATAGTGTTCAGTGCTTCAATCGCCTTGGTGGCATCCTGCATTGAATCGACCGCCACATAAGCGACGAACTGTGTACCGAGGGCGGAAGCAGAGAAACCGCGCAGGTTGATGCCCGCCTCGGCGAGCTTCTGCGCGAGCTTCGCCGCAACGCCTGGCTCGTCCGGACCCACCACCTGCACCGAGTGCAGGGTGCGAGTAACGTTGAAGCCAACCTGCGCCGCGGCCGCGATCTCCCGGTCGCCCTGCAGCGGTGTGACGAAGACGATCCCCTTGTCGGGCTCGCCCGGTGCCCTCCGCGAGATGATGGACTGCAGATTTGCACCGGCATCCCGCAGAATGCCGAGAACGTCCGCAAGACCGCCCGGGCGGTCGGGAATGGTCGCTGACCAAACGTCTACATGTTCCACGAGCAGTTCCATTGGCATCCTCCTTCTCCTGAGAACCTTCTTTCAGTCTAGGTCATGCCCGCCCTGCAAACAAGGCGAGTCAGGTGGCCTATACTAGAAGTAGCTACGGGATTTCAAATGAAGGAGGATGTGTCATGGCCAATACCACCCAGCCTGATCGTGTTCAAACCAGCGGCCCCGACCCAGCGAAAGGGATAGGGAGCGCCGTCGTCGGTGACACTGCGGCGCGCATCGCAGCGATCATGACCGAGGCAAACCAGCGCCTGTTTCAATTGCAGACCGACGCCGCCCATGCGGCCTTCGCGGAAAACTCGAAGAATATTCAGACACTGCTCGAGAACTCCACGCGCCCAGGCGCGCTGTTCGACACCAAGGATTCGGCAGCGGTGCTTGCCCAATGGCCGACGCTGTACCAGGAGAATGCCAAGCGGATGGTGCAGGTGACGCGCAACTGGTTCGACGTCGTGTCGCAAACGCAGGCCGAGATGGCCAAGCTGCTGGGCGAGCCCTTCGTGGGCAGCAATGCGGGCGCAGAGCAATATTTCGACCGTTTCACCAAGGCGATCACCGAATGGCATGAGACTGCGGCGCGACAGGTGAAAAGCGCACTCGGCATGGCGGAATCGAGCGAGAGCGCAGAGGCGTCCAGCAAGAAAGGCTGAGGCGCTCGCCCGGAGTCAATCACACGCTCCCCAAGGGAACGTGTGCTGTCGATCCCGCGCCTTCCGAGGGCGGACAGGAGACCGTGAAGAAGAAGATCGTCTCGCTCGCGCTTCAGGGCGGAGGCTCCCACGGCGCGTTCACCTGGGGCGTGCTCGATCGCCTGCTTGAGGAGCGGCGCATCGAGATTCAGGGCATCAGCGGCGCGAGCGCCGGTGCGATGAATGCGGTCGTGCTGGCGCACGGCTACACGGTGGGCGGCCGCAAGGGTGCACGCGAAGCTCTCAAGACCTTCTGGGAGAGTGTCGGCGGTACCGGGTCCTTCGCCGTCGTTCCGGAGGACGGAGCCTCGGCAGTGAAGATCGACGCCGAGGCGCGGCCGACTGCGGCTTTTCAGGCCTTTCTCGCGCTTGCCCGTTTCGTCTCGCCGTATCAGTTCAATCCCTTTGAGCTCGATCCCCTGCGCGACTTGCTGTCGCAACAGATCGATTTCGAGCGCTTGCGGGGAAGTTGCCCCATCCAGCTCTTCATCGCGACCACGCGCGTTGCCACCGGCACCTTGCGACTGTTCCGCAACCGACATCTCACCATCGACGTGCTGCTTGCGTCGGCGTGTCTGCCGTCGATCCAGCGGGCGGTCGAGATCGACGGCGAGGCGTACTGGGACGGCGGGCTCGCCGCCAATCCACCGATCTACCCGCTGGTACACCGCTGCACGGCGCCTGATCTTGTCATGGTCGTCCTGAACGCTTCGCACCGTCCCGAGGTGCCGAAAACCTCGGAGGAGATCTGGCACCGGCTGAACGAGATCAGCTTCGGCTCGTCGTTCTTCACCGAACTGCAGGGACTTGCGCTCGCGACCCGTGAAGCGGAGCAATCGCTGTTTCCACTCGGACGTCTGGAGCGGCGACTGCGACAGCTCAAGATGCACCTCATCGATGCACAGTCGCTGATGAGCCAGTTGAGCACGATGAGTCGGATGAACACCCATCCGACGTTCCTGCGCGCGCTGCACGAGGAGGGACACAAGCGCGCGGACCAGTGGCTGGAGGAGAATTTCTCGCTCATCGGCGAGCGCTCAACGTTCCGGCTCGACAGTTTTCTGCGCTGAAGCTGCGGGCGCGGCGTGAGTGCAGACGCGAAGTCTTTTCGGCACGCCGCGGGTGATAGACAGTGGTAACGCGGATCGCCTACTTCGCGCTTCGTGCGCGTCGCTGGAATGAAACAGAAGCCGGCACCTTCATGATCCTCACCTCGCGATCTTTCCATGTGAGCCCTTCGTCCGCGTCGCGGACGCTCCCCGGCTCACCGGCAAAAGGCCAGGCGAATGTCAGTCCTCCGGGCGGCGCTGTGATCCCACCGTCGATGCCGAGCGTGATCTGCTCTTCGTCGCCGCGCAAGCCGTAGCTCAACTTGCCGTATGGCGTGCGCAGATCTCGACCACGGCAATGCCGCTGCCCGAAAGCCATCGGGTCGCAACGCCGCCGGCAAGCACGATGGAACGATCGCGCTGGCGCTCGTACGCGAACAGATCGAGTGCGGCGCTCACGAAATCGGAGGCGATCCATCCATGCGGCATGTCGCCGATGAAGCGCGGTTCGCGCGGCGTCGCGCCCGACGACTTCCGCCCATTGATTCCACGCAGCCGGGCGGCGGTCGGCCATGCAGGCCGTCGAGCAGCTCGAGCGCCGCGATCGCGGTGGCCGAGTCGCACGAAGGCGCCGACGCTGCGCAGCTCGTACGGCGTGTAGTCCTTCCAGTCGGTCGACCCGCCACGGCGCTTGAGGAACGTCTGCCAGTAGCGCTCGAACGTGCGCTCGAGCTGCGCGCTGCGGAAGCACTGGCCTGCATACCTGCGATCGACAGGCCGATGGTGGTGGACGTGGCGTCGAAGTCGCCGCGATCGGCGGCGCCGGGAATGTAGTCGATGCCGTGCAGCGCGATGCTGGCGCGCGATCGAGGCTTCGAGATCGCGCCGGAACTCGTCGCGCTCGCGCGCGAACGCTGCGGCGTCCTGCTTTCTGCCGAGCGCTTCGGCGATGGTGACAGCGTCTGTCGTAACCGGCAGCCGCCCAGAAGTCGTCCCAGTACGAATAGGCGGGCCGGTCGGAATAGCCCTCGTGACTGATCGACGGCGGCATCAGGCCGTAGAAGGCGCGGCGCTGACTGGCGTCTCGTTCTCCGCGCGTCGTTCCTTCGCGCGCAGCGCGTTCATGTAGCGCACCGCAGCCGCGACATGCGGCCACATCGAGGCGCAGCCAGTCGCGCGTCGTGCGTGTAGCGGTAGTACTGCGCGATCAGGTAGACGAGCTCGCCGTGACTGTCGTTCTCGACCACCGGATCGGCGCCGCGATGGTCGACGCAGCAGGGCACCTTGCCGTCGGCGAACTGGTGCGGCGCGAACCAGTCGATGTACTCGCGCACGACGGGCGCATGACCGAGCCGCAGCAGGCCGTCGGACATCATGGCGCCATCGCGGATCCACGAGCGCGCATACGCGCGCGTGCCCGGCTGCAGCGCAGGTCCGTTGCGGCGTGATGAGCATGTGCGCGAGCGCCGTGCGCAGCGTGTCCGCGATGGGCTGCGCTTCCGGCGGGCACGTCGCAGTCGGACGTGGTTGAGCTCGGTGCGCCACGCGGCGGCGGTCGCGTCCTGCTGTCGTGCGAGCCACGCGCCGGCATCCCCCGTCGGCAGCAACGGCGCGCCGGTGAGCGGTGCGACGATGCCGATCTCCCGGCTCGCATGCGGCGGCAGTTCGAGACGATAGGTGAGCGCCGCCGATGCAAAGCCGTGTCGTCGGTGATCGCGGTTCCCTGGTGTGCGCCGGTTCGTCGAGCAGTGCGGTGAATGCTCCCGGCAGTCGAACTCGGCGAGGACGACGCGCTCCGGCGCGGTCAGCGGGAAGAACCGGCGCTCGCCGTTGACCGCGATTGCGCTTCCGTCCCACTGCAGTGTGCGAATGGGCGCGACGCCGCCCGTGGTGTTCAGGAACTGCGTCGGCGGATTGACCTGGAACGGACGCAGCGCAAGCACCGAGCGTCACGACGCGCGGTCTGCGGCGTGCGATTCTCGATGCGATAGCGCGCCACCAGCGAGGATTGCGCGCGCGTGCCGATGCCGAACGCCGTCACGTGCAGTGCGAGATCCGGTGTGCGCCAGGTGACCGCTCGGAATCGGCAGGTAATCGTCCTGCAGCGAGTGCCTCCGGCTTGACGTCGGCCCAGGTGACGAGTCCTTGCTCGGTGAGCAGGAAGGGCTCGATCGCGGCGCGCGCGCGGGCCGGGCTCGAGCGCGCCGTCCTCGGAAAGCAGTCCCTGTACGGTTCCGCCGTCGATGCCGACGACGGTCCAGTAGGTTTGTTCGCCGGAAAAGCCGCGCGGGTAATGGCCACGCGGTGCTTCGTGGGCGACGGCCGAGAAGAAGGCATTGGGCGAGGCGCCGAAGGCAAGATCCTTGACCTCGATCTGCGGCGATGCCGTACGCCTTCGCCGGGCCGTCGATCAAGCGCAGGCGCAGATAACGCGATCTCCGATTCCGGTCAGCAGGTGCGGATCGGTTCCGCCGTTGCCGTTCATGACCTGCCGCACCGTGCGCCAGTGCGCGCCGTCGTCGGAGAACTCGATGTCGTAGCGCGAAGCGTGCAGCACCGGGTAGCCAGCGGAGGACGAGGCCGCCGAGCTCGCGTGGCTGACTGGAAGTCGATCGTGAAGCTCTGCGCGGCGCCGGCGGCCGGATCGCTGCGCCAGCCGGTGTCGGCCGATCCGTCGAGCGCAGCGGCGCGGGTGCGCTCGGGATGCGAGCGACGACGTGCGTGCAGCGATCGCGGCGCCAGGGGGCGTGAGCGATGCGCTCGGCAGTTCGCGGAACGTCAAGCTGTTCGAAGCAGACCGATCCTTTCCCGCCGCCCTGACCGCGCGCGACGACCAACTCCAGCGTCGCCGTGTGTCGCAGCTCGCGATCGGTCGTCGGCCCCCAGGCGAATTCGACATGCCTGCCGCTTGAAGCGCACTCGTTGCCATTCGTGCGGGAACGCGAGATCCGGGCGGTTTACCCACCACACGTTCTCGCCGCTCGCGTCGATGAGCTTGAACTGGAGCGTGTTGGGCGGCGCGTCGCCACGCAGGCCGAAGACGAACTCGAAGTTCTGCGGGAAGTCGAGCGGCAGCTCGCGCCGCGCGACCGCGTAACCGGACACGTTGCCGAAATCGAAGTCGAGGCAGAGCGCGTTACCCTGCGCTGCCCGGCACGGAACGCAGACTGGCCTCGACGCCGTCGGAGGCGCGATGCCTGCCAGGGCGCGAGGTCGTGAAGATCATCGAGGAGCCGCATCGAACCTCCCTGCGGGGTGGCGATGGCGCACGGCATCGCCAGTGCGAGTCCGAGCCAGAGCGCGAGGCTGACATGCGCACTTCATCCCTTGACGCTCCCGAGCAACAGCCCCTGGATGTAGTGCCTCTGCAGCGCGAGGAACAGCAGCAGCACCGGCAGCACGGTCACGACCGAGCCGGCCATCATCAGTTCGTTGTCCTGCACGTGCTCGCGCGACAGCGAGGCCAGTGCGACCGGCAGCGTGTAGCAGGCGCTCGTCGCCGAGCACGATCAGCGGCCACATGAAGTCGTTCCAGCGCCGAGGAAGGTGAAGATCGCCAGCGTCACGAGGATCGGCTCGCAGCAGCGGGGACGACGATCGGCGACGAAGATCCGCAACTCGCCGGCGCCATCGACGCGCGCGGCTTCGAGCAGTTCGTCGGGAATCGAGCGCGCGTACTGGCGCACCAGGAAGATGCCGAAGATGCCGGCGAGCGCCGGGCACGATGACGCCGCCGTAGGTGTTGACCAGGCCCATCTGCTTGAGCAGCAGAAACAGCGGCATCATCGCCACCTGCCCCGGGAATGACGAGGGCGCCCAGCAGCGACTGCGAAAGATGCGCTCGCGGCCGGCGAACTGCAGCTTGGCGAAGGCGTAGCCGGCCATGGTGTTGAACGCGAGCGAGAGCAGCGTGCACCGCGATGGCGAGCAGCAGGCTGTTGAGCGAAGTAGCGGCCCATGCCGGCGCGCAGCGAACAGCTCGCGGTAGTTGTGCGAGCGTCGGCTCTGCCGGCAGCAGCGGCGGCGGGAAAGGCGCTCGCCTCGCCCGGCGGCATGAACGAGACCGACAGCATCCACACGCAGCGGAAACAGGCTGATGCCGTGCAGCCGCGATGAGCAGCGCCGTTGACCAGCGCGCGGCGCGAGCGTGCGGCTTCATGCCTGCGCTCGCCCGCGTTGCCGAAGCGCACGAGCAGCGCATGGTGACGGCGAACATCATCACGAACAGCAGGAACGCCACCGCGGAGGCGCAGCCGAGGTTCCACCACTTGAAGCCTTCTTCGTACATGAGGTAGAGCACGCTCACGGTGCTTTGCAGCGGCCCGCCCTGCGTCATCACGTAGGGCTCGGCGAAGAGCTGGAAATAGCCGGCCATGGTGAGGATGCTCGACCAGCAGCGAGCGACGGGCGCCAGCATCGGCAGGGTGATGTGGCGGAGCTGCCGCCACGCACGACGCGCCGTCGATGCGCGCCGCCTCGTAGAGGTCTTCGGGGATGCCTGCAGCCCGGCGAGGAAGATGATCATGTTGTAGCCGAAGTTCTTCCACACCGCGAACAGGATGATCGTCGGCATCGCCCAGTGCGGATCGCCCAGCCAGTCGATCGGCGCGCATGCCGACGCTCGCCCAGCCAGTAGTTGACGAGGCCGTAGCGCGTGTGGAACAGGTAGCGCCAGACCACCGCGACCGCGACCAGCGTGGTCACGACCGGCGCAAACAACGCGGTGCGGAAGAACGGCCTCGAACCGCGCGAGCTGCGAGTTCAGCAGCAGCGCCGCACCGAGCGAGACGCGCGATCGACAGCGGCACGCCGACCACGACGAAGTAGAGCGTGTTGCCGAGCGCCTTCCAGAACAGCGGCGTTTGCAGCAGCTCGATGTAGTTGTCGAGCCCGACGAAGCGCAGGTTGCCGATGTCGGCCAGCGCGTAGATGATCGAAGTCGGTGAGGCTCAGCGCGAGCGCCGGCCAGCACCGGCAGCAGGAAGAACACGCGCGATCACCAGCAACGCCGGCGCGACGAAACGCCCAGGCTGCCGACCGGAGCTTCATCGTGCTGCCTCCTTGCGCGCCAGCATCCAGCGCCGCTTCTCGAGAATCGGTCCGCGCGTGCGATCGAGCTCGGCCGTCGCCTGCGTCGATCGTCACTCGCTGCCGTGCACCACGCGCTCGCGCGACGAGCTGCATCTCGTGCGCGATGCGTTCCCACTCCGGCACCTTCGGCGCAGCGCTCGACGCGCTCCAGCTGCTCGCGAAAGGCGCGCGCATGTGCATCGTCGGCGAGCGCTGGCGTCATTCCAGGCGTGCGCCGCGGCGGCAGGTTGCCGGTCAGCGCGTGGAAGCGCAGCTGCACGTCAGGCTCGGACAAGATACTCGATCAGCTTCCATGCCGGCATCTTGCGTGCTGCGCCGAGCGGAAGACCACAAGGCTGGAGCCGCCGGCGATCGACGCGCCCGGACCCTCCGGCCCCGGCAGCGGCGCGGTCATCCAGTCGCCTGCACGCTCCGGCGGCAGACGGCGCTTGAATTCGCCGATGTTCCACGGCCCGGAGATGTAGAAGGCGAAAGTGGCCGCGGCCGAATTCGTCCCACACATTGGAGATCTGCGTGCGCTCGTGCGCCGGCGCCCAGCCGTTGTCGAACATTTCGCGATAGAACGCAAGGGCGCGCTTGAAGTCGGCGCTGCGGAAATTGCCGCGGCGTGCCGTCGTCGCGCAGCAGCGGCGCCGGCTTGCTGCAGGCCAGCGCCAGCAGCGGCTCGAATTCGTTGAGCGGCAGCAGGATCGCATAGCGATCCGGCTCCGGCCCGTTCGCTTGATCGCCGCCAGCGCCGTCTGTCCACTCCGCCCACGAGCGCGGGGGCGCGTCGAATCCTGCCTCCGCCAGCAGGTCGCGTGCGGTAGAAGAGCGAGGCGTGTGTCGACGTACCACGGCACGCCGTAGAGCTGCCCGTCGATCACGTTCGTATCCCAGATGCCGGGGAAGTAATCCGCCGCGCGATCGACGGCGATGCAGCGACGCGCGCATGCAGGATTCTCGAGCGCGCCGAGCGCGGCGAATTCCGGCATCCAGGTGTTGCCGAGCTGGCAGACGTCCGGCAGCGCGTCGCCGGCGAACGCGGTCAGCAGTTTTTCGTGCGCAGCGGTCCAGGGAAGCTGCTGCAGTCGACGCGGACGTCGGGATGGCGACGTTCGAACTCGGGCAGCAGTCGCGCGACGACCTCGCCTTCGCGCCCCATCGCCCAGAAGCGGAGCATCTGCGGCGTCGGCGGGCGCGCGCGCGCAGGCGCACAGGACAAAGAGCGGCAGAAGGCGCGTCAGACTGCGCATGATCGCAGCGCGGAGCGAAGGACGCGTCTGCGCGGCCGTGCGGCGCTAGCGCGATCGTACCCTTGCGCGAGCGCCTTCGGTTCGATCGAGCCAGCCGCCCGTGAAGCCGGCGCGCTCCAGGCCGCGCCGCAGGTGCGGATTACGCTTGCGCGTCAGCGCCAGACGAGCCCGGTGCGCTGGTTCTCGATCATCGCGACGATCGGTCCCTGGTCGATGCCGAGGTAATCGTTGTCCACCCATCCGAAGCCCGGAATGACGCGGCCGTGCGTGAGCGGCACGTCGTAGTCGAAGCTCTGGTTGAACGCGTCGAGGAAGCCGTACTCGCCGTAGATGTGCTCGCCGTAGCGGTCGTGCATGTTCTCGATGGCGGGGATCACGATCTCGGGCGCGAAGGGAAGCGATGCCGCCGCCGCGGTCGGCGCGATCGTGCCATCGTCGACCGAGTACACCATGCCGATGCCGCGCGCGCTGTAGGTGCGGAACAGGCGCATCTCGCCGCGATACTCGCAGCTCGACGTCGGCCGGACCCGTCGCTCGCCGTCAGTCCCCACATGTTCTCGCCGTAGCCCTTCCAGCGCATGCGGATTTGCGATCGCATAGGCGCGCTGCGCATAGATCGCGCGCCGGGAGTTCTCGAAGTAGTCGAGGCCGGCGCTGCGCATGTGGTCCGTCGACGATGCCGCGGAAATCGATCCAGACGTGCGAATACTGATGACCGAAGAGCGGCGTGAAGGTGAGGTGCGGCTGACCGTACAGCTCGCCCCAGTAGTGCTCGTAGCCGCGTCTCCATTCCTCCCATGCCGTGGGCTCCACCGGATGGGTGGGCGAGCCCAGCGCCAGGATGTAGACGAGCATCGCCTCGTTGTAGCCGCAGCCAGTCGTGCTCGATGAATCCCGTATTCCGGCGACCAGCCGTGGCGAGATCGCGGGTGGGCGCGCCTGCGCCCAGCGCCAGTCGACGCGGCGGTAGATCTCGTCGGCCAGGCGCGCGGATCTCGGCTTCCTTCTCGTCGGTCGCCGTCGAAATAGGACTGGGCGAAGAGCACGCCGCCGAGAAGCAGCGCCGTGTCGACGGTCGACAACTCGATCGGTCCCGATCGCAGGCCCGTCTTCATGTCGAGGAAGCGGTAAAAGAAGCCCTTGTAGCCCGCCGCGTCGGTGCCGCTCTCGCCCTGCGGCGCCGAGTGAAAGAAGCGCAACGTTGTGAGCACGCGCTCGCGCGCCGCGTCGCGCGTGACGTAGCCGCGCTCGACGCCGATCGGGTAGGCGGTGAGCGCGAATCCGACCGCCGCGATGCTCGACGAACGAGGGCGTCGGATAGCGATCCGGCACGAGGCCTGTCTTCGGGTCGGCGGTGTCCCAGAAATAGCGAAAGGTGCGCTCCTCGATGTCGTCGAAGAGCGGGGGGAGTTTCGTCGTCAAGATGGGCGGGGCCGTGTCTGTGGTTGGCGGAAGGAAACGGCTCGCGATGGCGATGACCGTGGCCACCATCACCAGCACCGCGACCAGCCAGCGCAGCGGCGTCGGGAATGACCACTTTCTGCCTGTCGGCTGGTCCGTAGTGGGCAGCATGATGTCCGGTGCATCAACTCGCGAACTCATCGAGCGCACCTCCGTGCGTCGCGATCACACGCGAGTAGAAACGCGCGCTTGCCTTGGGTGTTCGGCGCTGTGTCTCGAAGTCCACGTGCACGAGGCCGAAGCGTTTGGAAAAACCGAGCGACCATTCCAGATTGTCCAGCAAAGACCAAGCGAAGTAGCCCTGCACATTGCATGCCGCGGCGCGCGCCGCGCGCACTGCCTGCAGATGGCTTCGCAGATACTCGACACGCAGCGAATCGGACGGCGCGTTGCCTGACACAGTGGGCGGATCGTAGAACGCCGCGCCGTTCTCGGTCACGTAGACCAGGGGGTTGCCGTAGCGTTCCTTCACCCAGACGAGCACGTCGGTGAGGCCCTGCGGATATACCTCCCAGCCGGTCTCGGTGTAGGTCGCCTGTTTTTGGCGCACCGCCGCCGCTGCCAGCGGCCACGCGGCCGGATCTTGTTGGGTAACGCTGCGGGTGTAGTAGTTGACGCCGAGAAAATCGACCGGTTCGCGGATCTGCGCGAAGTCTTCCTGCGGCCATTCTGGCCATGCCGCGCCGAAGACTTCGCGCAGTTCCGCAGGATAGCTGCCGAGAAACACCGGATCGAGGTACTGGCGGTTCATGTAGGCGTCGGCACGCGCCGTGGCCGCGAGATCTTCTGCCGATTGCGAGGCCGGATACTTCGGCTCCAGGTTGACCACCAGACCGATGCGGTGTCTTGCCCTCTGCGCGGTAGGCGCGCACCGCCGCCCCGTGCGCACGCAGCAGGTGGTGGCTTACGATCGGCGCTTCGAAAGCGCTGCGGTGACCGGGCGCGTGCACTCCGTGCAGGTAGCCTGCGTCGGTTACGACCCAGGGTTCGTTGAGCGTTGCCCACAGCTTCACGCGGTCGTCGAGCCGCCGGAAGAGAAGCCTGTGCGTAATCCGCGAACCAGTGCGGCGATGTCCGGATTGAGCCAGCCGCCGCGATCGTCCAGCGCCGCGGGAAGATCCCAGTGATAGAGCGTGGCCATCGGCTCGATGCCGCGCTCCAGCAGAGCGTCCACCAGGCGTTCGTAGAAATCCAAGCCCGCCGCATTCACGCTACCGCGTCCCTGCGGCAACACGCGCGACCACGAAATGCTGAAGCGATAAGCGTTGAGGCCGAGCTCGCGCATGAGCGCAACGTCGTCGCGATAGCGCCGGTAGTGGTCGCAGGCGACATCGCCGGTGTCGCCGTCGTGAGTCCTGCCGGGCGTATGCGCGAAGCGCTGCCAGATGCTGGCACCGGCGCCGTCGGCGAGGGGCGAGCCCTCGATCTGGTAGGCCGATGTCGCAGCACCCCACAGGAAATCGCAGGGGAAGGCATCTTGATGGCTCAAGGTGTTCGCGCCAGCGGCGCCAGCTTCACGAAAAAAGGAGCTATGGTAGGGGCCGATCCGAGTGCATTCAAGCCAAAATGAGTTGCTTACGGTGCGTTCGGTACGATCCGCATGCCCGAGTGCGGGTCGAATCCGTGCAGACGCGCCGGTGAAAAAGTCATGCGGAGTTCGCTGCCGGGGTCAGGCAGCGGGCGCGGCGGCAGGCGTGCGACGAGGTCGCGGCCAGCAAGACGCAGATTGAGGAACATCTCGTTGCCGACCGGTTCGACGTAGTCGAGATGTGCAGCGAAGCCTGGCTTGATTACTCCGCTGGAATCTTCGGCAGCCGGACTCAAATCCTCCGGGCGCAGGCCGAGGACGAGTTCCCGCCCCGCGTAGCCTGCGAGCGCGGGCTGTGCTGCCGCAAGGTCTCCGAGTACCATGGTCTCGCCTTCCTGGGCCAGTTGCGATCCGTCCGCGGAGAGCGTGCCGCGAAAGAAGTTCATCGCCGGGCTGCCAAAAAAACCTGCAACGAACAAGTTCACTGGTTGCTCGTAGAGGCGCATGGGGGTGTCGATCTGCTGGATCACGCCGGCGTCGAGAACGACGATGCGCTGACCGAGCGTCATCGCTTCGATCTGGTCGTGAGTGACGTACACCATGGTTACACCGAGGCTGCGCTGCAGCTTCGCGATCTCGGTGCGCATCGAAAGTCGCAGCTTGGCGTCGAGGTTGGAGAGCGGCTCATCCAGCAGGAATACCTTGGGATTGCGCACGAGAGCGCGCCCGAGTGCCACCCGCTGGCGCTGCCCACCCGACAGCGTGGCGGGGCGGCGATCGAGAATTTCGGCCAGACCAAGCTTTGCGGCGGCGGCCTCGATGCGCTGCGTGACTTCCGCCGGCGGGTGTCCACGCAGCTTCAAGCCGAACCCGAGGTTCTGCGCCACCGTCATGTGCGGATAGAGCGCATAGCTCTGAAACACCATGGCGATGTCGCGATCCTTGGGGGCGACGTCGTTGACCACGCGACCGTCGATGGACAGCGTTCCGCTGCTGATGGATTCGAGTCCGGCGATCATGCGCAGCACGGTCGATTTGCCGCATCCAGAAGGTCCGACCAGCACCAGGAGTTCCCCATCCGCGGCCGTGAAGCTCGCGTCGCTTACGGCGACGTAACCGTTGTCGTAGACCTTGCGCACCTGCTCCAGTCGCACCTCAGCCATTCACACCTCGCTCGTGCCGTCGAGGCGCCATTATGGGCAAGCTGGCGACGGCGCGCTCCTGCGCGGGAGGAGAAAGATTGGTGTCGGGATTGCAAGCCGGGGCGACCACCGGGTTTCATTGTTGCGCGGCACCGATATAGAATCGAACCACGCCCCGGAATCTGCGAAGAAAAAACGCCGCCACGCGCGGCGACCGACTGGCAAGGATCGCGTCCTGACGGGGTGACGGGTTCCGCGTGAGGTTTGCGGGAACGGGCTAGGCACGGGCACAAGGGGAGGGTTCCGAATGGTTGTAGTAGCGAGCGAACACAGGCTCCGCGAGAAGCGCATTGGCCGCATCGGGCCGAACGCGATCACGCGGGTGGCCGATGCACTTCGGCAGCAGGTCGGCCAGAGCGGAGCGGTGCGCCTCTTCCGTTCTGCCGGGCTCGAGCGCTATCTCACGTCGCCGCCGCGGCAGATGGTCGACGAGCGCGAAGTCAAGCACCTGCATCACGTCCTGCGCACGGAGCTCGGATTGGAGCGCACTCGCTGGATTGCGCGCGCTGCCGGTTTCGCCACCGGCGAGTATCTGCTCAGCGAACGTATCCCGTGGCCGGTGAAGCTCGTCATGCGTGCGCTTCCCTCGATGCTTGCCAGCCGCATTCTGCTGGCAGCGCTGCGCCGCCATGCCTGGACCTTCTCTGGCAGCAGCGTCTTCGCCGCGCGCACCGGGCGCCCCTTGCAGATCTGGATCAGCAGCTGCGTCGTCTGTTGCGGATCTATCGCGCATGAGCCGCTTTGCGACTACTACGCGGCGACCTTCCAGCGCATCTTTCGCACGCTGGTCGATCCCGGTACGGTTGTGCGCGAGACTGCGTGCGAGGCCATGGGTGCCGAGGCCTGCCTCTTCGAAGTGCGCTGGTGAGCTGTAGTCCGCCGCCTTCGCCTTGCGGCGTCACGACGAGGATTTGGGTGGTTCGGGCCACGCGATGCGGCCCGCAAGAGGCGCGCAGGCGACCCCAGCAATAGGCGTCGGCCCAGTGCTTACCGCCCTGACGATGCCTGGCGGCGTATCCACCAGTCCCGGAAGATCGGCTCGGGCAGCGCCTTGCTGATGGCGTAGCCTTGGGCCAGGTCGCAGCCTAGGTCACGCAGCTTGTTGAGCGTCGGCGTGTCCTCCACCCCCTCCGCGACTGCGACAAGCCCGAAGTTGTGGGCAAGATCCACCATCGCACGCACGATCTGCTCGTCGCCCCGGGTTTGCAGCATGTTCTGCACGAACAGCTTGTCGATCTTGATTTCGTCGAACGGCAGCCGCTTGAACTGGGCGAGCGATGAGTATCCGGTGCCGAAATCGTCCATCGCCAAGCGCACGCCCAGACTCCGCACGCGTTCGAGCACCTGTACGGAGCGCTTGACGTCGCTGACGATGGTGCCCTCGGTCACTTCGACCGTGAGCTGATCGGCGGGGACCGACCAGGCGTCGAGGCTCTGCGCGAGAATCTCCGGCAGTTCGTCGTCGTTCAGCAGGTTGGCCGAGACATTCACACTCAGGCGAACTTCGACGCCGCTGCGGCGGAAGCCAACGGTATGGCGCAAGGCCGTGTTGAGGATGAAGAGCGTGAACGCGTGGTTGATCTCCGTGCTCTCGGCGATCTGCGCGATGAGCGCCGCGGGGAGTGCTCTGGGATCGTTGCTCGGCCAGCGCACGAGCGCCTCGGCCGAGGTGCAGCGGCCGGTGGCAAGGTCGATCTGCGGCTGGTAGTGCACCTCCAGCGCGTTCAGCCTGAGAGCCTCGCGCACCAGGTCCGCGAGCTCGGTCGTGCGGGTGATCGACGTCGTCCGCCGCAGCTCCGCCACACAGTAGCCTTCCTCGGTGAGCGCCGCGGCCTGACAGGCCGCATCTGCCAGACGCACGAGCTGCGTCATGTCGCCGGCGTGCTCCGGGAAATAGGCGATGCCGACACAGGGGCGCAGCTGGAATTCGGGTTCGCCGGCAGGGTCGGGCACCTCCAGTTCCTGCACGATGCGGATGGCGGCGAGCACGGCGAGGCTTGCATTCCCGAGATCAGGCAACACCAGCCAGATCTCGTTGCGGCTGACGGCGGAATAGCGGTCGCCGATCCGCAACAGCACGTCGAGCCTGTCGAGGACGTGCTCCAGGCGGGCTTCCGAGGCAGTCTTGCCCATCAACGCATCAAGCCGATCCGGCCGACGCAGATCGATCACAAGAAGCGCTACGGTCCTCGCTGCGTCGCCCAGCGGGAGCATGGCGTTCGTCGCGTAGTCGAGCAGCGCGCGCGGCTCGAGCTGCTTTGAGCGCCGGCCGGCGTTGCACGGCGTCGAATACAGAGCGATCGAGGGGACCGACATCGCCGTCAGACTTCCGGTCACGCCGCGCTCAGATAACACGAGCTGGTGTCGAGGCCGTAAGCGCCGGCGGGCAAGCCGCGATGCACCTGGATGCGGGGGGCGCCGGGCTGTTTGGGCTCATTCAGGAGATCGAGCGTGCGGAAGCGCTGTAACGGTTGCTTGTCTGCTCCGGCAATCACCAGAACCGTCGGCTGCAGGCGGCGCACCCGGTTGTGGCGGATCACCACCGCCACTTCGCCCGAAGAGAGCTCGACCAGCGAGCCCACCGGGAAGACGCCGATGGCCTGCACCAGCTTCTCCACCAGGGGCTGGGCGAAATGCTCGCCGCCCCACTTGTACATGCGCATCATGGCGTCGCTCACGGACAGCGTCTCGGCGTAGGGACGCGGCGAGGTGAGGGCGGCGAAGCAGTCGGCGATGCCTGCCATGCGCCCGTACATGCTGATCTGGTCGCCGTGCAATCCCTTCGGATAGCCGAGGCCGTTCAAGCGCTCGTGATGCTGCGCGATACCTTCGAGTATGTCGGGATGCAGGGACTGCGGTCCTGACGTCACGACTTCGAGCCCGTATTCGACGTGGCGCTTCATGAGTTCGAACTCTTCGTCCGTCAAGCGCCCTGGTTTCTCCAGCAAGGTGCGCGGAAGCGCGGTCTTGCCCAGGTCCAGCAGCAGGCCCATGGTTCCAAGATGACCGAGCTGCGCCTTCGGGAAGCCCAGGTGGCGTCCGAGCGCGAGGAGATAGACGCCGACCTGCACGCCGTGCGCGTAGACATCGTTGTGCTGCTGGCGCATGCGCGCGATCCACATGAGCGCATCGGGGTTCGCGATCATGCTGTCGACCATATCGTTGACCACGTCGTCGACACCTGCCACGTCGACGCTTGTCCCCGTTCGCATGTCCTGGGCAAGCCGGTCCAGCGTCTCGCGGGCGCGGGTGAAGGATTTCTCGGCGCGCGGCAATTCTTCGCGGACGGGACGCTGCTCCGGGTAAATCACGAGCTTGACGCCGGGGGGCGCCATGAAGGGATCCGGTGGCCGGACAGGGGTCTCCTCGACTTCGGGAAGAGGAACCGATGGCACCCGCGACTCGCGCCACGAGCTGGCAATGTCCTCGAAAAAACCCTTGAGGCGGGACAGGGGATTGAAACGGGCCCCCACTTCGCTCGTGTCCGTGTCCGTCGCACGGGCAGCGACCGTCGGACGCCAATCAGCGGGTGAGACGTTGGCGAGGGCTGCGCGTGGGCGGTCTGGCGTGATCTTGAACTTCTCTGCGGGGTCCGGCAGCGCTGACGAGACCCTGTCATAGTCGTCGACAGGCATTCTGTTGCGTGTGGGCGGGCGAGCACCACCAGGACTCCCAAACGTGCTGGCGGGCGCGGGTCGGACCACTTCCAGCGAACGCTCGGCCGCCATGCTGCCAAGACCCTTGTTGTCCGCGGCGGCGCAGCGCGGTACCGCAACGGTCGAGCGCAGCGGATCGACGTACACGTGATGACAAAGCTGCTGAAGCGTCTGGATGTCGCCGTCGTTGTCCAGCAGAAACCCCTGGATCAGGAAGGGCGTGTCCAGCCACGGGCGGTCGAGGTCCTCGACGAACATTCCCGGACGCAGATGCTGCGCAAGTACTTCCAAGCTTTCATGTGCCATGGCTGGGCGGTGAGTTTGGCCCGGGGTGGGCCGGCTGCGAGGGGGCGTGGTGTGAGGCCCCGAGTACGCGCGAGAGTGCCAGAAGCATGCCAGCAGTGCCGGACATGCGGCCTTGGGCCGTCGTGGGCCGAAGACGGTGTCGCCAGGCGGCCGGCAAACTGGGCCTGGCGATGGTGCGACGCGCAACCGAAAACTTCCTTGTCATGCTGACAACTTTGCACGGCAAGCTTATGATCCACGCGGAAGTCATGCGGTGGTGACTTCGACGCAAGGCAGGTCCGACGGGGTCGCTGGCGTTGCGGCGATGGGAGTTCGCTGGGGGTGTGGCGGCCGCTCGGATGCGTGACCAACAATGAGAATGCGCAGCGACGTCGCGGAATGGTCCGCGATGCCAGTCTGATCGTCGGCACCCCGCCTTTCCGGACGCGGTCTCCGATCGGGCTCGACGCTGACGTCCGCCAAAGGAGAAACAGGCGATGCCCTGGAATCAGGTCTACGATCCCCTTAACAACCCCTGGCTTTCGACGCTGTGCGCAGCACTGCCGATCCTCGTGTTGCTCGGTGGAATCGCCTTCTTCCACGTGAAAGCCCACATCGCCGCCATCCAGGGTCTGGTCGTCGCAATCCTGGTCGCAGTATTCATCTTCGGCATGCCGGGTTCGATGGCGGGCAAGACCGCCGTCTGGGGGGCAGCCTTCGGTCTCCTCCCGATCGGCTGGATCGTCCTCAACATCATCTTCCTCTACAACCTCACGAACGACGTCGGGCTCTTCAACATCCTGCAGAAGAGCATCACTGGCATCACCGACGACCGCCGATTGCAACTGTTGCTGGTAGCGTTCTGCTTCGGCGCCTTCTTCGAGGGCGCAGCGGGCTTCGGCACTCCGGTGGCGGTGACCGCCGCGATCCTGATGGGTCTCGGTTTCACGCCGCTCTCGGCGGCGGGGCTGTCACTCATCGCCAATACGGCGCCCGTCGCGTTCGGCGCGCTCGGTACGCCGGTCATCGTTCTAGCGGCGGTGACGGGACTGGATCTGCTGCAGCTGTCCGCGATGATCGGGCGGCAACTGCCGTTTTTCTCGGTGATCGTGCCGTTCTGGCTGATCTGGGCCTTCGTCGGATTCAAGGCGATGATGGAGATCTGGCCGGCGATCCTCGTCGCCGGCGTTGCCTTCGCCGTCCCGCAGTTTCTCGTCTCCAACTTACATGGCCCGTGGCTCGTGGATGTCGTGGCAGCGATCGTTTCCATGGCGGCGCTCGCGGGCTTCCTCAAGGTCTGGCATCCGAAACATATCTGGCACGAGGCGACCCGGACCGGCGGAACCATCACGCGCGAGGCGGCGTTCGATGCGCGGGTGCACCACGGCTTCAGCAGCAGTGAGGTGTGGAAGGCCTGGATGCCATGGGTCATCCTGAGCGTGTTCGTCTTCATCTGGGGCTTGCCGCAGATCAAGGACGTGCTGAACGGCATCTCGGTCTTCAAGTTCCCCATCGAAGGCTTGGACAAGATGGTGATCCGCATGCCGCCGGTGGTGCCGAAGCCCGTGCCGGAGGCAGCGGTGTACACCCTCAACTGGCTGTCGGCCACCGGCACCGGCATTCTCATCGCATCCATTATTGCCGGCTTCGTGATGGGTTATTCGTTTCCGCAGATGGTGCGGACCTATCTGAAGACGCTCAACGTCGTGAAGTACTCGCTGCTCACGATCGCGGCCATGCTGGCGCTCGGCTTCGTCACCAAGAGTGCTGGCATCGACTCCACACTCGGCCTCACGTTCGCCAAGACCGGCTGGTTGTATCCGTTCTTCGGCGCCATGCTGGGCTGGCTCGGCGTCGCGCTCACCGGTTCGGACACGTCCTCCAACGTTCTCTTCGGCGGTCTGCAACGGACTTCGGCGGAGCAGCTTGGTCTCTCGCCGGTGCTGATGGCCGCCGCCAACAGTTCGGGCGGGGTGATGGGCAAGATGATCGACGCCCAGAGCATCGTGGTCGCCTCGACCGCGACCAACTGGTACGGGCACGAAGGCGAGATCCTGCGCTATGTGTTCTTCCACAGTCTCGCGCTGGCGATGCTGATGGGCCTGCTGATCATGGCACAGGCGTACGTGAGTCCCTTCACGCTGATGGTCGTGGGCGGCTGACGCCGCGGCGCCACCTAGAGCGGAGGCCCCGACCACATCGCCGGGGCCTCATTTCTTCTCCCGCCGAAAAAAGGGGGATCCGATGGACATGCAACCGCCGCCGTACGAGACGATCCATCGCGAGGCGGCAGGCTTCATCCCTGCCGAGCGCCTCATCACAGATCCCCTGCGGCGTCTTGCGTGGGGAACCGATGGCAGCTTCTATCGGTTGATTCCGCAGCTCGTCGTCGTCGTCGAATCCGAGGAAGAGGTCGCCAGGATGCTGGCGCTGTGCGCCCGCCACCGGGCGCCGGTGACCTTCCGCGCTGCCGGTACCAGTCTTTCCGGGCAGGCGGTGACCGACTCGGTGCTGCTGCTGCTGGGTGACAACTGGCGCCGCATTCGCGTCACTGACGACGGCACGCTCATTCACTTGCAACCGGGCGTGATCGGCGCCGCGGCCAACCGGCGTCTGGCGTCCTTGGGACGCAAGATCGGGCCGGACCCGGCCTCGATCGATACCGCGATGATCGGCGGCATCGCCGCCAACAACGCGAGCGGGATGTGCTGTGGCACGGCGCAAAACAGCTATCAGACCCTGCACGGGATGCGCGTGATCCTGGCCGACGGCGCGACGCTCGACACCCGCGACCCTGCCAGCCGCGCCCGGTTCATCGCGGCGAAGCCCGAGTTCGTCGCCAGGCTCGATGCCCTCGGACGCGCGACGCGCGCGAACGATGCGCTCGCCGCGCGCATCCGCCACAAGTTCCGCATGAAGAACACCACCGGCTACAGCCTCAACGCGCTGGTGGATTTCGAGGACCCAATCGACATCCTCGCCCATCTCATGATCGGCTCCGAGGGGACACTCGGCTTCATCAGCGAACTGACCTACAGCACCGTGCCGGAGTATGCGGACAAGGCGAGCGCCCTCATCCTCTATCACGATCTCAAGACCGCCTGTGAGGCGGTGCAACTGCTGAAGACCACACCGGTGTCGGCGGTGGAACTCGCCGATCGTCCGGCGCTGCGCTCGGTGCAGAGCAAGCCGGGGTTGCCTGCGGGTATTCAGGATCTCGGTCCCGACGCTGCGGCGATCCTGGTCGAGACGCGCGCGGCGAACGCCGCCGACCTCGCACGCCAGATCACGGAAATCGAGGAGCGTCTGCGACCGCTCGCCACCGCCCAGCCGATCGCATTCACTACCGACGCCACCGAGATCGCGCGCTACTGGAGCGTGCGCAAGGGCATGTTCCCCTCGGTGGGCGCGGTGCGCGATGTTGGCACCACGGTGGTGATCGAGGACGTGGCCTTTCCGGTGCCGCGGCTTGCCGAGGCGACGCTCGATCTGCAGGCGCTGCTGCGCGAGCACGGGTATCACGAGGCGATCATCTTCGGCCACGCGCTCGAGGGCAACCTGCATTTCGTTTTCACGCAGGGCTTCGACGATCCGGCCGAAGTGGAGCGCTATAGCCGCTTCATGGATGCCGTGTGCCGCATGGTGGTGGAAAAGTACGACGGCTCGCTCAAGGCCGAGCACGGCACCGGCCGCAACATCGCGCCGTTCGTGGAGCTCGAATGGGGCGCTGATGCGTACGGCCTCATGCGCGCTCTGAAGGATCTCTTCGACCCCGCGCGCCTGCTCAATCCGGGCGTCATCCTGAACGACGACCCGCAGGCACATCTGAAGAATCTGAAGTCGATGCCCGCGTGCGACCCGATCGTCGACAAGTGCATCGAGTGTGGTTTCTGTGAGCCGAAATGCCCGTCGCACGGACTTACACTCTCGCCGCGGCAACGCATCGTCGGCTGGCGCGAGATCACGCGCGTGGAAAAGAGCGGTGGCGGCGCCGCCAGCGTGCAGGCGCTGCGTGATCTCTACGACTACCACGGCATCGAAACCTGTGCGGCATGTGGCCTGTGTGCGACGGCCTGTCCGGTCGGCATCGAGACCGGTCAGCTGATTCTGGCGCTGCGCCGGCAGCGTGCGACGCCGCTCGCCCGCCGCGTCGGCCAGTCACTCGCCGACCATTTTGGCGCAGTGGCGACCGGGCTGCGCGTGGGACTCGCAACTGCCGACGCTGCTCACGCCGTGCTCGGCACCCGCCTCTTGAAACGCACCGTCGACGGTATGCGCAGCCTGTCGGGCGGGCGCATGCCGAAATGGTCGCCGACGCTGCCGCGGCCCGTCAGATTCGAGCCGGAACGGTCGGGTCCGGCGTCAGGGTCGGGGGATCGCGTGGTCTACTTTCCGGGCTGTGTCACACGCAACATGGGGGCGCAGCGCGGCGACGACACCCGCGAGCCGCTGCCCGTGGTCGCTGAGCGCCTGTTCCGGAAGGCGGGCTTCGACGTCGTCTATCCGCAGAATCTGGCGCGACTGTGCTGCGGTCAGCCGTTCGACAGCCAGGGCTTAAGGGATGCCGCCGAGAGCAAGGCAAAGGAACTCGAGGCGATGCTTGCGGAGGTGAGCGACGGCGGGCGTCATCCGATCGTGTTCGATACCAGCCCCTGTGCCTTCACCACAAAGCGGACGGTGCAGGGACGCCTCAAAGTTTTCGACAGCGTTGAGTTCCTGCACCAGCACGTCGCGCCGCGGCTCGAATTCAAGCGAACGGATGAGCCGGTCGCGCTCCATGCGGTGTGCAGCGTGCGCAAGATGGGGACGGTGGAACAGCTCGCCGCGCTGGCGGCGCGCTGCAGCAGCCAGGTGGTTCGCACGGAAGACGCGGTGCTGTGCTGCGGTTTCGCCGGCGACAGGGGATTCAACCGGCCGGAGCTTTCCGAGCATGCATTGCGTCACCTGAAGACCTCGCTTCCGCCGAACTGCAAAGCCGGCTATGCCTCGAGCCGCACCTGCGAGATCGGGCTGTCGGAGGCGGCCGACTTCCCGTTTCACTCCATCATTCGCCTGGTCGATGCCTGCTCGCGGGCCACGGACGATCCTGTGAAATCATGAAGGTTGAGCGTTTCTTAACCGCCAAGATGGCGCGATAGGAGGACTCCTTAAAACCGATTGGTTCAACCACTCCAGGGCGCAAGGGCGCTCGCTTCGCGATCCCCGTTGGCGATCGAATCGGTTCTCGCACCTTCGCCGCCGACGCGTGCGTAACGCTGGAATACCAGTGTTGACGGCATTCGCGTATGTCGTTGGATGGCATCTTGCCATCGCGGAGTGCTCGCGTGTTTGAGATCTGGCAGTGCTAACAACAGGTCCGGAAGGACTCATCAAAACAAAGGGAGAGTTTCAGCATGCAGTCATGGACCCAAGTCTATACGCCGCTCGCGGATAATTTGTGGCTTTCCGCCCTGGTCGCCGCCATCCCAATCCTGTTCTTCTTTGCCGCTTTGGCAGTATGGCGAATGAAGGGACACATCGCGGCACTGATTACCGTCGCGCTTGCAATTGCGGTTGCCGTAATCGCGTATCGGATGCCAGTTTCCATGGCGCTGGCCGCAACGGGTTACGGCTTCTTGTACGGTCTATGGCCGATCTCCTGGATCATCGTGGCGGCCGTTTTCTTGTACAAGCTCACCGTCAAGACCGGCCAGTTCGCCATTATTCGCTCGTCCGTACTGACCATTACCAGCGACCAGCGTTTGCAGATGGTGCTGGTGGGTTTCTGTTTCGGCGCTTTTCTGGAAGGGGCCGCAGGGTTCGGCGCACCGGTGGCGATTACCGCCGCGCTGCTGGTTGGCCTGGGTTTCAATCCGCTCTATGCTGCCGGCCTATGCCTGATCGCCAATACGGCACCGGTGGCGTTCGGCGCGTTGGGCATTCCGATTACCGTTGCCGGGAAGGTTACCGGCACGGATCCATTCCTGATCGGCCAGATGGCGGGGCGGCAACTGCCGTTATTGTCGCTCTTCGTGCCCTTCTGGCTGGTGTTCATAATGGACGGTTGGCGCGGCGTCAAGGAAACGGCTCCCGCGATTTTCGTCGCCGGATTCACCTTTGCGCTGACGCAGTATTACACCTCGAACCATTGGGCGTACCAACTGCCGGATATTACCTCCGCCCTGGTGAGCCTGGTGGCATTGGCGCTTTTTCTTCGCTACGTGTGGCAGCCCAAGCGCGCCTTTTCCTTTCAGGGAGCGGGCACGGGAACCAGCCTTCCGGCGGATCATCCGCGTTCCCAATACAGCCTGGGGCAGATCTTCAAGGCTTGGTCGCCGTTCATCGTGCTGACAATCATGGTGACTATCTGGACGTTGCCGGAATTCAAAGACCTGTTCGCCAAGGGGGCTCCACTCGAGGCCTGGGTCGTCAGTTTTCATATCCCCGGCCTGGATCAGCTGGTGATAAAGGCACCACCGGTCGTCACGAGGCTGACGCCCTATGATGCGGTCTTCAAATTAGATGTGCTGTCGGCAACCGGGACTTCCATTCTATTGGCTGCGGTCATCAGTGCCGTCATTCTGGGCGTCAACATCAAGACCTTCTTTGCCACGCTGTGGGAAACACTGGTGGAATTGCGTACGCCCATTTTCACCATTGGCCTGGTGCTGGGCTTCGCTTTGGTTGCCAATTACTCCGGCATTTCATCGACGCTGGGTCTGGCCTTTGCGGCGACCGGCGCTTTTTTTCCCTTCTTCTCACCTTTCCTTGGCTGGCTTGGCGTCTTCCTGACTGGTTCCGACACGGCGAGCAACGCCCTCTTTGCCAACTTGCAGCAAGTAACCGCGCAACAGATCGGCGTCAATCCGATATTGACGATCGCCGCAAATACAACGGGAGGCGTCACCGGCAAGATGATCTCGCCGCAATCGATCGCAGTGGCCTGCGCGGCAACAGGATTGGTGGGGAAGGAATCGGATCTGTTTCGCTTTACGCTGAAACACAGTCTGTTCTTCGCCACCGTCATTGGTGTGATAACTTATGTGCAGGCCTACTACCTGCAGTGGATGATTCCGGTCGCTGCGCAAGCGGGCCAGTAAATACTATGCTGATGGAGCGGGAAAGAAAGGCCGGGAGGCCGCCCACGTAACGCCGACCACAGGGCAGTATCCGGTGAAGCCATGAACGCGGCGCACTTTGCGCGTCCGGCATCACCTGTTCACGCGGCGGCGTTTCGCCGAACAGTCACCGCCAGTTCGCGCTTGACCGCGGCGCGGGTTTGGCGAAGCGCAGCGGGGCGCGGACCGGCAAGCCTTTCTCGTTCTGGCGGTCGCGTTTACTGGCGGAGGTGACGACCATGCTGGCCCGTACCTGAAATCCCTGATCGAGCAGATTCGTCATCAGCATTGCACGCGCGGTAGACGAAGGCGAGCCCATTACCACGCCGATCAATCGAGCATTGCCGCGCCTGGCGGACGCAACGAGGTTGTAGCCCGCGGCGCGGGTAAATCCGGTCTTTATTCCGTCCGCTCCGGGATAGGTCGCGAGCAAGCGGTTGTGGTTGTAGTAGCGAGTCTGTTCGTGGACGAAAGACTGCGCGGTAAAGTCCTTGAAGCGCTGGGGGTGATCGCGCACCAGGGCGCGGCCGAGCAGGGCCATGTCGCTCGCTGTCGACTTCTGCTGCGGATGGTCCAAACCCGAGGCGTTGCGGAACGTGGTTCGATGCATGCCGAGGGTGCGTGCCCTCCTGGTCATCTGGCGCGCGAACTGGGTCTCGCTGCCCGCAAGCCTCTCGGCCACAACGACTGCCACGTCGTTCGCCGATATCGTCGTCAGTGCCAGGATTGCGTCGTGGACGGTGATCGAGGTGCCGGGGCGAACACCCAGTTTGCTCGGCGGCATCGACGCGGCCCGATGCGATACGCGCATGCGGGTGGACATCTTTATCGTGCCGCGGGCCAGCGCGTCGTAGAGCAGGTACAGCGTCATCATCTTGGTGAGGGACGCGGGATACCGTGACTGGTCACCCTGGTTCACCAGGAGCGTGCGTCCCGTGGCGGCGTCAACCACCTTCCAGGACAGGTTCGCCGACATCGCGGCCGGAGCCCAGGCGAGCGCGAGCGAGACAATGACTGCCAGTGTGAAAAAAGAGCGGAACATCCTGGCTTCTTCCTCGCTGAGCGCGACTTGCCAGCCTGCGCGTCGTGGCGAGCGCAAGCGCGGTTAATCGCCGACGCCCCGGACCGCTGTGCTGGCGTGACGGGGCAAGAAAAGCGCAAGTTAGCAAGAATTCCCGGTTCGTCGAAGCATTGTTTACGTGATTAGCGAGAAAAGGTCTTTACTGTATTGATTTAAATAGTCTCGAAAGACTCATGGATCGGTGGGGGCTTCGCTTTGTCTCCAGGTTCAAGCCCACGAACAAACCTTCGCGAGTCGGCGCGGTCTACTTTCAGCTGTTCTTCCGGAGAACCCGATGCGACGAATTGGACTGCTGTTTGTGCTGTGGTCGCGCCTCAAGGACGAAGCGAAAATGGTCTGGGTAATGCTGCGCGACCCGGGCGCGCCGTTCGTTGCCAAGATGATCGCGATCCTGGCGCTTGCCTATCTTGTCTCCCCGGTCGACTTCGTGAGCGACTTCGTGCCGATCCTCGGCTGGGTGGATGACGGTCTGGTCCTGGCTGGCCTGCTCTGGCTGGCATACCGCTTTCTGCCGCGTGATCTCTACGACGCGCTGCGGCGCCGGGCGGGTGGGACCACGCGGAGCGACGTGATCGAGGGCGAGGCGCAGCGGGTCGCGTGACGCGCCATTACCCAGCCGACGAAGGCTGATACCGCGAGGCTCGCCGCTCTCAGGCTGTCTGTAGCACTCTTGTGCTACGATACCGATCCATGCAAGGAGCTTCGTAATGTCCACGACGACCATTCGCCTGCCGCAGGACCTCAAGGAGCGCGTTGCTCGCGCCGCAGAGCGGGCTGGTACCACCGCGCACAGTTTCATACTCGAAGCGATAGCCGAGAAAGCGGAACAGGAGGAACGCCGCGGGGAGTTCCAGGACACGGCCGAACAGCGGTACGCGGAGATCGTCGCCTCCGGCAAGACAGTGCCGTGGAGCGAGATGCGCCGCTATCTCGAGAGCCGGGTCACCGGCAACAAGACTGCTCGACCCAAGCCACGGACTCTCGCACGCTAGTCGTGACGCGCATCGAGCTCGCGCCCGAGGTCGGCGATGATCTCGATCGCATCCTTGAGCACCTCTTTCAGCACCACGGGTCGGATGCGCCATCTCGCATGGAAGACATCATCAGGGCAATCGACGTACTGGAACGCAATCCGCTGATCGGGCGGCCTGCCCGAGCGGACCTCAGAGAACTCGTTATAGGGCGCCGTGCACGCGGTTATGTTGCGCTGTATCGGTACGTCGCGGAGGTTGATACGGTGTTCGTGCTCGCAATCCGCGGCCAGAAGGAGGCGGGGTACACAAGGACGTAGCTTGAAGAAAAATCGTAACTCGCTCGACTGAGCCTGTCGGCAACGAAAAAGCGTTCGAGTACTACGTACCCTGTCGTCAATGCGCCTCGCCCGCTTGGCGGCTGGTCACCCGCAAGCGGCACTTCGCGAACCCGCCGTTGGCTTCCTCAAACCGGATGTGCGTGCCCAGCATTCATTTCATGTGGTGGTGTTTGGCGCACCAAACCGACAAGGCTCTCCTGCAATGTTGATGACTGAGATCGACGCCAACGAGAATCCCCGATATTTACCAGCGGTTTGCGAGCATGACATTGGCGAAAGCCACGGGAAGGCGCGCGTATGCTGCAGTGGAGCAGGGAACTGAGCGGGAAACCGCTTCATTGGCAGGTATGTTGCGGTGCCGAGAACGCAGTCGTGTTCCAACTCGAGCATTTGCGTGAACTGCAGGCGAAGTGATGGCGTGGTTCCACCGTCGGCGGCTGCGAATGAGAAGATCTACCCGGCAGTTAGCTTTGCTGGGCAGGTGCTATCGATCATGGACACACTACCCGCGGCCCAAAGGCAGCAACTGAAGCGCCGGGTGCACGGCGCGATAAAGAACCCCGACGACATGCGCGCGCTTCGACTCGAGCTCAGTGCGGCAACGCATTCGCGAACACGCGGATACCGAGTCTCTTGGCCAGAAATGAGCGGGGAGGTGGGCTTTCGACATGCTCGTGGAAAGCCTAGGTCCTCACGGTCTGGAGGTCGCGTGCAAATCATTCTGAGGACAAAGGTCTCAAAATCCATCGCCGCGAAGCCAAGCGTTCTTTGCACTTCTATTGCCTTATCTCGGTCCGTGCAAGAGTCGTCGGCGTACTGGACTCTCGGCAGTTCTTACCATGCGGGGGCGGTTACCAACGTGAGTACAAGGTCCGTGTCGCACTCGCAAAGCGCTTGGCATCGCAAATTCTCGTCGGAAGGAGCGCGCAAGTTGAGGACGGGACAAGCTATCCGCGATTGCTGACCTCGACGTGGCGCGCCGTACGGGGAACGTTCCATCCTATGCTTATTCCGACGATCCGTGCGGCGATTGACGACGTGACCGCCACATGCAACCGCGAAGCAATGGTCATTGGCATGCCCGCGGATGGAGCACTCGCAGTGACATTGCAGAGCACGGGAGATGACTCGTCTTATGGTCTCGTTTTCAGAGCACGCTGCAGCGATTCAGCTAAGCGGCAGACTTACCGGGAGGCGCGCTGCCATCTTCCTCGTAAGTTTCCAGGGGCTCGATGGGAACCAGATTCTTTCCAGGTCGCCACCCAAGAGCGGACGATCCGGCGCAAACGCCAACATCGCTACGACTCGACTGTAAGCAAGCTTTCTGTCTGGCGGCGGTCGCGAACAAGTCGTCGGGGTCGGCTTCCTGAGCCGTGGCGCATCGATGCCCGTCAAGGATGGCGTTATCGACACCGGTGGGGCGGCGTACTACTTTCCCAAGCGGGAAAGTCCATTCTGTGAGTAACTCGTTCAGCGGCATCTTTGCCCTGACGGTCGACGGCGATCCAAGTTGCTATGGCGGAAGCGGTGCGGGAGATCCAACTGTCAGCCGCTCCGCTTCGAGGCGACTACGCTAGGCACGCGTGCGCGCCCGCCGCGCTCGACGGATCTTCGCATTAGCGAACCGACATCCCGGCGGCATTCATCGCCGAGCTTGACCAGCCAGCGACTGCGGCGAGCGCCGCGACGCCCGCGATCCAGAAGACGAGCGAGCCAGCCGACGCGCACCAGCCACTTGCCGGGCGAACGGTCCGGTTGCGCTTGCATCAGTGGTGGTAGCCCTCGCCGTGGCGCACCTTGCCGCGGAACACCCAGTAGCCCCAGGCGGTGTACATGAGGATCAGCGGAATGATCAGCAATGCTCCGACCAACGCGAAACCCAGGCTCTGCGGGGGGCCGGCGGCTTCCCAGATGGAAATGTCGGGTGGGATGATGTTCGGCCAGAGGCTGATGCCGAGCCCGCTGTAGCCAAGAAAGACGAGCGCCAGCGTCAGGATGAACGGCGCCGCGTGAGCGTCACCGCGCAGCGCCTTCAGCAACCGCCACATGGCGAACCCCACGAGCAGCGGCACCGGCGCGAACCACAGCAGATTGGGCAGCGTGAACCAGCGCTTCGCGATCTCCTCATGGGCGAGCGGCGTCCAGATGCTGATCGCGGCGATGAAGGCGAGCAGCACCGCCGCGAGGGCGCGGGCCGCCCGCCGCATGCGTTGCTGCAGCGAGCCATCGGTCTTCATGACGAGCCAGGTGGCCCCCAGCAAGGCGTAGGTGGCGACGAGCCCGCAGCCGGTGAAGAGCGAGAACGCAGTCAGCCAGTCGAAGGCGCCGCCTGCGAACTGCCCGTTCTTGACCGGCACGCCGTCGATGTAGCCGCCCAGGGTCACACCCTGGAAGAAGGTTGCCGTGACCGAGCCGCCAATGAACGCCTGATCCCACACGCGACGCTTGCCGGGTGCGGCCTTGAAGCGGAACTCGAAGGCGACACCGCGGAAGATGAGCCCGATCAGCATCAGAATCAGCGGCAGGTAGAAGGCACTCAATACGACCGAGTAGGCAAGCGGAAAGGCTGCAAGCAGGCCGGCGCCGCCGAGCACAAGCCAGGTCTCGTTGCCGTCCCACACCGGCGCGACCGTATTCATCATCACGTCGCGGTCTTCCTTGGCGTCAAAGAACGGGAAGAGAATGCCGATCCCCAGATCGAAGCCGTCCATCACCACGTACATCATCACGCCGAAGAGGATGATGATCGCCCAGAGCAGTGGCAGGTCGATGCCCATGGTCACACTCCCGGTGCGCGCGCGGGGTCGCGCTTGCGGTCGATGTTCTCCGGTGCGGCCGACAGCGGCCGGCCCGGATGGCGTGGCCGTCCCGGCCCGCCCTCCATGGGCTCTTCGGCCTCGTCGGTCACCGGCCCCTTGCCGATCAAGCGCAGCAGGTACGCGGTACCGGCGCCGAACACCGTCAAGTAGACGACGATGAACAGCGTGAGACTGATGCCGAGCTGTGTCGCGCTGTGCGCGGAGACCCCTTCTCCAGTACGCATCAGGCCTTGGATGATCCACGGCTGGCGGCCGATCTCGGTAGTCATCCAGCCGGCGAGGATGGCGACGAGTCCGCTCGGGGCCATGAGCAGAACGAAGCGTAGGAACGCGCGCGAGCGATGGATGCGTCCACCGCGCCGCAGCGCGAGCCCGAGGAGGGCGAGCGCGATCATCAGGAAGCCCAGGCCGACCATCACCCGGAAGGTCCAGAACACAATGGTCGAGTTGGGCCTGTCGGCCGGCGGGAAATCCTTCAGGGCGGGGATCTCGCCCTCCCAACTGTGCGTCAGCAACAGGCTGCCAGCGCGCGGAATCTCGATCTTGTAGCGCGTGATCTCGGCCTGCATGTCAGGCCAGCCGAACAGGATCAGCGGTACGCCTTCGCCCGCATGGTTCTCCCAGTGGGCCTCGATCGCCGCCAGCTTCGCCGGTTGGTACTTCAGCGTGTTCAGGCCATGCGCGTCGCCGATCAGCGCCTGCAGCGGCGCGGCCGCGAGCAGCATCCACATCGCCATCGACAGCATCACGCGTACGGGCTCGCTGTCGCGCCCACGCAGCAGATGCCAAGCTGCGCTGCCGCCAACCATCAACGCCGTCGCCAGGAAGGCCGCCGTCACCATGTGCGCAAGACGGTACGGGAACGAGGGGTTGAAGATTACAGCGATCCAGTCGACCGGCACGACCCGTCCGTCGATGATCTCGTGACCCTGTGGCGTGTGCATCCAGCTGTTGGACGCGAGGATCCACGTCGCCGAGATGAGTGTGCCGATGGCGACGGCGACGGTCGACAGAAAATGCAGCCCGGGCCCGACACGGGAGAGGCCGAACAACATCACGCCGAGGAAGCCGGCTTCGAGAAAGAACGCGGTCAGGACTTCGTAGGTGAGCAGCGGCCCGGTGACGCCGCCGGCGAAGCGCGAGAACTCGCTCCAGTTGGTGCCGAACTGGTAGGCCATCACCAGCCCCGACACCACGCCCATGCCGAAGGCGACCGCGAACATCTTCAACCAGAAGTGATACAGGTCGATGTAGACGCCCCGTCCGGTCCGCAGCCAGAGGCCTTCGAGCACCGCGAGGTAGCTCGCCAGGCCGATCGTCAGCGCCGGAAAGACGATATGGAACGAGATCGTGAAACCGAACTGGATGCGCGCGAGCAGGAGGGCGTCCACGGCGATCGTCTCCGTTCAGGCGAATGCTGGCGTGCGCAGGGCAGCCCTCGACGCCGGCCGTGCAGGCTGCGGTGCGTGGTCAGTGGAGCTTGACATGCGGCTCGGTCCGCCGCGTGATCATCCGCGCCAGGGTGTCGAGCGCCACCTTGGCCGATCCGTGCAGCGCGTATTCGTGCATCTTGTAGAGCGACAGATACATCATCCGCGCGAAGTGGCCCTGGATCGTAAGACTGCCGCCGATGAGCCCACCCATGAGGCTGCCAACGGTGGAGTACTCGCCGAGCGAGACAAGCGAGCCGAAGTCCTGGTAGCTCCAGTGGAGCAGGGGCTTGCCGGCGATGCTGCCGCTGGATTTGTTTCAGGAGGAAAGAGGCTTGCTGATGGGCTGCCTGAGCACGCGGTGGCACGTTGCCCGCCTTGTCTGGCAAGGGACAGGCGGCACAGTCGCCGAGCGCGAAGATATTCTCGTCACGGGTGGTCTGCAGCGTGTCGTGCACCTGCAGCTGGTTGATGCGGTTGGTCTCCAGGCCGTCAAGATCCTTCAGGAAGTCCGGGGCCTTCACGCCGGCCGCCCAGACCACGAGCTCGGCCGGTATCAACTCGCCGCTCGCGAGCCGCAGGCCGCGCTCCGTCACTTCTGCTACCCGCGACGACGTTCGTACCACTACTCCCAGGTCCGTCAGCAGCCCCGCTGCCGCCTCGGACAAGCGCGGCGGCAGCGCGGGGAGGATGCGATCCGCGGCCTCGATCACGTACAGGCGAATGTCTTCCTTCGGGTCGATCCGGTCGAGGCCGTAGGCGACCAGCTGCCGGGTCGAATTGTGCAGTTCGGCAGCGAGTTCCACGCCCGTGGCGCCGGCGCCGATGATCGCGACCTGTAGCTGATGCTCGGCCAGCGGCTCGTGCTGGGCGTGGGCACGGATGAGCGCATTCACCAGCCGACCGTGAAAACGCTTGGCCTCGGGCGGGGTATCGAGCTGGATCGCGTGCTCCTTCACGCCCGGCGTGCCGAAGTCGTTGCCATTGCTGCCGACGGAGATGACGAGCGTGTCGTAGGGAAACGTTCGCTCGGGCGTCACCTGCCGGCCTTCCTCGTCGTGGAAAGGCGCCACGTGGACCTCGCGGCGGACGCGGTCGAGG
Source organism: uncultured beta proteobacterium (assembly GCA_963719715.1). GTDB lineage: Bacteria > Pseudomonadota > Gammaproteobacteria > Burkholderiales > JAEUMW01 > JAEUMW01. The sequence continues at coordinate 43,771 of CAVRDD010000021.1, forward strand.
CCCACCATTTCGCCCACGCGATAGCGGAAGTGATGCCAGTGCGACTGCGCGAGATAGTCGAGCTCGTGTACGCCCAGGTCCATGCTGCCCGCCGCGATCTCGTGCAGCAACGGCTTCCACAGGTGGGCGCGGGCCTTGTCGATGAGCGTGACCTCAGCCTTGCCGCGCTTGCCGAGCTTGTCGCCGAGGCGGGTGGCGAGTTCCAACCCGCCTGCGCCACCGCCGACGACGACGATACGATACGGCCCGGTGTGTGACGTGTCGCTCATGAGCGGTCAGGGCCTGTGAACGGGCCTAGTTGTGCTCGGGGTGGCGTGTGCCACCGTGCAGATCCATCTGCGTTACCTCGTCGTCCAGCACCAGTTCGGGTTCTTCCGCCTCCGCCTCGGTCTCGTTGTTCAGCACGGCGTTCATGCGCACGGTGTCGACCTCTTTGCACCACTTGCCGACCACTACCGTGGCAACGCCGTTGCCGATCAGATTGGTCAGCGCGCGCGCCTCGGACATGAAACGGTCGATGCCGAGAATCAGCGCGAGCCCCGCGACCGGCACGTGGCCGACAGCCCCGAGCGTCGCCGCGAGCACGATGAAGCCGCTGCCGGTCACGCCCGCCGCCCCCTTCGACGTGAGCAGCAGCACCGCGAGCAGCGTGATCTGCTGGGTCAGCGTCATCGGCGTGTTGGTGGCCTGCGCGATGAACACCGCGGCCATCGTGAGGTAGATCGAGGTGCCGTCGAGGTTGAAGGAGTAGCCGGTGGGAATGACGAGCCCGACCACCGATTTCTTCACTCCCAGGTTTTCGAGCTTGACCATCATCCGCGGCAGCACCGACTCCGAAGACGAGGTGCCGAGCACGATGAAGCAGTTCTTCCTTGATGTACTTGATGAACTTCCAGATGCTGAAGCCGTGGTAGCGCGCGATGCTGCCGAGCACCAGGAAAATGAACACGATGCACGTCAGGTAGAACGTGCCCATCAGCTTGGCGAGCGAGAGCAGCGTGCCGACGCCGTACTTGCCGATGGTGAAGGCCATCGCGCCGAACGCACCGAGCGGCGCCACCTTCATGATCATGCCGACGATGCCGAACAGCACGTGCGACATCTTCTCGATCAGATCGAAGACCGGCTTGCCCTTGGCGCCGAAGGCGATGCAGCGAGAAGCCGAAGAAGAGCGAGAAGAAGCAGCACCTGCAGCATGTCACCCTGCGCGAACGCACCGACGACGCTGGACGGGATGATGTCGAGCAGGAAGTCGACCGTGCCCTTCATCTTGACCGGGCTTCGTGTACTGGGCGATCGCCTTCGTGTCGAGCGAGGCCGGATCGACGTTCATGCCCGCGCCCGGCTGCACGAGGTTGACGATCATCAGGCCGACGAGGAGCGCGATGGTGCTGACGACCTCGAAGTAGAGGAGGGCATAGCCGCCGGTCTTGCCGACCGTCTTCATGTTCTCCATGCCGGCGATGCCAACGACGATGGTGCAGAAGATGATCGGCGCGATGATCATCTTGATGAGCTTGATGAAGCCGTCGCCCAGCGGCTTCATCGACGCGCCGGTCTCGGGAAAGAAGTGCCCGAGTGCGATGCCGACGACGATCGCGACGATCACCTGAAAGTAGAGCGACTGGTATATCTTTTTGTGCGCCATCTTCTTCCCCTTGTTCGTGATGGGGGTGATCGAACCGGGCAACCGCTTCCCGGGGTTGCCGTTGTTTCCTAGCGATAGCGCACGACGCTGGCGTCCACCGCAGCAAGTGCTGTCATGTTGACGATGCGCCGCACCGAGCATCCCGGGTCCAGGATGTGTACCGGCTTGGCGGCGCCGAGCAGGATCGGGCCGACAGTGATGCCGCCACCGGCCATCACCTTGAGCAGGTTGTAGGCGATGTTGGCGGCGTCCAGGTTCGGCATGATGAGCAGATTGGCCGGGGCGCTGAGACGCGAGTGGGGGTACACCTTGTCGAGCACCGCTTTGGAAAGCGGCGGCATCACCCTGCATTTCGCCCTCCAGCTCGAAGTCGGGGTTGCGCGCTTCCAGGAGCGCCATCACCTCACGCATCTTGCGCGCAGACGGCGCGTCGGAGCTGCCGAAGCTGGAATGGTTGAGAAGGGCGACTCGTGGCACGTCGCCGAAGCGTCGCAACTGCTCGACCGCGAGCATGGTGATTTCGGCCAGCTGTTGCGGTGTCGGGTCGGGATTCACCAGCGTGTCGCAGATGAACACAGTGTGCTCGGGCAGCGTCAGCACGTTCATGCCGGCGAAGGTGCTCGCGCCCTTGCGCAGACCGATCACGTTCGTGATGTGGCGCATGTGTGAGGCATAGCGCCCGACCGTGCCGCACAGCATCGCATCGGCGTCGCCGCGGTGCACGAGCATGGCGGCGACCAGCGTGTTGCGCCGGCGCACTTCTTCGCGCGCGTCCTCGTAGGACACCCCGCGACGCTTGGTGAGCCGGTAGTACTCGATCCACGTCTCGTGATAGCGCGGGTCAGAGTCGATGTTCACGAACTCGCAGTTGACGCCGTCGCGGATGCGCAGCCCGAATTTCTCGATGCGCTCGCGCATCTTGTCCGGGCGCCCGATCAGGACGGGCCGGGCAAGTTTCTCGTCGATCACCACCTGCACCGCGCGCAGCACGTTCTCGCTTTCGCCTTCGGCATAGACGACCTGCTTGGTCATCTGGCGCGCCGCCGCGAAGACGACTTTCATCGCGCCGCCAGAGGGTAGACGAAGCGGGCCAGGCTCTCGCGATAGGCATCGCAGTCGACGATCGGCCGCGTCGCCACGCCGCTGTCCATCGCGGCACGGGCGACGGCCGGGGCGATCCTGACGATCAGGCGCGGATCGAACGGCTTCGGGATCAGGTATTCGGGGCCGAAGCTCAGCCCCTTCTCGCCGTAGGCCGTGGCCACGATGTCGGACTGCTCCGCGTGCGCGAGATCGGCGATTGCATGCACCGCCGCGCGCTTCATCTCCTCGTTGATGGTGGTGGCGCCGACGTCGAGTGCGCCGCGGAAGATGAAGGGGAAGCACAGCACGTTGTTGACCTGGTTCGGATAGTCCGAGCGGCCGGTGGCGATGACGCAGTCGGGCCGAACAGCCTTGGCGTCTTCGGGCAGGATCTCCGGGTGCGGATTGGCGAGCGCCAGGATCAGCGGCCTGTCCGCCATCGTCTTCACCATCTCCGGCTTCAGCACGCCGCCCGCCGACAGGCCCAGAAACACGTCCGCGCCGGCGACGATCTCGCCGAGTGTGCGCGCCTGGGTGTCCTTTGCGTAGCGTGCCTTGTTCGGGTCCATGTCGACGGTGCGCCCCTCGTAGACGACGCCGTGGATGTCGGAGACGGTGACGTTCTCGATCGGCAGCCCGAGGCTCACCAGCAGGTCGAGGCAGGCGAGTGCCGCGGCACCGGCGCCGGAAGCCGCGAGCTGGACTTCGCTTGATGTCCTTGCCGACCACCTTGAGCCCGTTGAGGAACGCCGCTCCGACGATGATCGCGGTGCCATGCTGATCGTCGTGGAAGACCGGGATCTTCATGCGCTCGCGCAGCTTGCGCTCGATGTAGAAGCACTCCGGCGCCTTGATGTCCTCGAGGTTGATGCCGCCGAAGGTGGGCTCAAGCGCGGCGACGATCTCGACCAGCTTGTCGGGGTCGAGCTCGTTCAGTTCGATGTCGAATACGTCGATGCCGGAGAACTTCTTGAAGAGGCAGGCCTTGCCCTCCATCACCGGCTTGCCGGCGAGCGCGCCGATGTTGCCGAGGCCGAGCACCGCGGTGCCATTGGTCACGACCGCGACTAGGTTGGCGCGCGAGGTGAGCGTGTCCGCCTCGCGCGGATCGGCGACGATCGCCTCGCAGGCGGCGGCAACACCCGGCGAGTAGGCGAGCGCGAGGTCGCGCTGATTGGAGAGTCCCTTGGTCGGCGTGACCGAGATCTTCCCGGGCGTGGGCAGCCGGTGATATTCCAGCGCTGCTTCGCGCAGTCGTTCGTCCATATGATCTCCTTGCAGCGCGCGCTGGGCGCGGGCCGTCTTGACGTCTTCAATGCGACGCCGTCTTCGCGAGATCGGCGCCGCACAGAAGACTAATGGGTAGTCACTTCTTCTTCGCCGGCGGCAGGTCGGTGCACACACCCTCGAACAGCTCGGCCGCCATGCCGACGGACTCGCACAGCGTCGGATGCGGATGAATGGTCTTGCCGATGTCGGTCGGGTCCGCGCCCATCTCCACGGCCAGGCAGACTTCCCCGATCAGGTCGCCGGCGTGGGTGCCGACGATGCCGCCGCCGATGCAGCGATGCGTGGCTTCGTCGAAGATGAGCTTGGTGAAGCCCTCGTCACGGCCGTTGGCGATCGCACGGCCCGAGGCCGCCCACGGGAACACCGCCTTGCCGTACTTGATGCCCTGCTGCCTTGCACTGCTCCTCGGTGAGCCCCGCCCACGCGACTTCCGGATCGGTGTACGCCACCGAGGGGATCTGGCGTGCGTCGAAGTACGACGGCTCGCCGTGCGCGGCTTCCGCTGCCACATGCGCTTCGTGCACCGCCTTGTGGGCGAGCATGGGCTGGCCGATGATGTCACCGATGGCGAAGATGTGCGGCACGTTCGTGCGCAGCTGCTTGTCCGCCGGCACGAAACCGCGATCCGTCACGACCACGCCGGCATTCTCGGCTTCGATCTTCTTGCCGTTCGGACTGCGGCCCACCGCCACCAGCACGAGGTCGTAAAGCTGCGGTTCCGGCGGGGCCTTGTCGCCCTCGAAGGTGACCTTGATCCCTTCAGGCGTGGCCTCGGCGCCGGTGGTCTTGGTCTTCAGCATGATGTTGGCGAAGCGGCCGGCGTTTTTCTTCTCCCACACCTTGACGAGGTCGCGGTCGGCGCCCGTCATCAGCACGTCGAGCATCTCGACCACGTCGATGCTCGTGCCGAGCGTCGAGTAGACCGTCGCCATTTCCAGCCCGATGATGCCGCCGCCCACGACGAGCATCCGCTTCGGGATGGACTTGAGCTCCAGCGCTCCGGTGGAATCGACCACGCGCGGATCGTCGTTCGGCATGAAAGGCAGCATCACCGCCTGACTGCCCGCGGCGATGATCGCTTTCTGGAAGCGCACGACCTTCTTCTCGCCGGTCTTCTCCTGACCGTTGCCGGTGGTGAGTTCGACCTCGATGTTGTTCGGATCGAGGAAGCGGCCGACCCCGCGCACCGTCTCGACCTTGCGGCCCTTTGCCATGCCCGCCAGGCCGCCGGTCAGCTTCTTGACGACGCCGTCCTTGAAGCCGCGCAGCTTGTCGATGTCGATCTGCGGCGCGCCATACGTGATGCCGTGGTGCGCTATTGCGACCACTTCGTCCATCACGGCTGCCGTGTGCAGCAGCGCCTTCGACGGGATGCAGCCGACGTTGAGACACACGCCGCCGAGCGTCGAATAGCGCTCGATGAGCACGGTCTTCATGCCGAGATCGGCGGAGCGGAACGCGGCGGAATAGCCGCCGGGCCCGGCGCCGAGCACGACCATCTCGCACTCGATGTCGGCGCTGCCGCCGAACGAAGCAGCCGTCGGCGCCGGGGCCGTCGGAGCGGCGGCGGCTGCACTCGGCGCCGCAGCGGGCGCTGCGGCACTCGCGCCAGCGCCAGAGGTGGCGAGCGACAGGATCACGGTGCCTTCCGATACCTTGTCGCCGAGCTTGACCTTCACTTCCTTCACCACGCCGGCCTCGGGCGAGGGCACTTCCATGGTCGCCTTGTCAGACTCCAGCGTGACGAGCGCCTGCTCCTTCGCCACCGTGTCGCCGGGCTTGACGAAGATCTCGATGACCGGCACGTCCTTGAAGTCGCCGATGTCCGGCACGGGCACGTCGACTCGTCGCGCTCGCGCCCGACGCGGGCGCTGCGGCGGGTGCCGATGCACTTTCCGTCGCCGCTGCGCCGGCTGCAGCTCCGGCGGCCTCGAGGGTGAGGATCACGGTGCCTTCCGACACCTTGTCGCCGAGCTTGACCTTCACTTCCTTCACCACACCGGCTTCGGGCGAGGGCACCTCCATGGTCGCCTTGTCGGACTCGAGCGTGATCGAGCGCCTGCTCCTTCGCCACCGTGTCGCCGGGTTTGACGAACACCTCGATGACCGGCACGTCCTTGAAGTCGCCGATGTCGGGAACCTTGATCTCTACGACGTTTGCCATGGCAATTTCCCTTTAGAGCAGGATGCGCCGGAAATCGGCGAGCAGGTTCGCGAAATGGACGTTGAAGCGCGCCGCGGCGGCACCATCGATGACGCGGTGGTCCCACGACAGCGACAGCGGCTGGATCAGGCGCGGCACGAATTGCTTGCCGTCCCACACCGGCTTGTAGAAGCTGCGGCAGCATCCCATGATCGCCACTTCCGGTGCGTTGATGATCGGCGTGAAGTAGGTGCCGCCGATGCCGCCCAGCGACGAGATCGTGAAGCAGCCACCCTGCATCTGATCGGGCTTGAGCTTGCCGTCGCGCGCGAGCTTGGCGAGATCACCCATCTCCTGCGCGATCGCCATCACGCCCTTCTTGTCGCAGTCGCGGATCACCGGCACCACCAGCCCGTTGGGCGTGTCTGCGGCAAAGCCGATGTGGTAGTACTGCTTGAGGATCAGGTTGTCACCGTCGAGCGAGGCGTTGAAGTCGGGGAATTTCTTCAGCGTCGCCACTGCGGCCTTGATCATGAACGCGAGCATGCTCAGGCGCACGCTGGACTTGGCCTTTTCGTTCTCCTTGTTGAGCTGCATGCGGAAGGCTTCGAGGTCGGTGATGTCCGCCTCGTCGTGGTTGGTGACGTGGGGGATCACCACCCAGTTGCGATGCAGGTTCGCGCCCGAGATCTTCTTGATGCGCGACAGCGGCTTCGTTTCGATCGCACCGAACTTGGTGAAATCGACGCTCGGCCACGGCAGCAGGTTGATGCCGCCGACACCGCCGCCGGCCGCAGCAGTGCTTGCTGCTGCTGCGGGAGCACCGCCGCCCTTGGCGAAGGCTTCGACGTTCTCCTTGAGAATCCGCCCCTTGTCGCCGGTGCCCTTCACCTTGCCGAGATCGACCTTGAGTTCGCGTGCGAGCTTGCGCACCGACGGACCCGCATAGGCGAGCGCAAACGCTGCTTCGTCGATCGCCCCGCCGGCAGCGGCAGGCGCGGCGGCGGCTGGAGCCGGGGCCGCAGCAGGTCCTGCCGCAGCGGCGGGCGCACTGGCGGCTGCGTTCGGTGTGGCAACGCCGGTCGACAGCGTCAGGATCACCGTACCCTCGGAGATCTTGTCGCCCAGCTTCACCTTCACGTCCTGGACGATGCCCCCCATGGGCGATGGCACTTCCATCGTCGCCTTGTCGGACTCCAGCGTGAGGAGCGCCTGCTCGGCCTTCACCGAGTCGCCGGGCTTGACGAAGATCTCGATGATCGGCACGTCCTTGAAGTCGCCGATGTCCGGCACCTTGACCTCGGCGACCCCGCCGGGCGCGCTGGTCGGTGCGGGCGGTGCCGAGACCTTCGGCGATTTCGCCGCGGATTCCGCCGCGCCTTCGGCCTCGAGCGTGAGGATGAGACTGCCTTCGCCCACCTTGTCGCCCACCGATACCTTCACTTCCTTCACCACGCCGCCGGCGGGCGACGGCACTTCCATGGTCGCCTTGTCGGACTCCAGCGTGATGAGCGGCTGCTCGGGCTTGATCGTGTCGCCCGCCTTCACCAGCACTTCGATGATCGGGATTTCCTTGAAATCGCCGATGTCCGGCACCTTCACTTCCGTTGTCGCAGCCATGTCTCCCCCGAAGGTCTTTCGGCACACGCCGCGGCACACGCCGCGGCGCACTTCGTTGTCAGCATCCGACGATGCGCGTTCCGACGTCGCTAGACGGTGACCGGGTTGGGTTTCTCCGGATTGATGCCGTACTTGGCGATGGCTTCCTCGACCTTCTTCGCGGGCAGCGTTCCCTCGTCCGCAAGCGCCTTCAGCGCGGCCACGGTCACGTAGTAGCGGTTGACCTCGAAGAACTCGCGCAGCTTGACGCGGTAGTCGCTGCGGCCGAAGCCGTCGGTGCCGAGCACGCGGAAGCGCTTCGGCAGGAAGGCGCGCAGCTGATCGGCATATATCCGCATGTAATCGGTGGAGGCGATCACCGGGCCGTCGCGGCCTTCCAGGCACTGCTCGACGTGGCTCTTCCGCGGCGGCTGCGTCGGGTGCAGCATGTTCCAGCGGTCGGTCGCGATGCCGTCGCGGCGCAGCTCGTTGTAGCTGGTGCAGCTCCAGATGTCCGAGTTCACCCCCCAGTCGTTCTTGAGCAGGTCGGCGGCGGCGATCACCTCGCGCAGGATGGTGCCGGAGCCCATGAGCTGGACGCGCGGTGCCTTGCCCTTGTCGCCCTCGCTGCAGGAGATACATGCCCTTGATGATCCCTTCCTCGGCGCCTTCCGGCATGCCCGGGTGCGGGTAGTTCTCGTTCATCACGGTGATGTAGTAGTAGACGTCCTCCTGCTCCTGATACATCCGGCGCAGGCCGTCGCGCACGATCACCACCACCTCGTAGGCGAAGGTCGGGTCGTAGGAGACGCAGTTGGGAATGGTCGAGGCGAGGACGTGGCTGTGACCGTCCTCGTGCTGCAGGCCTTCGCCGTTCAGGGTCGTGCGGCCGGCGGTGCCGCCGACGAGGAAGCCGCGGGCGCGCATGTCGCCTGCCGCCCACGCGAGATCGCCGACGCGCTGCAGCCCGAACATCGAGTAGTAGATGTAGAACGGGATCATCGGCACGTTGTTCGAGCTGTAGGACGTCGCGGCCGCGATCCACGACGACATGGCGCCCGGCTCGTTGATGCCTTCCTGCAGCACCTGCCCGGCCTTGTCCTCACGGTAGTACATGAGCTGGTCGGCATCCTGCGGCTTGTACAGCTGCCCGACCTGGGAAAAGATGCCGAGCGCGCGGAACATGCCCTCCATGCCGAAGGTGCGCGACTCGTCCGGCACGATGGGCACGATGTGCTTGCCGATGTTCTTGTCCTTGACCAGCATGTTGAGCATCTGCACGAAGGCCATGGTGGTGGAGATCTCGCGCGCTTCGCGTGCTCTTCAGCAGCCGCTCGAAAGTCGGAAAGCGGCGGGATCTCCAGCGACGCGGACTTGCGCCGGCGCAACGGCAGATAGCCGCCGAGCGCGGCGCGCCGCTCGTGCAGATACTTCTTCTCCGGGCTGCCCTCGGGGAAGGTGAAGTACGGGCATGTCGCGGGATCTGCTCGTCGGTGATCGGAATGTTGAAGCGGTCGCGGAACTGACGCATCGAGTCCTGCGTCATCTTCTTCGCCTGGTGCGCGATCATCTGGCCCTCGCCCGATTCGCCCATGCCGAAGCCTTTCACCGTCTTCGGCAGAATCAGCGTCGGCTGTCCCTTGTGCTTCATCGCCGCCGCGTAGGCCGCGTAGACCTTCTGCGGATCGTGCCCGCCGCGCTCGAGCGCCCAGATCTCGTCGTCGGTCATGTCCGCGACCATCGCCTTCAGCTCCGGATACTTGCCGAAGAAATGCTCGCGCACGTAGGCGCCGTTCTTCGACTTGAAGTCCTGGTACTCGCCGTCGACGCATTCCTCCATGCGCTTGAGCAGGATGCCGTTCTTGTCCTTCGCCAGCAGCTTGTCCCAGCCGCTGCCCCAGACCACCTTGATGACGTTCCAGCCGGCGCCGCGGAACACCGATTCCAGCTCCTGGATGATCTTGCCGTTGCCGCGCACCGGCCCGTCGAGACGCTGCAGGTTGCAGTTGATGACGAAGATCAGGTTGTCGAGGTGTTCGCGACCGGCAAGCGAAATCGATCCGAGGGATTCCGGCTCGTCGCACTCACCGTCGCCCAGGAACGCCCACACCTTGCGCCCTTCGGTATGCGCGAGTCCGCGCCCCTGAAGATACTTGAGGAAGCGCGCCTGGTAGATCGCCATCAGCGGGCCCAGGCCCATCGACACGGTCGGGAACTGCCAGAAATCCGGCATGAGCCAGGGGTGCGGATAGGACGAGAGCCCCTTGCCATCGGTCTCCTGCCGGTAGCTGTCGAGTTGCTTCTCGGTCAGACGGCCGAGAAGGAACGCGCGCGCATAGATGCCCGGCGCCGAGTGTCCCTGGATGTAGAGCAGGTCGCCGCCGTGCGACTCGGTCGGGGCATGGAAGAAATGCTCGTAGCCGACGTCGTAGAGGGTCGCGGCGGACGCGAAGCTCGAGATATGGCCGCCGAGTTCGGAGGATTTCTTGTTCGCCCGCAGGATGATCGCCACCGCATTCCAGCGCAGTGCGGCCCGGATTGCCTCTTCCATCTTGGCGTCGCCAGGCGCCTTTGCCTCCTTTTCCACCGGGATCGTGTTGAGGTACGCGGTGGTCATGGAATAGGGCAGGTAGGCACCGTTGCGCCGCGCCTCCTCGACCAGGCGATTGATGATGAAATGGGCACGCTCGGGTCCGCGGTACTGCAGCACCGCCTTCAGCGAATCGATCCATTCCCGCGTTTCGGTCGGATCGACGTCCTGGCGAATATCCATGAGATGTCACCTCCTCGTTGAGTTGCGATCCCGCTCTCGGCGGGCGATGTCCGTCTCCAGACGCGCACACGGCAGCACAACGCACGCGTGTCCGGCGATGATCAAATCACCCGCAGCGGCCGTTCAGCCACCGGGGGTGAGGGCGCTTCAAAAAGCAATAAGGTTGAATGGCCGACAGCAATACGGTTGCATGGCCGACGCGCTAGGTGGTCGACCGCAAGGGTTGTCGCGGATTCCGATCGGGGATGACGAACAGCCAGGTGCCACGGGACGGCGCCATGCAGGAAGGACCCGCGACCCGCAAGCGCGACGTTCCCGAGCTCGGTGCGCTTCGCACGGCTCGTCCTTATGCTCACTGCCTGCCTCCATCCCGTCCTGCTTTTTTGTCTTGCTCTTTCGTTTTCACCCGAGGTCGGAAGACCGCTCTGGCGGGTGAACACCGCTGTCTCGCCGCAAGCGCGGCCGCGCAAATAGCAGAATAGTGATTTTTGTCAAAGATAGCTGTCCGTCACCGCGACTGCAAGCCAAATTCACGCAAGCCGCGCGATCGCAGTGCATCATCATGCCGAGGGCTCAAACCGGCAGGTGGACGAAGACCGCGGCGCCGCCAAGCGGGCTCCGCGCGATGCTGACGCGCCCCGCGTATGCCGTCGCGATGTCGCGCACCATGGCAAGCCCGATGCCGTGACCGGGGACGCTCTCGTCCGCGCGCGCGCCACGTTCGGGCAGCTGCTCGGCAAGCCCCGGGTCCATCCCCGGTCCGTCGTCCTCGACCAGGAGCTCGAGCCCGGATGGCTGGCGCCGTGCCGTCAGACGGACCCGCCCACGGCACCACTTGCAGGCGTTGTCGAGCAGGTTGCCGAGGATCTCCATGAGATCGCCCTCGGCGCCGTGGAAATGCAGGTCCGGTGCGACGTCGAGGGTGATGGTCAGCGCCTTGTCGCGGTGCAGCTTTTCCAGCGACGAGACCATCTTCTGCGCTATCTGCGCTACCTGCAGCCGCGTACCGAGGCCGGTAGCGCCGCGCGCGATGGCGCGCTGCAACTGGTGCCGGATGATGCGGTCCATCTGCCCGAGCTGATCGTCGAGCTCGCGCGCGACGGGGGCATCCACGCGGCCTTCGCCAAGCGCCCCGCGCATCACCGCGAGCGGGGTCTTCAGGCTGTGCGCGAGATCGCCGAGCGCGTTGCGCAGGCGCTTCTGCTGCGCGCGTTCGTGCGCAAGCAGTGCGTTGACGCTGCCGGTCAAGCCCTGCAGCTCCGCCGGATAGCTGCCGATGACCCGTTCCCGCTCGCCTGCCTGCACACGATCGATCTCGCGCCGCACCTGGCGCAGCGGCGCGAGTCCCCATCGCAGTGCGATGGCGAGCACCGCGATCAGCAGCACGGCCATGCCGCCCAGCCACGCCGCCAGGCTCGTGCGGAAATGATTGATCTCGTGCCGGAACTCGCCGAGATCCTCGGCGACGCTGAAGGTGTAGGTGCGCGGCTTGCCCTCGATCAGCCAGCTCACACCATAGCTCTGCACGAAGTAGGGGGTGCCTTGGGGGTCGACCTGTTCCCCGAAGCGCTTCGCGCCCGGCGCAAGTCCACCCAGGAAGGGGGGCGCCACGCCGACGGTGGAGGCCGAGCGCCACACCACCTGCCCCTGATCATCGCGGATCTCGCCGTACAGGCCGGACCCGGCGAAGTTGAAGCGGGCCTCGGGCAGCGCCTCGGGCACCTGCAGTTGCGCGTCGCCTTCCTCCGAGTCGGCGGCTGTGAGCAGCAGATAGATGTGGCCGAGCAAACGCTCTTGATGCGCTGCGCGCACGCTGTCGTGAAAGGCGCGCTGCAGGGCGAAGCCGGTCAGCAGCACGAACACTGTCAGCACCAGCGCCGCCGACAGCGCAATACGCGCGTGCAGGGACATTACTTTGCGTCGTCAGTGATCACGAAGCGGTAGCCGCGCCCGCGCAGCGTCTCGATCGGGGAGAGCGCGCCGTCCGGATCGAGCTTCCTGCGCAGCCGTCCGACCAGGACCTCGAGCACGTTGCTGTCGCGGTCCGCGTCGTCGTGGGGATAGAGGTAGTCGGCGAGTTCGCCCTTGGAGACGACCCTGCGGCGATGGCGGACCAGGTATTCGAGCAGTCGGTATTCGTAGCCGGTGAGATCCACCGGCGCGGCCGTGCGTGCTCACCCGCTGCGCCGCGAGGTCGATGGCGATCGGCCCACAGCGCAGCGCGTTCGCGGCAGCTCCCGCCGCCCGGCGCAGCAGCGCCTTCAGACGGGCGACGAGCTCCGCCATCTCGAACGGTTTCGCCGAGATAGTCGTCGGCGCCGGCTTCCAGCCCCTCGACCTTGTCCTGCCAGCGGCCGCGCGCGGTCAGCACCAGAATCGGCAGCGTGCTGCCGCGCGCGCGCACGGCGCGGATCAGATCGAGCCCGGGCAGCCCCGGCAGCCCGAGGTCGACGATCGCCGCGTCGATCGGATATTCAGTCGCGAAGTAGAGTCCTTCCTTGCCGTCGCCGGTGGCGTCGACCTGAAAGCCTTCCTGGACGAGGCGCGCGGCGACCTGCCGCCGCAGTTGCGGCTCGTCCTCGATCAGGAGTACGCGCATGGTGGTAGCGCTAACGCCGGCCTGCCGGCTCTTGCCGCGGGTCCACGTTCAGGTAGCGGACCTCGCCCTGTGGCGTGAGGATCTTGACGCGGTAGTCGCCTTCATCCTGCTGCGGCCGTGGTCGCACGGACAGAACCCGTCCGCCGCCCGTGTCGCGCCGCGCGCGCTCTGCTGCGGCGTCGGCGCCGGAGCGATCACCCTTGTTCCCGGCCTGGACATGCCAGCCCGGCACGAGGAACAAAGCCAAGGCAATGAGGAGGAGGGTGCGCTTCACTGTGGGTTGATACTCGGCCCGGCGGCGCGGTCGATGCGCGCGGCAACGGCTCGCACGACTCTACCACCGCGCCGATCCCGCGGGGCGCGCTACCATCCGCCATTCCAGATGAGGGTGATGCCGCCGCCGTACGCTGGGTAGACCACTGGTGGAAGGGGCGGTGCGTAGACCGGCGCCGGAACGTAGCGCGGATAGGCGTATACCGGGCGCGGCACGAAGACGGGTGGCGGCGGGCGGTAGTAGCGGTTGTCGTACACCGGGGCAGGCCGCGCCGGGTAGCGATAGCCATTGTTCCACGGCTGGTGGTGGCCTTGTCCGGGGCCAGGGCCGCGCCAGCCGCGGTCCCAATGGTCGTGTGCTGCCGCCGTCAGGGGTAGCGTCGCTGCCGCCATTGCAACTGCTGCGGCGATCGAAATCCGTTTCACGTTCATGACAACACTCCTGGTTTGAATGGGATCGCGTTCTTCACGCGATGCCATCCTAGGCGGAGCTTGCTGAACGGATACTGAACGGAACCAAAGGTGGTCTCAGATCGGATAGCGCTGACGATACCCTGGCTCGATCACACCAGAGCGCAACCTTATGCGAGAGGTCGGTAGCACGGCGTCTCCAGTGGTCCACCCCGCGCATTGGGACCGAGTCCACCTCAGAAAATCGATTCCTGGTCAGGCTTCACAGATCGATCACGACATCGCGAATCGGTTGTGAGCAGCAAACGAGAAGGTTGCCGTCGGCGGGCTTTTCGAGTGGCTCCGGTCCGTAGACTACGACCCCCGAAACCAAACCGCTCTCACAGCTGTGACAAACACCGGTCCGGCACGACCAACGGACCGGGACGTCGCACGCCTCTGCGAGCTCCAAAATGCTCTGGTAGGCCGACGCCTTCCAGTGTGCGGCGATGCCACTGCGCGCGAACGATACCAGCGGACCGGTGTTGGCGTCGTCCTTGGGCAGATGCGGAGCTCGCGTCCCCGCGCCGACGACACCAGGAGTCATCGACTCGCTGCCGTTGAAGATTTCGACGTGAATCCGCTCCGGCGCCATGCCCAAGGTTGCGAGCGCCTCTTTCATGTCTGCCATGAAGCGAGTCGGCCCGCAGAGGTAGACATCCGCGTCTCGCGGGATGCCGACGTCTTCGAAGACCGATCGCGACAGGTGACCGGTAGCGTCGAAATCCTCCCCCATCTTGTCGCGCGAGCCCGGCCTGCTATAACAAACGTAGCTGCGGCCATGCGCTGAGCGCGAGCAGGAGTCGGCGGACTTCGGCGGCGAATGGATGATGCTGCCGATCGCGAGCCGCGTGCAGCCACAAGACCTGCCGTGTCGAATGGGCGGCCGCCAGCGCGTGCAGCATCGCCAGAGCAGGCGTCGCCCCGATTCCGGCGCTGAGCAGCACCACGGGCCGCTCGCCGGACTGCAGAATGAAGCTTCCGCGCGGCGAACTGACGTCGAGAGCGTCGCCCACCCGGACATGCTCTCGCAGGTAAGGTCCAGCCGTCCCATTCGGCTCGATCTTCACGCTGATTCGATAGCGCTCCGTCGAGAGGGGACCCGAAAGCGAGTAGCTGCGAAAGAGTGGCGGGCCGCCGGGCCGCTGGAGACGCAGGACTACGTACTGGCCGGGCAGAGCCGTTCGCAGTGGCTGATCGTCCGGGCGCTGCATCGTCAGCGAGAGGACGTCCGCCGACTCTTGATCGATCGCCGTCACCGCGAGCGGCTGAAATCCGGGTGCAACCGGGTGCGCAGCTGCTGCCGGCATGAGCCCCGCGTTCCCGCTCCCCACGGCAGTCGTTTGGCTCTGCAGTAACGCCTCAAACGACGAGCGCCATCCGGGTGAAAGCGCTTCGATCCGCAATGCGCGCTCCAGTCGATCGCGCGGGTGATTGGGCGAATAGAGGAGCGCGTTGATCTCTGCGACGGTCATTCGCTCCTTCGCCTCTCCCACCTTCACGATTTCGTCGCCGGCGCCGACGTCGCCTTCCTGCAGGACGCGGAAGTAGAACCCCGGCCGTCCGCTGGATGTCAGCAATGCCGGCATCCGGGGCTCGTTCATCCGAATGCCGACGCGATAGCAGGTAACCCGAGGTTGAGTGACCTCAAACAGCTGCGCTGCCGATCTGATAACGGTCACCGATGCACGTGGCATCGTCGGGCAATCCTTCGATCGTGAAGTTCTCGCCGAACTGTCCGTGGACGAAGTCGGTCCTCTTCAGATGCTCCTGCCAATAGCGATACGATTCGATCTGGTAGACGAAGACGGCGCGTTGCTCACCCCCGTGCCCGGCCAGGTCGCCTTGACCGTCTCCGTCAAGATTCAATCGGCCGACCCGACAGCGGCCACGCACCGGCGCCTTCCAGATCGCGGTGTGCACAGTGCGACCCTTCCACTCGACGTCGCGCGGAAGTCCGACGTTCACCGATAGTAGTCGAGCCATGTCGCTCCGCTTTGGTGGGACCTAGCCGTTCTCAGGCGGTGCGGGCCCGCCGGCTACGCACTCAATGGCTGTTCGCAGGGGGGAGTGTCTCGCGACCGTGAGGTCGCGATCGGGGCAGTGTGCAATCACCGTCTGACCTGGCTCTAGACGAAGCTGGGCGCCATCCAACTGTACTGAGACCTTGTCCGGCTCGAACGACACCAGGTCGGAGATGCGGCTGACTAACCGTCGACTGATGCTCCCAGCTAAATGCTACGGTGGCGGATGAAACGGCGTCAATGCGATCTTCTCCTACGCTGGCACCCCGTGCGCGCGTCCGCTTTGGGTCGGGAGCCGTGCCAGCCGCGGTCCCAATGGTCGTGTGCTGCCGCGGTCAGGGGTAGCGTCGCTGCCGCCATTGCAACTGCTGCGGCGATCGAAATCCGTTTCACGTTCATGGCAACACTCCTGGTTTGAATGGGGTCGCGTTCTCCACGCGATGCCATCCCAGGCGGAGCTTGCTGAACGGAGATTGAACGGAACGTTCCGCGAGTGGAGGTTTGCTCGAGGGCGATTGCGCAGAAGAGAAGGATCAGGCAGCTGTTCCCTCCGGCTGCCACTGCGCGCGCCGCCAGGCCGCAGGCGGCAGCCCGGTGGCGCGCTTGAAGGCGCGTGCAAACGCCGCTTCGGAGTCATAGCCGACTTCCAGCGCGACCGCTGCGACAGCGCAGTGCCCTTCGCGCAGCAAGCGCGCGCCGCATTGCATGCGCCAGTTGGTCAGATACTGCATCGGCGCCATGCCGGTGAGCGCGACGAAACGCTCGTGGAGGGCCGAGCGCGACAGGCCTACCCGTCGGCCCAACTCCTCCAGCGTCCACGGCTCGGCCGGGTCGCCGTGCATCAGTCCGATCGCGCGGCCGACCTGCCGGTCGCGCAGCGCGCCGAGCCAGCCTTGCGCTTCGTGCGGCAGCGAGTCCAGATAGCGTCGCGCGCCATCGACGAACACCATCTCGCTGACCCGCTGCAGCAGCGCCGCCGCTGCCGGCGCGCCGTTAGCCGGATTCCGTGGCGGCCTGTTCGAGCATCGGCGCCACCCAGGTACCGACCCCCTCGGCGGGCAGGTGCAGCAGCCTCGGCAGCGCGTCGATCAGCGGGTTGAACGGCCGCAGGTCGCAGGCGATGAAGCCACACAGGAGGACGGTGCTGGCGTCGTCGGGCGGCAGCCCCAAGCCCGCGGTGAACATGCCACCGCTGTAGGTGATCGGGATCGGCTTCGGGTCGTCACGCATCCGGATACAGCCATTCGCCTTCGTCCCGACCGGCGCCAGCCCCGGCGCGCTCGACACGACGTGCGCATCGCCGTGGGGCAGCATCACGATGTCGCCCTCGCGCAGCCGCAGCGGCGGCTCGCCGTCGACCGCGACCCAGCCCTCGCCCTTGACGAGCAGGTGGTACTCGATCACGTGTTCGGCGCCCGGCATCACGGCCGGCCCCATTTCGTGCGAAGGCGCCGCCAGCGCCGACCATTGGTCGCGGCAGCTCACGTGGAAGAAGACCGAACCCCGCAGCCGCACGCTGCGCAGCACGTCGGAGAGCGGGTCGAGGCTCGTCATGGGAGCGGCCATCGCATTGGCGGACGCGCGAGCAAGACCGGCGCGACACCGGGTGAAGCGCGCCAGGGCGCCGATGGGAATCATCATCACACCGACACCGACGCGTCGGCATCCATCCACTTCAAGGAAGAAATCGACCATGACAACCATGACCTGCTACCCCCGCGAGTCCCGTCACGCAAGCCCGGATATGTCGCCATCAAGCAGCGCCAGCAGGCCACCTGGGCCAGCGGCGACTACACCGTCGTCGGCACGACTCTGCAGATTGTCGGCGAAATGCTCGCCGAAGCGGTCGACGTGCGTGCCGACGAACGCGTGCTCGACGTCGCCGCCGGCAACGGCAACGCCACGCTGGCCGCGGCGCGCCGCTTCGCCGACGTGATCTCCACCGACTACGTGCAGGGGCTGCTGGACAAAGGCCGCCTGATCGCGCTGAAGCCGAAAACCTGGCCGTGCGCTTCGAGGTCGCCGACGTCGAGGCGCTGCCGTACGCGGACGCCAGCTTCGACGTCGTGCTGTCCACCTTCGGCGTGATGTTCGCACCCGACCACGCGCGCGCCGCGAGCGAGATGCTGCGCGTGACGCGCCCGGGCGGTCGCATCGCAATGGCCAACTGGACGCCGGACAGCTTCATCGGCCGCCTGTTCAAGATCATCGGCGCGCACGTGGCGCCGCCGGCCGGTGTGCGTTCGCCTGCGCTCTGGGGCAGTGAGGCCCATCTGGTCGCACTGTTCGGTCCGCGCGCCAGCGATCTGCGCGTCGAGCGCAAGTCACTTCGTGTTTCGCTATCGCTCGGCCGCGCACTTCGTGCAAGTGTTCCGCGACTACTACGGCCCGACCCACAAGGCCTTCGCCGCGCTGGATGCGGCCGGGCAGAGAGGCGCTCGAGCACGACATCACCGCCTTGCTGAACGAACTCGACGTCGGCGCCGGCCGTGGCCTGGTGGTGCCGAGCGAGTACGCCGAAATCGTGATCACTGTGGCGTGAGGTCGATGACGAGCCATCCATCGACCATCACCGGCCTCACTCGGTCGAAGCCGCATCCGGCGAGATTGCGATGATGACCGTCGCCGCCCACGGCGTGCAGATCCACGAGTGAGTACGCCCGATCAGGTCAGCGACGGACGTACGAAACAACCCGTTCCTGGTTCAGAACTGTCTACAAGAGGTGCCAAGCTCACCCCGGAGCGGTTCCATTCTCGTTTTCCCTGAGTCCGGGAGTCCGGGGGCGGGCGGCCTCAATCAATGAAGCTGTCGTAACCGAGGCCGCGTCTGAAAGTGATGTCTGAAGAGGTCGCATTACGTTCCCGGACGATCGGCAAACAACGGCCAGTTCCGGCCGTTCGGCCAGCCTGAAAATCTCGAGGTCGAACGGCAGGAAACCGATCTGAAACCGGTCGCACGACTCAATTGTCAGTTCGGCAGTTCATCGGCCTGAACGGTCATTCGAGGGAAGCGGCTTGACCGGCAGCTCCGCTTCCCATTGCTGTCCTAGGAATTGGTCCGGCGAGAGAAAGTCTGGGCCCGCGAATCTGAGCGGCCGCTTACCGAAAGACTCTACTCACCCTCTCGACCCGAAGCCGCCTGATGACCTTCGCAAGTATAGTGACAGCTTTCTGATCATCGAGCTGCCGTTCGAAGACATTTGTTGTCGGGCAGCAGTTCGGCCTGAACGGTCATTCGAGGGAAGCGGCTTGACCGGCAGCTCCGCTTCCCATTGCTGCCTAAGAATTGGTTCGGCGAGAGAAAGTCTGGGCCCGCGAATCTGAGCGGCCGCTTACCGAAAGACTCTACTCACCCTCTCGACCCATTGCGGTCTTTCGGGACTGCCACAAGCGGACGGTCAGATTCGCGTGATCGGCACACCGTACCACCCTTCATCCTCTGCACCGCAGTCGAACCGCTGCTTTAGCCGCGCGGCGTATGATACGCCAGCCAAGTCGCCTACCGGATCGAAGGGAGATCACCAGCGATGGAGCCACCGCAAGGCTCTGGGAGTCCGAACGCCGACGCGCAATCAGGCCCGCCCGATCATCCTCGCACACTTGGTTGGGTAGCCACTACGGCCTTGGCCATGGGCGGAAGCAATCAGAGCCTGTTTCTCATGACGGCCCTCTTCGCCGGCCAGGGCGACATCCCCGGCAAGGGCAGCGCTGCGGTTCCGCTATTGATCATCGGGCTGCTGCTAGGGTGGGCTGCTGCGCCGGGGTGGACCGAGCTCGTTCTCATGTATCCGAAGCGGGTCGGCGGCATTGCCGCAACCTGTGCGGAAGCGTTCCGTCCCTACAACCCGGTATTGGCCAACCTCACCGGCGTCTGCTACTGGTGGGGTTGGGTGCCCACCTGCGGCTTGACTGCCATTTTTTCCGCGGCCGCGATCCACGAATGGTATCTCCCTGATGTGCCCGTCACCGTCATAGCATGCGCGCTCGTGCTGTTCTTCGCTGCGGTCAATCTATGCGGTGTGAAGTGGGCGGGCAGGCTGGCGATCCCGATTGCGAGCGCGTCGGCCATACTTGCGCTGATTTCAGCGCTCGCCCCGATCGCAGCCGGGCATGTGGATTGGCAACAAGCGACAACGTTTCATCTGACGGTGCCGTTCGCGGGCTGGTTCGGCGAATTGACCGCCATCATGGCGGGCCTCTATCTGATCGGGTTTGCCGCGCCCGCGTTCGAGGCTGCCGCGTGCCATGTCGGCGAAACCATCGATCCCAACAGGAATGTGCCGCGTGCGATGTTTGCGAGCGCGGCCATCGCGTCGATCTATTTCATCGCGCTACCGATCGTGTGGCTCGGCCTATTGGGGCCGGAGGACTTGGGCAAAGATCTCATCTTGGTGTTGGGACCCACGTTTGCACCGGTATTCGGCAGCTTCGCGAAGGCGGCTGCCATCTGGTTCATGATGTTCAACATGTTTCACGGCACGCTCCAGCCGCTTGCCGGTGCCGCGCGCACGATGTCGCAACTCGCCGAGGACGGCCTGCTCCCGCGGACACTGGAGCGCAGGTCACGCACCGATGTGCCGTGGGTGGCCACCTGGCTCACCGCGGGCATGGCCATCCTCTTCTTGCTGCTTGGCGACCCAATCTGGCTCGTGGCGGCCGCCAACTTCACCTATCTCATCGGCATTTGTCTGCCCAATGTGGCAGTTTGGCTATTGCGAAGGAACCAACCCGAAGTCCACCGCCCGTATCGCGCGCCGCGCGGAATGATCCTCCTGGGATTGATCGCCGCAGCCGCCTGGAGCATCTCCGCAGTGCTTGGATTCCAGCAATTCGGGATGAAGACGGTGTTGGTCGGCGTGCTGTTCGCCTACTCGGGCTCGGTGCTGTACGCCTGGCGCAGGTTCAGCGACCGTCGCCGCCAAGGCTTGCCCGGTGTGGCCAACACGCTGCACATCAAGCTTACCGGCGCGATGCTGCTCGTGCTCGCATTCGACGGCGCCGGCTACCTGCTGGCGGTGACGAGCCTGCCTGATCAAAGCGGTGCGCTCGTGAGCGTACTGGAGGACATCTTCGTCGCCGTGGCCATACTGAGCATCAGCGTCGGCCTCGTGCTGCCTGGCATCCTCGCCCATGCCATGGTGCAGGTCTCGCAAGCCGCGACTGCTATGGCGACGGGCGCTATGGCGAGTTTCTCGAATGCATTGCTAGCGCTCGGACGCGGTGACCTGGACGCCGCTCAGGCCCGGGTCCAAGTGGTTCCAGTAACCGTACATACCGGAGACGAAGTCGGCGAGATGGCGAGAAGCGTGAACTCGCTGCAGGAAGAGATTGCTCGCGCCGCTGTGAGCTTGGACCAAGCGCGCGAAGAACTGCGACAAGCGCGCCACGATGCGGTGACCGGGCTCATCACGCGACGGGAATTCGAGCGACGGCTCGAAGTCGCTTTGGCGAGAACCCGTGGCGATTCCAAATGGTACTCGCTACTGTATTTGGACCTGGATCATTTCAAGATCGTCAATGACACGTGCGGCCACGCGGCTGGGGATGAACTGCTGCGCCAGATCACCGGCGTGCTGCGCACTGTGATTCGCAACCGCGACAGCGTAGCGCGCTTGGGTGGCGACGAATTCGCAATGCTGCTCGATGACTGCTCTCTCTCGCCCGCCCAGCGTATCGCGCAGGATCTGCTGCGAGCGGTCCAGAAATTCAGCTTCGCGTCGGGTGACAAGCTGTTCAAAGTCGGGGTCAGCATCGGCGTGGTCGCCTTTCACGACGGCAGCCTCGGTATGATCGAGCTGATGCGTGCCGCCGACGATGCCTGCTATGTCGCGAAGAGGAGAGGTCGCAATCGCGTCCACGTCTATGAGACGGAGTGCAGCGAGGTGGCAACGCGGCAAGGCGAACTGCACTGGGTGGAGCGATTGCGCCAGGCGTTGGAGGAGAGCCGCTTCTGTCTGTATGCGCAGGAAATCGTCGCGGTTTCCCCGTTACGCCAGGGTGAACGTCACCAGGAATTGCTCGTGCGCATGATCGATGAGGAGCAGGGGATCGTCCATCCGATGGCTTTCATTCCAGTTGCCGAGCGTTACAACCTGATGCCTGCTCTGGATCGACTGGTCATTTCCACGGCGTTCGCAGAGTTTCAGCACATCCTCGCGCAGAAGGGACCCGTAGATACCCATAGATGGGCTATTAACCTGTCCGGTGCGTCTTTGAGCGAAGAGGATTTCCTGGAGTTCATCTGCGCGCAGTTCGACGCATTCGGCGTACCCCATTCCGCGATCTGCTTCGAGATCACAGAGACGGCGGCGATCGCGAACTTCGCCAAGGCCACGAACCTGATTCGCGAGCTGAAGGCCCTCGGTTGCGGTTTTTCGCTGGATGATTTCGGCAGCGGCATGTCGTCGTTCGGCTATCTCAAGCATTTGCCGGTCGACTACCTGAAGATCGATGGGGCGTTCGTGCGTGACATCGCAATTGACCCGATCGACCGTGCCATGGTCGAAGCGATCAACAAAGTTGGCCAGGTGATGGGAATCAGGACCATCGCGGAGTCCGTGGAGGACCCGGAGACACTGGCAATCCTGAAGGAGATCGGCGTCGACTACGCTCAGGGATTCGGCATCGCTCGTCCTGAGGCATACATTATTCCGCATCGGTCCAGGGGGAGCACGCACCACGACGACCGTCTTGAGGGCGTGGTGTCCGTTGCCGGACCGTTTACGCCATAAGGCAACCCTCGGGAGAGATTTCTTCGAGTGCGCGGCGTGTCAGAAGGCGACCGATTCTGTTGAAAAACTCCAAACAGCAACGACGCCGAATTCTCCCGTGGACGCGTTGAAATCAGCAATTCACGCGGCAAATCGTCGTGACGCTTGTCAGAGCGCTTCTGGTCGCACGCAGCAGAAGATCGCACGGTTCCTTCACGTCCGAGCAGGGGCGACGCCTCTGCGGGCTTGGCATTTTTCGAGTGGCTCCGGAAAAAGCGTTTTTCAACAGAATCGACCCAAAGCCCGGCCAGCTCGATGATGCAGGTCCAATGTACCGACTGCGCGCACCACCGTCTGGTTCCGCATTCCTGCGGCCATCGCCTCTGCCCGCACTGTCAGCACCACGAGAGCCAGCAATGGCTGGAACGGCAGATGCAGCGACTCGTTCCGGCCGACTATTTCCTGCTGACCTTTACCTTGCCTGCCGAATTGCGCGGGCTGGCTGTGGCGCACGCCGACATCGCTCTTGACCTGTTGATGCGCTGCGCCTGGGAAACCGTGCATCGCTTCAGCCAGAACGACCGGCAGTTGCAGGGCACGCCGGGGGCTATCGCGGTGCTGCACACGCACTCGCGCCGGCTCGACTTCCACCCGCACGTCCATCTGGTCGTCCCCGCGGCTGCAGTCGATGCGGCGAAGCAGCGCTGGCGATGCAAGCGGCGCGGCAAGAACGGCACTTGTCTGTTCAACGCGAAGGCGGTGGCCAAGGTCTTCCGGGCAAAGATGCTGGCAGCGATCGAGGCGGCCGGCATTCCCCTGCCGGCGCGTTATCCGCAGGAATGGGTGGCGCATTGTAAATCGGTCGGAACCGGCCAGAAGGCGCTGATCTACCTCGGCCGCTATTTGTATCGCGGCGTCATCCGAGAACAGGACATCGTCGCCTGCGAGAACGGCCGGGTGAGATTCCGCTATCGCAATGCCGAAACCAGCAAGTTGGAAAGGCGCACGCTCGCCGGCACCGATTTCCTTTGGTTGATCGTCCAGCACGTACTGCCCAAGGGATTTCGCCGCGCCCGCAATTACGGCTTTCTGCACGCCAATTGCAAGCGCCTTATTGGTTTGCTGCATCTGTTGCTGAGGTTCGATCCCGCCCGTTTTACTCCGCCACGCAAGCAACGACCACCGATGCTTTGCTCCTGCTGTGGCGCTGTGATGGCGATCGTCAGGACGCGGATTCGATCGACATCGCTCGGAGTCGTCGCCGTCCCGCCGGTCCTCGCGGCAGCCATCTGATCATGTAAGCCCAGACCACAGCGCTGTCCGGCCGCTGTCGGGACTTCAGTTTCCCCAAGCTGAGTGACGCGGCCGCCCGGAATTCGCGGGTCCGGACGCAAAAACCGACGAGTTCGCGCGAAATTTGCCGACTGCGCAGCAGCACACCGGGGCTTCCTGCTTCCGGCCCTCCGCAGTTCATGCTTCCGGGGTAAATCCACAAAAGATATTTCCAAGAGGGCCGCCCAGCGCTCCGGGCCGGGCTCGTCCAACAAACGGATCAGATCGTGGCTTCGCACGATCTATCCTTATTCGTTATACGGATTTCCATAGAAGTAGTTCTCGCACGCTTGCCAGACGCGAGCTACTCCGTGCTGTGCCACCTCACTCCAAGTCCGAGCTTGCAGCGTCGTTAGGGACTCAAAGCGGTTGTGCGGCACAAGCAGCTGTTTGCCTTTGCTATCCACGAACTCCAAGTTGCTGGGGTTCAACCCAAGTGTGGCGATCCTGCTCTTTGCTGGATTTCCGAACGAAACGACGGGTGGCGCCCATGGAATGGCGCCCAAGAAAATAGGGTCTCCCTGCTGCAATAGTCCGATGAGCGTATCGACCTCACGCATGAGCGCAGTGGTGCTCACTGAAGTTCTCCCGCTGCTCTCGCTCGTTAGTCGGGCGAGGGCAGTCGGTCTACTCGAGCTTGGATGAACATTTTGTAGACGTCTGAATGCATCTCGGTCATTAACCTCGACAACGTGACCACGTCCTTCTCATTCCAAGCGCGCCATGCCCTCAGCAAACGCGCCAGATCCTTCCAGTACTCGTTAAGGGACGCCTCTTGGATGTCGATTTCCTTGCCATCACGGAAGGACTCCTCAATCTGCCGGAGCTCGCCAACGCTGCTCCAAGGTTCGCCGCCCGGCATCGCGGGCATGGAAATACTCGCCTGCCATCCTTCCTTGAGATAGCCAGCCGCTGACTCCATGTCGCCCTCGTATAAGTGGAGGCTGCCTGCGCAGTGTTTGTATTCTCCGACCTCCAAATCCACAGAGCGCGCCACGAGCTCCTGGAGCATAGTGAAGGCAAATACGTCGTGAGGTAGACCGATATAGGCGTCGTTAGACCGCATCGACACGAACAGATGTAGGCGTCTATCACGAGCCAAGAACTGCAGCGTACACGTGCAGGGGATAGAAGCGTCATGCTCTAGGTCCGTCGCATCGAACAGCTGAATGACCGCACGCCGCGAGGTGGGTTTGCTCTTCAGCACACGGATGACGTTCTGCAACTGATTCATCCCACGGAACGAATGAAGGCGCTCACCGTAGCCGCTGCGCACCCGCACCTGGTCATCTGACTCCTTCTGAAAACGGTTGGGCACGTAGTAGTCGATAAAGGCGAGCCTGGTATCGCCAGATAGATACCAAAACAGCTCGCCGAGGGCACTGAACACCTTGCCCTTACCTTCGCTACGGCTAAGGCGAGCTCTCGGGTTTTTCAAGCGCAGGCAACAGCCGAAGAGTTCCTTAAAGCGACCACGCGAAGCCCCGATGAGTTGCTCTTCCTTCAGAAGCGTCTCCAAGACTTCATGTAACACGTCGTCCAGCGTGTCGTGCTCGATATAGATGGCTTCCCTCCCAAGACTTACCAGTTCTTTTTTGTTGATGAGTTACGACTGTACCGATCCATCGCCGTCATACATGCGGTGCTTAATGGTACCGTTCTCCCAGCCTTCTCCGCCAGGGTCAGCTCCGTTGCAGGTACCCGCCTCTTATCGCTTGTTCGCCGCATGGCGGGAACGGTTCGAACCCAGTCTTTGAAAGGAGCGCAGCCCGAAGCCGTCAGGCGTTGTCTGTCAGGTCGACTGCCGGCGAGGACGAGTCAGGCGCCTGTGGCCTTTGCCTTCGCAACCACCACCAACCCGCTCGGCTTGAGCTTGTCGGCGATGACGCGTCCCATGCGCGCGCGGTGGCCGGCGTGGTGGGCGAGTTCCTCGCCCGAGATGTTTACGGTCTTGTCGCGGCCGCCGCGACCGGTGCCGACGACAGTGAGCTTGCGCTGTTCGGAAACGGCAACGGCGACGAGCTTCTCGTCTTGCTCCAATCCCATGATGATGACGCCGCGGCCCTTGGCGAGCTCGCGCATCTCGGCGATGGAAAAGAGCAGGAGCCGCCCTTGCTCGGACAGCGCCGCGACGTAGTTGCCGGGCGCGTCCTCGAACAGGAACGGTGGTAGCGGTTCTTCGCCTTCCTCCAGCGTCATGAACTCCTTGCCGGCGCGCTTCCTCGCCAGCAGATCGCTGAACTTCGCGATGAATCCGTAGCCGCCGCTGGAGGCGACGAGGAGCTTCGCCTCCGGTTTGGCGACGATCATGTGGCGCATTTGCGCGCCGCCCTGCACGTCGACCAGCGACGAGACGGGTGCGCCGTCACCGCGTCCCGACGGCAGCTCGCCCGCTTCGAGCGTGTAGGCGCGACCGAGCGAATCGAGGAACACGACCGGGTCCACGGTGCGGCATTGAGCGGTGGCGGCGAGCGCATCGCCTTCCTTGAACGAGAGCGCGGCGGTGTCGATGTCCCAGCCCTGGCGCGCGCGCACCCAGCCCTTCTTCGAGAAGATCACGGTCAGCGGCTCGTCGACCACCGGCACCGCGGCCATTGCCTTCTCGGAGGCTTCGATCACCGTGCGGCGGGCGTCGCCGAAAGCCTTCGTATCCGCCTCGATCTCCGAGACGACCAGATTCTCCAGCGTCTTTCGACTGCCGAGCACGCGCTCCAGTCCCTTCTGTTCGCGGCGCAGACCGTCGAGTTCCTTTTCCACCTTGATGTGCTCGAGCTTGGCTAACTGACGCAGGCGGATCTCCAGGATGTCCTCCGCCTGCCGCTCGCTCAGCTTGAAGGCGGCGATGAGGTCGGCCTTGGGATCGTCGGCATTGCGGATGATGCGGATCACCTCGTCGACGTTGAGGAGCACGATGAGCCGCCCTTCCAGCACGTGGATGCGGTCGAGAACCTGGTCCAGCCGATGCTGCGTGCGCCGCGTGACCGTCGTGAAGCGGAACGCGATCCACTCCGTCAGCACCTGGCGCAGGTTCTTCGACGTCGGTCGACCATCGAGGCCGACCATGACGAGGTTCATCGGCGCGTTCGATTCCATGCCGGTCTTGGCGAGCAGCAGGTTCACGAACTCGTTCTCGTCCTGGCGCGAGCTCTTCGGCTCGAACACGAGGCGTACCGGATGCACGCGGTCGGACTCGTCGCGCGCGCGGTCGAGCAGCGACAACATCAACTGCTTCTCGCGCGTTTGCTCCGGCGTCAGTGATTTCTTCCCAGGCCGGGGCTGCGGATTGGTGAGCGCCTCGATTTCTTCCAGCACCTTGCGCGACGAGGTGCCCGGCGGCAGTTCGTGAACCGCCATCTGCCACTGGCCGCGCGCGAGCCGCTCGATGGTCCAGCGCGCGCGCACCCGGACCGCGCCGCGCCCGCTCGCGTATGCCTGTGTGATTTCCTCGCGCGGCGTGATGATCTGGCCGCCGCCGGGGAAATCCGGGGCGGGAATGTGCTGCATGATGCCGGCGAGGTCGAGCTCGGGCTCGCGGATCAGCGCGATGGCCGCGTTCGCCACCTCGATCAGATTGTGGCTGGGGATCTCGGTCGCCATGCCGACGGCAATGCCGGAGGCGCCGTTCAGGAGCAGCACCGGCAGTCGCGCTGGCAGCACCTGCGGCTCCTGCAGGCTGCCGTCGTAGTTCGGCCCGAAGTCGACGGTGCCCTGATCGAGCTCGGCGAGCAGGACGTCGGCGAACTTCGTCAGGCGCGATTCCGTGTAGCGCATCGCCGCCGGGTCGTCGCCGTCGCGCGAGCCGAAGTTGCCTTCGCCGTCGACGAGCGGATAGCGCAGCGTCCAGTTCTGCGCCTGTCGCACCAGCGCGTCGTACACCGAGGCATCGCCGTGCGGATGGAACTTGCCGAGCACGTCGCCGACCACCCGCGCGGATTTCTTCCGCGCAGTGTTGGCGCGTCCGCCCATTTCCCACAGCGAATACAGGATGCGCGACTGCACCGGCTTCTGCCCGTCTGCCACGCGCGGCAGCGCACGGTCCTTTACCGTCGCGATGGCGTACTGCAGGTATTGCGTGGCGGCGTAACGGGCGAGCGGCAGGCGGTCGCCGAGATCGCCGGTCAAGGGCGCGAAGTCGGGCGGCAGGGATCCGCCGCCGCCGCTTGCGGGTGCTGCGGGTGCTGCGGGTGCTTTCTCGGCGAGCGCAGCGTCGTCGGCTTCGTCACCGAACAGATCGGGCTGATCACCCATGTTGCCGCTTCGCTCTTTCACGCTTCACGTTGTTACCGCTCACGAGATGTCCGCCTCGACGCTATTGCCGTAGGTCTCCATCCACTCGCGCCGCTGCGACGCGTTCTCGCGTGCCATCATCATGTTGAAGATGGCGAGCGAGCGCTCGCGCTCGCCATCGGCCACGTCGACCGGCAGCATGCGGCGGGTGTCCGGGTTGAGTGTCGTTTCCCAGAGCTGCTCGGGGCTCATCTCGCCGAGCCCCTTGAAGCGGCTAACGGAGAGATTGTCCTCCTTCACGCCTTCGTCGATCAGCTTGCTCCGCAACGATTCGAGCTCCGCCTCGTCGAGCGCGTAGAGCTTGCGCGCCGGGCGGCTCTTGCCCTGCGCCGGCACGTCGAGGCGGAAGAGCGGTGGCTGCGCGACGTACACGTGACCGAGCTCGATCAACTTCGGAAAGTGCCGGAAGAACAGCGTCAGCAGCAGCACCTGGATGTGCGAGCCGTCGACGTCGGCATCGGCGAGAATGATGATGCGGTGATAGCGCAGGCCGGAAAGGTCGGGCGTATCCGTGGCTTTGTGATGATCGACGCCGATGGCGAGCGCGATGGCCTCGATCTCCTTGTTCGAATAAAGCGTGTCGGGGTCGTCCTGCCAGGTGTTCTTGGGCTTGCCCTTGAGCGGCAGCACGGCCTGGAACTCCTTGTCGCGCGCCTGTTTCGCGGAGCCGCCGGCAGAGTCTCCCTCGACGATGAAAAGCTCGTTGCGTTCCGGGTCGTCGGACGCACAGTCGGTGAGCTTGCCGGGCAGCACGGCAACGCCCGAGGACTTGCGCCGCTCCACCTTCTGCGCCGCCCGCGTGCGTGCCATCGCCTGGCGCAGCACCAGTTCCGCGATGCGCTTGCCTTCCTCGACGTGCTGGTTCAGCCACAGCTCGAACGGATCGCGCACCATCTGCGCGACCAGCTTCACGCCATCGCGCGAGATGAGCTCGTTCTTCACCTGACCCTTGAACTGCGGGTCGAGCATCTTCACCGCCAGCACGTACGACGCGCGCGACCAGACATCCTCGCCGACCACCTTGAGCCCACGCTGACCCATCGCGTGCAGCTCGATGAAATTCCTGATGGCGGCGTGCACGCCTTCGCGCAGGCCGGAGACGTGGCTGCCGCCGTGACGCGTCGGGATCATGTTGACGTAAGACTCGTTGACGAGCTCACCTTCGGGCGTCCACGCGATCGCCCACATGGCGCCTTCGCCCTCCGCGAAGCTGTCGGACTCGGACTGTGCCGCCACGAAGCGTTCGCCGTAGAACGGCGCTGCCACGGGATCGAGGTTGGCGATCGCTTCCGCGAAGTAGCCCTGGATGCCTTCGGGAAAGTGCCACTCGGTGGTCTCGACGCGACCGCCCTTTTCGACCCCGAGGGTGAAGCGCACACCCGGCAACAGCATGGCCTTGGCACGGAGGAGGGCGGTGATCTCGCTGGTGCCGATCTTCGGTGAGTCGAAATACTTCGGATCGGGCCAGAAGCGTATGCGGGTGCCGGTGTCGCGCGCGGCGACCTCGCCCACGCGCTTCAACTTCTCGGACACCTGACCGTTATCCGCGAACACCATCCGGTGCCGTGCGCCCTCGCGCTTGATCTCGACTTCGAGCCGGGTCGACAGCGCGTTGCTCACGCACACGCCGACGCCGTGCAGACCACCTGCGATGCGGTACGCCGCGTCCTTGTCGGTCTTGCGGAACTTGCCGCCGGAATGCAGCGTGGTGAAGATCACCTGCACCGCCGGCACGTTCTTCTTCGGATGCAGGTCGACCGGAATGCCGCGCCCGTCGTCCTCGACCGCCGCCGAGCCGTCCTCGTGCAGCGTGACCTTCACCTGCGTCGCGAAGCCGGCGAGTCCTTCGTCGGCCGCGTTGTCGATCACTTCCACCAGCGCGTGGTTGGGGTTGACCGGGTCGGTGTACATGCCCGGTCGGTGCAGGATCGGCGACAGGTCCTCGAGAATCTCGATGTCCTTCGCGCTGTAGCTGTCTCGTGCCATGGGGAAACGCCGCGGCGGGGCGCCCGAAAAGCGCGATACTTTGTCGGACTCGGAGAGCGAGCGCAAGTCCGACCGGCACCGATCGGCGGTGCGACGACCGGTAATCCGGCAGGCATCCTTGCCGGGGATACAGGCCGGGTAAGATGCCCTTCGGCTTTCGCGAGATCAAGGAGTGCAGCATGTTGTGCAGGACAGGAACGTGGGTAGCGATGATCGTCAGCGTGGCGTTGTTGGGAGGGTGCGGTGAAGGTGCGGAAGACACCGGCAAGCCCTACACGATCGAGAACGGCAAGGTGGACGCGAAGACCTTGAAGGGTTGGAAGACGTGGAGCGGGGCGGGCTGTCAACGCTGTCACGACGACCAGGGGCGCATGGCGATGGGCCCCTCGCTCGTCGAGTCGCTGAAGAAACTTCCGCGCGGCGACTTCAAGAAGACCGTCGTCAAGGGGCGACCCGACAAGGGCATGCCGAGCTTTGGCGAGGATGAGCAGGTCGTCGACAACCTCGACTCCCTCTACGGCTATCTCAAGGGCCGTTCCGACGGCGCCATCCCCCCGGGAAAGCTGACCGCGATCGGGTCGTAGGCGCGGCAGGCCTGTCTGCGCATCTGCGTTATCCTGTTTGCACACGAGGGGTGTTTGCCTCTCGATCGTGTGCGAACCGACGCAGATGAAGTCCCTATCCCTGTCCGGCCACCAGCCGGGTCCACATGAAATCGCGCCGCTCTTCAATCTTTTGAACGCGGGTCGGCTGGCGTCGGCCGAGTCGGCGGCGCGAGCACTGCTGGCGCGCTATCCCGACGCGCTCCCGCTGCACCAGGTGCTGGCGAACGCGCTTGCGGGACAGGGTCGCTATGCCGAGGCGGTCGAGAGCTTCCGCCGGCTCGCGGCGGCCAATCCGAAGTCTGCCGAGTCGCACTTCAATCTCGCGGTGGTCGCGAGCCAGGCAGGTCGACTCGACGAAGCCGTCGCGAGCTACCAGAAGGTCATCGTGCTCGCGCCCCGCATGGCCGATGCCCACTACAATCTGGGGACCGCCTTGCAGGCACTCGGCAGGCTGGATGCTGCAACTGCAAGCTATCGCCGCGCGGTCGCGCTGGAGCCCGGATTCTTCGAGGCCCACGGCAATCTCGGTGCGGTTCTGCAGATGCAGGGCAAGCTGGATGAGGCGGTGGAGAGTTACCGCAGGGCGCTCGCGCTGCATCCCGAAGCGCGCGGCCACTTCAATCTCGGCACGGCGCTCGCCAATCAGGGCAAGCTCGATGAGGCGATCGCGAGCTATCGGCAGGCACTGGCACTGGACGCCAACTACTCCGACGCCGCGAGCAGTCTCGGCGAAGCGCTCTTCCATCAGGGGCAGCCGGAGGAAGCGGTGGTGAGCTATCGACGCGCGCTCGCGATCGATCCCGATCACGCCGAGGCCAACTACAACCTCGGCACCTTTCTATACGACGCGGGTGAGCTTGAGCAGGCGATCCCGTACTTCGAGCGCTCGCAACTGCGAGACTGGCGCGAGCGCGTGCTCTACTGCCTCTACAAGAGCGAACGCTTCGAGGTGTTCAGGGCGCGCCTGCGACCGCTGCTCGAATTGCCGCATACCTCGCCGTTCCTCGCCACGCTATCCGCCCACTACGCCGCGAATTTCGCGGTCGAGGACGAGTACGGGTTCTGCAGAAATCCGCTCGACCTCGTTCACCACGCCCGCATCGACGCGCTCGCCGCACCCGGCAGTCCGCTGCTTGCCGATCTGCTGCGGGACATCGAGCATGCCGAGATAGCCGAGCGGAAGCAGGGTCGGCTCCACCATGGCATTCAGTCGTCGGGTAATCTGTTCCACCGTCCGGAAGCGTCGTTCAGGGCCTTGGCAACCGAGGTGCGACGGGTGATCGAGGACTATCGCACGCGTCTCAAAGGTGACGAGAGCCTCTTCATCCGCGCCTTCCCGGCGCCGATCGAATTCAGCAGTTCGTGGTATGTGAAGATGCGCACCGGAGGCCACCTCACTTCGCACATTCACGAGACGGGATGGCTCAGCGGGTCGCTCTACCTCGCCATGCCGCGGCGGGATCGCGGCCGCGACGACGGCAGCATCGAATTCAGCACTCACGGCGACGACTACCCGCAGCGGCATACCGATTTTCCGAAGAAGACCCTGGCACCGGGCGTGGGTGACATCGTGCTGTTTCCGTCTTCACTCTTTCACCGCACGATTCCCTTCGACGCGCACGAAGAGCGCGTGTGCATCGCCTTCGACGTCAAACCCGGATAACGGCAGGGCGCTATTCGCCGAGCAGCATCCGCAGGTCCAGCCGTCCCGCGCCGGCCGGTTTGACGAACGAAAAGCTCGCAGCGGACAGCGGCGGGTTGAGCTTCCAGTCGTGGAAGTCTGCCGCGAAGCGCGGCGCGCGCTGCAACTCGAACAATCTCCCGCGCACCCGGCATGGCAGGGACGTGCGATTGTCGACCCACAGCTCCCATTCCACTCCGGTCGCCGCGAAGGCGGCGTGCTCGCACTGCCGGCCGGAGATCGTGGCGACGCCCTTGTAGCGGGCGCGGGTCGGGCGCCGCGCCAGCAACTGCTGCGTATCGCCGGCGAGAACCTCCGCCAGCGGAAAGAGGACCCCCGCGCGCGCCAGGGCGAACGGGATCAGCGCTTCGAGTGCGCCAGGATCGTCGCTGGTAGCGTACATATTCAGCGTGGGCTGATACACCGCCAGCGTTTTCCCGTCGAAGAAGACATCGAGATCCGGTCCACCGCCGCGGACTTTCGCGCGCACCCGGTCGGGGCGCATGACGGCGAATTGCGTATCGGCGAAGAAGCTCGTGAACGGGCTGTCGCCCGCAGCATCCCCGGGCGGGGTGCGGGTGCGGAAGGTGAGCGTCCTGGCGCGTTCCAGCCGGGAGCTGGTGGTGTTCAGCAGATCGAGCGCGCGCGGCTCCAAGTCGCCGCCCGGTGCTGCGACAGTGGCACCGATGCCGGTCAGCGCGAGCCACATGAGCACCATCAACATCCTTCGCACGAACGCGAACATGCCTCTGTCTCCGTTGTCAACGCGGGGTCTCGTCCACATCTGCGGTGTCCCGCGAACGCGCACACGGGCGCGGTCTCACGCCATGGCCGCGCGAGCACCCGCGGTCGTGCAGACCGGATCCGTGCGAGAATGCCGCCCGCCGCGCCGCGCAGTATAGGCGAGAGACGGCGCATCGCGAACGCACCCTTACCCAATCGCAGGAGGATGGCTCATGAGCACACTGGTGGTCGTCGCGTACGACGACAAGTACAAGGCCGAAGAGGTCCGGCTGATGCTGCGCAAGATGCAGCAGGATTACCTGATCGACCTGGAAGATGCCGTCGTGGCGGTGAAGGACGAGCAGGGCAAGGTCAAGCTGCATCAGGCCATCAACATGACTGCCGCCGGCGCGGTATCGGGCGGTTTCTGGGGAACGCTGATCGGCCTCATCTTCATGATGCCGCTGCTGGGACTTGCCGCCGGTGCTGCCGCGGGTGCCGCCTCGGGCGCGCTCACCGATGTGGGCATCGACGACAAGTTCATGAAGAACCTCGCCGAGACGATGAAGAACAGCAGCTCCGTGCTCTTCGTGCTGGTACGCAAGGTAACCGCGGACAAGGTGCTGGAGCAGCTCGGCGGGACCGGCGGGACGGTGCTCAAGACTTCGCTTACCCACGAAGACGAACAGAAGCTGCAGGCCGCGCTGAGCGCTCCCAGGGCCTAGTCCCTATTTCAACGTGTTTGCGGGCTGCGGGCGGCAGACCGCAGGCACCTTCGTGTCGGCAGCCGGGATGGCATTCGTGAGGCGTTCCTGTAATCGCAGCAAGGGGGCGGGCCCGCTGGCGTGGCTCGCGGTGCGAGTCTGCCTGTTTCCGGCACTGTTCGTCGCCGTGGCGGCGTACTTGCCTGCGGCGCTCGCCGAGTCTTCGGCCGGTTCAGCGCCCGTCGTCACCCAATCCTTCGCTGGCGGCTATGTCGGCTCGCCGGCGTGCGCGCAATGCCACCGCGCCACCTTTGATGCCTGGTCGGGATCGCAGCATGCCCGCGCCATGCTGGTGGCGGACGCGAAGAGCGTGCTGGGTGATTTCAGGAATGCCAGGTTCACCTACGCCGGCACAACATCCACGTTCTTCACACGCGACGGCAAATACTTCGTCCGCACCGATGGGCCGGACGGCAAGCTCGCCGATTTCGAGATTCTCTACACCTTCGGTGTCGAGCCGCTGCAGCAGTATCTGATCGAGCTGCCCGGCGGACGATTGCAGGCGCTCGGCGTCGCGTGGGACTCGCGTCCGAAGGCCGCCGGCGGTCAACGCTGGTTTCATCTCTATCCCAAGGAAAACCTACGCGCGGGTGACCCGCTGCATTGGACCGGCATCGGTCAGAACTGGAACTTCATGTGCGCCGAGTGTCACTCGACCGACCTGCGCAAGAAATTCGACCCGGCCCTTGGCGAATACCGGACGACGTGGTCGGAGATCAGCGTCGGTTGCGAGGCGTGCCACGGTCCCGGCGCCGAGCACCTCGCCTGGGCGCGGGCGAAAGCTGCAGGGAAGGCCGCCTCGACCGCCGACATCGGCCTCGCGATCGCGTTGAACGAGCGCAGGGGCATACAGTGGGCGCCGGTCGCCGCCACCGGCAACGCGCAGCGCAGCGCGCCGCGTGCGTCCTCGCGCGAGATCGGCGTATGCGCGCGTTGCCATGCACGTGCCGCGCGCCTTTCGGACGACTACGTGTTCGGCAAGTCGCCGCTCGACACGCACCGGCCGGCGCGACTCGACGAGGGACTGTACTGGACCGACGGGCAGATGCGCGACGAGGTCTACAACTGGGGATCGTTCCTGCAGAGCAAAATGCACGCGCAAGGCGTCACCTGCTCGGACTGTCACGATCCGCACACGCAGGCGCTGCGCGCACCCGGTAACGCCGTGTGCGCAACGTGCCACACGCCGGCCAGGTTCGACAGCGAATCCCATACGCACCACGCCAAGGGGTCGGCGGGCGCCGCCTGCGCCGCCTGTCACATGCCGACCACGACGTACATGCAGGTCGACCCGCGGCACGACCATTCCATGCGCATCCCGCGCCCGGACCTGTCGGCGAAGCTGGGCACGCCCAACGCGTGCAACAACTGCCATGCGAAGAAGTCACCGCAATGGGCGGCAGATGCGATCGCGAAGTGGACGGGCAAGACCCCGGCGGGGTACCAGAATTTCGCAGACGCGCTGCATGCCGGCACGCTCGGTGCCCCCGGCGCGCGGGATGCGCTGCAGACGATCACGGATGATCGCGCGCAGCCGGCAATCGTGCGTGCCAGCGCCGTCGACCGGCTCGCGCGCTGGCTCACCCCGGAAACCCTGGCTTCGGTGACCAATGCGCTCAACGACCCGGACCCGCTGGTGCGGCTTGCGGCGGTCGAAGCGTTGTTCAACACCGATCCTGCGACACGCCTGCGCTATCTGCCGCGGATGCTGAGCGACCCGGTGCGCAGCGTGCGTATCGAAACTGCACGCGCGCTCGCCGGGCCGGACGAAGCACGGCTCACGGCGGCGCAACGCGAGGCGTTCACGAAGGCGCTCGCCGAGTATGTTGCCGTGCAGACCTACAATGCCGACCGGCCCGAGGGGCATCTCAATCTCGGCAATCTCCACGCCCGGCGCGGCGACAGCGAACGTGCGCTCGCCGAGTTCAAGAAGGCGCTCGCGATCGACCTGCACGTGGTCGAAGCGCGGGTCAATCTGGCCGACCTCTATCGCGTACGCGGCACTGATGCCGAGGCCGAGGCGGTGCTGCGCGAGGGCATCGTGCTTGAGCCGCGGGCAGCGCCGCTGCACTACGCGCTCGGGCTCGCGCTCGTCCGGCAGAAGCAGACGGCCGCCGCCGTGCGGGAGTTTGGCGAGGCCGCCAGGCTCGCACCGGACGACGCGCGCTACGCCTACGTGTACGCGGTTGCGCTCAACGATACCGGCCGGGCGCAGGATGCACTGGGCGTGCTCAAGGCGGCGCTCAAGCGCCAACCGTACGACCGCGAAGTGCTGTTCGCCCTCGCGCAGTATTCAGCAGCTGGAAACCGTGAGGCGGCGCTCGGCTACGCGAAGCAGCTGGCGGCGCTCGACCCGGAGAATCCGCAGT
This sequence comes from uncultured beta proteobacterium, assembly GCA_963719715.1. GTDB lineage: Bacteria > Pseudomonadota > Gammaproteobacteria > Burkholderiales > JAEUMW01 > JAEUMW01. The sequence continues at coordinate 80,110 of CAVRDD010000021.1, forward strand.
ATGCGCGACTGGTGGCGTCCCTGAGCGGGGGCGCAGGAAGATGACACGGCGTGATCAGCCATCCGCGCGGTGTCGACTGCTCACCTCCAGCGAGACGAGTCGCGCCAGCAGCACGGCTATGTAGAGCTGGCCGGTCAGCGCTTCGCCCGTCGCGAGCGAGCGCGCCACGTGATGCACGGGAACGATGTCGCCGTAGCCGACTGTTGTCAGCGTGACGAAGCTGAAGTACGCCCAGGCATTGGGACCGACCGGTTGCGCGGTCATGCTCGTAAACGAGCCGGGGAAAATGTGCTCCGCCACCTGGTAAGCACCGGCCCAGGCGAGGCCGAGCAGCAGATAGACCGCGATCGCCCCCAGCACACGGGGCAAGGTGACAGGGCCTGGACGCACGACCTCCCGCAGTATCAGGAAAGAGAACGTGAGCACCATTACACTGGCCGAGAATGCCGGCCATGCGCCGAACGCACCGGGCGGAGAGAGCCAGCTCGCCCAGCGCACGGCGAGCGTGATGACGGCCATGAGCGCTGTGATGAGAAAAACCCGTCGCTGGCGCGAGACCACGACCAGCCCGGACACCAGCAGCAGGGATGTCGCAACGTCGCTGTAAAGGCGCTGGTCGGCGCCCTCCAGGCCGAGTGAGGGCAGCACGAATCCGACGAGAACGAGGAGCGCCAGGAGCACGGGCAGGCCGTAGTCCGGCTCCCGCATTCTGGTCACCACATGACCGACCTGTTTGCGCATCTGTTTACGGTGTCTTCGCGTCGCGGCGAGATCATCGCACACGCCCGGCGGCGCGGACCACCACAGATGCGCGCGGGCCGTGCTGGTCGCGCTCGCGGTCGGCCACTTTCCGACGCACTTGCTGTTTGCGAGCGATGATGGATATGCTGCCCCTTGACGTAGGGCCAGACGCCAGAGGATTGGCAGATCGACGGGTGGTTGACAGGGAGGAGCACTACAATGAAGCCAATGCGCCGCGGATGGTTTGCCAGCGCGCTGATGTGCCTGTTCGCGTTACTGACTGTCGGCTGTGCCATGGCGACCGTCGGCGCCGCAGGTGGTGACGGTACCGCCCGGGGTGACCTTGCCGATCCGGGCGCGCGTCGCGGTGCAGGTCGACTCCACGATGCCCGGCTGGCAAACCGTCGAGTTTCGCGGTGACACTTGGCAGTACCCGGACAGCGAGCTCATGCAGCAGGCTGCGATCAGAATCTTCCGCGAAGTGTTCACCGAGGCCGGGGCGGCGCAGACCTTGGGCAATCCGACGGTCACGGTGGTGCTGAACGGGAGCAGCTCGGTGAATCCCGTGATGAACGAGTACTACGCAAGCGCCACCGCAAAGGTGTTTCCCGGGGGCGACACGTACACCCAGCCGCTCGGAACGTTTTCGGGAAGCGGCACCGGCAGCCAGCCGAACTTCTCGCAGGGTGGCATTGCCACGGCATACGAAGGGGCGTTCCGGCAGGTCGCCACTCGCATGCTGGCAAACGGCGCGTTGCTTTCGAAGCTGCGGGCGCAATCTTCACAGTTCGACTGAATTGTTCGCCGGCGCCAGCGCCCCCTGCGGGCGCGGAAGAAATGCTGCGTCAGGAGGCGCCGCGTGCGCTGTCTCGCCATGCCGCCGGCGTCGTCCCGGACCACCGGCGGAAGGCACGTGTGAAGGCGCTCGCATCCGCGTAGTCGAGGGCGCTGGCGATGTCGACGATGGGCAGGTGCGTAACTTCCAGGTAATGACGGGCGATGTCGAACCGGGTTTCCTCGATCCCTGTTCGGCGTAATAACCTTCGTCTTTGGCGATGAACAGCGGAGCGTATGTGATGAAGGGCAGAACACTGACCTTGACTTTGGTCAACTGTTGCGTCACCTCGGCCTGGGCGCTTCGGTCCCTGCAGCAGCAGGTGGCTGGCTGCTGGCGGGTTGTTGTGAGCCTGTGGAGGCGCAGCCAGTTAGCAAAACAGACAAGATTAATAGAAATATATAGGATTGGGTAAAATGCTTTTTCATCGGATTAGCCTCATAAAAATAGAACTAAGCATTAAGGATTGATGAATTCTGGCAAACACACGCAGGCGGATTTATTATATTTGCCACCCCTTCCTGGAAAGGCCCATGAAACAAATTCTCTTTCGAAATATATCGGATAGTATTTAGCCAATATTATTCCTCACCTGCAGACATATGAAGCTGATTTTATCATGAGTGCTTCGGTTTCGTTTTGAGGTGAACTGATCTTGCAGCCAAAATCGCGTTAGTGGGCTGGTCTGAGCGCAGGCTGCGGTAAGGATTCTGATCGCAATCGGGGGCAGCGCAAGGGGTGTGTAGCCTGACGCCTGTGCCGAGCGTTCCGTAAGGGATGTAATAAAGTTGGATCGAACCATCTCCTCCAGGATATTTCTGGTAGGCAAATATGATCTGCGTCCCGATCTGGGCTCTCAGATCGGATTGCGTAACAGCAAGTATTATCGATCGGGTTGATCTTTACGCCCGGTTTTTTCAAGTCCATATTATAGACATACAGGTTGCCAAAACCCCACTCCGGATGTAGGTTGCCAGCGTGGAACAGCTTAACCCGTCCCAACCAAAATCGGGCAACATCGGCGTGGGGCAACATATTCTGTCGGGCTGAAGCGAGGGCGGCGGGAAGTCGTCCAACGCGCGGAAGGGTTGGCTGTGCAGACATCGACCGGCATGACCTGGATGGTATCGGCAGAGCCGATGCCGGTAGGCCTGATCTCCCATGATCACCATGGCTAATTTCTGCGAAGTTTTTAGACCAGCGCGGAAACTTCACAAAATTTCGTAGATAAGGAGACGGAACTTCTTCACACTCTTCGTTTTGGTCAGGTCTCCGCGGACCGGTGATGCTTCTTGGAAGATCATTGAGATGGTTAAGGGAGAGGTAGAGTTGGTTATCAGGCTAAGGACGATGTTCTTGCCATCCGGCGATATTTCGAAGGATTTGAAATATCGACGAAATTGAAGCAGGTCAGGATTTCTTTTTGCTTGTCCACCAATTTTACCGAAAAGGCACATTTGCCAGAGATGTAGTTGATTGCATCTCCAGCCGTTGTCCATTGCAGGTTACTTTTTTGGTGTTACTTCGGTTAATTGGATTAGTTCGCTGCCATCCAGGTTCGAAAACCAGATGTCATTGCCGTTCAGGATAAGCGACCTTATCCGCGCCGCCAGTGACTGGACCACCAGGCAGGCGCAGCCGCAGTTGCGATTGTGTGGCCACAGCGATTGTGGCAGCGATGGTCGCGGACCGGAAGTAGCTGGGGCGGCGGGGGATGGCCAATACAGCACCGACGACTGCAGTTGTTGCACTGGGCGCTGAGTAGCAGTTGGAAGATTGTGTGTCAGTTGCTGTCGGCGTGAGGCTGGCTATTGCCAGGAAAGACAGAGGTCCTTTTCCCTGTCTGACCGATCACCGCGAAGGCAGAGCTGATTGCAAAGAGCAGTACAATCACGAACCGGATCGCGATCGCCTATCCATGGGATAGCAGGAGCATGCCGCGCTGTCGGGACAGGCGCGGTCGCGGCGCAGCCTCGGTACCGCCTCGACCAGGGGCGACCGGCTTAGCGCCTAGCACCGTTTTACCCGGGGTTATCATGGTGGTCATTTGGAAATCCGCCGGTTGGACCGGTCATAGACCAGCGTGGCGTCGCTGGTAGTCAATGGTAGCAGTACCTTGACCACCATGAATGATGGCGTTCTAGGTCGGCACTAATCGCCGGTGGTGGAATAACGATCTTTAGGTTCTTTTGCCATCGCTTTCGCTACTACCGCCTCGACTCCAGCCGGAAGATCAGCCCGGACTTCCTGGATATTCGGCACCGGCTCCAACACGTGCATCATCATGACCCTGGCTGGGGTATCTGATACGTAAGGGGCCTGACCGCTGAGCATTTGATAGATCAAAACCCCCAGTGCGTAAATGTCGCTGCCCATCAATATCTTCTCGCCTTGGATTTGCTCTCGGCTCATATAAGCTGGCGTTCCCAGGATGGCCTCACCGGTCAGCGTGGCGCTGCCTTCAACGAAAATCCGGGCAATCCCAAAATCAGACAGGTAAGCGTTTCCGTATTGGTCAAACAGGATATTCCCTGGTTTCAGATCGCGATGGATGATATTACGTGCATGCGCCGCGTCCAGAGCCTGGCGCCATGCGCGAGATAAGCTGGGAGGTCTCTACCAATGAAAGCGGACCAACCTTGAGCCGGTCTGTCATCGTCCCGCCAGACATGTATCGCATGACGATGTAGGGTTGGCCGCTTTCCTCTCCGAAATCGTAGACCGGCACAATAGCAGGATGTTCTAGTAATTAACGCGATCATTTTTGCTCGCGCTCAAAGCGGACGCGAAACTGTGGATCGTGCAGGAACGCCATGGGGAGCACTTTTATAGCCACATCGCGCTTCGAAACGCGGATCGTAGGCATGGTACCGAGGTCGCCATACCACCACGTGCTAGCTCAGATTTTACTTCGTAACGGCCGATTAGTTTAAAGGTAGGCCGTACTGTCAAAACCGGGATTTAGGGTTAAAATATCATCTAAAATGTAAGCCAGTTTGTAGTTTTTATGCAACCCCAATCTAAGAGAGGTTCAGACATGCGACAGAAACATTTCATGGATTCCAATAAAGTAGCCACAGCATTTTTTGTATTGATCTTGACTAGGATATGTGACTGAACCAAGTAGTAGGA
>CAVRDD010000022.1:0-30633 GCA_963719715.1 uncultured beta proteobacterium
CCACGTATCGCTGATCTCGCCCTGATTCACCAGCCACACAGTCGCCGCCCCCCATATCAGGGGCGGCCCGACCGGCACCAGCGAGAACAGGAAGGTCACCGCTCCCAGGAGCAGCGCACCGGGGACGCCGGCGATGAAGAATCCGATGGTGGCCACCAGCCCCTGCGCGAGTGCGGTACCGAGAATGCCGTAGACGACGCCGACGATGGTGGAATCGATCGTCTCAAGCACGTCCTCGCCGACCGGTCCGGCAACGCGTTCCAGCGTTCCGCGCGCTGCCTCTCGCAGCGCATCGCCATCGCGGAAGAGGAAGAACGCGACGAAGACCGCGATGCTCAACTGCAGCAGCCCCTGCCCGAGTCCCTTACCCACCGCCAGCAGAAGGCGCTGTGCGGGATCGAGGAACTGCTTCAGGAACCCCGCCAGTTCCTCGCGGCTGGCGGCGAGTCGATGCCAATACGCATCGATCTGGTTGCCCACCACCGGCATGGTCTTCAGCCAGTCCGGCGGGCCGGAGGGTGCGGCAGCGAGCCACTCCTTCACCGTGTCGACCATGTCCGGCGCGTTCTTCGCGAGGCTCACCGCGAGCAGCACCACCGGCGTGATGACGAGCGCAGCGAACAACAGTGACATGACGAGCGCGGCCAGCGTCGAGCGCTGCTTGAGCACCGAGCGCAGCCGCAGGTAGAGCGGCCAGGTCGAGACCACGATAACGACCGCGAAGAGCAGGGCCGTGATGAAGGGCTGCAGGACGAGAAAGCAGCCGACGACGAGCAGGAAGGCAGCAGCCGGGCGCGCATAGGTTTCGAAATGACGAGTGATCACGGTCGCGCCCGCAGGCTGGAACAGATGCGCCGAGTGTAGGGGTGCGCGCACGCAGTGTCCACGACGGCCGTCGGCCGCGGCGCGCACGTTCGCTGCAGGTTCCCGGGCCGTATGCGTCCGCCAACCTTGGCGTTTGGCGACGCTGCTGTTAGATTACGGCGCCCGCAGGCGTGCGCACGTCACGCCGTAACTCCACCAAGGAAACTTCCCATGCACCGCTATATTGCGCCCCTGGTTCTCGCCATTGCCGTCGCCATCTCCGGCTGCGCCTCCACCGGATCGCCGACGGATGCGGCCAAGGGCAGTCTGGTCAGTTCTATCGGCAAGCTCGGCATGAGCCCGTCGCAGACCACCGGTAGCCTCGGCTCGCTGGTCTCGCTCGCGAGCAATCGCCTCTCGCCCACCGATTTCGCCAAGTTCTCCGGCTATCTGCCGGACGCTGACAAGTATCTGAAGGCGGCCGAATCGGCCGGCTTGCTGAAGTCACCGGTGAAAGACGTGGCGGGTCTCAACAACAACTTCGCCACGCTTGGCGTCGAGCCGAATGTCGCGCGCGGCTTCCTCGGCGAGATGAGCAAGTACTTCTCGGCGCAGGGAGATTCGGCGCGCAGCCTGTTCACCACCGTGATCAGCAAGTAAGGCCGGCCGCGCCTTCCCGGCGGGGGGCGCCGGGCGCGCCTCTCCGCGCCCCGTCATTGAGGCTCTTGCGCGCGTGAAGCGCATCGTCCTCACCACCTTCGGCTCCTACGGCGACCTGCACCCCTACATCGCGGTCGCCGAGGGTCTGGCGGCGCGCGGGTACGAGCCCGTCATCGCGACCACCGCAGCGCTATCGGGACAAGGTCGAGCAGGCCGGCGTCGGCTTTCACGCCACGAGGCCCGATCTCGCGGATCTCGGCGACCAGACCGAGGTCGTGCGCCGCGTCTACGATCCCCGGCGCGGTGCCGAGTACATGATGCGGCAACTCATCATGCCGCACCTGCCGCGCACCTTCGACGATCTGCTGGCGGCCGCACGTGGTGCCGACCTGCTCATCTCGCACGCCATCACCTATGCCGCGCCCCTGGTCGCGTGCAAGCTCGACCTGCCGTGGCTGTCGACGATCCTGTCGCCGATGGTCTTCATGTCCACATACGACCCGCCGACGCTGCCGCCGGCACCGTGGCTGAAACGCCTGTTCGGTCTGAGCCCCGCGCTCTATCGACTGGTGTTCCGGGCCATGCGGGCCTCGGTGCGGAGCTGGTCGGAGCCGGTGCGGCAACTCGCCCGCGAGCGCGGACTGCCAGAGCCCGCGGGCGACCCGATGTTCGAAGGCCAGTTCTCGCCCTTCGGCACGCTCGCGATGTTCTCGCCGCTCTTCGCCGAGCAGCAGCCCGACTGGCCGGCGCACACGCACATCACCGGCTTTCCGTTCCTCCGCGATGCTGACGATACGAGCGCTCGATCGCAGCCAGCGCTCGACGATTTCCTCGCTGCGGGCGATGCACCCATCGTCTTCACGCTCGGGTCGTCCGCAGTGTTCGACGCGCGCGATTTCTACGCAAAGGCGGTGGAGATCACGCGGCGTCTCGATCGCCGTGCCGTGCTGCTGACAGGCGAGGACGCGGGAGGTGGCGGCATCGGTGCGCTGCCCTCTTCTGTCCTCGCTGTCGATTACGCGCCGCACTCGATCGTGTTTGCGCGCGCTGCGGTGATCGTGCATCACGGCGGCATCGGCACACTCGCACATGCGCTCTATGCGGGGCGCCCGATGCTCGTCGTCCCCTTCAGCCACGATCAGCCCGACAACGCCGAGCGTGCCGAGCGGCTGGGCGTCGCGCGTTGCATTCCGCGCGCGAAGTTCACTGTCGAGCGCGGGGTGGAGGCGTTGCGCGCCCTCTTGGGCGACGCGCGCTACACACAGGCTGCGCTGGCCGTGGCACAAAAGATTCGGGCAGAGGACGGCGTGCGCACGGCGTGCGACGGCATCGAGGCGCTACTCAGGGGTTCCTCAACCCCAATGTCCTCCTTCGATGCGACGCAACAATGGTAAGATCGAGACCGTATCTGGAGCTTGCGTCCACCGCTTCGCCGCCAGATGCCGCGCGCGTCGCGCCATCCGCCTCGCGCTCGATCGCAGCACCCTCTGACTGACCTCGAACCTGCCGGACGAACCATGACCGTATCGATTGCCGCGCTCGCCGCGTGCGTGCTGAGCGCCCTCAACTTTCTTCCTGCCAACACGCTTCCCGCAGAAGCGGTCCCGTATATCAACGGCGCCGTCATCCTGCTGACCCTGTTCATCGCGTGGCAGGCTTTCGCGGGCTCGCGCGCGCAGCCGCAAGCCGAGGCGCCTGCCGTGCAGGCTCCGCCGCCGCCACCGCCCGCCGCCCCGAAACCGGCCAGGGTGGAACCGACGCAGACCGGCGAGGCGCTCATTCTGCTGCAGATGCTGCAGGAGAAAGGCCGCTTCCTCGACTTCGTGACAGAGGACATCACCGCCTTCGCCGATGCGCAGGTTGCCGCGGCCTCGCGCGTCGTGCACCAGGGCTGCTCCGCCGTGATCAAGGAGTGTCTGGCGCTGGCGCCGACACATGAGGGAAAGGAAGGCGATCGCGTGACGCTGGACAAGTCGTCCGACCCGAACCGCTATCGCCTGCTCGGCAAGGTGCCGCAGGAACCGCCGTATACCGGTGTGGTCGTGCACCGCGGCTGGAAGACCACGAAGCTCGCGCTGCCGCGCTTCACACGCCCGGTCGACCCGACCGGCCCGAACATCATCACGCCGATGGAAGTCGAGGTGCGCTAGCCCGCAAAGCGGGCTCGCACGGACCGGCCGCGGTGCGCGGCCGGCGCTCCTTTCACTGGCGTCTCGAACTGCAGGACGCATCCATGACGAAGAAATTCATTCTGGGCATTGACCTCGGCACGTCCAATTCCTGTCTCTCGTTCTCCGAGGTGGAGAACGGACGTGCGCGGGGCATCGACATCACGCAGGTGCTGGGACCGGGGGTGATCGGCGAGAAGCCGTTGCTGCCGTCCGCGCTCTACATTCCGGCCAGCGGCGAATACGCCGAAGGCAGCCTCGCGCTGCCGTGGGATGCGGCCGCCGCGGATTGCGTCGTCGGCGCTTTTGCGCGTGAGCGCGCGGCGCTGGTGCCGGACCGCGTCGTCACCTCCGCCAAATCCTGGCTCTGCAATCCGCACGTCGACCGGCGCGCGCAGATCCTGCCGTGGCAGTCCGATCTCGCCGAGGCGAAGGTGTCGCCGATGGAAGCCTCGCGGCGCTATCTCTGCGCACATGCGCAACGCCGCTGCGGCAGGCATTCGAGCGCGAGGGCATCGACGCATCGCTCGGACGACTGCCAGGTGGTGCTGACGGTGCCGGCGTCGTTCGACGAGGTGGCGCGCGAGCTGACGCTCGAGGCGGCGGTCGCGGCGGGCTCGGCAACGTGACGCTGCTCGAAGAGCCGCAGGCGGCGTTCTACGCGTGGATCGCGCACGCCGAGCGGGCGACGCGCTGGCGCACAGGCCGAGCAGGTGCGGCGGGCGACCTCGTGCTCGTGCTGCGACATCGGCGGCGGCACCACCGACTTCAGCCTGATCGCCGTGCGCGCGAGCGCGGACGGCTCTCGAAGCTGGAGCTGCATCGCATCGCCGTCGGCGATCACATCCTGCTCGGCGGCGACAACATGGACCTCGCGCTCGCCTACATGCTGAAGGACAAGCTGCGAGGCGGACGGTCAGGAGATCGACACCTGGCAGTTCCTCGCCCTCGTCCATGCCACGCGGGTAGCGAAGGAGAAGCTGCTCGCCGACGAAGTCGCTCGCAGAAGTGCCCATCGCGGTGCCCTCGCGCGGGTCCGCCCTGTTCGCCAAGACGCTCGCGACCACGCTCACGCGCGACGAGGTGGTGGCGATCCTGGTCGACGGCTACTTCCCGCTGACCGGCCGTCGAGCGATCTGCCTGCGCAGCGCAAGTCGGTGGGCCTGCAGGAGTACGGCCTCGACTACGCGACGGAACCCGCCGTGAGCAGGCACCTCGCGCGCTTCCTCCGGCGCGCGCTGGAGAACGTCCGCTCCGATGCCGAACTCGCGGGCCTGATCGGCGGCGCGGCGGATCTCGAGCGGCGCGACCATCCTGCGGCCGACTGCGGTGCTCTTCAACGGCGGCGTGTTCGAGGCCGACGCCTTCCGCCATCGTATCGTCGATCTCCTGCAGTCCTGGCTCGGCGCTGACACGCCGCTCAAGGAACTCAAGAGCGCCGGGCCTCGACATCGCTGTCTCGCGCGGCGCTGCGTACTACGGTGCCGCCCGCACCTCGGGCAAGGGCATCAAGATCCAGGCGGGCACCTCGCGCTCCTATTACCTCGGGCTGGAAAGCCCGATGCCGGCGGTGCCGGGTTACGTGCCGCCGGTGAAAGCCATCTGCATCGTGCCCCAGGGCACCACCGAAGGCACCGAGCTCGAACTGCCGGGACGCGAATTCGGATTGGTGACCGGCGAAGCGGTGGATTTCCGCTTCTTCGCATCCGAGATACGCGCAGGAGATCGCATCGGCGACGTCGTGGCCAACGCCGCGAAGGCGCTCGACGAACTCGCCGGCCTCACGCTCACGCTGCCGCCCATCGAAGGCGCCGCGGGTCAGGTGGTGCCGGTGTCGCTGCATCCGCGGGTGACCGAGGTCGGCACGCTGGAGCTGTGGATGCAGCACACGCAATCCAGCAGCCGGTGGAAGCTGGAGTTCAACCTGCGCGCGGAGTCGTGACCCGGCGCCGCGCCTGCAGGCTCTCGGGCGGTCCGCGATGACCGCCCCGCGTTTTGCCATCGGCATCGACCTCGGCACGACCAACTGCACGCTTGCCTGGGTCGACCTGCAGCGCGCACACAGCCGCGTCGAGACGCTGCCGATACCGCAGCTGCAATCGCTGCGCACCATCCTCGAAAGCCCGCTGCTGCCCTCGTTCTTCTACTATCCGACCGCTGCCGAGCTCGATCAGGGCGAGCTCGACCCGTTCAGCGCACAGACCGCCGACGAAGCTCTCGGCTACGTGATCGGCGCCTTCGCGCGCGAGCAGATGACGGCGCTGCCGGGGCGCGTCATCCACTCGGCAAAATCCTGGCTCGCGCACGCCGGTGTCGACCGCGAAGCGCAGATGCTGCCGTTCGCCTCCGAGGACATTCCCACCGAGCTAAGGCTGTCCCCGGTGGAGGCAAGCTCGGCTTACTTGGGCTATCTGAAGGCAGCGTGGGACCTGGCGTTCGCGCGGGACGATGCAAACAACGCCTTTACCGCGCAGCGCATCGTCATCACGGTGCCGGCGTCGTTCGACGAAGGTGCGCAGCAGCTCACGCGCATGGCGGCGGAGATGGCCGGCTTCCCGTCTGCGGTCCGGCTGCTGGAAGAGCCGCAGGCGGCGTTCTACGCGTGGCTCGACGAGCAATCGCCTAGTGCCACGCAGGCGCCGGGCGCGCCCTTGCTCGCGTGCCTGCCAAGCGTTGCGGAACATGCGCAAACCGTGCTCGTCTGCGATGTCGGCGGCGGCACCACCGACTTCAGCGTGTTTCGCGTCGCGCCGATCCGCAGCGCAGCGGATCGGCCCGTGATCGAGCGTATCGCCGTCGAGCGACCACCTGCTGCTCGGCGGCGACAACATCGACCTCGCGCTCGCGCACGCCATCGAGCGCATGCTGAAACCGGACAGCGATGAGCGGCTGACGCGCAGCCAATGGAGCCACCTCGTGCCGCAGGCGCGTGCGCTGAAGGAACGCGTGCTCGATGGTGCAGACGACGCGGGGAAGTTTTCCATATCGCGCTGCCCGGCGACGGTGCGAGTCTCTTCGCCTCCGCGCTCAATGCGACGCTGACACGCGCACAGGTGCAGGACATCGTGCTAAAGGGGTTCTTTCCCTTCTGCGCGCGCGAGGAGCGAGCGCTCGCGCGCACGAGCGGCCTGCGCGAGATCGGTCTTCCGTTCGCGGCTGACTCGGCGATCAGTCGGCACCTCGCGGGATTTCTGGATGGTCGCGAAGTCGACGCGGTGCTGTTTGCCGGCGGTACGCTGCGCCCACCTGGCCTGCAGGCGCGAATGCTCGCGCTGATCGAAGCGTGGCAGGGACGGCGCCCGGCGCATCTCGCGACGACGGACATGAGCCTCGCCATCGCGCAGGGCGCGGCGCGCTTCGCATCGCTGTCCCAGGCCTCACGCGAACGCATTCGCGGCGGCTATCCGCACGGCGTGTATCTGGAACTTGCACGCGACACGGCCGATGCGCCGCCGCAACTCGTCTGCGTGCTGCCCAAGGGGGTCGAGGAAGGCAGCACGATCGACCTCGCCGAGCCCGCCTTCGACCTGCTCGTCAATCGCCCGGTGCGCTTCAACGCGTACACCTCGAACCGGCGACCAGATGATGCCGCGGGCACACTGGTGACGCTCGACGCCGGTACGTTCCACGCGCTGCCGACGCTGCAGACGACGATCATGCTCGACGACGCGCGCCTCAATCCGCGCACCGCCACCGAGCAGACGATCAGCGTGCGTCTCGAAGCGCAGCTCACCGAACTCGGCGCGCTGCAACTCGTGCTCGTCAACCGCGAGACCCAGCGCCGCTGGGAGCTCGCGTTCAACCTGCGCGCGCCGGTCGACAGCGGTCCCGCGGCTTCGCCGTGCAAGCCCGAGTCACCCGGCGTGAATGCGGCCGCCATCGAAGCCGCGAGCGCCCACTGCGCCCTCTTCTTCGGCAACAAGCAGTCGCTCGATCCGGCGCACAAGGTCAAGTCGCTGGTGCGCGATCTCGAACGCATTCTCGGGCAGGAGCGACACCGCTGGAACATCGCGCTGCTGCGCGCCCTGTGGCCGGCGATCCATCCGGGCATCACACGTCGCGGGCGGTCACTGGAGCACGAGAACGCGTGGCTGTATCTCGCCGGCTACGTGCTGCGCCCCGGCTATGGCACCGATCTCGATCATTGGCGCGTCATGCAGCTCTGGGAGTGCTTCGCGCTCGGCCTCGTGCACCGCAAGGAAAAGAGCGCGCAGTCGAACTGGTGGATGATGTGGCGACGCACTGCCGGCGGCATCCCCGCGGAGGAACAGGAACGCCTGTTCGACTCGGCACTGCCGCAGCTCAGGCGGTCAGTCGCTGAGTTCGTCGAGGGCACGCGTCTGCTCGGCAGCCTGGAGCGCGTCGAGCAGTCGCGCAAGGCAGATCTCGCCGAGTATCTGCTGGATCTCGTCCGGCGCGGCAAGGCTGCCCAACAGTCACACGTCTTCTGGGCGCTCGCGCGCCTTCTCGGTCGCGTGCCGCTCTACACCTCTGCCGAAGCGGTCGTCCCGCCGTCCGCCGTGGAGGCATGCTTTGCGCAGGTCGCAGACCTCGACTGGAGCTCGCCCGAACTGCGGCCGCTCGCCACTGTATTTGCCGCGGCGTGCCGGCGCACCGACGTGCGACTTCTCGATATCGACGACACCCTGCGTCCTCGTGTCATCGAGAAACTCACGCAGGCGGGGGCCAAGTACGAACTGATTCGCGGCGTGCAGGAATACCGCGCGGTGTCCGCTGCCGACCGCAACGAACTCTTCGGCGAACAGTTGCCGGCGGGACTGCGGCTGTCGGGTTAGCGAAGCGCGTCCCTGTTTTGGATGCGGACAGGGAGCGCAGGCAACCCCATCACGAGCATTGCAAGGGTCCGCGAACACGGGTTCCGCACCGTGCATCAACTGTTCGGCGCCGCGGGCGGAGCCAATGCAACGGCTGCCTCGGTGGTAAGCAACAGGAAGGTAAGTCTGAGCACCCAACGATCGTATGTCTATTGGACACCCTCGGTCATCCTCTTTCGCGGACTGCGCCACGGACAACAGGGAAGCATCCGACGTCGAGGCGTTTCTAAGCTGACCCCCCAAGCGCCGATACTGCCAATGAACACCCGCTCCGGAGCAAGTCAGGAGACCGGGTCAAGCAGCAGGATATTGGCGTTGGATCTCGCCTGAGGCGCAGCGATCGCCCCTAACTTCGCCAGTCCTACATCTGCGGCCGCCTCCACCCCCTTGGCGAGAAGCGTATTCAGGATCGAGGCCGTAAAGAATCGATCGACGGGCACCTGCTCGCCGGGAGGAAGGCGATAGCGCGGGGCGGACAGGCGCTTCGGAATGCGCACCACAATGCGGTGTTACGGTAATGTGAATTAAACCTCCGGCGGCCGGCGAGGAGAGTTCAATCGGGCTGAGCTTGGCGGCATATTTTGACGTACGAGTCGAACACTTCCGGGATCCCATCCTCGCCCGAATCGCTGCCGACCATCAGCGAGAAGTCGTACTTGCGCGCCATCCGCGTCACCCTCCCCGCGAGGTTCGCTCCTCCGCCCCGCGCAGCGCCACGCGGCACACGAAGAACGCCTTGCCCCACCACTGCCACGCGACCGTGAGCCCCGACGCACGCACGGTCTGCGCCCACTCCGTCTTCGTGACGTAGCGCTTGCGCACCGCGTAACGTACGCCCTTGTCGGCGATCATTCGCGTCGACTCCCGCGCCCGTTTGCGGCGCCGGGCGGGCGAATACCACGAATCGACGACGAGGACGCGCGTGCTGGCATCGGCCTTGGCGCGCAGAATGCGCAGGAAAGCGACGACCTCGGGCTGTGCATAGTGGCTCAGCAGGAAGGCGATTAGGATCGCATCCATGTCGGCGAACGGCACGCGCTCGGGCTCACGGAAGACGTCGATCGCCATCGTCTTCGCTGGCAGCGCGAACCTCGTCGCCGTCACGCAGGCGCGCGACAGCAGCCTTTGCGACAGATCGACAAGCGTCAGCGCCTGGGTGCGCCCTGCGTAGTGCGGAGTCCAAAGTCCTTCGCCGCAACCGAGGTCGAGCACGCGTCCGGTGCAGTAGCGCTCGACAGCACAGCGCAAGCGGACGAGGTCCTCGGCGAGATAGTCCCAGCGCGCCTCGGCGAACGGCCCCGCGCGCGCGTGCATCGCCGCAATCGTGCCGGCCGCCCGCTCGTAGTATCCGCGCGTATCCCAGCGGGTATCCGCGTGCAGTTCCAATTCGTCCCACTGCGCGACGCGCGGTAGACTCCGATTCATCACTGCGCCCCGCGCTGCAGCGCGCACGAGGCGAGCCCAGAGCCGACAATCTCGATAGTTGTGCCGTGCGCCGGTGCGAGCGATCGCACGATCGCGTGCAGGTCATCGAGCGGTGCCGCCGCGTCGCGCGCGGGCTCGGCGTGGAGCGGGGACCGATACGGGCAAACGCTGACAGTTTCCACGCCGCGCGCTTGCGCCCATGAGATTGATCGGGCAAGGCGCTCGCGCCGCGTTTCGAGCGCAACCGGTTCGAATCCCCAGAGCAGGTACAATCGGACCTCCGCGCCCGCGTCGTGCACTTCGTCGATCGCGAACTCGAACAGCGCGTCGACGTCCGGCCGCCCGAGGCGCTGGATCGCGAACGCGTTCCCGACCGCCTGCAGGCCGAGCGCGACGACGAGGCGACCGACGCCCGAACGGATGCGGACCTCGCCGACGACGCCGCGGTCCACGAAGCGCGGGATCGACTCGATCGTCAGCCGCGCGACGCGATGCCGCTGGATCGCGTCGCATACGGCGCGCAACTCGGTCTGGGACACCTCGCGCGGATTCAGCAGGTTCCCGTCGTTGTAGAGCGCCAGGTCGCGCGGACGATGACGGTCGAGCGCAGCCACCAGCGTTCCCGCGACATCGGCCCGCGGTGCGCCGCGGCCGAACGCCGGCAGCGCACAGAACGCGCACGATGGTGTCTTGCAGCCGCCGGTGTTCACGATGATCTTGAGTCGCCCGCCTTCCCACTCGACCCATCGTGCGCCGGGGAGGTTTCCCCGCCCCGGCGTCGGTGCCTCTAGCAACCGGGTGGGCTGAAGGGAGGGCACCGCGCACGCGGGCGCCAGACGCTGCAACAGCGTTGCCACCGCAGCCGGCAATCCCTCTAATTGTGCGGCTGTCGGCAGCCGCTCGTCGAGGCCTGCACCGGTGAGCGCTTCGGTGAATGCGGAACCGGCCGATCCGTCCGCGGAGCGGCAAAGCGCACTGACGCGAACGGTGCGCGGTTCCGCCGCGTCGTAGTCGAGCACCGCGCCGACGACCGGATCCCGCAGAAGCCGCGACACGTCGCGGCGCAAGCACACGAACCCCGACTCCCTATCGCATTTGTCCGCCGCGAGAGCCGCGAGTAACGCTGCCGTCGCAGCTGCCGGCAGCGCAGCTTCGGCGGTGGCCGCGACGACTTCGGCGACGAGCGTCCGATGCGAGAACACGCGCGAGCCATGCCGATCGATGATCGCGCACGCAGCCGCCCGCGCGGCTTCGTGGCCGAGGAAACGGCCAATAAGCGCCCACCCCGCATCGTGCGCGCGCGATCGCGCGGCGAGAAGCTGCAGGGTCATCGCGCGATGGGTGTCTGCGCGCCGGGCGACGCCCGCCGGGCTCCAGTACAAATTGCACGAACGCTTCCACGTCGACACCAGCGCGGCGTCGTTGGCCGCGAGCACGTACGACTCGTTCAGCCAGTAGCCGTATTCGATGTCGGCCCACGCTTTGCGCAGCCATGATTCGCTGACGACGTTGACGTCAACGTGCCGTTCCCCGCGAGTGAGCCGCACATAGCGGTGCCCGCGCGTTGCGTCCGCGTCGACGACGATCAGGTCGAGGTCGTTTGAGGGTTCGACGCGGGCGACGCTGCCAAACGCAACCACCGCAAACCGGACCGGCAGCGAGCCTGCCTGTCGCGCCCAAGCGCGTGCGCTTTCGCGCAATGCGTGGCGCGTGCGCATCGGCTCGCCTTCGAGCGTGACGCCCCACAGCGCGTCGACCAGATCGGTTTGCCAGTGCAGCAGCGGATCAACTTCGGCCGCTTGCCGCTGGATAGTGACCGCGGGTACACGAATATCCATCGCCATTCAGAAGATCGCCACGACGATGGGACCCGACGCTTGCATGGGCAACGCCGATATCCGCAGCGTGCAGCGCCCGCGCAGCAGGTGGTGCGCGACATACATCCGGTCGACGAGCGGCGCGTAGAACAGACTCTGCGCGAGTACGCGTCGAAGCTGTTCCGCGGACACTGGCACGCGGCCGACTAGGTGGTAGGACTTGCTCGATCGCAGCACGACGCCGCCGCCTTCGAAGAGCCGCCGGGCGATCCGCATGATGATCGCGTCGCCCTCCGGGCTCGCGGTGCACCTTAAGTCTAGCAGCGGGAAATGCGCGATGGCACCGCTGCGAAGGCGTGCGTCGGAGCAGATCGCGAGCACGCGGTCCCTCGCGACGCCCTGCGCGCGGCCACGCAGCTTGCCGTCGACGGCCTCCTCGCGTGAGAGCCATGCCGGAGCGAGGCTTGGCGGATTGGCGAGCGTCGCCAAGTCGAGCAGCACGTCTGACAGAGCGCCGGAGCGAAACCCGCCGCCAATCAAGGCGTCCCAGAAAGGAATCTGCTGCTCCGCGGCCGCGCCGCGCGCCGCCTCGACGACCTGCGCGTCCGCGGCCGTGAGGCGTACACGCGCCTGCAGCATCGGCAGTGGCGCGTAGTCGAAGACGCCGATCGCGGCGATCGCGTCGTCGCCGCCGACGAGCGATTCCCAGGCGGACACCGCGTCGTCGCCAATTTCGATCGCAGGCGGGGTTCCGGTCTGGGCCGGCCAGCGCTCCCACTGTCTGGCGAGGTGCGCCATGGCTTCCGCGGACACCGCGTGCACGCTGGTGAAGCGGCCGCGCGCCTCGATCACGCGCAGCGGATAGCCGAGTGCCGTGTACGGCTCGATCTCGCAGCGGCGCGTGAACGTGTTGGCGACGACGACGTTGCAGCCGTCCGCCAGCGCGCGGCGCGTGTTCTCGAGGCACGCGCGGTGCGCATCGTCGAGCCGCGCAGCGTCGAGCGAGTACGTGCCATCGTGCTCAAAGAACTGGTCGGCCTCGAAGTGGCGGTAGCCGGCGAACGTCCTCGCGAGTGTGCTCTTGCCGCTCCCGGGAAGCCCTCGGATCAGGACCAGGTCACCCACGGCGCACTCCGCGAGGTCTAAGCGCCCGGTGGCGCGACCTTCAGCGGGACCGGATCAAGAGGCCGGCAAGCGCCTTCGATGCGCCGGAACTGGGTGTAGTTGAATTCGGGCATTCGCTCCTCTGCCGGCAGGTCATCCTCGGTAAGCGACGTCTCTCGCACGCCCACGGACCGGCCCGGCGGCGGATCGCTTACGCCGCGGACGACGACCGCCGTGATCTTCTCGACGCGGCTGCGGTCGGCGAGGCATGTCCTCGTGTTGCCTTCGACGCCGATGTACTGCGTGCCGTGCAGCTCGAACACGGGTGGCACGATCACCGACGGCTCGCCGGACGCGAGGATCACCGCGGCCGGCTCGTACGCACCGATCCCGCGCTCCGAGAGCGCGGCGACGAGGCGCTGCATCTGCTCGTACTTGTACGCGCGCACGCGCCGCGTGATCGTGCGCGCGCCGGCGATCGCGACTTGCTCCACGGCGACGCTCACCGCGCTTTTCGTGTATTGCGCGACGCCCTTGCGCAGCATCTTGCAGAGCTCGTCGGCGTCGAACTTCGCGATCGCCGGCGCGTACGGCGTTGCGGGAGCCGCTGCGGTGAAAGCGGCATTGAGCCGCTCGCGGATCGCGCGGATCGCCGGCTGATGCGCGTCGCCGGCGTACAGGACCCCGACCGGATCGTGGACGTTGCCGCCGCCGGTCTGCACGATCGCCGCGCTCGCGAACGTCTCGTCGCGGCAGAACACGAACGCGGCGAGCGGCAGCTCGGCGATCTCCTGCAGCTCGACGCCCAGGCCGGCGAGGTTCCGCCGGCGCGTGCGCGCACGCGCATCCCGTTCAGCCGCCAGTGCAGGACGGTCGGGAAGAGTTGCCAGTACCACTCGGTGTCGCGCTGCGCGAGGATGATCTCGGCTGCGGGCTGCGCTGACTGCCGGACGACTTCGAGGTACAGCCGGTCCGGGTTCCAGAACCGCGACTCCGCCCCGGCCGGCGGGCCGAGGCGGATCGCCTCGGATTCGATGAAGTGGGTCGCCGCGTCCTGGCCGTTCCTGAACAGCATCGTGCGCGCGGCGTCGTCCATCCGATCGAAATCGGTCGCGCGGATGTCGCCGGTCGGAATGTCGATGTGGCTCGCGCCCTGCACGAGGCCCAATTGGATCTCGGACGCGCCCGAGATCGACGTGTCGACGAGGCGCTTGATCAGCTCGAGGAAGCTCCAGTCGGCCGCCGCCGTCGGCTGCGCCTGCAGCCGGAACGTGAGGATCGGCTTGCCGGAGCGGCGGTGCTCCTCGGCGAACACGAACGCGGGCAGGTTGCTCAGGATTCCGCCGTCGACGAGCCGGTCGTTGCCCTCGACCACCGCCTGGAAGAAAAACGGGATCGACGACGACGCGCGCGCGGCGAACGCGACCTTCGCGTCCGGCGACACGTCGCGGTCCCACAGCCGCTCGCGCTGCCGGCCGAAGTCGGTCGCGACAACGTGCGTCGGCACGAGCAGGTCGCGGAACAGCACGGGGCGGTCGAGCTTCAGTAATTTCTGCAGCTTCTCGTCGAGCCAGTCCTCGAGTCGCCGCGACGAATACAGTCCGCCGCTCTTCAGCACGCGGCCGAACTGGCCCGCGGTCGACGAGAAGATCCCGGCGCCGATCGCGGCGACGCCGACCGCCTTCAGCCCCGCGCCGTTGAACGAGCCCTCGTTCTCGGGCGGCGCGAGGAGCTCCATGAAGTCCAGCTTCTTGAGCGTGTCGCCGAGGAATGCCGGATCGGCGCCCGCGCCGATCAGCGCGGCGACGATCGCGCCGGCCGACGTGCCTGCAACTTCCGAGAACCGCACGCCCGCCGCGTAGGCGACCTCATAGGCTCCGGCGAAGGCAGCGGCCCGCGGGGCCGCCCTGGAACACTCCGAGGCAATCGGTGAAGAACGTCGTCTTGAGCGCTTCGTCGGCCATAGCCGGACGCCCCTAATCTCCGGAACGCGAATATCCTAGCAGAGTCGATGCGATACGAGAGAGCGTGCCGTGTCGGAATGCTCGGCTACGGTGTGCATGCAGCACGAACGCGCGCAGCGGCAGCGTCGCCGTCACGCGGTTAAGAAAGGAAACCCGATACAGGAGCAGTACGTCTGGGTGGGGCTGGTGCACACAGCGTCGGGCGGACAGGAGCGCTCGGGATGCACACAACAAAATGGGGCGACCTAGGGGCACAACGATAAGGTCCGGTCCTGGCTGGATTCTGCCCTTCTTGCTGCCCCGGAAAGGCACCCCTTCGTTTTGGTAACACGGGGCTACGCATTCGACAGATCCTCCGAGACCATCAAGCCACCGACATGGCGAGCCCCCGGTCCGCTAGTTGAAGAACAGCGTGAAGAAGATGTCGATCGCGTCGGACGTCCCCGTCGCCGCCTCGATCGACCAGCGCGGCGAGAGCACGTAGCGCACACGTGTGAGGTTGACGGCACCGCTCACGCTGCGCTCGTAGGTGAGGTAGACGTTGTCCGAGATGCGCTTGCCGAAGGAGACGATCTGCCCAGAGGTGCCGCTTTCCGTGCGCATCCCGACGGAATCGATGCCTAGTCCCTTGGTGCCGATGCCGAGCAGCGACGAGCCGCCGGCGGCGATCAGGCTCGCGGCAGCGGCGGTGAGGGCTTCGTTGTCGCGCGCGTTCGGGTCGGGCGCGCGGCCGAGCATGAGCCACGAGAGCTTCTCGCTGTCGGACACCTCGGGTACTGACACGAGCTTTACGGTCGGCATGCGCAGCGTGCCGGTGACGGACACACCTGCCTCCACCGCCTGGTTCTTGCGCATGGCGAGCGCATTGATGCCCGGGTTGTCGATCGGCCCCGAGAAGGTCAGGATGCCGCGCTCGACGGTGAGCCGCTGCCCGAACGCGGTGTAGTAGCCCTGCACGACACGGATGCTGCCGGTGGCCTTGGGCAGTTCGCGGTCGCGGGCACGCAGCTGGATCGCCCCTACCAGGCGCCCGTCCAGGCCGAACGCATTGACGTAGAACTGCTTGCCGAGATCGAGCTCCAGATCGATGTCGGCGAAGCTGCGGCCCGCACGCCGCTCGGCTTCGGCCTCCTGTCCCTTGACCACGATGTCGGACGAAAGCGTCGGCGCGCGGCTCGGAACCACCTCGATACGCGCGCTGTCGGCGGTGATCTTGCCACTCGCCTTGAGCGCGCCGTCGATGACCGAGCTATCGATGTTCCCGCTCACGACGAGCTTCTGGTCCGGACGTGTCAGCAGCGCGAGCCGGTCTGCCACGAGCGCGAGCTTGAGCCCGCCGCCCGCGGTGAAATCGTAGACGCCGGTGGTGACGAGCGTGCCTTCGCCACCGTGCAGCGTGAGTTCGTTCAGCACGAAGCGGCTGTCCTCGAATGTGCCGCGCAGCGTGCCACCGCTCAGAAACACGCCATGCTCCGCGAGCACCGACCTCGATGCCGCTGCCGGTCACGGTTCCCTGCAGTCCGGGAGCGGCGACGGTACCACTCCCGGCAACGGCCACGTCGAGCTTGCCGGCGACGGCGACGGCGTCCTCGGTCAACGCGCCGACCCAGGCGAGCGAAGGCACGCTCGCCTGCGCCTCAACCTGCAGCGGCGCAGTGCCGGGGACGCCCCAGACGCCGTCGCTGTGGCTCGCCCGCGTTTCGATCGCGGCCGTCACCGTCCCGATTTCGCTGCCGGCGGCGTCGAGCGTCGCGCGCACGCGGCTACCGTCGCACTGCACACCAAGCTGGAACTTGCTCAGGCCGAGCGCCGTCGCAGGCCGCGGTCGGCAGCAGGATGTCGCCGGACTCGCGCGCGACCTCGACGCTGCAGTTGAGGTTCTGGTCCGCGCGAAGATTCCAGCGGCCGCCGAACTTGAGGGTGGCTTCGATCGCGTCCGCGTTCGGCGAGGGCCTGAGCAGATATGCTACGGCAATGCCGCTGAACTCGCCGCGGGTCTCCAGCGTGCCGCCAGCGCTGCGCACGCCAGCGATATTCACCATGCCGTCACCCAAGCGCAGACGGGCCGCGCCGAGGGCGAAGCTCCCGCTGTCAATCTCGACCGTCGCCGGTTCGAGCAACTTCACCGGCTGCTCACCGCGATTCTCCAGGCTCGTGACGTGGCCGGTCCAACTGCCGTTTGACCACGCGCCGCTCAGCGCAGCCGATGCGTCGAACGCGGGCCCGGCAGCAGCGAGCTGAATGTCATGCCTGGCGAGCGTGCCGCTCGCGTTGACGCTCGCCTTGTCGATTTTCTGTGTTCCCCTTTTCACATCGCGCGCCTGCAGGGCGAGCCGAATGTCGCCATCCAATCCGCGCGCCACCTCGCCGCTGCCGCCCAGTTCGGCAATCGAAATCTCCTTGGCCCAGTGCAGCGCCTTGCACGCGACGGTGAAGCGCCCGGCGGGTTGCGCTGGTGTGCCTTCCACGACACCCTCCGCGGCAAGCGTTCCGCCCAGTCGCGGATCGATGACCGCCGGGTCGGTAACGTCGATGTTCCACGTCAGGCGGTCACCCGCGTTGCCGAAGTTGCCCTTCGCGTTGAGGCGGTTGGCGCCGAGGCGCAAAGCCACGTCGGCGTCCGCAATGCGCTGCTCGCTGACGTCGAATCTGGCACCACCGGCGAGCGGCGCCCCGCGGAATTTGCTCGGCTCTGCCAGAGTGACGTTGACGCGAGCTGCCCACTGCGGCGCGAGCGCCCCCGTCGCCGTGAAGTTTCCATTGAGCGACCCGCTCGGAAAATCGCCGAACGCGGAAGGGTCGAAGCGCGCGACGTTGCCCTCTGCGCTAAACGCCTTGTTGCCCGTGAGGGCGAGTCGCCCTCGCGCTGTCACTTCGCCACCCTTCGCGCGGACGCGCGCGGAGCGCAGATCCACCTGCTGCTCCCCGTGCACCGACCTCGCCCTCGATGCGATAGCCCTGCTGCGAGAGATCGACGGTCAGCGTCTGCGCTTTCTCCGACGCCTTCAGCGTGAGTGCTCCGGCGAGCTTCGTGTCCCGCAGTTTGTCGTGCAATGCCTTGAGATTGAGTGCCGGCGTCTTCAGATCGAAGTACAGGCGGCCGTCGTCGACGTCCGCCGCTCCCCGTCAGCCGTCCGCCCTTGCCCGAGATCGATCGAGAGCGCGTCGAGCACGAGTTTCGTCGGCGTCGCCTTCGAAGCGCCCTGCCGCATCGGTGAGCGGAATGCGCTCGCGGTCGAGCGGTCCCGCAGCGCGGTTGGCGACGTGAAACTGCCCGGCAAAACGCCCATCAAGCAGCGGGCGAACATCGATCTCGACGGCAAGATCCGTCGCCGGCAAGCCGGCGTCGAAGGCGCGCACGTCGACGCTTTCCGCACGCACCCGCGCCTCGCGCACCGGCACCTCTGCAAACGGTGTGACGACGGCATCCACATCGGCCAAGAGCGGCGGCGCGCCGTTGGCGGCGACGACGTGAATCTCTTCGAGGGTTCCCGCGAGCGTACCGCGCAGGTCATAGGGATAGGCCTCGAAGCGGCCGGTCAGCGAGAAGATGCCGTCGGTGGCGAACGGCGCGTCGACCCCGAGGGTGAGGCGGCCATGAAGCAGGCCGGCTTCGGATTCCGCGTGCTCGATCGTGAGCCTGTGCTCACGCGAATCGACTGCGTAGGCAATCGCCACCTGATGCGCTTCGAGCCGCGTGTCGCCGCTCGTGTAGACGAGCACGCCCACGGCCGCGTGGTCCACCGTGATCGCGATCGGCACCCGCAGCGTGTCCGGTGGCGGCGACGGGCCCTCGCTCTTGTCGAGGGAAGTGAGCTCGACGCGCGCGGCATTCACGTGCCGCAGGTGCAGGGCGTGGGGCCGCACGAATATCCCGATTGGTTCCCATTCGAGCTCGACTTGCTCGGCGACGATGCGCAGATCGGCGTCCTCGTAGCGCAGCTTTCCGATGCTTATCGGACCGAGCAGCGAACCGCGCACCTCCTCCAGTTCGACCGCGCCCCCTGTCAGCTCGGGCAGTTTGCGCACCACCCACTGCAGCGTGTCCGCGCGTGTGCCGAGCCACACAGCGGCGACGATCAGCAGCGCGAGCAGGATGCCCAGCCACTCGATGATGTGCAGCAGTCTTCTCGACATCAGAACCGGAATCCGATGGTGAAGTCGAAGCGCACTTCGTTGGTCGCCTCGCCGTAGGCAACATCCGCCGACAGCGAACCCACGGGGCTGCGCCAGCGCACACCGACGCCATAGCCGCGCACGAGATTCACTTTCGTGAAGTCGTCCCACGCGTTACCGGTGTCGAAAAAGGCGGCGGCGCCCCAGTTCTCGATGATCCAGCGGATGTATTCGACGCTGCCGACGAAGAGATAGCGCCCGCCAACCACGGCAGTGCCCTGCTTCACGCCGAGCGACTGGAAGGCGTAGCCGCGCACGGTCTGCGCGCCGCCGGTGCGATACAAGAAGTCGGTCGGGACGCCTTCCGTGCTGGGCGCGAAGGTGACGCCGATCTCGCTGCGGAAGACGAGGCTGTCCCGCTCCGAGATCGGGTAGAAGTAGACGCCGCGACCGTAGACGCGCAGAAAGTTCTGGTCGGAGAGGATCGCCTTGGTAGCGCCGTTCACCTGCAGCGAGGCGAAGTAGCCGCTCGTGGGGTTGATCAGATTATCGACGTCGCGCAGGACCACTTCGCGGTTCAGGCTGAGCGCCCGATTCTGCACGCTCGGGAAGCTGCTCACCGTCACGTCCTGCCACTGGTATTGCAGGCCCGTGAGACTCTCGCGCCATTCGTCGAAGTGCTGCTGCTTGGCGGCGACGGAGTAGGTGCGCGTGGCCTGGTTCTGGATGTCGGTCGACGTGACGCTGGCATCGACGCCGTTGCGCACCCCGCCCTGTTCCGTGGGGAAGTAAAGGTTCGCGAACAGCGACTGCTGCGTGAAGTCGGCAATGGTGCGCACGTTGAAGCGCAACGCCTGACCGAACAGGTCGACGTGCTGGTAGTCGATCTGCCCACGCGCTCCGTAGTCGGTGCTGTAACCCAGCCCGAGCGCGAGGCGCTGCGTCTTGCGCTCGGTCACGTCGATCAGGATCGGCGTATCGCGTGGGTGCGCAGGGTCGGCATCGATGCGCACGGAGACGCTCGCGAAATACCCGCTGTTCTGCAGGCGCTGCTGAAACCGCAGCAGCTGTTCCTGCGAGTAAGGCGATCCGGGACTGATGTTGTTCATGCCATCGACGATGGCGGTCTGATAGCGGGTAAGACCGGTGATCTGTGAGTTCGCCCGACTGTGAACGCCGGGCCGCTGTCGAACTCGGCGAAGAGATCGACGTTCCCCAACTCGGCATCCACCGTCGCGCGGCTGTCGGCGAGCTTCGCCGTCGGGTAGAGGAGAACCGTGATTTCCTGCAGCGTTTCGCGTTTCGCCGCTTCCCAGTCAGCGCTGCGAAACGGCATGCCCACCTTGAGCTTCCATCCGCTGCGCAGCTGTTCGAGACGCTCGAGGTTGTGCGGGCTCGGCACCTCGATGTCGCCCTGGAATTTCAAGTCGACGTTGCGCACCACCGCCCGCTTGCCCGGGATCGACGGTGTAGCGAAGCGTCCAGGGACTCGTCGCGTCGTCCAGCGTCGATTCGATCCTGCGGGGCGAAGTAGCCCTCGGTCGCGAGAAGCTGGCGGATCTGGTCCGGTGCGCGCGCATAGAGCCTGCGCACCTCCGCGGCCATCAGGCCCTTTTCCGCGGAGCGTCGCACGACGTCGAGGTACTCCAGCAGGAGGTCGCGCTGCGAACTGGGTACATCGATCTCGACGCGGAAGGAGATGTTGTCCGCGTAGGCCGCGCCGCAACTCAGGGCAGAGAGCACGGCAACGACGCAGGCAGCGGCCACCCGCCGCCATCGACACAGCGGTTGGTCGCCAGCGATGCGCCGAGCGAAGTCGGAGAGAAGGACGCCGAAAAACACCAAAGTCGGGAGGTAGCGCGGATGTGGAACCGGTGCCGCGGCGCTTCCCGGATGCCGGCTCGCGCTGCGAGCACGGATTATATGTCGCCGCGGCCGAAATCCGGCTCACGCGCATTCACGAAGAGCGTGAACCTCGGGCGCGCGTCCCGCGCTACTCGACCTGCGCCCCGTGCTCGATCAGCAGTCGACGCAGCACCGAGCGGTGACAGTGCGCCTCGTCCTCGCAGTAGCAGCCGACGGAAAAATCCGTGTGGTGCGAGAGCGCGGCCAGCAGCGCCAGCGCACGGGTCGGCTCGGGCTTCGCCATCTCCGCCCGATATCTCTTCTTGAAGGTTTCCCACTGCGCCGGAGTTTCTGCTTCGTGCGCGAGCTTCACGACTGCGGGGCTCGGCGCCAGCATCGGAAACCAGACGTCGTACCAGTTGCGCGCCGCAAGCTCGCTTTTCGGGACCCCGCGCGGCGGGCGGCGCACGGTGCCGATGCGTACGCCCTCGCCTTCACTTCGCGGCGTGCCGAGCCTGACTACACGTGCGACCAAGACGTCCGTCCCGAGGCTAGTGGTTGAGTTGGGGAGCCTGCGGCCTTTCGCGCAGGTCCGATCAAATGATCGGATGGCGTCACTGGATTTTGGCAGGGAACAGCGCGTTGGTAATCTGTCTCGCCGTGGCGGATCGACTTAACGCGCAAGTGACGCCTGACGCTCCGATCCGATATCGCCGATGTTGTTCCAATCGCCTGCCGCCGGCGTCAGTCCACTTGACGACTTCCTACTGCCCACACCATTGCTTTTCACATGGAATCCCGTCGTTGTTTCCGTCCATCTTGACCCCGGGACAGTTCTTCAAGAAGTAGGTTGCTTCGGCACACGAGTGCATTTGGGAGCAGTGGACGCGGCCATCGCATTTGAACTGCTGTGGATCCTCCACCAACTGCTTCGTGCTTTGAGCATTCGCGTTTGTCGAGTCGTTCTCGAACTGCTCTTCCTGCGCGGCCTCGCGTGCCGTACGGTGTGCTTGGTACTTTGTGTAGCCAAACCATACGAGGGCAGCAACAAGAAGTAATGGGGCAGGTCTCAGCGTTCACTGAACACCTGAGTCTCAGCGTTCGCTGAACACTTCTTTGTTTTCGGATGGTTTGCGCGACGACGGTCAGGGCCCATCGTTCCCTCTTGCCTCGAGGGAGTTGCACACGAGTTCGGTGTGAGCGCAGGGACCGTTGCCCTTTGGGTAGCTCGTGCTCGGGATCAGCGACTGGATCGTGTGGACTTCACTGATGGCAAGCCCGGACGTGCCAGCAATCGGCTGCCTGCCGCGATGGAGCGGCACATCCTGCGTGCGCGCGAGCAGTTGCGCGCCAGCGTGCTCGGCGAGTACGGCGCCCAGGCCATTGCTCGCGCGTTGGCGGCCCGTCACGCCCATGAGCAGTTGCCCAGCACAGCGACCATCCATCGCGTGTTGGCTTCGTCACGGCGCCGTTGACTGCGCGCATCGGCAACGTCGTGCGCCACCTCCCAAGGGCTGGTATCTGCCCACCGTGGCGCAAGCCCAAGCCGAGCTCGACAGCTTTGACTTCATCGAGGATCTGAAGATCGCCAACGGTCCGTTGCGTCGATCCTCACAGCCACCAGCCTGCATGGAGCGCTGGCTGACGCCTGGCCGATGAGCGCGCCTACCGCGCAGCACACGCTGGAGCGCTTGCTGCAACGCTGGCGGCAAGACGGGCTGCCGTGCTATGCGCAGTTCGACAACGACACCGTCTTCCAGGGCACCCATCGATTCGCCGACAGCATCGGACGCGTCATCAGGCTGTGCCTTGCGTTGGGCGTCACCGCGGTCTTCGCCCCGCCACGTGAGCCGGGCTTCCAGAACGCGATTGAAGGCTTCAACGCCCTGTGGCAAACCAAGGCCTGGCAGCGGCATCACATCGAAAACCTCGGCCCACCTCGATCGCCTGTCGGCCGCCTACATCACTGCCTATCGCGCTAAGACCGCCAGCCGAGCCGATGCCGCACCGACTCGCCGGACCTTGCCGAGCGACTTCGAGTTCGATCTGCATGCTCCGCTGCGTGGCACGGTCATCTTCATCCGGCGACACCAGCGACACCGGCAGCGTCATGGTGTTGGGTCGCCAATTCGCTGTCGATCCGCACTGGATCAGGCGCCTCCTGCGATGCGAGGTACGAACTTCACGAACGCTCGCATCCAGTTCTATGCCTTGCGCAGAAGAGACCCTCATGACCAGCCAATTGCTCCATGGATCGATCCTACCTCGGCCATGATCGGCCCTTCAAAGGCAAGCAACAGTGTTGACGACGCTGGACTCGGGCACGCCCATGTAAGAAAGTGTTCAGTGAACGCTGAGACCTGCCCAGTAATGTGATGATGCGTTTCATTGATTGAAAGTGATCGCCAATAACGTCCAACGTTCGATCTGAGGCACCCGCCGGGCAGACGGCGTTTAGTCGCGGAAGGCCGACAAAGCAGCTCACTGCTTGAATCGGTCCTGTATCAACCCAAGAACCGATAGTGTTCCGTCGCCACGCACCGCCATCTGGGCAAGTTCTAGTGACGCCAAGGCAGCGTACAGCTCCGCCAATGTGAGCCCATTCTCGATCTCGTCGTCGGGGAAAGACGGCTCGATCGAGGAGGCTGTCCGCCACTGCTTCAAATGGAGGCCGCCGGTGTCTTGGCACATCGCATCCCAATTGTCGCGTTTGACCTTCGAGAGCACGCTACTTGAAAAGTCATCCGTTTTCTCAATCTCCGCCAGCATCGTGGTGATGAAGGGAGGATTGGTGCCTTTGAAATGAGCCTCAACTTGCGCGTCGGTAGCACAGCACCGAAGCCACATCCCGTGCAAGTACGCCCCGAATAGGCACCGAAGCAATGCAAACCCGGACGAGATGAACGCGAGCGGGGACTATGGGAATTGTAAGGAGAGGCTGCCCGAAGTCAATCGAATAGCATGGAGCGAGCGGAGGCAGCGACGCACAGCGCCGCGCAGGTTTCGGGGGCGTCACGCAGGTGACGCGATCGCGTCGCAGCCGATCGGAGTAGAGTAACCCTCATGTCGAATACCAACTTCCAACCCGGAACCCTGTGGGATGCCGTCCGGGTCCGCACCCGGCACGCGCTAGACTGTGGCACCTTGATACCGATCGAGATCGAGACGCGCATCGTCGAGCAGGACGGCATCCCGTTTCTCGTCCGTGTCGCGACCAACCTGCGCAGGAAGGACACCGCGCGAATGCTGCAGGCGGAGTCGAGCCGCACGGTCGGAAAGGCATTCGACCCGTTCCAGCCGTACGAAGAGGATCTGTTCGTCGCGGATGTTTCACCGACGCACTTCTGCCTTCTCAACAAGTACAACGTGATCGACCACCACCTGCTGATCATCACGCGCGACTATGCCGACCAGGAAGAGTTGCTCACGCTGGAGGACTTTGCAGCGCTGTGGGCGGGTCTGGTCGAGATCGACGGCGTCGGAGTCTACAACGCCGGGAAGACGGCCGGCGCCAGTCAGCCGCACAAGCATCTGCAACTCGTGCCGGTACCGCTAGCCGCGGTCGGCGTACCGATCCCGATCGATAGCGCTTTCGATCATCTCCCGCCGGGCAATGCAATCATGCACAGCGACAGGCTGCCCTTCCGCCATGCCTTCGCCCGGCTCGATCCTTCACTTACCCGCAGCGCCACCACGGCGGCGGAGGAAACATTCCGGCTCTACGGTGCGATGCTCGCTGCGATGGGCATCGAGAGCGTCGCCGACGGCGCCGTGATTCGGCAGTCCGCTGCGTACAACCTGCTCATCACCCGGCGCTGGCTGCTGCTGGTGCCGCGATCGGCCGAGTATTTCGAAGGCATTTCGATCAGCGCCCTCAACTTCGCCGGCTCGATGTTCGTGAGGAACGCGGATCAGCTCGGCATCGTCGAGGAGAGCAAACCCCTCACGGTTCTCGCCGGAGTCTGTTTCCCGCCGTAGATCAGAAATCGAGTCCGAGGCCGATCGACCAGCCGCGCACACCCGGACCGAACAGGTAGCCGCTGCTAAGACGGAGCCGGTCCTCCGGCTTGCTGCTGCCACCTCCACGGCGCCTCATGCCGAGACCGATTTCCGCAACCCCAGCACCGGGAAGACAAGGTCACTGTCGACGCGGAAATACGCCATCGCCACGCGCCACCACAGATCCGCGTTCGGCGTCAGGGACGCCAGCTTGGCCTGGTAGGGAAGGCGCGTGATGTCGATCGTTGCCGACGGCTCGCTGCCGCGCACCTTGTAGCGAGCGGCGCTGAAGTCGGGGGTCGTGGTGAGGTTCAGCATCTGCGCGTACCCGGACCCGAGGTTGCCAGCGCGCACCGTATCAGCGACGGACTGCGCGCGCGTACCCGTTGTGAGGCCGGCCGTGGAGCACGCAACAACGGCTGGAATGAGAAAACGCTTGCGCATCGATGTTCTTCTCGAAGCTGCGGTCGTCACGACAGCAAGGAGACGGGTTTGGGCCGCCGCGCCTGCGGCTCGCGCACGCGAAGAAAAGCGCGAGTCTATCGCCTGCGGCTGAACCTCTGGGCGGTCACGGCGCAATTCCGATTTTCATGCGGTAACAGCGATGCAGCACACGTCCGGTTAAAAAGTCGCAGGTCGAAACCAAGAGGAGCACCCGATGTTCAATTCCAGGACTTACGCAGCGGCCAACGCGAATACCGATGCTTGAGCCAGAGCAGAGTGAAACCGATCAGAGGGAGCAGAATGTCCGTGTAGAGAATCACTCCAGCGTTGCCCGGGGCAAGGTTGCCGGTTTTGAGGATCTCGAAGATATGACCGCCGGCAGCGCCCAGAAGGAAGAACGCAGGGCCCACAATCGCTGCGAGGCGCATGTCGAAACTGCCGCGGAATGCGAGCAGGCCAACAG
Source organism: uncultured beta proteobacterium (assembly GCA_963719715.1). Lineage (GTDB taxonomy): Bacteria > Pseudomonadota > Gammaproteobacteria > Burkholderiales > JAEUMW01 > JAEUMW01. Next base: position 25,645 of record CAVRDD010000022.1, read on the forward strand.
CCGCGAAGCCCAGGCTCGCGAAACCGACCTCCCTCTGGAACGGGCTGTCTGCCCAACCGATGAAGCGGGCGGCCATCTCGCCGAAGAATACGTGCACGGTGAAGTTGTAGAGGTAATTCAGCACGATCGAGAAGAGAATGAAGTACGCAAGGATCGCCTCGATCACCACGGGAGCGGTCCATGGTCTGGGCGTCCGCAACAGCGAAACCGCAGACGCCAGAAGGCCAACAATCAGAAGCGTGAGTGTGAAGTTCTGCAAAGCGAAGCGGATCAAATCTGCCATTCAGTTTTCCCTGTGAACACCTGATTGATCCGGGCGGCGCAGCACGAGCCGATTGGTCTCAAGATACTCCGGCAGCAACAAATGCTGCCGCGAAATCCAACCCCTGGATCAAGCCGCGCTGCGAAGCAGCGTTGGGAATGGATTGTCAGACCTGCTGCTGGGAGGCCAGATGGTAGCCGTTGCAGTCCTTGATGCCGAACTCTCTGGAGCCGTAAGGCGTGTCCTGGATTGGCCAGACGACAGTAGCCGTGTCCTTGATTGACGCATAGAAGGCGTCGGCATCTGGAGCCGTGAAATAGATGGTGCCGGAGCACGCCGGCTGGCTTTGCCAGAGATCTTGCCCGGTAAAGATGAGTTTCCCGCCATGTTTCTCGACCGTGAGCGCATCGGATGTGTCGCCGACATTGAAACCGAGCACAGACCGATAGAAGTTGCGGGTCTCTTCCAGGTTGTTACAGCGCAAGAGAAGCGTGAGCGACATTGGAGAAGCGGATCCCTCACGGCTGCTTGGCGTCTGCCTCGTTTTCGTTCAGATAGTTGACGACGTACAGATACTTGCGCACGTAGCCCGGCGTTTCCGTGTTCGACGTCTGCACCACCTGCATGACGTTGCGCGTAACAACTGTCCGTTTACCGTCCTTTCCGCGCAAGCTCGTCTTGACCATGCGACACGGACACGATTCCTTCCTCTTCACCAACGCCCTCGGCATGTCCGCATCGGCGTCCCCAAGATCGATGTTGCGGCTTTTCACCCAACGGTAGAGGTTCCTGGCCCAGCCATGTCCGCCGTTGTATGCGGCGACGGGATAGATGCCGCCCAGAAGCGGATCGTCGCGAAACAGTTTCATGACATCGGCGGCGTCGGCGAAATTCCTCACTTCGTAGTCGATGAGACAGATGGTTGCGCGCACCGCGTTGTCGAGATTGCGTGCGCCTCGCTCGAACTGGGGATCCAGCCCGGCGGAGGCGTACATGTCGTTCGCGACGCTGAGATAGGTGTTTCCGGTGAATTGCATCGCCCCCAGCGCGCTGGCGCCGGACTGCGACCACTTGAACGCGTCGTGGCGGTTGAGCGCATATTCGATCAGGACCGCCTCGACCGTCCGCTTCGGATCCTCGCTGAATTTCTTGTCGTCGCTCTGCTCGATGAGCGCGACCGCGACGGGCGTCTCCTCCGGCACGACATCCGCCACGTAGGCATCGGGATAGGCAAGGGACGGGACGGCTTTCCCGCGCAGCGTCTGCAGGGCGTGGCGCGCCCGCAGGTGAAGGAAGGCGCGTCCGTCACGAACGAGGGCGCGGTCGTGGAAATCCGGGTGATAGGGCGTGTAGTTGATCTCGCGCGCAGTGGCTACGATCCGCGCGGGATCGCCCGATTGCAGCGCGTAGTCATCGAACCACACGTGGCGTGTGCGATAGACGACGAGATGCTCACCGCCTTGCGAGACATTGAAGATCATCCGCGCGATGCCGAAACCGGCCAGGTGCTCGACCTGATATTCCGGCGTCAGCAGGCGATAGGGAAGCAGGCACTCGCGCCGCGACGCGACATCGGGGGCGCTGGCAACACACCGCTTGTATGAATCGGGTACCGGCTGAGTGATCGCAAGCCGGATCACGTGCCATGACTGATCGCTCTCCTTGTATGCGCAGAGGGCGACGGGGCGGGCCGTGATCCGCGTGCCATCGGTCTCGATGAAGCTCGTCATCGGAACCCGGTTGCACTCCTCCTCCCCTTCCTTGAGGCGATTGAGGAGGATGTCCGACTTCGAGAGCGAGGTCGCAACGCCGTCGACTGCTGCAGGCGGGTAGTCCGCAACGGGGAACGTCGCGGCCTCCTCCTCCGCATGCGCGACGAAGGTGCTGCAGAGCAGCATGAACAATGCGAGACGTTTCATGGCGAGGCTTCTTTTTTGGACGATTGTTCTACCCGGACATAGTGTGCCGTTGTGCCACCTTCGACACAACGTCTGCCGGAACTTGGCCAAGACCGAATCGCCTGAAGCGGTCCGGTTAGCGTGTTCGCGGTTGACCGACAGCAAGGCCAATGCCGGTTAGCAGCGGCCGCTGCGTCCATGCCGCTCAGCTGCTCCGTCGGGTCCTACGTCAGTGAAACGGGCGCACCTCGACCGGCGCCCGACAGGCGAAGGCAGCCTTGCGCCCCCATGCCAGCGCCTCACCCAGGTCAGCGGCTTCCAGCACCCAAAAACCGCCCACGTCTTCGTGTTCGATGACGCGCTCCTGGCGGGCAGGTGGCCCGCGCCGAACCGGGTGTGGTTCATGCGTGAGAGCGTGGCCGCGCTGTCCGTGGCACTCGCGGAACGCGGGGCCGGGTTGCGGATCCTCCGCGGGCGCCCCGCGGACGTCCTGCGCGGGCTCGCGCGCGAGACAGGCGCGACGGGCGTGTACCTCACCCGCGATGCCACCCCCTATGGGCGGCGCCGAGACCGGGAGGTCGCCCAGCGGCTCGCCGCAGACGGGGTGGTGGTCCATGCGAAGCGTGGTCTGTATGTCCACGAGCCCGATGCGCTGGCCACTCGCGATGGTCGTCCGTTCTCCGTGTATGGGGCGTTCCGACGCGCGTGGGAGGCTCGGGATCGACGTCCCGTGTTCGGCGCGCCCGACCACATCCCCGGCCCTGATCCCACGCCCGCGCCCCGATCCCATCCCCGGGGTCGCCCCGCCGACCGCGGACCGGACGCTGATCCCGGCGCCGGGCGAGCCGGCCGCCCGGGCGCGCCTCGATCGCTGGGCCGCGACTCGTCTCGACGGCTACGCCGACGGCCGCAATCGCATGGACCTGGACGCCACCTCGCGCCTGTCGCAGGACCTGCGGTTCGGCCTCGTGTCGCCCGTTGAGGTGGTGCTGCGTGCAGGAGGGACGGGCGAGGGCAACCACGCCTTCGTCTCGGAGATCGCGTGGCGCGAGTTCTATGCCCACGTCCTGTGGCACAACCCGCGCCTCACCCGGGAGCCTCACCGCCAGGCGTTCGCTGCCTTTCCGTTCCGCAACGATCCCGACGGTCTCGCGGCGTGGAGCACCGGCCGTACCGGGTACCCGGTGGTGGACGCCGCGATGCGCCAGCTCCGCGCCAGCGGGTTCGTGCACAACCGGGCCCGGATGATCGCGGCCTCGTTCCTCACCAAGCACCTGCTCGTGGACTACCGGCTGGGTGAGGCGGAGTTCATGCGCCACCTGACCGACGGGGACGTCGCGTCCAACAACGGCGGCTGGCAGTGGACGGCCGGCACGGGCACGGACGCGCAGCCGTACTTCCGGGTGTTCAACCCCGTGCTGCAGGGCCGCCGCTTCGATCCATCGGGCGAGTACGTCCGCCGCTGGGTCCCTGAGCTGCGCGGGATCGCCGGTGCCGCCGTCCACGAGCCCTGGCTGCTCGACGACGCGGCCCAGCAGGCGGCGGGCGTGCGGATCGGGACCGACTATCCGGCCCCGATCGTTGATCACGCGGCGGCGCGCGAGCGCGCCCTCGCGGCGTACGCAGCGATGCGGGCTGGATCCGTCACCACCTGACGTCGCCCGGGAGTACCGTGGCCGGGGAGGTGCTCTTCGCATGACCGACACCATGCTGTTCATCGCGGACCTGCTCGCCGAGGCGCCGCCGGTCCCGCGCGGGATCCACAGCCAGACGCTGGACGACGGGCCGGATCTCCGTCTGGTGCTGTTCTCGTTCGCGCACGGCGAGGAGCTCTCGGAGCACACGGCGGCGCGCCCTGCCGTCGTGCACATCCTCGACGGGGAGGGTGAGGCGGTCATCGGCGGCGAGCGTCACGAAGTGCGGCCGGGTCCTGGTTCCGGATGCCGGCGAGGATGCCGCACTCGATCACGGCGACGACGCCACTCCGGATGGTCCTCTACCTGCTGCCCGGCGGGGGCTGAGCTCCGGCCCGGGGTCCTCAGGGGAGCGAGGGTTCCGGCGTCGGCTCGGGCGTCGGCTCCGGCGTCGGCTCCGGCGTCACCGTCGGCGTGGGTTTGGGCGTCGGCTTCGGCGTGGCCTTCGGCGGTTTCGGGGTCGGCTTCGCCGTTGGCCTGGGGGTGGCCTTGATCCCGCACGTGGAGGACGAGGAGGCCCGCTTCGTCGGACCCGACCCGGCCGACGGCATGGTGTCGAACCCCTTTGGCCGCACGCCGGCAGGTGTGAACATCCTGGCCGCCATGGCGCGGATCTTCTTGAGATTGGGCACCTGGATGGAGCCGCGCTCGTCTGAGGTGCCTCGCACCAGCGGACTCCTGATCACCGTGCGATAGGTGTCCTTGCGGCCGACCTTGGACGCGGTGTCGATCCAGTCTGCGATGAACGCCGGCTTGATGTTGGTCTGGATGGTCTTGCCCAGCGACCTGATGAATTTGCCCGGGTTCTCGAGGAACGCCCCCCTGACGATGCGGTCCCGCAGGGCGGCGATAACCTCCTGCTGGCGGTCGGCGCGGGTGAAGTCGTTCTCGCCGGCGGCCTTGCGGACGCGCGCGTAGGCGAGCGCGTGCTCGCCGTCGAAGTGGTAACGGCCTGGGGTGATGTTGAACCCCTTGATTCCGTACTCCTTGTACCGGGGATCACAGAACCCGTCGGTGACGTTGACGTTCACGCCGCCCACGGAGTCCACGAGGTAGACGAAGCCGCCGAGATTGACCTGCGCCCAGCGGTCGATCTTGAGGCCCAGGAGCTTTCCAAGTGCAGCGGTGAGCACCG
>CAVRDD010000023.1:0-27922 GCA_963719715.1 uncultured beta proteobacterium
GCGTTCAGCCGTACCGTCTGTACTGACGTGTTGAGCCGGTGGAGTCTTCGTGCTTTCTTGAAGGCGCCGGCGATGGCGAAGCGACAAGGACCCGGGTACTGGCGACGGCATCTTGAAGCCTGGCATGGGAGTGAGCTGACGCAGGCTGCATACTGCGCGGCGCACGGATTGAGCAGCAAGTCGTTTTATCGCTGGCTACGCAGGCAGAAGGAGGAGGAGGCTGCGCAGGGGAACTCGTCGCTGACCCTGGTGCCGGTGAGCGTTGGCGCCCCGGCAACGGGCAGCGCCGTGCGGCTTCACAGTCCGGGCGGCTGGAGAATCGAGTTGCCGGCTCAGAGCGTTACCTGGCTGACCGAGTTGTTGCGGCAGCTGCCATGACTCCGCCACCGACTCAGGTCTGGTTGGTCGTCGAGGCGATCGACATGCGAGCTGGGATTGATGGTCTGTCCCTGCGCATACAAACCACGCTGGGCTGCAGTCCGTGTGATGGCAGTGCCTATGCGTTTCGCAACCGTCGACGCAACCGGCTCAAGCTGCTGGTCTGGGATGGTACCGGCGTGTGGTTGTGTCAGCGGCGGCTTCATCGCGGTCACTTCAGCTGGCCCAGTGCCGACACTGCGGTGTGTACCCTGACGCTGGCTCAATGGCAATGGCTTGTTAGCGGCGTGGATTGGGCGCGTCTGGACGCTGCGGCGCCGGCGCACTGGCGGGTGTAAGGAATATGCCGGAAGCAGGCACAGAAAGCTTGAACAAATATCGCTGAAAGGCCCTATTCACAGGACATTGAGCCACCCTGCGATCGGATATAATTCTGGCATGGATTTGCATGCTGAACTGGTCCGATTGAAGGTCGCTCCAGAACTCCCGGAATGGATCGTCGGCACCGTTCAGAGCCTCATCGATCAGGCACACGAAGAGGCGCTCCAAGCCCTCGCAGAAGCGAGGCGACTGGCAGAACAAATCACCCGCCGCCGCACACCAAGATTCAGGCCCTCACGCTGGAGTTGGCGCACCTGCGCCGGATGCGCTTTGGCGCGAGCAGCGAGGCGCTCTCGGCCGAGCAGCGCGACCTGTTCCAGGAAACCCTGGCCAGCGATCTGGCTGCGGCCCAAGCCGAACTGGCCAAGAAACAGGCCGAGGCCGCAGCAACAACCGAGCCTCAGGCGCCACGAGCAGCGCGTTCGCGTGCGGGTCGTCGTCAGCCGCTGCCCGAGCACCTGCCGCGCATCGAACACCGGCATGAACCGGACTCGTGCCGCTGCGCAACGTGCGGCCAGGATCTGGTCAAGATCGGCGAGGACATAGCCGAACAGCTCGATGTGGAGCCGGCGCGCTTCTTCGTGCATGGTCACATCCGTCCCCAGTACGCCTGCCGTAGCTGCGAGACGGTGTCGGCGGCGCCGATCCCGCCCGCTGTGATCGATGGCGGCCTGGCGGCGGTGGGCTTGTATGTCTGGGTGATCATCGGCAAGTATCTGGATCATCTGCCGCTGTATCGTCTGGAACAGATTGCCCGGTGCGCCAGCTCGATCCCGGAGCGGGCAAGACGAAGCGCGCCTATCTGTGGGCCTATCGCACCAACGGCCTGCACACCGGGCCGCCGATCGTCGTCTTCGACTATCAAACCAGTCGGGCGGGTGCCCATGCCCGGAAGTTCCTGCACGGCTGGCACGGTCACCTGATGGTCGATGACTAAGGGGGCTACAAGGCGCTGTTCGCCGCCGACATCGTCGAGCTCGGATGTCTGGCTCACGCGCGCCGCAAGTTCTTCGAGCTCAATGCCGCGCAGCCCAACCCGATTGCCCAGGAGGCGCTCGAGCGCATCGGCGCGTTGTACGCCATTGAAGCCGAAGGGCGCGATGACCCTGTCCCGGTTTCACGTACATCAGATTGTTGGTAACTTTCTGATGAAGGGAGGGCGAGATGGGGACGAAGGAATCGGTTGCGAATCGGCGGTACACGGAGGAGTTCAAGACCGAGGCGGTCAGGCTGGCATTGTCGACGGGTGGCAATGCGGCGGCGAAGCGGCTGGGGATTCGAACTGGGTTCGGCAGCGTCGCGAAGGTACGCCGGTCCCGGTCGCGGGCGCAGCAGTGCCGGTCAAGCGACCGGTCTCGGAGTTGGAGGCCGAGAATGCGCGGCTTCGGCGCGAGCTGGCCAGTGCCAAGCTGGATCTGGAAATCGTAAAAAAAGCGGCGGCGTATTTCGCGAAGGAGTCGCGGTGAGATACGCCTGGATCGAGCAGCATCGCGACGACTATGCGGCGAGCCGGATGTGCCGATTGCTGGCAGTGTCGCGCACGGGGTATCTGCAATGGCGGTGTCGTCCGCCGAGCACCCGGGCGCAGGCCAATGCGCGGCTGGATGCACAGGTAGCGGCGATGCACGCGGCGAGCCGCGGCAGCTATGGGCGTGCGCGCATCGTTCGCGGGTTGCGCGAGCAGGGCTTGCGGGTTGGTCCGGAGCGGGTCCGCCGCAGCCTGCGACGGCAAGCGCTGCGACCGGTCTACAAGCGCCCCTACCGGGTGACGACGGATTCCAACCACCGTAAGCCGGTGGCGCCGAACGTTCTCGATCGCCGGTTCGATGGCTGGAACCTCAATCGCGCCTGGGTCGCCGACGTCACCTATCTCAGCACGGCCGAGGGCTGGCTCTATCTGGCGGTTGTGATGGATCTGGCCAGCCGCCGGATCGTCGGCTGGTCGATGAGCGACCGGCTGCACGCCGAGCTGGTCTGCCAGGCGCTGCAAATGGCCTACTGGCGTCGCAAACCGGCGCCGGGACTGATCATGCATTCCGACCGCGGCAGCCAATACGCGAGTGATCGCTACCGAAGGCTGATCAAGGATTTCCGGATGCTGCAATCGATGAGCCGCAAGGCCAACTGCTGGGACAATTCCCCGATGGAGAGCTTCTTCAAGACGCTGAAAGTCGAACGCGTCTATCAACTCTGCTACCAAACCCGCGCCCAGGCTCGGCTCGACGTCGTTGACTGGATCGAAGGCTTCTACAATCATCGGCGCCTGCATTCGTCGATCGGGTTTCGGACCCCGGCACACTTGGAATCCAGCCTCATGGCTGCGTAGCCTGGTGTACGTCAGATCGAGGCAAGGTCATCGCCCTGGGCAATTGGATGTTCGTGGGTTCCGAGCGTGCGGGAAAGCGGGCGGCTGTTCAGCGACAATTAGATTTGCCGGTGGCGACAATTAGATTTGCCGGTTGAGAGGGTCTGAGGCGGTTGCTTCGGCGCCCTCGTTATCATGCCGCTCCCCTGGGAGATGGCATGAAGAAAGACGGAGAGATCAAATTGTTGCTGGATGAACGTGGCAAGGGAGCGCGTCAGAAGTTGGCGGCGGCGCGGGCCGGCGTGAGCGAGCGCACCGCGCGCAAGTACGAGCAGGCCGGGAAGTTGCCGAGCCAGATGAAGAAGCCGCGCACGCATCGGACGCGGGACAATCCATTCGCGGGCGACTGGTCGTGGGTCGAGGCCCAGATCCGCGACGATCCGGCGCTGCAGACGAAGACGTTGTTCGCGCTGCTGTGCGCGGCGTTCCCAGGTCGTTACCAGGAAGGGCAATTGCGCACGTTGCAACGGCACGTGCAGGCGTGGCGGGTGCGCCACGGACCGGGGCAGGAGGTGATGTTCCCGCAGCAGCACGTGCCGGGGCGCATGGCGCAGTCCGACTTCACCTCGATGAACGCGCTCGGCGTGAGCCTTGCCGGCACGCTGTTTCCGCACCTGGTCTATCACCTGGTGTTGACCTACTCGAACGTCGAGGCGGTGCGGGTGTGCTTCTCGGAGAGTTTCGAGGCGCTGGCCGAGGGGCTGGAGAGCTGTCTGTGGCAAATCGGCGGCGTCCCACAGTGGCATCGTACCGATAACCTCAGCGCCGCGGTGCGCGACCTTGACCGTGAGGGCCGGCACGAGTTTACCCAGAACTACCAGGCGCTGCTGGCCCATTACGGCATGCAGCCGTCGGCCAACAGCGCCGGGCTGGCGCACCAGAACGGCGATGTCGAGCAGTCGCACTTCCGCTTCAAGCAGGCCGTCGATCAGGCGCTGCGGGTGCGTGGCAGCCGCGACTTTGCCGATCGCAGTGCCTACGAGCGCTTTCTCGCGGAGCTGGTACGGCAGCGCAATCTCACTCGCGCCCAGCGCTTTGAAGTCGAGCGGGCGGCCCTGCGCCCGCTACCGGCAGCGCCGCTGGACTTCACCCGCGAGCTCACGGTTCGGGTGTCGCGTTTCAGCCTGGTCCGGGTGCTGCTCAATCACTACTCGGTGCCCTCGCGTCTGATCGGTGCCATCCTCAAGGTGCGGGTGCGCTCCGAGACCCTCGAGCTCTATCACGGCCCGGTGCTGGTGCTGAGCCTGCCGCGATTGTCCGGGCGCAATCGGCACCAGATCGATTACCGGCACCTGATCTGGTCGTTGGTGCGCAAGCCGGGCGCGTTCGCGAACTACTGCTACCGCGAGGAACTGTTTCCGACCACCGTCTTCCGCCGCGCCTATGACAGCCTGCTCGAAGCGAAGCCGACCAAGGCCGACGCCGAATACCTGCGGCTGCTGCACCTGGCGGCTAGCACCTCGGAAGCCGAAGTCGAGTTGGCGATCGAGTTGTTGCTCGAAGCCGGCCGCACCCCGACCTTTGATGCGGTGCGCGAACTCAGCGGCAGAACCAAGCCCGCCCCGGCGCCGGCGATCGCCAAGACGACAATCGACCTTAGCGACTACGACACGCTGCTCACCTCGCGGGGCCAGCATGGCTAGCCCGCGCGAGGAATTGCTGGCGCTGCTGCGGGGGCTCAACTTGGGGGCGATGGCGAGCGCGGTCGAGGACACCGCCCTGCGGGCCGCCAAAGAGGGGCTCAGCCACGAGGCGTTCCTGCTCGAACTCGCACGCACTGAGCAGGCAGCCAAGTCCGCACGGCGGGTCGCGCGCCTGCGCTACCAATCTGGTCTGCTGCCGGGGAAGGAGTTCCGCGCGCTCGATCTCAATCGCTTCGCTCCGGCCACCCGGATGCAAATCGAGCGCTTGCGCGACGGCAACTTCCTCACCGAGGCCATCAATGTCATCGCCATTGGTCGACCCGGCGCCGGGAAGAGCCAGGTATCCATAGCGCCACGGGGTTGATGCCGAGTGGCAAGTCGATAAGGGTCGAATGGCGGAGGATGCCTTGACGAAGTGATCGCGGGTCAGCCCCGTGGCTGACGCCGAGGGGCAAGAGAATAAGGGCCGAGGCGATCCCTGCCATGACGCATCGATCCCGGCCGGACCCGGCTCGGGTACTCTCGCCTGCGGGCATCGGTCGCGCCGCCCATCAAGAACGTGGGAGAGCCTCGCGAGTTCGTCCCGACGATGTGAAAGCCAAGGGTGGCGTGGCCGAGCTGGCGCAGGCAAGAGTAACGAGATAGTGGCGCAAAGCGCGGCCACGGATCAAACACCTGGCAGTGCTGCCCAGCATCGAGCCCGCCCACGTCAAGGAGAAGAGCATGCTTCGACGCACTGTAGGGATCGACCTGGCGATCAGCGCTGTGCAAGTGGCGCAGATCTTCGATGACGGCGTGCCGATGGGCAAGCCGATCCGCTTCCGGCTCAACGCGGACGATCTGCGTGGCTTCGTTGCTGCGGTCACCCGAGATGTGCCACAGGGCGTGCCGATCCAGGCGATCATGGAGCCGACTGGAATGGCATGGTTCCCAGTGGCCAGCTGGTTGCAGCGCGCTGGTGTCGATGTCATTCGGGTGAAGGGGCAGCGGGTCAAGGCGCTGCGTCAGTACCTGAGCGAGCATGCCAAGACCGATCTGGCCGACGCCCATGTATTGGGAGCCCTACCGAACTTCGGTGGGCGCGTGCTCGACCCGGTACACGTGCCGGGCCCAGACCAGCACGCGCTGCAGCGGCTGACCAAGCAACGTCACCGCTATCAGGAACAGATTTGCTCATCGCGCCGGCGTCTCCTGGACCTGATCCGCTGGGCCTGTCCTGCGCTGGAGCCGATCCTGCCCGATACGGCGACGCGCCTGACGCTGGCGATTCTGGCCGAGTTCTTCGACCCGCATCGTGTGCTCAAGACCCGGCACACGACCTTGATCCGTTTCATCGGCCAGAACGCCTCGGGCAACCATCCCCACAGCGGCCCGTTCGTGGAGAAGCTCGTCCAGGCACTGAAGGACAGCGCACCGGCAACCGTTGCCCTGCACGCCGATCAGGTGGACTTCCAGTCGTTGCAATTCGAGGTACGTCAGGAGGTCGAGTTGCTCAGGCTGCTCGATCGCAACATCACCGCTCTGGAGCAGCAGATCGAAGTCCTCTACCAGCGCCAGCACCCCTCCAACGCGCTACGTTCGATCCCTGGCATCGGCCCGACCCTCGCACCGCTGCTGGTCGGTGTCCTGGCACGGGTCGATCGCTTCCGCAATGAACGCCATGTGCGTGGCTTCTGCGGACTGTTCCCCACCAAGAATTCCTCGGCCGGCATCGACCGGCCCGGCCAGCGCATCACCAAGAGCGGCAACGATCGCATCAAGCGCGCCCTGTACCTCGCTGCCGACACCGCCCGCAAGATCGACCCGGACCTGGCGGCGGTCTACTGGCGCCTGATGGTCACCAAGGGACATCACCACAAGCAGGCCCTGTGCGCCGTGGCCACTCGGCTGGTCAATCGCATCTACCGCGTACTCAAGACCGGACAGGCCTATGTGCTGCGCGATCGCGAGGGACGCCCGATTACGGTGGCCCAGGGCAAACACATCGTCGCCGAGTTGTTCACGGTGCCCGTGGAGATCCGACGCACTCGCTGTCGGCACCTTGAGAGCACGGCGTAGGAGTATCCACGGGATCGCGCCCGTAGCGCGGCCACGCCCGTACGCGGAACGGTGGTTAACTCCGGACAACCGCTTGACAATTGGTACGAGATCATCTCGTCTGCGCCCTTGGCCATGCGCTGGTCGAGCAGGGACATCCGGTGCTGTTCGCATCCACCAGCGCACTGGTACAGCGGCTGCTGGCCGCCAAACGCGATCTGCGCCTACCGCAGGAACTCGCCAAGCTCGATCGGTTCGAGTGCCTGATTCTGGACGACATTGGCTATGTCCAGCACGACCGCGACGAAATGGAGGTCCTGTTCACGTTGCTCGCCGAACGCTATGAGCGCAAAAGCGTCGCGATCACAACCAACCTCGTATTCTCAGACTGGGACCGGATCTTCAAGGATCCGATGACGACGCTGGCGGCCATCGATCGGGTCGTGCATCACAGCGTCGTGCTCGACCTGATGGCGGTCGAGAGTTACCGCGCCAAGGCCGCCGGAGCAAACTCGAAAACACGCGCCGCCGCCGAACCGGTGGCGGTGTAATGGGCGGCAATTCTAGTTGTCGTCACCGGAAAAAGTAGTTGACGCCAGACAGGCGGCAGCGATTCAGAGCCTGCTCTACACCGCAAAACTCAACGGTCTCGATCCGGCAGCCTGGTTGCGCGACACCTTGGAAAAACTGCCGACCTGCCCGAACAGCCAGATCGATTCCCTCCTTCCGCTGCGAACCTCGGCCGTACAAAATTGAGCGTCGTAAGTCGAGGTGGGCGCGTCGGGCGCTTACACTACACCGGGCAGGGATTGCGTTACAAAAAAGGCCTCACCCGATTACGGGTGAGGTTTTTTGCTGGTGGAAGCTCGATCAGGCTGCTGCAACGAGCTCGCGCAGAACGTAGGGCAGAATGCCGCCGTGCTTGTAGTAGTCGACTTCGATCGGCGTGTCGATCCGCGAGAGAACGGTCACCTCCTGGCTTGTTCCATCCTGGCGATGGATAACCAGGGTCACATCCTGCTGTGGCCGAATATCGTCCAGACCGATAACGTCGAACGTTTCGCCGCCCTTTATTCCCAACGACTCTGCGCTGTCGCTACCCTTGAACTGAAGGGGCATCACTCCCATACCCACCAGGTTTGAGCGGTGGATGCGCTCGAAGCTGCGTGCCACGACCGCCTTCACGCCGAGCAGCTGTGTCCCTTTGGCAGCCCAGTCGCGCGAGGAGCCGGTTCCGTATTCCTCACCCCCAAAGACGACCGTGGGGGTGTCGGCGGCCACGTAGCGCATCGCGGCGTCGTAGATCGACATCTGCTCGCCGGATGGCTGAAGCAGTGTGAGGCCGCCTTCGACCCGGGAGCCGTCGTCCTTCGGTGGAAGCATGAGGTTCTTGATCCGCACGTTCGCAAACGTGCCGCGCATCATGACCTCGTGATTCCCGCGCCGCGAGCCGTAGCTGTTGAAGTCGATTACCCCCACCCCTTTCGATTGCAGGTACTTGCCCGCGGGGGAGGTGGGCTTGATCGAGCCTGCCGGGCTGATGTGATCGGTGGTCACGGAGTCGCCAAAAATGCCCAGCGCACGGGCGCCATTGACGTTGCCGGTAGTGCCAGGCTGCATGCCAAAGTCGGCGAAGAAGGGCGGTTCGGCGATGTAGGTGGACAGCGGCCAGTTGTAAACCTGACCCGACGCCGACGGCACTGCCTGCCACAGCGGATTGTCTTCGGTGAAATTGCCGTACAGTCGCCGGAAGGTTGCGGGGTCGGTGGCAAATTTCATCACTTTCCGGACTTCTTCCGAACTTGGCCAGATGTCGCCGATCAGGACCGGCTTGCCGTCCTTGCCGATGCCCAATGGCTCTGTCATCAGATCTTTGAGTACTGTGCCGGCAATCGCGTAGGCCACGACGAGGGGCGGTGAGGCGAGGAAGTTCGCACGCAGGTTCGGATGAATGCGCGCCTCGAAGTTGCGATTGCCCGACAGTACCGCGGCGCAGACGAGATCGTTGTGAACGATGGCTTCGTCGATCGCCTCGGTCAATGGGCCTGCATTGCCGATGCAAGTGGTACAGCCATAGGCGGCGACACTGAATCCCAGTTTTTCGAGGTAGGGGAGGAGACCTGCGCGCGTGAGGTATTCCGTCACCACGCGAGACCCAGGTGCGAGCGAAGTCTTGATGTGCGGTTTGACGGTGAGCCCACGCTCCACCGCTTTCTTCGCCAGCAGTCCGGCCGCCAGCAGCACGCCGGGATTCGACGTGTTGGTGCAGGAAGTGATCGCCGCAATCAGCACGTCACCGGATCCGATCTCGATGCCATCCTTGTTGGTGAAACGCCTTGCGAGATCGCCCGCCTCCTTGCCGAATCCGTTTTCCTGGACCGGCGCCGAGAAGAGCTTGCCGAACTGCGACTTCATGTTACCCATTTCGATGCGGTCCTGCGGGCGCTTGGGACCGGCAAGCGACGGTGCAACCGATGCCAGATCGAGTTCCAGAACACTCGTGTAGTCGATATCCCCCGCCGCCGGAATGCCATACAGCCCTTGCGCCTTGAAATATTTCTCGAAGGCCGAGATCTCGTCCTTGGTCCGGCCGGTTCCCTTGAAGTACTCGATGGTTTTGTCGTCCACCGGGAAAAAGCCCATCGTTGCGCCGTACTCCGGCGCCATGTTGGCGATGGTGGCGCGATCGGGCAGTTGCAGGCTTTTCGTGCCTTCGCCGAAGAATTCGACGAACTTGCCGACCACCTTGTGCTTGCGAAGCATCTCCGTGATCGTCAGCACCAGATCGGTTGCCGTAACCCCTTCGCGCAACTTCCCTTTGAGGTTCACCCCGACTACGTCGGGCGTCAGGAAATAGACGGGCTGACCGAGCATACCGGCTTCCGCTTCGATGCCGCCCACACCCCAGCCGACGACCCCGATGCCATTGATCATCGTGGTGTGCGAGTCCGTCCCCACCAGCGTGTCCGGATAGTAGACGCCGTCCTTCTGGTGCACACCGCGAGCGAGATACTCGAGATTGACCTGGTGCACGATGCCGATGCCTGGCGGCACCACCTTGAAGGTGTCGAAGGCCTGCATGCCCCATTTCATGAACTGATAGCGCTCGCCGTTGCGCTCGAACTCGAGCTCCATGTTCTGCTTCAGGGCGTCACTGGTGCCGTAGTGATCGATCATGACCGAATGGTCGACCACCAGATCGACCGGCACGAGGGGTTCGATCACCTTCGGATTCTTGCCCATCTTTTCGGCGACATTGCGCATCGCCGCAAGGTCGGCGAGCAGGGGCACGCCGGTGAAATCCTGCAGCACCACCCTCGCGACCACGAACGGAATCTCGTTCACGCGCGGGGCATTCGGTGCCCAATTGGCGAGCTGGCTCACATGCTCCTCAGTGATCTTGCGGCCGTCTACATTGCGCAAAACGGCTTCGAGCACGATGCGGATGGAAACCGGCAAGCGCTTCACCGAGGGATAAGTCTCGGCCAGCGCAGGCAGCGAATAGAACTGACCGGGAGTAGGAGCACCTGGGAGTTTTTTCAAGGTGTGGAAAGCGTCATGCGGCATTGGCTGGCTCCTGTTCTAGGCGTTGTGTGTCTGGAAAAAACGATTCGACCAATGGCGTCGGGGCTCAGGTAGCGCCGGAGAAAAATGCCTGGTCTGCTTCTGCAGGCAATGGGATGCCCGAGATGCGTCCTTTCTGCAGCACTTCCCAATAATAGCGATACGAGGCGCGGTCGTGCAGATTGCCTGCATGCCGGATCGGCCCCCACTCGGCCTTTTGCGCGGCGATGAGAATTGCCGAGGCTTCCTTCACCTCTTCAGTATCCGGTCTCATCGCTTCGACGATGGGGCGGATCTGCGCAGGATGAACACTCCACATGCGCATGAATCCGAACTCGTTGCGGGCGCGCCACGCGTCCCTGTAGGTGTTGTACGGGTTCTTGAGGTCGACCGACACGTTGTGCGACGGCACCAGCCCGTTGCCCAATGCGGCGGCGACGATCGCCGTCTTGGCGCGCACGACAAGGTGGTGCTCAAACTGGCCGGGACTGCGCATCGCGCTCCCGGGAATTGCACCGTGATGGGCGCTCACGAAATCCATGAGGCCGAAGTCGAGCGACTGTACCCACGGCAGAGCGGCGATACGTTCCACGTCCCGCAGAGCCCCGTGCGTCTCGATCAGCACGTGCAGCGGAATCTCGCGCTTCAGACCGCAATGGGCCGCACGCGTCTGGATGTAGTCGGTCATCTCGGCTACCTCACGCAGGCCGGTGGGCTTCGGCAGGGTGATGTACGCCGTGACTTCGCCCACGCCGTCGACCAGAAGGTCGACATCCTGACGCCAAGCGGGGTGACTGTAGTCGTGGATGCGCACGCCAACCATGCGAAAGCGATTCGCCGGAGAGTTCTGCACGCGCACCACCATCTCTGCGTGCGCGCGCTCCTTCCCGGTGGGTGCACCGTCCTCACAGTCACAGGTCACATCGAAGATGGGGCCGAGCTCCTGCTGCAGCTCGAAAGCCCTGAGCATCAGCTTCTCGCTGCCAGCATAGTGCTCGCACGCGGGGATGATGGGAAACGCCTTCTCACCCTTGAAGAGGGCTTCGTTGGGGGAAACGAGCAAGGTCACGTTGGTGGGGGAGGGATGCTGTTGGGAAAGGAGGGGTGCCGCGCCTCACGCGCGGCACCCAGATCTCGTTGGAACCGGTCGCTCAGACCAGCATGCTCTTGACACCTTCCTGCTCTTCGAGCAGTTCCTTCAGCGTGAAGTCCATCCTCTCGCGTGAGAACGAGTCGATCTCGAGCCCGCGAACCATCTCGTACTTGCCACCTTCGCAAGTCACGGGGAAACCGTAGATGACGTCTGCCGGGATGCCATAGGAGCCGTCGGACGGAACGCCCATGGTGACCCACTTGCCGCCCGTGCCGAGCACCCAGTCATGGATGTGGTCGATTGCGGCATTGGCGGCGGAGGCGGCGGAGGAAGATCCGCGCGCCTCGATGATCGCGGCGCCGCGCTTGCCGACGAGGGGAATATAGGTGTTGCGATACCACGTTTCGTCGTTCACGAGCTGCGCCGCAGGCGTGCCGCCTATCTTCGCGAAGCGGAGATCCGGATACATGGTCGGCGAATGGTTGCCCCAGACGACCATCTTCTCGATGTCGGCGACTGCCTTTTCCGTGCGGGTGGCAAGCTGGGAAAGCGCGCGATTGTGATCCAGGCGCAGCATCGCCGTGAAGTTCCCCTTCGGCAGACTGGGCGCCGACTTCATTGCGATATAGGCGTTCGTGTTAGCCGGATTGCCGACCACCAATACTTTCACGTCGCGCGCGGCGACTGCATCGAGCGCCTTGCCCTGCTCGACGAAGATCTTGGCGTTCTCGAGGAGAAGATCCTTGCGCTCCATGCCGGGTCCGCGCGGTTTTGCGCCGACCAGAAGCGCGACGTTGGCGTCCTTGAACGCGACCTTGGGATCTCCCGTGCCCACCATCCCGGCAAGCAGCGGGAAAGCGCAGTCGTCGAGTTCCATCATCACGCCTTTCAGGGCCTGCTGCATCTTCTCCATGGGCAGATCCAGCATCTGCAGGATCACGGGCTGATCAGGGCCAAGCAGCTGGCCACTGGCGATCCGGAACAACAGGGCGTAGCCGATCTGGCCGGCGGCACCGGTTACTGCAACGCGAACAGGTGTTTTCATGGTATGGGAACTCCCTTATCAGGTCAGGTTAGATGGGGCGAAGAGCGCAAGGGGAACCGAAGTGACTCGGCAAAGGCTGCTGCCACAGCGCGCAGCCGCGCTGTGCACCACAGGGGCAAACCGGCGTCGTGACGAGAGGGCATATTGCAGCATCGGACGCGCAGATGCTAGTCGACCCACCGACGCCATGTCAACCATCTTATATAAGATAAAAGATACACGAATTCTGAACGCTCTTTCCTGTTTTGGCGTACAATCGCCGGTCATGAAGGATGCCTTTTCTTCGCCTGCGTTTCAGCCGCTCTACCAACAGATCAAATCGCTGATTACGCAGAGTCTGATGTCGGGTGAGTGGGGTCCCGGCGAGCCGATTCCGAGTGAGATCGAACTCGCCGGCCGGTTCAGCGTGAGCCAAGGCACGGTACGCAAGGCGATCAATGAACTTGCTGACCAGAATCTCCTTATCCGTCACCAAGGCAAAGGCACTTTCGTCGCGTCGCATGCCGAGGAGCGACGTAAATACTACTTCACGCGAATTACGCCGGATAGTGGGGATGATGTCCACCCCACGCCCGAGTTGCTCGAGTGCCGCCGCAGCAAGGCTGATGGCGTGACTGCGCGTGTGCTCGATCTGCCTGCCGGAGCAAGTATTTTCCTCGTGCGCCGCCGCTTTCGCATCGTCGGCGAACTGGTGGAGTTCGAGGAAGTTCGCATTCCGGCTGCGCTCTTTCGCGGACTCTCGACCGCCACCATCGAACAGCACAAGTGCAAGCTCTACAGCATGTACGAGTCGCAGTTCGGCGTGCGCATCATCGAAGTACGCGAACGCATCAAGGCAGTTGCCGCGAGCGACGAAGAAGGCCAGTTGCTCGATGTGGAGCCAGGCGCTCCGCTTCTGCGGGTCGACCGGATCGCGTTCACGTTCGGCGAGAAGCCTGTGGAAACGCGGGCAAGCCTCTTTCACACCGACCACCACCACTATCAAAACCGAATCACATGACCCGGCGGTTTTCGCCGTCGGGCCTCTGTGCAAAACGCCAATCCCCGTAGCCCTAGAAAAGGAAGCATGACCATGAATGCTCTCGCCAAACGGCGTCCAAAGCACCTGGATCTTGCCAAGATCCGCTTGCCGATGCCGGGATTTGTGTCAATTCTGCACCGCGTGAGCGGCGCGCTGATGTTCCTGTTGATCCCGCTCTGTCTGTACTTGCTCGATCGCAGCCTCGCCTCACCGGAGAGCTATGCCGGTTTGGTGGGGTTCCTCGGGCACCCGCTCCTCAAGCTCGTCCTGCTCGCGCTCCTCTGGGCATTCCTGCATCACCTCTGTGCCGGTATCCGCTTTCTCCTTCTTGATCTGCACATTGGAAGTGCGCTTCCGGTCGCGCGCAGCAGCAGCGCGGCGGTGCTCGTGGTGAGCCTGATTCTGACGGTGTTACTGGGGGTGAAACTATGGTGAAGCGCGTTGTGGTAGGGGCCCATTACGGGCTGCGCGACTGGCTCATGCAGCGCATTACCGCGGTGGTGATCGCCGCGTTCACCCTGATCCTCGCAGTGGCGATCTGCCTGCAGCCGATGGGCGACTATGAGAGCTGGAAGGCTTTGTGGAGCCACGGTTTCATCCGCTTCGCCGCGCTGCTTGCCGTGATCAGCCTGCTGCTGCACGCCTGGATCGGCGTGCGCGACATTTTCATGGATTACATCAAGTCGACCGGCCTGCGGCTTGGCCTGCAGGTACTCGTCATTCTGGCGCTGGTGCTCTACGGAGCCTGGTCCGTTCAGATTCTCTGGAGCGCATGATGGCTTTCGCACGAAGAATGTTTGACGCGGTCGTGGTCGGTGCCGGCGGCGCCGGCATGCGCGCCGCGCTGCAACTGTCCGAGGCGGGCTTCAAGACCGCCGTCCTGTCGAAGGTGTTCCCGACGCGCTCCCACACCGTGGCCGCGCAGGGGGGCATTGCCGCCTCTCTCGGCAACGCCGACGAAGACAACTGGCATTGGCACATGTTCGACACCGTGAAGGGGTCGGATTACCTGGGCGACCAGGATGCCATCGAGTTCATGTGCCGCAAGGCAAACGAGGCGGTGTACGAGCTCGAGCACTTCGGAATGCCTTTCGACCGACTGCCCAATGGCAAGATCTATCAGCGGCCATTCGGTGGCCAATCCAAGAACTACGGCGGCGCCCAGGCCACACGTTCGTGCGCTGCGGCTGACCGCACCGGACACGCGATGCTGCATACCTTGTATCAGCGCAACGTCCGCGCGCACACGCATTTCTTCGTCGAGTGGATGGCGCTCGATCTGATCCGGGACGCCGATGGCGACGTCGTCGGCGTCACTGCGCTGGAGATGGAAACCGGTGAGGTGATGATCCTGCAAGCGAAAGGGGTCCTGCTGGCCACCGGTGGCGCGGGACGTATCTTCGCCTCGTCGACCAACGCCTTCATCAACACCGGCGACGGGCTCGGGATGGCGGCGCGCGCAGGCATCCCGCTCGAGGATATGGAGTTCTGGCAGTTTCACCCGACCGGGGTGGCCGGTGCCGGCGTACTTATCACCGAGGGCGTGCGCGGCGAAGGCGGCTATCTGCTCAACAAGAACGGCGAGCGATTCATGGAGCGGTACGCGCCGAACGCGAAAGACCTGGCCAGCCGGGACGTCGTCGCGCGTGCGATGGCCACCGAGATCAAGGAAGGTCTTGGCTGTGGTGCGGACGGTGACCATCTGCTCCTCAAGCTCGATCATCTCGGCGCGGACGTCATCGAGAAGCGACTGCCCGGTATTCGCGAGATCGCCAAGACGTTCGCCAACGTCGATCCCGTGAAGGACCCGATCCCGGTCGTGCCGACCTGTCACTACATGATGGGTGGCATACCGACCAACTACCATGGCGAAGTGGTTTCGCCCACGAAAGGCAAGCCGGAAGAGGTGGTCCGCGGGGTTTACGCCGCGGGTGAGTGCGCCTGTGTGTCGGTGCACGGCGCCAATCGGCTCGGCACGAACTCGCTGCTCGACCTCGTCGTTTTCGGCAAGGCGGCGGGCGACAGTCTCGCTCGCTACATTCGCGAAAATCCGACGCACAAGGATCTGCCGAAGGACGCGGGCGATCTCACGATGTCGCGCCTTGCGCGGCTCGACAAGGCAGGAAGTGGCGAGCGCGTGCAGGACGTGTCCACCGACCTGCGGCGAACCATGCAGTTGAACTGCGGCGTGTTCCGCTTCCCGGATCTGCTCGCCGAAGGCGTGACAGAAGATGCACGAGACCGTGGCGCGCTCGAAGCACACCTACATCGTCGACAAGAGCAAGACGTTCAACACTGCGCGGGTCGAGGCGCTGGAGCTGGACAACCTGGCCGAGGTCGCGCTTGCTTCCATCGTGTCGGCACAAGCCCGCACCGAGAGCCGCGGCGCGCATGCGCGCGAGGACTTCCCGAAGCGCGACGACGACAACTGGCTGCGGCATACGCTCTGGTTCAGCGAAGGCTGCCGCCTCGACTACAAGGCGGTGCATCTGAAGCCCCTGTCGGTGGAGATGTTCCCGCTCAAGGCACGCACGTACTGAACGCGGCGCAGGGTCCGCGACTGCGGGCCTTCGTCCCAGAATCAGGAGATTAGATATGCGATTTTCTATCTACCGTTACAACCCGGACATCGACGAGAAGCCGTACATGAAGGATTACGACGTGCGCCTCGAACCGACGGACAAGATGCTGCTGGATGCGCTGGTGCGCATCAAGTCGATCGACGACACCCTGTCGCTGCGCCGCTCCTGCCGTGAGGGCGTGTGCGGCTCGGATGCCATGAACATCAACGGCAAGAACGGCCTCGCGTGTATCACGCGCGTGGCCGACCTGAAGGAGCCGGTGGAACTGCGCCCGCTCCCGGGGTTGCCGGTGATCCGCGATCTGATCGTCGACATGAGCCAATTTTTCAAGCAATATCATTCGATCAGGCCGTATCTCATCAACGATGATCCCCCCCCGGAAACCGAGCGCCTGCAGTCGCCGGAGGAGCGCTCCGAACTCGATGGCCTCTACGAGTGCATTCTGTGCGCCTGCTGCTCGACGAGCTGTCCGTCGTTCTGGTGGAATCCCGACAAGTTCGTCGGGCCCGCCGGCCTTCTTGCCGCCTACCGCTTCATCGCGGATACTCGTGATCAGGCGACCAGCGAGCGTCTCGACGATCTCGAAGATCCTTATCGCCTGTTCCGTTGCCATTCGATCATGAACTGCGTCGATGTCTGCCCGAAGGGCCTCAATCCGACACGGGCCATCGGCAAGATCAAGGATGCGATGATTCGCCGCACTGTATGAGTGAACTTGATCGGGTGCGCTGGCAATGCCGGCGCGGCATGCTGGAGCTCGACCTGATGCTGCGTCGCTTCGTCGATGAGCACTTGGAGAGCCTCAGCCCCGATGAAGTCGTGCAATTCAAGGAGGTACTCGATCTGCAGGACGGCGACCTGTGGCAGATTCTGATCGGGCGCATGGAAATCGAGGATCGCCGTCTCGAACCGATGGTTCAAATGATAAAGGGCTCGTCGCACACGCACGAGGCCACCCGCACAGCAAAAGACACTCGGCCCTAACCTTCCCGGAGAACTGCGCAATGGGCGACACCAAGACCGCTACCCTGACCGTAAGCGACGCCGCCAAGGGCGTGGACCTGCCGATACTGTCCGGTACCATCGGACCGGACGTCATCGACATCCGCAGCCTGACGGCGAAGACCGGCGTCTTCACCTTCGACCCCGGATTTCTCGCCACCGCCAGTTGCAAGTCGCGCATCACCTACATCGACGGCGACGAGGGCGTGCTGCTCTATCGTGGCTACCCGATCGAACAGCTCGCCGAGAACTGCGACTTCCTCGACGTGTGCTTCCTGCTCCTGCGCGGCGAATTGCCCAATGTGCAGGAAAAGGCGGACTTCCACACGACCATCCAGCGCCACACCATGGTGCACGAGCAGATGGCCCGCTTCTTCCAGGGCTTCCGCCGCGATGCGCACCCAATGGCGGTGCTGGTGGGCGTGGTCGGGGCGTTGTCGGCGTTCTATCACGACGCGATGGATATTTCCGATCAGCAGCACCGCGACATTTCCGCGAATCGGCTCATTGCGAAGTTGCCCACCATTACGGCGATGGCCTTCAAGTACAACCTCGGCCAGCCATTCATGTATCCGCGCAACGATTTGAGCTACGCGGCGAACTTCATGCACATGATGTTTGCGACGCCGTGCGAGAAGTACGAGCCGAATCCGGTGCTGGTGAAGGCGCTGGACCGGATTCTGATTCTGCATGCCGATCACGAGCAGAACGCGTCGACCTCGACGGTGCGGCTGGCGGGCTCCTCGGGGGCGAATCCCTTTGCCTGCATCTCGGCCGGGATTGCCTGCCTGTGGGGGCCGGCGCACGGGGGCGCGAACGAGGCCTGCCTGAACATGCTGGAGCAGATCGGGGACGTCTCGCGTGTGGGTGAGTACATTGCGCGGGCGAAGGACAAGAGCGACTCGTTCAAGCTGATGGGTTTCGGCCACCGCGTGTACAAGAACTACGATCCAAGGGCAAAGCTCATGCGCGAAACGTGTCACGACGTGCTGGGCGAACTCGGGCTGCAGAACGATCGGCTCTTCAAGCTGGCGATGGAACTGGAGAAGATCGCGCTGGAGGACGAGTACTTCGTCGAGAAGAAGTTGTATCCGAACGTGGATTTCTACTCGGGGATCGTGCAGAAGGCGCTGGGCATTCCGGTGTCGATGTTCACGGCGATCTTTGCGATGGCGCGCACGGTGGGCTGGATTGCGCAGTGGAGCGAGATGATCGCGGATCCGGACTACAAGATCGGCCGTCCGCGACAGCTCTATGTCGGTGCGCCGCGGCGCGACGTAGCCAGCAAGAAATAACAAACGGCCCCGGACCGAAAGGTCCGGGTAGACCGCACAAGAGCAAGCAAGGCAAGAGCAGGCACGGAGGAGATCCGAATGTTTCAGGACGCGTTCAGCAGTTCGTACCTGTCCGGTGGCAACGCCGCGTTCATCGAGGAGTTGTACGAGCAATATCTGCATGATCCGGGCTCCGTCGATCCGGCCTGGCGGCAGCATTTCGACGCCTTGGCGCTGCCCGCCGGCGGGCGCGAGGTGGCGCACGGGCCGATCGTGGCCGCCTTCGAGGCCATGGCGCGCACTCGACCCTCGATGGCGCGGCAGCAGGCGCAGGAAGACCTGCCGACCATCGAACGCAAGCAGGTGTCGGTGCTGCAACTCATCAATGCCTATCGTTTTCTTGGCGTGCGTCACGCCAACGTCGATCCGCTCGGACGCGCGGAGAAGCCCTACCTGCCCGAACTCGATCCCGCGCACTACGGCTTCACGGCCGAGGACATGGCAACGACGTTCAATACAGGCTCGCTGGTGGGGCCGGACCAACTGCCGCTGCGTGACATCATCAAGGCGGTGCAGGAGACCTACTGCGGCAGCATCGGTGCCGAGTACATGCACATCACCGACACGCCGCAGAAGCGCTGGATCCAGGCGCATCTGGAAAGCGTTCACGGTCGCCCGCAATACGCGCCCGAGTTCCGGCGCTGGCTGCTCGAGCGGGTAACGGCGGCGGAGGGACTCGAGCGCTATCTGCACACGCGATTCGTCGGACAGAAGCGCTTCTCGGGCGAGGGCGGCGAGTCGCTCACGCCGCTGCTCGACCATATGCTGCAGCAGGCGGGCGCCAAGGGCATTCAGGAAACCGTCATCGGCATGGCCCACCGCGGTCGGCTCAATGTGTTGGTGAACACGCTGGGCAAGATGCCGCAGGACCTGTTCGCGGAATTCGAGGGCAGGCACAACCCCGCGCTGCTTTCCGGCGACGTCAAGTACCACCAGGGGTTCTCGTCCGGCTTGACGACGCCGGGTGGTCCGATGCACCTGACGCTGGCCTTCAATCCGTCCCACCTGGAGATCGTGAATCCCGTGGTCGAGGGCTCGGTGCGGGCGCGTCAGCATCGTCGTCGCGACACTCCAGGGCAAGCAGGTGCTGCCGGTCCTGATTCACGGCGACGCCGCCTTCGCTGGCCAGGGCGTGGTCATGGAGACGCTGAATCTCTCCGGAACGCGCGGCTACGGCACCGGCGGCACCGTGCACATCATCATCAACAACCAGATCGGTTTCACCACCTCCGATCCGCGCGACACGCGCTCGACGCTGTACTGCACGGACGTCGCGAAGATGGTGGAGTGCCCGATCTTCCATGTGAACGGTGACGACCCGGATGCCGTGGTGATGGTGACCGAGATCGCGCTCGACTTCCGCATGCAGTTCGGCAGGGACGTGGTGGTCGACCTGGTGTGCTACCGCCGCCAGGGACACAACGAGCAGGACGAGCCGCTCGTCACGCAGCCGCTCATGTACAAGAAGATCGCCAAGCATCCGAGCACGCGCAAGCTGTATGCCGATCGTCTCGAGCGCGAAGGCGTGATTCGCGAGGGCGAGGGCGACGAGATGGTCAAGGCCTATCGCCAGACGCTGGAGGCGGGAGAGCACACCAACAAGTTCGTCGCTGTTCGACCACAAGCCTCACGTTCGCGGTGAACTGGCAGCCCTATATCGGGACGGAGTGGATGGTGCCCGCGGACACCGGAATCCGCTGGATGAATTGACGACGCTTGCCCAGCGGCTGACGGCGATCCCGTCCGAATTCAAGCTGCATTCGCGCGTCGAGAAGATCATCGCCGACCGCAAGGCGATGGGGGAGGGCAAGCTGCCGCTCGACTGGGGCATGGCCGAGAATCTCGCCTACGCCTCGCTGCTGAAGGCAGGGTTATCCCGTTCGCGCTGTCGGGTCAGGACTCCGGGCGCGGGACTTTCTTCCATCGCCACGCGGTGCTGCACGACCAGAACCGCGAGCGCTGGGACGACGGCACCTTCATTCCGCTGCAGCATATCGCGGAGGGGCAGGCCGATTTCCTGGTCATCGACTCGGTGCTGTCGGAAGAGGCGGTGCTCGGCTTCGAATACGGTTATGCCACGGCGGCGCCCGACGAACTGGTGATCTGGGAGGCCCAGTTCGGCGATTTCGCGAATGGTGCCCAGGTCGTGATCGATCAGTTCATCAGCTCGGGCGAGGCCAAGTGGGGTCGCCTGTGCGGTCTGGTGATGATGCTGCCGCACGGCTACGAAGGACAGGGGCCGGAGCATTCCTCGGCGCGCCTCGAGCGCTTCCTGCAGCTGTGCGCCGAGTACAACATGCAGGTGGTCGTGCCCTCGACACCGGCGCAGATGTTCCACGTGCTGCGCCGGCAGATGGTGCGCGCCTACCGCAAGCCGCTCATCATCATGACGCCGAAGAGCATGCTGCGTCACAAGGAATCGGTGTCCAGCCTGGACGATCTCGCGCACGGGCGAATTTCAGACGTGTGATCGGCGAGCGCGAGGAGCTCGACCCGAAGCACGTCAAGCGGGTCATCGTCTGCAGCGGCAAGGTCTACTACGACCTGTGCTGGCGAAGCGGCGCGAGCTCGGCACCACCGATGCGGCCATCGTCCGCATCGAGCAGCTCTATCCCTTTCCGCACGATGCTTTCCAGGCGCAGGTCGAACTCTACGCCAAGGCGACGGAAGTGATGTGGGTGCAGGAAGAGCCAGGCAATCAGGGCGCCTGGCATCGCATCCAGCACTACCTCCTGCGCCACATGCGGCCCGACCAGGTGCTCGCCTACGCGCTGCGGCCGTCCTCGGCCGCACCCGCAGTGGGCTACCTCGCGCTCCACAACCAGCAACAGCAAAGAGCTCATGCAGGCGGCCTTCGGGCCGATCGCGGGCAACGCCGCGTTACCGTCACCGCATGTCGACCCCGAAGAAGAGCGCACCGTTCGCGCCGTGGCGCGAAGCTAATCGAGGAAGAAGAACATGCTAGTCGAAGTCAAGGTCCCAGTCGCTCTCGGAGTCCGTCTCCTCGGCCACCCTCGTCGCCTGGCGCAAGAAGCAGGGGGATTACGTCGAGCGCGACGAGAACCTGATCGACATCGAAACCGACAAGGTGGTGCTCGAGCTGCCCGCGCCGCAGGCCGGGGTGCTCGTCAAGATCATGAAGGGCGACGGCGCGACCGTGGTGAGCGACGAGGTGATCGCCACGATCGATACCGAAGCGCAAGGCGGCGGCCGGTCGCGGCACCTGCGGCGGCGGCCGTTCCGGCCGCCGCGGCAAGCCACGCCAGGCGCACGGCGCGCCGTCAGCCGCCGAGAAGGTGGTCATGCCGGCTGCGCGCAAGATCGCCGCCGACAAGGGCCTGGATCCGCGCACGATCGAGGGCACCGGTCGCGGTGGCCGGGTCACGAAGGGCGACGTGCTGGATGCGGTCGGCAAGGCGGCGCAACCGGTGCCAAAGCCCGTCGCGCCGGCATCCGCGCCGGTGGCACGGTCGCGCGGACCGACCTGGGCGGACGCCCCGAGCAGCGCGTGCCGATGACGCGCCTGCGCAAGCGGGTCGCCGAGCGACTGCATCCAGTCGCAGTCGACTGCGGCCATGCTCACCACTTTCAACGAGGTGGACATGGCGGCGGTGATGGCCGTGCGCAACGATACCAGGATGAGCTTCGAGAAGCACGGCGTAAGCTCGGCTTCATGTCCTTCTTCATCAAAGCCGTGATCGCAGCGTTGAGCCGGTTCCCGAGTCGTGAACGCACAGCTGGACGGCGACGACATCGTCAATCACGACTACTGCGACATCGGTATCGCGGTGGTCAGCCAAGGGCCTGGTGGTACCGGTGGTGCGCAACGCTGATCAGCTCGCGCTTGGCCGACATCGAGGGCGATCACGGAATTCGGACAGGGCGCGCGACCGGAAAGTTCACCCTCGACGAGATGACCGGTGGCACCTTCACCATCTCCAACGGCGGCGTGTTCGGCTCCATGCTATCCACGCCCATCATCAATCCGCCGCAGAGCGCGATCCTCGGCATGCACAACACCAAGGAGCGGCCGGTCGCGGTGAACGGACAGGTCGTGATCCGCCCGATGATGTACCTGGCGCTGTCCTATGATCACCGCATCATCGACGGCCGCGAGGCGGTGCTGCGCTGGTCGCGATCAAGGAAGCGCTGGAAGATCCAGCCCGTCTGCTGCTCGAGGTTGACGGCTCGGAACGGAACCGCAAAGGCGCAAAGACGCCGCAAAGAAAGCCTTGGCAGGGTGCCGGGCATGTTTTGCTTCTGCGCACCCGGTCTTATCTGCGCCTTGGCGCTGCGGTTGACTGTTGAGGTCTTAGCAATGTCAAGTGTTCGACGTCGCAGTGATCGGCGCCGGCCCGGGCGGCTACGTGGCTGCCATCCGCGCCGCCCAGCTCGGCCTCGCGACCGTCTGCATCGACGACTGGAACAACCCAAAGGGGCGGCCCAGCCTCGGCGGAACCTGCCTCAACGTCGGCTGCATTCCGTCCAAGGCGCTGCTGGAATCGTCCGAGAACTTTGAGCGCGCGTCGCACAAGTTCGCGGATCACTGGCATCCGCATGCAGGGGCTGTCGATGGACGTCGCGACCATGCAGGCACGCAAGGACAAGATCGTCGACATGTTCACCTCCGGCATCGCGATGCTGTTCAAGAAGAACAAGGTGACTTCGCTGCACGGGCGCGGCCGCCTGGCGTCGGCAGGTGCGACCTACGGCATGCAGGTGAGCGAGGGGGACGAGTCGAAGTGATCGAGGCGCAGCACGTGATCATCGCCACCGGCTCGCTGCCGCGCCCGTTGCCGATGGCGGAGTTCGACAACGAACTCATCCTCGACAACGAGGGTGCGCTCGCCTTGACCGAGGTGCCGCGCAAGCTCGGCGTCGTCGGCGCGGGCGTCATCGGCCTCGAGATGGGCAGCGTGTGGCGCCGGCTGGGCGCGGAGGTGACGGTGCTGGAAGCGCTGCCTTCATTCCTTGCCGCCGTGGACTGACAGGTGGCGAAGGAGGCGTTCCGCGTCTTTTCCAAGGAGCTCGGTCTCAACATCCATACCGGCGTGACGATCGAGAGCGCTCACCAAGGGCAAGGGCATGGTCGCGGTCAAGTACGAGGACAAGGACGGCGGCGTCACAAGGCGGAGTTCGACAAGCTGATCGTGGCGATCGGCCGCGTCCCGAACTCGGCGAGCGTGGGGCGGACGCCGTCGGGCTCAAGGTGGATGCACGCGGGTTCATCGAGGTCGACGATTATTGCCGCACCAACCTGCCGAACGTGTACGCGATCGGCGATGTCGTGCGCGGTCCGATGCTCGCGCACAAGTCGTCGGAGGAGGGCGTGGCGGTCGCCGAGCTGATCGCCGGCCAGCAGAGCCACGTCAATCTCGAGACCGTGCCTGTGGGTGATCTACACGTCGCCGGAGATCGCGTGGGTGGGTCGCAACGAGCAGGAGCTGAAGGCGGCGGGCGTGGCCTACCGTTCGGGCAGTTCCCGTTCATCGCGAACGGTCGCGCGCGCTCACTCGGTGAGACCAACGGCTTTATCAAGATCCTCGCGGATGCCGAGAGCGACCGCATACTCGGCGTGCACATCATCGGCCCGTTCGCCTCGGAGCTGATCGCGGAGGCGACCGTGGCGATGGAGTTCGGTGCGAGCAGCGAAGACATCGCCCGCATCGTGCACGCCCACCCGTCGCTGTCGGAGGTGATGCACGAGGCGGCGCTCAGGCGTCGACCAGCACCCTGCACATCTGATGTCGGACGCCGCCATGGACCGGTTCGCCAGTCGCCCCGGTTGAACGGGCCGGCGAATTCGGCGAATCCGGTGGCCACAGACTCAGCGCACCCCCCCGGTGCGGAAGGCAGCGTCGGAGACTGGATCCGCCAGCAGGCGATCGTCCACGGCTTCGAGCTCGACGATGCACGACAGGCCGTGCTGCCGTGCCTGGAGCGGCTGTTCCAGGACCCTGACCGCCGCCGAACGTGCGAGCGGTCCGTTGCTGCGCCTCTTCGCCAGCAAGCGCCCGGTGCAGGGACTCTACCTCTGGGGTGGCGTCGGGCGCGGCGAAGGCTTTCTCATGGACAGCTTTTTCGCGGCCGCGCCGGTCAAACGCAAGCGGCGCCTGCACTTCCACCGCTTCATGCAGGACGTTCACCGCGAGCTCGCGACGCTGCAGGGTCAGCCCGATCCGCTCGCGACGGTGGCGAAGCGCCTGGCGCGCACGACGAAACTCCTCTGCCTGGACGAATTTCTGGTCACCGATATCGGCGATGCGATGCTGATGCGACACCTACTGGAGGGGCTGCTTCGCCGAAGGCGTGGTGCTGGTGACGACCTCCAACACGCAGCCCGACGAGCTCTATCGCAACGGCTTGCAGCGCGGCCAGTTCCTGCCTGCGATCGACCTCCTGAAAAGGCATCTGCAGATCCTCGAGGTGGAGGGTGGACAGGACTATGGCCTGCATGCGTTGGAGCAGCTTGGCGTCTATCATTCGCCCCTGTCGGACGCGACGGAACGTCGCATGCGCGAAGAGTTCGTCGCGATTGCACGCGACGAGGGGGACGCCGATACGCTCGTCGAAGTGGATGGCCGCCAGTTGAACGCGCGACGGGTCGCCCCAGGCGTGGCGTGGTTCGAATTCGGTGAGCTCTGTCAGAAGCCGCGCGGCCAAGTGGATTTCATCGAGCTGGCGCGCCGCTATCACACCGTGCTGCTTCTCGCGCATCCCGCGCATGTTTGCCGACGAGCGGGATGCGGCGCGGCGTTTCGCCTGGTTGGTGGACGAGTTCTACGACCGTCGGGTCAAACTCATCGTCTCGGCGGAAGCGCCGCTCGAGGGTCTGTTCGATCCGACCGCCGTCGGGCGTGATCTCGAGCGCACGGTGAGCCGCTTGATCGAGATGCAGAGTCATCATCATCTCGCGCAGCCTCACCTGGGCTAGAATGGCGACTTGCAGGGGAGCACCGACCGCGGCGGGGACCTAAGCCCGTGTCGGCCAACGTAGAGATGCACGGAGCAATTCCGTGCTTTGCGGACGATATCAAGGAGGGAGATGCAATGGGAGAATCCTACAAGGAGTTTCCACCGTCGTTCGATCGAAGAGCGAGACACGTTCTGGGGCGAGCTCGCAAAGCTTATTCACTGGGAAAAACCCTACGAAAAGGTCCTGGACTACAGCAACCCGCCATTCGCGAAGTGGTTCCCCGGCGGGCTGACGAACCTCTGCTACAACGCCGTCGACCGCCACGCGGCGGAGGCCCCGACCGCAAGGCGCTGGTCTACGTTTCGACCGAGATCAACGAGGAACGGATCTATTCGTACAAGGAACTCCTTGCCGAGGTGAACCGCTTCGCCGCGATCCTGCAGGAGCTCGGCGTGGGCAAGGGAGACCGCGTCCTCATCTATATGCCGATGGTCGCGGAGGCGGTTTTCGCGATGCTCGCCACCGTCCGCCTGGGCGCGATCCACTCGGTCGTCTTCGGCGGCTTCGCCTCGAATAGCCTGGCCACCGCATCGACGATGCGACACCGAAAGTCATGGTGACGACCGACGCCGGCATGCGTGGCGGCAAGGTGGTGCCCTACAAGAATCTCGTGGACGAGGCGATTCGCCTGTCCGAGTCGCCACCGGCGAAGGTGCTGATGGTAAATCGCGGTTGGACAAGGAGATGCCGCTCGTTCCCGGTCGCGATGTGGACTACGCCGAGCTGCGCGCCAAGCACATGAACGCGCAGGTTGCGTGCGAGTGGTGGATTCGACCCATCCGTCCTATATCCTCTACACGTCCGGCACTACCGGCAAGCCGAAGGGCGTGCAGCGCGACACCGGTGGCTATCGGTCGCGCTCGCGTCGACCATGAAGTACATCTACTGCGGGAATCCGGGCGAGACGTACTTTTCGACCTCGGATATCGGCTGGGTGGTGGGGCATTCGTACATCGTGTACGCGCCGCTCCTCTTCGGCATGGCGACAGTGGTGTATGAAGGTTTGCCGATTCGCCCGGACCCGGGCATCTGGTGGAAGATCGTACAGGACCACAAGGTGACGGTGATGTTCAGCGCGCCCACGGCCGCGCGCGTGCTCAAGAAACAGGATCCGGCGTTCCCTAAGAAATACGACATCAGCACGCTGCGCGCGCTCTTCCTGGCGGGCGAGCCGCTGGACGAGCCGACGGCGCACTGGATCGCGGACGCGCTGGGAGTGCCGATCATCGACAACTTCTGGCAGACCGAAACCGGCTGGCCGATCCTCACCGCCGTGCACGGCGTGGAGAAGACGCCAACGAAATTCGGCAGCCCATCGTTCCCGGCTTACGGCTACGACGTGCGCTTGCTGCACGAAGCCACGGGCGAAGAGATCCCGCCGAACGAGAAGGGGGTCGTGTGCGTGGTCCGCCGCTCCCGCCGGGCTGCCTCTCGACCGTTTGGGGCCAGGACGACCGCTTCGTGAAGACGTACTTCACGACCTTCAAGCAGCCGATGGTGTACACGACGTTCGACTGGGGCATTCGCGACAGCGAAGGCTACTACTTCATCCTTGGACGCACCGACGATGTCATCAACGTGGCGGGTCATCGGCTCGGTACGCGCGAAATCGAGGAGGCGGTCAGCGCTCACCCGAACATAGCGGAGGTAGCCGTGGTCGGCATCGCGGATCAGTTGAGGGACAGGTGCCGATGGCGTTCGCCGTGGTGAAGGATCCAGCGAAGATCGCTACCCGGAGGCAA
The DNA here is from genome assembly GCA_963719715.1 of uncultured beta proteobacterium. Classification (GTDB taxonomy): domain Bacteria; phylum Pseudomonadota; class Gammaproteobacteria; order Burkholderiales; family JAEUMW01; genus JAEUMW01. The sequence continues at coordinate 27,164 of CAVRDD010000023.1, forward strand.
AGAAAGACCATGGAAAAAGAGGTGTTCGAGACCGTGGACAAGGCGCTCGGCGCGATCGGCAGACCGGCCCGCGTGCACTTCATCACGCAGTTGCCGAAGACGCGCTCCGGCAAGGTGCTGCGGCGCTCGATCCAGGCTATCGCGGAAGGCCGTGATCCAGGCGACCTCACCACGCTCGACGATCAGGTTGGCATTGAGCAGATCAAGAGCGCCATGACCGCAGTTACCAAATAAGAAGAGAAGCACGCGGAACAGGAGCCCGTCGCGAAAGCGGCGGGCTTTTTGTTTGTTGGGGTGCAGTACAAAGCCGGCAAAGGGGAAACCGGTCGATCTCGCGCCGTCCCGACACCGACTCGTCGCGCTACCCGCCTACAGCAGTGCACCGATGATCCATTTCGCTGCCTCGAGCAGTTGCGTTTGCGTGGCGACCACCGCGAGCATTGGGATGCCCGCAGCGACGGCGAGTTGTATCAGCGCGAAGCGGTCGACCGGAACCATTTGCAACGATAAGGCCACTTCCACGCTCGAGTTCAGATCCGCTGCCGAAGAGGCGTCGGAAGAGCCCAGGAGGTCTCCGCCGCTTCCCCTCCGCGATCCACTTGCGATCGAAGGCGAGATGATGCTGAGTGGCAAGGCGACCGTACTCAAGGAGCACGCGCTCGCGCACCTTGTAGAGCGGAACGCAGAACGCGAGCAAGGGGCCGACGAAACAGATGAGAACCATCACGAGCCATGCAAGCATGGCGATCCCCACGCTCT
>CAVRDD010000024.1:0-115983 GCA_963719715.1 uncultured beta proteobacterium
TCGACCACTATCTCGGCAAGCGGCCCGTGCACACGATGGTTTTCTTCCGCTTCGCCAACATCACACTCGAACCGTTCTGGAATCGACGCTATGTGAAAAGCGTCCAGATCACGATGGCAGAGAACTTCGGCGTGCAGGGCAGGGGATCGTTCTACGACCAGATCGGCACCATTCGCGACGTGGTACAGAATCACCTGTTCCAGGTGCTCGCGAATCTATGCATGGAGCCGCCTGCGCGCACGGACAGCGAATCGCAGCGCGACGAGAAGGTGAAGGTGCTCAAGTCTATCGTCCCGATCAGGCCACAGGACCTCGTGCGCGGGCAGTTCAGCGGGTACCTCGCCGAGCCCGGCGTCAAATCCGGTTCAAAGACGGAAACGTTTGCCGCCCTCAAGCTCGAGATCGATTCCTGGCGTTGGGCGGGCGTGCCGTTCTACATCCGTGCCGGCAAGTCGCTGCCGGTGACGTGCACCGAAGTCATGGTGCGGATGCGCCATGCACCGAAGATCTTCCCGCATTGCCCAGGCGCGCCGAATCATTTCCGCTTTCGCATCAGCCCCGACATCAGCATGGCCATGGGAGTGACGGTGATGGACGAAGCGGAGGCCATGATCGGCGAGCAGGTCGAACTCCTCCTCAGCAGCCGTCCTGGTGCGCAGGACATGGACGCATACGAGAGAGTGCTGGGCGATGCGATGACGGGAGACCGCACGCTCTTCGCGCGCGAGGACTACGTCGAGGAAGCGTGGCGCATCGTCGATCCCGTGCTCAAGGCGGACACGCCGGTCCACCAGTACGCACCGGGTACCTGGGGACCAGACCTGGGCGGCGACAGCGTCGTTCCAGCGGGAGGCTGGCACAACCCGGTCGTATCGGGATAGGTGCACTTCTCCGGGAGCGGATTGCAGACATGAAGATGGAAGTGATGGAGAACGCGGATGCCGTCGCGCAAGCTGCTGCCAAGTTCATTGCCAGCGAAGCGCGCAGCGCAGTCGAGGCACGGGGTCGCTTCACCTTTGCCGTGAGCGGCGGGCATACGCCGTGGGTGATGCTGCGTGCCCTGTCCACGATGGACCTGCCGTGGAAGCACGTGCAGGTCGTGCAGGTGGACGAGCGCGTGGCACCGGCCGGCGACCCCGATCGCAATCTCACGCATCTGCGTGCGAGCCTGCTCGATCACGCGCCGCTGGAGGCCACGCAGATCCATGCCATGCCGGTCGAGGATGCCGATCTGGCAGGCGCTGCCGCCCGCTACGCGGTCACGCTGCGCGAACTTGCCGGTGAACCACCGACGCTCGACCTCGTCCATCTCGGCCTCGGTCCCGACGGCCACACCGCCTCGCTGGTGCCGAACGATCCAGTCCTCGACGTGAGCGACGCGGACGTCGCGGTTACCGGCGGTGCCTACATGGGACTGCGGCGGATGACGTTGACCTTTCGGACGATCAATCAGGCGCGGCGCATCCTCTGGCTGGTAACAGGGGAAGGAAAGGCGCCGATGCTCCGGCGCCTGCACGCGGCCGATGGTTCGATTCCCGCCGGCCGCATCCGCCAGGACAATGCGACCGTTCTCGCCGATTACCCGGCGGCAACACGTGTACGGTGACCAACTGTTGGTGACACTTTCTTCTTCTTGCTGCAGCGCGGTGCGATCGAAGCTTTCTCGACGCGGCCGGCACTGTCTGGTGAGCCCTATCTCCTTGAAGGTCATGGATGGGGGCGTGTTCACCCATCGCCGGCAGTCGCGCCACCGCTTGCCATGGATCTGATTCATGCTGTGACCCCTGGGCTGAGTTTCCCGCTCGGCGCGACGCTGTGCGCGGGTGGTGCGAACTTCAGCGTGTACGCGAGAGGCGCGACCGCCGTTGAGCTTTGCCTCTTCGATCATGCTGAAGATGCAGCGCCCAGCCGCATTGTCCGACTCGAGTCACCGACCCATCGCACGTTCCACTACTGGCACGCGTTCGTGCCGGGCGTCGAGTCCGGTCAACGCTACGGCTATCGCGCGCATGGTCCGTTCGCGCCGGAACGCGGACTGCGCTTCGATCCGCAGAAGCTGCTTCTCGACCCCTACGGCAGGTGCATAGAGGAGCCGCGCGAGCGCAATCGGGCTGCCGCCGCTGCACCCGGAGACAACGCGGCCACCGCCATCAAAAGTGTTGTCGTCGACACAAGTGTCTATGACTGGGAGGGTGATCAGCCGCTGCACCGGCCGTTCGCCGACACCGTAATCTACGAGATGCACGCGGCCAACTTCACGCGGCATCCGAACTCGGCCGTCGCCCCCGAGCGCCGCGGCACTTTCGCCGGACTGATCGAGAAGATTCCCTACCTGCAGAATCTCGGCATCACCGCTGTCGAGCTGTTGCCGATCTACGCCTTCGACGCCCAGGCGGCACCGGTCGGGCGCATCAACGATTGGGGATACCAGCCGCTCTCGTTCTTTGCACCGCATCCGCCGTACAGTTCGCGCGCCGGCGCGCTGGCGGTGCTCGACGAGTTTCGCGACATGGTGAAGGCGATGCACCGCGCCGGCATCGAGGTCATCCTCGACGTCGTCTACAACCACACGGCGGAGGGCGGCGCCGACGGCCCCACGCTCTGCTTCCGCGGGTTCGCGAACGGCACGTACTACATCCTCGGTGCTGAACGCGAGACCTACGCGGATTTCACCGGCTGTGGCAACTCGCTGAACGCAAACCACGCCGTCGTGCGGCGCATGATTCTCGACAGTCTGCGCTACTGGGTGAGCGAGATGCACGTCGATGGCTTCCGCTTCGACCTGGCGTCGGCACTCACGCGAGACGACTGCGGACGGCCCATGGCGTACGCGCCGATACTGCATGACATCGAGTCTGACCCGCAGCTTGCCAACGTGAAGCTGATCGCGGAAGCGTGGGACGCGGCGGGACTGTACGAGGTCGGCAGTTTCAGCGGCGACAGCTGGAAAGAGTGGAACGGATGCTTTCGCGATGACCTGCGCGCCTTCGTGAAGGCGGACGGCGGTACTGTTCCGGCCCTCGCTGCACGGCTCACGGGCAGTCCGGACCTGTATGCGGAGTCGGAGCGTGAGCCGGAGCGCAGCGTCAACTTCGTCACCTGTCATGACGGTTTCACGCTCAACGATCTCGTCTCCTACAACGCCAAGCACAACGAGGGGAACGGCGAGAACAACCGCGACGGAGCAGATGACAATCGCAGCTGGAACTGCGGCGCGGAAGGACCGAGCGACGATCCCTGGATCGAGCAGCTGCGCAATCGCCAGGTCAAGAATTTCCTGGCGCTGACCCTGCTCGCGATGGGGACGCCGATGCTCCTCATGGGAGATGAGGTGCGGCGCACCCAGCACGGCAACAACAACGCGTATTCTCGCAACGGCGAGACGGGCTGGTTCGACTGGACCTGCGTCGAGCGGCACGCCGATGTCCACCGTTTCGTGCGGGAGCTGATTGCGCTGCGCCTGCATCGCGACCTCCCGCGCATGCGTCTCGATCTCACGCTGCGCGCGCTGCTCGACAGCGCGCCGGTGCAATGGCACGGTGTGCGCCTCGGCGCGCCGGACTGGGGTAAAGGCTCGCACAGCCTGGCGGCTACCATCCTCACACCCGGGTCGGCGCGTGTGATGCACCTGATGGTGAACGCATATTGGGAGGTTCTCGACTTCGAGGTTCCGCCCACACAGGAGTTCCAGAGCCCGTGGCGATGCTGTGTGGATACCTTCCGCGCCGCGCCCGACGACGCGTGCCGCTGGGAGAACGCCCCAGCCGTCGCCACGCCGACGTGTCGCGTCGCAGCGCGATCTCTGATGCTGCTGGTGGCCCATGCTCATGCACCGCTGGCCTGACTGACGCGACCCCGCGAATGGCGCGACATCACCTGCAAACCGTGACTTCGTGGCGGTCGATGCGATGACGACGTCGATGAGCACGGCTTGCCACGTGTGACCGACTAAGTTTCGGCGGGATAGACCCGCCAAGCGGCATTGCGGATTTGTGTTGAATGCGACGACTGATCTTCCAATCATAGGAGGTCGGCATGCCCAGAACATTGGCTGACTTGCTGGTGGACACGCTGCGGGTCGCGGGTGTGCGTCGAATCTACGGGATCACCGGCGACTCCCTCAACGGTTTTTGCGACGCGTTGCGGCGGTCACCCGACATGCAGTGGATCCACGTGCGCCACGAAGAGGCGGCGGCATTCGCAGCGGGGGCGGATGCGCACGTAACAGGAGGACTCGCGGTCTGCGCAGGCAGTTGCGGTCCGGGCAATCTGCACCTTATCAACGGCCTCTTCGACTGTCAGCGCAATCACGTGCCGGTGCTTGCGATTGCGGCGCATATTCCCATAGCCGAGATCGGGAGCACCTACTTTCAGGAAACGCATCCGCAGCACTTGTTTGCGGAGTGCAGCCATTTCGTCGAACTCGTCTCGTCGGCAGAGCAGTTGCCACGTGTCCTCGCGCGGGCAATGCGCGTCGCCATCGGAAAGAGCGGCGTGGCTGTGGTGGTCGTACCGGGAGAACTCCTGCTGCATGCTACCGACGCGACGGCGCCGTCCTGGATTGCACCGCGCGCTCCCGTGGTGCGGCCCGACGACGCAGACCTCGATGCGCTTGCGTCCCTCCTCAACGACGCGCAGCGGGTAACACTGCTGTGTGGCGCCGGTTGTGCCGGGAACCGGGAAACAGTCGTCTCCACCGCAGGCTTGCTCCAGGCGCCGGTTGTTCACGCGCTGCGCGGAAAGGAGCACGTCGAAGCCGAAAACCCGTTCGACATAGGAATGACCGGCCTCCTGGGCGTCGCGTCGGGCTACCACGCCATGTGTGACTGCGATACGCTCCTCATGCTCGGCACGGACTTTCCATACCGGCAGTTTTATCCGTCGCAGGCGCGGATCGCGCAAGTCGACATCCGTCCGGAGAACCTGGGCAACCGCTGTGCGCTGGTGCTGGGAGTTGTCGGCGATGTCGGGGCGACGCTGGCAGCATTGCAGCCACGCCTCCATCCCAAGCCGGACTCCGCACATCTGGACGGTGCGCTTGCCAGCTTCCGGAAGACACGGAAGGAACTGGATGCGCTTGCCGAGATAAAAGCGGGTGACAAGACCATCCATCCGCAATGTGTGACCAGTTTGGTAAGCCGGCTCGCCGCGGAGGACGCGATTTTCACCTGCGATGTGGGGACTCCGACTGCCTGGGCGGCACGCTATCTGAAGATTACTCCGAAGCGTCGGCTGATCGGGTCCTTCAGCCACGGCTCCATGGCCAACGCACTGCCGCAAGCGATGGGGGCGCAGGCAGCATTTCCGAGCCGTCAGGTGATCGCTCTAAGCGGTGACGGCGGTTTCAGCATGATGATGGGCGACTTCATCACGCTCACGCAGATGAACCTGCCGGTCAAGGTCGTCGTGCTCAATAACGGTACTCTCGGTTTTGTAGAGCTGGAGATGAAGGCAAACGGCCTGCTGGACACCGCGGTGGCACTGAAGAATCCGAACTTCGCAGCGATGGCGCAGGCCATGGGTGTATTCGCTGTGCGGGTCGAAACTGCGGATAAGCTGGAAGAAGGACTCGCTGCCGTGCTGGCTCACGACGGTCCGGCGCTGATCGACGTGGTCAGCGCGCGCCAGGAACTGCTCATGCCGCCGCAGACGACGCTGGCACAGGCGGGGCATTTCGGGTTGTTTGCACTTAAGGCTGTTTTGGATGGCAGAATGTCCGAACTCGTGGACCTAGCGCGGATCAACATTCGCTAACTTTCTGCTCATTCACGGCAGTCGGGTTCGACGCGCCGCGAACGTTCTCATTCCAAAGACCGACCATCCATGCGAGATTTCACTGAAAGAACGCTCGATTCGAAGTGCGTCTATGACGGCAAGCTACTGAACGTGCGTGAGGACCGCGTAAGTCTTCCGGATGGCCAGAGCGCGTTGCGGGAGTACATTGTCCATCCTGGCGCCGTGATCATTCTCCCCATGCTCGATGAACGCACCGTGCTGGTGGAGCGCCAGTATCGTTATCCCCTGCACCAGCACTTCCTCGAGCTGCCTGCGGGGAAGATTGACCTAGGGGAGGCGCACGACCTAACGGCCCGACGCGAGCTATTGGAAGAAACAGGTCACGAAGCGCTCGAGTGGACGCATCTGTTTACCGCCTACCCTTGCGTGGGTTACTCCAATGAGAAATTGGAGTTCTACCTCGCGCGGCAACTGCATTACGTCGGCCATCCCGGGGAAGAGGGCGAGTTTCTGGAGACGATTGCTCTTCCGGTGGATCGGGGGCTTGCGCTGCTTGAGTCCGGCGAGATTACCGAGGCCAAGACGATAATGGGACTGCTGTGGATAGACCGCCACTTGCGCGGCGGTTTGTGATACAGACGATCTCAGCGCTGCGCCACGGCGGGTGATGCTGACGATCTCAGGACGAGATCAGGCTCAAGCGGAACCGGCCGCTTGAACAGGAACCCTTGTCCGTACTGAGTGCCCATGTCAACGAGGGCGCGCAGCACGTCTTGGTTTTCGACCCATTCGGCAATGACCTGCTTTTTCAGGCCACGCGCCACATCGTTCAGCGCTTTCACGAAGATCCGACTTGCCTCTTCGGTGGCGAGATCGCGAATGAAGCTGCCGTCGATCTTCAGGTAATCGACGTCGAAACGTTTCAGGTAATAGAACGAGCTAAAGCCTGCACCGAAGTCATCGAGCGCGAATCTGCACCCCATGTCCTTGAGCTGGCGTATGAAGGAGAGCGTAACGTCGATTTCCGACATTGCCGCCGTCTCGGTGATCTCGAAGACTAGCTGACTCGGGTTAACGCGGCTTTCGGAAAGCATCCGGTGAAAACGCCGGATCCAGTGTTGATCCGAAATGCTCACACGGGACAAATTGACGAAATAGCGCAGTCGCTTGTTGTCCTGGTGGTTCGCCTCCATGTACCGGAGCAGCTTCTGCACCACGCGCATGTCGATTTCCTGGATCAGGTTGAGCGACTCGGCGAGTTCGATGAAGTGTCCCGGCGCGATGATCGAGCCGTCCGGTTCCTTGATCCGAACGAGGATCTCGTGGTGCACAGGCTGCTGGTCTGAAAGCCGAACGACTGGCTGCCAAAACAATACCAGTCGATCCTCGTCCAGAGCGTCTCGCAGCTTCTTTGCCCAATGCACGCGCTTGTGAGTGCTGCGGATATTGTTGGCATCCTGGTCGGACAGCACGAAGCGGTTGCGACCGTGGTCTTTGGCCTGGTAGAGCGCAATGTCAACGTTCGACAGCAGCCCAACGAGGTCGCCGCCGTGGAAGGGATAAAGTCCGATGCCGATGGATACCGTCAGATTCGAGACCTTGGACTGACCTGGCGGATGGAAACGGTAGTGACGAATACCTTCGAGCGCCTTTTCGGCGACCGTGATCGCCTCTTTGCGCAGGGCTCCGGGCAAGTGAATCGCAAACTCGTCACCGCCGATGCGATACAGCTGGCTGTCATGGCCACGCAGCAACTCTCGCAGCGCTCCACTCACACCCACGATCAACTGATCGCCTGACTTGTGACCAAAATTGTCGTTGACGTACTTGAAGTGATCGATGTCCAGGAACAGAACGCCACCGACCTTGCCTTCTTCGATTGCAGCCTCGACAGTTTTCTGTAGCGCGACACGATTCGGCAGATCTGTGAGCGCATCGTGCAAGGCGAGGTGCTCGATTCGTAGCGTTGCGTTGTGCTGTTCTGTGATGTCGCGTGCGGTGCCGCGGATTCCGAGAAGCGCGCCGCGTTCGTCCCGAATGATCCGCGCGTTGATACCTATCCAGCGGTCAAGTCCATCCGCGGTGACGAGATGGGTTACGTAATTGCGTACTTCACCATCGCGCTTAAGCGTGGCGAGAAAGCGCCGGTTTGAGATATGGGAGGGGCGTGCCTCGAAGTCGAAAAAGCAACGACCGAGCAGTTCGTTGCTGGAAAGTCCGAAGATGTCCTTCGACGCAATGTTGAGATAGGTGAAGCGCCCGAGCGAATCGGTTGTCCAGATGAGATCGTGGGTAGTCTCCACGAGATCACGGTAGCGCTGCTCACTTTCGAGCAGGAGGCGAATGATCCGTCGCTTTTCGTCCAGCGAGCGGCGAACTGTCTCCAGCTCTTCATTGCTTGTGGCCTGCAGGGTGCCCGCGGATGAAGCGATCAGGCGGTCTACCAATTCCTTCGAATAGCGTCGGTGTCCGCCGTCTGTACGGCGCGCGACAAGCACCCCCTGATCGTCCCAACGGCGGAGCTTCTGGATAGGGATCCCGAGCTTTTCAGCAACGTCTTGAATGCTGTACTCGAGGACTTCGATTGACCGGCGTCGCGCCCTTTGCGCAGACTCCTGGTGATCTTCCATCAAGCCCCCTTTTTGGATATCAATGGACCTCGCGCGATTCGCCCAGCCCGTTCTGGCGGGATACCAGACGGTGCATCAGCTTGAGGTCCCGCAGATTGAGTCGAAGAGCGCAGTCTACCCAGATCTCGACGACATCCATCAATTCAGCAAAGTCTATTCCATGAACACGCCGCCGTGCAGCTGCCAGACCGAAGTGGCCGACCTGCGTCCGCTGGCGCGACGCGATGAAAGAGGATACACCGGCTTCCCCCTCGCCGTCCGCCACCACCATGTCGACGACACCCATGGCATGCATCTCCTCCGCTGAGTAGAGGCGGCCGCTGGTGATGAGTTGTTCCGCAAGTTTCTGCCCGACCTTCCGGTCCAGGAACGAGTACGCCCCCATCCCCGGAAACAGATTGAACAGGATCTCAGGAAAACCGAACCTGGAACTCTTTTCCGCGATGATCACGTCGCTGGAGAGCGCTGCCTCGAAGCCGCCGCCCAGGCACTCGCCTTGCACGAGCGAAATGGTGGTGGCGGGCAGGTCATGCGACACATAGTTCCGATGCAGAACATCGACGCAGGCGCGGCCGTAGTACAAAAGCCCGGCGCGATCCTGTTTTCCGATCAGGATCTTGAAGAGGTCAAGGTCTCCGCCGAGGTTGAAGACACCGGGGATGTCGGACGCAAGCACCACGTAGTTGATGTCGTGTTCTTCGGTGCCGACCACGATCTTGCCGGCGCTTGCCGACAGAAACTCGTAGTACGAGCGGATATCCGCGAGCAGCCGCGGATTGAAGCACGGGCGTGGAGAAGGATTCCACCGCGACCAGAACGCCCCTTGATCCTTTCGGAAGGAAGCACGCAGCTGATTCGAGAATGAATACTCGACCCCGTCGTCGGTCACATGGCCTGCAACCTGTTCAGGGATCAGCAGCGCGGGAGGGACGATCATGTTCATTTGTGTTCTCCTGGATAAACGCGTTAAAGTGACAGGTTAGCGACAAAGATGGCGAACCCTCGTCAAGCGTATTTAATGCCAGGCAAATGTCCGAAATCAAATCTAACGTTTTGTTAGATTTTGTATTTTTCGGGTGGAAGGACAGGTATTTTCCGGAGTGGTGGAAGATGCTCCGGAGGCTTTAGTGGCGGGGTTTCGTGCGGTTTTGGTCCGGTCGGCTATTCATGCCGCTCATCTGGTTGACGTGACCGCTCGTTCCCGATAGAAGGTGGGGTTGGACCGAGTTGACTTGGAAATTCTTTGTGGCCCCGATCGCGCGTGCACTGCTTCGCCTCATCATCCGCGGGCGACTTCGGATACGCCTGAGTCATGCGCTCGGGCCGTTGCCGGAACGCATTCTGGTCGCGGCCAACCATCAGTCCTGGCTGGATGCACCCTTGCTTCTGAGTCTGCTGCCGTTTCCAGCGCTGGCGGTCGTATCCCCGGCTGAGTACCGCGGGGCGCTCAAGTGGCTCCTCAAGCTCTTTCCGCACGTGGTAATCGACCAGGCAGAGGCGCTTTCCGTTAAGCGGCTGGCGCGGCTCCTGGAGAAGGGCATGCCGGTGCTGGTTTTTCCCGAGGGTCAGTGCACGCGCAGCGGTAGCCTGATGAAGCTGTACGACACGGCGGCCCTGGCGGCGCTCAAGACAGGTGCTGCGATCCTCCCGGTCAGCATCGACGGCTTGGCGATGAGTCGGTTCGGCGCCGTGGCAGGCGTACAGCGTGAGAAGGGTCGGACCGAAGTGCGCGTAGCGGTTGGGCGACTTGAGCGATCGCCCGTCGCGCCCGACGGATCGCTCAAGGTGCGCCGCCGACAGGCCGCAGCACATATGCAGAGCATGCTGCACGGCGTGGCCGCTGCATCTCCCAATCCGCAGACGCTGTTCGACGCGTTTTTATCCGCCGCGAAACGCTGGGGTAAGGGCACACCGATTCTCGAGGAGAGCCAGGGTCCGGCGAAGACCTACGGCGATCTCATCAAGGCAAGCTTGGCGCTCGGACGCTTGGTAGGGCGCATCACGCGCGAGCGTGAGGCGGTAGGCGTACTCATGCCGAATGCTGCCGCCACCATATGCCTCCTGCTCGGGCTCAGCGCGATCGGTCGAGTGCCGGCGATGCTCAACTTCACGTCCGGGAGAGCAGGCGTTCAGGCTTCTTGCAGAGCAGCGCGGGTGCGGTTGGTGATCACGTCCCGGCGCTTCCTCGACGCGCTGCAGGAACAGGGAATCCGGCTGGAGCTGGACGAGCTGCAGGTCGTCTATCTGGAGGACCTGAAGGAGCGGCTGACCCTCCTGGACAAAGTCTGGTTGGTGGGCTGGGCGCTCAGGAATCCGCGCCGCGTGGTCGTTGACCAGGATCCCGCTGCACCGGCCGTAGTGCTCTTCACCTCCGGGTCAGAGGGGACGCCCAAGGGAGTTGTCCTATCGCACGGATCGATTCTCGCGAACGTCGCGCAGATGCGCTCGGTGATCGATTTCACGCCGGCAGACAAGTTTCTCAATGCGCTGCCGATGTATCACTCGTACAGCCTCACGGCTTGTACGCTGATGCCGTTGGTGTCGGGCACGAAGGTACTGCTCTATCCGACGCCGCTGCATTACCACGTGATCCCGGAGCTTGCGTACAAGAAGGCCTGCACGTTCCTCTTCGGCACCAGCACGTTCCTGGGTCACTATGCGCGCAATGCGCATCCGTACGATTTCCACCGCGTGCGCGTCGTGGTCTCCGGCGCCGAGAAGCTGGACGAGCATGTCGCCGACATTTGGCTGCGCAAGTTCGGGTTGCGCATCACCGAGGGTTACGGCACGACAGAATGCTCGCCCGTGCTTGCGCTGAATGCACCGCTCTCCTACAAGCCTGGCACCGTCGGCCGCCTGCTGCCGAACATCGAGCACCGGATCGTGTCGGTGCCGGGTATCACGAAGGGCGGCGAGCTTCACGTGCGCGGCCCCAACGTCATGCTCGGCTACCTCTTCCAGGAAGACCCGGGAGCACTGCAGCGGCCTCGTTCAGAGTTGGGCGAGGGCTGGTATGCGACCGGCGACGTGGTGGAGATGGACGATGATGGCTTCATCAGCGTGCGAGGTCGCGTGAAACGCTTCGCCAAGGTGGCGGGCGAGATGGTATCGCTCGAAGCTGTCGAACGCATAGCCCGGCACGCGTCTCCCGACCATCAGCACGCGGCCACCGTGCTGGTGATCCGTGAACTCGGTGAGAGCACAGCGCTCTTCACCACCGACTTCCAGCTCAACCGCACTGCGCTGCTGCAAGCCGCCCGCAAACTCGGGGGACACGAACTCGCAGTCGCCCGCAACATTTTCCCCGTCAAGGAACTCCCGCTTCTGGGCACCGGCAAGGTCGACTATGTCGCGCTGCAAGCGCTGGTGGCGGGAATGAATCCTTCAAGCTTCGAGCAGTCGGATCCCGGTATCGTCGTGTCGCTGCGCCCTTCCGCTGCGTTCAGGGGCCGCGGTAGCTGATTCGGTAGATCACACCTGCCTGGTCGTCCGATACCAGCAGCGCACCGTCAGGCATCACCAGCACATCTACCGGGCGACCCCAGTTCTCCTCACCCTGCAACCAGCCTTGGGCAAACACCTCGGCGCGCGCGGGTTTGCCATTGCCGACCTCGGCGACGACCAGCCGGTAGCCAATCTTGTTCGAGCGATTCCAAGAGCCGTGCTCGGCGATGAAGATTCGGTTCGCGTAGCCGCTCGGAAACATCTGGCCGGTGTAGAAACGCATGCCGAGCGGTGCAACGTGGGCGCCCGAGCTTGACTACCGGGGGCGTGAATTCACTGCATTTGCGTTTGCCACCGAACTGCGGGTCGGCTAGCGTCCCTTCGTGGCAGTAGGGGAAGCCGAAGTGCATCCCTGCCTTTGGTGCATGGTTGAGCTCGCAGGACGGCGAGTCGTCCCCCAGCATGTCGCGCCCGTTGTCGGTGAACCAGAGGGTCCGGTCCCGCGGATTCCAGTCGAATCCGACCGAGTTGCGCACACCCGAGGCGAAGAGTTCGAGACCGCGTCCCATCGGGCTTCATGCGCATGATGTTCGCGTACTTCTTCGGGTCCGGCGCGCAGATGTTGCACGGAGCACCGACCGGCACGTACAGCCATCCATCCGGGCCGAACGCGATGAACTTCCAGCCGTGGTGGGTCTCGCGCGGCAACGCGTCGGTGATCACCACCGGCTTGTGCGGTCCCGACGGGATGTGCGCCACGTCGTCGAAGCGCAGGATGCGGTGGATCTCCGCGACGTAGAGGCTGCCGTCGCGGAACGCGACACCGTTCGGCGAATTGAGCCCCTCTGCCACCGTGCGCACCTCGTCCGCCTTGCCGTCCTGGTTCTGGTCGATCACCGCGTAGACCTTGCCCGCGCGTGAGCGTCCCGACATAGACCGTGCCGTTCGCACCGAGCGTGAGCGACCGCGCGCCGGGAACGTTGTCGGCATAGACCGCGATCTCGAAACCGGGCGGCAGCTCGATCTTGTCCAGAGGCAGGGAACGGCGCAAAGACGCACGGCGCGGCAATGACCACGCTCGCGAGAGCAGTGAACCACAGGATCTTGATCGACGGAGTGCATGAGTGCTCGCTACAGTCGGCGAAGGGAAGCGTCTACCATACACCCCGTGACGAATCGAATCGATCGCGCAGCACGAATTGATCTTCGCACAGATCTCCGACCTGCATGTCACCGCGCCGGGTCGCGCCTGCATGGATCGCGTCGACACGGCCGGACTGCTGCGCGCGTGCGTCGCGCGGCTCGTCGAGCTCGACCCGGCGCCGCAGTTCGTGATCGCGAGCGGCGACCTCGTGGACCTCGCCACGCCGGAGGAGTACGCCCACCTGCGAGCGCTGCTCGCACCGCTCGCGATGCCGATCTACGTGATCCCCGGGAATCACGACGACCGCGAGCATCTGCGCGCGGCGTTCGCGCGATCAGGCGTGAGTTGCCACGAGCAGGCTTCCTGCAGTACGTGGTCGACGCGAGTCCGCTGCGCTTCGTCTTCCTCGACACGCTGGTTCCCGGCCAGGATGGCGGTGAGCTCTGCGACGCCCGGCTGCGCTGGCTCGCGGACCGGCTCGCGGAGGCGCCCGACCGCCCGACCGTCATCGTCATGCATCACCCGCCGTTTCTGACCGGGGTCGCCAACCTCGACGACATGGGGCTCGCGGGCGCCGAAGAGCTCGCTCGCCTGCTCGCGCGCTTTCCGCAGGTCGAGCGCATTCTGTGCGGGCATCTGCACCGTTCGATCCAGGTGCGCTGGCACGGCGTGCTCGCCTCGGTCTGTCCGAGCACGGCGCATCAGGTGGCGCTCGACACTGCGGCCCGACGATCCGCTCTGCTACGTCATGGAGCCGCCGGGGTTCCAGCTGCATGCCTGGACGCCGCGAGACCGGGCTCGTGAGCCACACGCTTGTCACCGGCCGTTTTCCCGGCCCCTATCCGTTCTAGCATCACCCTCGTGGAGTTCGTCGAGCTGATCGCAGGCCTGCTCGCTTGCGCCGTTGCGCTGGGCTGGCTCGCGCGCAAGCTCGACGTGCCGTACCCCATCGCGCTGGTGATCGGCGGCGCGGCGCTGGGATTTCTGCCCTTCGGACCGAAGGTCGAGCTCGATCCGAACCTGGTGCTCGTGACCATCCTGCCGCCCGTTCTCTACGTCGCGGCCCTGCGGCACCTCGTGGCGCGATTTCAAGCGCAACATCCGACCGATCACGCTGCTGGCGGTGCCGCTCGTGATCGTCACCACGGTGGCCGTCGCAGGGGTGATGAAGGTGCTCGTCCCGGACATGCCCTGGGCCGTCGCGTTCGCGCTCGGCGCGATCGTTTCACCGCCCGACGCGGTGGCCGCGACCGCGGTGCTGAATCGTCTGCGGATGCCCAACCGCGTCGTGACCATCCTGGAAGGCGAGAGCCTGGTCAACGACGCAACCGGCCTCGTTCTGTACAAGTTCGCGGTCGCCGCCGCGCTGACCGGCGTCTTCTCGCTCCCGGACGCCGCTGTCCAGTTTTTCGTCGTCGCGATCGGTGGCATCGTCGCTCGGCCTGCTTCCTCGGCCGGCTCTTCGTCGCCATTCACGCGTGGCTCGACGATCCCCTGATCGAGATCCTGCTCTCGCTGCTGCTGCCCTACGTGGCCTATCTGGCGGGGGAGGCCATGCACGTCTCCGGTGTGCTCGCCGTCGTGTCGGCGGGCCTGGTGCGCGCCCGCTACGCCCCGGAGGTGTTCACGGCCGAGAGCCGTATCCAGGTGCAGGCGGTCTGGAACACCTTCGAGTTCCTCATGAACTGCGTGGCCTTCATTCTCATCGGGCTGCGAGCTGAATGCATCGTGGCGGGCATCCATGCGGTGCCGAAGGCAGCAGCTCGGCTGGCTCGCGCTGGCGGTCTGCGCTGACGGCGGTGGCGACGCGGTTTCTGTGGGTGTTTCCGGCGACTTACCTGCCGCGGCTTTTCAACCCGCTGCTGCGCGCGCGCGAACCTATCCGTCGTGGCAGCCCGTCGCCATCGTTTCCTGGTGCGGCATGCGCGGGATCGTTTCGCTCGCGGCCGCGCTCGCCTTGCCCCTCGCGCTGCCCGATGGGTCGGCGTTTCCGCACCGGAGCCTGGTGATCTGTCTCGCCTTCGCGGTGATCTTGTTCACTCTCGTCGTCCAGGGGCTCACCCTCGCGCCGCTGATCCGGCTCCTGCGCCAGGGCACGGACTGGAGCCCGGTGGAGGAGGAGCACCTCGCGCGCGAGGCCATGACGCGGGCCGGATTGATCGAGGTCGACCGATTCAGCCGGGAGGAGGGCGTGCCGGACGACGTCCGCGATCCGGTGCGATCCGAGTACGAGATCCGGATCAAGTGCGTCGAGCCGCGTCAGCTCGCCTTCACCTTCGCCGATAATCTCGCGCCTGCGGCTTGCGCCGCGCGGTGGTGCGCGCCGAGCGCCGCGAGCTGATCCGGCTGTGGCGCGAGGAGGCGATCGGCGCCGAGGTGTTGCAGTCGCTGCAGCGCGAGCTCGACTTCGAGGAGGCGCGGCTCAACGGTCGAGACGCACCGGTGCTTGAAAAAGCGCCTGCCGTGCCCCAAGCTTCGCCGTCACCGTTCATTCAGGGAGTCACCCACGTGGAAACCACCGCCAGCAGGGAAACACTCGGCTTCCAGGCCGAGGTCAAGCAGCTGCTCAACCTCATGATCCACTCGTTGTACAGCAACAAGGAGATCTTTCTGAGGGAGCTCGTTTCCAACGCGTCCGACGCCTGCGACAAGCTGCGCTTCGAGGCGCTTTCCGATTCCGAGCCTGTTCGAGGGCGATTCCGATCTCAAGATCCGCGTGAGCTTCGACAAGGAGGCGCGCACGATCACGGTGTCCGACAACGGCATCGGCATGTCGCGCCAGGAGGTGATCGACCACATCGGCACCATCGCCAAGTCCGGCACGCGGGAGTTCTTCCAGGCCCTGACCGGGGACCAGGCGAAGGACGCGCGGCTCATCGGCCAGTTCGGGGTCGGGTTCTACTCCTCCTTCATCGTCGCGGACAAGGTCACCGTCGTCACCCGCCGCGCGGGCCTCGGCCACGAGCACGCCGTGCGCTGGGAGTCGGCCGGGGAGGGCGACTACACCATCGAGACGGTCGAGCGCGCCGCGCGCGGCACCGACGTGATCCTGCACCTGCGCGAGGGCGAAGACGAGTTCCTCGACGGCTGGCGCCTCAAGTCGATCATCCGCAAGTACTCGGACCACATCCAGGTGCCGATCGTGATGGTGAAGGAGCAGTGGGACGAGGAGAAGAAGGCGGACGTCCTCACCCACGAGACGGAGGTGGTGAACCAGGCTTCCGCCCTCTGGGCACGCCCCAAGTCGGAGATCACCGACGAGCAGTACGTCGAGTTCTACAAGCACGTGGCCCACGACTTCGAGCCGCCGCTCGCCTACGTCCACGCCAAGGTCGAAGGCAAGCAGGAATACACGCAGCTGCTTTACCTGCCCGCACATGCGCCGTTCGACCTGTGGGACCGCGAGCACCGCCACGGCATCAAGCTCTACGTGCGCCGCGTCTTCATCATGGACGACGCCGAGCAGCTGATGCCCGCTGTACCTGCGCTTCGTGCGCGGCGTCATCGACTCGAACGATCTGCCGCTCAATGTCTCGCGCGAGATCCTGCAGCATTCGCGCGACGTCGAGGCGATCCGCGCCGGATCGGTGAAGAAGGTGCTCGGGGCCTGTCGAGGATCTCGCTGCCAACCAGCCGGACAAGTTCACCACCTTCTGGCGCGAGTTCGGCCGCGTGTTCAAGGAAGGGCGTCGGCGAGGACCACGCCAATCGCGAGCGCATCGCGAAGCTGCTGCGCTTCGCCTCCACGCACAACGACTACCGAGGAGCAGACGGTGTCGCTCGCCGACTACGTGTCGCGCATGAAGGAGGGCCAGGACAAGATCTACTACATCACGGCCGACACCTTCGCTGCCGCGAAGAACAGCCCGCACCTCGAGATCTTCCGCAAGAAAGGCATCGAGGTGCTGCTCATGTACGACCGCGTGGATGAGTGGGTGACGGCGCACCTGCACGAGTTCGAAGGCAAGCCGCTGCAGTCGGTGGCGAAGGGCGATCTCGATCTGGGCAAGCTCGCGGACGAGGAAGAGAAGAAGGAGCAGGAGCGGGAGGCGGGCGAACTGAAGGATCTCACCGATCACGTCGCGCAGGCCCTGGGCGAACGAGTGAAGGAGGTGCGTGTCACGCATCGTCTCACGAGCTCCCCCGCCTGCCTGGTGGCGGACCAGCACGGCATGAGCGGCAATCTCGAGCGTCTGCTCAAGGCAGCCGGGCAGAAGGTCCCCGCCGCGAAACCGATCCTCGAGATTGAATCCTCATCATCCGTTGGTCGAGCGCCTGAAGGCCGAGGCGGCTGGCGCACGCTTCGACGATCTCGCGAGCGTCATATTCGACCAGGCGCTGCTGGCCGAGGGTGGGCAGCTCGACGACCCGGCGTCGTTCGTGCGGCGGCTGAACGAGCTCATGCTCTCGATGTCGGCCGGTGCGGCTGCGTCCCCTGTGAGCGAGGCCAACTGAGACTGACGGGCACCGCGTCATGCCCGTCAGTCCGTTCTGAGCGCGCATCGTGGCTCACCGGAGAACTCTTGTGCGCGGTCTCCTCTTCGTTCTGATGCTTGTGGTGTTCGGAATGGCGCTCTGGCTGAGCTTCAAGGGGCCAAGCATGGCGGAACGGGAGGAGGCCTGCGCGAGGAAGTGCACGGCCGAGGGTTTTGCGAGCTACACGTTCCCGCGTCCGGGCGGCGGAGGTCCGCGCGAGGCGGTCGTGCAGGAGTCCTGCCGCTGCGTGCGCTAATGCGAAACGAACACGCAGCCGCCCCTCGCGCGCGTCGCGACAACCGTGCGGCGGCCGACTGAATCAGGACCAGCGCGGCGGGCGCTTTTGCAGATACGCGTCGAGACCTTCCTGGGTCTCGGCGGTGAAGAGACTGCGGGTGATCTCGTCGGCCGCCAGCGAATACGCGCCCTCGGCGTTCATCTCGATCTGCTCGTAGAACACACGCTTGCCGTCGGCGACCGCCTGCCGCGGCTTGGCGGCAATCTTCTCGGCGAGTGCCTGCACCGCCGCATCGAGCGCGTCCGGCGGCACCACATGGTTCACGAGGCCATGCGCGAGGGCGCTCTGTGCGTCCAGAAAATCGCCGGTGAGCAGCATCTCCATGGCCTTCTTGCGCGGGACGTTGCGTGCAAGCGCGACCCCCGGGGTGCTGCAGAACAGACCGACATTGATGCCAGAGGCGGCGAAGCGTGCGTCGGTCGAGGCCACGGCGAGATCGCAGGCACCGACCAGCTGGCATCCGGCTGCGGTGGCGATGCCGTGCACGCGCGCGATCACGGGCTGCGGCAGGGCCATGAGATTGAGCATCACGTCGCCGCAGAGCGCAAACACCGGATGCGCCAGCACCGGATCGTTGATGCCCTTGAGTTCCTGCAAGTCGTGACCCGCGCAGAATCCCTTGCCTGCACCCGCCAGCACGACCACGCGCACCGATTCGTCGCCGCGCAGTTTCACGAGCTCGGCCGCGAGTGCTTCCAGAAGCTGACGCGACAGCGCGTTGTATTTCGCAGGGCGGTTCAGGGTGAGTGTGGTGATGCCCCGCTCGTCCCGTCGCAGAACGAGGGGTGCATCGTCGCAGACCGCGGCGGGAGAGCTCATCTCGCCATCACCCGGGGGCGTCAGAACGCCGGCTTGACCTTGGCGTTGTTGAAGCCTTCGATGCCGGCCAAGATCTCCTTCTTGGCCTCCTCCGGACCGTACCAGCCCTTGATCTTCACCCACTTGCCGCGTTCCAGATCCTTGTAGTGCTCGAAGAAATGGGTGATCTGCGCGAGCGTCATCTCCGGCAGATCGCGCGGTGTCTCGATCTCGCGATATGCCGGCCAGAGCTTTTCCGCCGGCACTGCGAGCAGCTTGGAGTCGTCGCCTGCCTCGTCCTCCATCTTGAGCACGCCGATCGGCCGGCAGCGTATCACCGAGCCGGAGATGATCGGCACCGGTGTCAGCACCAGGACGTCGACGGGATCACCGTCGTCCGAGAGCGTGTGCGGGATGTAGCCGTAGTTGCAGGGGTAGTGCATCGCGGTGGCCATGAAGCGATCGACGAACATCGCACCACTTTCCTTGTCGACCTCGTACTTGACCGGATCCCCACGCATCGGGATCTCGATGACGACGTTGAATTCGTTGGGCAGATCCCTGCCGGAAGGAACGTTTTGCAGGCTCATCGCGGACTCGGCTCCGTGGCGGATGGAATCTTCGCATTATAGCCATCATGGTAGCCATCATGGCCCTCGGTTGTGGGCGTGGGAGGCGGCAGCGATAATGGATGCTCGGCTTGGCTGCGAGGAGATGGTCATGAAACTCTACGATGCGGAGCGCTCCGGCAATTGCCACAAGATTCGTTTCATGCTCTCGCTGACGGGGACGCCCTACGAGCGGATTGCTGTCGATCTGGCAGCGGGTGACCAACGCACCGCGGCTTACCGCCAGTTGAACCCGCGCGCGCAGGTGCCGGTGCTCGACGACGGCGGTACGGTGATCTGGGACTCCACCGCGATACTGGTCTACCTCGCACGCCGCCTTGAGCGCGAGGATCTGCTGCCCCTCGACTCTTCCGGAATGGCTGCAGTGATGCAGTGGTTGGGCCTTGCGCAGAACGAGATTCTCTACGGGCTGGCGCGGGCACGCGCGGTGATGCGTTTCGGGCGGGTCGCCAACCTCGCCGAGGCACAAAGCGCCGGGCGCACTGCGCTCGCCGTGCTGGAAGGGAGACTCGCCGCGTCTCCCTGGCTCGCCCTTGAGCGCCTGACGCTTGCCGACATCGCTTGCTATCCCTATGCCGCGCTCGCCCCCGAAGGCGGTATCGAGCTGGAACCCTACCCGGCGGTACGCGCCTGGATCGACCGCGTCGCTGCGCTGCCGGGCCACGCACCCCTGCCACGGCCGACCTGAGCGCGCGCGCTGCACCGCTTTCCTGTTCCTGCGGTTATGATGCAATGATCGGGGCGGGCCCTTGGCTCGCAGATTTTTTCTACGACTTGCACTTTTCCACGATGAGAATCTTCGGCTTCGGGCACGCTGCGGGCAGCGACTGGCGTTCAGTCGTCGAGCGCTGCATCGAACAGGTGAACACGCACGCGCCGGGTGCCAATCTCGGATTCCTGTACGCGCACGACACCTTCTCGGGACAACTCGACCAGATTCTCGAACTGGTGCGCAGCCGCACCGGGGTGCAGCAGTGGGTGGGGAGCGTCGGCGTCGGCATCTGCGCAGGCGAGCGCGAGTACCTCGACGAGCCGGCAATCGCGCTCATGCTGGGGGAGTTTCCGGAGGGCTCCTTCGAGGTGCTGCCGACATTGCGCGGGGTCGAGGCGCTGCCGCCCGGGCCGCTTCTCGTGCACGGCGCGCGCGCCAACTTCGCCATCGTCCATGCCGATCCGCGCAGTGGTCAGGTACCGGCCATCATCGGCGCGCTGTCGAAGAAGCTCGACAGCGGTTTCGCCGTCGGCGGGCTCACCAGTTCGCGCCGCGGCTATCACCAGATCGCCAACGTCATTACCGCTGGCGGCGTCTCCGGGGTGCTCTTCAGCGGCGACGTGGTAGTGTCGACGCGTCTGACGCAGGGCTGCCGGCCGGCCGGTCCGCGCCACACGATCACCGAGTGCCAGCGTAACGTGATCGTCACCCTCGACGGCCGTCCCGCCTTCGACGTGCTATCGGAAGACGTGGGGCGCGGTCTTGTGCAGACGCCGCAGCGGCTCGGCGGGCGCATCTTCGCCGGTTTCCCGGTGGCAGGCTCGGACCGCGATGACTACCTGGTCCGCAACCTGGTCGGCGTCGACCCGGAATCCAAGCTCGTGGCGATCGGTGAATCCTTGCGCGAAGGCATGCCGATGATGTTCTGCCGGCGCGACGCGGCGAGTGCCGTAGAAGACATGGTGCAGATGCTGGAAAGCATCAAGGAAGGGCTTTTCACGCGGCCGCGCGGTGCCGTCTACTACTCTTGCCTGGGCCGGGGTGCGAGCCTTTTCGGAACGAGTTCCGGGGAGCTCACGCTTATCCGCCAGAGCCTGGGTGATGTGCCGCTCGTGGGTTTCTTCTGCAACGGAGAGATTTCCCACGATCGCCTCTATGGCTACACCGGCGTCCTCACCCTGTTCCTGTGACGAAGGCTGAAGGACTTGGGCGCGCTGCTCTCTCTGTTAAGTCCTGCCGACTACGCCGCGCTGGTGTGGTTCCTCGTCGCTTCCATCGGCTATGCGCGCTTCGCCTTCCGCAAGGCACAGCACGCGCCGAGCCTGCTCGGTGCGATGAACCTCTATCGCCGCAAGTGGATGGAGCGCATCGTCGACCGCGAAAACCGCATCGTCGATTCGAGTCTCATCAGCATGTTGTCCAGTGTCGCGACGTTCCTCGCGTCCACCACCGTGCTCATACTCGGCGGTCTCGTCGCCCTGCTCGGCACCACCGAGAAGGCGGTCGACGTGATGGCGGAACTGCCGTTCGCGGTGCAGGGCAGCCATCGCCTGTGGGAGATCAAAGTGCTGGTGCTGATCGCCATCTTCGGCTTCGCCTTCTTCAAGTTCACGTGGGCGCTGCGGCAGTTCAACATGCTTGCGATTCTGGTGGGTGCCGCACCGAGTCCCGGCGGCGACGCGCGCGATGCCGAAGAGTTCATAGAGCGCTCGACCGATATATCTGTCTATGCGGGCGAGAACTTCAACAACGGGCTGCGCAGCTATTACTTCGGCATGGCGGCGATCGCATGGTTTCTGCACCCGATTCTCTTTGCGTTGACCACCGCTGGCGTGGTCCTGGTTCTCTATCACCGAGAGTTTCGTTCGTTGACGCTCGAGACCCTGGTGGGCATACACGGCAAGGGTGATTGGGAGTGGCCGCCGTCGCGCATCCTGCCGCCGGAGGACAAACCGTGAGGCCGGCGGCGCATGGACAGGTCGAATGGCCTGATCCGCGAACTTACGGCAGCACACCCGACCATCCGCTGGTGGCGCTCGCAGTGTCCGAACGTGGCGCGCGCAGCGGTTTGACGACGCAGCTGCGCCGGCTCGCTGCAGCCGGCGAGGACAGCGCGATCGCCGCTGCCTTTGCCGCGGCGCCAAGCCAGAGCGTGCGGCTGCACCTGCTCGAAGCGCTGAAGATGGCGATCGACGATCCGGCATCGGCAGAGGACGAAGGTCTGCTCGTGCGCGTGTTCGCGCTGCCGATCGTCTTCGTCGTCGGTGGCCTGCCCGGCGCGGTGCTGCCGCATCGTATTCCGGATGCCGAGGTGATCAGCGGACTGCTCCGCAGCAACGGCGCGCTCGGCCAGACGGAGAACTTCGGGCTCTCCGCGACGCTGGTGACGGCGGAGGCGCTGGATGCACTGCCGGCGAGCGTCCTCTATCGCTGGGCGCGCAGCATCGGCGATGCGGACGCGGAAGGCCGGGCATTGCCGGGGAGTGAGATTCGCGTGGAAGGCGTCGACGAACAGGCGCACTTGCGCTTTCTCGTGGGTGCCGGTGTCGCCCCGGCGCTGGCGCCGTCGTTTGTCGAATCCGCGTCGCGCATCGGTGCCTGGGGCATGCCGGTAACGCGTGCGCTGGCGCACCAGCTCGGGCAGGACGGACTGTCCCTGTTGCCGCTGCCGCGCCCGCCCAAGTCCTTGCTGATGGCCACCCCTGCGGGTCGCTTCGCGCTCGAGGAGACGCGACTCAATCTGTTCATGAGCCATGTGCTGCGGCAGTTGCGCGCGTCGGTGGGCGAGCCGGTGGCGGTGCTCTCGGTGCACGACGGAGGCGAAATCAGGCTGGGCCTGAGCTCCGTTTTTGACGCGACCGTGCTGCGCGGCTTTCGCTGGCAACTCGGCGCCTTCGACGATCTCGATCAGGTCGCCGACGCGATACTCTCGATGCTGCGCGACTGCCGTATCCTCGATGTGCGCATCGTTCCCGGGCTGCAGCCGGCATGCGATGCGCAGGGTCAGCCACGTTTTCTTTCCATCCACGATCTCGGACCCTCCGGCGAGGTCCGGCATTGAGTGAACCGCGCTCCGCGAAGCGGGACGCGAATGAATTGCCGTGCGTGGACTGTGCGGAAGAGTCGGCGCTGCCGCACCTGGAACTCCACCGCGAACGACCGCTGTTGGCGGTTCTCGCCGGCATACAGTTCGCGCACATCGTCGATTTCATGATCATGATGCCGCTCGGGCCGCAGTTCATGACACTCTTCGGCATCGGGCCGCAGCAATTCAGTCTCCTTGTGTCCTCGTACACACTGAGTGCCGGCATCGTCAGCCTGGTGGCTGCGCTCTTCGTCGACCGTTTCGACCGCCGACATGCGCTGCTCCTGCTCTACGGCGGCTTCATTGTGGCAACCTTTGCGTGCGGCCTCGCCCCCGGCTATGGCTGGCTGCTTGCCGCGCGCGCGGCAGCGGGGGCGTTCGGCGGGCTGCTCGGTGCGAACGTGCTTGCCATCGTGGGTGACGTGATTCCGGAGTCGCGACGCGGCGCCGCGATGGGTACGGTGATGTCCGCTTTCTCGCTCGCAGCGGTGGCGGGTGTGCCTGCAGGCCTCCTCCTTGCCAATGCCTTTGGCTGGCGTGCCCCATTCTTTTTTCTGAGCGGGGTGAGTCTCGTCATCCTCGCCTTCGCGCAACGCCACGTGCCGCGACTCACGCATCACGTTCACCATGCGCAGGGTCGCAGCGGCTTCGCGCAACTGGCCGAAGTGGTGAGTCATCGCAATCATCTGCGCGCTTTTGCGCTGGTTGCGGTGCTCACCGTGAGCGCCTTCACCGTCATTCCCTTCATCAGTCCCTACATGATCTCGAACGTGGGGCTGACGCTCGACGAGCTTCCTCTCATCTATCTCTCGGGAGGGCTGATGACGCTCTTCACCGCACGCTTGATCGGTCATCTTGCGGACCGCTATGGCAAGCGCCCCGTGTTCGTCGCGACCGCGTTGCTTTCGCTCGCACCCATCCTGCTCGTGACACACTTGCAGCCAGCGTCGCTGGTGGTGGCGATCACGGTGACGACGCTCTTCATGGTGCTGGTGTCGGGCCGCTTCGTGCCGGCGATGGCGCTGATCACCGCGAGCGTCGAGCCGCGGCTGCGTGGCAGTTTCATGAGCGTCCACGCATCCGTGCAGCAGTTCGCCTCCGCGCTGGCGACGCTCGGCGCGGGTTTCGTGATCTCTCGCGGTGCCGGCGGCGCGCTGATCCATTACGGCAGCGTCGGCTGGGTCGCTGCGTGCTCTACCCTGGTTGCCGTGCTGATCGCGGGCACCCTGCGCCGCGCACCGCACCCTGCGCCCGGCATGACGGCGCACTGACACCGCAGGTTGTTGGTCGGGAAAAAACATGCTTCAATTTCTGCTGCACCGGTGAAGCGTCCGGGTTTCCTGACATTTCATGTCAGCGTCTGCTCCGACTGCGATGGAAAATCACAGAGCCCATACCCTTGAATCTCCGACTGTCGACGAAGTCGGCGCGCGCGCGTTGCCAGGAACGACGGCGGAAGACGCGACGTCGAACGAGCCGCGCGACGGCAGGGTACTCGCCGTAGAGCGCGGACTGCTCCAGCAGCTTCTTCGCAAGTTCTCCGATCCGCCGTTTCGCATCGTGCTCTGGGATGGCACCGAGATCGTGAGTGGCGAACGCGCACCGATCGCCACACTCTTCGTACATACGCGCAGCGCGTTCTATCGCATGCTGTGGGACCCGAACCTGAACTTCGGTGACGATTATGCAAGCGGTGAGATCGACGTCGAGGGTGACATCGTTCAGTTCATCGCCGCGCTTTACGCAGCGACCAGCGACACCCCCATGGGCTCTGCCGGACTGAAGATCTTTCCGGGAGAGAGGCGGCCACGGCGCAATACGCTGAAAGGATCGCGCGAGCACATCCATCACCACTACGACATCGGCAACGCGTTCTACCGCTTGTGGCTCGATGCCGAAATGCAGTACACGTGCGCCTACTTCCAGAATGCCGAAGCCACGCTCGAGGCAGCGCAACTTGCCAAGCTCGATCATGTCTGCCGCAAGCTGAGGCTGGGCCCGAACGACACCGTGGTCGAGGCGGGTTGCGGGTGGGGGGGGCTCGCCCTGCACATGGCCCGGCGCTTCGGCGTTGCCCGCGTGCGTTCCTACAACATCTCGGAAGAGCAGGTGCACTATGCGCGTGAGCGTGCTCAGCGCGAAGGCTTCGCGGACAGGGTCGAGTACGTGCTCGACGATTACCGCAACATCGACGGTTGCTACGATGTCTTCGTCTCGGTCGGGATGCTCGAGCATGTCGGTGTCGACAACTACAGCGAACTCGGCGAAGTGATCCATCGCTCGCTCGCGGCCGACGGCCGTGGCCTCGTTCACAGCATCGGACGCAACCGTCCCGGCTACATGCATCCCTGGATCGAGCGGCGCATCTTCCCCGGTGCCTATCCTCCCGCTCTGTCGGAGATGATGCAGATCTTCGAGACGCGCCGCCTGTCCGTGCTCGATGTCGAGAATCTACGCCCGCATTACGCGATGACGCTGCACCACTGGCTGGAGCGTTTCGAGGCGGCGCGCGAGGAGATTCTCGCGATGTACGACGAACGCTTCATCCGCATGTGGAGGCTCTATTTGGCGGGCTCGAAAGCAGCCTTCGTCGATGGCGAACTCCAGCTCTTCCAAGTGCTGTTCGCGCGCCCGAAGGTAAACGACTGGCCGCTTACGCGTAGCTGGATGTATCGCGATGAGTGACGCGCCTGAAGTTCGCTGCGAGGTGCTGGTGGTCGGCGGCGGTCCGGGTGGCTCGACCTGCGCCTGGGCCCTCAAGCGCGCCGGTGTCGACGTCGTGGTCATGGACAAGCGGACCTTCCCGCGCGAGAAGGTGTGCGCGGGCTGGATCACGCCCGCGGTGGTCGAGTCGATCGAGCTCGATGTTGAAGCGTATCGGCGCGGCCGCGTGTTTCAGCCCATCACCGGCTTTCGCACCGCCGTGCTGGGCAGACGGGAGGTGGAAACCGACTATCCCGCAACCGTAAGCTACGGCATTCGGCGTTACGAGTTCGATGACTACCTGCTGCGGCGTTGCGGAACGCGGCTCGAGCTGGGCGAGGCCCTGCGCACGCTCGAGCACAAGGGCGACGGCTGGCTCGTGAACGGGAATATTCGCGCGCAGATGCTGGTCGGCGCCGGCGGTCATTTCTGCCCGGTGGCGCGTTACCTCGGTGCGGATCTTGGCGCCTCGGAGTCCATCATCGCGGCGCAGGAGGTCGAGTTCGCGATGACGCCGGAGCAGACCCGGCAGTGCAGCGCGCTTGGCGAACGTCCGGAGCTTTACTTCTGCAGCGACCTCAAGGGTTACGGCTGGTGCTTTCGCAAGGGCAGCTATCTCAACATCGGACTCGGACGCGAGGACAATCACCGGCTCGGCGATCACCTGGCTGCGTTTCGCGAGTTTCTGCGGCAGCGCGGAACGGTCGACTTCGACCTGCCGTCGCGCTTCAGCGGTCATGCCTACCTGCTCTATGGCCACGCGCCGCGCCGGCTGGTCGGAGACGGTGTGCTGCTGATCGGCGACGCGGCCGGATTGGCGTATACGCAAAGCGGTGAGGGCATCCGTCCAGCGGTGGAGTCGGCGCTCATGGCCGCCGAAACCATTCTCGACGCGGCGGGAGCGTATCGCGAGGCGCGTCTGGCTTCGTATCAGGGGCGGCTCACGGCGCGCTTCGGCCCGCGCCAGTCGCGCGCTGCCCGCAACTATCTGCCGGGCGGACTCAAGAGCACGATGGCCCGCGCACTGATGGCAAGCCGGTGGTTCACGCGCCGCGTCGTGCTCGATGGCTGGTTCCTGCACGCCGGCCTCGCGCCGCTCGCGCCTGCGTCATGCCTGCGGGGAGAATCGACGCGGATCGCTTCCGCCGCGTAGCCTGCGCGAGTCCCGACATCGGCAGCGGTTGTGCCGATCTCGGTGCCAGGCATCCCGCGTTCGCGACGCTGGCGTCGGCCGCCGCAACGATCGACGGGGATCCAGCCTCTTTCTCCGTCCTCGAACGCTGCCTGCTGGCAGGCGACGTGCGCAATGCAGCCGGAATGCCGCTTTGTGTGCGTGACGAGAAGACCCTGTCGGACGACCGCGGCTACGAAGCTCGCGTTCTGGACGCCGGCACCCTGGCGGTGCGACCGGGGAGTTGGCACGACCTCTTCAACGTGCTGGTGTGGCGCACTTTCCCGCGTGCCAAGGCAGCGCTCAACGAACGTCACTGTGCTGCCTTGGATCGTCGTCCGGGCGCACCGCGCGGCGCCTTGCGCGATGCGCTGACGCTCCTGGACGAGAGCGGGGTGATCGTGGCGGCGAGCGATACTTCGCTCCTCGATGCGGTGCGCGGCTTCCGCTGGAAAGAACTTTTCTGGCATCGGCGTGCAGAGCTTGCGCGGTGCCTGCGAGTGCGAATCTTCGGCCACGCGGTCTACGAAAAACTGCTGTGCCCTTATGTCGGCCTTACCGGCCACGCGGCGCTGTTTTGCGTGCCGCAAGCGGTGATAGATGCACCAATCGCCGAGCAGACCGCAGTGCTCGATCACTATCTCTCGGAACTCTTGCGGGACAGCGAGGCGCTGCAGTCGCCGGGGAATCTTCACCCCATACCGCTGCTCGGTGTACCCGGTTGGCATCCAGATACGATGAGCGAGCGTTTCTACGACGATCGAGATTACTTCCGGCCCGGACGCAGATCGCGTCGGGTAGCCGCAGTTGGCTGAGGTTTAGGGTCCGTGAACAGGTTCTAGTCCGAGCGGCCGTTGGCCACCCGCAACGGCGCGGTGTTGGGCTGCTCCGGCAGGTCACGGTCGAAGGAGGTCGAGCGATTGCGCCCCTCCTGTTTTGACCGATACATCGCCTTGTCCGCCTTGTCGATGAGCAGGGAAAGCTCGCCGCCGTCGTCGGGGTAGCTCGCGACGCCGATGCTGACAGTAGTCGGCACGATGGCGTCGCGGACGCGCAGCCCGCTGGCTTCAACCGAGCGGCGGATACGCTCGGCAACCTCGCGCGCGCCGCGGGCTCCGGTCTCCGGAAGTAGCACGACAAACTCATCGCCACCGTAACGCGCCAGCACGTCGGTCGAACGCAACTGTGACTTGGTGCTGCCGACGATGTGCTGCAACAGGCGGTTTCCAGTCTCGTGGCCGAAGCTGTCGTTCACGCGCTTCAGGTTGTCCGAGTCAATCATGACCAGGCTCATCGGGCGCGAATAGCGAACCGCCTGATCGAATGCACGGTCGACGATCATGTTGAACGCGCGGAGGTTGTGGAGCCCGGTGAGCGGATCGGTCTCCGAGAACAGCTTCGCCTTGTTGAGCGCGTAGTGAATGTCGGCCGACAGCATGGTCGTGATATAGGCGACAAGCAGGACGGGCGACAGTTTGGCGGCAAGCTCGACCGCGTAACTCAGCGAAAGTATCGCAATGCCCTGCCCGACGGTGGAAAAGAAGACGTAGCATGCAGTCACCAGCGTCATCACGAGCAGGGTGGCGAGCTTGCCAAGCGCCAGCGCGCTCGCAATGATGGGCAGCAGGTAAAGGCTGATGAGGGAGCTTTCGAGCTTGCCGGTATGCCACACCACCCAGGAGATGAAGAGGATCATCGCGAGAGTTTCGATGGCGAGCTTCCAGCGCGTCTCACGCTTGTAGAAGTTGGCATAGCGGAAGGAGAGAATGAACGCGCCGAAAAAGAACAGCGACATTGTGACGGCGATGCGTCCTTCCTCCTCCAGGGGATGGATGAACTGGAACGCGAGCACGACGATCAGGATGAGCCACTCGATCTCTGCGATCGTGCGCGAGAATCCGCGCAGCTCGTCTTCGAAGGGAGTCAGACTTTCGTGCTTCAGGAGGCTCATGACGTTGGGGAGGGCGCCTTGTTGGAGTGACCGTCGCCCGCACCGCACCGGGCGAGCGCTGGCCGGCAGGGGCACACTCCGGCTGCGGCGAGGCGGGCGAACGGCTGGCGCAGTATTGAGCAACAAGCGTGCCGCGACGTTGCTCCGTTGCGCAGGATACAGGCGGCCCGAGGTGGCGGGAGGGGGTACATGATCGGACTGCTGCAACGGGTGACGCAGGCGAGTGTCACCATCGACGGCCAATGCGTTGCCGCAATCGGACCCGGGCTCTGTGTTCTCGTGGGGGTCGAGCGCGACGACGACGAATCGATGGCGGAGCGTCTGCTTGAGCGCCTGCTTGGATACCGCGTCTTCGCGGATGACCAAGGTAGGATGAACCGGTCGCTTCGCGACATCCAGGGTGCGCTGCTGCTGGTGCCCCAGTTCACTCTCGCCGCCGACACGCGCAAGGGGACACGTCCTAGCTTTACACCCGCGGCCGCGCCCGACATCGGGGTGAGATTGTTCACACACTTGTGCGAACGGGCGTCGGCGTGTCACGCGCAAGTTGCCAGCGGACGTTTCGGGGCGGCGATGCGCGTTGCGCTCGTGAACGATGGACCGGTCACCTTCTCGTTGCACGCGCGCCGCGGCCAACCGTGATTCGCCATGGATCACGAATCTTGCTACGTGCTCAGCATTTCCTCGCTTCGGGCTTACCGTGACACGAACCTGCTTCCAGCGCGCCGTGCTGTTCACCGATATCTCTGGCAGTGCGCGTCTGTACCGACGCCTGGGCGATGCCCCCGCGCAGCGCATCGTCCGCGAGGCCATCGCGCTTCTCTCAGGCGCTCTCCCCGAGCACGGCGGACGCCTTGTGAAGACGATCGGCGACTGCATGCTGTGTGTGTTTGCCGACGCAGACGGCGCGGCCTCCTCCGCGCGGCGTATGCAGCGGATCCTGGGTAGCGCACATCCGGGTGGAGAGCCGGTGCGCATTCACACCGGCATCGATTTCGGTGCCGTGATCGAGGAGGGAGGCGACGTTTTCGGCGATACGGTCAACGTGGCCGCCTACCTGGCGGCCGTGGCGGCGGCTGATCAGATTCTCGTCACGCAGCGGATGGCAACGGCACTCTCAGTCGTAGCCAAAGAAGGTGTGCGCCCGCTCTTCAGCGCGCGGTTGAAAGACAGCACCAGTTCGACCGCGGTCTACCAGATGCTCTGGAAGCCGGAGGACCCGCTCGTCACGCAAATCAATCCCAAGACCCGACGGCTGCTGCCGACGGATCTCGGCAGCTTGCGCGTCCTCCACGGCGGCCGCAGCGTGGCGGTGGACCGACTTCGGCCTTCGCTGTCGATCGGACGCGGTGCCGACAACGACATCGCTTTCACCGACGCATGCGTATCCAGGCAGCATGCGAGGTTCGTTCTGCGCCACACGAACTTCTACCTCGAGGATCAGAGCGTGAACGGCACCTTCGTCCGCTTGCAGGACGGTGCGGAAGTTCACGTCCTGCGGGAGGAGATTCTGCTTGAGGGTCGCGGGCGCGTGAGTTTCGGTCGCAGCCTCGACGAGATGCCAACCGAGGTCATCGAGTTCACCCGCGACCGCCGCTCGATATACCGCGTCTGACGTTCAGGCCGTCACCGGCATCGACTCGATCCGTGTGGGACCGTCACCTTCCCGACGGAAATGGATCCGCCGACCGTGGAAGCGCTGCAGCGTTGGCCGGTGGCCGATGCTGAAGAGCGTCGTTGCGGGCAACCGCTCCTTCAGCATGCGATACATGCGTTCTTCGGTCGCTTCGTCGAGCGCCGCAGTCGCCTCGTCGAGATAGAGCCAGGCCGGCTTCAACAGCAGCGCGCGGGCGAAGGCCAGCCGTTGCTGTTCGCCCGGTGACAACTGCAGAGTCCACTGCTCGTCCTCGTCGAGGCGGTTGGCCAATTGCGGCAAACCGCAGGCGAGAAGCGCCGCGCGAATTTTCTCGTCGGTGAAATCGTTCGCATCGGCGGGAAATGTCACCGCGCGGCGGAGGGTGCCAATGGGTATATAGGGACGTTGCGGCAGGAACAAGCTCGACCTCGGGCGTCGGATATCCCCCGTTGCGTATGGCCAGATCCCCGCGATCGCTCGAAACAGCGTGCTCTTGCCGCAGCCGGACGGTCCGGTAAGCAAGGCGCTATCGCCGGCGCTCAGGGTCAAGGCCGCATCTTCCAGCAACGGTCGCCCATTGGGCAGCGCGAGATGGAGGCTCTCGACCTCTAGGGCATCGGCGCTCACCTCCTCCGCGACTTGGTTTTCACGGCGCTGGTCGATGGCATGCTGCATCGCGTCCTGAAACGTGATGAGTCGCGCCGCCGACGCCCGCCACTCGGCGAATGTGGTGTAAGCGTCGATGAACCAGGACAGCGAACCCTGGACCTGCGAGAAGGCGCTCGCTGTCTGCATGAGGCCTCCGAGCGGGATGGCTCCCGAGAAATAACGTGGTGCGGCGACGATGTAGGGGAAGATGATCGCGACCTGGGAATAGCCCGCAGTGAACCAGGTCAGCCGTTTCTGCTGGACCATGATGTGGATCCAGTTCGCCACGACGTCGCTGAAGCGGCGACGGAATCCTGCAAGTTCCTGCGCTTCGCCACGATAGAGGGCGACGCTCTCCGCATTCTCGCGGAAGCGCACCAGTCCGAAACGAAAGTCGGCCTCGTAGCGCTGTTGGTTGAAGTTGAGGACGATCAGAGGTTTGCCGATGCGATGCGTGAGCCAGGAGCCGAGCGTCGCGTAGACGAGCGCTACCCAGACCATGTAGCCTTGGATCTCGTAGGCAACGCCGCCAAGCTTGAGGTCGAATACGCCCGACAATCCCCACAGAATGCCGACGAAAGATACGAGAGTGACCAGAGCGTTGATGAAGCCGAGGGTGAGCGAAAGCGTCTGTTCGATGAATATCCTGAAGTCCTCGGCGATACGCTGGTCCGGGTTGTCGGTGCCGTGGTCGGCGAGCTGCATGCGGTAATAGGTTTGCTGCGCCAGCCATTCACCGAGGTACAGGTTGGTGAGCCAACGCCGCCAGCGGATCTGCAGCCATTGGTTCAGGTAGAGCTGGTAGACGGCGATGACGATGTATATCGCTGCAAGCCAGCCGAAGCGCATCAGGAGCTCGAAGAACACGTCCTGCTTCTTGTCCTGCAGCGAGTTGAAGAACGCGTTCTGCCACAGGTTGATCTCGACGTTGATCCAGACCATCCCGAGGGTGAGGGCAATGGTGTTGGCAAGAAGCAGCCGCGCCGACCATTTCTCTTCCGAGTTCCAGTAGGGGCGGACGAGACGCCAGAGATCGCGCAGGAAGCGACCCTTCTCCTCGCTCAGCATGGACGTTTCCTCGCGCAGTCGACCGACCGCGCATTATGACGACTTCACGCTGGGCGGCAGCAATGCGCCGTCAGCGATCGGCGGAATGTAGAGGGAAACACGCGGCCGCGATGGCCGCGCGGATTCGGGAGGAGGGACGCCCGAAGCTTTCCGGACGGTCAGTGCAGGTGACGTCGTCCGGGGGCGGTGGTGCTTTGCAGGAACGCACCGTCGCGTTCGTCTTCGTTGTTGACCTTGCGGTCCCACTCGCGTGCGAACAAACCGTCCACCACGGCCACGACTTCCTCCACCGCCTCCTGCCTGAACTGGCGCGAGAGCAGGTGGACGACGTCCTCGAGCATCCGTTGTCGCTGTGCCTCGTGGATGGCTTCCGCGGTCGGCCCGACGAAGATGATCTGATTCTCCTCGTCGCCATTCTCGTGATACAGGTTCACGTCGACTTCGCCAGCCTGCTCGGTGAGGGGACCCAGGGCGTGCAGCGCCTGCTCCAGGCGCTGCTGGAAACTGCGGCCGATCTGACCCGTCCAGCAGATCTCGAGCGTACGGTTCGAAGGATCGAAGCTGATGCCGGGTTCCTCGGGGACGCTGCTCTTGGCCTCGTCCAGTGTGTCGACGTCCACGTACTCGAGCCACGGGGAAATCGCCGACTCGACCTGCGCACGTGTGACGCCCTTGCAGAGGGTCAGATCACCGTGGACATGTACTTCGATGCGCATTGTTGCTGCTCCTTGTCGGGGTAGGGGCGAGGCGGCTCGACTGACGGCTTACGATCCCGGCGCGCCGCGTTCGACCGGTTCTGCCATCCCCGGGGTGCCCGACGGTCGCAGCAGGGGATAGTAAACATAGCCTCTAACTGGAACACGGGATTCACGCATCCGCTTGAGTTCGTCGAAGTCCACCTTCTTGTCCCACCAGATGGACCGCGCTTCGCGCTGCGCCTCTTCGAGGTGGGGCTTCTGCCGAAAAAGATCCTGCATGAACTTGGTAAGCTCGGATTCGTACATGGCGTTGAGCGCGTCCGGGGTTGCGGAATTGGACCGAATTTTAGCATTGCTCGAGGACTTGCCGTTGGACCGATGGTCTCTCGTGACCACTGTACCTTTGGCGCAAGGCCGAACTGCCGTATGCTATGCTGCATTGCCTCCACAATTCCGCGATTTCCGCGAGCCTGTCGCCCATGATCGTCTTCCGACTCGTTTGTGATCACGAGCACCGATTCGAAGGCTGGTTCCAGTCCGGCGAGGACTACGAGCGCCAGTGCGAGGCGGGGGCGATCCTCTGTCCGATGTGCGAGAGCAGGCGCGTGTCGTCGCGTCTGCCATCGGCACCACACGTTCAAACCGCGCATGCACCCGTCCCGCGCAGCGAAGATGCGGAAGCACCCATCGAGTTGCGCAAGCTCCTGAGCATGCTACAGAGCATCACAGAGGACGTGGGCGACCGCTTCCCCGACGAAGCGCGGAAGATTCACTACCGCGAGTCGCCAGCGCGGAACATCCGTGGGCGAGCGACTCTGGAAGCGGTCGGGGAACTCGAAGAGGAAGGCATCGACGTCCTGCCGATTCCCGATCTATCCAAACTGCACTGAGTAAGGCCTGGCTGGCAGCGCGTCCGATGCGGGTCGGCGCAAACGGAATCGAAATCCACTGCGAGATCGAAGGTGCAGGGCCTTGGGTTGTCCTGTGTCACGCCTTGGCCTGCGACCTGGGGATGTGGGACGAACAGGTGCAGGTGCTGCGCGAACGCTTCCGCGTGCTGCGCTTCGACATGCGAGGCCACGGGGCGAGCAGCGTTCCGCCGGCACCCTATACATTCGATCAAATGGTGCGGGACCTCGATGGTCTCTTTTCCGCCGTTGGCATCGAGCAGGCTCACGTCGTCGGTATCTCGCTCGGCGCGATGATGGCGCAGGAGTTCGCACTGGCGTGTCCGCGACGTGTGGCGAGCCTGGTACTTTGCGATACCACGAGCCGCTATCCCGAGGGCACTGACAGGATATGGCAGGAGCGCATCTCGATGGTGCGGGCGGAAGGGACGGGTCCGCTCGTGGAGACGACGCTTGAGCGTTGGTTCACACCGCCGTTTCGCGCCGCGCACCCCGAAGTGATGTCGCGCATCGGACAGATGATCCGCAGCACGTCTGCCGAAGGCTATATCGGCTGCGGGGCAGCGGTCCCGACTATCGATACGACGGACCGGTTGGGTCAAATCAGCTGTCCGACGCTGGTTGTAGTGGGCGAGCACGACACTGGGACACCGCTTGCCATGGCGCAGACCATCCAACGCGGCATCTCTGGCGCAAGACTCGAAGTTGTCGAATCCGCCTCCCACCTCTGCAACATCGAGCAGCCCGAAGCGTTCAACACCGCATTGCTCGAATTCCTCACCGACGTCACGACGGCGAACTGAATCGGGGTGCGTTGCGAGAGGCACATTCGCCTAGAGCAGGATCGCACCATTGATCTGCTTGCGCGCCGAGTCTTCAATCGCAAGGCACGGCGATTGCTGATATCGGGGCGGGCGCCTGCGGGTGGGCTTCGCGGCAGCTCCCTCGGGTAGACAACGCGCCGATCCCGTCCGGCGCGATACCCGGCGATGCCGCTCCACCCGGGTGCCCACCCGATTCTCAGCTCGCCATGGTCATCGTCTACAACAGCGAAGGTTTCTACGTCGTCGAATATCCCTCCGAACAAGGCTTCGAGGTTGTCGACAAGCACGCGCGCCGCGGGGCCTTTCTTACCGGCGATCTCGCACAGAGCTTTCGCTGCAGCATGCAAAGCGTGATCGCATCGAGTCCGTCCGATGCAGACGTGGACAATTTCCTGGGTGAGCTGGACGCCCTCATGACCCAGCGGGTCACGTTTCACTGACGTCTTCACGCCGTTCGCGGCGAATCTCTGACAGTCTTCGGTGTTGGCAGGAGCAAGCGCAGCTTGACGCTGGCGCGTCGCACTCGAACAATTCCGTTCCTCCGATTCCCGCACCGGCGCATGAAGCCCGAACGCTTGCTGTGTTTTCTCGCGCTGCTCGCTCTCGTCCTCGCAGCGAGTCTCGACCACGCGCTGGCGGCGATGCCCGCTATGTCGAGCCGCGATGGGGTGCCGATCCTTGCACCGATGCTCGAGAGTGTGACGCCCGCGGTAGTGAACATCTCGGTGCTCTCCCGCTCTCCCGAGGTCGAGAATCCGCTCCTTCAGGACCCCTTCTTCCGCCGCTTCTTCGATCTGCCCTCGCGTCCGCGACCACAGCTTTCGGCCGGCTCGGGCGTCGTCGTGGATGGTGAGCGCGGCTTCGCGCTCACCATCCACCACGTCGTGCAGAATGCGCAGGAGATTGCCGTCACGCTGAAGGACCGTCGGGAGTTCAATGCGAAACTCATCGGGTCGGATGCGGGGACCGACATCGCCCTGCACAAGATCGATGCGCCGAATCTGAAGGTGGCGAAGTTCGGGGACTCCGACCGTCTGGCCGTCGGCGACTACGTGGTGGCGATCGGCAACCGTTCGGCCTTGGGCAAACGGTCACCTCTGGGATTGTCAGTGCACTTGGCAGGAGCGGGCTCGACATCGAAGGTTACGAAGACTTCATCCAGACTGACGCGTCGATCAATCCCGGCAACTCGGGCGGGGCGCTCTTCAACCTGAAGGGTGAACTCGTCGGCACCAACACGGCGATCATCGGTCCCGCGGGGGGTAACGTCGGCATAGGCTGCGCGGTGCTGAGCAACATGGTGCGGGCGGTGATGGCGCAGCTCGAAAAGTGCGGTGAAGTGCGCCGCGGCGTATTCGGCGTGACCAGCCAGGACCTGACGCCGAAGATGGCCATGGCGCTGAAGGTCAGCGCATCGCAGGGCGCTGCCGTCGTCGATGTCGCCGCAGGTTCCGCTGCCGACAAGGCAGGCCTCAAGCCCGCCGATGTCGTGGTGGCGATTAACGGCCGGCGGGGTGAAGGGATCGCTCGATCTGCGCAATCGGCTCGGCCTCGTTCCAGTCGGCGAGATGGTTGAAATCACGGTGCAGCGCGAGGGGCGCGAACGAGCGCTGAGGGCGGCGATAGAGCCAGTCAAGCCACGCGCAGGCCGCGGCGAGGCGTTGCCGGAGCTGGCAGGCATGTCGGTCGTCGATATCGACGGCGGGCGCAGCGGTCAGAGCGACGGGGTCGGCGTGGCGTCGGTGGAACCTGGGAGCACCGCGTCGAATCTGGGGTTGCGTGCGGGCGACCGCATCGTCGGCGTGAACCGCAGACGCGTCGGCTCGGTCCAGGAACTCGTCTCTGCTCTCAAGGCTGCCGGGAGGCTCCTCACGCTCAACGTGGTGCGCGGAGACTTCCTGGTGTCACTCACGATCCGAAGGTGAGGAGGTACTCCATGCGCGCAGCGCTGATGTTACTCACGTGTCTCCTGGCGATCGGTGCAAGCCGCGCCAACGCGCAGACGCCCCCCGCCGAGCCAGGCTACTTCCCGCCACCCGGCCCGGGCAAGACATGGGAGCGACGCGCCCCGGCGCAGGTTGGACTGAATGCCGACAAACTGGATGCTGCAGTGAAGTTCGCCCGCAAGAACGAAATGCCGTGGCGGCGTGAACTCGGCGAGCAGATCTTCCATGACAGCATCTCGGAGCCTGCAGCGGCCATTCCGCTCGGTCCCACAATCGACCGTGGGGGGCCGAGCGGGGTCATTCTTCGTCACGGCTACGTCGTTGCCGAGTGGGGGGATCCCGATCGGGTCGAGATGGCTTTCAGCATCACGAAGAGCTACCTCTCGACGGTCGCGGGTCTGGCCGTGGAGCAGAGGCGCATCCTCGATGTTCGCGATCGCGTCGTCACTTACGTGACGGAGAACTTCGACAGTCGCCGCAACTCACGCGTGACCTGGCAGCAACTGTTGCAGCAGACGAGCGAGTGGCAGGGAGATCTTTGGAGCAAGTCCGACGCGGCAGATCGCCGCGCCGGGCGTGATCGCAGCCTGCAGGAGCCGGGCACGTTCTGGGAGTACAACGATGTCCGGGTCAACGCCCTGGCATTCGCGCTTACCAAGGTGTGGGCGCGTCCGCTGCCGGAAGTACTGAAGCAATACGTGATGGACCCCATCGGTGCGTCCGGCACATGGCAGTGGCACGGCTACCGCAACTCCATCGTCAACATCGATGGTCGCGCCGTGGCGTCGGTGAGCGGTGGAGGACACTGGGGCGGCGGTCTCTGGGCGAGCGCCTGGGATCATGCGCGCTACGGTTATCTTTTCCTACGTGGCGGCGAGTGGGCAGGTGAGCGGGTTGTTCCCGAGAACTGGATCAAACAGGCGCTGGCGCCGTCGACTTTGATGCCGACCTATGGCTATCTGTGGTGGCTGAACACGAGTCAGCAGCTCTATCCCGCGGCCTCGGCCAACAGCTTCTTTGCTCAGGGGACAGGCGGAAACGTCATCTGGATCGACCCCGCGAACGATCTCGTGGTCGTGGCACGGTGGCTTCGCCCCGAGCGCTTCGATGAATTTTTCGGAGCGGTGACTGCCGCCATCGACCGCGAAGGCCACGGCGCTCCTTGAAATGTCATGGCCATGGTGGTTTGATAGCACTCCGCCGACAGGACATCTCCAGGGGGGCCGACATGGCGAAGATGATCCCCGAAACTGCACCCGATTACGATCGCACCCGCGTGATCGAACGACCCGACGGCTTCTATTGGCAGGACAAAGACACGGATCGCATCTACGGTCCTTTCCCATCGCTTTGGGAAGCCATGGAAGACATGAAGTTCACCCAGGATCCAGACGCGGACGGTGAGGATGGGCTGGAGGTACCCGATGCCGACATCGGCATCGCGCTAGCCGACGACGACGGATTCGGTGACGGCGAAGGACCGATCGATTTCGACCGGCTCTGATGCGCTGTCCCCAGCTCAGCGCGTTGCCTTGAGCTGAGGATCGGAAAGCTTGCCGGAAACGGCGATGTTGGCCCGAATCGGGTTGGGCTTTGCGGCCAGCGCGACGTTGAGCCGTCCCGCGAGATCACCGGATGGAACCATGTCCGTCGTGCCGCTCGCGAGGAGAATGCCGGAAGACAGCGAGAGCTGCCGGTATTGATAACTTCTGGCGGACACTTTGACCGTACCCGAGAGCTCGGCGAATTGTGTCTTGCCGCCGCGCACCGGTGTTCCGGCCGCAGCTTCCTGCAGCGCGCGGGTGAGATCCAGGTTCTCGATCTCACCGCGCTCGACCTTGAATCCGGCTTCCACGAGCGGTTCCGCGAACAGGCGGCCAAGCGACTCCGACTGCGCGGTGTAGCGTCCATTGGCGCTCAGTTGTCCGGTTGCGCGGAAGTGACCGGTGAACGCCTTGAGTGCAGTTGCCAAGTCGACTCGGTTCGCGCTGAAGTCACCCGTAAGCGTCCACGGGCTGTTCCACACCAGCTTGGCGTGACCGCTCGCCGTACCGCCGTAGATCCGCGCCGTGAGCTCGCTCAACGCCAGCTCCTTCCCACGAAGCCATCCCTTTCCTGCGATCTCGTCGAACTCGATGCTTGCGGGACCGAGCGGCGATTTCCAGCCGCGACCCGAGAACTCGGCCTCGACGCCGTCTGCCTTGTTGCGCAGGTCGACCTTCAGCTTGCCGTCTTCGCTGCGCAATGCTGCCTTCGCGAAGCCTCCAGCAGTATCCAGACTCACTTCACCGCCAAACGGGGGCAGCGGAATCGCACCGCCTTCGAGCTTGACGTTCCGCAGCACGACTTTCGCAACCTGCAATGACTTTGCGTTCCCCGAGGCGACCCAGCCCGGCAATCGCGGCAGCAGGTTTGCATCTGCGGTCACGGAGTCGAGCTCGAGGCGCGACAGCACCTTGCGCTCGGCAAGCAGCGATGAGAGCTCCGGAACCGCACGCACAGTGGCAATCTTTACGTCTCTTTCCTGGCCGATGACGACGTCCTCGAGCTTGAAGTGGGGTGAAGGGAAGACTGCTGCGCGAACCGAACCGATCTTGACCGGCTCGCCCAAGGCGCTTGCGGCCATTTTCTCCATGCTCGGTGCGAGACCATCCCAGGGCAGAAGATGAACGAGGGCGATTGCCGCCGCCAAGATTAGTGTGACAGCCGCGGCGGCGGGTTTTTGCCACTTCACTCGTCGCTTGGGAACTGCGGGCGACAGTGTTGCCTTCGCCTTGGCCGCTTCGCGGGCGTGGGCTTTTTCCTCTGCTGCAGCGCGCTTGCGTTCCTTTGCTTCTTCCTTTTCTCGCTTTTTCCGGAGTTTCTCGTCGGCCCTGCGCTGCGCCTCCTCTTCTGCCCGCGCTGCCGCTTCCTCGCGTTCGCGCTGCTCGGCTTCCGTGCGCATGCGTTGTTCGGCTTGAATGCGTTCCCGCCGACGCTCTTCCTCCGCGATGCGTTGCTCTTCTGCTTCCCTGCGGCGGTGTTCCTCCTCTGCCAGCCGGCGCCGCTCTTCTTCGCGTGCCGCCCGCTCCTCCTCTTCAAGGCGTCTGCGCTCTTCCTCGCGGGTAGCCAGTTCCGCCGCCTCGGTCGCCCTGCGGCTCGTTTCCTCTGCTTCGTGCGCGAGCCGTTCTGCATCGGCCAGGGCTTCGCGTTCCGCCTCGTCCTTGGCTTCCATCTCCTGCGCGTGACGTTCCGCCGCGAGCTTGAGTTTCTCTTCTTCCTCGGCCCTCAGTTCACGCTCCCGTGCATCCAGCGCGTCGAGATCGATTTCGAAGAAGGGCGGGACGTCTGCCTGCGCGGATGCGGCGTCGGCACCGGGCGTCGGGGCGAAGGAATCCTCAGCCGTGGCGCCGGTGTCGGCGATCGCATCCGATGCCACCGGTGGCTCAGAGGCGATGACAGGCTTCAGGTCGCTGTCGTGGTCGGCGTTCGCGGCAGCTGCGTTCTCGGTCTCGACGTGCTCGACGCAGTCCGGATCGGCCCACTCTTCCGGGCCAACGCTGTCACGCGACTCGCTATCGGCGGATTGCTCTGGCACCGGCTGCTCGGACGACTGTGCAGGAGCTTCCGACTCGGTGGATTCGTCGACGAGCCGCTCGGGTGCATCGTTCTGTGTACTGGCGGCGGCAGACTCGGTTTCTTCCGCGGCGGCACGTGCCGCATCCTCGCGGGTACGTTGCTCGACTGCTTCCATCTCGCGACGGGCGGCTTCCTCTCGGCCTTCACGCTCTGCCTGCTCGCGTGCCTCCCGTTCGGTTTCCTCGCGCGCGCGCCGCCGTTCAGCTTCTTCGCGTTCCTGCCGGGCGCGCGCGTCGGCTTCCTCCGCTGCACGGCGCTCGGCCTCCTCGCGCGCTTTTCGTTCCGCCGCGAGGTTTTTCTCCAACTCCTCGCGCATCCGGCGTTCGGCTTCTTCGCGCACCCTGTGCCCAGCGTCTTCGCGGGCGCGCTGCTCTGTCTCCTCAGCCGCCCGTCGTTGCGCTTCCTCGCGGGCCTGGCGCTCGGCCGCCTCTTGCGTTCGCCGCTGCGCTTCCTCGCGCTGCCGCAAGGCGTGTTCCTCTTCGGCACGGCGCTCGGCTTCCTCACGCGCGCGGCGTTCGGCGGCAAGCCGTGATTCGAATGCTTCGCGTGCGAGCCGTTCGGACTCCTCATGGGCGAGGTGCTCTGCTTCCTCGCGGGTCCGACGTTCGGCTTCTTCGTGTGCGCTGTTCTCGATTGCCTCGCGCGCCCGCTGCTCGGCATCCGCTTTTGCCTTCTGCTCCGTTGCGAGCTGAGCGACGAGGTCTTCTCGCACCCTGCGTTCTTCGGACAGCCGCGCTTCCATCTCTTCGCGCGCTTTCTGCTCGGCCTCCTCGCGTGCACGCCATTCGGCCGCCTCGCGCGCCTGACGTTCCTCGGCGAGCCGTGCCTCCAGTTGTTCCTTGGCCTTGCGTTCCAGCTCTTCGCGCGTGCGCCGCTCCGCTTCCTCGCGGTTTCTCAGTTCTTCGGCGAGTCTTGCCTCTGTCTCTTCACGCGCTTTTCGTTCAGCTTCCTCGCGCGCCTGCCGCTCGGCTTCCACGCGCGCGACTTTCTCGGCTTCGAACCGCGCTTCGAGCGCCTCGCGCGCCTGCCGTTCCTCGTCCGCGCGCCGTTCGGCGTCGGTCCTGGCCTTGCGCTCTGCCTCGGCCTTCATGTGCGCTTCGAGCCGTGCGCGAGCGTCTGCTTTCGACCGAGCTTCGGCTTCCGCCGCGACGCGGGCACGCAACTCTATTTCGGTCCGGGCGTGGGCCTCGGCGCGCACCCGCGCTTCCTCGTCGGCGCGTGCCTTCGCTTCCGCGGCAGCCTGCGCTTTCAGGGCCTCTTCGGCAACGCGCCGGGCCTCTGCCTCAGCCGCCGCGCGAGCATTGGCTACTTCGGACTCCGTGCCCGTCGATGGAACGCGCGGCGACCGGATCTCCGAGGCGCGGCCCGAGTCCCCCTCGCTTTTCTCTTCGAGAGCGCTGCGGGCGATCGCGGAGAAGTCGAGCTGATCGAGGTCTCCCGCCGCGAGCGGCCGAAGCAGTCGCCGCGGCCGAATGCCCTGCGAGGCGTTGGCGTCGACCTCGCCGGCGGCGCAGGCTTTGATGAATCCCTCTTCGAGCAGGCGCTCGATCGCCTGCTGGAACTTCATTTCCGAGAGCTTCGACTCGCGCAGGAGCCGCTCCAGGGTCGACTTCCCGTCGATCGTTGCCAGCACGCTCAGCAGATTTCGCGGCAGGCGCGCTGCACGGTTCTTGACTTCGCTGACGCCGCGGGGGGTCTTGGTGAAGATGGCCTGAAAGTCCATACCTGCTAGCCTGGGTCGGTTGTTCGCGAAAGCGCCCGGCAGCACACCCTGGTTTTCCGACCGGGGTGGGCGCGCCCGGGGCGGGTCGATTACGGGAGCACTGTAAGGCGGGGAGCGGGAGCCGGTGCAGCCAATCGCCGCAATATCCGGCAGCAGCGGAGAAATCGAGCAAGTTTCCTGCCTTGGACGCGGCAGGAAACTGCGCCAAAGGACGAGCTAGCGAACGGCGAGGACGATCTTGCCGATGTGAGTGCCGCTTTCCATGAGCGCATGGGCATCGGCCGCCTGATCCAAGGGGAAAACGGCGTGAATCACCGGCCGCATCTTGCCGGCCTCGATCAGCGGCCAGACCTGGTCGCGCAGACTGCGGGCGATGTCGGCTTTGACGGTCGCCGTGCGTGCGCGCAGCGTCGAACCGGTGAGGACCAGCCGACGCACCATGATGTCGGCCAGATTCACGGTAGCTTTCGCGCCGCCGAGAAAAGCGATCAGCACGAGCCGGCCATCGATCGCCAGAGCCTTCAACTCGCGCGGGACGTAGTCGCCGCCGACCATGTCGAGGATGACATCGATACCCCGGGCTCCCGTGGCCTGCTTCACCACCTCGACAAAGTCCTCGGTCCGATAGTTTATGGCTATTTCGGCACCGAGTTCGACGCAGGCGGCACACTTCTCCGCGCTGCCTGCCGTGGCGAATACGCGATTGCCGAAGGCGCGCACCATCTGGATGGCGGTGATGCCGATACCGCTGGTGCCGCCCTGGACGAGGAAGGTCTCGCCGGGTTCGAGCAGGCCACGGTCGAAGACGTTGGTCCAAACGGTGAAGCACGTCTCAGGAAGGGAGGCCGCCTGCACGAAATCGAG
This sequence comes from uncultured beta proteobacterium, assembly GCA_963719715.1. GTDB lineage: Bacteria > Pseudomonadota > Gammaproteobacteria > Burkholderiales > JAEUMW01 > JAEUMW01. Next base: position 42,711 of record CAVRDD010000024.1, read on the forward strand.
GCCGTGAGGCATCGGCAGGCACTGACCGGAGGGTGCCGCGCAGTATTCGGCGTAGCCGCCGCCGTTGGCGAGCGCGCAAACGGCATCGCCGACGCTCCAGCCGGTCACGCCGTCGGCGACGGCGGCAATTCGGCCGGCGACTTCGAGCCCGGGCAGATCGGAGGCGTCCTTCGGTGGCGGATATGCGCCCTGACGTTGCAGTACGTCGGGGCGGTTGACGCCGGCGGCGTGTACCTCGATCAGAACGTCACCAGGTGCCAAGCGGGGCATGGGGCGACGGATCGGTTTCAGCACTTCCGGACCACCCGGGGCAGAGATTTCCACTGCGCGCATCGATTCGGGGAGCATCAGCGTCTTCGAAGATGGGATCGAAAGGGCCGATTGTACCCCGTGCCGACAAGCTGCTTCGCGAGGCAACGGCGACCGGGTGCTCTGGTCTCGTCGAAGACTATGGAACACAATCGGCAGATTGCTGCGGCGCCGTGGAGAGGTTGATGGCCGGTTACATCCTTGCGCTCGATCAGGGCACGACCAGTTCGCGCGCCATTGTCTTCGATGCGGCTGCAGGGGTGCGCGCTGTCGCGCAGAAGGAACTCGCCCAGCATTACCCGCACCCAGGCTGGGTGGAGCAGGATCCGCGGGAGATCTGGTCCTCGCAGGTGAGTGTGGCGGCCGAGGCGCTGAGCCGGGCGGGCGTGTCCGCCCACGAGATCGCGGCCATCGGTATAGCCAACCAACGTGAGACGACCCTTGTCTGGGATCGCCGCACCGGCGAGCCTGTCACCAACGCCATCGTCTGGCAGGACCGCCGCACGGCCCGATTCTGCGAGGGACTCAAGCGGCAGGGCCTCGAACCGCTGTTCGAGAGTCGCACCGGCCTCGTCATCGATCCCTATTTCTCTGGATCGAAAGTGCGCTGGATCCTCGACCAGGTGCCAGGTACGCGCCAGGCGGCCGAGAGCGGGGAGATCTCGCGTTCGGGACCGTGGACAGCTGGCTCGTGTGGAAGCTCTCGGGCGGCGAGCGCCATGTCACGGACGCGAGCAATGCGTCGCGCACCCTCATGTACAACATCCACGCCGGGGCCTGGGACGAAAAGCTCCTCGGAATCCTTGGCGTTCCGCGTTCGATGTTGCCAGAGGTCGTGCCCTCCAGCGGCGAGATCGCGCTGACCGATCCCGAACTGTACCCGGCGCGCATCCCGATCGCGGGCATCGCCGGCGACCAGCAGGCGGCGCTGTTCGGGCAATGCTGCCACGCCCCGGGAATGGCTAAGAACACCTACGGCACCGGTTGTTTCCTGCTCATGCACACAGGCTCCGCGCCGACCCATTCACGCAACCATCTCCTGACGACGGTAGCGTGGAGAATCGGCGAGCACACGGAATTCGCCGACGAGGGCAGCGTGTTCATCGGCGGCGCCGTCGTGCAATGGCTGCGCGACGGACTCGGCCTCATCCGGTCGGCGGAAGAGGTCGAGCGGCTGGCCGCGAGCGTGCCCGATAGCGCGGGCGTGCATTTCGTTCCCGGCCTTCACCGGTTTGGGCGCACCCTACTGGGATCCTCACGCGCGCGGCCTCATCAGCGGGCTCACGCGCGGAGCCACGGCGGGGCACTTGGCACGCGCAGCCCTCGAAAGCATGGCGTTTCAGGTGACCGACGTGTTGCGCGCCATGGAAGCCGATGCCGCGATCAAGGTCGCGCAGCTGCGGGTCGATGGCGGGGCGGCGCGCAACAATCTCCTCATGCAGTTCCAGGCCGACATGCTTGGCGTGCCGGTGGTGCGGCCGCGCAATACGGAGACCACGGCGCTCGGTGCCGCGTTTCTCGCCGGCTTGGCCGTCGGCTACTGGCAGGACCGTGAACAGCTCTCGTCCCTGTGGTGGGAGGAGCGCCGCTTCGAACCGCGCATGAGCCGTGATGAGGTGGCCGCCCGCTACGCTGGATGGCGTGCCGCAGTCGCCCGTGCGCGGACTCGGCAGGCGGCATCGGACGTCGCACCTTGAACGCGCCGCCCCGAGCGGCTACAATGCCCGACTTTTCAGAATTCGCCGGAGTAACATCCATGGCACGTGTGTGTGAAGTGACGGGCAAGCGCCCGCTGGGTGGGCACCATGTGTCTCACGCCAACAACAAGACGAATCGGCGCTATCTGCCGAACCTGCAGTACCGCCGCTTCTGGGTCGAGAGCGAGAACCGCTGGGTGCGCATGCGCGTTAGCCAAGCGGGCCTGCGCACGATCGACAAGAAGGGTATCGACGTCGTGCTCGCCGAGTTGCGCGAGCAGGGCGTGAAGATCTGAGGAGACCACCGTGCGCGAAAAGATCAAGCTCGAATCCACGGCCGGCACCGGGCACTTCTACACGACGACGAAGAACAAGAAGACGACGCCCGAGAAGCTCGAGTTCAAGAAGTACGACCCGAAGGCGCGAAAGCACGTCGCCTACAAGGAAACCAAGCTCAAGTAGAGAAGCCGAGCGGTTCCGCCGCAAAACAAAAAGCCCGCCATCGGCGGGCTTTTTGTTGCCCGAGTACTCGCGTCAGGCGTACTGGCGCAGGCGCATCGAGAACTCACGCAGCGGTGCGATGCCACTCGCTTCCGCGCGCTGACACCAGTCTTCGAGCTGCTTCACGAGCGTTTCGCGCGATGCGCTGGAGCGGGCCCAGATCGCGCAAAGCTCGTCGCGCATACCGAACACCGTCTTCAGCACGCTGCTCTTCATGCTGAGCACGTCGAGGCAGGCACGGTCCTCGGCCTTGAATTCGGTCTGACCGCGCGTGAGATACCGCTTCACCGCTTCCCAGTCAACCTTCGAGTGCTCGCGCACTTTCTGAAACTCTTCGGCGCACAAGTGCTTCACGCTCTTGGCGTACTTGGCCATGACTTCGTAGCGGTGGTTGATCACCGCCTGCAGCGTCGCGACGTCGCATTCCGTCTTGGCGGCTTCCGCCATGCGCGGGCGCGGCGCAAGCCGCTTCACGTCGGCGAGCCCGACGATCTCGAGCAGGCGGATGTAAAGCCAGCCGATGTCGAACTCGTACCACTTGCTTGAGAGCTTGGCAGAGCTGCCGTAGGCGTGGTGGTTGTTGTGCAGTTCCTCGCCCCCGATCAGGATGCCCCAGGGCACGATGTTGCGCGAGGCATCCTCGGTCTGGAAGTTGCGGTAACCCCAGTAGTGGCCGATGCCATTGATCACGCCGGCGGCGAACAGCGGAATCCACATCATCTGCACTGCCCAGATCGACATCCCGAGGAATCCGAAGAGGGCAAAGTTGATGATGAACATGAGCGTGATGCCCACGCGCGTGTACTTGCTGTAGAGATTGCGCTCGATCCAGTCATCGGGCGTGCCGTGACCGTACTTGTCCATGGTTGCCTGGACCTTCGATTCTTCGCGGTAGAGCTCAGCGCCTTCCCACAGTACCTTGCTGATGCCCCTCGTTTGCGGGCTGTGTGGATCCTCGACGGTCTCGCACTTCGCGTGATGCTTGCGATGGATCGCCGCCCATTCCTTGGTCACCATGCCAGTGGTAAGCCATAGCCAGAAGCGGAAGAAATGGCTCACGATCGGGTGCATCTCCAACGCGCGGTGCGCCTGGTGGCGATGCAGATAGATGGTGACTCCCGCAATGGTGATATGGGTGAAAACCAGCGCCACCACTATATAACCCCACCAAGGCAGCTCGATAAGACCTGAGAGGAACATGACAATCCTTAATCCGGGCGAGTGGTCTCAGATTGAGACGAACTGCGCAATATACAGGATTGACGCCAAAAGGCAACAGAAATTGTGCGTCGCAGCATGACGCTAACTACTTGTCGAATTGACAGGATTTGCGGTCTGTGCGCCGTCCTGGTGCAGGCGCACGTCGCGCTGCGGATAGGGCACGGCGATGCCGGCGGTCTTGAATCCCTCCAGAATCGCCTCGTAGAGGTCGGTACGCAGGCGGCCGGTGCCGCGCTCCGGGTCGCCGACGAACACGCCGAGTTCCAGCTCGACGCCGGACTCTCCCAGGCCCGTGATCGCGACGAAGGGAGCGGGATCGGACAGCACACGCGCTTGCGCCCTCGCCGCCGCGACGGCGATCTCGCGGGCCTGCGCCAGATTGCCGTCGAAGGGGATGCGCAAGGGCAGCGCCACGCGTACACGATGCTCGGTGAAGCTGTGGCTCACCACGGTCGATGAGATCAGGATTTCGTTGGGAATGATCGATTCCGTGCCGTCCAGACTGCGCACCACCACGTAACGGGCGGTCATCCTGGTGACTTGGCCTTGGCGCTTGTCTACCGTGATGACATCGCCCAGGCTCACCGCGCGGTCGAGCAGGATGATGAATCCGCTCACGTAGTTGCTGGCGATTCTCTGCAGACCCAGGCCGAGGCCGACGCCGAGCGCGCCGCCGAAGACCGAGAGCGCCGTTAGGTCGATGCCCACCATCGGCAGTGCGATCAGCACCGCGAGGACGATGAGCCCCGCCTGCAGCGCCTTCGCGAGCACGACGCGCACGTTGATGTCCATCTCGGTCGCGCTCATCAGGCGCTGCTCCAGCACGCGACCAGCCCACAGCGCGAGCAGCATCGTGACGGTGATCGCGATCAGACCGTTGATGATGGTGAGCAGGCTGATCGAACTGCCGCCGAGGGGGATGCGAATCTCCTCGAGGTACGCGAGCAGGTCGGGCAGGAAGCCGGTGATGTGCAGGGCAAGTCCGAACCACACGACACCCGCGATGAGGCGTTCGAAGCGCTGCACCAGACCGCTGTTCGGGAACACGTGGCGCAACATGAAGACCGCGAAGCGCACGATGGCAAGCGCACCGAGCAGCGGCACCGCGAGGTCGAGCAGCGGCACCGGGTGAAACCTGCGCACGAGTGCACGGCCGGCCAATACGACGACGATTGCCGTCAGCGGGAACAGCGCCCGCTGTACCCCGCCGGCGCCAACGCGAAGGACTGTGTGATCGCTGCGCACCCACGGCGCGACGAACCGGTTCAGCAGCCATGCCGCGACGAGCGCTGCGGCGATGACGGCGAGCTCCCACAGCACCGACGGTTCTTGCAGATCGGCGAGGACGTCTCCGATCAGGGGAGGTAGCGCGAAGTCCGGCATGAGTCCAGCGGGAAGGGGCGGGGGGCGAAACGCGGCGGATTCTAGCACGCAGGCGGTGCTGGCCTCCGTGGGCTCCGGGTCAAGCCGCGGTCGCCGCACGGCGTTCGAGAACCGCGCCGAAGAAGCCGTCGCAGCCGTGGGCTGCGGGAGTAAGTTCAAGGTATCGTCCGGTGTCGAGCGACACGCGCGCTTGCGCGAGCACGTCCGTTGCCGGCACGAGCGCGAAGTCCGGGTGCGCGCCGAGGAACGCATCGACGATCGTTCTCGTTCTCCTCCGCGAGCAGGCTGCAAGTGCCGTAGACCAGGCGTCCGCCGGGCCGCACCAGGCGCGCCGCCGCAGCCATGATCGACGCCTGCTTCGCGGCCATCTCCGCGACGGTCGCCGGCGACTGACGCCACTTGAGATCCGGGTTGCGGCGCAGCGTCCCGAGCCCGCTGCACGGTGCGTCGACCAGCACGCGATCGGCCTTGGACGCGAGCCTGTGCGCACGCGCGTCGTTCTCGTCCGCGATTTGCCGCGGCTCGACGTTCGTGAGGCCGGCGCGGGCGAGGCGCGGCTTCAGTTTCGCCAGCCGGCGCTCGGACGTGTCGAAGGCGTAGAGCCGTCCCTGCGACTGCATGAGGTCGCCGAGCAGCAGGGTCTTGCCGCCGGCACCCGCGCAGAAATCCACCACCAGATCGCGCCGCCTGGGTGCGACCAGCAGACCGAGCAACTGGCTGCCTTCGTCCTGCACTTCGACCGCTCCCGACCGGAACAGCTCGTGGCGATTGATGGCGAGGGTGGCCCGCGACACGTACGCCGAGCGGCGAATAAGGCGTTGCGGTTGCCGCGACGCCATCGCTGGCAAGCTGCGCGAGCACCGCATCGCGCGTCGTCTTCATGCGGTTGACGCGCAAATCGAGCGGCGCGGGCTCGTTCAGGCTGCGCGCCAGCGTAAGCAGTGCCGCTTCGCCCAGCCTCGGCAGCAGGCGCTCGATCAGCCAGTCCGGGAGATCGTAGCGCAGCGCGAAGGGAAGATCGGCGAGGCTCGCCGCCCGCACGGTGTTGAGCCACGCGGCCTCGGACGGGTCCAGAAACGGCGCGAGTTCGCGCGCCGAGACGCCCCTCAACTTTGCCAGGCATGCGAGCACGAGGCGCCGCGGGTGCGTCGCCGCCCGCCAGGTGTTCGAGCAGGCGCTTGCGCCGCAGGCAGGCGAACACCGTCTCGGCGATGAAGCTGCGGTCACGGGCACCGAGCTCGCGGTGCGCGCGAAAGAAGGTGCTGAGTGCGGCATCGGCCGGCCCGCTGAGCGGCAGGGTCGCGGCCAGCGCAGCCTCCGCCGAGCGAAGCTGCGCCGCCGCCAGATCAGCCACGAACCAACTGCACGCCGGTGACGAGCTGCTCGGCGGCGATGCTGCCCTTGCGGTCGGTGAAGCGCAGCCGTACCGGCAGGTAGGCGAAGTCGACCGCCAGCCAGACCTCGATGCCTTCGTCACCGGGCTTGCGCACCTGTTTCACGTAGACGGCGCGCAGCTCCCCCATCGGCGTTTCCACGATCTCCTGCGGGCCGACCTCTACCTCGTAAGTGTCGAGCTTGCGGCCATTGGTGAGATTGAGGCGCAGCGGTCCGGGCTCCAGCCGTACCACCGATAGCTGGCACACCAGCGACAGGATATCGAGCGAGGACGGCCGCAGCGGCACCTCGCGCACACCGTCGGGGTCGGTGAAGCGGGCGACACCGCTTGCGCGATCGAACTCGACGCGATACTGCTTTTCCCCTTTCTTTCCGGTGCGATCGAGCCGGAACGAATCCGGCTCGAAACCGGCCTCGGTGATCCGTCCCTCGCTCGCCGAGCTCACGCCGAACGGGTAGAAGAGCGCGGCGAGCCCGATCGTCCTGCCGTTGGTGGCGAGTCGATAGCGGCCGTCGGCGATTTCCCACGAACAGCTCGCTGCGGCCGACCAGGAAACGATTCGACCCGTAGTAGATGTCGAACTGAATGGAGCCTTGCGGCGACAGCGGCCGCTCGACCCGCAGCGGCGTGACTGCTGGCTCGTCTGCGGGAACGTCGGTCGATGACGCAGCAGGCGGGACTCGCGCAGATTCGGCATCGGCAGGGAGTGCTTCGCCGGCGTCAGCGATCACCGGGTTCTCCACCGGTCGGCAGCGGCAGATCGGAAACGGCCACGGCGGCGGGTGCTGCCGGCGCGGGCGCGACCGTTGGTGCCGGCCTGGTTGTCCTGCGCGGGGGTGCCTGCTGCTTCGGCGCGGCCGGCAAGCTGCCGCTCGGTGGGCGGCGGTGGGGGGGCGCGTTCTTCCTTCGCTGCCACCAGGGTGGCTTCGAGCGGCTGCAGCGGCACCGGCGGGAGCGGCATCCGCACGCGGCTGGCAATCGCAAAATGCAGGGCGAGGGAAACCGCCAGCGCCAGAAGAAGTCGCCGCCGAGTGATCGATGCGGGGGCGGGCGAACCGAACCCTGCGTTGAAAGCAGTCATCCAGGTAATAACGCTTTCAGACGCGAAGCGGCCGACGGTTCAAGCCTCAACCGGCGGTACGACGAGCGCACCGGCACCCGGCTGCTCGCCTGCCACGGCGACGCGACCGCTTGCATCGACCGACACGCGTCCTTCGCACAGCCAGCGCACCGCCTGCGGGAAAACCAGGTGCTCCTGCTCGAGCACGCGGGCGGCGAGCCTGTCCTCGGTGTCACCTGTGCGCACCGGCACGCCTGCCTGGACGATGATCGGACCGTGATCGAGCGCGGGCGTGACGAAGTGCACTGTGCATCCGTGCACCTTGACGCCTTCGGCGAGTGCGCGGGCATGCGTGTGCAGCCCGGGAAACGCGGGCAGTAGCGACGGGTGGATATTGATCAGCCGACCCGCGAAGCGGGCGACGAACGCCGCACTCAGGATCCGCATGAAGCCGGCGAGCAGCACATAGTCCGGTTCGTAAGCGTCGATCGCCTCCGCCAGCGCTGCATCGAACGCGTCGCGGCTCGCGAATTCCCGGTGCTCGATGACGCGCGTCGGCACGTCGTGTCGGGCGGCGATCGCCAGCCCCGCGGCGTCGGCGCGATTACTGATGACGGCGACGATGCGGGCGGGCAGCGACGCCTTCAGCAGCGCTTCCATGTTGCTGCCGCGTCCGGAGATGAGGACGACGAGTCTGCGCATGTCAGACGATCACGGTCTGCGGCTCGTCGCCCTGGCGCGCACGAATATGCCCGATGCGATGGACCGTCTCGCCCTGGGCGCGCAGAATCTCCGCAGCGGAATCGGCGTGTGCCGCATCGACCACGAGCACGAAGCCGATGCCGCAGTTGAATGTCCGATACATCTCTGCGGCGGCGACGTTACCGGCCTCGCGCAGCCACTGGAAAAGCGGCGGCAACTGCCACGCGCTCGATTCGATCTCGGCGACAACTTCCGCGGGCAGGATGCGGGGGACGTTGCCGGTGAGGCCGCCGCCGGTGATGTGCGCCATGCCTTTCACCGCGACCGATTGCAGCAGCAGCGCAAGCACCGGCTTCACATAGATGCGCGTCGGCGCCAGGATCGCCTCCGAAAATGGGCGTCCGTCGAGGGCCTCCGGCAGGTCTGCCGCCTGCCGCTCGATGATCCTGCGGATGAGCGAATAGCCGTTCGAGTGCGCGCCGCTGGAGGCCAGGCCGAGCACCGCATCGCCAGCGCAGATGGAGCGCCCGTCGATGATGCGGCTCTTCTCTACCGCGCCGACGGCGAAGCCCGCGAGATCGTATTCGCCGGCGGGGTACATGCCGGGCATTTCCGCCGTCTCACCGCCGATGAGCGCGCATCCGGCCAGCTCACAACCGGCAGCGATGCCGCGGATGACGTCCGCGGCGGTGTTCACGTCGAGCTTTCCGCAGGCGAAGTAGTCGAGGAAGAAGAGCGGTTCCGCGCCCTGCACGAGAACGTCGTTCACGCTCATCGCGACCAAGTCGATGCCGACGGTGTCGTGGCGATCGAAATGAAATGCGAGCTTGAGCTTGGTGCCGACACCGTCGGTGCCGGCGACGAGCACCGGCTCCCGATATTTGCCCGACATCTCGAAGAGGGCGCCGAAGCCGCCGATGCCAGCCAGAACTTCCGGACGCGTGGTGCGTCTGGCGAAGGGCTTGATGCGTTCGACCAGGGCGTCGCCCGCATCGATGTCGACGCCGGCGTCGCGGTAGGAGAGCGGAGTCTTCGGTTGCATGACGCTGCTGGTTGAGTGCGCTCGGTGCGAAGGATAAAGTACTCGGCGTTGTTTGCCGGGCGAGGCATCGGATTCTAGCCGAAATGGGCGAGGCCGTTTCGCACCGGCCACCCGATCAAAGCACTGTTCGATGAAGCAGCTCGTCCTCGACCTCGTCTCACCGACCGATCCCACCTTCGACAATTTCGTCGCGGGTCCCAATGTCGAAGTGCTGCAGGCCATGCGCGATTTCCTCGCGGACGCGCGTCGCGAGCCGGTGGTGTTCCTTTTCGGGCCGCAGGGCAGCGGACGCACGCACCTGCTGCGGGCGGTCGCGGCTGGCTGCCCAGGGGCACTCTGCCTGGAGGGCGATGCTCGCGATGACCTTGCCCGAAGCACTGCCCGATGTCGTGGTGTGGGATGACGTGCAGCAACTCGACGCTGCCGGGCAGGCGCAGCTTTTCGGTCTGCTGATTCGCCTGCGCGAGTCGGGCGGCGCGCTACTGTGCGCGGGTGACGTTGCGCCGGCGCAGCTTTCCCTGCGCGCGGACGTGGTGACCCGGCTCGCCGCCGGTGTTGCCTATCCCCTGCGGGTGCTCGCCGACGACGAAAAGGCCGAGGCGGTGACGCGTCACGCCGCGCAGCGCGGCTTCACGCTCGGACGCGAGGTCGTCGACCATCTTCTGCGCCGCCACGCACGTGATCTGCCGTCATTGATCCGCATGCTGGAGGCGCTCGACCGTTACTCCCTCGAAACCAAGCGGTCGGTCACCGTGTCGTTGGTACGTGAACTGCTGGCGGAAGCCGGCGCAGCAGTGCCCTGATCCCGGAATCCCGCTGCCACATCCTGATCATCACCCGCCTGCGCGCCGAAGCCTCTACGAGTCTCTGGGCAGCAGGAGAGCCAAGTTCAAACCAGATGAAAGCGTTCATGAAAATCCACAACGTCGCGCCGCGACGACTCGACTGCACGTATGGCGATAAGCCCCAACCCCGGGTCCCCCCGCGCTGGCGGCAGCCGATGCGGGCGTTGCTGGGGGCGCTTGCTGCCTGCTGGCTGCTCGTGGCCAACGGAGCCCGGGCAGACGCGGGAGCCGACGTCGTCGTCGACGTGGATTCAGCGAAACGCGAAATGCGTGTGCTTCGCGGCGACAAAGTGCTCGCCAGGTTCGATCACGTCTCGGTGGGCCGCTGGGGCGTGAGCGAGCAGAAGCGCACCGGCGACGGCAAGACACCGCTCGGACAGTTCCGGGTTGCGTGGGTGAAGCCCGCAGGCCAGTTCGGCCCGTTTATCGGCTTTGACTACCCTTCCGTCGCACGCGCGCGGCAGGGGTTGGCGGCAGCTGAGATCAGCCAGGGGGAGTTCGACGCGATTCTGGAAGCGCACGTCGAGGGGCGCATCCCGCCCCAGAACACGCGGCTTGGCGGGAATATCGGCATTCATGGCATCGGCCGCGGCGACCCCGGGATCCACTGGGATCTCAACTGGACCAAGGGCTGTATCGCTCTCACCAACGAACAGATGAACGAGGTCGTGCGTTTGGTCGGAAAGGGCGCGCTCGTTAGAATACGCTAGTGCGCTGCGCCAATTTCCGCATTCCGCGCTGAAAGCGCTTCGCCAAGTCATTCATTTATGGAGATAAAACAGCATGAAGAAAATCGTCACTTCGTTGTTCCTCGTCGCCGGCCTCGCACTCGCCGGCGGCTGCGCTTCCACGAAGGACCTGGAGGCCGTGCGCGCAACTGCCGACAAAGCCGCCGCCGCGGCGATGAAGGCGCAGGCTTCGGCCGACAGCGCTGCTGCAGCTGCTGCGAAGGCTCAGGCTTCGGCCGATGCCGCCAAGTACACGTCGGATGCAGCGAAGGCCACTGCTGACGCCGCGAAGGCCTCGGCTGACTCGGCCAATGCTTGCTGCCATGATACGCAGACCAAGATCGACCGCATGTTCAAGAAGTCGATGTACAAGTAAGAACCCTGCTTCCCTCGGGAAGAAGCGCGATGCGACGTGACTGCGGTCCATCGCCGAAAGGGTTCAAGCCCGCAGCCGCCGGCGTTCGTGCCGGTGGCCGCGCGCAAGCAGCAGGCGAGCGCGACGCGACGACCCGTCGGGCTGTTAGAGGTGATTCTCCGCCTGCGCCGCTGGCCGGGTGACCCGGACCGGCAAGCCGGATTTCTCGATGACCGCGAGCTTGACCGCGGCTACGTCCACCACCAGATCCGGGCGCGAGGCGACCTGGACCTGGATCCTGTCGAGGGTGTTCGCGATCAGCAGTTCTGCCGGGCGCTCGTTCTCCTCGAGCGACGGGTGCACCTCCAGATAGAGCGCGTCAGCACCCCAGCCCACTTTCACCGGCTGATTTACGAGGCGTACCGGCGTGCCCACAGGGGCGAGCTGGAACAGCGCCTCGATGTGTTCGGGCAGCAGGCGCATGCAGCCGTGCGTCACGCGCATGCCGACGCCGAACTGCTTGTCTGTGCCGTGGATCAGGTAGCCGGGGATGCCCAGCCGCAAGGCGTAAGCCCCGAGCGGATTGTCAGGGCCCGGCGGCACCACCTTCGGCAGTACGTCGCCGTCGGCCGCGTGCTCGACACGGATCGACTCCGGCGGCGTCCATGACGGATTTTTCTGCTTTGCCGTGATCTGCGTGAGGCCGAGCGGCGTTTTCCAGTCCATGCGGCCGACCGAGATCGGAACGGTGATGACTTCGCGCGGCCCGTTCTTCTTCGCCGGCTCCGGGTAGTAATAGAGTCGATACTCCGGCAGATTGATGACGATGCCGCGCCGCGGACCTTCCGGAACGAGACGGCGACCGGGGATGGTGACTTCGCTACCCGGACGCGGCAGCCAGCGGTCAACGCCGGGATTGGCGTTGACGATTTCCTCCTGCCCGATGCCCTGCTGGCGGGCGATGTCCAGCAGCGTTTCCTCCTCGCGCACAGTGGCGGAACCGATGCTGCCGACCAGGTCCGTTCCCGCTTTCGGCAGCGCGTGCCGTTCCACGGGAGCAGGTTCGTCGATGCCAGCGGCGGGCAGGGCGATGCCCGACAGGGCGCCGAAGAGGAAAACGGTACGAAGAAATAGAGGATTCATGCGCTGTGATGATTGCGAGCGAGGGACGGCCACGATCTGCTGACGCGGATCTGCGGTTACTGGTTGCGCAGGTAGCGCCTGTCGTCGAAGGTTGCGACCCACTCAGGCTTGTAGACTACGAAAAGTGTCATGGTCATGCCCGTGAAGAGTGCTTCCGACCAGGCAAGCAGCAAATAATATGGGAGGTAGAGTTCGAAGAGCTGCCCTGAAGGATAGGCGCCGGCACCTGCGAGGAGGGAAGTGGTCGCGAGACCGACCGTCGCCATGGTCACGCCGGCCCCCGCGAAGGCTGTCCCGAATACGTAGACGAAGAAGTTGTTGGGCAGGCGCGAATCGATCAGCCGATAGAGCGCGAAACTCAGCGCCACCGGCAGCACCGCCATGAGGACCCCGTTCAGTCCGAAGCTTTCCCAGCCGCTGCCGTTCCACGCCGTGACCGCCGCGAGCGCGATCGTGAGACCGACGAGCGCCAACTGCGGACCGGCCATGAGGGTGAAAAGCGTTGCACCGAGGAAATGGAAGTTGAGCCCCGGCTGGATGCCTGCCGAAATCTGCCAGAGCAGCATGAGACACACGATGGTCCCGAGCCACGCATTGAGCAGTACGGAATCCGCCAGCCGGCGCCACGGCGTGCGCCAGGCCACGAGCAGGAAGCAGGGCGCGAAGAGCGCCCAGCCCAGCCAGTACCAAGCGTGCGGAAGGAGGGAGTCGGGCAGGTTCATCGGGAGATTTTAAGCTATACTGCGCGCCCGCTGCTGGTCCGCGGTCCGCGTCCACAACGAGACCGCGTACAGACCGCTTCGTTCACCGCGTCATCCCATGCGCCTCGCCCTCTTCGATCTCGACAACACACTGCTTTCCGGCGACAGCGATTTCGAATGGGCGCAGTTCCTGATCGGCAAGGGCGTGCTCGACCGTGAAGTCTACGCAGCGCGGAACCAATATTTCTACGACCAGTATCGCGCCGGAACGCTCGACATCCACGAGTTCCTCGGCTTCCAGCTGAAGCCGCTGTCGCGCCATCCGCGCAGCGTCCTCGACGCGTGGCGTCAGGAGTTCATGACGCAGCACATCGCCCCGCTGATCGGCGAGCCCGCGCGGCAACTGCTGCAGCGTCATGCGGATGACCTGCGCGTGATCGTCACCGCCACCAACAGCTTCGTCACCGTGCCGATCGCACGCGCGCTCGACGTCGAGTATCTCATCGCAACCGATCCGGAAACGGTGAATGGCGAGTTCACGGGCCGCGTCGCCGGCACGCCGTGCTTCCGCGAGGGCAAGGTCGAGCGATTGCAGGAGTGGCTGGGCGCGCGCGGCACACCCCTCGATAGCTTCGCCGGGAGCTGGTTCTACAGCGATTCCCTGAACGACCTGCCGCTGCTCGCGCGCGTATCCCACCCGGTAGCGGTGGATCCGGACGATACCCTGCGCCAACACGCAACAGAGTGCGGATGGCCTGTCATCAGCCTGCGCTGAGGTGTGCTCGGCTGCGATACCGGGCTGCTGACGGCAGGGCGCGACTACCAGCGGCATTGCGCTGCAACGCCGGATGTATAATTTCCGGCTTTCCGCCCCGGCAATTGCTGCCGGCCAGCGCTCATAAGAAGGCCATTCAAGCCACGCATCCATGATCCGCAAGTTCCTGCATCGCGTTTTCTCGCGCCGCGCACGTTCGCAGGATCCGGTCGTCATCCCCTTCGAGACGCACGGGGTCGCCCGCAGCCGCATCAGCGATTGCGCGCGCAAGGTCACGTCCACGCTGCAGGAGCGGGGTTTCAAGGCGTTCGTCGTCGGCGGTGCAGTGCGCGATCTTCTGCTCGGGCGCAGCCCCAAGGATTTCGACGTGGCGACCGATGCGACTCCGGAGGAGGTGCGCACCGCATTCCGCCGCTCGCGCATCATCGGCCGCCGTTTTCAGATCGTCCACTGTCTGTGCGGCGCCGAGACGATCGAGGTGTCGACCTTTCGCGGCCCCGCCGGGGAGGCGGGCAATGCGGCGCCGAAGGACGCTCACGGCCGCCTGCTGCGCGACAACGTGTGGGGAACGCAGGAAGAGGACGCACTGCGGCGTGACTTCACCGTCAACGCGCTGTTCTACGATCCAAGCACGCAGGAGATCATCGACTACTGTGGCGGCTGGGGCGATCTCCAGAGCAAGTGTCTGCGCATCATCGGCGATCCGGAGAAGCGTTATCGCGAGGATCCGGTGCGGATGCTGCGCGCGGCGCGCCTCGCGGCGAAGCTCGGGCTGGAACTGGATGCGGCGACCCGCCGCCCCATCAAGCCACTCGCGGACCTTCTGCAGAACGTGCCTGCGGCGCGGCTCTTCGACGAGATGATGAAGCTCCTGCTCTCGGGCCACGCCGCCGTGAGCGTGGACAGGTTGCGCGAGGAGGGATTGCATCACGGACTGCTGCCGATGCTGGACGTCATCGTCGAGCAGCCGCTCGGAGAGCGCTTCGTCATGCTTGCGCTGCGCAACACCGACCAGCGCATCATCGCGGACAAGCCGGTGTCGCCCGCCTTCCTTTTCGCGGCATTGCTGTGGCACGAAGTCATGCAGCGCCTGGAAGGTATTGCAGGCCGACGGCATGAAGCCGATTCCCGCACTGCACGACGCGATGGAGCAGGTCGTGAATCAGCAGTCGGAAAAGCTCGCGATTCCGCGCCGCCTGAGTGCGCCGATGAAGGAGGTGTGGGCGATGCAGCCGCGCTTCGAGGTGCGCAGCGGACGCCGCCCGCTGGCATTGCTGTGCCCACGAACGGTTCCGCGCCGCCTACGATTTCCTGTTGCTCCGCTGCGAGAGCGGCGAGGTGGAGGCGGAGCTCGGCGAATGGTGGACGAAGTTTCAGGACGCGAGTGACGAAGAGCGCAGCAGCATGCTGTTGCCGAGCACCGGCAAGGGCACGCGCCGGCGGCGGCCGCGGCGCAAGCGGCCGGCGATCGCGGCGGAGACGGTCGGCGAGCCGGGAGGCGAATCGTGAGCCGGACGCCCACGGTGGCCTTCCTCGCCCTGGGCAGCAACCTCGACGGCCCGCGCGAGCAGGTCGCGCGCGGCATGTCGGAGATCGCGGCGCTGCCCGAGACGCAGCTTCTCAAACGCTCGTCGCTTTACCGCACGGCGCCGGTCGGATTTCTCGACCAGCCCGATTTCATCAATGCCGTCGTGATGGTGGAAACCGCGCTCGCGCCGCACGCGCTGCTCGACGGCCTGCTTGACATCGAGCGGCGCCACGGCCGCCTGCGCGACTTCCCGGGCGCGCCGCGCACGCTCGACCTCGATGTGCTGCTGTACGCAGATGTTGTGCTCCACGAACCCGGTCTCACGCTTCCCCACCCACGCATGCACGAGCGGGCGTTTGTGCTGCGGCCGCTCGCCGAGATCGCGCCCGAGGCCGTCATTCCGGGCCAGGGGCGCGTCGCCGACCTGCTGCGGGAATGTCCCGATCAGCGACTGGAGCGCCTGGATGCTGCCTGAGCGACTGCGCTATGTGGCCATCGAAGGGCCGATTGGTGCCGGCAAGACCAGCCTGGCACACGCGCTGGCCGAACGCCTGCACGCGCGACTCGTCCTCGAGGAGCCGGAGGCGAACCCGTTTCTGCCGCGCTTCTACCGCGACCCGGAGCGGTACGCGCTGGCCACGCAGCTTTTTTTCCTGACGCACCGCGTGAACCAGCTCTCCGATCTGATGCGGCAGGACCTCTTCGCCGGGCGCGTCGTTTCCGATTTCATGCTGGACAAGGATCCGCTGTTCGCCGAGCTCACCCTCACCGCCGAAGAACTCGCGCTCTATCGGGACCTGTACGCGCACGTCAGGCCGCGCGCACCCGCACCTGATCTCGTCATCTATCTGCAGGCGTCGCCCGACACGCTCATGGAGCGCGTCAAGCGGCGCGCCGTCGCCTATGAGAGCGACCTCGCGCTCGACTACCTGCGCCGCCTGGCGGACGCCTACAGCGGTTTCTTCCATCATTACGCCGCGGCGCCGGTGCTGATCGTGAACAGCGACAACCTCAATTTCGTCGACGCCCGCGCGGACCTCGACCTCTTGCTCACGCAGGTGGCGGAGATGCGCGGCAGCCGGGCCTTTTTCAATCTCGGAGCCTGAATCGATGCGGATCACGCTCGCCAACCTGCAGCGCATGAACCAGGACGGCAACAAGATCGCGACCCTGACGTGCTACGACGCGAGCTTCGCGGCCCTGCTCGACGCGGCTGGCGTGGAAGTGATGCTGGTGGGCGACTCGCTCGGCATGGTGCTGCAGGGGCACGAGACGACGCTGCCGGTGACGCTCGAGCAGGTGGTCTACCACACCGCGTGCGTCGCGCGCGGCGCGAAGCGGGCATTCATCATCGCCGACATGCCGTTCGGCACGTTCCAGACCGGTCCGGCGGACACCTTTCGCAACGCGGTGCCGCTGGTGGCTGCCGGGGCGCAGATGGTGAAGGTCGAAGGCGGCGCACCCATGTTCGAGACTGTCGCCTACCTCACACGGCGCGGCATCCCGGTCTGCGGCCATATCGGCCTCACGCCGCAGTCCGTGCACCAGCTCGGCGGCTATCACGTGCAGGGCCGCGCCGAAGACGAGGCGGGGCGGATCCTCGACGAGGCGCGAAACCTGGAGAAGGTCGGGGCCGGCATGATCGTGCTTGAGGCGATTCCGGCAAAGCTCGCGAAGGAGGTCACCGAGAGCATTCGCATTCCCACCATCGGCATCGGGGCGGGGGTGGACTGCTCGGGCCAGGTGCTCGTGCTCTACGACATGCTCGACATCTATCCCGGCAAGAAGGCCAAGTTCGTCAAGAACTACATGCGCCCCTCGAAGAGCCTGCAGGCGGCGGTGGAAAGCTACGTCAAGGAAGTGAAGGCGAAGACTTTCCCGGGCCCCGAGCACTCCTTCTAGTTGCCGCGCCGATGGACGTGATCACCGCCGTTTCCGCGCTGCGCGCGCGGCTTGGCTGCGTGCCCGGGGTCGCGTTCGTGCCGACCATGGGCAATCTGCACGAAGGACATCTCGATCTGGTGCGCATTGCCCGCAGCCACGGCCAGTGCGTGGTCGTGAGCATCTTCGTGAACCGTCTGCAGTTCGGCCCGGCGGAGGACTTCGACCGCTATCCGCGCACCCTCGACGCCGATCTCGCCCGGCTCGCGCCGCTCGGCGTCGACGTGATCTTTGCGCCGGACGAGCGCGAACTCTATCCCGTGCCACAGCAGTTCCACGTCGAGCCGCCGACCGATTGCGAACGACCTCTGCGGTGCCCTCCGCCCGGGACATTTCCGCGGTGTCGCCACGGTGGTGCTGAAGCTCTTCAATGCCGTGCAGCCAGCGGTCGCGGTCTTCGGGAAGAAGGACTACCAGCAGCTTTTCGTCATCCGCTCGATGGTCGAGCAACTGAATCTGCCGGTACGGATCCTCGCTGGAGAGACCCGGCGCGAGGCGGACGGACTCGCCATGAGCTCGCGCAATCAGTATCTGTCGCCGACCGACCGCGTCCGTGCCGTGGCCCTGTCGCAGGCGCTGGCGCGGGCGAAGGCAGCGATCGAAGGCGGGCGCACGGATTACGCGGCGATCGAGCGTGAGGCCCGTGCTTTTCTTGACAGTCAGGGCTTCCGTGTGGATTATGTTGCGGCGCGAAAATGCAGCGACCTGCTGCCGCCGCAAGCTGCGGGAGAGCCGTTGGTGGTGCTGGGCGCAGCATGGCTGGGGGCCACCCGGCTGATCGACAACACGGAGGCTTGTGTCGCAGCGTGATGTCGATATAATCGGCGTCCCGCGAGGGGGTCTGGCTTGGCGCAGACCTTGATTGGACATTGATGCCCCTTCACCGTCCGGAGGGTTTCCGAACATGCAACGAACCATGCTCAAGGCGAAGCTGCACCGGGTGACGACAACCCACGCCGAGCTCAATTACGAAGGTTCCTGTGCAATTGACGAGAATCTGCTCGACGCTGCTGACATTCGCGAGTTCGAACAGATCGACATCTACAACATCGCCAACGGTGAACGGTTCACGACTTACGCGATCCGTGCCCAGCGCGGTTCAGGCACCATCTCCATCAACGGCGCCGCGGCGCGCAAGGCGAGCCCGGGTGATCTTCTGATCATCGCGTCCTTCGCTTCCTACTACCGAGCTGGAGTTGCAGAAGTACCATCCGAAGCTCGTGTACGTGGACGCCAATAATCACATCATCGACAAGCGCGGCAGCATCCCGGTCCAGGCCGCGTAGACGCCGATCATCAGCTCAGCCCAAGGCAGCGCTATCGCGCTGCCTTTTGTTTTTTCCAGGCCCGACGTTCCGCACGCGCCGGGCAAGCCTCGCGGCGCACCGCCGCTGTCTGCTGCGCCGCGTCATGCACTTGGCATTTTCCGCCCCTTGCACGTCATTCGCGAACGGCAGACAATGCCGCCGTTATCGGGGCTGGCCCGCCGCCGCTTGAGCGACCCGCCCAAAAAAAATAAACACGCAACACCGAAGGAGGGGTTCTGATGGCGCTCGGCATCATAGGCATTGTCGTCTCGCTCGCGCTGCTGATCTTTCTCGCCTATCGCGGCTGGAACGTGATCCTGATCGCGCCCGTTCTGCGCGGTGGTGGCGCGTTCTGTTCAGCTGGGACGAGACACCGCTGCTCGCGACCTACACCCAGGTCTTCATGCCCGCGCTGGGCACTTACTTCGCCGAAGTTCTTCCCGCTGTTCCTGCTGGGCGCGATCTTCGGCAAGCTGATGGACGATTCCGGGCTCGGCGCGCGCGATCGCGCACAAGATCGTCGGCTGGGTCGGCAAGGAGCGGTCGATGCTCGCGGTCGTGCTCGCCTGCGCGCTCCTCACCTACGGCGGCGTCTCGCTCTTCGTGGTGGCCTTCTCGGTGTATCCCGATCGCGGTCTCGCTGTTTCGCGAGGCGGCAACATCCCGAAGCGCTTCATCCCCGCCGCGATCGCGCTCGGTTCGTTCACCTTCACGATGACCGCGCTGCCGGGCACGCCGGCGATCCAGAACGCGATCCCGATCCCGTTCTTCGGCACCAACACCTTCGCCGCGCCGGGTCTCGGCATCATCGCGTCGATCGATGTTCGGCGTCGGCATGCTGTGGCTGAAGCGCCGCTCACGGCGCATGCGGCGCCGGCGAGGTGGCGAAGGCTACGGCGACCACAAGGAGCGCAAATCGCCGCGGCCGACGACAGCCATGTCGCCGCAGTTCTGGTCGCGATCATCCCGATGCTGCTCGTGCTCGGCTCAACTTCGTCTTCACGAAGTTCATCGTCCCGTCGATGGACACCGACTATCTCGCGAACGACGAAGTACGGCAGGTACCAGCGCTGTCGGCGGTGCTCGGGCATCTGGTCGATCATCGTCGCGATGGTCGTCGCGTGCGTGGTGCTGATCATGCTCACCAGGAAGCCGCTTGCCAGAACGTGCAGCGACTCGGTCAACAAGGGCACGCTGGGCTCGATGCTGCCGATGCCTCAACGTCGCCTCGGAGGTCGCCTACGGCGCCGTGATCGCGAGCCTCGCCGCGTTCGCGATCGTGCGCGACTGGCTGAAGTCGGTCACGACCGACCCGGTGATCGGGCTCGCGCTGATCGTCAACGTGCTCGCCGGCATCACCGGCTCGGCCTCGGGCGGCATGAGCATCGCGCTGCGGACGCCTCGGGCCAAGTACTACTCGCAGGCCGCGCAGGCCGTCGGGATCAGTCCGGAGATCATGCACCGCGTCGCGGCGCTCGGCTCGGCGGCGATCGACATCCTGCCGCACAACGGCGCGGTGATCACGCTGCTCGCGATCTGCAGCCTCACCCACAAGCAGTCGTACTTCGATCTCTTCATGGTGGCGGTCGCTGTCGGCCTTCACCTCGATCATCCTGGTGCTCGTGGTCTACGAGATGTTCGGCATGTTCTGAGGCGGGAGAACGCAACATGATGCGCCTCATCGTCCTGCTCGCGGCGGTGCTTCGTCCGCGCCGACCCGCGCTGCCGAGCTGCGGCTGCTCGCCGCCGAGCTGCCTCCGTATACCTTCCAGGTCCCGTCCGCGATCGGTCTCCGAATTCCCCGGCCCGGGTCAGGGCGTCGTCTACGATGTCGTGCACGCGATGGCCAAGCGCGTCGCGGCCACTCGGGCCGGATCGAGTTCGTGCCGTGGCGCCGAGGCGCAGCAGCATCGCCATGACCGAGCCGAACATCGGCATTCTCGCGCTCACACGCACGCCGGAGCGCGAGGACAAGTACCGCTGGATCGTCGAAGATCCTCACCGACGATCTGATCGCTGGTCGGCGGCCAGGGTGTCGATGTGTCCAGCCTCGACAAGGTGAAGGACCGTCCGACCGGCGTGCTGCTGCGCAGCGGCGCCGAGGCGCTGCTGAAGGAGAAGGGCTTCACCCGCATCGAACCCGCGCCCGAGGAGTGGATGAACGCCCGCAGGCTGCGCGAGCGGCGCATCGACGCCTGGCTCGCGCCGCGCCTGATGGTGATCTACGCCTGGCGCGAGGTCGCGCGGCGACCTCGCGGCGCTCGACATCGGCGAGCCATCGTGCGGCCGAGCGAGATCTGGTTCGCCGGCTCGAAGTCGCTGCCGACGCCGAGGTGGAGAAGTGGCAGAAGGCGTTCGAGGAGATCCGGGCCGACGGCACGTACGAGCGCATCGCCGGCCGAGTACAACCGCATGAAGATCGTGCCGGTCCCGGACGAGCTTCGCCGCAAGGACTACGAGACGATCTGGGCTTACTGAAGGAACGCGCATGAGCGGATACACCCACATTCTCGTGGCGGCGGACCTGGCGGCTGACCACGAAAAAATCCTGCCGCGAGCGAAGGAATTGGCTCGGGCTTTCGGGGCGAAGCTGACGCTCGTGCATGTGGTCGACGAGCGCGAGGGGGGCGGGGAGTTGCAGATGCCGATCGATGGGGAGATCTTGGAACCGGGTTCGACCGTGCCGAAGGGCAGCGGCCCGCTCCCGGTCGGCATCGGCTACGGCGGTCACCGGCTCGAGCGCGCCGCGCACGCCTTCCTCGACGACCTCGCGCGCGAGGCCGGGGTGCCCGACGTCGCGACGGAGGTCGTGGCGTCGTCCACGATTGCACGCTCCATCGTCGGCATGGCGGGTGATCGGGCGGTCGATCTCATCATTGTTGGCGGCCGCGCGTACCCGCGGCTGGCTTGGCTGTTCGGGGGCACGACCGACGCGGTGGTGCATCGCGCGCCCTGCGACGTGCTGGTGGTCCACGAATAGACCGGCGCCGTTCCCCGTCAACCGAGGAGAGAGGACATGAGCAGTTTCGAGAACGTGCATCCCGTTCTGAGCGGCAACTTGCCGGCACGGCGCAACAAGGTGGTCTCGGCGGAAGACGCGGTGCGGCTGATTAGGGACGGTGACACGGTGGCAACGGGCGGTTTCGTGGGCATCGGTTTTCCCGAGGGCATTGCCATCGCGGTCGAGGAGTACTTCCTCAAGCAGCGGGAGGCGAGCGAGCAGGCGCGGGGCAGGCCACGCAACCTCACCCTGGTCTATGCCGCGGGGCAGGGCGACGGGCGCGAGCGCGGGCTGAACCACTTCGGCCACGAGGGGCTGGTCGCTCGCGTGATCGGCGGTCACTGGGGACTGGTGCCGAAGCTGCAGCAGCTCGTCCTCGCCAATTCGATCGAGGGCTACAACCTACCTCAGGGTGTCATCAGCCACTTGTTTCGCGATATCGCGGCCGGCAAGCCGGGAACGCTTACCCACGTCGGGCTTGGCACCTTCGTCGACCCGCGCAACGGCGGCGGCAAGCTCAACGCGCGTACCACCGAGGACATCGTCCGGCTGATGCCGATCGACGGCAAGGACTATCTCTTCTACAAGGCGTTTCCCATCAACGTCGGCATCATCCGCGCGACCACTGCCGACCCGGACGGCAACCTGACCATGGAGAAGGAGGCACTCACGCTGGAGGTGCTGGCGATCGCTACTGCGGTGAAGAACTGCGGCGGTTACGTCATCGCCCAGGTGGAGCGGGTCGCCGAGCGCAACTCCCTCAATCCACGAGACGTGAAGGTGCCGGGGATTCTCGTGGACTGCGTGGTCGTCGCCAAGCACGAGCATCACTGGCAGACGTTCGCGACCGAGTACAACCCCGCCTACAGCGGCGAGATACGCGTGCCCGTGGAGTCGCTCGCTCCCATGGAGCTCGACGAGCGCAAGATCATCGCGCGCCGCGCCGCCCTCGAGCTTTCCGCGAACAGCGTCGTGAACCTCGGCATCGGCATGCCGGAAGGGATCGCGAGCGTCGCCAACGAGGAAAAGATCGTCGATCTGATGACCCTTACGGCTGAACCCGGCGTCGTCGGCGGGATCCCGGCGGGAGGGCTGGATTTTGGCGCGGCCATCAACACGAGCGCCATCATCGACCAGCCGAGCCAGTTCGACTTCTACGACGGCGGCGGGCTGGACGCGACCTTTCTCGGCCTCGCCCAGGCCGACCGGGAAGGCAACCTCAACGTGAGCAAGTTCGGGCCAAAGCTCGCCGGCGCGGGCGGCTTCATCAACATCAGCCAGAACGCGAAAAAGGTGGTGTTCACCGGCACCTTCACCGCCGGCGGGCTTGCGATCGCCATCGAGAATGGCAAGGTGCGCATCACCTCGGAAGGCAAGGCGCGCAAGTTCGTGAGCGAGGTGGAGCACAAGACATTCAGCGGAAAGGTGGCAGTGAGCCGCGACCAGCCCGTGCTCTACGTCACCGAGCGCTGCGTCTTCCGGCTCTGCGCGGACGGGATCGAGTTGATCGAGATCGCACCCGGCATCGACATCGAGCGCGACATCCTCCCCTTCATGGACTTCAAGCCGGTGATCCGCGGGCCCGTGCCATTCATGGATGCGCGCATCTTCCAGCCCGAACCCATGGGCCTGCGCAACGACCTCATGCGCATCCCGCTCGAGTCGCGCTTCCGCTACGATCCGGAGGAGAACCTCTTCCTCATCAATTTCGAGAACCTCGAAGTGAAGACCAAGGACGACATCGAGGCGATCCGCAAGCAGGTCGAATCGATCCTGTCACCCCTTGGGCACAAGGTGGCGACCGTCGTCAACTACGACAACTTCAGCGTGCCTCTCGATCTTGCCGATGACTACGCACGCATGGTGCGCGACGTGGTGAGCTGCTTCTACTCGAGTGTCAGCCGCTACAGCACCAGCGCATTCATCCGCATGATGCTCGGGCTCAAGCTGAGCGGGCATGGTCTGTCACCGAAGGTCTATCGGGGCGAGGCGGAAGCGCTGGAGTCGGCCAAGCGCGCGCGCGCGGCGGCGAGCGCCGACCCCGCCAACACCTGAAGGCCGCCTCCGCGACACAACCCGAGTTTCTTGCCTGCGGTTGACAACGGCGGTGGGGCCGACGCAGTATACGTGTATATACACGTAAAGCGGCGGGGCCGAGTGGCTATGAAATGCGTTTGCATCAATCTCAGGCGGGCTGCCAGCTCGGTCACGCGGCTCTATGACAAGATCCTCGCCCCGAGCGGCCTGCTGGTCACGCAGTTCTCGCTGCTGCTGGCGATCGACAGGGCAGGTGAGCCACGTCTCGGCGAACTGGCCGAGGCCGTAGAACTCGATCGCACCACCCTCACGCGCAACCTCAGGCCGCTGGAGCGTGAAGGTCTGATCGAAATCTCCGCGGGCGACGACCCGCGCACGCGCCGCCTGGCGTTGACGCAGGCCGGCAGAGGCGCGATCGCCAGTGCCCGTCCGCTGTGGGCGCAGGCGCAGGAAGCGGTGCGCTCGGCGCTCGGTGATGAGGCATTGAACGACATGCTGGAGCGTCTTTCCGCCTTGCGCGTGGAAGTCCGTGACACGCGGGTGACTCGGCCGAAACCTGCGATGCGCCCGGCGCATCGGGATTGATCGAGGTGAAGGCGATGGCAACCAACTGGCGCACCCCGGCTGTCGTCATCCTCTGTGGTGGCATCATCCTGACGCTCTCGATGGGTATCAGGCACGCCTTCGGGCTGCTTCTGCAGCCGATGAGCGCCGATTTCGGCTGGGGCCGTGAAGTCTTCTCGCTCGCCATTGCCCTGCAGAATCTGGTCTGGGGCGCAACACAGCCGTTCACCGGTTTCATCGCTGACCGCTACGGCGCAGGGCGGGTACTGATCGCTGGCGCGCTCTTGTACGTGCTCGGGCTCGTCCTGATGGCAGCGTCTACGACGGGACTCGCGCTCGTGGGCAGCGCGGGGCTTCTCATCGGCCTCGGCCTGTCAGGCACGACCTTCAGCGTTGTGTACGGCGTGATAGGGCGCACGGTGAGTCCCGAGAAGCGCAGCACGGCGCTCGGCATCGCCGGCGCGGCCGGTTCCTTCGGACAGTTCATGATGGTGCCGGTCGGGCAGACGCTGATCAGCAGCGTCGGCTGGATGTCCGCCCTGCTCGTGATGGCCTCGCTTGGAGCGCTGATGGTGCCGCTGTCCGCTGCGCTGGTGGAGAAGCGCAGCGACCATGCCGATACCGGCCGCCGCCAGACTGTCGGCCAGGCGATCAGCGAAGCGGCGCGGCACCGCGGCTTCTGGCTGCTGACACTCGGGTTCTTCGTCTGCGGCTTCCAGGTCGTGTTCATCGCCTCGCACCTGCCGGCCTATCTCGCTGACCAGGGGCAGCCGGCGCGGGTCGGCATGCTGGCGCTTGCCCTGATCGGGCTTTTCAACATCTTCGGAACGTATGGCGCGGGTGTGCTTGGCGGGCGTTACCCCAAAAAGTACCTGCTGTCCGCGTTGTACACGGCACGTGCCGTCGTCATCGCCGTCTTCATTTCGTTTCCGGTGACACCGCTGTCGGCCGCGCTCTTCGCCGCGGCGATAGGTCTGCTGTGGCTGTCGACGGTGCCGCTCACCAACGGCATCGTGGCGCAGGTGTTCGGCGTGCAGTACCTCTCCATGCTTTCCGGGTTCGTCTTCTTCAGCCACCAGGTCGGCAGCTTTCTCGGCGCATGGCTGGGCGGCTACCTGTTCGATGCTACTGGCTCCTACCAGATCGTCTGGACCCTCTGCATCGGACTTGCAGTGGTCGCAGCACTCCTGAACCTGCCGATCGACGAGAGACCTGTCGCCGAGCCCGCGGCAGCGGGGGTGCGTGGATGACACTGTTGCAGCCATGGCGCGCGGTGCTTGCCGTGCTGGCGGCGAGCGCGCTCGCCGCGATACTCGCCTGGGGTTTCGCTGCCCATTTTCGCCCGGACCTGCTGATCGGCTTTGCGACGTGGGTGCGCTCGTGTTTCTGACCGGGGTATCCTCGTGAACGCGTTACGCCTTGGCAATCCCGACGCTGCTTCCGCTCTGGTCGTGCGCGTGTGGCATCGCTCCAACGCGTTCATGAGCGATGGCGATTCTCCCTGGCTGGACGAGGACGGCGCGCAAACCGGCGAGCGCAGCCGGGATCATTTCGTCCTGCCGGGCGAGACGCTTGAACTGCCTGTTCGCGAGGAACTGTCGTTCACCATCTCGACTGACGAAGCGGGCCGTTGCAAAGGGCCGGCGAATGCGTTGCGCGATTTCTTTCGCACCGGCTCCACCGACGCCAGTGGCAGTGGTGGAAGCGAGCCGCTCCGGCTTAACAACGAAACAATGGTACCGCTGCGCGTGCGCGTCTACGCGAGCGCAACGTTTCAGTTCTCGCCGCTGCACGAGTTCACGCTCTCGCCGGGGCAATCCACGACGCTGACCGACAGTGGCGAAGGAATCAGCGTGCGGGTAATGTGACGAAATGGATCGCGCTATACTGACGGCCACGTTTTGTGCGCAAGAACGCCGTCGAATCCCCAGGGCAGGTCGTCTGCAGCACTGAGGGCATGCGTACGTGGACCCGTCGTGCTCCGGTTGCAGTAGCCGTTTCAGCGATGACTCCTGCGGGCGGCCTCGAAGATGCAACCCGCGCAGCAGGGAATATCCAAATGGGCGAGAAACGGAAATTCATCTTGCATTGCGGATGGCCGAAGACGGGGAGCACGAGTCTGCAGAGACACGTGTTTCCAAATCTCAAGGGCCTGCGATATCTCGGCAAGAAGCCGTTTACCGGCAATCGGGTGTTCCCCGAGTTTACGCATCTGGTTTGTTTTGCCTCGGACGCGTACTTCGAGCGCAATGTCGGGAAACTGCACGAATCCCTCATGCGGCTGGAGGCGGAGAAGTTCGGAGACGTCGGCACAGAGCCCTTGCTCTTCTCGGACGAGGCAATATTCTCTTCTATGCTGGATCCTGTCGACCATGGCTGGCGCGGTATCTCCGTGACCTCGCCCGCGCTGATCGCCGCAAGACTGCAGCGACTCGAGTCGCTGTGGGATATCGACCTCGACGTGCTGTGGGTCGAGCGCGACCCGGCCGATCTTCTACACAGCCATTTCGCGCAGGACTACAACGTCTTCGAGAAAATACCGGCGATCGATACTCTGGAGAAATACATTCAGCTGGGCTTGTCACAGACAGATGGCGTTGATCTTGGCTTCGATTCCCTGCGGCCCAATGCCTTGTATGAGGAGCTTCGGAAGCACTTGCCCGAGTCCAGCCTGCACAGAATCGTTATGTCAGAGCTGTTCGAGCCGGGATATGTTCATCTCGACCGTTGGTACCCGTTTGGCGTCGACAAGGTTCCTGCAGAAGTGGAGAACGCCAGAAGGGCTGACGCGTCGGCAAAGATTGCACATCATCGTCCGCTCTGGATTGGAAGAAGCTCGTTGGGAACAGTCGTCAAGAAGGCGGTCAACGAGATCAAGACCGACTACCTGCCACACAAGTACCTGGAAGTCCGCATCACGATGAGCGACCAGCTCAGGGATCGTATTCGGCGCGGCATTCAGGCGTGGCTTGCCACCTTCATCTGCTTCGAAATCTGGTGCTTCGAAGCCTCTTCGACTCTCATTCCTCTCGTCGTGTGAGGCGCTGGATTTATCCGCAGGCTGCATCGCGATCATCGGCTTTCCGCTGCGGACCCATGAGGTATTCGTAGTCTCGTGAAAGGCAAAGTCGTCGTCATCACCGGAGCGACTTCGGGCATCGGGCAGGTCGCGGCGGAGCGGTTGGCGGAACAGGGCGCGCGCATCGTGCTCGTGGCGCGCGACAGGGTCCGCGCCGAGACCGCGCTGGCGCGGCTGCGCGAGAGAGCACCAGAGCATGCACACGCTGTCCACTACGCGGACCTGTCGCGCTTGTCCGAGATGAAGCGGGTGGCGAGCGAGATCGCCGCGGTGGAGTCGCGCATCGACGTGCTGATCAACAACGCCGGAGCCATGTTCAACGCTCGCCACGTCACCGAGGACGGACTGGAACGCACCTTCGCGCTCAACCATATGTCCTATTTCGTGTTGACACACGGACTGCGCGAACGCCTGACGGCTTCCGCACCGGCGCGGGTGATCAACACCGCCTCGGCGGCGCACCGGAATGCCCGGCTCGACTTCAACGATCTGCAATCGACGCGCGAGTATTCGGGCTTCAAGGTTTACGGCCGCTCCAAGCTCTGCAACATCCTCTATACGCGAGCGCTTGCGCGTCGCCTCGCAGGCACCGGCGTCGCCGCCAACTGTCTGCATCCCGGTTTCGTCGCGACCCGCTTCGGGGACGAGAGCGGCGGGCTGGGCGCATGGGTTGTCCGTGCCGCCAAAGTCCTGGCGATCTCTCCCGAGAAGGGCGCCGAGACGATCGTGCATCTCGCTGCGGCGGAGAGCGTTGCCAACATCAGGCGGCGAATATTTCCACCAGTGCCGCATCGCAACGCCCTCGCCGCAGGCGCGGGACGACACCGCGGCGGAGAAGCTGTGGCGCGAAAGCCTGCGACTGGCAGGAATCGAGAGCTGACGTTTGCGTTTCGTCGTGCCGAGTTTCGCGACGCCGAGACGAACCCGCAGTTCCCGCATTTCATCCGCGCGTCAGAATGGACAGTGCAATTACCAGGGCGCAGCGCATCTTCGCGGTCCCGTTGTTTCCACCTCGTGAGGAGCGAAAGCCATGAGCACGAACAAAGCATGGGCAGTCAAATCGGCAGGCGCGCCGCTGGAGTGCTTCGACTTCGATGCCGGGACGATCGGCGCGGAGGACGTCGAGGTCGCGGTCGAGTACTGCGGACTCTGCCATTCCGATCTCTCGATGATCGACAACAAATGGGGGATGTCCGCTTATCCGCTGGTTCCGGGCCACGAAGTGGTCGACAAGACGTAAAGCAGTCCCCGTCACCGCGACAAAGAAATCATGCCACCCAGTCGCCTGCGAATACTCACCGCTCGGCGTTGAGCCAACTCGCCAGCGTTCTCTCGCTGACTGGGGTAGGTCAGCCGGAGGCAGAGGCGACACGCGAAGACAGCGTCACCGTAGAGGATCGCTACGCGGCGCCTACAGCCAGGACGAGCAACTCTTCCTTGCCGGTGAAGCGATACTTCCACCGCCACACCTTGCCGCCCGATGCCGCGATTTCGAGGAACAGGCCACCGCCGTCAAACAGCTTGTAAGACTTCTCGCGGGGCTTGCCAGTCGCGATCCTGCGGTCAGTCAGCATGACTGCCTCCTTGGGGGGGTAGATTCTCAGCGCCATGCCAAAAGGAGTCTATCTACCCTAGAAATCTGCCCCTATTGGGGGTAGATTAAAATGGAGGGAATCGGATTACCCAAGCTAGCGAACTTCCATGACATCTCTGTTGTTCCAGTGAGTTTTTGACCTCTGTGGATTACTTTGCAAGAGTTTGTGGTGCCGGGAGGGGGAATCGAACCCCCACGGTATTGCTACCGGCGGATTTTGAGTCCGCTGCGTCTACCAGTTCCGCCATCCCGGCATTGCTGCAAGCGGTCACCGGCCGGTGCCGCTTCAATTGTCCAACGCGAGGGCCAAGAGGCTAACTCTCGCCACAAATTGCCGCGCCTCCGCGGCAAGTCGCGCTTCCCCTTACCGCCCTTTTCTTTAAGCAGCGCAATTATCCCGTACTGCTCGCATTTCCTTCAACTCTGAGGGCGCGCCAGGAGCTTCAGGCCGCGAGCATTCGGGACGGCCGCTCCCCCAAACGGGCCAGGCACCGGTCGATCCAGAGGGCGGTCAGCTTCTGCTGCACGCTGTTCTGCTTGAGCCGCTGATCGAGGCAGGCGAAGTCGACGAGGTCGAGCGGCTGATCCTGATTGAAGCAGGAGAACACAAAGCTCTCCTTGCCCGTGGCCGGGTCGACATGCCGTTGCAGACACTGCGCGCAGATCTCCTTCATCATGCACTGCATCGGCGAGTTGATGCTGCCGATGGCAAAGTGATGTGGCTTGAGGTACGGCGCAAGCGCGCGATGGCGCGCAGCGCCCACCGCCGCCATCATGCGGTCGGAACCGATGGCGATGATGCGGTCGGTGTCGGCGAAGGGAATCGTCTGCGGACCGAGTTCTCCTTTCGCGTAGGTGAGCATCGCCTCGACGATGTTGCCGACGAAGGTGCGATCCTGCGAGCGCCGCGGCGTATAGCCAGGCGCCTCGTCGCAGCACCAGACGACGACATCCGCGGCCGCCTCGATCTCTTCTTCCTTGTAGCGATCGATCAGCTTCTTGTAGCCGGCGAAGTACAGCACCTTTGAACCGGCCGCGCGCAGCGCCTCGCCGATGGAAAAGAGCACCGCGTTGCCGAGCCCGCCGCCGACGAGGGTGACGGTCTCGCCTGACGGCGTCTCGGTCGGCGTCCCGGTGGGTCCCATGAGGATCACCGGTTCGCCGGGCTTGAGCAGCGCACACAGGTCGGACGAGCCCCCCATTTCGAGCACGATGGTGGAAAGCAGGCCGCGTTCGCGATCGACCTGGGCGCCGGTGAGCGCAAGCCCCTCCATGAGCAACGTCGTGCCGTCGATGCGCGGTGCGAGCGTCTCGAAATTCTGCAGGCGATAGAACTGACCCGGCTTGAACTGGCGAGCGGCGAGCGGCGCCTCGACGATGACCTCGACGATGGTGGGCGTGAGGCGATTGACTGCTTTCACGGTTGCACGCAAGTCACGATTAAGCTGACCGAAGAATTCCTCGCACCCGAACGCGCTTGCGGCAGGGCGCTGGGCGAGCACGTTCGTGAGCGTCGGATAGCCTTGCTTCGCGCTTGCCATCGCCTTCACGACGTTGCCTGCGAATGACGGATGCAAGTCGCCGAAGAAGCTCACGAAGCGCCCGTCGGCCTGGCGCGACAGGAGCACGCGCGGCTGCTGCGGCTTCGCGCTGCGTTCCGGTTTGACCGGCGCGCCGGTCTCGTCGCAGGCCTGGAAAAAGCGGCCGTCGACGTGGAAGTGGTCGCTGTCCTCACGCGCGAGCACGGTGTTTGGCTGTGTGCCGGCCGCCACCAGGATCGAGCGCGCCGGCAACTCGATCTCATTGAAGTGGTGCCACACGCCTTCCATGTCACGCTCCTGCACGGAGGCCTGCAGGCCTTTGGCGTGGCCGTACTCGTCGACTTCCACGCGCAGCGGCGTCAGCCCCTCCGCGAAGACGATGCCTTCCTCCAGCGCCTTCTCGACTTCCTCGTGGTTCAAGGTGTACGAGGGGCTGTCGATCAGTCGCTTGCGATAGGCGATGGTCACGCCGCCCCATGACTGCACCAGCTCGGCAAGCCTAGCACTGCGTCCCTCACGCGCTGCTGCGTCGCGCTCCGCGCGGATTGCTTTGGCATGGGCGATGAACTCGTCAGCGATGCCCTTTTCCTCGACGCTCCAGGCGCGCCGCACGACGGTTTCACCGTGCTCCGCCACCAGCGTCTCGTAGCGCCGGAGAAACTTCTCCACCTGCACGGGATAGTACGCAAGCGACTCGGTCGCGGTGTCGATCGCGGTGAGGCCACCGCCGATGACCACGGTCGGAAGGCGCAGTTGCAGGTCGGTCACCGACTCGTTCTTCGCGGCGCCGGTCAGCTGCAATGCCATGAGAAAATCGGACGCCATGCGTACGCCCCGTGCGAGGCCGTTCGGCAACTCCAGCATGGTGGGCCGTCCTGCGCCCGCGGCAAGCGCGATGTGGTCGAAGCCGAGCGCGAATGCGTCGTCGACGGTGAGCGTACCGCCGAAACGGACGCCGCCGAAAAGCGAGAACTCGCGCCTGCGCTCGATCAGCAGCCGCACCACCTTCAGGAAGTTCTTGTCCCAGCGGACCGTGATGCCGTATTCGGCCACGCCGCCGAAGCCCGCCATGAGGCGCTCGTCGAGCGACTCATAGAGGTCGCTGATGTTGCGCACCGGCTGGAAGGGGACGCGGTCGCCGTTCGGGGTGACCCCGGCGAGCGTCGGTGGCAGCGGCTCGATCTTGAGGCCGTCGACGGCGGCCACCCAGTGCCCATCGTTCATGAGATGGTGGGCGAGCGTGAAGCCGGCGGGGCCGAGACCGACGATCAGCACCTTGCGGCCGGTCGCCTCGCGCGGATACGGGCGTGCGAGGTCCAGCGGATTCCAGCGCGTGAGCAGGCTGTAGATCTCGAAGCCCCAGGGCAGTTCCAGCACGTCCTTGAGCGTGCGCGTCTCCACCTGCGGAATGTTCACCGGCTCCTGCTTCTGGTAGATGCACGACTTCATACAGTCGTTGCAGATGCGGTGCCCGGTGGCGGCGGTCATGGGGTTGTCGACGCAGATGATGGCGAGCGCCGCGATCGACTCGCCGCGCGTCTTCACCATCTGGAACTCGGAGATCCGCTCCTCGAGCGGGCAGCCGGCGAGCGGCACGCTGAAGGGGCTCTTCTTGAACGGCGCGATGCTCCCGTCCGCTGGAGCCTTGTCGCGGAGGCCCTTCGAGCACGAGTCCTTGCTCTGTTCGTGGCACCAGATGCAGTAATTTGCCTGGTCGAGCGCACCGACGAGATCGGTCCCGGCGTCGGTCAGGGCGAAGCCTTCGCGGCGCCGCAGATGATCGGCTCCCAGGTGATACGCGGGAAAGCCGAGGTGGTCGTCGACTTCCGCGGGGACCAGCCGCAGCGGATCGAGCTTTCCCGGCACCTTGAAGAGAACCCCGTGCCGATGCCGTTCGCGTCCGGCGTCGGTTTTTACCGCCCAGGCCGCGTAGTGGGCTGCGAGTTCGATGTCGGCTACATGGGCGGGCTCGTCCTGCAGCCAGACTGAGACGCGCTTCGCGAATGCAAGCTCGGAGAAGGGCTCACCGAACAGCGCCGCGAGCTGCGCTTCCGTCGCCGGCCCGTTGACCGCAGCAGCGACTTCCGGCGCTACCTTGGCCGCCGCCCGTCGCTGCACGAAAAGGCGCTTGCATGAATGCAGCGGTGCAAGCTCGTGATGGCGCGCCGCGAGTGTGCAGACCGCGTCTTCAACCCGAAAGAGCTTCGCGACGAAGTCGTCGACGTGCGGCGCGAGGTTGACGAGCAGCTGCGAGTGCGTCTTCGGGGCGAGCGCCGCCGGGTCGCTGCGTGCAGCGATCAGACAGTCGCGCAGTGCGGCATCGCCCGCGCCGAGGAATTCAAGGAACGCCTTATCGAGGCGCCGCAGCGCCTGGGCTTCGTACAGGTCCTCGAAGCGGAAGCCAAAGTCGAGCTCGAGAGCCGTGTCCTGAGCATCCGTGCCCAGAGTAGGGTCGTTCATGGAGATTCTCGCCGATGAAAATCCGGCATTTTCCCACGGAGGCGGGTCGGTGCGAAACAGCGGGTTGATTATTTGGTTATTCCAGCCTGAGGGGCCCCGATCACCAACTTCACGCGAGAGATTTCGCGGTGTTGTGGCGCTGCGCAGTTCGCGCGCCGCCAGCGACCATCGGCAGGAGGGCTGATGACGCGGGTTCTCGAACCGCTTGCTTGAGGTCGGTCGCGCCGGTCGCCGGTCGCGGGGCGCGAGTGCGCGCACATGCGGGTTACGGTGGGCCGACCCGCAAAACTGCTGCGATTTTTTGCTGCGACGTCAGGCAGGCGGGCGGAACTGGTAGAGCCATGTTTCGGTGAGCGCCGCGCCGTTGCCCTGGATGTAGAGGCGCAGTTCCACCGGATCGGTACCCTCGGCCTTCACGTCGAAGATCGCTCGCCAGCGACGCGTGGACGGCACCGGCTCGATGAAGGCGCGACCGATCGTGCCGCGCGATGCAGTAACCACCGGCGATGCCTTGACCGTGTCGCCCCACAGCGGATCGAGGGCGGGGCCCGCGAAATCCACCACGAACTTGTAGACCCCTTTCGGCCGTACTGTCCCCGGCTCTCCGCCGCGGCCGAGGCGCGTCCCGAGGGCACGCGCGACCGCTGCCGGAAACGGCTCGTCGGCGAGCCAGTGCAAGCGGTACTTGAGACGATAGGACGCGCCGGCGCGCGCCGGGCCGGCGGGACGCCAGTAGGCCACGATGTTGTCGTGGATCTCGTCGTTGGTCGGCATCTCGATCAACTGCACCGAGCCGTCGCCCCAGGGTTCCAGCGGCTCGACCCACAGGCTCGGCCGCCGCTCGTAGTTGACACCGTCCAGGTAATTCTCGGCCACGCGGTCGCGCTGCAGCAGGCCGAAGCCCTTCGGGTTGTTGTCGACGAAGCTCGACGTGACGGCGAATGGCTGATTGGTGAGCGGCCGCCAGATGCGCTCGCCGGCGCCGGTCCAGATCGCGAGCCCGTCGGAGTCGTGCACTTCCGGGCGCCAGTCCTCGTAGCGGCGCTTGTCCGTCGCGTCAAACCAGTACATCGAAGTGAGCGGCGCGAAACCCAGCCGCTTGATGTCCTTGCGCAGAAACAGCGCTGCTTCCACGTCCTGCACGACGCCTTCGGTGCGCCGGATGGCGAAGCGATACGCGCCGGAGATGCTGGGGCCGTCAAGCAGCGCATACACCAGCACCGGATCGGACGCGGTGCGACTTTCCTCGATGAAGAAGTCGGTGAAGTCGGGGAACTCCTCGGCAGTCGGCTCGGCGCTGTCGATGAGGATGCCGCGCGCCGAGAGTCCGTACTGGTTCAGTGCGCCGATCGCGCGGAAATACGAGGCGCCGAGGAACGCCATCCAGTCCTGCGTGCGCCAGTCGCCGCGCGTGCGCGCTTCCTGCAGGCGAAAGCCGGCGAAGCCCACGCGCTCGGGCAGCTTGTGCGCCGGACTGTCCTTCGGCATGTCGAAGTACGTGCTGCTGTAGAGGATCTGCCGCGAGCGACCGTCCTCCACGACATGCATCCGTATGCCCTTCTGGAAGAACTCGCCCAGATGAAAGAACGTGACCGGATAGGCGCCCGGGCCGTCCGCGTTTAGAGCGTATCGCGGATCGAAGCGGATCTTGCCCCAGTGGTCGTAATTGAGGCTCAGGACGACGTCAAGCGCGGGGTGCGGCAGCGGCTCGAACTCGTGCGCAGCCATCTTGCGTGCACGCTCGACGAGAAGGTCGAAGCTGAACTTCTCCGGCGCCGCGAGGTTGAGCGACTTCTGCTGCGCGAGCCACGGGACCGGTGGCACTGACGAGCGGTGCGCCCAGGCCGAAGCGCAACGGCTGACCGCAGGAAGCTGCGGCGAGTGATGGGGGAGGTCATGGATTCTGAAATTTGGGACGACGCCGCGCATTATCGCGCGGAACGCGCACAGAATCAGCCGGCGGAGCGCGGCAAGGGTGCGGTGGCGGGCAGTTGCGGAGAGTCACAGCCGCAAAACGCACGACTCGTCGGGGGCGGCGCGCAGGTCCGTCTGCGGGGCTGCCGGGGGATCGATCTTGCGGCTGCGAGATAGACACGCGCCTCTCGGCGTCAAACGCCGGAACAATCAGCGGAAATTCCGCACCAGTCCGATCACCACGCCCTGAATGGTGACGCGATCGGGCGCATACGCCATCGGCGCCATCCTGGCGTTGGCGGGATGCAGCGTGACCTTGCCGGCACGCTGCTCGATGCGTTTGAGCGTGGCGTCATTGCCGTCGATGAGTGCGACCACGACCTCGCCGTTGTGCGCCCAGTCGCGCCGCTCGATGACTACCCAGTCGCCGTCGAGGATGCCGTCCTCGATCATCGAATCGCCCTTGACCCCGAGCACGTAGCACTCGCGTCCGCTGCGCGTCCACGCGGCAAGGCACACCGGTTCGCGGTTCTCGATCGCCTCGATCGGTTTGCCGGCGGCGATGTAACCGAGGAAGGGCAGTTCGACGTCTTCCGCCGGCGCTTCGTGGAAGTTGGTGAGGCGAACCCCGCGCTGCTTCTGATTGAGCGGCTCGACGAGACCTTCGTCGATCAGCGCCTGGATCAGCTTGTGGAGCGATCCGCGCGACTTGAGCCCCATCGACCTTGCAGAGTTCGTCGAGCGTCGGCGGGTGGTCGAAGCGGTGGTTGAAGAGGAATCGGTAGACCTCTTCCTGGCGTCGCGTAAGAGACATGGGAGGTGCCTCGGCGTCGAGGTTGTGCTTGCAAGTGCTTGGCTGGTCGATATACTAGCACGAGAGAACAAATGGAGAACAGGCGATGGAGGATGTCGTCGATCGTTTCTTCGACCAGTCCGAAGAGCCGCCGGAAGCCAGCGCCGGTGCGCGCGCAGATGCGCCGGGCATCGACGCGCTGATCGGGCGCCTCAAGCGCAAGTATCGCGACCGCATCACGGGCGAACTGGTCCAGCCGGCGAGGGCAGGCAGCTTCGCCGGACTGCCGCCGGATCTCGATCCGCGTCTTGCCGCAGGCGCTCCAGGCGCGCGGTATCGAGCGCCTCTACAGCCACCAGCGGCAGGCGTGGGACGCCATCCGAGCGGGCCGACACACGGTCGTCGTCACGCCGACCGCGTCGGGCAAGACGCTTTGCTACAACCTGCCGGTGCTGCAGGCGGCGCTGCGAATCGCAGGCGAAGGCGCTCTATCTTTTTCCCACGAAGGCGCTCTCGCAGGACCAGGTCGCGGAGATACTGGAACTCAACACGGCCGGCGGCCTGGGCGTGCGCGCCTACACCTTCGACGGCGACACGCCGGGCGATGCGCGCATTGCGGTGCGCACCAAGGGCGACATCGTCGTCTCCAATCCCGACATGCTGCACGTCGGGCATCCTGCCGCATCACACCAAGTGGGCGCAGTTCTTCGAGAATCTGAAGTACGTCGTGATCGACGAGATGCACACCTACCGCGGCGTCTTCGGTTCGCATCTCGCCAACGTGCTTCGGCGCTTGCGCCGCGTGTGCGCGTTCTACGGCGTGCAGCCGACCTTCGTGCTGTGCTCGGCGACCATCGCCAATCCGCAGGAGCTGGCGGAGCAACTGATCGGTGCACCGGTGACGGCGATCACCGAAAGCGGCGCGCCGCAGGGCAGAAAGCATCTGCTGCTGTGGAACCCGCCGGTGCTGAACGCCGATCTCGGTCTGCGCGCCTCGGCGCGATCGCAGACCACGCGCATCGCGCGGCTGGCGGTGCGCTCGGGACTGAAGACGATCGTCTTCGCCAACACGCGGCTCATGGTCGAGGTCATCACCAAGTACCTGAAGGACGTCTTCGATCGCGATCCACGCAAGCCGGCACGGACATTCGCCTATCGCGGTGGCTACCTGCCGACGGAACGCCGCGCCACCGAGAAGAAGCTGCGTGCCGGCGCGGTGGATTGCGTCATCGCCACTTCGGCGCTGGAACTCGGCGTCGACATCGGCGCGCTCGACGTGTGCGTGCTTAACGGGTATCCGGGCACCGTCGCGGGTACCTGGCAGCGTCTCGGGCGCGCCGGGCGCCGCAACCGCACGGCTCTCGGCGTGCTGGTGGGCACGAGCGAGCCGCTCGACCAGTTCATCGTGCGCAATCCCGAGTTCTTTCTCGGCGCCTCGCCCGAGCACGCGCGCATCGCGCCAGACCAGCTACTGATCCTCATGGATCACGTGCGCTGCGCAGCCTTCGAGCTGCCGTTCCGGGAGGGCGAAACATTCGGCGGTGAGGATCTGGGTGCGCTGCTCGCCTATCTCGAGGAGCAGGGCGTCGTGCATCGCGAAGGCGCGCAGTGGCACTGGATGGCCGACAGCTATCCCGCCAACGCGGTCAGCCTGCGCTCTGTGGCGGAAGGCAACTTCGTCGTGGTCGACACCACGGATGGCAAACAGCAGGTGATCGCCGAGGTCGATTATTCCAGCGCACCGATGACGATCCATGAGGGTGCGATCTACCTCGTGCAGGCGAGCCCGTGGCAGGTCGAGCGGCTGGACTGGGAAGGGCGCAAGGCGTTCGTGACGAAGACACAGGCGGACTACTACACCGACGCCATCGATTACACCAAGCTCAAGATACTCGATCGGTTCGACGAGGTGCGCGAGGGCGTGGGGACCTGCGCGAACGGCGAGGTGCATCTCGTGCGACGTATCCCCGGCTACAAGAAGATCCGCTTCTACACCCACGAGAACGTCGGCTACGGCAACGTCAATCTGCCCGATCAGGAGTTGCACACGACGGCAGTGTGGTGGCAGGCGGATCCGCAGGCGCTGCTTGCCGCGATGCCAAACCGCTGGCAGGCGCTCGACGGCTTCCTCGGGGCGGCTTATGCGATGCACTACGTCGCGGCACTCCTGACGATGTCCGAGCGCCGGGACCTGGGCCGCGCGGTCGGTGATTCGGACGCGACCTGGTCGGCGACGATCGGGCGCGACGGTCGTGGCGCTGCGCAGACCTTCGACGGCCAGCCGGTGGACGTGGCGGATGGAATGCGAGACTTCCGTCCCACGGTGTACCTCTACGACAACTATCCCGGTGGCGTCGGCCTCTCGGCGCCGCTCTTCGATCTGCGGCAGCAAGTGGCGGAGCGTTCGCGCTCGCTCATCGCCGGTTGTGAGTGCAGTCACGGTTGCCCCGCGTGTGTCGGGCCGATTCTCGCCACCGATGAGACACGCGGCTTCTCGCCGAAGCGCTCCGCGCTCGCCGTGCTCGATCTCCTGCGCGCGGAAGTTCGCGCGGCATGAATCTGAAGGAGCGCCTCGCCGTGCTGTCGAGGCAGGGCGGCGCGCGCGTCGCCGATACCCCATCGCCGTCGAGCGGCGTTTCTGCGTCATCCACGGCGGAGCGCTTGCAGCACCTCATCAACCGATCGGCACGGCGCGCGGCGCGACGCGGGTGTGATGAGGCAGCCGTTGCTGCGGCCCTCGGTGGTTCTCCGATCGCGGATGGCGTCGTTCTCGTCGAGCGTTTCTTCTTTCCCGATTACATTCATGGGAACGTGCCACTCGCCGCGCTATTCGAGGCACCGCTGGAAGTTCTATGCAGTGGGGAGCACGTGCCGCCGTCGGATCTCTTGTTCCTCGATACCGAGACGACCGGGCTCGCAGGCGGCACCGGCACGCTGCCGTTCCTGCTGGGCCTAGCCCGGATCGAGCCCGAGGGGCTGCGCGTGCGGCAGTACTTCCTCATGGGCTTCGCGGGAGAACCCGCGATGCTCGACCACGCGCAATCGTGGTTGGCCGAAGCCGGTCATCTCGTCACTTTCAACGGCAAATGCTTCGATGTGCCGCTGCTGGCGACGCGGTATCGGCTGATGCAACGCACGGCATCGCTGCGGGCGATGCCGCACATCGATCTGCTGCACCCGACACGCGCAGCATTCGCCACCCGTTGGCCGGATTGCCGCTTGCAGACCGCGGAGCAGCGACTGCTCGGTTTTGCACGGCGTGACGATCTCGGCGGCCATCTCATTCCCGCGGTCTGGGCTGACTTCATTCGCTTCGGTCGACTGGGCGACGTGCCGCGTGTGCTGGAGCACAATCGCTGGGATCTTGTTGCTCTGGTCGGACTGCTGGCCCGCCTTGCCGTCGTTCTCGGCGGCGGCCGTGACGACGACGCGGACCCGCTTGGCGTGGCGCGGCATCGGCTGCGGCGCGGCGACGAAGCAGGGGCGCTGCAAGGACTCGCCGGGTGTGCCGCTACGCTCGGTGTGGACGGTTTGCTGGAACTCGCGCAGATGCATCGCCGTCGCGGAGATTGGGCGTGTGCGTTGCCGATCTGGGAGCAACTGGCAGCGCAGAATGTCACTGAGGCGCTGGAGCGGCTCGCGAAGTATGAGGAACACATACGGCGCGACTTCGGCGCAGCGCTCGTTCTCACCGAACGACTTCTCGCGCGGCACGGCGAGCGGCCGGAGCATGTTCGCAGACGGCACCGCTTGCTCGAGCGCGCTCGGCGTGAGACGCCCATCGCCACGGACTGCAATAGTGGAGCGTGTGCGGAATGAGCATGGCGGCGGAGCATGACAACGCTGCGGAGAGCAGGTGAGTGACGGCTATCTGCCGATCGTCAGTGAGTGCCGCAATTTCGACGAGCGTCACTTGACCGTAACGGATGCGGGCATTAACGTTTCGCCTCCAGCAACCCTGCGGTGGCCGTCGTCGTGCCGTCAGTCCGATGGAGAATCGAACCGTGACTTCAGATCGTGTCGCTTCGACCTGGAGCGAGTTTTCGGCGCGTGCTGCGCGCGCTGTGGCGAGGCGCTCGTTTCATTTCGCGAAGGCCCAGTACAAGTCGAACCTGCCCGATCCGATCAGCACGAATCCGGTGATTGTCTACACAGTGGGCAAGGTGGGTTCGACCTCGGTGGCGGCGACGCTCGAAGAGGTGCTGGACGGGCGTGACGTCGCTCATGTGCATTGGTTGACGGCGGAGCAGCTGCAGGCGGACGAGGCGTACTACAAAGGCCGCGCTCGATCGTACTGGGGCAGGCGCGAGATGTCGCGCTTCATGCCACGATACGTCTGGCTCGGCCAGCAGCTCGGTGATGCCGTGCGGTCCGCCCCGCCGGGCACCGTGTGGGATGTCGTGACGCTGGTGCGCGATCCTGTTACCAGAAACATATCGTCTTTTTTCCAGAATCTCGAGCTCATGTTCGACTTCTGGCCGGCACAGGAAATGGCAGCCCGCCCCGTGGACGAGGTTGCCGCGCGCCTGGTAGAGATGTTTCTGGAGTCGAACGTGACCGGGAACTCGGCACTCGAGCTGTGCGGCGACCCGCTGACATGGTTCGACCTCGAACTGAAGCCGGTTTTCGGCATCGACGTATTCGCAAAACCCTTCCCGCTGACCCAGGGTTACGAGATCTATGACGGACCCAATTCCCGCGTCCTGCTGCTGCGCCTTGAGGACCTGGATCGCGTGGCGGGCGTGGCGTTGAGGAAGTTCCTCGGCGCAAGTGCGTCCAACGTGGCTCAGCGTAACGAGGCTTCCGACAAGGTCTACGCGGATGTGTATCGGCGGTTCAAGCAGCTCCTGAAGCTTCCCGGAGAGTATCTCGACCAGATTTACGCCTCACGCTATTGCCAGCATTTCTACACCCCGGAGGAGTTGGCAGGCTTTCGCGCGCGCTGGGGCTAGCAGTCTGCCGCGCACCGTCTTGCAGAGGGGCGCGGTCGACGGAGTTTCACCACTGGCAGCGGATCCTACCCGCCAGGCACCGCCGGAAAGACTCTGCAAACGGGTCGCCGCCTGACCATGCGCGGTTTGGGTGCGGCCCGATAATGTGGCAGCATGGGCCCTGCACGGCGCGCTCCTGAGCGAGACGTTGGGCAACCGCAGCTGTTCCCGCGCCGTGCAACCCTTCCTGTAACGTACACTCCAGCCACTCATGTTGACCACGTTCCGCCGGCTGCTTGCACTGCTTGAAAGGCGCGACCGCCTGAACCTCGCGGTGCTGATGTGTGTGCTCGTGATGGTGGCGGTGGCAGAAATGGTGGGTATCGCCTCGCTCATGCCGTTCATGGCCGTGGTCACCAACCCGGAGGTGATTCACAGCAATCGCTGGCTGAGACTCGCTCACGACAGCCTCGGCTTCAGCAGCGACAAGTCCTTTCTGCTTTTTCTCGGGCTCGTCGTGCTCGGGCTTCTGGTGATGAGCAACATCGTGAAGACGGTGGGGACGTTTCTCACGCTGCGCTTTCACAATCGCCTCAACTATTCGTTCTCGCGACGTTTGCTCGCGCGCTACATTGCACGCCCGTATCAGTTCTTCCTCAAGCACAACACGGCTGAGCTCGGTTCGAACGTGATCACCGAGGTGATGCGCGTTGTCACCGGTGTGCTCACGCCGGCCACCACCATAGTCTCGAGTGCTCTGGTCTGCATGGCCATCGTCGCTCTGCTCGTGGTGGTGGATCCGGTGGTGGCATCGGCGATTGCCGGCGTCCTCGTCCTCGCGTACGGCACGATTCTGTTTGCGGCGAGGCGCAAGCTGGGCGAGATCGGCAAGGAGCAGATCAAGGCCAACCACGAAAGACACCGCATCGCTGGCGAGGCCATGTCAGGCATCAAGGATCTGAAGGTGCTGGGACGGGAACTCACGCTGCTGCAGCGATTCTCGGTGCAGGCTGATCGCCATGCCCGGAACAATGTGATCGCGGGTCTCATCGCCCAGTTGCCGCGCTACGCGCTCGAGACCATCGCCTTCGGCGGCATCCTCGTGGTGGTGATGTACCTCGTGAGCCGCGGTGAAAGCGGCACCAATATCGCACCGATACTCGCGCTGTATGCTTTCGCAGGCTATCGACTGATGCCGGCCCTGCAGCAGCTGTTCGCATCCATCACTTCGGTGCGCTTCAGCGCGCCGTCCCTGGATATTCTCTATCATGATCTCGTCGGCGACGGGGCCGGCGGCTTCGACAGCATGGCGCGTCTGCAGAAGGCGCTCGACGCCACCGTGCTGCCGTTCCGGCGGGAACTGCGCCTGCGCCGGGTTTCATTCAGTTACGAGGGTGCTGCCGCGCCTGCGCTGAATGACCTCGACATCAGCATCCCGTCGCTCACGTCAGTGGGCATCGTCGGACCGACCGGCTGCGGGAAGACCACGACGGTTGACCTCGTCCTCGGGCTGCTTGCACCGACGGAAGGGCAGTTTCTTGTCGATGGCGTGGAGATTACCCCGAAGAATCTCGCGAGCTGGCAGAAGAACCTCGGCTACGTTCCTCAGCACATCTACATCGCCGACGATACGATCGCGCGCAACATCGCCTTCGGCATGCCCGATGAAGACATCGACATGGCAGCGGTGCGGCAGGCGGCGCGCATCGCCAACCTCGCCGACTTCATCGAATCCGAACTGCCGGATGGATACGATACTTCAGTCGGCGAACGAGGTGTGCGCTTGAGCGGTGGCCAGCGCCAACGCATCGGGATCGCCCGGGCGCTCTATCGCGACCCGCACGTCCTCGTGATGGACGAGGCCACCAGTGCGCTCGACGGTATCACCGAAGAAAGCGTGATGGAGGCGCTGCACAGCCTTTCACACAAGAAGACCGTCATCGTCATCGCGCACCGCCTGACGACGGTGCGGGAGTGCGATGTGATCTACCTGCTGGAGAAAGGGCAGATCGTCGCCCAGGGAAGCTATTCCGAGTTGATACGTGAATCCGCCTGGTTCCGGGCTGCGGCAGGCGAATGATGCAGGTTTGGATGCCGTCGCGGCACGGTGCGCGGATTCGAAGCGGCCGCCTGCGTGGCTCGGCTGTGTCGGCCAGGTCTCGAAGCTTGAAATGGCGCGGGACTTCGGCGCTCGGACCGTGTATCATGCGGCGCAAGGTCGATCGTGTTGCGCAATCCGGTACGCTTCACAGACCGTTCGCGGTTGTTCTCTAGCTCCCTCGAATTCCTCCCTAAAGCTGTTTTAATCTGCCTGAGCCGGTTCTGAAGGGGTGTTCCCCTATTGAGGCCGATCTCAGGAGAATCACATTACTACCTCTTTCGATGGTCTCGGCCTATCCGCCGAGTTGTTGCGCGCAGTTGCCGACCAAGGCTACACCGAACCCACGCCGATCCAGGCGAAGTGCATTCCGGTAGTGTTGGAAGGCCGCGACATTCTCGCGGGCGCGCAGACCGGCACCGGCAAGACCGCCGGTTTCACACTCCCCCTGCTGCAGCGCCTGGCTCGCCGTACCGACGGCAGCGCATCGCCCGCACGTCATCCGGTGCGCGCACTTGTCCTCACCCCGACGCGGGAACTTGCGGCACAGGTGGAAAAAAGCGTGTGCACATACGGCAAGCACCTGCGCCTGCGTTCCACGATGGTCTGTGGCGGCGTCAGCATGGGCAACCAGATCCGCGCGTTGCGCCAGGGCGTGGACATACTGGTGGCGACCCCCGGTCGTTTGCTCGATCACGTCCAGCAACGTACCGTGAATCTGTCGCAGGTCGAGATGCTGGTGCTCGACGAGGCGGATCGCATGCTCGACATGGGTTTCATCCACGACATTCGCCGCATCCTTACCCTGCTGCCGGCGAAGCGGCAGAACCTCTTCTTTTCCGCCACGTTCTCCTCCGAGATCCGCCAGCTTGCCGACTCGTTCCTGAACGATCCGGTCATGGTCGAAGCGGCCAGACAGAATGCTGCAGCGGATCTCGTGACCCAGGTCGTGCACCCGGTGAACGCGGATCGGAAGCGCGAACTGCTGGTTCATCTGATCAAGGGCGGCGATTGGCGGCAGGTGCTGGTCTTCACCAAGACCAAGCACGGGGCGGATCGACTTGCCATTCAGCTCGAGCGTAGCGGCGTCGCCGCCGATGCGATCCACGGCAATCGCAGCCAGCCCCAGCGCACACGCACCCTCGACGAGTTCAAGCGCGGGAAGTTGCGCGTGCTCGTCGCCACCGACATCGTGGCCCGCGGCCTCGACATCGTGGAGTTGCCGCACGTGGTCAACTATGAGTTGCCACACGTGCCGGAAGATTACGTGCACCGCATCGGCCGCACGGGTCGCGCGGGCAGCCCCGGCGATGCGGTATCGCTCGTGTCGCAGGAAGAGCAGGGCCTGCTCGCTGCCATCGAGCGGGTGCTGAAACGCCGCGTCGAGCGCAGAATGCTGGATGGATTCGAGCCCACGGTCTGGAACGAAAGAGCGGCGCATCCTTCGCGTCCCCGCAGCGGCAGTGGGCGGGCCAGTCCGTCCAGCGCACGGCGCACTGATCGCAAGCCATCGTCGTCGCCGCGGCGCGGTGGCGAGCGGCGCGCGGGATCGGGAGCTGCCAGGGATCAGCGCCGCGCAGTCGCCACCCCGTAGCAGATACAAGCGGTGATGTGCGGCGCGCAAGGTTTCGCCGGGACGTGCGCCGCCTCAGTGATCGATCACGCGAAAGTCCCGTGCTCTTGAGATGCGTACCTCATGGCAGCGAATGCCATGAGCTCGCGCGGTGCACTGCGTGCCTGTTTCTATTTTTGTCGGTCGGGAGACCATATGAACATCTTCGTCGGCAATCTTGCAGAGGTGGTATCGGACTCCGAACTGGCCGAGCTGTTCAAGGCCTTCGGGCAGGTAAAGTCAGTCGAAGTGAAGCGCGAGCTTTT
The DNA here is from genome assembly GCA_963719715.1 of uncultured beta proteobacterium. Classification (GTDB taxonomy): domain Bacteria; phylum Pseudomonadota; class Gammaproteobacteria; order Burkholderiales; family JAEUMW01; genus JAEUMW01. Next base: position 87,235 of record CAVRDD010000024.1, read on the forward strand.
CACGGGCAAATGCCGCGGCTTCGCGTTCGTCGAGATGCCGGGCAAGAACCACTCGCTCGCCGCGATCGCCGGTCTTAACGGTAAGGATTTCTGCGGACAGCCGCTCACGGTGCACGAAGCGCGCGACCGGCCCAGGTCGGGCGGCTCGCGGCGTCGGTAAATGGCGGTAGGGGTGTCGGTGTCGGCGCTCTTGCCTGTCGTGCCCGGGGGCTGAGCAGGCAGCGGCGTCGACCGGCTCTACTTCCCTAGCGCCTGCAACGCCGCGATGCGCTGCTCGATCGGTGGATGCGTGGAGAACAGCGCCATCCAGCCCGGGCGGTCACTGATGCCCATCGCGCGGATGGCTTCCGGCAACGGTCCAGGTTCTACGCGACCGAGGCTGGCGAGCGCATCGATCATCGGTTTCGTGCCGTTGTACTCGGCCGAGCCGCGGTCGGCCCGGAACTCGCGCCGGCGCGAGAACCACGCGACGACGATCGAGGCGAGCAGGCCGAAGACGATCTGACAGACGATCACGGTGATGAAATAGCCGGGGCCGATGCCACGCTCGGTCCGGAACACGGTACGATCGACGATGCTGCCGACGATTCGCGACAGGAACACGACGAAGGTGTTCATGACCCCCTGCAGCAGCGCCATCGTCACCATGTCGCCGTTCGCCACGTGCGCTACCTCATGCGCCAGGACGGCCTCGACTTCCTCGGGCTTCATCGAGTTCAGCAGGCCGCTCGAGACGGCCACCAGCGCAGAGTTCTTGAACGCGCCGGTGGCGAACGCATTCGGCTCGCCTTCGTAGACAGCGACCTCCGGCATGCCGATGCCGGCCTTCACCGCGAGCTTGCGCACTGAATCAACCAGCCATCGTTCGTTCTGGCCTTCCGAGCCGTCGATCACATGCGCGCCCGTCGACCATTTGGCGATCGGCTTCGACATGAGCAGCGAGATGATCGAGCCGGTAAAACCCACCACTGCTGAAAAGCCGAGCAACGGCCCGAGCGCGAGCCCTTCCTGGCGCATCGCCTGGTCGAGCCCGAACAGCCTGAGCACGATGGTGATGACCACGAGGACGGCGACGTTCGTCAGAACGAAGAGGGCGATGCGTTTCATTCGAGCCTCCGGATCGGAAAAGCGCGGCAGCCGAGAACGTGACCGCGCGCACCATTGACCACGCTACAGAATCCGGGTTCCGGGTTGGACGGTATCCCGACCTTGGCCGCCACCCGTGTCCTTTGCAACTCGCGCGAGCTGCGGTAAGGTTCGACGCGTCCGGCCGCGACGGTCCGGCGGCAGCACCCGGAACAACGAGCCTCGCACGCGCGGCGGGGTTCCGCAAGGAGAACGCAATGCAGATCTCGGTGGTCCGTGACCGGACAGGCAAGATGCGGCACATCGTTCACGTGGGCCAGCATGCCTTCGCTGTCGATGAAAGTGCGGTCGTCGGCGGCGAGGACTCAGGGCCGGCGCCGCACGATCTGTACGACGCGGCGCTCGGCGCCTGCAAGGCGCTGACGGTGCTCTGGTATGCGAACCGAAAGCACATTCCTGTCGAGGATATCCAGGTCACGGTCGAGCGCGACGATGCTGACGAGCGCAACGGAACCTATCGGCTGCTCGCAGTGCTCGCGCTGACCGGTGAGCTCACCGAGGCGCAGCGGCAGGAATTGCTCAACGTTGCGGGAAAATGCCCGGTGCACAAGCTCATGACCCAGGCGACGACCGAGGTCCGCACCGAGCTCGCGCCGCTAAGCTGAATTCGCACCGCTAAGCTGAATCCACAGCGGCGATCTGCGCGCCTGCGCCGGTCGCGAGCCACAGGGATTCGCCATTCTTTCGCTTGATGCCCAGCACTGCGGTGCGCGGCAGGTGCATGACGTGGCGCGTGATCACGTCCATCACCCAGCCGTGCGTCATCGCGAGCACGCGCGCACCGGGGTAGCTGTGTCCGATGTCGAACAGAGCACCCAGCACGCGATCCGCGAAGTGGTCGAGCGATTCGCCGTCGTCGAAGGCGGCCGCTGGATTGCGGCGCTGGATCTCCTGATGCAGGCCGGGGTGCGAGACGGACAGCTCGCTCTTGGGCATGCCCTGTACCTCGCCGAAGTAGCGCTCTTTCAGTCCCTCGTGCAGGACGGGTGGCGGCAGCTGCCAGACCTCTGCGATGATCTCGGCCGTCTCCAAGGCCCGCCGCAGCGGGCTTGATACGATCACGGAAAAGCCCGAATCCGCCAAGTCTTGCGCGAGCTCGCGCGCCTGCTGGCGGCCGGTATCGTTGAGCGGCACGTCGATCCACCCCTGCAGGATCTGGGCGATATTCCAATCGGTTTCGCCATGCCGCGTCACGCAGATCCTGGTCGATCGTTTCATCGAAGCGAAATAACCTGTCGTCGTGTTGTTATCCGAATTATCGCAGCCTCCGAACCCCGTTTCCAAGCACCGGACGTCCCCGTTTGCGACGCGATGCGTTTTGTAACATCAGGCAGCTACCTTTCGGCGACGCACGTAGGACAACCGTGTGCGGGCGCAAACCTGCGCCGTCGCGATTTCAGAGGGAGATGACGAGATGGATCGACTTGTTCGGATAGCAGGGACGGCTCTGGCGGGTTTGGCGCTGGGTAGCGGGACGGTGCTTGCAGGGCAGCCAGCGACCGGAGGTCCCGAGCGTGTACAGGACTGGTTTCATTCCGGGCAGCGTTTCATCGCGGCCAGCAAGAGAATGCTTCCCAATGACCGGCGCGCCAGGAACGTGATCCTCTTCGTCGGTGATGGCATGGGCATTTCGACAGTGGCCGCCGCGCGCATCCTGGCGGGCCAACTGCGCGGTGAACGCGGGGAGGAGAATGCGCTCTTCTTCGAGACACTGCCCTATACCGCATTCTCTAAGACCTACTCCTGGGATCAGCAGACTTCCGATTCCGCACCGACAATGACCGCCATGGTCACCGGTTACAAGGCGCGGGAAGGCATGCTTTCGGTCGACCATACGACCAGCCGTTTCGAGTGCGATGCCTCGGTGATCAAGGCGAAGACGTTACCGACGATCCTCGAGCAGGCAGCCTACGCGGGTCTGGACACCGGAATCGTGTCGACCGCGCGTCTTACCCACGCGACCCCCGCGGCCAACTATGCGCATACCGCCGTTCGCGACTGGGAAAGCGACGCCGAGATCCGCGCGTACGAGAAATCTGCCAATCTGTCCGAAGGATCCTGCACGGTGAAGGATATCGCGCGCCAGTTGATCGAACTGTCGCCGGCAGTCAAGGACAGCCTCAAGGTGGCGATGGGTGGAGGTCGTACCTACTTTCGCCCCAAGACAGCGACCGATCCCGAGTACGGAACCGCGACGGGGCGCCGTCTCGACGGCCATGACCTGACAGCGGAGTGGGTGAGCAGTCGCGGGGCAAGTGCTGCGTACGTCTGGAACAAGGCGCAGTTCGATGCGGTCGACCCCGCCACGACGGATTATCTCCTCGGCCTCTTCGAACTCTCCCACGTTCAGTACGAGGTCGACCGCGCGCGCGACCCGGGCGGCGAGCCGTCACTCACGCAGATGACCGAGAAAGCGGTCAAGGTGCTCTCGAAGAACAGGAAGGGCTTCTATCTGCAGGTGGAGGGCGGACGAATCGACCACGCGCATCATGCGGGGAACCCTTACCGCGCGCTCACCGACACCATAGAGTTTGCGAAGGCGATCAAGAAGGCCTACGAGATGACCGATCCAAGGGAGACACTCATCATCGTCACCGCCGATCACAGTCACGTCTTCACCATCGGCGGCTATCCACACCGCGGAAATCCGATTCTCGGCAAGGTCTCCGAGGTGCCGCAGAAGGACGGTGACCCGGCAACGCTCGCCAAGGATCTGCTGGGCCTGCCCTACACCACGCTGACCTATGCCAATGGTCCCGGTTACACGGGAGCGTCCAACGCGCAGGCGGCCGGCCTCAAGACTTTTCCGCACAGCCCGGCGTCGTTCACCAACGGTGCGTTCCGACCCGACCTGAACGGCGTCGACACTACGGCACCGACCTTCATGCCGGAGGCGGTCGTACCGCTGGGCTCGGAAACGCACGCGGGTGAAGACGTTGCGATCTACGCCACTGGCCCGAAGTCGCATCTGGTGCACGGCTCGATCGAGCAGCACTGGATCTTTCACGTCATGAAGGAAGCATTTGGTCTTTGAACCTTCCTGACCACGAGGGGCGGCGTTGGGCTGCCCCTCCCACATCGATGATGATCGCACCGTTAATGAACATGATCTGGAGAGCTGTCGCCGGGATGGGCCTTGCGCTGTTGGCGACCGGGGCGGGGGTGGCCCACGCCGACGCTGGCGCGCCGGTTCAGGCAATCGCAGCGAGGTACGAGACGGTCGACGCAGACGCGAGCGGCCGCGTGAGGCAGAAGTCGAACTGGTACATGATGCGCACAGAGAATCGCATCGAGACTGCCGGCGAAGGGCGAGCGGAGATCTGGGATCGCTCGGAGCGCGGCGACGTCTCGATGCGCCGGCTGTTTCGAGACGAACATCTCATACTCGAATATCATCCGGGGGACTTGCGCGCGATGAGCATGGAGAGCGAGTGGCGTGTGCTCGGTAGCGTGCTCGACCCTAAAGTGCTGGCCAGGTTCGCGCGTTTGAGTTCGAAGAAGGCGCCCGGTGGCCCCGTCGAGGTTTATCGAGGTGGCGCTGGGCACGACCGGGTCGACGTGTGGTGGAACGCGGCGCTGAGCCTGCCGGCTCTCGTCAGGCGCACCGGTGACGCGGGAAGCTACACGATGAAGCTGGTTGAATTGCGTGACGCCCCCCCAGCCGACTGGCCTGTCGCGAGCCGCTGGCAGACCGACGAGTTCAGGGTGGTCGACGCTGCCGATCTGGGCGACCTCGAGCACGATCCGCTGGTCCAGCGCGTTCTGCGCGCAGACGCTCCCCACAGACCTAGCGGTGCGCACGAGCATGGGCACGATTGACTGCAGGTCCCGCCGCCAAGTTTCACCCGCACGACATATTGCGGCAACACATACGGGATAAGGTGCACACACGGCCGCAAGGTCGTCTCAAAGGAGGAGCAGCATGACACACGCACAAATGGTTGACGTGAACCCGACGCGCCGCTTCTGGGCAGGATTGGCAGCCGAACTCGATCTCACGAACGATCCCGAAACAGAAGACTTCGACGACGATGAAGAAGAGGATGACGACGACTCCGACCGGCTGCAAGTCGGGTTCGACGCCGAGTGGCGCTGATGGGAGGGGGCGTCCACTCGGCGCAACGCCTGCACTTGAAGCACTCGTGATCGGGCTTCGGCAACGAAGCTGTCACATGGAGCGCCTATCCTTCCGCTTCTCTACCGGAATCCGCCATGACAGAGAAGCTCAAGATCGTCGGCGCGCTGGGCGAGGAAGCCCTTCTGCTCCCCACCCTCGTGAACGAAGCGCTGGCCGCAAACAGCCGCGCGAAGTATCTCCTTTCGCTGCTGCAGACCGCGCGGGCGCGGGCTGACCGCCCCGACCGCTCATTCTCGAATCTGCGCGAGGAGCGCCTCGCCAGCGGTGTCGATCAGACCGAGCTCGACACCGTGGTTGCGAGCAGCCGGCGCAACCCCGAAGCCCTCTATCTCATCCCGCATTCGGACGAGATCATCCACCGCGCGCTCGATGCCGTGCGCGAGATGATCGTGCCGCTCGAGGCCGTTGCCGACGGCGATGTCGCGAGGAACTATCTGGCTCGGTTCCAGGCGCTCGCGGCGATGCCGATCCCGGAGGACGACCTGGTCGAAGGGGCAACGATCGACGACATGACCCGCGTCGACCGCGATCGCGGCGATGCGCTGCACCTGCTCGTCATCGACCTGCACAAAGAGCTCAACGTGCTGCAGGCGGCGCTCGCCACCGAGACCGTCGACGGTGCCATGACCTACGGTCTCGAGACGGAGGATCGCATACTCGTTGCGGCTTTCATGCGTGGCGTCAATCGCACGGCGCCGCTCAAGTTCGACCATCCGGGGCTGGGCACGACGGCGACACGTTCAGGCAGCCTGGTCGTCATCCAGAACGACATCGGCACCACCGACGCTCACGTCATCGTCGTGCGCATTGCCGGGCTCGGCGTCACCACGCTCTACTCCGACGTGCACCTGCAGCGCCTGACCTTCCTCGAGTCACTGTTCGGCAACTGGAAGGTGAAATGGGACGACATCCTGTCGCGCAAGGACAGCGCCATGGAGGACGGTCTCTATCACTTGTGCGTCGCGCGCTACGAGGCGCGGGACCAGGCAGACCTCGAAACTTTCCTCGCGTTTCTAGGCTCGCGGCTCGTCTTCCTCATCGACTGGAACAAGGCGCGCAAACGGCTGCGCGGCCTGCTCGGCAAGAGCGAGGTGCAGGAGATCCTGAAGTGGGCGGCCGATGAGGAGATCGGCCACATGGGATTTCTCAAGTGCGGCGGTGACGAACTGGTGTACCGGGCGCTCGCGCTTGCGGCCAAGGGTGAATACCGGCCCGGGATGCAGCTGCAGGATCTGCTGTCGCGGGACCACGCGCGGCAGCTGGTGCAGTTCGTGTTCCGCACGACCACCGAAGGCTTGCGCGAGGGCATGCAGCTCTCTCTGATCGAGGACGAGGTGGCGGCAGAGCTGTCGCGCTTCTTCCGCGGCGCAGAGGCGCGCCTGCTAGAGATGGCGGGCGAGCATGCCGCGCTGGTCTGGGAGGTGGCCGCCGGCGTGCGCGACACGCTCATGCGGGCCCGGCTGCCGGACTGGCCGGAGCAGTTCCGCCGCAACGCTGCACGGGCAAAGGCGTGGGAGTCGCAGGCGGACGAGATCGTGCAGTCCGCGCGCGCGGCGCTCCGGCGCAGCAACTCGGGCGCTTTCGTCTCGCAGTTGATCGAGTCCGCAGACGAGGCGGCGGACTGTCTCGAGGACGCTGCATTCCGGCTGACGACGCTGCCGGAGGATGGCGACGGCGATCTGTGCCGCCAGCTCGAAGGGCTGTCGCGCCTGGTGCTCTCCGCCGCGCAGGAGTACGTGAAGGTGGTCGCCACCGCGCGCCTGGGCCGCGAAGGCATCCCGCGCGAAGACATGCAGGATTTCCTTTCGGGCATCTATCGCATCGTCGCGCTCGAGCACGAGTGCGACGACGCCCAGCGCGCCACCGAGGCGGTGCTGGTGGCGAAGTCGGCCAGCTTTCGCGAACTCTACGTGCTCTCGGAGACCGGCAAGAACCTGGAGCAGGCGGCAGACGAACTCATGGGCGTCGCCCTCAAGTTTCGCGACCACGTGCTCGCGGAGGTCGTTGGATAGTGAAGGGATTGCCGCGATGAAAGCAAAGTCTGCAAACCGCATGTCTCCCGCCGTGTATCTGCTCGGTGGCCGCGGGCAAGCACCAAAATTGGGCGGCGTGGAGGAGATGGGGTTCAAGGCCTTCAACCTCGCCGCGATGGCCGCCGCTGGGCTGCCGGTGCCGCAGGGTTTCGTGCTGCCGACGAGCTTGTGCCGCGAGTGTGAAGCCGCGAACGGAAGGGCGCCCGCCTACCTGCGCGAGATCCTCGCGGAAGGCATACGCCACGTGGAACGCGAGAGCGCTCTCGCCTTCGGTGGCAAGCGCAAGCCGCTGCTGGTTTCGGTGCGCAGCGGTGCGCCGGTGTCGATGCCGGGCATGATGGAGACCGTGCTCGATGTCGGCGTCAACGACGAGACGGTGCACGCGATCGTACGTGCGACGGGCAATCCGCGCCTGGCTTGGGATTGCTACCGACGCCTCGTCCAGGGCTTCGCCGAGGTCGTTCACGAGTGCGCACCGGCACTGTTCGAGGCACGCCTTGCACGCTGCCTCACCGACTGTGGCGTTGCCACCGCGCAGGAGATAGATTTTCGCAGCCTCGCCGCGCTGACCCGGGATTTTCTGTCGTTGTTCGAAGAGCAGACCGGGGCGCCGTTTCCTCAGGACCCCATGGTGCAGCTCGAGGCAGCCACGCTGGCGGTGTTCCGCTCGTGGCGCTCGCCAAAGGCCACTGCCTATCGCGGGAGTCAGGGGATCGACGACACGATGGGTACGGCAGTGACGATCCAGCGCATGGTCTTCGGCAATGCCGGAGGGATGTCGGGTGCGGGGGTGGCGTTCACGCGCGATCCTGCCACCGGCGCGAACTCGCTCTACATGGACTTTCTGTTCAATGCACAGGGTGAGGACGTGGTATCCGGACGGCGGGCGCTCGAGAGCGAGGTGCCGCTCGGCCGGCTGTTGCCCGAGGCCGTCGACCAGCTCGGGCGTGTCGCACACACACTCGAGGCGTGCTTTCACGATGCCCAGGAGTTCGAGTTCACGATCGAGGATGCTGCCCTCTATCTGTTGCAGACGCGCACCGCCAAGCGCACGCCGTGGGCCGCCCTGCGCATCGCCGTGGAGCAGGCGGACGCCGGTCTGATCGACCCCGGGCAGGCACTCGCGCGACTGGCGAAGATCGATCTCGGGGGCGTGCGGGAGGCGAGCTTCGCGCACCCGGACGAGGTGGACGTACTCGCTCGTGCGGTGTCCGCAGGCATCGGCATCGCAGCCGGGCGTATCGCGTTCGACAGCGACAGGGCCGCGCGCTGGGCTGCGGAAGGAGAAGATGTGGTGCTCGTGCGCAGCGAGGCAGCCACTGCCGACATCGCAGGGATCGTTGCGAGCCGCGGCATTCTGACCGTCATCGGCGGTCGCACCTCCCACGCTGCGGTGGTGGCGCGGCAACTCGACAAGGTCTGTCTGGTCGGGGTGCAGCGATCTTGTCATCGACCTCACGGCACGGCAGTGCCGCGTCGGCACGCGCTCGCTCGCCGAGGGCGACTGGCTGTGCCTCGACGGGAATGAGGGCCGTGTCCTGGCGGGCAGGCCCGAAATCGTCACCCGCTCACCGACCGAGTGGCTGCAGCGCATCGAAGACTGGCGGGCGTCTCGCGCAGAGCCGGTGCGCACCGCCGCCGATGCGGTGGCTTGAGGACGATCTCAGCAGCGGGTGACTTCCGGCGCAAGGACCTAGGCCCGAAGTGTTGGCTCTCCGCCTTCTGGCGGATGGCCCCGTGCGGCACAGCTGCGCACAATCTCCTCACGGGTGGCGACACTCCGTTCCCACCAGAGCCGGGTGCTGCGAGGAGGCAGACGTCATGAACACACCATCGATCGGGCACGGCCACACACCTTTCAACGATGTGGCGGTTGTCCGCCGCGACACGCTTCGACTGCCCGAACTGCCGTCCTTCGATTGGGACCCATTGCCCGCGCAGGGCAGTGTGGCGCGCCGATCGGTTCTGCGCTGGACGCTCTGTTACATCGTGGTGATCGGTGCCGTGCTCGCGTTCCACTGGAGCCGTGACCTCGGCGCCGCGGCGCCAGTCGAGGATCGCACGGCCGCGAGTGAGCCGGGTGCCGACGGTGCGCTGCGCGAGTGGACCCTGCCTGACGTCTTCTTCAAGCAGGACGTGCCGACCGCGGAAGCGATCGCCACGTTCTGATCATCGACACATTGCCGGGGCTATCGGAGTGACGACCGATCGAGCCTACGAGCGCTGTCGTTCAGAGCTTCGCGCGAGAAAAGGCTTTCCAGTCCTCATACACGGTGCGCACCTGCTCCTCGGCCAGGCGCAGCACGTCGCGTTGCCAAGCCGACTTGCCGCCGAATGCGATGAGTTCATCGGCAATCGCCGAACCCTGGCGCCCCCCGGTGCGCAGGTGGCTCCACGCGACGAGCTTGCCGAACGTGACGACCAGCCGCTGCAATTCTTCGATCGTTACGTCACTGCCTGTGAGGGTGATCTTGTCCGAAGCCGGCTGCGCTTCCTTGAGCATGAAAGACTTGCGGTCGAGACTGACGCCAGTGAGAAAGGCTGGCGCAATGGCCTGCGCCCGCCGCTGGATCTGGACCACGCGGTCGGCATCGCTCTTCCATCGCGGCTGTTTGAGTTCTAGGTAAGCCTGTAGCGCCGATTTCGGCTGATGCTTGAGATCGAGAAGAAGATTGCCTGCGGGGGACCCGCGTCCTTCGACGAGAAGCAGCCAGCGCTCGATGCCCAGGCTGCCGGTGCCGGCGATGCGCCGGGCCACATCCAGGGGTTTGAAGAAGGCGGGATCGGCCTGCGCGCTCGCGAAGGCCTGCGCGAACGCCATGACGCGCTGGTGGTCGGCCTTCGCTGTGGCGAGCGTGCGCTTGCCGTCGATCAGGAGTTTGCGCTGGCCGTGCTCGATCGTCGTTCGGCTGTCGAGAAACTGCTTTCGGTCGCGGTGGCGGGCGTTGTCGAGAAGCGTGCGCACCACGCCCTGTGCCGTCTCGCGCTCCACCCAGCGCGCCTTGCCCAGCACGAGCGCATCGGCATAAGCAGCGAGGAGGGAAGACCCCAGCGCAAGGCGCGCCTTGCCGCGCAACCCCATGCAGCGGGTTGCCACCAGCACGCTCACCACCAGCCTGAGCAGGTCCCAGGTGCACGGAGCGAGCGCCCCTTCGTCGAAATCGTTGAGGTCGAAATAGACCTGGCGGTTGTCGGCCTTGTAGGTGCCGAAATTCTCGACGTGCAGGTCGCCGCAGATCCACGCCGCGGGCGCGTCCCGCAGCACGCGCGCATCGGGCAGCGCCTCGTAGAAAAGGTGGCAGGTGCCGCGCAGGAACGCCAGCGGGTTTGTGCGCATCGCACGATACTTGAGCGCGAGCCGCTCGGGATCGCGCCCGCGGTTGAAGGCGACGATGCGTTCGACGACGCTCTTGCGGCTCATCGCTGCGGCATTCCCCCAGGTGACGGAGCCATACCCTCCGCCGCGGCAGGTGGCCTCGCCTGGGGAGAGGGCAAACCGCCAACGCGGCTTCGGTCAAATCCCCGGTTCAGTCCCGGTGGGATGCGTGACCGCCTGAGCGCGCACCACGGACAGCCACTGGGCAGCACGCCGCCAGCGTGTACGCGCTGCCTGCGCGGTGATGTCATCGTCTCGCAGTTTTTTCACGCTCGTCTGCCGCGTCGCGGTCACGACTTCCACGATGCAGTCGGCCGCGAAATCTATCTGCCGCTCTTCCAGCGTCGCCATCGCGCTCAGTCGGAGCAGGCTGTGGCCGGTCGGTACGGTCGGCGGAACCAGGGCATCCACATAGACCCCGCGTCGCATCAGCTGCTCCCAGACTTCTCGCGTCTGCGTCTCGCCATCCAGCGGGATGGAAATGATGGGGCTGGCGCCATGGCTGGTCAACAGCCCGGCGCTCTGCAGCCGTTCTTTCATGCGCCGCGTGTTCGTCCACAGCCGCTCGAGCCATTCCGGCTCCGCATCGATGACTTTGAGCGCTGCCAGCGCTGCTGCGGCGGACGCCGGCGGCAGACTCGCCGCGCCGACGAAGCTGCGGGCATCTGTCGCGATCCTCTCGATCAGCGGCTGGCTGCCGATCGCGAAACCGCCGTGGGAGCCGAACGCCTCGCTCAGGGTGCCGACGACGACTGCGACTTCCTCGGTGAGCCCGAAATGCGACGCCGTCCCCCGTCCGCCCAGGCCCATCACGCCGACGCCATGCGCGTCGTCGAGAATGATGTCCGCATTGAAGTTGCGCGCCGTGTTGACGATTTCCGGGAGCAGGGCGAGATTTCCGTAGGTGCCATACACGCCTTCCGCGACGATCCATTTCTGCGCCCGCTCGGGCAGGCATTCGAGCTGCGAGCGCAGCGACGACACGTCGTTGTGATCGAAGCGCAGTGCACGGCACGGCGCTGTGCGCTGGCCGTCGAGGAGGCTTTGGTGGCTCCTGCGGTCCGTGATCAGGTAGCTGCCAATGCGGCCGAGCGCGCTGATGACACCGACGCTGGCGAGGTAGTGATCGCCGAAGACGAGCGCCCGTTCCGCGCGGAAGAAGGCGGCAAGCCGTGCCTCGAGTTCGGTGTGCAGCGTCGATGTGCCATGCGTATGGCGCGATCCCGAGAAGCCTGTGCCAAAGCGATCGACCGCCGCCCTGGCCGCAGCCGTCACCTTCGGGTGCGTGGTCAGACCGAGATAGTTGCCGGCGCCCAGCATGACGACCCGGCGCCCGGCGACGACGGATTCGCCTTGCACGGCAGATTCGAGCCGCGGAAAGATGGGGGAGCTCGCGGCGAGGGCAAGCTGTTCCTGCTGGGGGAGATTCATGGCGTCCGCTCCTGTGTCCTTGGATGAGGCTAGAAAACGGTTTCGGATCGAACGAACGGGTGGAACGCCACTCCCTTGCTTGCTCTCTCGTCCTGAAAGACCCGATAACACGCTCCGGCAGGCTACGCGAGGATGCTTACCCGCACCTTTCCGTTTTATTGCCGGTCTGCGAAATCGCCCGTCGCGAAGGTTCCGGCGCAGCGCGGTGCTCAGCCGGGTTGAATCTGCCTTCCGTCAGGGCTTGTTCTTGATCGGTGCCTTGCAGACGAAGTCGAGCTGGGACTCGGACACCGAATCCGGTGCGACCGGGCTGAACGCCGCTGCGTCGACCTCGAGCGCGACCTGGCCGACGCCCTTGCCCTTGGCGTCGAGATAGACGACCTCTGCGACGGCGAAGCTGCGCTCGTCACAGTTGTACCAGGCGAGATGCTTGGACGCCCGGAACGCCTTGATGCCGCTGCCGGGAAACCCGGGCTGATCCTCGGCGTATTGCCATTTGTCCCACGCCCTGCGCAGCTTGTCCTTGAGAACGATGCTGCGCGCGTCGACGTAGATGGTCCCCTCCTTGGCGGTGGCGACACGTTGCCAGTCGGCAGCGCTTGCTGCGGCCGGCAATGCACAAACTGCGAGGAAAGAGGCGAATCCGAGAAGCGCGGTTTTCATGATTGGAGATACGGTAGCCGCTTCCGCTGCAGGAGCCGCCAGCGGGCGGTGTGGGGAGGTTGGGATGAACGCTTCGGGAAGCCTAACACGCGCATTGATTCCGTCGTCGCTTCTCGCGGTCACGTCGTGCCGTGCAGCGGCTGGCGGCAGTGTTCGCCCGCCAGCGGTCGGTTCGGAAAGGTTCGGGAAAGGGTATCTGCTTAGCATTGTCTGGGTGAGCAACAGGCCGCGGTTGCGGTCAGGCAGGAGATCAAGTGGACAAGAAAACAATAGAATCGCAGCTTGCGGCAGTCGTTCTGCTACGGGTGGGATCCCGCGCTGCCACGGTTACCTGTGACAGCAGATTCGATGACCTCGGGATCGACTCCCTCGACTTGATGGAGTTGTTGTTCGAGGCGGAGGAGGAGTACGGCGTTCGCTTTACTGCCCGCGCCGCGCGGGCGTTCGTCACCGTGGGCGACGTGGTTGCGTACATCGCGGGCAAGCGGGCGTCAGCCGCCATCGCCTGGATGCCGGCGGGCGCTTGCCCCGAAGCAGGCGCGGGATGAGCGAGCCGTCGCGGCCGCCCGTCAGGTTCCTGATGCCTTGGTGAGGAACTGCCGGCCGAAGTCGATGCGGATCAAAGTGCCGCCGCTCGGCCGTGCGTGCTCCAGGTGTACCCCTGCACCGTGGGCATGGGCGATCTCGCGGACGATGGCAAGCCCGAGCCCGGAACCTCCGGGCGGGCTTCCGCGCAGGCGATAGAAGCGCTCGAAGACGCGCACGAACTCCGCTTCCGGAATCCCCGGACCGTCGTCCTCCACCGAGAGGCTGACGCCGGGAGAGATCTCCAGCCTGACCGTCACCATCCCGGGGCGGTGTCCATAGCGGATGGCGTTGTCGATGAGGTTGTTCATCATCTCCTCCAGCAGCAGGGGGTCGCCGCTGACCATGGTCGGTCGCTCCTCGCCGGAGAAACCCAGGTCCACGTTGGCGGCGAGCGCCTGCGGCACCCATGCGGCGCAGGTTTGCTGCACCAGCCGGGCGAGATCGAGGCGTTCGAAATCCCTGCTGCGACTTCCGCTCGGTTCCGCGCGGGCGAGTGTAAGCAACTGGTTGACAATGCGGGTCGTGCGCCGGGTTGACGCCTGCAACTGTTGCAACGCCTGGCGAAGAGAGTCGGCGTCGCCGGTGCGCGTGGCACGGTCGATCTGCGTCATGAGGCCGGCGAGCGGTGTTCGCAGCTGGTGCGCCGCGTCTTCGATGAACTGCTTCTGCGAGCCCAGGGCCTGTTCGAGGCGCTGCATGAGATCGTTCACAGCGTGCATGAGCGGTTGCAGCTCCTCCGGTGTGTCCTTGCTGCTCACCGGCCGCAAGTCGCTCCACCCGCGGCGGGTGATGGCGGCGGCGACCCGCTCCACCGGCTTGAGTGCGCGGCGCACACCTACCCACAGCAGCACGATGACGATGAAGGTCAGCAGCAGCTGCGGCACGAGCACCGCAGCGAAGAGGTCGCGCAGGAGCGCTTTCCTCTCCTCCAGCTCCTCCTTGACGAGGACCATGGCGTTAGGCTCGTCGCCATTCGTGAACAGCGAGAGCGCGGCGACCCGCACCGGCGTGCGGCCGACCGTCGCATCGAAGAACCGTACCGGCGATCTCCTGCCTGGCCACGCATCGGGTGCCGGGACGGTGGGGTCACCGGCGACGGTCTCGCCGCTGCGCGATACCACCCGGAATTTGTCCCCGCGATAGAGATCAGATTCGATGGTGGTCAGCACCGCACTCGGCAAGGCAAGCCGCGGATGGCCGTCGTCCAGGCGGACGTGCTCGAGAATCACCTGACCGGTGTTCAGGAGCTGGCTGTCGAACGCGCGCGTGGCGAACGTGCTGGCGACCATGTAACAGACGCTCGTGCCGACAAGCAGCGCCGTCAGCACGGGCGGAGCCATCCAGGCGAGGAGCTCGACGCGAAGACTCTTGCGCAAAGCGCCGTCCGTCGTGCTTCAGACGATCGGAGCGGGTGTGCTGCCCACAGGCTCGAGCAGGTATCCCAGGCCGCGAATCGTGCGGATGGTCACATCGGCGTGGTGCAGCTTTCTGCGGATGCGGTGCACGTACACCTCGATCGCATTCGGGCCGACGTCGTCGCGCCACTCGTAGAGACTCTGCATCAGGGTGTCCTTGTTGACGACGCGCCCCGCGCGGTTCATCAGCACCTCGAGCACGGCCAGCTCGCGCGGTGACAGGTCGACGGGGGCACCGTCGACCGCGGCACGCCGCGAGCCGATGTCGAGGGTGATGCGACCGATCGAGATCTCGTTGTTGGCACCCCCATGGGCGCGGCGCATCAGGGCCCGCAGCCGGGCCTCCAGCTCGCCCACTTCGAAAGGCTTGATCAGGTAATCGTCGGCGCCGAGATCGAGGCCGCGAATGCGGTCGCCGACAGAGTCGCGTGCGGTCAGTATGAGCACCGGTGTGCGACTGCCACGGCGGCGCAGCCTTTGCAGCACATCGAAACCGTCGATGCCCGGTAGTCCGAGGTCGAGGATGATGAGATCGTACTCTTGGGTGCCGAGGGCGGAGTTCGCGCGCTCGCCGCTGTCGACGCTGTCGACGGCGTATCCCGCCTCCCGCAGGGTGGACGTCAGTCCGTCAGCAAGTACGGGGTCGTCTTCGACTATGAGGATGTGCATGGCACGTACGTGGCCCGACAGGTTCAGCGATGCGGGGCGTGACGGGTGACGTGCATCACGCGCGGGCGCGTTGCCGGCCCCTGTCCTTGGCCTGATACATGAGGTCGTCGACTGCCCGCAGCGCCTGAGCGGTGCTGGTCGGCGGCTCGCCGAACGTCTTCCATCCTACGCTCGCGGTGATGGCGAAACCAGCCGCCGCCATGCGCTGCGCGATCGCTTCACAGAATTCGCGCGACTTGCGACGACAATCCTCGGTCTGCATGTCTGGCATGACAACGACGAATTCATCACCGCCGATCCTGCCCACTCCATCGGAGTCTCGCGTGCATTGGCGCAGCACGCCAGCCACCAGGGTCAGCGCCTCGTCGCCAGCCTGGTGACCGCGGCTGTCGTTGAGCGCCTTGAAGCCGTCGAGATCCAGCAGCGCGAGCGAGACGGTTCCGCCGTAGCGCTTCTGTCGCGCAACTTCCCAGTCGAACCGCGCCATCACGGCGCGGCGGTTCAGAAGGCCGGTCAGCGCGTCTGTCTGCGCGTCGTTGAGCGCCGCCAGATACCTTCTGCGGGCAGCTCGTGCCAGGAACACCACCAGCGAGGAAGCGGCGGCCGCCACGCCGATGTCGGTGGCGAACGAAGGCATGCTGACGACCTGGTCGGAATAGGTGACGATCTGCAGCAGTGTGGTCACGACAAGGGCGACGAGGGCCGGGGTGAGGCGCGGACAGTACGTCGCCACGACCGCCAGCGGGAACACATACAGCACGTGCAGTCTGATCTCATTGCCGGTGACGAGGTCGAGACCGAAGATGAGCGCCCCTGCGAGGGCGCTGGCGACGAGAATGAAGGCTTGCGAGCGGCCTTCCAGGTTCGGGCCGCGAGAGCCGCGCGCGGTAACGTGCTCCTCTTCGAACGCGGCTTCCGCCTCGTCGAGGTGGCTCACGAGCATGTGCGACAACAGATTGACCGCGACGCCGCCAAAAACAAGCGGGAACACGTACAGCGCGAGCGACACCTGACCGGAAAGAAGCTTGTCGTGGATCATCGAGCCGACCGGTCTGGCGACCTGCGACAGATGCTGCAGCAGAATGACGTTGATGCCGGCGACACCGAGCAGGACGGTGGCGAATGCACCGATGGTCCAGCGGGAAATGGACACCTTCCTGAACAGGAAGGCATAGATGCCGGCAGGGATCACGATGGAGAAAAGGACGAGCAGGACGAACTCCACCTCGTAGAAGACGTTCTGCGTCATTGACCCGGCGCCTCTGTGGAAGAGGCGCCGATGAGGGCGATGCCCGACACCCAGGACGGAGCGCTGCCGTCCTGACTCATGGTTGGGGGCTTGTGAGTTGGGATGGCGACGGAAGTCACACGATTGTGAGGAGGGTTTGGGGGCGGCACAGCGTGGTCTTCCCGCGTGACTGCCGGCGCTCGACGGCCATCCATCGTCGCCCGCGGGGTGTGGGAGCGAAGTCTGGCGCGCAAAGCTGACGCGAACCTTTCGAATGCTGCTGCGGCTGGCGGGGTTACAGCGGCCATGTGTCAGCGGTCCGACCACGGCCTGGACCTTAGTCCCGCCGACAACGCCTCACGGCACGAACGCCCTCGCCCCCGGCTGGCGACGCGCCTCGACGGCGTCTTATACTTGCCGTCTCCCAACGCTTCGCAAGGCGTCCCATGTCCGACGACCATCGAGCATCCGAGAAGCTCGTCCGGCACTTCCGGCAGATTCTGCTGTGGCCGCTGCAGCTCATGCCGATCCGCGAGGGCGCACAGATTCAGAGGCATTGGGAGGTGCTCGAACAGGAGCGCGAAGGCAATCCGTGGCACGAGGTGCTGGACGAATTCACCGGCGACCCGAGCGAGTTCGAGGAGCGGCATTACAACGAATTCGTCACCTTCCTGCCGCACGTGCAGCGCTTCCTGTACGGCGAGAGCCGGCGCGCCGGCGAGGCCGTGCGAGGCTGCGGCTCGGCGCTGCGCGTCTTCCGGCGCGAGGACGTTGCCGCCGCGCGGCTCACCCTGACGCCGGGCGCCAAACCGCTGACCCTGACGGTTGCGCACGTCGACCTCTACTTCTTCTTCGATATCGACGTCGTGCTGCTGGGCGTGGAGGTGTTCGCAGACGACCTGCCATTGGTGGTCGCCGAGGATGTTCTGTACCGATTCGGGCGCGCCTACCCTGCGGGGTGGGAGGACAACGGCCAGGGCATGCACTGCGTACACAAGGCGGAATGGCTGTCAGCCGAGGGTGCGGTGCTCGCCGTGTCGGACTACGAGCGGCGCGACAAGTATCTTTCGTTCGTCTGCCAGCACCGCGCGCCCTGCCTGGCGGCGCACTGGGCGTTCCTGCTGCAGCCGCTGGTGCTCGACCACGCTGACGAGCGCGGCATCATCCGCTACCGCCAGGTCGAGTATTACCGCATGCCGGTCATGGGTTATCTCGCGATGGAAAAGCCGAAGGCGCTGTCCCGCGGTGACTTCATACGGCTCGGCCTGGTGACGGCGGCGGGGACCGACGAGACGCTTCCGTATTCCGATCGTCACGTGGCGAACTTCGAGGAGAACTTCTGTTACGACCGCTACTGGAGCGACCGCGTCGAGGAACGCAATACGCGCCTGCTCTGCTGCGGTCACGCACTGGTTGCCGTCGGCGACGCGAATTTGCGCGTGTTCGTGGATCGCGAGACCGGTGTGCTCAGCCAGTTCCGCCATCAGTACTTCATGCTGTTCATGATCGCGCATTTCCACAAGGCGGCGTTGCTTATGTTTTCGGACCGGCTGGTCAACGCATTGAACCGTCTTGAGGTGCACGACGCCGATTCCGTGAAGTACTTCAAGCGTGCCATCCGGCAGCAGTTCGAAATCTTCCTGCGTTTCACGCATCGCTACTGGTTCCACCAGCTGTCCGATCAGGCGCAGTCACGGACCCTGTTCGGCATGTGCACCCGACACCTGGGCACCGATCCGCTGTTCGAGGAATTGCACCAGGAAATTCAGGAGATGAACAGCTATCTCGACAGCGACAGCCTGCGGCGCCAGGCAAACACCGTGGTGCGACTCACCGTCGTCACCACGTTCGGATTGATCGGCACCCTGTGCACCGGCTTTCTCGGCATGAACCTGATCGATGCCACCGACATTCCTCTGTGGCAGCGGGCACTGCTCTTCCTGGTCTACTTCGTGCCGTCGGTGGCGTTGATCCTTTTCTTCATCGTCAAGTCGAAGCCGCTGTCGGATTTCCTGGAGGCGCTGTCCGACGAGCGTCTTTCGAGCGTGGACAAGCTCGCAATGCTTGCCGCGGTGGTACGCAGGCGACGTCCCGAACGCTGACCGGGCGCTGTCTGCCTGTGTGCCTCAGCGCGCCGTGCGCGCGTGCAGGAAGGCGAGGTAGATCGAGGCGGCTTGCGGGGCGTTTTCCATGAGCAGGAGGTGAGCTGCGCCCGGGAGCCGATGCAGCGTGCTGCCGAACATGCGCCGGCGTAGCTGCTCTGCACCGGCGACATCGTAGATGCGATCATCCGTGCCCCAGATGATCAGCGTCGGCAGGCCCGAGACCCGCGCCCGCGAAAGCACGTCGCCGTAGAGATTCACGATGTTCCAGACCTGCACGAAGTGGAGATTGCGCGCCACGTAGTCGGCGATGATGGCCTCGCGCTTGGCTGCCGGGATCTCCGGCGGATGTACGAACAGCAGCCGCAGCTCGAGCGCGAACTCCTGCGCGTCGATCGGAATGAACGGGTTGACGCCGCGGTAGATCGCGTCCCGCACATCGGTCGCCCAGCCGACGATGCCGAGCGGCGATCCGATGAAGGCGAGGCTTCGCACCTGACCACGGTAGCGTGCGGCATAGAGCGCGGCAATCGCGCCGCCCATCGAGCTGCCGGCGATATCGAGCCGCTCGATGCCGAGGCGCTCCGTGAGCGCGTGCAGCAGCTCGACCTGGCGTTCGAGGCGGTAGTCGGGCAGAGGGAATCCGTCGCTCTTGCCGTATCCCGGCAGGTCGACGGCGATTGTCGTGAAGCCGGATCCCGCGAGCTGGCAGGCAAGAGCGCTCCACTGCTCCTTGTCGGCGAATAAGCCATGGACGAGCAGCAGGGTCGGTCCCGTGCCGACAGTGTTGTAGACGATCGTGCCGGCCCCGATCTGCTCGGAGCGGGTTGCGATCTCGCAGGACGTGCCTCTCGCATGGACCGCCGGCGCCGGCCCGTACAGCGTCACGGCGATCAAGATGAGGTAGAGCAGGCGGTGCGTTGTCTTCATGTCTTGCGGGCTCTATCAGGTGGTCGGGCGGGAACGCGTCGATGCGCATCATACGATTGACATGGATCAGTTCAAGGTGACTTTCCCTGCCGCATGGGGTGTCCATTTTTTCCTATACTAGTAGTAGATGTCTGGCCACGGTTGCTCAGGGGAGGTGCCGCCATGTTCACGACTGAAACGCAACATAGGCTATTGGCGATCGGCATAGCCGCTGCCGGTGTGCTGCTGCTCCCGCAGGAAGCGAGGGCCGATCGGAGTGGGAAGGAAGTGGTCGACGCGGTCTGCGCCGCCTGTCATGCGACCGGTGCCCAGGGTGCACCGAAGATCGGTGACGTACAGGCGTGGAGTAAGCGTGCCTCGCAGGGACTTACCGCCCTGACCGAACATGCGATCAAAGGCATTCGCCAGATGCCGGCGCACGGCGGCAACCCGAAAGTCACCGATTTCGAGATCGAGCGCGCTGTCACTTACATGGTGAACCAGTCGGGCGGGTCGTGGGCCGAGCCCATCGACAAGTCCGCACCGCGCGCCGAGCGCACCGGCGAACAGGTGGTGCAGGCCCAGTGCGCACGCTGTCATCAGACCGGCGAGGGTGGAGCGCCAAAGATTGGCGATCGTGCGGCGTGGACGCCACATCTTCAGCAGGGCCTCAACGCTGCGGTTCGGTCCGCCATAAGCGGACACGGCGGGATGCCTGCGCGGGGCGGTCTCGCCGACTTGACAGACGCGGAGATCCGCGGCGCGGTGGTGTACATGTTCAACCCGGCGGGCGTGGCCGCGAAGCGTCCGACGACGTCGGTCGCATCGGTCTCCGCAGCGAATCGCAGGACGGTAGGCAAGATGGAGGTCTATCTCGGCGTCGTGCCGGCGGCGTCGATCGCTGCCCAGCAAGCTAAGCGGGGCAAGGAGGGTGCGATGCACGGCGGTGTCCCCAGCGGCAAGGGCTATTATCACCTCAATATCTCGCTCATCGACAGCGAGACCAAGGGCGAGATTACGGACGCCAACGTGGAGGTCACCGTCGAGGATCTCGCGATGCGCGGCGAGACCAAGAAGCTTGATCTCGTAGCCATCGAGGACAGAATAAGCTACGGGAACTACTTCGAGATGGTTGGGAAGGATCCGTATTCGATCACCGTGCGAATCAAGCGCGGTAACAACGCGCCTGTCAGCACGAAGTTTGAGTTCAAACCAAGCTGAGGCAGCGGCACGGTCGACTCCGTCGGTGACTCGTGACTCCGTAAGGTCAACGTAATTGGCGAGGTAGCGGGCCGCATCGAACTGGCCGATGGCGCGCCGCTCGGCGTAGCCGCCGAGCGCGACAAGGCGCCGAGGCTCCGTGACCAGATCCGGGCAGGACCGCGATGTATTCGAGCGGAGTTTCGATGTGCGTGCTCGTGTTCGCAAAGCGCAGCGCTGCGCCAGATGTCCCACGCGGTCGCGCACGATAGATAGGCGAACGCGATCACGTTCGCGCTGGCGAATGGCACCGGAGAACGCGACCCTGACGCCGCCGACCGCCGCGGCGTTGTCGGGGGCCTGTACGAAGGCAAGGTTCGCGACGTTCGCTTTGACATCACCGCTTCCGCCTGCCTCGACCAGGGAGAGTGGCATCGCTTCGCGCTCCGCAGAGATCGTGCGTCGAGCGTACCGGTCGCTCCTCGAAGTCACCGTGGTTGACGATGGTGAGGGGTTCCATGACACTTCCTTGGTGGCCGCGGGGCTGACGACGCGGTGTCGGTGACCGGCAACACTTTTCCCAGGGAGACGCCATGAGAGCGAATGATGTAGACATGAAGCGGCGTGATCTGCTGCGCAGCGCGGTGGGGGGGGTGACCGGCCTCGTGGCATCCGGCCTGCTGCCTTCGGAACTCGGTGTGCCGCACGCGCACGCTGCGGTGGTCACGCCGAACCCCATCGGAGCGCGGATTCAGAAGAGCGGGGTCGCAGTCGAGATTGTCGACTTCGCGAAACCGCCAGCGTCGTCGAGCGCGCGGCCGTACGCGGCGCTCAACTACCTCTACCACGTTGGCGACGGCAGCCGACGGCTCTTCGTCTGTGACAGCCGCGGCAAACTTTGGCGCATTGATCCGGTGACCGGCGCGGCGGCGTTGTTTCTCGATGTCGCGAAGGCACGCGGGTCTGCGTTCGCTACCGATCAGCAAACAGGTCTGCGCAGCTTCGCGTTCCATCCCGATTTCGCGCGCTCCACGCGGTCGGGCTTTCGGCGGCTTTACACGGCGCACACCGAGACGGCCGCGAGCCGGCCCGCCGGGGTCAAGCTGTTCGCGATGGCGTCGAACATTCCAGTCGACCACCACAACGTTATCGCGGAATGGCGCGTGCGGTCCGACGGCTCAGTCGACACTGCTACCCGGCGCGAGCTCTTTCGCGTGGCGCAATACCGCCCGGATCATTGCCTCGATCAGATTCTCTTCGATCCGACCCTGCGCCCCGGTCAGGCCGGGTACGGACTCATGTACATCGGTGTCGGCGACGGTGGCAACATACCTACCTACCCGGATCGTTACGACCATGCGCAGAATCCAGCACGCGCGCTGGGCAAGATCCTGTGCATCGATCCGCTTCCTGCCAACGGTGCGGCGTATCGGGTGCCCGGCGACAATCCGTTCGTGGGGCGATCCGGCGTGCTGCCGGAGATCTGGGCGCTCGGCCTGCGCCATCCGCAGAACCTCTCTTTCGACCGTGGCGTCGTGGGCAGGCTGATTTTCACCGATATCGGCCAAGCGTGGGTCGAGGAGGTCAACATCGGCGTGCGCGGCGGCAACTACGGCTGGCCGCTGCGGGAGGGCACCTTTGCCACCAAGCGCGGCGACCAGAGCGTTCTTTACACGCTGCCCGCCGACGATACGTGGCGGCTGCCCGGCGACGCGACTAAGCGCCCCTTCGTCTATCCCGCGGCGCAGTACGATCGCAGCGAGGCCTTCGACACCCAGGGCCAGCCCTTCGGCAGCAAGCTGCTCGCAATCACGGGCGGCTTCGTCTACCGCGGCAGCGCCATTCCCGCGCTTGCAGGGCATTATGTCTGCGGCGACCTCGTCAATGGCCGCATCTTCCACGTCCCTGCGAGCCAGCTCAAGTTGGGCTCGGTGGCGCTGTTGAAGGAACTCACCCTGAAACGCAACGGACAGGTCGTAACGCTGCGGCAGCTGGTCGGCTATTCCGAGCGCGTCGACTTGAGGTTCGGCGAAGGCGAGGACGGTGCGCTCTACGTTCTGACCAAGCAGGACGGGAAGATTCGCAGGCTACGTGCGGCCTGAGGGGGCGGCCGTCCGAAAACTGCCTAGATGATCGGCCTCTCGGATCGGCGCACTTCGGGCGCGTTCGCGCTCGCTTGGGCGTGGGCAGCTGTCGTGGCAGTTGCCGTCACGGCCCTGCTCAATACACGGATGGCATTGCCGCCGGGGTTCTCGGACGAATTCACCTATGCCGTCCTGAGTGCGCGCTTCGGCCAGGAGTCGACGCTCGCAGGCAACCCTCTGGTGGTCACGCTGGACGCGCCCAACCGCGTCTTTCTGGCACTCTACGGACTGCTGGGGGCGCCGCCGCGGCCGGTGTTCGAACTGGCGCGGATGGTCAATACGGTGATGCTCGCGCTGGGGATGGGGGTGCTCTTCGTCGCCGCGCGCGCGGGGCGCGCGCTGGCGCCTGCGCTCGTGGTGGCTATCGCCTATGGGCTCGGTCCGCAATCGACTTACACCGCCTATTTCACGCCGGAGACGATGTATGCAGTCGTCTTCTTCCTGCACGCCACGCTCGTAGCGCTGGCACTCGGGAGGGAGGACGCACGCCTCGCAGTGCTCGCCGGGATCACCGCGGCCGTGCTGTCGCTGGTGAAGCCGCACGGGCTGCCGGTGGCGGGCGTGACTGTCATCTTCATGAGCATCCACGCCGCGCGTCAGCGCCGGTCCGACGCGCGAGCGCTCTGGCTCGGCTGTCTCGGTTACGTGGTCGCATTCATCGTCTTCCGCTTGAGCCTCGGCTGGATGCTCGCGCCGGACGTAAACGTCGGCAATGCGCTCACGGGGTCGCTGTACGCCCACTTCGTCGACGCCATGGCGGGGGCGCTGGTCGATCCAGGAAAGTACGCGGCATTCGCAACGCTCTTGATCGCCCACGGCGCGGTGGCGGCGTGTCTCGCCGGTCCGGCGCTGGTCGCAGGGCTCGCGCAGGGACCGGGGCGTCTGTCGGCGGATACCGGGTCCGCGCGCTTCGCGGGGGCGCTCGCCGGATTGACTGCGTGGCTTGCGGTCGCGCTCATCGGGATGACGGCGCTTTTCTCGGTCGCAGCCGGGGAGACTAACCGCCTGCACCTGCGCTACTACGGCTTCTGCATACCGCTGCTCTTTGTCGGTCTCGCTGCCCTGCATGCGGCCGGGCTCTGGAGCCGCCGACAGCAGGTGCTGGGACTGGTTGTGTGGCTACTAGGGATTGTGGGCTGCGGGTTCCTCCTTCAGGACTATCTGCGATCGCCCTTCGACGCAGCCGAGTTCTTCTTCCGGCCGTGGGTGATTCCGGGCGTACCGCTCGCTGGCGCCTTGATCGCGCTGGTCGCGTACCGCGCCGGGCCGCGCGTGCTGCTCGGCACGGTGCTCGGTGCGTATCTGCTCATATCGGTGCTGGCGATGGTGTTCGACCGGCAGTATCAATTGCGTGTCCGCGAAGGACCCGAGCATCGAGCCGCGCGCATCGCCGTCGCACTGGCCGACCAGGCCGACGTCCCGCTCCTGATCGTGGCGCCGGAGGGCGACCGCATGAGTCTGCCCTACGTCTACCGCATGGCGTCGCTGGCGACGCATCGGGCGGATTTCCTCGGCCTGCGCGCGGACGGCACGCCGATCGCGCCGCCGCCTGCAGGCGCGGTGGCGGTGGGCAAGCGCGACGCGCTCGTCGCCATCGCCGTTGCCCCGATGGTCCAGCTCGAGGCATTCGCGGTGGGCAGGATCGGGGAGAGCACGCAGCCAGCGCCGGAGGCCACGCAAGTGCGATAATGACGGCGATCATGGCCACGTCCCGCACCACTGCCTCACGCATATCGGCTCACGCCGTCGCGACCCCGGAGGACGCCGGCGCTCCTGCCGAGGAGCGACAGGCAGGGGCTGTCACGCCCGCCTGGCGGATTGCCGTCGTCATTCCCTGCTACCGCGTCTCGCAGCAGGTGCTCGGCGTGATCGAGCGCATCGGCCCCGAGTGCTGCCGCATCTACGCGGTTGACGACGCGTGCCCCGAGAACTCAGGCGATCGCATCGAAGCGGAGTGCTCCGATGCACGCGTGCAAGTCCTTCGCCACCGCAGGAACATGGGAGTGGGCGGAGCGGTGCTGTCGGGCTATCGTGCCGCGCTGCAGGACGGCGTGGATGTCATCGTCAAGATCGACGGCGACGGGCAGATGGCGCCCGAGCTGCTGGGGCGGTTCGTCGCGCCGATCCTCGCCGGAGAGGCGGACTACTGCAAGGGCAACCGCTTCTACGAGCTGGACCACATCCATAGCATGCCGGCAGTGCGCAAGATCGGCAACGCGGGACTGTCCTTCATGGCCAAGCTCTCCGGCGGCTATTGGGACATCTTCGATCCCGCCAACGGCTATACGGCGATACACGCCAGCGTGGCGCGGCGCCTGCCGCTGGACAAGGTCAGCGAGCGCTATTTCTTCGAGACCGACATGCTGTTCCGCCTCAATACCATCCGCGCGGTGGTCGTGGACATTCCCATGGACGCCACCTACGGTGACGAGACGAGCAGCCTGAAGGTGCTCCAGGTGCTTCCCGAGTTCTTCTACAAGAACCTGCGCAACGGCGCAAAGCGCATCTTCTACAACTACTTCCTGCGCGATTTCTCGGTCGCATCGCTGGAGCTCGTGTTCGGGCTTGCCATGCTTGCTTTCGGTATCCTCTACGGCGGTGTGCACTGGATCGTGTCGGCCCATGCGGGCGTTGCCACAGCGCCCGGCACCGTCATGCTGGCTGCCTTGCCGGTGCTGGTCGGCGTGCAACTTTTACTCGCCTTTGTCGGTTACGACATCGCCTCGGTGCCACGACGGGCGATTCACCCCGCACTGGTCGGGCGCGAGCGAGCGCAGGCGCGCGCTGCGTCGCCGGTTGGGGACAGCGCAACATGAGCATCACCAACATCCTGCTCACGATCCTCTGCGTCTTCGGGATATCCAGCGGTCAGGTGCTCTTCAAGATCGCCGCGCGCTTCGCCAGCGGATCGACCGATGTGCTGTCCATGGGGCGGGACCTCGTGCTCAATCCGTACCTGTTGGGCGGCCTCGTCGTCTACGTGGCGACCACCTTTCTCTGGATCTGGCTTCTGCGCACCGTTCCGTTGTCCGTCGCCTACCCGTTCATGGCGCTCGCGTTCCTGTTCGTGCCGGTCATGGGAGCCATCTTTCTCGGCGAGCCGCTTTCGATCAGGAACGCGCTCGGCGCCGCGCTCATCATCATGGGCATCTTGGTGATAGCGCGATAGTGCGGCATCACGTCGTGCGCTAGCACCCGCCGCAGCCGGTGCTACACTGCCCTCGGGGGCGGACAGCGCGTGAACAAAATCATCAAATACTTCCTCATCGCCGCGGCGGTGGCGATCGTCGTCGTTGGCGCGGTTGCGGCATACATCGCCGCCACCTTCGACCCGAACGCCTACAAGCCGCAGGCCATCGCGTGGGTGAAGGAGAAGACAGGCCGCACGCTGACGCTGCCGGGCGAGGTCAAGCTCGCGCTCTTCCCGCGTCTGGGCATCACGGTCGGCAAGGCGGTGTTGAGCGAGCGTGAATCAGAGACGATTTTCGCCTCGGTCGACGAGCTTCACCTCTCCCTCGGCTTGCTGCCGCTGCTCAAGCGGCAGCTGCGGATCGACGACATCCGCCTGCAGGGATTGCAGGTCAACCTCGTGCGCGGCACCGACGGCCGCTTGAACATCGACGATCTCATCGGTACGGCGGATACGCCGCTTGCAGCACCCGAGACCCCCTTGCAACCCACGGCGAGGAAGGATTTCGCGGTCGACTCGCTGTCGCTCGTGAACGGTGCGGTGACGTATCGCGACGAGAAGTCGAAAACGAGCTATGCGGTGAGCGACCTCGCGCTCAAGACGGAGCGCATCGCGCCGGATCAGCCGGGCACGGTCGAGCTCTCGGGGCGCGTGCAGAGCGCGGCGCCGAAGCTGGATCTCGCGCTGCAGGGCAGGAGCGGTGTCACCTTCACCGGCGACGGCAAACGGCTCGCCGTCAAGGATCTTGCCCTGGAAGCAAAGGGTGACGCAGCGGATATCTCAGGCTTGGCAGCGAAGGCACGTGGCAGCGTGGATGCCGACCTGGCGACGCGCACGTTCAAGGTGTCCGGGTTGGCGGTGACGGCATCCGGCCAGCGCAATCAGGATGCGTTCGAACTCGACCTCACTGTCCCGGTGTTGAAGATCGCGAAAGAGGGCGTCGGTGGCGAAGGGCTCGCCCTGAAGGCGACCCTGCGGCAGGCGGACGGACAACCCACGCATCTTGCCGTCGACATCCCGAAGATCGAGGGCAGTGCGGACGCCTTCCACGCCGCGAACGCGAAGCTGGACGTGGAGATCGTCCGCCCTGGGCAGACCTTGAAGACGACCGCGAGCGGACCCGTCGAGGGCCGGCTTGGTGCGGACGGCCTGCAGCTTGCGCAACTCAAAGTGAGCCCGCTAGCCGTGCAGTCCACGCTGTCGGGACCGCAGGTCCCGAATCAGTCGGTGACCGGCAGCCTGCAGGGCAGCGCCGCGGTCGACTTCGTGCAAGCGGGCGCGCACGCTGACCTCGCGGGCACGTTCGACCAGAGCCAGATCAAGGCGAAGCTTGCCGTTGCAGGATTTTCGCCGCCCGCCTACAGCTTCGATGTCGATATCGATCAGCTCGACCTCACGCGCTACCAATCGCCGCCGACCGCCGCCGCGCCCGCACCGCCATCCGCAGCGGCGTCTGCACCCGCAGCCGCGCCGGGCGCCAAGCCAGCCGTGGAAATGCCGCTCGATCTCTCCGCGCTGCGAAGTCTCAATGCCAACGGCAGCATCCGCATCGGCTCGCTCAAGGCGCCCAAGCTCAAGGCGTCCAACGTTCGCATCGAGATGAAGGCGCAGAACGGCCGGGTCGACCTCGACCCCGTGGCGGCGAACCTCTACGGTGGCAGCCTCAGCGGTGCCATCGGAGTGAACGCCCAGGGCACGCCCGAGCTCACGGTGAAGCAGACGCTCGCCGGAGTGAACGTCGGTCCGCTGCTCGCCGACGTCGCCAAGTTCGAGCGGCTCGAAGGGCGCGGCAACTTTTCCATGAACGTGACGACGGCGGGCGAGACTGTGAGCCAGCTCAAGATGGGGCTGAACGGCTCGGCGGCTGCGGACCTGTCGAACGGTGCCATCAAGGGCATCGACATCGCTGCGACCATCCGTGATGCGAAGGCGGCCATTCGCGAGCTCAAGGGCAAGCCCGTGACGGAGCAGGCGGACACCAAGCGGCAGACGGAGTTCAGCGAGCTCAAGGCGACCTTCACCATCCGCCACGGCGTTGCCAGCAACCGCGATCTCACTGGCAAGTCGCCGGTGCTGCGCCTCGCCGGTGAAGGCGACATCGACATCGGCAACGAGCGGATGAACTACCTGCTCAAGGCCAATCTGGTCGAAGGCGTCACCGGCCAGAGCGGCAAGGAGTGGCTGCCGCTTACGGACATCAGTGTACCGGTGCGGGTGACCGGTCCGCTCAACGCGCCCACCTACACCTTCGACTTCGCCACGATGGCTGCCGATCTCGCGCAGCGCGCGTTGCAGCAGGAGCTGCAACGGCGTCTCGGTGGCAAACTTCCGGCCGGCGCGCCGGGCGACATCCTGCAGGACGCGGTCAAGGGACTCTTCAAACGGTGAGTACATTCGCCTCGCGCATCGTTGCGTGGCAGCGCGTGCACGGTCGCCACGATCTGCCGTGGCAGGCGACGCGTGATCCGTACCGGATCTGGCTGTCCGAGGTGATGCTGCAGCAGACCCAGGTCGCCA
>CAVRDD010000025.1:0-45000 GCA_963719715.1 uncultured beta proteobacterium
CGAAGTGCCGAGCTTGCACAGATGCAACTCGTTGATGGACAGCAACTACAGCAGCTTTTATCATGACTAACAATACAATATTTACATGATTTAAGCACCTGTCCACACATCAAACATCGAGTTGGCGGATGCTTTAAAATGGGCTGAATGCCCTCCCAGGGCTGCCGTGCAGGTGTTCAAGCAAGGACTTGACAACTGCCGAGCTTGGACAGATGCAACCCTTTGATGGACAGCGACCACAGCAACTTTTATCATGACTAAAAATACATATTTTACATGATTTTATCACCTGTCCACACTTGAAACATCGAGGTGGCTGCTTTTACTGGGCTGAATGCCCTCACAGAGCTGCCGTGCATGTGTTAAGGACTTGACGACCGCCGAGCTTGGACAGATGCAACTCGTTGATGGACAGCGACCACAGCAACTTTTATCGTGACTGATATTACATTAGTTACATGATTTAAGTACCTGTCCACCCTTAAAACATCGAGTTATGGCTGCTTTTTAATGGGCTGAATGATGCGGCGGGCCGTACCCTGCCTGATTTCACCGAATTGGGTGCCGGGAATATCGATGGCCGGACGCTGGTGCCCGGCCTCTACAAATGGGGGACCGGCGTCGAATTCGCCACCGGCGTGACCCTGGCCGGCGGCGCGGACGACATCTGGATCTTCCAGGTCGCCCAGGATCTGACCGTCGGCAACGGCGCCATCCTGAGCCTGAGCGGCGGCGCGCAGGCCGGAAACATCTTCTGGCAGGTTGCCGGACAGGTGACCCTCGGCACGACGGCGAGCTTCAAGGGGATCATCCTGTGCCAGACGCTGATCGCCTTCAACACGGGCGCCACGATGACCGGCCGGGCTCTGGCCCAGACCGCGGTCACGCTCGACGCGACGGCCATCGTCACGCCCTGACCTCGGCCGGCGGCGTCAAATGACATAGGAGCGGAAGAGTGCCTTAGCACCCTTCCGCTCTTTTCGTTACCGGGATCGCGCATGTCCCGAACCGCACGTTGGCAAGCCCGGCGACGTCCACCATCCGGGGTATCCAACGAACAGCCTGTACAATCCCGGATGGCGGACCACATCATCCGGATGTTGAGTTTGTGGCATACACATCCTTCACAGGAGACCGACGATGGCATGCGTCCCCGTGCACGTGTCATCCTTGACAGCCGCCCTGCTGGAGAAACCGGGTAGGAGTCAGGGAGTTGTGTGTGGTACGAACCAGTTAGCCGAGTGATCACGATGGCCAAGATTCTCTATGAATGATGTGATGAAAGTGATGAGCGCAAAGGGAGGAGAAATGAACAACCCAGGTTCCGTTTCAGTCTAGTTAAATTTAGTTCCGATCTAAAAAACAGACAAACGACGCATAAAAATAATTATCCGTAAATGTGATTAATCAATTATCATTCAACGTAACGTGGAAATAGTTTGACCCAACATCTAATCAAGATAGTGGAGAAGTTGTCACCAAACCCAACAAACAAAAATTCATTCAACATAAAACCCAAAACAAACAAACAAATAAATAATTTAAACAAATATAACAAATAATGCAGCCATAGGTATGGATGGTGGAGATTTAACAAACAAACTTTTCAGTATAGAAAATAGTGAACACTATATTTCCACACCAACACAGCATTTATCCAATAGTCGGCAATTAGTGGAACATTCACAGATATTGACCAAAGCTCATCAAATTCATAACCATCACCCTTGGAAGGAACTCACAACAGAACAGCCAAACAACAAAACCACATGCCCTCATGGTGAAAACCGTTGGAGAAATAACAGAGAAATTGAACTATAGTTTTAGTAAATAATAAGCAACGATATCAATAAAGGTATTAACATTCCGCCTATGTAAAGAAAACCACAACAACACCAACATAAAACCGAAGCCACGAATTTCAACAGATGGTGTTAATGTTTCAATTGCAAGATCAAGAACATCTTCGATTTCAAATGGAACTTCTGTCACCGCCTCGACGGTCAGACGGCCGATCAGTTTGCCGCTCGCGTCGACCACCGGCGCCGAGATCAGGTTGTATCGCTCGAATGCTTCGGCCGCCCGATCTGCGCCGTCGTCGGGCTGGAAACGTGACGACATTCCGATGCACGAGCGCGCTCACCTGCGTCTCGGGCTCGTTCAGCAACAATTGATTCAGCATGAGGATGCCGCGCAGCGCGTTCTTGCGATCGACGACGAAGAGCGTGTCGGTGTGGCTCGGCAGCTCGCCGATGCGGCGCAGATACCGCAGCACGACCTCCAGCGTGACGTCCTCGCGGATCGTCACCATGCCGAAGTCCATCAGCGCGCCGACCGTGTCCTCGGGATAGGACAGCGCGGCGCGCAGCTGCTCGCGCTCCTCGATCGGCAGCAGGTTGAACACATCGGCAATGACCTCGCGCGGGAGGTCCGCCGCGATGTCCGCGATCTCGTCGCTGTCGAGCTGCTCGGCCGCCGCGACGAGCTCGTCGCGGTCCATGTGCGCGATGAGGGTCTCGCGCACCGGCTCCGATACTTCGAGCAGGATCTCGCCGTCGCGCTCGGCCCGCACCAGATCCCAGACCTGCAGGCGATCTGGCGAGCGGCAGCGCCTCGAGGATGTAGGCCACATCCGCCGGATGCATCTGGTTGAGCTTGCGTTCGAGCTCGACCATGTGCTGCTTGTGCACGAGCGTCTCGACGAGGTCGTGGCGAGGCATCTCCTGACGATGGACGATGTCCTCCACGACTCGTTGCTTGCTCAACAGGGTGAGGACCTGCTGCAGCTGCTCCTGCACGTTGCCCGCGCGCTCTTTGACCTCTGCCATCATCCCGGCTCGGCGTCCCGAAGATTGCGAAAATCCGTCATTCTAGGGAATCTGTCCTCCCGCGCGGGATGTTTTGACCGAGAGCCGCTGCGACATCAGGGAACTTCGGCGGCTCCCATGCGTGCGCGAATGATTTGCGTCTTGCGCTGGATCCAGGGCGTGTTGCGGCGGCCATCATAGAACTTCGGATTGGGCACGATGGCGGCGAGCCACGCCGCATCACCTGGTCCCACATTCGCTGCGCTGCTACCAAAGTAGTGACGCGCAGCGGCTTCCGCACCGAACACGCCATTGCCCCATTCGATCACGTTGAGGTAGATCTCCAGGATGCGGCGCTTGCTCATCACGCGCTCCAGCATCAGCGTGATGATTGCCTCCTGACCCTTGCGCAGCGGACTGCGTTCCCCGGAGAGGAAGAGATTCTTTGCGAGTTGCTGCGAGATGGTCGAGCCACCGGCGACGATGCGGCCCTTCTGCAGGTTCTTTTCATAGGCTTTCTCGATCGCGTCCCAATCGAAGCCTTCGTGGTCGGCGAACTTCGCGTCCTCGGAAGCGATCACGGCACGCTTCAAGTGCGTGGAAATCCGGTTGTAGGGCACCCACTCGTGCTGCAGCGAGGCCTGCGGATCCTTTTCGCGCAGTGCACCGAGGCTCTGCTCCATGAAGGCCGTGCTGCGCGGATTGTGGGTCGACCACCACCACACTTGGCCGAAGATCCACAGCTCATAGAGAATGAGGAGCGCGACGACAATCCCAAGCAACTTCAGCAGGAGCCGCACTTGCGTGGACGCGAGGTCGAGTGAAGTTTCGAAGCGCGGCTGCGGCCGATTCAGCCAGCTCGCAGCATCGCGATCACCGACGCGGTGTCAGGCCGGACGCCACGCCAGACGAAGAACGACTCCGCCGCCTGTTCGACGAGCATCCCGAGGCCGTCGGCACGATGCGCGGCACTCTGCTCCGCGGCCCAACGCAGGAACGGCGTCGGTTCACTTCCATACATCATATCGTAGGCAAGTGCGCCCGCGCGAAAGAGGTGCGCTGGCAGCGGCGGCAACTCGCCTGCGAGGCTGGCCGAAGTCGCGTTGACTACGATGTCAAAGCTCGCCGAGGCGAGCTCAAGGTAACCGCTTCCTTCGATCGGCCCGCGGTCACGAAAGCGACGGGCAAGTTCGATCGCCTTCGCGGCGGTGCGGTTGGCGATCGTGAGCCGAGCCGGTCGCTTCTCCAGCAAGGGGGCGAGCACGCCGCGCGCGGCACCGCCGGCGCCCATCACGAGCACGCGCTTGCCTGCGATTTCGATCCGGAGATTTATTTCGATGTCCCGAACCAGTCCGACACCGTCGGTGTTGTCACCGCGCACGACGTCCGCTGCGAAGCTCAGCGTGTTGACGGCGCGCGCGGCGCGCGCGCGCTTCGTCGTCTCACTGGCGAGATTGAACGCTTCCAGCTTGAACGGAACGGTCACGTTCGACCCCTTTCCGCCCGCTGCCCTGAACGCCTCGACCGTCGCTGTAAAGCCGTCGAGCGGCGCGAGAACCGCCTCGTAGACCAGATGCTGTCCGGTGGCGCGCGCGAACGCCGCGTGGATAAACGGCGACTTGCTGTGTGCGACGGGGTTGCCGATGACGGAGTAGCGGTCGGGCATCGGCGGTGGGATGCGGGGCTGCGCGGACAACCTATTGGCTGATCAGCTGGTCGGCGCTGGTGAAGGTCCAGGTGCGCGTGATGCTGAG
Organism: uncultured beta proteobacterium; assembly: GCA_963719715.1. Lineage (GTDB taxonomy): Bacteria > Pseudomonadota > Gammaproteobacteria > Burkholderiales > JAEUMW01 > JAEUMW01. Next base: position 4,562 of record CAVRDD010000025.1, read on the forward strand.
TATGTCCGTGTCCTTTGCGATGTCGGGCGGGAACGGCGAGTACGGCGCCGCCAGTTCGACGATGCGGCGCGCGGCGTCGTCGAGCACCTTCTGGCCGGAGGGCTTGTTGATGTCGATGCTTTCGACCGACCCATCGGCCTTGATCGACACCGTCAGCTGCAGGCTGCCGCGGATCTTCTGCTGCCGCGCACGCGCAGGATAGTTCAGGTTGCCGACCCGCTCGACTTTCGCGCGCCAATCCTCCACGTAGCGGGCGAAGCGAAACTCCCGCGCACGCGAGCCGACGAAGTTGCGCCGCGGACGCTTGGCGTAGGCATCCAAGTTGCGATCGATCTCCGCCTGCAGCCGCGCCGCTTCCATGCTGCGCGCGAGCAGCACGGCGATGTCGGGTTTCGCGACGGGATCCTGCTGCGGCTGCGGTTCGGCCTTCGGCTCCTGCAACGGCTGCGCGATCGAATCCTTGGACTTGCGGCTCGTCAGCGGCTTCTTCGGCTGTTCCTCCGCTGCCTCCACCCGCCGGCTCACCACCGTCATGTCGTTCTGCGCCTGCTCCTTCGATTGCGCTGGCAGCGGGGTCTTGGCGCGGTGGGCCTGGTCGGTATTGCCACCGCCGTCGAGATTGGCTTGCGCCAGCACCTCCGCCTTCTTCGGGGCGGTGGTCGAGCGGGCGTTGACGAGGACGACGTCGAGCGTGGGCTGGAACAGATCGGACGTCTTCGTCCGCGGGTCGATGAAATGGATCTTGAGGAAAATGGCGTGGACGACGATGGAGATCGCTATCGCGACCAACAGTGTTCGGCTGGCGGGATCCGGAAACCACGACTGCGCCAGCACCGACGCAGCGGTATTGCGCTCGGAAGCCGCACCCAGCGCGCAGGAGACGGTGGGTGGTGTCCGCTTGAGTAAGGCAATGTGCCGGTTTTTACGGCGCGACACGGCGTTATTGGAGTAAGTGGCTGGGGAAGGCGCCTCTCGCCATTGTAGCGAGTCAGGCGCCCCGGTGAGCAAGCCCTGTGCCCAAATCCTCGCACGCATCGCGTGGTTCACGCCGCCGCCCTCGCCCGCAACTCACGCGGCCTCATCGAGGCGCGCGCGGTACTGGCACGAAACGGCAAGATCGAGCAGGTCGATGTCGACGATCTCCACTTCGACGCGCGTCATCGGCGGCAGGTCCGGCAGCGACGGGACCTTGAGCAGAAGTGGCAGCGGATCGAGCTTGACCAGATTCTCACGGGCCACCGTGGCGCCCGAGCGGGTGATCTTCTCCTGCAGCAGCCAGCGGAGACACCAATAACGCTCCATCGACCGCTGAAAGTCGTAGTAGATATCGTTGGCGAGTTCGAAGTCGCGCAGGACCGCAAGCATCGGCGGGGCACCCTTTCCGTAGGGAGGCGGTGCGTCCTGCAGAACGGCGAGGAGTTGGCGCTGGTTGATCAGATCAATATACCGGCGCAGCGGAGAACTTGCCCACAGGTACTGATCGACCCCGAGCGCGTCGTGCGGCGCAGGAACGGTCGTGAGCTTGACGCGACCGCCCGACTGCGCGCGATAGATGCCGGGCGCGCCGTGCTCGGCGAGCATGCGTCCCCACTCGGTGTTGACGAAGATCATGAGTTCCGCCACCAGCTTGTCGATCGGGGCGCCGCGCCTGCGCTCGGTGATGCGCACGCGGTCGTCCTCCACGTAGAAGCTGTAGTCCATCGGCAGCAGCCGCGGCTGCTCCGGGCGGCCGCGCGCGGCTTCGAGCACGCACGCGAACTCCCACAGCAGCCGGATCTCACGCGCGTGGCTGTGGGCGATCTCGTTCGCCTGTAACGCCTCTTCGGTGAAGATGCGATCGAGCGCATCAAGGCGCAGGTTGGCGGCAATCGGGACGCGCTCGAGGCGGGTGGACGTGCCGAGCAGCGTGAGATCACTGCGCAGCTGGAGATAGAGCGACAGCGCCGCCACCGTTCGGCCCTCGCCGAGGGTATAGGCGTCGATCACCGCCTTCGGCAGCATCGTGATCTTGTCACCCGGCATGTAGACCGTCGACAGGCGCTTGGCAGCAACCTCATCACCCGCCGACCCGGGTGGAACCCCCATAGCAGGCACCGCGATGTGCACGCCAAGCTGCCAGGCTTCCGCCAGCCGCGTCACCGAGAACGCATCGTCGATCTCGGTCGTCGTGATGTCGTCGATACTGAATGCCCGCACTTCGGCGAGCGGCAGGTCATCGTGCGCGCTCAGATCCCCCGGCTGCGGATGGTCCCGGCCCTGGGGGAAGTGCTGATACAGGAAACGGTTCAGATGGTAGTCGCGGGTCGACGGGATCGCTCCGCACTTTTCCAGCAGCCGCAGCGGGGCATATTTGGTCGCCGCGCTGGCCGACTCCAGCGCCTTCGCCTCGATCGTGTTGCGATCCGGCCGGTAGAGGAGCATCGGCAGCACCGGCACGAGTGCCGGAGGCAGTTCGAAACGCTCGAGTTGCTCGGCGTACTCCTGTTGCAGCAGCGCCTGCTGGCGCTTCCGCTCCACGCTCGCGAGCGCTGCCCGCAGCGCTTCCTCGGGCGCCGCCTTGTAACGGCCCCGCCCCTTCTTGTAGAAGTAGATCGGGGCATCGTGCAGGCATATCAGAAGCGCCCCGGACTCGACTGGAGAGGGCTCGCGCCCGAAGTATTCGCGGCCGAGCGCGTCGAAGGCAAACTCGTCGGGGCCGGAACATTGCCACAGAAATTCCGTATCGATGTCCGCCGCAAACCGCTGCGCCTGATCCATGAAGCCCTGCACAGCGGGCTCCGCGAAGCGAAACAGGACGTTCGCCGCCTTCACCTTGGCGCGCTTGCCGGAGGCGGTCTCTACCTGTAGCGAGGTGTTGTTGTCGGCGAGAATGGTACCGACGCGAAAACTGCCTTCGTCTTCGTAGAAAACGTGCATGGTGATGGCGGAAAAAGCGGAGCGGACCCGGGTGAGTGCACCGGCTCCGTCGGGAGGCGCGGATTATACCCGACTCAGGAAGCCGGTATGGCAACGCCGCAGAAGCGCAGCACGTCGTCCAGGTGAGTGGGCAGACTGTCGAGACTGTGGTCGCCGCCTTCAATCACCAGTTGCCGAGCGCCGCGGTACTTTTCCACGGCCTGGCGATAGTCGAACACCTCGTCCCCGGTCGTGACGATCAGAAAATAGCGTGCGGGATCGGTGAGCGGTTCCACGTCGAGTGCGCGCAGCACCTCCAGGTGCCTCGGTTCTACGACGATTTCCTCACCGGTGTACAGATTGCGCTGCACGCCCAGAAAGTCGTGCAGGAGGTCGTAGGGGCGCACGGCAGGATTCAGGAGCACGGTCCTGAGCCCGAAGCGCTCGGCGACGTGGGTGGCGTAGAACCCGCCCAGCGAGCTACCGATCAGCGCTGGCTCGTCGGGCGAGGCCTGCACCGCACGCTCGATGATCGCGACGATCTCGTCGGGCTCTCCGCTCAGGCTGGGGCATGCAAAAGCGTGCGGCAAACCGAGTTGCTCGAGCCGGGCCGCGATGAGCCGCGCCTTGAAAGACTGCGGCGAACTCAGGAAACCGTGGATGTACAGGATCATGTGTCGTGCTCGTCACTGTGCGGTGAGCGCACTTCCCCGGGAAACTCTCGCCGCCGTGCGCGCTTCGCCGACTGTCCCAGTCCCAGGCTCCTTCGTGTCCGCATCGTCTCAGCACGTCGCTGGGTTGCGCAACGGCCGCAGACTCATGCAGACCTTCCTTAGCCGTTTTCGCCCGACTTCGCCCGCGTCAGGATGATGAGCTTCTGGCTGTCCGTCTTAAGTGCGATCGACCCGTTCGGCAGCAGCGCAATGTCGCGTAGCCTCTCGCCCAGCGGGATGGGTTCCGCGAAAATGATCCGGCCTTCGTCGTATTCCAGCCGGTAAAGTGTCTGCGCCCGCAGCGAGGCCACCAGGAGGTTGCCGCGCCAACGCGGGAACTGCTCTCCGCTGGAAGGGTAGCGCAGCAGATTGCCGATCCCGATGCTCGGCACGAATGCGAAAAGGGGGAGATCGTAGCCTTTGTGGGTACCGCAGTTCGTCACGCACGTCTCGTCCACGCTCGCATCGTCCACCACCGAGTAGTTGGTCCCGTAAGTGACCTGCGGCCAGCCATAGTCGTGTCCCTGCCGCAGCACGTTGATCTCGTCTCCGCCACGCGGGCCGTGTTCGGTCTCGAACACGAGATTCGACTGCTCATCGAAGAACAGGCCCTGCTGGTTCCGCATGCCCGTGGCAAAAACGGTGGCACTCCCGTCGCTCAGACGGATCTGCTGGATGCGGCCGTAATCGCCCTCCAGCGTGGTGGGGAGCAGGCTTCCCACGGAAAGGAGCACGGTGTCGTCGGTGTAGTGAATGATCCGCCCGCCGATTTCCTCGAGCGCAAGCGGCATCGGAAAGCAAGGCTGACTCTCGAACAGCTTGCGGGTCTTTCTCACCGTTTGCTGCTCGAGGTCGTAGGAAAACTCGAAGAGGCCCAACGCGTAGCAGTTCCGGGCCTCATCGTGAGTGCTCATGGAGACGAGCAGTTTTCCGGGCTCGAGCAGGAGGAGATCCTTGACACCGGCGGGTGCCTGGATGTCGTCGGCGACTCCGAGCGATCCGACGAGTTTGGCCTTGACTGTCTGTGCCTCGAGCGTGACGTGATGCAACTCGCCGAGCCGCGTGGCTACCAGGAATTCCGTGTTCGACAGCGCGAGGAAGGGGCCAGGCGCATGCGTGTCCCCGAACGGCAGCGGGAAAGTCTCGACGGCCATCTCATGATGGCCGGTAAGCACAACCGTCTTCGTGTGGGCATCGAGCTTTCGCTCAAGGCGCCCTGCGCGGTCGGCCAGCTTTTCCACGAAGGAGTATCGCCCCCCGAACGGCCAGTAGTCTAGCTTCCCGGCGACGCCTCCGACGAGGAAGGTGGCGGCAAACAGACTTAGCCCCACGAGAAACGCAATCGAAACAAGCCAACTGCGAACAGTGCTATGAATCAATGGTTTGTGCCTCTATTAGGAGGGAAGGACGGCAAACATAAGAGGCGGAGCGTACCAGTTGCCTGTCGGCGCGGCGATCTGGAAGGACCGAAGGAACGGCAGGATCGGCGATGACAGCCGCAGGAAACGCAGCCATCGAAGTGTCGCAACGCAAAACCGACGAGCAATGCCTAGCGGGAGGGGTTACGCCACCACTTCCGAACTATCGAGCGGGCGCGCACTGTAGATAGAGCCAAGCGCGCGCCCGAACCGCGTCTGCAAGGCGTCGCGCATTGCCCTCTCGAATCGCTCGGCATGACCCGCCTCGAGCCCGGCCAGCGAGATCACCTGATCGAACTCGTCGCGGTCGCGCTCGATCCAGCCGAGCACCGCGGCGGCCTCGTCTTCCGAGCCATGGCGCACGTCCAGCACCGCCCGGCTCAGCACTGCAACCCACAGAACCTGTTCGGGACGCCTTGCAGGGATGACCGGCGGGGAAAAGTTGAATTTACGTTTCAGAACTTGTGTGCAGTGCCAACTCGCACCGCTAGAAAGCAGGAATGAAAAAGTGACCGCTGCACAGGCCGGAGGTTCCCGGTCCCCCTGTGGCCTACAGGGCAATTATACGTAAAGCCGAGGCCCGCGGCCCACGGGGAACAACAACTTGGCAGTTCAGGTCTGCCGCAGCCTGGCCAGGAGCTTCTCGTGGATGCCCCCGAATCCGCCGTTACTCATCACGAGGACGTGATCACCGGGGCGCGCCTCACGGGCAATCGATTCGACCAACCCGCGGAGGTCGGCGGAGGTCGAGCATTGTGCGCCGAGCCCGGCTAGGGCGGCGGGTGCGTCCCAACCCAGGTTCGCGGTGTAGCAGAAGACGCCACCCGCATCAGCCAGGCTCGCGGCGAGACTGTCCTTCCAGACTCCCATCTTCATGGTGTTGGAGCGCGGCTCGAGGACGGCGAGGATACGTGCACCGTCGACACGCTCGCGGAGCGCGGCGATGGTGGCGCGAATCGCGGTTGGGTGGTGGGCGAAGTCGTCGTACACGGTGACGCCATTGACCACACCGCGCACCTCGAGCCGGCGCTTGGCGTTCTGGAAGGCGCCGAGTGCTTCCAGGCCAATGCTGACCGGGACACCGGCGTGGCGCGCAGCGGCCAAGGCAGCAAGCGCATTCAACCGGTTGTGCTCGCCCGAAACGTCCCACCGTACCGTCCCCTGGGCCTGTCGCTGGTGGAGGACATCGAAGCTGCCATCGGCGCGATCCTGCGCCTGCCAATCGCTGTCGATGCCGAAGCGCTCCACCGGTGTCCAGCAGCCGCGCGCGAGCACGCGATCGAGATTGGCATCACGGCCGTTGCTGACGACGAGTCCCTTGGACGGGAGGGTACGCACTAGGTGGTGGAATTGCGTTTCGATCGCACCGAGGTCAGCAAATATATCCGCGTGGTCGAACTCGAGATTGTTGAGCAGCGCCGTGCGCGGGTGGTAGTGCAGGAACTTGGAGCGCTTGTCGAAAAAGGCCGTGTCGTACTCGTCCGCCTCGATCACGAAGAACGGAGAATCGCCCACGCCGAGCCGCGCCGAGATCCCGAAGTTCTGCGGAATGCCGCCGATGAGAAATCCCGGATGCAACCCCGCGTGCTCGAGGATCCAAGCGAGCATCGCCGCCGTCGTCGTCTTGCCGTGGGTGCCTGCCACGCCGAGCACCCATTTCCCCAGCAGGATGTTCTCCGCCAACCACTGGGGACCGGAGATAAATCGCAGCCCGCGGTCGAGGATCGCCTCCATCAGCGGGTTGCCGCGTGTCACCACGTTGCCGACGACGAAGAGGTCCGGCTCGAGCGCGATCTGGTCGGCGCCGAAGCCCTCGACGAGCTCGATGCCCTGCTCTTCAAGCTGCGTGCTCATGGGCGGGTAGACGCCCGCGTCGCAGCCGGTGACGCGATGGCCGGCGGCGCGGGCGATCAGCGCGAGACCGCCCATGAAGGTGCCGCAGATGCCGAGAATATGAATGTGCATGGATTACTGAGGAGGGGCAGAGCGTCCGCGAAGGCGCCGAGCATTGTAGCGCGGGCCGATGCCCGAGGGGCAATTGCCGTGCGAGCCACTACCACCGAACACCCGCCGATCGCGGGCGAAAGGGACTGGAAATACCCGCTGCTTAGGTCTATCGTGCGGCGAGAGAGCCGTCAAGCGGCCATAAGCAAAAGAACCCAAGGAAGGAGGAACCCTTGAAAGTCGCGCTCTTCGTCCCCTGTTTCATCGACGCCTTCTTCCCGGAGGTCGGCATCGCCACGCTGGAGTTGCTCGAGCGCGTCGGCTGCGAGGTGGTCTACCCGCTCGACCAGACCTGCTGCGGGCAGCCCATGGCCAACAGCGGCTGCGAGGAGCGACGCCGCCGGCGCCGAGGCGCTGTTCGTGCGGAATTTCGCCGGCTTCGACTACATCGTCGCTCCTTCCGGCAGCTGCATCCACCACGTGCGCGATCACCTGACGGCGATCGAGCAGACCGACGAGGTGCGGCAGGTGCGCGCGAACGCCTACGAGCTGGTCGAGTTCCTGCACGACGTGCTGAAGGTCGCGAGTTCCCGTGGGCCGAGTTCCCGCACACGGTCGGGCTGCACAACGGCTGCGGCGACGCTGCGCGCGCTGCGCACGGCGCAGGCGTCGGAGCTGAACGAGCCGTTCTTCCAAGCCGATGACCTGCTCGTCGGCGGTCAAGGGCATCGAGCTTCGTCACGCCCGACCGGCCGGACGAGTGCTGCGGCTTCGGCGGCACCTTCTCGGTGTTCGAGGAGCCGGTGTCGGCGAAAATGGGCTACGACAAGGTGCACCGACCACACGAGCGCCGGCGCCGAGTACATCGTCTCGGCCGACATCGTCGTGCCTGATGCACCAGAAGGGCTGTGCCGAGCGTCTCGGCCTGCCCTCGGTTCATCCACATCGCCCAGATCCTGAACGGAGCACGCGCATGAGACGAAGCGCATCGACCACGCCGAGGCCTCGTCGGAGTTCATCGCCTCGACCGAGCACGTCGACTTCCACGACCGCCGGCTGTGGGACCTGCGCAAGAAGCGCGACCGCGAGAGCGAGGCGATTCCCGAGTGGGAGGAGCTGCGCAGCGCTCGCCTCGGCCATCAAGGAGCACACGCTCACCCATCTCGCCGACTACCTGGAGGAGTTCGAACGCAACGCCATCGCGAACGGCGCCCACGTGCACTGGGCGGCGCGACGCCGTCGAGCACAACGAGATCGTGCTCGACATCATGCGCCGCGCGCGGCGCCAAGACGCTGGTCAAGGCCAAGTCGATGCTGACCGAGGAATGCGACATGCGCCCCTTCCTCGAACAACGCGGCATCGACGGTGATCGAGACCGACCTCGGCGAGCGCATCCAGCAGCTCGACGACGAGCCGCCCAGCCACATCGTGGTGCCGTCGGTGCACAAGCTGCGCCAGGACGTGGCCGAGGTCTTCGGGCGCACCATCGGCACCGATCCCGACAACAGCGACCCGCACTACCTCGCCGAAAGCCAGCGCCAGAACACGCGCCCGTACTTCCTCGAGCGCCGAGGCCGGCATGACCGGCGCCAACTTCGCCGTCGCCGAGACCGGCAGCCATCGTCGTTTGCACCAACGAGGGCAACGCCGACCTGAGCGTGAACGTGCCGCAAGCTCTACATCGCGTCGGTCGGCATCGAGAAGCTCGATCCCGCGCGTCGAGGATCTCGGCGTCTTCGTGCGGATGCTCTCGCGCAGCGCGCTGGGCTCGCCGATCACGCAGTACACCTCGCACTTCCGCGCGCCGCGCCCCGGCACCGAGATGCACATCGTGCTGGTCGACAACGGCCGCTCCGAACGGCTGGGCATGGCCGACTTCTGGTACGTCGCTCAAGTGCATCCGCTGCGGCGCCTGCATGAACACCTGCCCGGTCTACCGGCGCAGCGGCGGTCTGAGCTACGGCGCCACCTATTCGGGTCCGATCGGCGTCATCATCGATCCCACCTTCAACCTGCGCAAGTACAGCAACCTGCCCTTCGCCTCGACGCTGAACGGCAGTTGCACCAATGTCTGCCCGGTGAAGATCAATATCCACGAGCAGATCTACAAGTGGCGTCAGGTGATCGTCGAGCGCGGCCAACTGCCGTTCGTGAAGAAGCAGGCGATGCAGGCCGCGGGCAAGGTGCTGGCGAGCCCGAAGCTCTACCGCGCCGCGGTGGAAGGCGTCGGCGCGGCAATCGAGCATCTGCCGCGCGTTCATGGTGTAATCGCGTTTCAACGCCTGGGGCCGACAGCGCGACGTACCGGTCGCGCCGCAGCAGACCTTCCGCCAGTGGTATCTGAAGAACCGGGGGAAAGCATGAGCAGCCGCGAAGACGATTCTGGCGCCGTACGCCGCAACCAGCCGGCGCCGCGACCGTTGCCGGACGTGCCGCTCTTCGACGCGGATCTGCCGCCCGCGCTCGAGCGCGTTCAAGGCGGGGCGTGTAGCGCATGGGGGGCAAGATCGCCGAGCTGCCCCGCGGCGCCGACCTCGATGCGTTCGTGCGCGAGCGCTTTCCGGATGCCAGGGTGATCTGCTCCGCGACGCCGGAGGTGAACGGCACCCGTGATCTCGGCGCAGTAGGCGCCCCGGCCGACCTGCAGGATGTCGACGTGGGCGTCGTCCGCGCCGCTTCGGCGTGGCCGAGACCGGATCGGTGTTTCTTGAGCGAGGCCGAACTCGAGGTCAACGCCATCGGCTATCCTGGTTCAGCACCTCGTGATCTTGCTCGATCCGGACGCGATCCTGCCGAATCTGCACCACGCCTACGAGCATCCGGTGTTTCGCGAGGCGCGCTACGCCGTGCTGATGACGGGCCCCTCGGCCACGGCCGACATCGAAGGCATCCTGATCCACGGCGCGCAGGGCGTGCGCAGCCTGACGATCGTGCTGACGGCCGAACGGCAAGTCAGTAGTCGTCGAGCGACAGCGCCTGCTCGAGATGGCGCACGTCGCCCCACTCGCCCAGCGACCATCGACCGCCTTCGATCTCGAGGCGGTTTACGCTCGTATTGCGCAGGGTGAAGGCGCGGGGACCGGAGATCGGCAGGCCCACGGCGTGGCGGTATAGCTGATCCAGCACGCCGCCGTGGGCCACCACCACGACCGTCTCGCCCAGATGACGGCGCACCAGATCGTCGACACAGGCCAGCACGCGCGCCGCGAACTGGCGCGTGCTCTCGCCGCCAGGAATCACATAGTCCGGATCGCTCGACCGGTAGCGCGCGTACACGTCGCCCACGGCATCGAGGGCGGCGTGCCTGAGCACGCCCTGGAGCACGCCGAGATGGCGCTCTCTGCAGGCGCGCGTCCCGCACGACCGGGCACCCGGTCACCTCGCTGACGTGCCGTGCGGTATCGAGCGCACGCGTTAGATCGCTCGAATAGAGCGCGTGTATCGTCTCGCGGGCAAAGCGGGTGCCGAGCGCCTCTGCCTGCGCCGCGCCGCGATCGTTGAGCGGAATGTCCTCGTGGCCCTGCATGCGCTCCTCCGCGTTCCACGCGGTCTCGCCGTGCCGGATCAGGATCAGGGTCGTCTTCAAGATGGAACTGCCTTCAGGCGAGGAGCTCGGTGTCGTCGTGGGAATACGCGGGCGCACAGGCGCAGAGGATTACGAGGGGCTCGGATCCGGTGTTGCGGACGCGGTGCGGGGTGCCCGGCGGAATGCAGATCGTGTCGCCGCGGCGAATCTCGAAGGTCTCCGCGCCGAGCGTCATGATCCCCGACCCGCCCGTGACGTGGTAGAGCTCCTCGCTCGTGCGATGCAGGTGCAGCGCGGTTTCGCCGCCGACCGGCGACCACGGCCTCCGCAAGACTCTGGGCTCGGCTGTCATGCCGCGTCGGATGCATCAGCTCGCGAATGAGCGAGCCGTCCTTCGTGACGTACGGCTCGGCTGTCGGAGTAGGTGGAAACACGCGGCATGCAGGCATTGTAACCGCCCGCGCGGCCTGCGCGGAGCACCCAGGCTCGCGGTCAGGAGCGCAGCGGATAGACCGGCCGCGGCGACTTGTCCAGGTAATACGGCATCATCTGCGGCGCGAGGGTCTGCAACTCGCGGATGCGGGTTTCCGGCGCCGGATGGGTGCTCAGGAATTCCGGCTGCTTGCCGCCGCCGGCCTTGGCCATTTTTTCCCAGAGGGTGACGGCCGCGTTCGGATCGTAGCCGGCCCGCGCGGCGAGTTCGATGCCGATGCGGTCGGCCTCGGACTCCGCGGTCCGGCTGTTGGGAAGTTGAACGGCGAGGGTCGCGGCCAGCGCAGCGCCCGACGAGGCCGCGCCGCCGTATCGCGAACCCGCCGCGGCGCCCACCACTGCCGCGCCGAGCTGGCTCGCCATGGCGACCGACATCTTCTCCGCCGTGTGATTGGAGAGCGCGTGGCCGATCTCGTGGCCCATCACGTTCGCGATCTCGTCGTCGGTCGCGTTCAGCTTGGTGATGAGACCGCTGTAGATCGCCATCTTGCCACCCGCCATGCAGAAGGCGTTGACGGTCTTGCGGATCGTCGATCACCTTTACGCTCCAGTCCCACTTGGCGGTTTCGGGCCGATACTTGATCGCCTGGGCGATCAGACGGCTGGTGATCTCGTGCACCCGCTTCGTCATCGCGGGATCGTTGTCGACCTTGCCCTGCTTCGTCAGCGGCGCGAGTTCCGCAGCGTAAGCCTGCTTGGAAGCGGCGATCGCCTCCGACTCGGAGACCATGATGAACTGCTTGCGCCCCGTTACAGGATTGGTCGCGCAGCCGACGAGAACCAAGGCAGCGAATACCAGCGTGACAAGATTCTTCATGGACATCCAGTTACGGAGACAGCGGCTAGTGCATCCGACCAAAGCGCCGTTCGCGGGTTCCGAGCGATCGCGGTTCAGCCACGGCACGGGTGTGGGTGAGGAACGACGCGTGGCACCGATCTTGCCCCAGAGCGATCGACGCAAGGGTCACCCCGCAATAACTTGATCAACAGGAGCCCGACATGACTCAACACCGGCCGCGACACCGCGTCCTGGTGTATGCACTGGCAGTCGGCGGCATGGCTTTCGCGCCTGCCGCTTTCGCTTACGTGGACCTTGGCACCGGAAGCATGCTGATTCAGGCGCTTCTCGGTGCAATTGCGGTCGCCGGCACGCTGGTCAGAGTGTACTGGTCGAAGCTCGTCGGACTCCTGCGGCGCGGGACCAAAGAGGGCGCATCTGAACACGATCGTTAACCTCGACACACGCGCCCATCCCGCATCATTTCGCGACGCGGCGGGCACCGTCTTCGAGTCCGGGGGGCGCGTCTTTCGACGCCTCGCTGCCGACGGCGTGCAACGCTTCGATGCCTATCGTGCAAGCGGGTTTCAGGAAGTGGTGGAGCGTGACGGACGTGCCGTCGCAACCCGGTCGGTCGAGGCACGGCAGGAAAGGACGGGCCACGTTCTCGAGCACGAAAAGGTCAGATTCATCAGCTACCCGTACGAGTGGCCCTTCTCCCTGCTGAAAGCTGCCGCTCTTTTCCATCTGAAGCTCAATATCGACGCCGTCCAGCACGGGCTCAAGATGGTCGACGCCAGTGCCTTCAACGTCCAGTTCGACGGCGTGCGTCCGGTCTTCATCGACGTCCTCTCGTTCGACCGCTACGTCTCCGATGAACCCTGGCTTGCGCACAGCCAGTTCTGCACTCAGTTCCTCAATCCCTTGCTGCTGGCAGCGAAGAAGGGCATCCCGTTCCACGCCTGGTACCGCGGCGACCTGGAGGGGATAGGCGTGCAGGACACTTCGCGCCTTCTCGGGCCGTGGAGCTGGCTTTCGCTCAACGCCTTGCTCAACGTTCACCTGCCGGCACGGGCGACGCGCTCGGCACGCCTCACCTCCGCTGAGACGGTCTCTAGGCTGCGCCAAGTCCGCGTACCTAGATCGGCAGTCATCGCGCTGATGCGGCGGCTGGCCACGTGGATCGCGAAAATGGAATTGCCGTCGAGTGGCGCCCCTGGGTGGCGCGACTATCGCGCGCAGCGCGCCGCCTTCGCCCACGACGACGCGGTACGCGAGAGCCTGGTGCGCGAAGCCGTCACCGAACTCAAGTCATCCGTGGTGCTCGACGTCGGCTGCAACGATGGACACTACGGCGCCGTTGCGCTTGCCGCGGGTGCCGAGTTCGTGGTCGGTGTCGACATGGACGATCAGGCACTGGAGCAATGCGTGGCGCGCGCCCGAAATGATCGGCTGCCGCTGTTGCCGCTACGTGTCGACTGGTGCAACCCGACGCCGAATCAGGGCTGGCGTGGCAAGGAGCGCAGCGCGTTCCATGCAAGGTGCAAGGCGGATTTTCTGGTCGCATTCGCAGTGCTCCACCATATCTCCGCCGGCCGCAACGTGCCGCTCGCGGACGCCGTTGCGGGGCTCGTCGAGGCGGCACCCCGAGGAGTGATCGAATTCGTACCGCCAGGCGATCCCCTACTCGCGAGATTGCTGAGCCTCAAGTCCGCAAGGCTGGTCGACTACAGCGAGCAGGCCTTCTTACGCGCGCTCGGTGCGCGGTCGAGGATCGTGCGGCGTGCAACGCTCCCCGATTCCGGGCGCGTGCTCGCCGTGTATGAGCGCAGGTAAGCCGAATCGTCCGGCGCTGTGCTCGGGACCGCTCGCAGTCACAGTGGCTGCGGCGACACTGTTTGCGAACCTCGTCTTTGTCCTGCAGCCAAGCCTGACCTTTCGCGTCAACGGACCGTTTTTCGCGTTCTCGTTCGGCGAGCACCTCGTCCTCCTTCTAGTCTTTGCACTCCCGGTCATAGCGCTCCTCGTTCTGCCCGGGATAAAGGGCACTGACGACTGGAAGGCGGGGTATGGCGCGCTGCTCGCCGCGGTGGCCGTTGCCCTGTGGGCGAGTTCCCTCATATCCCCTGTCCCGGATGCGAGCCTCGACGGTTCGCCGCTCTTCCTCGACACGCCGCCGGAAGCAGTGCTGACGAACATCGGGATGCTCTTCGTCGTTGCCACCGTTACCTACCGCCTGGCGCGGTGGCGGCCGCGCGACACGGCATTCTTCCTGTTCCTGCTGAATTTGCTTTTCTTCGGAACAGCCGCCGTATCCGCAGCGAGCGGCGGATTGAAGACGCCGGAGTTTGGCGGTGACTCCGGATGGACGACGTTCTCGCGCTCACGGAACGTCGTGGTCATCCTGCTCGATACCTTCCAGGCAAGTCTGTTCGAGCGTCTCATGGCCGAACAGACCAGCGTCACCGGCGAGTTCGAAGGCTTCACGTTCTTTCGCAACGCGGTGAGTTCGTCGCCGACCACAATCCTGTCGCTTCCCGCGATCCACTCCGGTCGCGCGCTCGCGCCGGAAGACCGGGTCAGCACCTACCTGACCGAGTCCATCGTCGCCGATTCGTTTGTCGCCGCGCACGCGCATGCGGGCTATCGCGCCTTCGTCCTCAATCCGCTGCTGAATCTCTGCCCTTCGGGAGCGACGTGTGCGGAGGACAGGAAGGTCCGCAGCGGGTACATCAATGCGCTGGCGCACGACTCCCGGCAGATCATAGACCTGTCCCTGTTGGCGATCGCGCCGCTGCAGTGGAAGCCCGACATATACCGCGATGGCGAATGGCTGCTGGGCGAAGAGCAGATTCCGGAAAGCGCCCGTGAGGGCTACGCGACCCTCGCTTGGCTCACGTCAGGGGTGAAAGTCGACTCGGGTCCGCCCACCATCAAATTCGTTCACCTCATGACGACGCATCCGCCTCCCGTGCTCGGCGCCGACTGCACCCACCGCAGCAACGACGAGTTGACCGAGGAGGCGCTGCAGGACCAGGCGCGTTGCTCGATCGGTGCGGTCGGGTGGCTGTTGCGCGCACTCAAGTCTCAGGGCGTCTACGACAATTCGACTATCGTGGTCCTCGGAGACCACGGTGCCGGCCTGTCGGACAGCGGTTTCGTGCTGGGTGGAGCGGCCTCGCCGCTGCTGCTCTACAAGGGCGCACGCGCACACGGCCCACTAAGTACCGATGACACGGTGACTGCCCTGACGCGTGTGGGTGAGCGTATCTGCCAAGAGACCGGTGCGTGCTCTCCACCCATCCCACACGAGCCTCGTGAGAAAAACGATGCAGACCGCATCAGCTTCGCCCACTACCTCTGGCCGGCGAACGGATGGTCGCGGCGCGACGAACTGGAGGTTAACTTCTATGAGATTGCCGGACGCCCGGAGGACCTGCGCTCGTGGAAGCGGATCGCCCCCACGCCCCCGCGCGTGACGAGACTCAATGGCACCTCAGATGATCCGTGGGGGGTCTATGGCCCGAGCTGGGTCGCTGCACCACCACGAGAGGGGCAGAGCATCCTGTGGGCATACGGGCAGTCTGGCACGCTCGTTCTGCAATTGCCGGAACGACGCCTCCATCGCATACGGATGCGCGTTGCTCCGTTCAACGGGAACAGCCCGTGCCGGATGGTGTTCGCGGTCAACGGCGAGAGACAGCAGACCGCAGACCTTCCGGTTGGGCAGCCCGCGGAAGTTGTGCTGACTGCGGACGGTGCCGCAAGCTCCACTGCAGAAATTACGGTGGAGATGGAGGCGGGTGCCCCCACTGACCTTACGCTCGAACGCCGGACGCCGTCGTTCCGCCTGCTTCATGCAGAGATCGATTGACCGGCGTCGTCGAACGGCCGGTAGTCCTACCTACGCGTAACGACCCAACGCGACCTGCGGCACTAGCGTGCCATTCGCGATGCGCTCCGCGAGCGGCGGAGCCGCGCCTTCGCGAATCACGCGTTCGATGCGACTGAACATGCGACGGCGACCCGCGAAGAAAAGCCGACTGGCCGCCCAGCCAAGATGGTCGATGACGTGGAACGGCTCGTCGGCATCGAAATCATGCGCATGACAGTACGTCCAGAGGCTTTGCCGGCCGCCACAGACTGAAAGTCCGAGCCGGACCACCGACCACGGCAATACCCGCAGATAGATTCCTCCCAGAAAGGGGATCCCGGTCGCGCCGACCGAGACCACCGGCACCGGCAGTTCGATCAGTCCGCTCGGCCAGGTGAATGGGCTTGAGGGGCATTCGGGATAGCCGAAGAGCGGGCTCTTCGCGGGCAGCACGCTCGACGAGTAGATGAACCCCAGTTCGCTCAGGATGTCCGCAGCCCACGCTGTATGTCTGACCAAAGAGAAGATCGGTGCGCGATAGCCAATCACCGGGCGGCCAGTGAGATCCTCGAGCAGAGTCTTCCCTTTTTCGTCTCGCTGCGGAACGTCTTCGCGTCGAGTTGCGTCAGCGGCACATGGCGATAAGCGTGCAGCGCGATCTCGTGACCCCGGTCTGCCACATCGCGCACCAGCGCGGGATGGCCTTCGGCGAGTTCGCCGACCACGAACACCGTGCCGAGCACCTTGCGCTCCGCAAGGAAATCGAGCAGACGGTGCGTCACGGCGACGAAGCGATTTGCCTCGGTCCCGTTCTCCCGCCCGTCTTCGAGATCGAGAGTAAAGGTGATGCCGCGCGCGGCGTCAGTATTGATCGCCATCGAGGAACTCGTAGGTGTCGACGTCGAAGCGCACCTGGTCGAGCGCGGGATCCAAGGAAAGGACGCTGAGGTTGAGCGGTGCCGGCAGGTAGCGTCGGGGGACCGGAACACCCCATATGGTCATGTGACGGTTGAAGCCGGCGTAGACCGCGAATACCGTGCGGTGATGCCTGCAGGCGGCGAAGACGAGGTCGTTGGCGACGATCCGCTTGCCCCCCTGCCATCCCGTGTCGGTCCGCGGGTAGAGCTTGAGGATAACTGCAAAGCGCACGCCGCTGCGCACTTCCTCGGTCGATATCGCGATGCCCGCCTTCCCGAGATGGAGCGCATAGTGCGCCAACGGCCGCGACAGCCGCCAGCGCAGCCAGGCCGCCGAAGCGTGCTGCGCCCAGCGGTGCACCGGCAAGCCGTCGAGTGCAGCAACGATGGCCTCGAAGGCATCGCTGCGCAGGAACCCGGCGTGGACGTCGAAACTCTCGACCCTGCCGCGCCAGGACGGCAGAGGCAGACACGCGCGGACGGGCAGCGGGCGGATCAGGTGAAAGCCCTGCTTGCGCACGAAAGTGTGCGTGGACCGCGCATTGGGAACGCCGAAGACGCCGATGTAGCCATCGCGTGCAGCACGCTCGTACAGCGCCGCCGCGAGGCTCGCCAGGGTGACCCGGCGACGGCTTCGAGTGGTCGCAGAACGCTCTTGGCGTGCGTACTTGTGGACCGCATGCACCGCGTTGAGCGCGAGGAGGAACTTGGCGCTCCCGTCCGGACCGCACCACACCTGCGGCACGAGACCGAGGTGAATCACGCGCCGACCGTGATCGTCATCGACATTGCCGACAATGGCCGACCCGCAGGGGTTTTCCTGGTAGAGCCACGACAGGTAGGCGTCGCCGGCGAAGACCGGGATGGAGAAGGCATCGTGCAACAGCGCGGCCGTGCGGCAAAGATCGGATCCCGCGCCCAGCGCCGCGTCGTCGCTCGAGGCCGATCGGTGGCGGTGTTTCGTGCGCAGGATTCAGAACGCGAGGAATTCTTGAGGTCGATTCACGCAGAGCGGAAGTGTGCGCGGGACCCTTCCCGCCGGGCGAACTAGGCCGTAATTGTAAGGCCCGCCGCCCGACTCGAAGCCTTTCCGGCTCCTTACCTTCTCCCGTCGGCGTCTTTCCCAGCCGTCGGTCAGCGTCAGCATGAAGGCCACGAGGTCGTCGATCTCACGGTCGGATAGACCGAGGTTGCCGAGTTCTTCGGTGTTCACGTTTTCGCCGACTTCGGCTGCCGGCCAGCAGCCGGTCTTCAGCGGCCTGCTGCTTCGGACGTGAAGCGGCTCTTGCAAGCCGGTTTCGTGTCGCGACTGTTGTAGAAGTCGACGACGGCGCGCAGGCTCATGAAGTAGCCGTTGTGCATATAGGGCGCGGTAATCGCGATGTTGCGCAAGGTTGGTACTTTGAACTTGCCGTTCTCGTCGGCGCGATGGACGAAAGTCCCCAAGACCCTTGTCGACGAACCGCCAGCCGTCCGGGTTAAACTCGGCGGGAAGTTCGTAGAAACGGATTGTAGGGATTGCGGTGGGACGCCGAGATTGTCGTAGGTGAAGTCCGTGAAGACGGCCGGCGTGCCGTCCTTGGCCGGCCGATTCGGATGGCACGCAGCGCAGTTGCCCTTGCGCGGATTCTCGTAGACCCAGAGTCCGTGCACCTCCTGCGCGGTGAGCTTGGCGCGGCCGTCGAGCCAGGCGTCGTACTTTGGACGAAAAGCGGTTGAACACGGGCGCATTCTCGAACGCGGCGATCGCCTCCGCTATGCGCTCGTACGCTGCATTCGGTGTCCGCCAGCGAGTCCCTGCCGAAAACCTCGCTGGAAGAGGTCGGCGTACTCGCCCTGGCGGACCTTCTGCACGACCCGCTCCTTGTTCGGATTGTGCATCTCCAACGGGTTCAGGAACGGCTGCTTGGCCTGCTCTTCGAGCGTGGCGGCGCGACCGTCGAGGAACTGCCCGCCGACGAAAAGCTCCTCCTGCCTTGTCGAAGCCGAACGCGGGACTGTAGGCCGTGTACATGGCGGTCGGCGTGTTGCGGCTGCCGAAGCGGCCAGCGATGACGCCCTTCGACGTCGGAAATCGCTTATCCGGATCGGTGAACGCGCACGCGCGGATCGTGACAGGTGCGCACATGACTGTCCGGCCGGTTGCGAGAGATTCGTGTCGAAGAAGAGGCGCAACCCGAGCCGCTGCTTGAGCGTGAGGTAGCGCTGCATGTGGCGAAGATCGAATGGGTCTTCTGCCTGCCCGGACCGTTTCCGAGCGCGCTGTCGACCGACAGGAGTGCAAACAGGATCAATGCGAGGACGCGTGAGTTCTCATTCTCTTTCTCCCATTGAAAGTCCATATCCCCATTCCGGGGCTGGCGCTGGGGAGTTAAACGCTAATGAGAACGCTTGTCAACTACCGATTAGCGGCAAGGCCTGTCGACTGCCGGATCGCTGCGTGGGGAGCAGGACAGGAAGAAACGGAATTGGAGCGGGTGAAGGGAATCGAACCCTCGTATGCAGCTTGGGAAGCTGCCGTTCTGCCATTGAACTACACCCGCATCGCGCCAGCGGCGGCGAGGAACGGACCGCAAACCCGATTCGCCCCGTCAAGGCGCCGGACAGCAAGCGGTGTTAGAATTTAAATCTTTGAAAACGCGGTAGTTAGCTTAACAGTGATCGCCATCACCATCAATGGAGAGCCGCGCGAATTCGATGCGGCGCTGAGCATCAACCAGTTGCTGGAGCGCCTCGAGCTCACGGGCAAGAAGATCGCGATCGAACGCAACGGGGAAATCGTTCCGCGCAGCCACTTCGGCGAGCAGCGGATGGCCGATGGCGATCGATTCGAGATCGTGGTCGCTGTGGGCGGCGGCTGAACCTGCTGGGGACAATTCGCCTCACAGGAGGTAATCTCTCGGTTCCCAGTTGACCGCCTCAAGGCCTTTTGCCATGGATCCGCTAGTGATCGCCGGCCGTACCTACACTTCGCGCCTGCTCGTCGGCACAGGCAAGTACAAGGATTTCGACGAGACTCGCCGCGCGGTGGAGGCAAGTGGCGCGGAGATCGTAACCGTCGCCATCCGTCGCACCAACATCGGCCAGAACGCTAACGAACCAAGCCTGCTGGAGGCCTTGCCACCTTCGCGGTACACGATTCTGCCGAACACCGCGGGCTGCTATTCGGCGGACGATGCGGTGCGAACCCTGCGCCTCGCGCGCGAGTTGCTCGACGGCCACACGCTCGTGAAACTGGAGGTGCTAGGCGACCCGCAGACGCTTTTTCCGGATGTGGTGGAAACCCTGAAGGCGGCGAAGACGCTGGTATCAGAGGGCTTCGATGTGATGGTGTATACCTCGGACGACCCCATCGTGGCCAAGGCACTGGCAGACATCGGCTGCTGCGCCATCATGCCACTTGCATCGCTCATCGGCTCCGGCATGGGCATACTGAACCCGTGGAACCTCCAGATCATCATCGAGAGCGCGCAGGTCCCGGTGCTGGTCGACGCCGGTGTTGGCACCGCATCCGACGCCGCCATGGCCATGGAACTCGGATGTGACGGCGTCCTGATGAACACGGCAATCGCTGCTGCGAGTGATTCGGTGTTGATGGCCTCCGCGATGAGGAAAGCGGTGGAGGCCGGCCGCGAGGCTTACCGCGCGGGCCGGATGCCCAAGAAGCTATACGCGGCGGCGCCAAGCAGCCCGGTTGCCGGTCTCATCTCAACTGCGCCCAAGGCGGCCTGAGTCACAGCCTGGACTGCACGAGGGCGTTGTGCCTGTCCCCATGGAATCAGCTTCCGATCTCCGCCCGATTCGCAGCTATGTGCTGCGCCAGGGCCGCATCTCCAACGCTCAGCAACGTGCACGCACCGAACTGCTGCCGCGGTACGGCATTCCGTTTCGCGAAGCGCTCATCGATCTGGATGCAGTGTTTGGTCGCACGGCGTCGAAGCTGCTCGAGATCGGTTTCGGCATGGGCGAAACCACCGCAGCCATAGCAGCGAACCACCCGGAGAACGATTATCTCGGGGTGGAGGTTCATTCACCCGGCGTGGGGAGCCTGCTCAAACTGATCGAGGAGCAAACTCTTCGTAACGTACGCGTGATTCAGCACGACGCCGTCGAGGTGCTGCAGACGATGATCCCCGCTGGATCACTGCACGGCGTTCATGTCTTTTTTCCGGATCCTTGGCCGAAGTTACGGCACCACAAGCGACGCCTGATTCAGGCACCCTTCGTCGAACTGCTGACCCAGCGCCTGACACCAGGCGGATACCTGCACGTGGCCACCGACTGGGCGCCCTACGCCGAACAGGTGCTGGCAGTGCTGTCCGCCAATTCGGGCCTCGTGAATAGCGTCAGCGGCTACTCGCGCCGCCCCGAATATCGACCACTCACCAAGTTCGAGCAGCGTGGGCTGCGGCTTGGGCATGCCGTTTACGACATCGTTTTCAGACGTATCTGAAGCACGCCCGACGCGGTCGCGTGGACGCAAGACAAGGAGGAAAGCATGGCTATTGTGGTGAGCAGCACGCTTCGCACGAGCATTGCAGCGGCCTTGGGAGGGTCGCTGCTTGCGCTCGGCACCGTATACGCCCAAGCCCCCGGCGCGAAATCCGGCTTGCTTGCAGCCTGTCCGCAGCAGAGCAATTGCGTCAACAGCGACGCAACCGATTCCAGGCATGCCATTGCGCCGCTCCGACTCAAGGTTCCGGCGGGGGAGGCGTGGTCCGATCTCAAGCGCCTGCTCGAAGCCACCCCCAATACCAGGATCGCGAGCGCAACACCCGACTACATCAACGCGGAGTTCACCACGGGGTGGTTCCACTTCACAGACGACGTCGAGTTCCTCCTGCGCGCGCAGCAGAGCGAAATCGCCGTACGCTCTGCCTCACGCTCGGGGTACTACGACTTCGGCGTCAATCGCGAGCGAATCGAGAATCTGCGCTCGAAGCTGCGCGAGAAAGGGATCGTCGAATAGCGGACTCGGCCGGCGGCAGGAAAACCTGCAGGGCATCGTTCAGAAACCTGCGCCCGAGAACAGTCGGCGCGACACGCTCATGGTCGCGCACGATAAACCCTCGCGCTTCGGCAGCATCGAGACCCGACAGAGCGACACCCAGCGGAAGCCCCGTGCGTTCTTCGAACAAGCGCACCGGAAATCCGCCGCTCAGGCGAAGCGCGTTCATCATGAATTCGAACGGCAGATCGCGCGGCGCAACCACGTTCACTGCCTCGACCTGCCGACCCTGTCCTGCCGCTTCCAGGTAGGCGCGTGGATGCCGCACCCTCACCTCGCGCAGAATGCGGTCCGGCAGCGAGATCTTGCCGTGCGCGCCGGCGCCGATCCCCAGATAGTCGCCGAAGCACCAGTAGTTGAGGTTGTGGCGGCATTCGCTGCTAGGGCGTGCAAATGCAGACGTTTCGTAGTTCAGGTAACCGCGCGACGCGAGGATGTTCTCGACCATCTCCTGCATGTCCGCCGCCAGGTCGTCCGCCGGCAGTGGCGGCGGGAAACGATGGAAGTAAGTGTTCGGCTCGATCGTGAGGTGGTACGCCGACAGATGCGAGGCGCCACAGGATGCTGCAGTTTCGATATCGGCGCGAGCCTGCTCCAGCGTCTGGTCGGGCAGGCCGTACATCACGTCGAGGTTGAAATTGTCGAAGGTGGCTTGTGCCATCTCGACGGCGCGCCGCGCTTGGCGATCATCGTGAATACGACCCAGCGCCCTCAGGTGCCGCGGCTCGAAGCTCTGAATGCCGATGGAAAGCCGGTTGATGCCGGCCGCGCGGAAAGCCGCGAATTTCTCCGCTTCCAAGGCACCGGGATTGGCTTCCAGCGTCACTTCTGCATCCGGTGCGACTGGCAGCCGCGCGCGGATCGCCGCGAGGATATCGTCTATCGCACGCGCAGACAGCAGGCTTGGCGTGCCACCACCGAAGAACACCGTGTACACCTTGCGGCCCCAGACCTGTGGCAGAGCGATTTCCAGGTCCGCCGTCAGCGCTGCGACGTACTCCGACTCCGGCACTGCTCCCTTGACCTCGTGGCTGTTGAAGTCGCAATAGGGACACTTGCGGACGCACCACGGTACGTGCACATATACGGAGAGCGGCGGCAGCACGGTGAAGCGAACCGCCGCCTCGCCAACCGCTACGGGGATGACAACTTCAGGCATGGGGCAGGTGCAGCGAACCGGTCATGTCCGTATGGTAGCGGGCAGGTGAGCCGCCTGCCAGCGCCAGGAGATCCGTGAAAGGGCGCGTCTGCGCTAGAATACAGGGTAATCCCTGCGCCGCGCCGTACCACAGAATGATAAGGACAATCGCCGGCGAGGGGCCGATGCAAGCTTGCAGCGCCGGACTCCCGTGAGCCACTCTCTCCCGCGAATACCCTTTGTCGACGCACTCAAAGCGTTGGCTTCACAGCTCATTGTGCTGCACCACCTTGCCACCTATGGCCCCATGTCGGAAGTCGGCGCCGAGTATGCTGCCGGGCTGTTCGACTGGCTGTATTGCAACGCGCGAATGTCGGTGCAGGTGTTTTTCGTGGTGAGTGGCTTCCTCGCCGCAAGAAAGCTCGCACCCGATGGTGTCCCTGCATTCTCCTCGCCGTCGGCACTGCTGTGGCGCCGCTACTGCAGGGTCGCGGTGCCTTACGTGGCAGCCGTCCTGCTGAGCATCGTCAGTGCCGGTATCGCACGTGACTGGATGGACCATGACTTCGTACCCGCCGCGCCTACGTTCGCGCAGTTCCTCGCACACGTTTTCCTGCTCCACGACATCCTCGGGTTCGACGCGCTCTCTGCCGGCGTGTGGTATGTTGCGATCGACTTCCAACTCTTCGCGCTTCTTGTAACGCTGCTGTGTCTTGGGCGCGGCGTGCACGGCATGCGAACAGGAATGCGATGGAGCGCACCCTTGTTGGTGTTCGTGCTCGCAACTGCCTCGCTCTTCTATTTCAACCGCAACCCTGACTGGGACACGTGGGCGCTTTATTTCATCGCGTCCTACGGACTCGGTATTCTGACGTACTGGACCGTGAACCGTACGCTTTCCCCCCTCTGGCTGATGCTGCTGTCAGCGCTTGCCGTAGTCGCAATCGTGATAGATTTTCGACCGCGCCTCCTCGTCGCGCTGGCAGTGGCGCTCGTGCTCGCCATCGGGTATGGCATGCGTGCGTTCGATCATTGGCGGTCATCGCCTTGGCTGTCTTTTCTGGGACGCATTTCGTACTCGGTATTCCTCGTCCATTTTCCTGTGTGCATGCTCATCAACGCGGTGGTGTTCCGCTACTTTCAAACCGATCCTCTCGCCAACATCTTAGGTCTCCTGTTGGCGTGGGCCGCCAGCATCAGCGCGGGCTGGCTGCTTTACGAGTTGGTGGAGCGCCGTACCGCGCACCTCATGCGCGCGCATTGCTCCCGATCTGGAACCGCAGTGGCCCCGCTATGACGACGATCCACACTCCCTGGTCGGGAGTACCACGAGTCGCGTGGGGCAGGATGCCACGCAACCCCGCGTCGCAGGCGACAGGGTCTTGTAGGGAGGAACCTGCACGCTGCACGCGCCGGTTGACCCTCTGCGTGGCATTTCTGGCACTGTTCCTGGCGCAGGACGCGCATGCCTTTGGCTTCGCAGACGTGGCGCAACGAGCGAAGACGCTGGCCGCAACACCTTTCAAGAAACCCGAAGGCCATGTGCTGCCGAAGGAGCTGCAAGGCCTCACATACGACAGTTATCGCGATATCCGCTATAAGCCAATCGATGCTTGGTGGCGAGGATCCAAGCTGCCCTTCGAACTCGAGTTCTTCCACCGCGGCTTTTACTTCGATCAACCGGTGACGATCAACGAGGTGCTCGGTGGACGTGTCCGAGAGATCAAGTACAGCCCTGATCTTTTCGATTTCGGCACCAACAAGGTCGACCGACAGAAACTCCAGGGACTTGGCTTCGCCGGCTTCCGCGTGCATTACCCGGTGAACACTCCCAAGCACAAGGACGAAGTGTTGGTGTTTCTGGGCGCCAGCTATTTCCGCGCAATCGGCAAGGGCCAGGTCTACGGGCTCTCCGCACGCGCACTTGCGGTCGACACCGCGCTTATCTCCGGCGAGGAGTTTCCACGCTTCGTCGAGTTCTGGATCGAGCAGCCGGCAGCCAACGCGCGGGAGTTGACGATTTACGGGCTTCTGGATTCGAAACGAGTGACAGGCGCGTACCGATTTCTGGTGAGACCCGGTGTCGAGACCGTCGTTGACGTCAAGGCGCAGATCTACCTGCGCGAACACGTGACCAAGCTTGGCCTCGCGCCCCTCGGCAGCATGTTCTCATTCGGGGAGAACCAGCGGCCGAGCAACGAGGATTACCGACCGGAAGTGCACGACTCCGACGGGCTGCTGATTCAATCCGGTACCGGCGAGTGGATCTGGCGACCGCTGACTAACCCGAAGAGACTGCTAGTCACTTCATTCACCCTCGATAATCCGCTGGGTTACGGGCTCATGCAGCGCGACCGCAATTTCAGCAGCTACGAGGACTTGGAAGCGCACTACGAGCGCCGCCCGAGCGCTTGGGTCGAACCAAAGGGCAAGTGGGGCGCCGGCCGCGTGGAGCTTGTCCAGATTCCATCGCCGGACGAAACGAATGACAATATCGTGGCGTACTGGGTGCCGGAGACAACCCCCGTGCCCCGTAAAGCCTTCGACTTCGAGTACCGCATCCTGTGGCAAAGGGACTCCGAGACGCGCCCACCGCTTGCATGGGTGACACAGACGCGGCGTGGACGCGGATACACCCGCAACCCCGATTCGAGCATCGGTCTTGTCATCGACTTCGAAGGGCCGGCCTTGAGAAAGCTGCCGACCGACGCAACACTTTCCGGGAACGTAGCGGTCGACGCCAATGGTGAGATGGTCGAGAAGGTCGTCCATCGGAACGACGTCACCGGAGGATGGCGCATGGTACTTCGTGTCAAGCGCCTCGACGATTCCAAGCCTGTGGAGATTCGAGCGTTCCTCAAAGGGGACGCCAACACGGTATCCGAGACGTGGAGCTACATACTACCTCCGGACTGACGGACTCACGCGGGCGCTTCGACCGGTGTGAGGCATATCTCAACCGGTTGCCGATCAGCGAAGAGAAGCGCCGTGCCCTGATGACCCGCGTGCGCGGCATGACGTCCAGGAACACTCGCGACGCCATGGCCAATCTGCATCACGCGCTGGCGAAAGGCGATTGTGCGGGCGAAAACCCCGCATACTGCTCGATCGAGCAGCGGCTGGCGCTCGCTTATGGCGGAGATGCCAACGACGGACCACAGCTCGCTCCCGAGCGGCCACCGCGGTTGCGCCTCGTCACTACGCCGCCGCTCAATCGTTCGTCGATGGTGCCCCAAGCATGGGCGAAGGGTTGGCTCGCGCGCGTGCTGCGGCCATGGGGTGACAAGCACATCGTGCCGCACGCGTCGCGAAATCGACATGGGGCTTCCGAACAATCTGCGGAACACACCGATGCGTCCGAAACAGAAACAGAAGCTGTCGACTGGCACCGGGCGGGCTTGCGACGACGTCTTGTCCTGCTTGCGCTTGTCATCATGCAGACGGTGGTCGCAACGGAGTTCATGACCGCGGTGCTACCGTACCATGGCGGTCAGCCGCTGGAGACCTTGCTCCTAATTCTGTTCGCGATTCTCTTCGGCTGGGTATCGGCTGGATTCTGGACCGCGATGGCCGGGTTCCTCGTGCTCCTCCTCGGTCGCGACCGCTACTCCATCTCTCGCACGGCTGACGCGGATGCCCCGATCGCCGATGACGCGCGCACGGCTGTCGTGATGCCTATCTGTAACGAGGATGTTGGGCGCGTGTTCGCCGGCTTGCGCGCGACCTATAGATCCGTTGCGATGACCGGCGATCTCCGGCATTTCGACTTCTTCGTGCTCTCCGATACCAGCAATGCCGAGACGCGCGTCGCGGAAGTGGCAGCGTGGCTGGAACTGTGCAAGGCGGTGGGAGGTTTCGGGCGTATCTTCCACCGCTGGCGGCGCCATCGGATCAAACGCAAAAGCGGCAACGTCGCGGATTTCTGTCGGCGCTGGGGCAAGAACTACCGGTACATGATCGTACTGGATGCCGACAGCGTGATGAGCGGCACCTGCATTACCAGCTTGGTGCGTCTTGCCGAAGCGAACCCGAGTGCGGGCATCATCCAGACGGCGCCACGCGCTGCCGGCCGCGACACGCTCTACGCACGCATTCAGCAGTTCGCTACCTGCGTGTACGGCCCGCTTTTCACCGCCGGTCTGCACTACTGGCAGCTCGGAGAATCACACTACTGGGGACACAACGCGATCATCCGTGTCGCTCCGTTCATTCGGCATTGCGGGCTGGGGCGACTGCCGGGGCGTGGGTCGTTGTCCGGGGAAATCCTGTCGCACGATTTTGTCGAGGCTGCCTTGATGCGGCGCGCAGGCTGGGCCGTATGGATCGCATACGACCTGCCCGGCAGCTACGAGGAAATGCCGCCCAACCTAATCGACGAACTCAAGCGGGATCGCCGCTGGTGTCAGGGCAATCTCATGAATTTCCGACTTTTCCTCATGAAGGGACTGCATCCCGCGCATCGTGCGGTCTTCATGACCGGGGTAATGGCGTACCTGTCTGCGCCCCTTTGGTTCGCATTCCTCATCGTGTCCACGTGGCTGCTCGCAGAGCACGCGCTCAAGCCTCCGACCTACTTTCCCGAACCCTATCAGCTTTTCCCGGTTTGGCCTGAATGGCATCCGGAATGGGCCATAACCCTCTTCAGCGCCACCGCCACGCTACTTTTCCTGCCCAAGATTCTCGGCATGCTGCTGCTCGGCGCAAAGGGCACACATCCATACGGTGACGGTGTTCGCTTAATGGCCAGCACGCTCGCAGAGATGGTGACATCGGCATTGCTCGCCCCAATCCGAATGCTTTTTCACACACGCTTCGTGTTGACGGCGCTCATGGGGTGGGCGGTGAGTTGGAAATCGCCGGCGCGCGAGGACGCCGCCACCAGTTGGGCCGAGGCCGCCAAGCGGCATGGCGCACAGACCGCGCTTGGCGGTGCCTGGGCAAGCGGCATCTACTGGCTGAACCCTTCCTTTCTCTGGTGGCTGCTGCCCATCGTCGGGGCGCTGATTCTTTCGATCCCGCTCTCGGTGTTTACGAGCCGTGCCTCACTCGGACAGCGTTTTCGCAAGGCGCGTTTGTTCCTGATTCCTGAAGAATCCTGGCCACCGCTGGAGATCAGGATGACGAACCGCTATCTGAAGCGGTCTGCGCCTACTTCGGATTTCGTGACTACCGTCGTGGATCCGGTTGCCAATGTCGTGGCATGCACCACCGGCGGTGCGCGCGGCGATAAGACTGTCAAGCCGAGCGCGGAGCAGAAAGAATGCGTACTGACGGCGTTAGGCGCGGGACCCGACGCCTTGGGTGGCAAGGAACGCGCGCTCTTGCTGGACGACCCGGTTGCGCTTTCGCTGCTGCACTTTGAAGTCTGGACAGCCGAACAGGACCAACTACACCCTGCTTGGTCCAAGGCAACGCAATTTGGATAACTGGATGAGCAGCCGAGATCGCTAGTGTAGTGCTTGCGAATTGTCTGAACCGTTTATGTTTGCGTATGTCATATTCGTATCTTGTCCACGGAGCGAATGATGAATCGCGGAACGCCGATCAGTCTGACCGATGAGCAACGCGCCGAACGGGAGCGTCGGACGAGATCGCAAACGCTGGACGTTCGGGCGGTGCGGCGGGCGCGCATCGTGTTGCTGGCGGCCGAGGGGCTGGGCAATCGCCAGATTGGCCGTGAGCTGGGCATCGGTCGGATCCAGGCGGGCTGCTGGCGGGATCGGTTTGCCGCGGGTGCTCTGGCGGCCATTGAAGGCGACCTGCCGCGCAGTGGACGCAAGCCGCGCATTGATGCGGCCGAGATTGTGCGTCGCACGACTCAGACCACGCCCCAGGGGGCGACGCATTGGAGTACACGCAAGCTCGCTGCGGAACTGGGCATCTCGGACACCACGGTACTGAAGGTGTGGCGTGCCCATGGCTTGAAGCCGCACCGGGTCGAGACCTTCAAGGTCTCGCGCGACCCGAGGTTCGTCGAGAAGTTGGAGAATATCGTCGGGCTGTACCTGTCGCCGCCCGAGCATGCCGTGGTGCTGTGCTGCGACGAGAACCTGAGCCAGGCTGCAGGCGCTGGATCGTACCCAGCCCGGGCTGCCGCTGAAGAAGGGCCGGGCGGAAACGATGACTTATGACTACAAGCGACATGGCACGACCACCCTGTTCGCGGCCATGAGCACGCTGGAGGGCTCGGTGCATCTCGCGTTGCGCCCAACGCCACCGGCCACACCGAGTGGCTGGAGTTCCTGCGCCAGATCAACCGCGACACGCCCAAGGACAAAGACCTGGGCTAAAGTCGAAACTGGTGTATGAGCCCGAGCAGCAGGTAGGGGGTTGAAGAGGCGGCGTGCCTCTGCTGAGAATTGATTATCGAGATCGATTTTCAGCAAACAGAGGGGCACGCCGAGATGAAGGATACGAAGAAGGGGATCGCCGAGCAATCGGAGATGGAGTTGTCGCTGGAGGAACTGATTCGGCGCGGGGCGCGGGAACTGATCCAGAAGGCGATCGAGGTCGAGGTTCAGGAATTGCTGGCCGAGTACGGCAACGTAAAGGTGCTGGGTGGGCAGCGGGCGGTGGTGAGGAATGGCTATCTGCCGGCGCGCGAGGTACTCACGGCGATCGGCAATGTCGAAGTACGGGTGCCGAAAGTGCGCGACCGCTCGGGGGCTGGCATCAAGTTCAACTCAGCGCTGGTGCCGCCGTTTGTTCGCCGCTCCCAGCGCGTATCGGCGGCATTGCCGTGGCTGTACCTGAAAGGCATCTCGACCGGCGACATGCGCGAGGCGCTGACGGTGCTGCTTGGCGACGAGGCCAAGGGTTTGAGCCCGAACGTGGTTTCTCGCCTGAAGAGCGAATGGGCGACAGAATACGCCGGCTGGATGAAGCGCGATCTATCGGCCAGCCGCTACGTCTACTGGTGGGTCGATGGCATTCATACCGGGCTGCGGCAGGAAAACGACGCCCGGCAATGCCTGCTGGTCATCATTGGCGTGACGCCCGAGGGAAACAAAGAACTGGTCACGATCGGCGACGGGCTACGCGAATCCAAGGAATCCTGGCTCGATGTCTTGCGCGACCTTGCCGCGCGCGGCTTGGGCGCCGGCCCTTTGCTTGCCGTGGGCGACGGCGCGCTGGGGTTCTGGGCTGCGCTCGACGAAGTATTTCCTGACACGCGCCGCCAGCGCTGCTGGGTGCACAAGACGGCCAACGTCCTCAACGCCCTGCCCAAGTCGCTGCAGGCCAAAGCCAAGGCCGATCTGCATGAGATCTGGATGGCGCCGACGCGGCCACAGGCGATCACTGCTTTCGATCATTTCCTGAAGAGCTACGGCGCCAAGTACCCGAAGGCGACCGACAAGCTCGCCAAGGATCGCGAAGCACTGCTCGCCTTCTACGACTTTCCGGCCGAGCACTGGATTCACCTGCGCACCACCAACCCGATCGAATCGACGTTCGCCACTGTGCGACATCGCACCACGCGCACGAAGAACTGTGTCACGCGCTCCACCTTTCTCGGGCTGGCCTTCAAGCTGGTACAGGAAGCACAGAAATCATGGCGCCGCATCCGCGCCGTGGAACGCATCGCCGAACTGCTGGCAGGCATTGTCTTCAGGGATGGGGTCCCAGCATCCGTCGATGACCCGCAACAGCAGCGGCTCGCCGCCTAATCAACCCATGCCCAAGGCATCCCATACACCAGATTTGACTTTAACCCCCGATCCAGAACGTCGGTGCGAACGGGAGCGCATGATTCGAGTCAGTCGACGCTGGACTGCGTTCCTGCTGCTGCGACGAGAAGAGCCAGGTGCAGGCGCTGGATCGTACCCAGCCCGGGCTGCCGCTGAAGAAGGGCCGGGCGGAAACGATGACTTATGACTACAAGCGACATGGCACGACCACCCTGTTCGCGGCCATGAGCACGCCGGATGGCTCGGTGATCTCGCGTTGCGCCCAACGCCACCGCCACACCGAGTGGCTGGAGTTCCTGCGCCAGATCAACCGCGACACGCCCAAGGACAAAGACCTCCATCTGATCTGTGACAACTACGCCACCCACAAGCATCCCAACGTTCAGGCGTGGTTGGAAAAACATCCGCGCTTCCATGTCCACTTCACGCCCACCTCGGCCTCGTGGCTGAACATGGTCGAGCGCTTCTTCCGAAGCCTGTCCACCGATCGCCTGCAGCGTGGCGTGTTCAAAAGCGTCCCGGAACTGATCGCCGCCATCGCGCAATACATCGCCACGCATAACCAGAATCCCAAACCCTTCGTCTGGACCGCCAAGGCCAATGACATCCTGCAGAAAGTCATTCGTGCCAATCGGCAGCTCGGTTCGAAGACAAACGAAGCACTACACTAGCTCTTGCCTACCCTTTCCCTGATTCCGCCCCTGTCGACAAAGCGAGCAACACGCTTTGCCCACCGCTGACGATACATCCGCATCACGAAGACGGCTTGCCACGCAATCACGACCCGTGCGCAGAGGGCCTTTTCCCAAGGTCCGATCGGCGCGCGACCCACCGCACGCAGACGCTCCCAAAACAGCCTGAGATTCGGCCAGATCAGGGTACCCTTGCGCAACCGGGGGTCGAACCACGCAGCGCGATCTCGCATGGTGCGATTGGCTTCGGTGGACTTGGCCGCATGGAATCTGCGATAAAAGAGTGCCTCGGGAACCTCGGCCCAGCACCCCTGCATTGCGAGTTCGGCAAGCAGGACGTGATCCGCGGCAATGTAGGCACCGTGTAAGGCAGTACGCCGGAGGGCATCCATACGCATCAGCCCCAGCACGGGGTTGCAAAGGTAAACGTTGCTCAGAAAATGTTGTAGCCTTGCATGGGGCGCCGCTTCACCGAGTGCCAGCCGGTCGTTGTAATGCGAAGTGATCCCGCCTGCAGCATCAATCAGAATGGTGCGCGGGTATGCCAGCACCGCGCTTGCGTTAGATTCGAGTTCTGCTACGCAGCGCTCAAGGTGGCGCGGCTCGCAAAGGTCGTCATAGTGATGCCATCGGAAGTAGCGCCCGCTAGCTTCCATGATCAGGAAGTTGTGATTCCAGGCCGCTCCCCTATTGGTATCGTGACGAAAGTAACGGATTCGCGGATCTTGCCTTGCGTAACGACGGCAGATCTCCTCGGTCCCGTCTGTCGAACCGTTGTCGGAAATTACGATTTCGAAACTCTGGTACGTTTGGGAAAGCAGCGAATCCAACGCAGAACTCAGGTAGAGCGCGCCGTTGAACAGCGGCATTCCCAAGGTGACGAGGGGCGTGGCGTGCTCAACCTGTCTCTCAGCGCTCATCGCAAACGCGTTCTCGAAGAGTTGTTACGCTTGTCTAACGGCCGTCAATTCGACTTCGTCCAGCGCAGTTCGCCGTCGATTCTTCCATCTTGCTGGAGCGACCGCACCCGCTTGATGCGGAGGTAGCGGGCGCTCTCAAACTCCTCAAGCGTGAGGCCGTGTTGCCTGTACGCTTCATAGAGTTGAGCGATTCCCTGTGGAACCGTCCATTTTGGCTGCCATCCTGGCAGCTTACGTCCGATTTTCTCGAAGCTTACTCGATAATCCCGCTTATCGGGCGCCGCGCCAGCACCAAGAGTCACAACGCTACCCGGCACGCGTTCTTCAACCATCCGTGCCACGTCACGAATCTGATAGTTCTCTTCGGTCCTCCCGACGTTGAACGCTTCGTTGAAGACATCCTCGCGCGGCGCTTCCAGAACAGCGACGAATGCTCTCGATATGTCCTCGATGTGGACAAGTGGCCGCCACGGAGAACCGTCGCTTTGCAGGAGAACCTTGCCGGTGGTGAATGCGTATCCGGTGAGGTTATTGACGACAATGTCGGCACGAAGACGCGGCGATAGGCCATACGCGGTGGCGTTGCGAAGATAGGTCGGGCAGAAGGTCGTGTCGGCAAGACGCGACACATCCTGTTCGACGAGCACCTTGGACTCGCCGTACGGGGTGACAGGGAAGAAGTCAGCCCCCTCGTCTACATAGTCATCTCCCCCCGCGCCATAAAGGCTGCAGGAGGAGGCGAAAATAAACCTCTGGACACCGGCTTTCTTCGCAGCCTCGGCGAGGCGAACCGATGCCAAGTGATTGATATCGTACGTTACCTGCGGATTCACGTCACCGAGAGGGTCGTTGGACAATGCTGCGAGATGCATAACGGCATCGAAGCCCTTGAGGTGACGAGGTTCGACATCGCGCAGGTCCACCCTTACTGCGGGGAACTCATCACCGGGGTCGTTGAAGTCACACCCGACGAACAATCCGATGTCGAGTCCGACCACTTCATGGCCAGCTCGACGAAGCATCGGTGCCAATACGCAACCTATGTAACCTTGGTGGCCAGTAACAAGAATCTTCAATGTTGCTCCTTCGTCAAAGATTACGGCTTAGCAAACCGCGAACACATGGCGACTGCTATGGGTATGGAAGATGGACGGAAACTGCCTGCGGAAGGAATAGACATTCGCTTGCTAGATCATTGGAGTTCAATGGCCCGGAGTCTTAGGTTACCGCTCTAGAGATCAGAATACGTTCTATTGAAAATGCGAGGCGTAGACAGCGAGCGCCCTCTAACCAGAGCGCGGTTACCAGACCTTCCAAGGTGGATTGCCGGATTGCCAGAGTTCCTCAAGGTAGTTCTTCTCCCTGAGCGTGTCCATGCACGACCAGAAGCCGTAGTGTCGATAGCCCATCAGTTGACCTTCAAGCGCGAGCCGCTCGACCGTCTCCTGCTCCCAGACCGTACTGTCGTCGCTGATGTAATCAAGGGCCTTGACGTCCAAGACAAAGAATCCGCCGTTGATCCACCCCTCTCCTTCATAGGGCTTCTCGAAGAACTCGGTCACTCGGTCTCCCGAGAAAGCCAATCGACCGAAGCGCGCCGGCGAGCGAACCGTAGTCACAGTCGCAAGCTTGCCATGGCTCTTGTGAAACGCAATAAGGCGCGAGATATCGATGTCCGCTACGCCATCCCCATACGTGAACAGAAAAGTGTCATCATCGCCGATCCACTTTGCGAGTCGCTTCAGGCGACCTCCGGTCTGTGTGTGAAGACCTGTGTCGGCGAGATATACCGTCCAAGGAGGCTGGCTACAATTATCGTCGTGAATGGTGGCGCGACCATTCGCTAGATTGACGGAGATGTCGCTGTTTAAAGCATAGAAGTTCAGAAAGTACTCTTTGATCATCTCGGCACGATAGCCTAGGGCGACACCAAAGGTGTTCACCCCATGCGCACCAAAAATATTGAGAATGTGCCAGAGAATCGGTTTTCCACCGATCTCGACCATGGGCTTGGGTCGAAGAGCTGTTTCTTCGGAAAGGCGAGTTCCCAAACCGCCCGCGAGGATGATGGCTTTCATGCGGCTTCCCTTCTCCGATCTCTAGTGGCCAGAATAGCCCTTCTGGACCCGTGCGTTGATCATATAGACTTGTTTGCTACGCGCTACGTTGGGGTATTGCAGTGGGACACAGACAAATATTCAGTTCTCTTTGATGTGAGAGAACTATGCAAAGTCGGGATCATAGCCGTGTGATTGCGACTGCCGGCTTTGGGGCGACGGAGGGATTCTTGGGTGTGAGGCGCGGCCGTTGGGAGGGGGCGACGTCCCCCCCGGAAATCAGTAGCAGGATGGTTTAGAGTCCGACCCCGTGGGAAAGGAGGTTGGACGTGAAGAAACGCTTTAGTGTAGTGTTCTACACTTGTGCGAACTTAAATGGACGGTATCACTCCAATGCTTTACTTTGATTTGCATTGGAGCGAGCGATTGCGAGTTGCCCCTGTAGTCGTACTCAGTGAGGAGCAGGAGGCCGAGTTGACCAGGCTCGTGCGTTCCAAGCGGACCAGCGTGAGGCTGTGGCAGCGGGCGCGGATTGTGTTGCTGGCCGCGCAGGGCATGATGAACAAGGACATCGCCGAGCAACTGGGGGTGGGACGGGTGCAGGTTTCGCGCTGGCGCGAGCGCTATGTCGAACTCGGGCTCCCAGGGATCGAGCGCGACCTGCCGCGCGGGGCACCGCCGGTGAAGGTGGACGTGCAGCAGCTGGTCGAACTGACCACGCAGAGCAAGCCGCCAGCGGCCACGCACTGGAGCACGCGCAAGATGGCCGCCGAGTTGGGCGTCAGTGCCAGCACGGTGATGCGCCACTGGCAGGCCAATGGCCTGAAGCCGCACCTCGTGCGCGGCTTCAAGGTCTCGCGTGACCCGAAGTTCGTCGAGAAGCTCGAAGACATCGTGGGCCTGTACCTGTCCCCGCCCGAGCACGCCCTGGTGCTGTGCTGCGACGAGAAGAGCCAGGTACAGGCGTTGGATCGCACACAGCCGGGCTTGCCGCTGAAGAAGGGACGCGCACAGACGATGACGCACGACTACAAGCGCCACGGCACGACCACGCTGTTCGCGGCACTGAACATGCTCGACGGCCAGGTCATTGGTCAGTGTCAGCAGCGCCACACCCATGCCGAGTGGCTGAGGTTTCTGCGCAAGATCGAGCGCGAAACGCCCAAGGACAAGACCTTGCATCTGATCGCCGACAACTACGCGACGCACAAACACCCGGCCGTTCAAGCCTGGCTGGCCAAGCACCCGCGGTTCAACATGCACTTCACGCCGACCTCGGCGTCCTGGCTGAACATGGTCGAGCGCTTCTTCCGCGATCTGACCACCGAGCGACTGCGTCGGGGCGTGTTCACCAGCGTGCCCGAACTCGTCGCCGCCATCGACCAATATGTCGCCCATCACAACACCGACCCCAAGCCGTTCATCTGGACCAAAAGCGCACGCGACATCCTGCACAAGGTCATTCGCGCCAACGCCCGCTTAAGTTCTAAACAGAACGAAACACTACACTAGCTGCGCAGTTTCGTCGGTCTTGAAGCGACGAAGCCCTCGCGAGGAGGGCTTCGTCGTTTGGTAAGTTAGCTTGGCGGTGACCTACTTTCGCGCGGGCAATCCGCACTATCATCGGCGCTGCGTCGTTTCACGGCCCTGTTCGGGATGGGAAGGGGTGGGTCCAACGCGCTATGGCCACCAAGCAATTCGGGTGTCGGTGCCTGAGGACCGACCGCTGGTGGCGGTATGTTCTCAGGCGCGACGAATTCGGAAGGCAAGTCAAAGGGGGGTATGGGATTGCAGCCGCCTTTATCCCTGATGTTCGGGGTTATAGGATCAAGCCGCACGGGCAATTAGTACCGGTTAGCTCAAGCGATTGCTCGCCTTCCACATCCGGCCTATCAACGTCCTGGTCTCGGACGACCCTTGAGGGAGACCACCTTTATGCGCATGGCGATTGATCAATCGCTGCATCAAGCATCCGGCTGCAACCGAATGCGCATAAAGGTGATCTCCGGGGAAGTCTCATCTTGGGGCATGTTTCGCGCTTAGATGCTTTCAGCGCTTATCACTTCCGCACTTAGCTACCCGGCGATACGACTGGCGTCATAACCGGTACACCAGAGGTGCGTCCACTCCGGTCCTCTCGTACTAGGAGCAGCCCCCCGCAAACTTCCAACGCCCACTGCAGATAGGGACCAAACTGTCTCACGACGTTTTAAACCCAGCTCACGTACCACTTTAAATGGCGAACAGCCATACCCTTGGGACCGGCTACAGCCCCAGGATGTGATGAGCCGACATCGAGGTGCCAAACTCCCCCGTCGATATGAACTCTTGGGAGGAATCAGCCTGTTATCCCCGGCGTACCTTTTATCCGTTGAGCGATGGCCCTTCCATTCAGAACCACCGGATCACTTAGTCCTGCTTTCGCACCTGCTCGACTTGTCAGTCTCGCAGTCAAGCACGCTTTTGCCTATGCACTTTCAGCGCGATAGCCGACCGCGCTAAGCGTACCTTCGAGCTCCTCCGTTACTCTTTGGGAGGAGACCGCCCCAGTCAAACTGCCTACCATGCACGGTCCCCAGACCCGATTCAGGGCCCCAGGTTAGAACCTCAATGAAACCAGGGTGGTATTTCAACGTCGGCTCCACCGAACCTAGCGGCCCGGTCTCAACGCCTCCCACCTATCCTACACAGATTCCATCAAAGTCCAATGCAAAGCTACAGTAAAGGTGCACGGGGTCTTTCCGTCTAGCAGCGGGTAGATTGCATCTTCACAACCATTTCAACTTCGCTGAGTCTCGGGTGGAGACAGCGTGGCCATCGTTACGCCATTCGTGCAGGTCGGAACTTACCCGACAAGGAATTTCGCTACCTTAGGACCGTTATAGTTACGGCCGCCGTTTACCGGGGCTTCGATCAAGAGCTTGCACCCCATCACTTAACCTTCCGGCACCGGGCAGGCGTCACACCCTATACGTCCACTTATCGTGTTAGCAGAGTGCTGTGTTTTTATTAAACAGTCGCAGCCACCTTTTCACTGCGACCCCATTGGGCTCCGGCTGTTCGCCTTCACCTACTAGGGGCGTACCTTATCCCGAAGTTACGGTACAAATTTGCCGAGTTCCTTCACCCGAGTTCTCTCAAGCGCCTTAGGATTCTCACCCTGCCCACCTGTGTCGGTTTGCGGTACGGTCAACCTTGAACTGAAGCTTAGAGGCTTTTCCTGGAAGCAGAGTATCAGCCACTTCGCGCCACAAAGGGCACTCGTCATCACGCCTCGGCTAAGACCCCCGGATTTGCCTGAGAGCCACGCCTACACGCTTGAACCGGGACATCCAACACCCGGCTGAGCCTAACTTTCTCCGTCCCCCCATCGCATTCAAGGTCGGTACAGGAATATTGACCTGTTTCCCATCAGCTACGCATTTCTGCCTCGCCTTAGGGGCCGACTCACCCTGCGCCGATGAACGTTGCGCAGGAAACCTTGGGCTTCCGGCGAGCGGGCTTTTCACCCGCTTTATCGCTACTCATGTCAGCATTCGCACTTCCGATACCTCCAGCAGCCCTCACGAGCCACCTTCGCAGGCCTACGGAACGCTCTCCTACCATGCACGCAATCCCCTCAGTGCGCTCTCCCCGCACACGACTCGACTTTATATAGTCGCTTTGGCCTCGGCAGCGGCTTGTAAGCCGTTTGACCTCGCAATAAATCCTGCGAGGTCAGCCTCGTCCAAGCGTCGCACGCTTGAAGAACTCACTCAGGTGGATTGCGCACATCCCTAGCTTCGGCGCGTGGTTTGAGCCCCGTTACATTTTCCGCGCAGGACGACTCGACCAGTGAGCTATTACGCTTTCTTTAAAGGGTGGCTGCTTCTAAGCCAACCTCCTGGCTGTCTAAGCCTTCCCACTTCGTTTCCCACTTAACCACGTCTGGGGGGCCTTAGCTGAGGGTCTGGGTTGTTTCCCTCTCGACACCGGACGTTAGCACCCGATGTCTGTCTCCCGTACTCAACACTTCCCGGTATTCGGAGTTTGCAATGGTTTGGTAGACCTAAACGGCCCCCTAGCCATAACAGTGCTCTACCCCCGAGAGTGATATACGAGGCACTACCTAAATAGTTTTCGGAGAGAACCAGCTATTTCCGGATTTGTTTAGCCTTTCACCCCTACCCACAGCTCATCCCCTACTTTTTCAACAGTAGTGGGTTCGGACCTCCAACAGGTGTTACCCTGCCTTCATCCTGGCCATGAGTAGATCATCCGGTTTCGGGTCTACGTCGCGCTACTGAACGCCCTGTTCAGACTCGCTTTCGCTGCGCCTACCCTATTCGGTTAAGCTCGCAACACAACGTAAGTCGCTGACCCATTATACAAAAGGTACGCGGTCACCCCTGCACGATGGACTCTCGACGAGTCCATCGTGCAGGTGTACCTCCAGTTCGCCCGCTTCGCGGCCAATCCGAAGTCACCTTCGATGTTCCTCATCAGAATTAGTTCTTCTGAGTCGCGCTTCGCGCTCCTCGCAAGAACCGAAAGCCATTGTGCAGAGGCTCCCACTGTTTGTATGCATGCGGTTTCAGGATCTATTTCACTCCCCTCCCGGGGTTCTTTTCGCCTTTCCCTCACGGTACTGGTTCACTATCGGTCGATTACGAGTATTTAGCCTTGGAGGATGGTCCCCCCATCTTCAGACAGGATTTCACGTGTCCCGCCCTACTTTTCGCTGCCCTAGTTCCACTACTCATCTTTCGCATACGGGGCTATCACCCGGTATCGCCGGACTTTCCAGACCG
Source organism: uncultured beta proteobacterium (assembly GCA_963719715.1). Lineage (GTDB taxonomy): Bacteria > Pseudomonadota > Gammaproteobacteria > Burkholderiales > JAEUMW01 > JAEUMW01. Next base: position 43,413 of record CAVRDD010000025.1, read on the forward strand.
TTTTGCTAGATGAGCAGCTAAAAACAGCAAGGCTGTTCCGATTTCGCTCGCCACTACTCTCGGAATCTCGGTTGATTTCTTTTCCTCTGCCTACTTAGATGTTTCAGTTCAGCAGGTTCGCCGCACCAAGCCTATGTATTCAGCTTGGGCTACCCCTCCATACATGACTCTCTCTTCTATGCTATCCGCACACCGCCCTTGGCTGAGTGCGGCTTTTGTCGTCACTTCGCTCCGACAAAGCTTCCCGAAAGTCATCTATGGAGGGGTGGGTTTCCCCATTCGGACATCTGCGGATCAAAGCCCGTTTGCCGGCTCCCCGCAGCTTTTCGCAGGCTGCCACGTCCTTCATCGCCTGTAATCGCCAAGGCATCCACCACATGCACTTAATCGCTTGATCCTATAACGCTGAACACCAGCGATTATCTAAGTGAACACACGTCACAGGCGGTTGCCGCATGCCGCCCTGAACTCTAGGGCCACACGCGGAACAATACAATCCTTACCCAAGTCATCCGCCCCTCCGCGTGACTGCCGGAGAAACAGATGCCTTTTTCTTTGACTTCTTCCGAATTGTTAAAGAACGCAGCCGATTACTTCTTCGGCAAAGAGCAAGAAGTGAGAAGTCAGCTTCGACACGCCGATGACTCCTCACCCCTTGCACCTCACCCTCGCTACGAATTGGTGGAGGCGAACGGGATCGAACCGATGACCCCCTGCTTGCAAAGCAGGTGCTCTCCCAGCTGAGCTACGCCCCCATGCCAGAGGACACAGAATCGAAGACAGAACACACCGGCCTTGCCTGCAAACTTGGTGGGTCTGGTTGGACTTGAACCAACGACCCCACGCTTATCAAGCGTGTGCTCTGACCAACTGAGCTACAGACCCGGTTGCCCAGGATCCAAGGATCGCCTCCTCAATCCTGCTCCCTCTCATGCAGCCGATAGGTGTGGGCACCAGGCCCTTTGCGGGGCGTAAGGACATCTCTAGAAAGGAGGTGATCCAGCCGCACCTTCCGATACGGCTACCTTGTTACGACTTCACCCCAGTCATGAATCCCACCGTGGTAAGCGCCCTCCTCTTGCGAGGTTAGGCTACCCACTTCTGGTGAAACCCACTCCCATGGTGTGACGGGCGGTGTGTACAAGACCCGGGAACGTATTCACCGCGACATGCTGATCCGCGATTACTAGCGATTCCGACTTCATGCTCTCGAGTTGCAGAGAACAATCCGGACTACGACGCACTTTCTGAGATTGGCTCCACGTCGCCGCTTCGCAACCCTCTGTATGCGCCATTGTATTACGTGTGAAGCCCTACCCATAAGGGCCATGAGGACTTGACGTCACCCCCACCTTCCTCCGGTTTGTCACCGGCAGTCCCATTAAAGTGCCCACCCGAAGTGTGGCAACTAATGGCAAGGGTTGCGCTCGTTGCGGGACTTAACCCAACATCTCACGACACGAGCTGACGACAGCCATGCAGCACCTGTGTTCAGGCTCTCTTTCGAGCACTCCCAAATCTCTCCGGGATTCCTGACATGTCAAGGGTAGGTAAGGTTTTTCGCGTTGCATCGAATTAATCCACATAA
>CAVRDD010000026.1:0-10737 GCA_963719715.1 uncultured beta proteobacterium
TCCCTTCATTTGGGTTCGATTCCCAAGTCATGCGCAGAGTGTGGCCTAGGCGAATGGCGGGAATGGGTCGTTCTCGGCCCTACAGCGTCTGCTTTTGGCACGGAGGTAACGGCGTGTCCTGGCCGGGGACGGTAGATAGCCAAGGTCGCATTCAGAATGCCTCCACATGCTCCTTAGGTTGGTGGGGCAAACAGAATTGGACTCGATGCACCAGCACCACGCCCATGCGCTGAGCTGTCTCCAACGAAAGCCCGAGAGCCTCGAGTTGCGAGGCCCATTGCGCTTCGAGATCAGCGTCGGTCGCGTCAGCCGGGCCGCGAGCGACTACAGCACTGCCAGAGGCCCCGAGAGCCATTGCGGCGAGAGCGGCTTCGAGTTTGCCGATGCGTGATGCGAGGTTCATCGCACCCTCATTGCGAAGGTCTCTCGCTTCTTGAGGCCGCGATACATGGGCTATTTGGCACCGGTCCGGCTTGACGAGTGCAACCTGAGCACAAGTACGAAGACACAGGAAGCGCACTTTCGACGACTTCTCAGTTCGGCCTTGAACGAACCTTTAGGCTGGGCCGTTACGACCGACCCACACTTCTGATCTGTCGAATCCCGGAAAGGGTCATGGATATGTCGTGATCATGCCTCGCAATGCGATACCGTTCAGAAGCTTGGCCCGCGAACCGCAGCAATAGGCGAAGACTTGAGACTGGACTGCTTGACCGACACTTCCAACGGTTGACGACATCACGTCCGTCCGCCAGATTGTTAATATTTCTGCCGAGGCAATACCGATGTTGCGATTTCGCGAGAATCTCCGCGCCCCCAAGCAAGCAGCCGCCCTACTTCTTCTGGGTTTGCTAACGAACTCTGGCGTCTGTGCTGCCGACAACTGGGGGGATACTCCCGCCGATTTGACGATCGCCGAGTACTTGGATCTCTATTTCGATCTCGAAATTGAACGACCCGACAGTGACGAACTTAACGGGTACTCGCTGGCGACTTTCTACCCATCGTCGAATCCCGAGAGCGCACTTGTGGTTGTGATTCAGACCTGGCACGACGAACGACTGAAACCTGACGATCTGCGACGAGAGATCCGCAAAGCGGGCGACACCCTTTCAGCTCATTTTGAGGCGATGGCGCGTCTCCCTTCCATCAGCGAGCGCTGGGCGATTTCAAATCCAAAGACCAACTTCGTAGTGCGGCACGTGAGGCTTTCCGACACGCGAGAAACGCTCGGCGTGACGATTAATGGGAACACCATCTTCGACGAGAAGGGAATCTCGAACGCGCAGGAAAATGTGACTGCTCGAGGTGCGACCTGGGGTCTGTGACGCAGACGGCTAACGATCTCTTGTAACAGCAAGAGTTCTCCGCCGCCGCTAATGCCGAGCCAGGAGCGACTGCCCTAGCTGGCGAGGAACTTCTGGCGTGGGTCGCACTTGGCCCGGTAACGTCGGCTTCTGGCACTGTGGTGAAGTACTCGCCCGAGCCGCCGTGCGGAATGATGGTTGAGTCCGCATTCAGGATGCCTCCATGCACTCCTTAGATTGGCAGGGCAGTCGCAAATGGACTTGATGGACCCGGACCACGCCTATGCACTGGGCCGCCTCGAGCGACGAGCCGAGCGCCGCGAGCTGGGAGACCCATTGCGCTTCGAGGTCGGCGTCGGGCGCGTCAATTGGGCCGTGAGCGACCACAACACCTTCGGCGGCTCCGAGGGCCATTGCGACGAGTACGGCTTCGAGCTTAACGATGCGTGAAGCGAGACTCATCGCATCGCTCATGCGAAGGTCGATTGCCGGTTGCGCCTGCAGACGCAGGGGTTTCCGCAGCGTGCGTTTCGTCCGTGGTGCAACTGCGGTGCATGTCAGTTGTCCTGGCGCAGCTGCGGACCGCTGTCGGACTCGCTTACACGCTTCGCCTGGGCCTGAATCCATCGCAGGTCGCGCTCGTTGTGCCGCTGCTGATCCCGTACTTCGCCTGCCTCATCAGCCCAGACGTGCCGGACCATCACAATAGTCCGCGCAGTAGTCTGCGGCTCAGGGTAGGTACCGTCATCGAGCTGATGCAGAACTTCGATGTCGGGGTTCAGGCCCGCCGCCGATTCGAGAATGGCGACTTGTTCTTCCAGCCGCTCAACCTCGCTCTTGTTCATCGGTGCTGCGCTTCCAGTATTGCGGTCAACGCGGCGATGCGCTTCTTTAACTCCTCGACCTTCGGCTCGATTGACTCGCGCTCGTACATCTCACCCAGCGCGCGCGCCGCGAACATGAAGCGACCAAGCTCGGCGCTGTCCATGCGCCCTTGCCTCGCGGCGCGGTAGAGCTTCGTCATGTCCCTGCGGATTGCCTTCAGGTCGTGCAGCCGCGTCACAGGCGGCAGCTTGCTAACCGGCGTGGGGGGTGTCCCCGGCGCAACCAGTTCTCCACTAACAACTTTCAATCGAGGAGTAGACATCTCAGGGATCGATTCTGTACCCATAGACTGACTCGATCAATCCTACGTAACTGATAGCCTTGTGTGGCGAGACGCTGGAGACGCTGCGAGACGCTATCCCTATAACTCCCCCATCTCTCTACTCTCTCTCAGGGGGTTTATGGGGACAGCGTCTCGCAGCGTCTCCAGCGTCTCGCGGTTAGAACTTCCGGCGCTTCTCAGCCCGCCGGTTAGCGACCTCCTGCACCCTCTCGGGCAGTTCCTTCTCGGCGGTCGCCAGCACCGACCGCAGAACCTCGGGCCTGGCCGCGAACCACTTGCCCCGGTTCCGCAGGATCGCCACGCGGGTCTGCTTGCCATTCCAGCGCGGGCGCTCCTTCGCCGCGCCCCCACCGACCCGAGCCAACATCGCACGCAGCCGACTGCTCCGCGTGGCCGATTCCTTGCCGAAGTCGGCCACGTCGCCGAATACGCGCTTCTGCAACTCGTGTTGCGTGATGATCTCAGCCGGCCACGTCGTCACCAATTCATCAAGCGCCCGTTCCTCGTCGGACTTCACCGATTCGATCATCTGCACCTTGATGGCAGAAGCAACGGGCCGTGCGCCGGGGTTGAATTTTGCGAGGTCGCGCTCGCGCAGCCAATGCCGCACGGAGGCAATAAAGGCGCTGTGGTTAAGCGCGGAGTACAGGTCACCGTAGTAGTCCTCACTGCGTGGCACGCTCGGGTTCTCGATGACCCAGAAGCGCCGGTCCTCCTCGGTGAGGGGAAGCGCCAGCAACTCGTTCGACAGCATCAGCCAGCGCAGCCGGTTGAACTCGTCATGCTCCTTGCCGTACTTGGGCTTGATGCGCCGCTGCTCGCGGGTGAGTTCCGACTTCAGAGCCTCGGCCAGCGCCCACTGCCGACCGGCGCTGCCCTCGTGCAACTCATCAACGACCGCAAAATACTTCTCTGAAAGCTCGGCGTTGAAGGAGCGACCTTCGAGGATGTTCTTCAGGTTGACGCTTAGCGCCACGTTGCCCGGCCAAAGCCGTGCCGCCAGCGACCCCAGCCAGTTGCGCCCAATGCCCTGGGTCTTGGGCGCGACGAACAGGTAGTGCGAGTGAACGATTTCACCGGGGTACTGCTCGACGTGCGCGAACCAGTCGAGGAACCGCTCGCGCTCATCCTTGACCGGCATGAGGTACTCGACGTGCTCGAGGAACACCTTCACGCGCTCCTTCCAATCGGCGGGAGGGCCGTCGAACGGGGTCGGGGTCCAGATGTTCACCGCAGCCATGCCGTGCGGGTCCTTGGTGAACTGATTCGCTCCGGGCAGCCACGTCCGCGTGTCGAGCCGCTGCCGTGACTGCGAGGAGAGCCAGCCACGCGCCGCAGGAATCCAGCGCGGGCTGGCCTTGCTGCCCGCCGCTGGCTCCGTCCAGTGACCACTGCTCGCGGTGAAGTTCCTGAAGTGCTCCATGTTCATCGCAAGGCGCGGGTTCGTCAGGTCGCAGACCTCGTTGCTCTGCGCCAGATACACGAACCGTTCGAGCATCTGGTCGAGGCTCATAGACTCGGACTTCACCGGCCCCTCGATCTTCCCCGCGCCCAGCTTCTTCGCGTAGGTCCGCTCCATGTCGCGGGCGAGCTTGCGTTTCTCGTCGGGGTCGGTGATCTGCTTCTCGAGCAGGCCCTTGGCGCTGCTGCCGATCTTCCTGCGGGGGGCGCTCATTTCGCGACCTCCTGCATCATCTGCGACACGACCCGCCACACGTCGCTGATACCTCGCCTCTCGCAATGCCCGTGGTGGCAGCGGTAGCCGCCCTTCCAGTTGTTCGCCGCGCACGGCTCGGAAATGGCAGCGCCGTCGTCCAGTTGTCGGTCATGCTCCCCGAACCACGGACAGGTGATGTCGTGCCAGCCGTTGCGCTGGGCCTTCTTGTAAAGCCCCACCGATTCGATACAGCGCAGCAGCAGGCTGAACTGAGCCTGCCCCTCGCTGACCTGCTCCGCGCTCGGTGGCGGGCCTGTGCGTGGCTTTCGCGGCGGTTCGAGCGTCAGCCCGTAAGCCTTGACGATCTGCTCGACGCTGTACCTGCGGTCGGGGTGCCACTCGACCAGCCGCACCGGGAACGGCTTACCCAGCTTCTCGGTGTACTTGCGCTTGTTGTTCACGCCGAAGGGCATCCGGCCGTAGCGTGTCACGCCGCGCATGCCTGGGTCGGTGCCGTCCAGCGACAGCCCACTGCGCACCAGCGCGTCGAGCAGCGCCTCGTGCTTCTCGCGCTCCTCGATGGGGTCGGCGAAGAACAACCACGACTGGTGGTTGCCCGGCGACGTCTCGATCAGATACGACGACGGCAGCGCGAGACCGCGCTCCATCGGCACCTTCGTGCCTAGGTCATCGAGCATCGCCGCGAAGCCCGCGACGTACAGGTGCTTGCGTCGGCCCATCTCACCGCTCTGTTCGGGCTGGAACGCAGAGATGACGGCGTAGGTGTTCTGCCCGTCATAGGTGCCGCGACCGAAGCCGGGGATCGCAAGCGGATCGCCGCCCAGCCACGGTTGCCCGCGCCAAATACCGCGCGGGGCGTCGTCAATGATGTCGGAGAAGTTTGCCAGCCAGCCGTACACGCCATTAGGCATGCGCTGGCCGGGAGCGAGGGCGTACAGCCCTTCGAGGAACGCCTGCGGCGTCAAGGAATCAGGGGCGCTCGTGGAGCGCGGTTTGCGGGAAGTCACGCATGTAACCCTCGATAGAAGCTCTGACCCGTCGCCGGAATTGGCGGCGGGACGTTATTGACGAGTTACGAGCTACGAGTTACATGCACCGTGATGAATCACGGCTGGTTGAGAGACTACCGAAACGGCTGTATGCTCGCAACCGCTGTAGCCCTCGAAATCTCAGCACCATCCGACCCCCGGCAGGCTTCACCTCCTGCGCGGGGGTCGCTCGTTTCAGAGCGCACCGAACATCTTCTTGAACTTCGCTTCGAGCCGCAGCACGTCATCGAACCGGCGCATCGCGGCAGCGCGTTCGATTTTCGCAAGCAGCTTCTCCTGGGTGAGCTTCGACACGCCGCGCCCTGTCGCGGGCTTGTCAGCCGGCGCGGGCGCGAAGATGCGTGCAAAGTCGGCCTCGACGCGCGACGGCAGCACCGTCACGCCACGCTTGCCCTTGACGCGTACCCGCACGCCGGTCACGTCAGCAGCTCCAGAAGTTGATGCGCCCGTTGCCGCTGCTTCCAGCCGAGACGGCCGCCGTCGATCAGGTCGCGCAACAGCTGCGCCGCCTGCGCCCTCGTCATCTCCGTCTCCGGCAATGGCGTGGGAATTGTGCCGGACAAGACGCGATAGCCGAGTTCGTTTACACGCACCGCTTTCTTCGCGGTCATTCGTCGCACTCCTGCAGACCTTCGCGTCCACCGGCATCGACACCGAGGTTGTGCCCCCACCAGAAGCAAGAGATCGCCAGCAGGATCGCGGCCCAGGCGCTCATCGCACACCGCCCTTCGGAGCAAATTCTGTCTGGTCCGAATTTGCGCCGGTCAGTCGCGATCTCCACTGCTCGTGGAACTCCTGCATGGATGCAACCTCGACTTTCTCGATGCGGGTAGCGTGATCCCACAACGGCTTATCGATCAGTTCGCGGATCGCCGCACGTACACGGCTGCGCATATCAGGCGGCGGCAGCGCGTCAAGCTCGTAGCAGTCCGTTTCAACGTGCTTGTTGAACCACTGGTAGCGGGCATCGTCTTTCTTCGTGTCCACGTCGAAGCTCGGCAGTTTCCACGTGTCGTCCGCGTCCAGGGCAATGCGCGTAAGGATTACTTCGCCGCCGTAGCGTTCCAACCGCACGGGCAGGTCTACGTCGCTCATGTACTTTCCGCTGGGATCCCAGTCGCCAACATAAAGCGCATATAGCGGCTTGACGCTCGCTTGCGATTCTTCTGCGATCTCGTTGATGACGGTTGCGCTGGCGAAGCCGTGCATCACACGGAACGCGACGCCGAACTCATCGAGGATCGGCGCAAGCGTGCCGCGCACCGTGCCTTTCTCGCTCCAAACTTCAACGCGGACTGGCTGATCCTGCCAGTAGTCGCGGCGGTAGTTCCTCACGCTGTAGGCGATGCGCGCGTCGGCACTCGACCATGTGGTGACGTACTCAGCCGCCCGGCTCTCGTCAACGATCCATCCCCACGGAACCGTACCCTCCTCACGGGCAGCGGTCAGCAGCCGCGACACGCTCGCAGTCGACGCCCTGCTCATGTCGGGAATCAGTTCCTTGATGAACAACTGGTAGCAGACCGCACGCACCGATGCAGGCTCGATTTCCTCCAAAATCTCGTACGCGGCGTTGATGATTTCAATACTGCGCTGACTCTTGCCGCGCATCATCCGTACCTCGGGTCGGTCGCCCGCGCGGTCGCGAGCTTCCAGCGCGCGGCGGCCGCGTGATGAACGATGGATTTCCTGCCGAGGATGCGTACGAAATCGGCGAAGCCGTTCGATTCGCGATTGCGCAGGTCCCACTTCACCGCGTTCGAGTTACCCCACAAGTTCGGGTACAGCGTCGGCAACTGCTCGGCGACGACCCATGCGTTCGGATCGTTGAGGTCGAGTCCCGCCGTCAGCGGGTTGATGGTCTTGGGCTTCATGGTCCGGATCTCCTGTTAAGCGGAGCTTCCGGGTCGCCGAAACGGAAATCGGGCGTCGGAAGCTCGTTGATGTAACGAACTTCCAGACGCCCGAATTCAGCACACTGAGACGACGGTCGGGACTCTGGTATCCCTACGGTCTGGACCTGCGCGGCGGCGGCAGGCACTCGTGCTAGGTGCGCATCATAGCTGCGCAGTCATACAGCGACAACACCGAGTAGCGCCGGTGCGTGTAAACACGCTACCTCACGCTGCCGGGCCTCGCCCGCCGATGCGTAGTGCTTCAGCAGCACGGCGGCGGTCCTGTGGCCGGTGATCTTCTGCACGCTCGCGATGTCGACGCCTGCACGCAGCAGCGTCGTCGCGGTCGTCTTGCGCAGCCAGTGCATCGTGCAGTCGTCCGGCAGCCCTGCGGCCCTCACGAGCTTCGGCCACGACTTCTTCGGATCAAGCGCCGTGGTTTTCAGGCGACCGGGGAACAGCAGCTCTTCAGGCTGCAGTCCTTCGCAGCGGGCGGCGAGCATGTCCAGCACTTCTCCAGGCGGCACGATCATCAGCTTCGGGTCGCCGTTCTTCTGCACCGGCACGAGGACGGTCCCGGCGTCGAGGTCCACGTCGCCGCGTCGACGCTGCAAGATATCGCTCTTGCGCCCGGCAGTGACCAGCAGCAGCCGCACCACGAGCGGCCAGTGCTTCCAGGGTGCGGCGGCGGCGGCGGCCAGCAGATTGCGGACCTCCCCCGGTTCGAGCGCGCGGCCACGGACATTAGAGGCGGCGGTGAACGAACAGCAGCGAAGCTCCGCCAGCGCGCGCGAATCCGCAGTCAGCCGCTGCACCGCGAACTTCAATGCGGTGCCGAGTGCCGCCGTGTAGACGGCGACTGTCTGCCGCGAGCGCTTGCCGTCGCGCCCACCCTTGGCGAGCAGGTCGGCCTCGTGCTGATAGACGCTTCGGTTCAGGCTGACGAGCTTGTAACCACCGAGGCGGTTGCGCCAGTGCGTGTGGTAAGCGGAGCGGTCGGAGCGGAGGGCCGCGTACTCGTCGGACGCCACGTAGATGTCAATGACCTCGGCCAGCGTCAGGTTCACGTTGACTCCGTGCGCGGCGCGGGTCGCCTGCTCGCGGAGCGTGCGCTCCTCGAACGCACGGGCGTCGCCGTGGCGCTCGAAGGTCTTGAAGACGGACGGGAAGCCTTTACGGCGAATCTGGACCTTGTACCCGGTGCGGGTCTTCTGAATGGACATAGGATCGTCTCCTGAACTCGATAGCAGACACACGACCGGGATTGGCCGTGGGCGGTTACGTGTTACGTGCTACGAGTGGTGACAATCGCGACTCAGAACTACACATTTCTGAGCCGTTGCACCGGATTTGCACCGCGAGCGGCCCGGAAGCCGAACCAGACGCGGGAAAACCCTACAAAAAATGGTGGAGCGGAAGGGGATCGAACCCTCGACCTTCGCATTGCGAACGCGACGCTCTCCCAGCTGAGCTACCGCCCCACACGAGGGCGCGCATTGTAGCATCGGGTTGCCGCACCGCAACCGCAGTCTTCCAGGCCCGGTATTATTCGCGCATGAACGTACGAATCCGTGATGCGAAGCCTTCGGACCAGGAATTCCTCGCACACGGCAACGAGGCGATGGCGCTCGAGACGGAGCACAAGCGGCTCGATCCCGCGACGATCCGTCGTGGCGTCGCCTCCGCCCTCGCAAATCCGGCACATGGCCGTTATTTCGTCGCTGAGGACGATGCCGGCAATGCAGTCGGCCAGCTCATGATCACGTACGAGTGGAGCGACTGGCGCGACGGCCAGTTCTGGTGGATTCAAAGCGTCTACGTGTTGCCGGCAGCGCGGCGCGGCGGCGTGTTCCGTGCGTTGTACGATCACGTCGATACACTGGCCCGCAGCACGCCTGGCGTCGTCGGGTTACGGCTTTACGTCGAACTGGACAACGTGGCCGCGCGCCGCACTTACGAGCGCTGCGGCATGCGTGACGGCGGTTACCGCATCATGGAAGTGGATCACTCAGGCGGCATTCAAGGCGTCAACGAAGGAGACTGACCATGCTGAAGAAAGGAACCCAGGCGCCGGAATTCGACCTCGCCGACCAGGACGGCAAGCGCCACACACTGAAGTCGCTGCTCGCCAAGGGGCCGTTGATCCTCTATTTCTACCCCGCCGACTTCACGCCTGGGTGCACCAAGGAAGCCTGCACGTTTCCGCGACCTGCAGAACGACCTGGTGCGGGCCAAGCTCCGCGTGGTCGGAGTAAGTCCACAGGATGCCGACTCGCACAGGAAATTTGCAGCCAGGCACAACCTGAATTTCCCGCTGCTTGCCGACCCGGAAAAAAAGGCTGTGAAGGCCTATGACGTGGACGGTCCACTCGGATTCGGGGTGCGCCGCGGAACGTACCTGATCGGCGTGGACGGCAAAATCCAGGACTCGGTGCTCGCCGACCTGCGCATCGGGGCACATGAAGAGTTCGTGCAGGCGGCACTCGCGGCTGGCGCGGTATAAGGAAGGGGTTAGGGGTTAGGGGTTAGGGGTTGGGGGTTAGTCGGAGTGCTTCAAAAGAAATATTTTTCGTTAATCATATAATTAAGACACTACCTCGAAACTGTTGAAGATTTTGCCGGCGGTGTCGACTGCCCGTAGCGCAGCCGCAGGACGCGGGTTTCACCCGGGCTTGGCATCACCACGACATAGACGGCATCGAACTCATCGTCGCGCATGGCGTAGTCGCTCCCGCTCAGCTGGCTGATCACACCCGGCAGCGTCGTCGCGTAACCCACCACGACCACTGTCTTGCCTCGATGTTCGCGCTTGATACGCGCGGCAAGCCCGGACCAGTCGCTGCTCGCGATGACGTTGATCGGCAGCTTGAACTGGTTGGCGACAGGCGCCGCGGTCTGTTGGGCGCGACGCGTGTCGGCGGCATAGAGATAGTCGACCTTGCGGTCGGCCAACGCGTCGTCGATCAATGCGCGCAGCGTCGCCACGCGTTTTTCGCCGGCCGGACGAGGTCCGGTCACCCGAAGTGCTATCGCCAGCTTCCGCGTGCCGGACCAGCACCACGACGGTGGTGCGGGACCAGGTGCCGAGCCAATAGACACCTGCCACGGCCATCAGGATTCCGAGCAACGGAATCAGCAGCGGCGCCATGAAGGGGCGGCGGCGGAGCTTGGTCAGCGGATCCATCGCGGCATCATAACGAATCGGGCCGCCGCCCTATTCTCGCCATTCCTCGAATGCCGGCGATTCCACGAGTCGCCATTCGCCTGGCTGCGCGGTGCGCTCCACGAACAGGGCTGGAACCCGCAATGCCTTCGCCCAGGCGAGCCCGGCCTCGGTACCCATGACCATGAGGGCCGTCGCATAGGCATCTGCCCGGATCGCATTCGCATCGATGACCGTGACCGCGGTCAGCGCGCTGGCAACCGTGCGTCCGGTGCGAGGATCGATGGTGTGCGAGTAGCGGCGGCCGTCCGTGTCGCTGCGTTCGTCGCGATAGTCGCCCGACGTGGACACGGCGGCATCGCGCAATCGCAGGCCGACCAGCGGTTCACGCGCGGTCGCCAGCGGCGCCTCGATCGCGATCCGCCAGGGGCCGCCCTCCGGCCGCTGCCCTGCGGCACGCACTTCGCCACCGATTTC
>CAVRDD010000027.1:0-36913 GCA_963719715.1 uncultured beta proteobacterium
GGCACGCACATGGATCTGCTCGTCGCGCAGAGTGCGGAAATACAGGTCCAATGGGCGCATCGCGCCGTGCTGGCCGAGATCGAGCGCCTCGCCGGCATCCTGAGCACGCGCGACCCGCGCAGCGCCATCGCCTCTTTCATGGCCGGCAGTTCTCCAGCGCCGACCGAGATCTCCGACGTCCTCTCGGCGTATGGCCAGTGGTCGGAGCGCACGCACGGTGTGATCAGCCCTTACCTGGGCGGCGCGGCGGCGATGTGGCAGCGCGCACGCGAGACCGGGCGACTGCCGGATGACGAAGCGCTGCGCCAGGCGGTGGCGAGCGCGACCCGGCGTGCCTCAACATCGACGCCTTGGGCAAGGCGTACATCGTCGAGCGGGCAGTGGCCGCCGCGCGTGAATTCGCACCCGCGGGCCTGCTCAACATCGGCGGTGACCTGCGCGCCTGGGGCGAGCCGACGTGGATCGTCGGTGTCGCCGATCCGCGTTCGCCGGCAGAGAACGCGGCACCGCTACTCACCTTCCCGCTGCACGAAGGCGCGGTCGCCAGCAGCGGCGGCTACGTCCGAAACACGATCGCCGCCGGGCAGACCTTCTCGCACGTGCTCGACGGCCGCAGCGGCCGCGCTGCAGACCGACGCAACGCCGCCACCGTGGTCGCGCGCGACTGCATCACCGCCAACGCCATTGCCACTGCCTGCTGCACTGTTGAGCATCCGGCGGATCAGGCGGCGTTGCTGGCGCATCCCGACATCCGCGGCTTCCTGGTCGCCACCGGCGCAGCTGCAATGCGGCGGGGCGGTGTGCTCGCGCACGTCGCGTACAACGGCGCCGAAGGCACCGCCCTCCCCCTGCACGTAGCCGCCAACGCCTGGCCGTCCGGCTACAACGTGAATGTCGCGGTCAACTTGCGGGATCCCGACGTACAGCACTATCGGCGTCCCTATGTCAGCGTCTGGATCGAGGACGCAGCCGGCAAAGTCGTGCGCACGCTCACGCTCTGGGGCGCGCGGAAGAAATACCTGCTCGAGATGAGTCACTGGCGCGAAGCAACCGGCGACGGTGCGTTCGAGTGGTCGCGAGCGTCACCCGCGCCACCCGCCTGCCCGGCCAGTACTCCGTCACCTGGGACGGCCTCGACGACGCGGGCATGCCCGTGCCGCGCGGTCAGTACACGGTGGCGGTGGAGATCAACCGCGAATTCGGTCACCACGTCGTCGAACGCACCCGCATCGACTGCGCCGGCAAGCCCGCCGCGGCTGCGCTCTCCGCGACCTCGGAGTCGGAGGAATCGGTCGTGAACTACGGTCCGAAGCTCGACACCGCCAACGAAGACAGGATCTGAGCACCATGCACGTCCATGACCCCCTCTCCGGCTCGCTGCAGGCGACCGACGATGATCACGGCAGGCGCGTCGCGCCACACCCCGCCACCTTCGGCGCGAAGCTGCTCTCATGGATGCTCCATCACAAGCTCGTGTACGCCTGCAGGTTGCTGCACGTCTACCTCTCCGTACTGGGACTCGCCGTGATGCTTTTCTTCGGCCTCACCGGCTTCACTGCGCACCACGAGGACTGGTTCGGCGCCACCGACGCGACCGTGCGTGTCTTTCACGGCCAGACGCCCGTCGATCTCGTCCGCGACAACGACCGGCTGGGTGTCGTCGAGCACTTGCGCAACACCTGGCGCATCAGCGGCGCGGTCAGCGACTACCAGCACCTCGGTCACTCCGTCAGCATCGCCTTCAAAGAGCCGGGGCGGCTGTGGGAAGTGGATATCGCCGCGGCGAGCGGGCGCACCACCGTCAACGCGCAGATCTTCAATTTTGCCGGTGTCCTCAACGACCTGCACCGGGGGCGCTACACCGGCGATGCCTGGGGCTGGTTGATCGACATCAGCGCCGTGCTGATGGTTGTCGCATGCCTGACCGGCCTCGTGCTCTGGATAACGATGCCGAAGCGACGCCAGCTCGGCATCGCAGCGCTCGTGTGCGGGATCGTGATGGTGGTGGCTCTTTACGTGCACGGGGTGCCGGGCGCAGACGAGGGCGTCGACGACGACGATGACGTTCCCGTTGCGGCCAAGGTGGAGCGCACGCTGGATAGCCAGTCCGATCAACCGTGACGTGCCGCCGACCTCACCTGCCGCGGCAGCGGCGGTGTGGCGCGAGAGTCCGGATCCTCGCCGGCTCCCCATCTTCAAATGACGCTGACCCGCACTGCCGCGGCGGTTCCCGCACCACTCGCTTGATCGCCGGAAGATGAAAATCCTGCTCGTCTGCCTGGGCAACATCTGTCGCTCCCCGCTGGCGGAGGCGGTTGTCCGCCGCACGCTGAAACGCGAAGGCCTGGCCGCGACCACCACGGTGGATTCCGCCGGAACACATGACTACAACATCGGCCTGTCGCCGGACCCGCGGGCGCGACTGGCAGCGCAGCGCCGCGGCTACGACATGGCAGGTCTGCGGGCGCGGCAAGTCGAGCCGCAGGACTTCGAGGGCTTCGACCTGATCCTGGCGATGGACCGCAGCAACCTCGCGACACTGCGGGCGGCCTGTCCGGCGGAACATCGGCACAAGCTCTCCCTCTTTCTCGACCGTGCCTCCGGGTACGACATCGACGAGGTGCCGGATCCGTACGGCGAGTCGCAGGAGAGTTTCGAGCGCGTGCTCGACATGATCGAAGACGCGGCACGCGGACTGATCGAATCCCTGCGTCGAGCGTGACGCCACCGGCTGATCGGAATGGCACGGGCCTTCGTGCGCGACTGCATGGTGCCGCTGCTGCTCCAGTGACCGCAGGCGTTCCTCGGGGGACGATTCCTGCCATTTCTCAGGAGCGCCCAACACCAAGTCCCCATTGACCAGGGCTGCCGGCGAAGACACAATCCCGGAGTGCCGTTGGAATTCCTGTCCTTCTGCGACACGAGGCTCCGGCGATGCGGCTATCGTTAGAACACCCGACCGAAACTGTCCCGGCGCCGCCTGCAGATCCGACGGCTCCAGACCTCAGCTTTCTCGCACGCGAACTCCCCACCCCCGGCGGCGACGGCGCGCATCGTCGCCCACAGTCCGGTCGCGACATCGCGGCTGCTCGCCGACGCGGCAGCGATAGCCTGCTGCACGACCACTGCATGCACCGGATGGCGGCGGCGGTGAACGCGGCGCGCGCCAATGGCTCGAACACCATCGACGTCGTGACGGCGCTGGCTCGCTGCGTCCCGGTCACCCTCGGCCACACGTACCTTGGCATCCCGGTTATCACCGAAGCCGGCCGCTTCGAGAGACTCATGAGCAACAGCACCGCCACGCTCACCGTTGCCGTCGTCGTCGCCGTCACGCTGGGCGCCGCGTGCACGCGCAAGGCAGCCACCGACGCGCCGGAGTACAAGGCTGCGAAAGCGGCTTCCGAGGCGGGCTTCGTCGCTCCGCTGCAGGACGACAGCGCCGATGAAATCATGTCGTGGGTCGATGGTCAGCCGATCACCGACTGGCCGACCGAGATCGCCAAGCGCGACGATGCGATCGAGGGCTACCTGAACGACGCCGACCCGGCGCGTGCGGCGAAGTACGGCTTCCGCAGCGGCCAGTACCCGGCGATGGCCTGGGCGTGGTTCCGCGAGAATCCGGTCGGCTTCAACGGCGTGCCCTATGTGCTGCTGAAGACGATCTTCGACCTCGATCCCAACGATCCCGATCCGACGCTGCGCCAGATCGCGCGCATCTGGAAGCACGAGGCAGTCTTCCCCACCGGCTCCGGCGGCACAGCCTGGACGATGGATCACATCGGCATCAGCCCGGCACCGTCGGCGTACGACAACGGCGTCGCGCGGCCCGCGGGTCCGGCAGACGTGCCCTTCGGCTTCGCCTTCGAGAACCCGCGCACCTTCGAGCCGCTGTCGGCGGTCGAAGACGCGGAGGCCAACACGCGCCTTGTCGCCAAGCGCGTGTTCACCAACACCTCGCTGCTGCTCGCGAAGATGAAGACGGTGGAGCACGAGGACAACTGGGAGAAAGACCGGCCGACAATGGGGACGCCGGGGACACTCGACCGGACGTTCCTCGCGTGCGCCGCCTGCCACGTCGGCCGCGTGATGGTCGACAACAAGATGAAGTTTCTGCCTGGCATGCCGAACACGCAGATCGAGGCGCAGTACTACTCGAAGTTGCTGATGCTCACCGGCGCCGCGCTGATCGAGTCGGGCTTCGACGTCAACAAGACGACGCCGCCCGATCCGAACGCGATAAAGCCGAACACGGCGGGGGTGAGGGCGCTCTACCGCGCCATGCTGGACAAGGCGATCGCCCACCCCGAGACGATGTACGGCTCCTCGCCGGCGCAGGTCGCCCGTGCCAAGCTACAGACGATTGCCGTTGCCGACGAGTTTCCGAGCGTGGTCAGGGACCTGATCGCCGTTGCGGTGAAGACGCACTTCATCTACTACGTCGTCGCCAGGAACAACGCCTACAAGACGGGGTTGCCCGACGTGATCGAGGATCGCCCCGGCCAGATGGACGCCTTCGGCATCGCCTCCGGGCTGGTCGCCATCCACACGCGGCGGCCCGACAACAGTTACATGAAGTTCGTGCAGCAAGACAACCCGAAGAGCCCGATCTTCAGCGGATTCTCGAAGGCCAACGGCATGCCGGTCGACACCCCGGGCATGACCGACGCGGTTACCGACCCGAAGGCGGCCGGCGATCGCATCATCAGTAACATTCCGGCGTGGGCGCCGCCGGTTCCGGCGCCGATCGACATCAAGAGCGTCAACTGGGCAACGACACGCTTCCACGCCAACTGGGACGGCAACCAGGGCGCGTCGTCTCGCACGCTCGCGTCGGGCGCATCGGCCACGGGCGATCCGCGCATGGTGAACGTCCGCATCCATGAGCCGCTCAACCCGTTCATCGACAACCTGCCGGCGCCGCCGTATCCCTTCACCAGCATCGACCTGGCGCAGGCCAAAGCCGGCAAGGCGATCTTCAAGGACAAGTGTGCCGACTGCCACAAAGCGAAGAACGCCGAGATTTACCCGGCGTCGTTGCTCGGCGTCGACGCCAACCGCACGAAGGTGAACACGAGCGTATCGCGCTACGGACTGGCGGCGCTAGTCACCGAAGCGTGCGCGATTTACGGCCGCAACAACGAAGGGAAGCCGGGCGCCGACTGGTGCAGGCCCAAGGGCGACTGGCAGGCGCGGCTCGACGAGTACTTCCGCGACACGCCGAAGCGTGTTGCCGACGGTACGGCTGGCTACAAGGCCGACGTGCTCTACGGCGTGTGGGCGCAGGCGCCCTACCTGCACAACGGCTCGGTGCCGACCATGGCGCACCTCATCTGCCCGGCGACGCGGCCGGCAAAGTTCTACCGCGGCAACCTCTACTACGACGAAGCGCTGATGGGCTTCGAGTGGGCGGCACCACCAAAGACTCGCTACAGCCCGAACGACACCATCCTGGTGAAGCAGTACGACACGTCGGTATCCAGCAAGGCCAACACCGGCCACTCGTTCGGGTCGGATCTCTGCCCGGACACCACCGGGCTCGATCCTGTTCGCGACCGGCAGGAGATTCAGACGCGCATTCTCGGTTCGCGCGTCGGCGCGCTGTTGGCGTTTCTCAAGACGCTGTAGCCACGTTCTGCGGGTTCGCCAGTTCAAGCTCGTCTACGAGGGCTTTTCCGATCTCCTCAGTGGATCTGCGGTGACGTGATGGCGGCCGAGGTGCCAGAGGGCGATGCCCCCGGCGAGCGCAGCCGCCACCGACCCACCGAACACCGCGATCTTGGCGGCGGCGAAGTCGGCCGCGTGCGGGAACGCCTGCCCCGCGATGAAGAGAGACATGGTGAAGCCGATGCCGGCCACCGCTCCGCACGCAGCCAGTTGTGACCAGGAATACGATGAGGGTTTGAGCGCCAGTCCGGATCGGACGGCCAACTGGGACGCGAGCAGGAAGCCCAGCGGCTTGCCGACGAGCAGTCCGGCCACGATCGCGATCGCGAGCGACTCCCGCCCCTCGAACACGCCGGCCGAGAACACCACACCCGCGTTGGCCAGCGCGAAGAGCGGCAGGATGAGGTAGCTCGACCACGGCTCGACGTGCCGCAGCAGGCGGTCGGCGGGTGATTCGAGGCGGTCGTGAATGGCATCGAGCGTGCGCAACGCCGGCGCTGACGGACCATGCCGCAGCACCTCTTCCCCGTGCCGCGTTTCGGCCGAGATAATTGCTTCGGCCTGGGCGGTCAGCGCTCTGAGATTGGGTGGTGGGCGCGTGGGAACGACGAGCGCGAGCAGCACGCCGGCCAGCGTCGCGTGCAAACCGCCGGCATGGACGAGCGCCCACAGGGCGACGCCGAGAAGCGCGTACGGCAGCGCGCGGTAGACCCCCGCACGATTCAACGCAAGAAGAGCGACGAAGACGACCGCGGCGAGCGCGAGCGCGCCCGCGTCCACGTGACTCGAGTAGAAGATCGCGACCACGAGAATCGTGCCGATGTCGTCCACGATGGACGCCGCGGTAAGAAAGACGCGCAGTTCCACCGGCACCCGCGTGCCCAAAAGAACGATCAACGCGACGGCGAATGCGGTATCGGTGGGCATCGGCACGCCCGCGCCCAGCGCCCACGGACCGGCCGGGACAAGCGCCAGGTACACGAGTGCCGGCAGCAGCAGACCTCCGCTCGCTGCAGCGATGGGCAGCGCGGCCGATCGCCACTGCGCCAGACGGCCTACCGTGAACTCCCGTTTCACTTCGAGCCCGACGACGAGGAAGAAGAGTGTCAGCAGCCCGTCGTTGATCCAGTGCTGCAGCGACATGCCAAACGCGTGCGTGCCGAAGCTGAAGCCGGCGTGCGAATGCCAGAACGCTTCGAAATCGGGTCCCGCCGCCGAGTTGGTGATGATCAGCGCGACGATCGTCGCCAGCGCGAGCAAGAGCCCCGTGGAAGGCGCCCAGCTGGCAAAGCCCACCGCGGCCGACTGAAAGCGGTAGCCGAGCGAACCCTGCACCGCCTCCGCCAGTGAGGTCTCGTCCCACGGCCCGTCGTAGCGACGCCCGCCGATGAAGAAAGTCGGCGTCACCAGAACGCCGCTGGCGGCTGCACTGCGCACGTCCTCATCGACGCGCGCCACCGCAGCTGACTGTCGCACACGAATCGCTTCGTCGTCCGCGCGGTCCACTCGCAGATCGGTCGCAACTGCGTTGAGATCCACCTCTGACAGCACCGACGAACGCGTCATGAGCGCCACATGCGCAGACCAGAATTCGCCCGCGTCGGTCGAGCACTCGACGAGGTCGGCGGCACGCCGCGCCAGACGCGAGTCGGTCAGCGGGCGGTGGCGAAAAACGTAGCGCAACCGCTCGCCGAAGCGATCTCGCAGCTTCGCGATCTCCTCATTGGCGGCCCGGCAGCGCGGACATGCGTAGCTGCCGAATTCGACGAGCGTGATGGTCGCGTCCGGCGGACCGAGAACATGGTCGCGCTGGCTGTTCACCGGCGGCGCCAGCAGGCGTGAATCGCTGCCGCTCGTCATGGCGCCACGGGAGCCGTTGCGCCCGCCTCGATGGCCGCGACCGCCAGCTCGGCTGTCTCGTAACGCGGCAGTGCTGCGAGCAGCGACGAACGCGCGAGAACCTTCCGAAACCGCGCATGACCGCCACCGATCACTGTGGCGATACCCCGCCGTGCAGCGTCGGTAACGGCCTGCTCCAGGACTTCCACACCGGTGCTGTCGAGAGATGTCATTGCGAGGCAATCAAGGACGAGATGAGTGGTGGCGCCTGGCGCACGGCCAATGACACGGGGCAGCCGCTCGCCCAGGCGGTCTGCGCTCACGAACACCGGCGAGCCCTGGAACTGATAGACGAGGATACCGGGTATGGTTCGGCCTCGGGATACAGGTGCAGCTTCCACAGCCCCGCTTGCCCGGGAATGCGCCCGAGGCGCGCATCACGCGGCCACGAGGCGGTGCGCAGATAGTTGAGCAGCGTCAGCACGACTGCCACCGCGACCGCCGGCAGCACACCGAACGCCACCACGCCAACGGTTGTGAGCACGGCAATGATGAACTCGGCCCGGTCGATCCGCCACAGGCGGCGAAAGGTCGAGATGTCGATCATGTCGAGCGCGGTGGATGCGAGGATTGCCCCCAGCGCTGCCTGCGGCAGCAGCGCGAGCGGCCCGGTGAGGAAAGCCGAAACGAGCGCGAGCACAGCGGCAGCAATGAGTGCCGCCGCGGGCGAGCGGGCACCGGCCGAGTGTGCGACCGCGGTACGACTGCTGGTGCCGGTGACGCCGAAGCCCTGCACCAGCCCAGCCGCAATGTTGGCGAGGCCGAGGCCCGTGAGCTCCCGGTTTGGATCGGTACGCAGCCCATCACGCGCACCGAATGCGCGCGCCGGGACGATGCCGGAGGCAAACCCGATGATCGCGACTGCCCCGCCGCCCTCCAGCAACAAATCCCACGGCACGTCGGGCAGCGGCAGCGCAGGCCGTGGCCAGCCGCCCGGCACCTGCCCCACCAGCGCCACCCCGGCATTGCCCAGATCGAGGAGCGCCGACAGCGCGATCGCTGCAACGAGAACGATCGGCACCGCCGGTACACCCGGCAGACGACGCTGTCCGAGGCGAATCGCCGCGAACAGCACGAGCGCCAGAGTCAGCGTTGCGGCATGCACCTCCGGGAGCCGGCGGGAAAGCTCGATCATCGGCCGGAGAAGCCCCGGCGACTCGATCTGCACACCCGTGACGCGGCCAACCTGCGCGCCCAGCAGCGTGGGGCCCGCCCCGCACCGAGCGCACCCCCCGCGAGGCTGAATACCCCGATGACGAGCGCCAGAGCCGATGCGGCGGGCAAACGCGCCTCGCCCTCCGGCAGGTTCATTGCCACGAGCACACCTGCCATCACCGCGCACATCGCCGTGTCGGGCCCGACAACCAGCCGCCGCGAGGGACCGAAGAGCGCATAGACGGCGAGCGGCAGAATCGCCGACTGCAGCCCCGCCATGGGCGGCACGCCGACGATGGCGGCGTATGCCAGCGCGAGCGGCACCGATACGGCGGCAATGGCGCACCCCGCGGCAAGATCGCCCGCGAGCCAGTCCCGCCGGTAGCGGGTGAGCACGGCCAGACCAGGCGCGACCCGGCCCAGGTCCGTCATCGGCGCTCTCCTGTCAGGGAGCCGCTGGGTCGAGACCACGCGGCGCGAGGTTCGCGTTCAAGCAGCCGGCTGTGGCGCCCCGAGGGCATTCAGCCGCACCGGCGGAACGAGGTTCACCATGCGCCGCCAGCCCCACGCGCGCTCATACACGCAGATCGCCTGCGCACTGAGCGCGAGACGCGCCCGCTTCCACGCAGGCCAGCGCAGGATGCCGCCGATCGCCGCCACGAACGCGAGACTCACGTCACCGGCAAGCAGGCGGAAGGCCTCGTCGTTCTTGCGGATCTCTTCGAAAATCGCGTGGGGAGAAAGCATGGTGCGTCCAAAGCGGGGCAAGAAAGCGCCGAAGTATAACGCTCCGACCCCAAGCCGTCCCGCAGGCGCGGCCGTGGGATAATTGCCTTCTCCACAACGACTCCTCGCGAACCATGACCCTGCCCCCGAAGGAAATATTCAAGGCCTACGACATCCGTGGCATCGTCGGCAAGACCCTCACCCCGGAATACGCGGAAGCGATCGGCCACGCCATCGGCTCCACGGCACTCGACCGCGATGTCTCGACGATCGCCATCGGCCGCGATGGCCGTCTCTCCGGGCCGTCTCTCGCCGCTGCGCTGGCACGCGGCATCCAGGCGGCCGGCGTCAATGTGATCGATGTCGGCCTTGTCGCCACCCCCATGCTCTACTTCGCCGCGTGCGAGTGCGGCACCTACTCGGGCGTCATGGTCACCGGTTCGCACAATCCGCCGGACTACAACGGTCTCAAGATGATGCTCGCGGGCGAGACGCTGGCGGGTGAGGCGATTCAGGCGCTGTGCGCACGGATCCAGGCCGCTGATCTGCGCCACGGCGCTGGTACGCTGGAGACGCGCGACATCGGCGAGAGCTACATCTCGCGCATCGTCGGCGACGTGAAGCTCGCACGGCCGATGAAGATCGTCGTCGACGCGGGCAATGGCGTTGCCGGCGCATTCGCGCCCGAGCTCTACCGGCGCATGGGGTGCGAAGTGAGCGAGCTCTTCTGCGAGGTGGACGGAAACTTTCCCAATCATCACCCCGACCCCTCGGTGCTGGAGAACCTCGAGGACCTGATTCACGCGCTGAAAGCCACGGACGCGGAGATCGGCCTTGCGTTCGATGGCGACGGCGACCGCCTGGGTGTCGTCACCAAGGACGGCACGGTGATCTACCCCGACCGGCAGCTCATGCTCTTCGCAGCCGACGTGCTGTCGCGCAATCCGGGTGCCACGATCATTTACGACGTGAAGTCCACGCGCAACCTCGCACCGTGGATCGAGCGCCACGGCGGCAAACCCCTGCTCTGCCGCACCGGCCACTCGTTCATCAAGGCGAAAATGCGCGAGACCGGCGCAGCACTCGCGGGCGAGATGAGCGGCCACGTCTTCTTCAAGGAGCGCTGGTACGGCTTCGACGACGGTCTCTATGCCGGCGCGCGCCTGCTCGAGTACCTCTCCGCTCAGCCCGACATCGACGCCGCGCTGCATTCGCTGCCGGACGCGGTCTCGACGCCCGAGTTGCAGATCCAGTTGCAGGAAGGCGAGAACTACGCGTTGATCGATAAGTTGCAGAAGACCGCGAAGTTCACCGACGCGCGTGACATCGTCACCGTCGATGGGCTGCGCGTCGAGTATGCGGATGGCTTCGGCCTAGCGCGCTCGTCGAACACGACGCCGGTCATCGTGCTGCGCTTCGAGGCCGATGACGAGGACGCACTGAAGCGCATTCAGGACGACTTCCGGCGGGTGATCCTCGGTGCAAAGCCAGACGCCGTGCTGCCGTTTTAACCCGCTGACGAACTCAAGATCGCCGGACCAGAGCGAGTCGCCGATCCACCGGGCAGGATCTCACGCTCGAAAGGAATCGGCAGCAGCTTCATCGGGGGGTGGTCATGACGCTCGTGGCGCGCCATCGAATCCTACTCAGGATGCCGCGCGAGCCTTCCGGGGCTGAGGCCAGAGTCTCGGGTCACGGGCCATGTGAAGGACCGCGATGACCACCACGCGCTTCGGCTCGACACGATAGAACACGGCGTACGGAAATCGCGAGACGACAGCGCGCCGTACCTCGCCGTATACGCGCGCGGACCTCTCGGGGAACTCTTGGATAGCGTCGAATGAAGTGTCAACTGCCCCAAGGAACTCCTCCCCGAGGCCTGCACGCTGGTCTTCGTACCACCTGTACGCGCCAGCCAAGTCCCGTCCGACCTTCCGACGGTAGACCGCTGGCAGTGCCATCAGCCCCGGCGAGCTTCCGCCAGGACTTCGGCTCGGGTGGCGACGTCGTCTGGGTTGCGCTCGTGTTCCGCGAGCCGCTCGTCAAGCACCGCACGGTGAGCATCGCTCAACGGCAGAGCTGGCGAGTCTGAAACGAGACTCTCCCAGATCATTTCTACGAGGCGCATCCGCTCCTCCACGGGAAGCTTCAGGATTTCAGCAACGTCGGTATTGCTCATGGCAAATAGCCTACCACCATCGCCATTGGCGCGGGAAAAAGCGTCCGGCGCGCAGCCGCGTCCGCCAGCGGGCGTCAGCTCTCGAACAACGCGCGAACGGCGCGATCGCAGATAGAAAGAGACTTCTTGTACAGCCTCAACGACTCGGGAGGAACAAGCAAGCGAAGCGCCGCATGTGACTGTCCGCTGCATGGCACGGTTGGCGCAGCGGCGGTACGGTCCAGGGACATGGGTGACATTTGGCCCGAGAGATGGCCGGACTCTTCTGTTACCCATGTCCCCGATCGCTCATGCGACTAACCCAAGAGTTGTGGATTGAGCTGCCAAACAGAGTAATTGAGCGCCGACGCGAAACTCACCCATAGCAGGTACGGAATGAGGAGAGCGCCTGCCAACGGGCGCACGCGCCAGAAAGAGAAAACGGTGGCAACAATAAGAGCCCAGAGCATCACGATATCGGCGAATGCCCAGGCGCCGCGGTGCCAGGCAAAGAAGAGCCAACTCCAGAGCGAGTTTAGTGCGAGCTGCACTACAAACAACGAGAGCGCTGTGCGATTGAGGTAGGCTGAAAAAAATGGAGTTCGACGATTCGTAGAATTGGACGAACGGAGGACGCAGATGGAACGGATGCCGAAGGGGGTATACACGCTGGAATTTCGGGCGGAAGCGGTAAAGCTGGTGGAGTCGGAAGGGTTATCAATTGATCAGGCAGCAAAGCGCTTGTCAGTGCCGAAGAGCAGCCTGAGCAACTGGGTCAGGGCAGCGCGGGCCGGCAAGCTTGCCGAGGTCGGGAAAGGTCAGCGGGTGCCGAGCGAATTGGAGCTTGAATTGGCGCGCACGCGGAAAGAATTGGCGGAAGTGAAGTTGGAGCGTGACCTGCTAAAAAAGTGTGCGGCGTATTTCGCGAAGGAGTCGCGGTGAGATACGGCCGGATAAATGAATTGCGGCGCCAGCATCCCGTAGCCGCGATGTGTCGCGTGCTCGACGTATCGGAAAGCGGCTATTACGCCTGGCGCAAGCGGCCGCGGTCGCCACGCGCGCAGAAGAATGCCCAGCTGGAAACGCAGATCAAGGCGGCGCACGAGAGAACGCGGCAGACCTACGGTCCGGAGCGGCTGCAAGCCGACCTGGCCGACAACGGCATTCAGGTGGGCATTCATCGCATCAGGCGGATTCGCAAAAAACTCGGGCTACGCTGCAAGCAGAAACGCAAGTTCAAGGCGACGACGGACTCGAATCATGCCCTGCCGGTCGCACCGAACCTTCTGGATCGGCAGTTTGCCGTTGCTGCGCCGAACAAAGCCTGGGTAACAGACATCACCTACATCGCCACCGACGAAGGCTGGCTCTACCTTGCGGGCATCAAGGATTTGTTCAACGGCGAGCTCGTTGGCTATGCTATGGACGCACGCATGACGCAGAAGCTGGTGATGCAGGCGCTGTTCGGGGCAGTGGCCACGAAACGTCCTGGGAAAGGGCTAATCCACCACTCGGACCGCGGCAGTCAATACTGCGCGCATGCTTACCAGAAACTGCTCCGGGAATTCGGCATGCAGGCGTCAATGAGTCGCAAAGGCAACTGCTGGGATAATGCCCCGATGGAAAGCTGCTGGGGCTGCCTGAAGACGGAACTGATACATCAACGACGCTTCGCTACCCGCGAACAGGCAAAACGCGAGATTACGGAGTACATCGAGATCTTCTACAACCGCATCCGAAAGCAGGCACGGCTTGGCCATCTGTCACCCGCCGCTTTCTGTCAGCAGTACTATGCAATTCAAATGGCCGCTTAACCCGTTGGACTCTACGATTTGCATCCGACCTCAGTCGATGCGGCGAAGCAGCGCTGGCGATGCAAGCGGCGCGGCAAGAACGGCACTTATCTGTTCAACGCGAAGGCGGTGGCCAAGGTCTTCCGGGCAAAGATGCTGGCAGCGATCGAGGCGGCCGGCATTCCCCTGCCGGCGCGTTATCCGCAGGAATGGGTGGCGCATTGTAAATCGGTCGGAACCGGCCAGAAGGCGCTGATCTACCTCGGCCGCTATTTGTATCGCGGCGTCATCCGAGAACAGGACATCGTCGCCTGCGAGAACGGCCGGGTGAGATTCCGCTATCGCAATGCCGAAACCAGCAAGTTGCAAAGGCGCACGCTCGCCGGCACCGATTTCCTCTGGTTGATCGTCCAGCACGTACTGCCCAAGGGATTTCGCCGCGCCCGCAATTACGGCTTTCTGCACGCCAATTGCAAGCGCCTTATTGGTTTGCTGCATCTGTTGCTGAGGTTCGATCCCGCCCGTTTTACTCCGCCACGCAAGGAACGACCACCGATGCTTTGCTCCTGCTGTGGCGCTGTGATGGCGATCGTCAGGACGCGGATTCGATCGACATCGCTCGGAGTCGTCGCCGTCCCGCCGGTCCTCGCGGCAGCCATCTGATCATGTAAGCCCAGACCACAGCGCTGTCCGGCCGCTGTCGGGACTTCAGTTTCCCCAAGCTGAGTGACGCGGCCGCCCGGAATTCGCGGGTCCGGACGCAAAAACCGACGAGTTCGCGCGAAATTTGCCGACTGCGCAGCAGCACACCGGGGCTTCCTGCTTCCGGCCCTCCGCAGTTCATGCTTCCGGGGTAAATCCACAAAAGATATTTCCAAGGGGGCCGCCCAGCGCTCCGGGCCGGGCTCGTCCAACAAACGGATCAGATCGTGGCTTCGCACGATCTATCCTTATTCGTTAGGCATCGCTTGTGTCCGGCTGCTCCTAGACGAGCCCGAGAGCCTTCTGCACCCACTTTTCCCCGAACCCATCAATCCTCTTCCATTGAAGGGTTGCGGCGTCTTCGCCGAGGCTCTGCAGCGCCCGCTTGACGTTCTTGAAGTCTTCAATGGTCCAGACATGTGCTTCGGCCCTGGCGACAAGCGCCGAGGTATGCGGATGCCAAAGGTCACCGCCAAAGGACCTCGGATTAATGGTCCCGCCGTAGGTCTCTCGGACTCGATGCATTGCGAGGAAAGGCGTCCGTGCGTAGAAGCAAGCCGCGTCGATCCTGGACGTGACCTGACCGATATGTCGCCCGTCGCTCGTAGGGTTCCGCCCAAGAACGGCTGCGGCATCTGAGTACGTCATGTGGAAACCAGGCTCGAGAAGGATGTGCCTCTCAAGGTGATCGACAAGAGCAACGGCGTCGGCATGCTGGACAGTAGCGGCCACAAATCACTCCTCTTCTTGATGCATCGCTTGATGGTAGGTCAACAGCGGAGCCGAAAAGTCGCCGCAGCGAAGTGAGGGTCCGGCTGCGATGCCTAACTTAAAGCCTCTTCACGGAATCGTGTGGGTGATTTTGGGCATTTTCCGGTCCTCAGCCCTGTATGTTTGAGCGGCGAACTTGCTGAAGACTCGGGTGGTGCAGGGTTATCCACGCTCTTGTCCACGGCCGACGGAGCGGCCCTTCCCTATCGCTGTGCGACGGAGGCGGTGGGCAAGAGGGTGGATAACCCGTGTCCGAGGCGCAGGTTGCTCACAGTTTCGGCAGCATGCAGGTGAGTACCTTCAGCCGCAGGTATTCCTCGTCGCGCAGTCCGTAGGCGCGGCGCTGGAGGACGCGGATCTTGTTGTTCAAGCCCTCGACAAAGCCGAGCGACACTTTGTTCTCCGGCTTGCAGTAGGCGGCGATCCCGTCCCAGTGCCGCTCGATCATTTCGGCGAACTTCTCGTAAGGGTCGAGCCGCTGCCACTTCAGACTGGAGCGCCAGTTCTCGAAGAACTGGCGTGCCCAGCCCTCGCGCTCGTAGTCCCAGAGCTGTCCGAAGGATTCCTTGAGCAAGTACGCGGTGTTCAGACGCTTGTTGGCCGCCAGCAGCACCTTGAGCGACTTCCTGCCTTCCAGGCTGAGGTTCTCCCGACGCGACAGCAGCGTGTACTTCTGGCCCTTGATGAAGCGCCGATCGCGCCCCGAAAGGCGCGCGTACTCGGCCTTGCGCACCTTGTCCAGCGCTTCGCCGAGGTGGCGCATGATGTGGAACTTGTCGAACAGGATCGCCGCCTGCGGCGCACGTGCCGCGGTGACGTTGCGAAACGGTTTCCACATGTCCATCACCGCCAGGCCAATGCCGCGGGTCTTGTTCGGGCCCAGCCAGTCGTAGAACAGCGCCATGCTCGCCTCGGAGCGGTCCTCGCCGCCGAACCAGATCGGCCGCCCTCGAATCAGATCGCTGACCACGATGCGGTAGGTGTGGCCCTTGCGGATCGAGATCTCGTCGATACCGATCGCCTTGGGTCCGGGCGTGCCCGCACGGGCCAATTGCGCCCGCATGTACTGCATCTCCAGGGTCTTGACCGTCTCCCAGTGAAGCCCCAGTTCCTGGGCAATGTCCTTGATGGTGGCCTGCCGGCAGCGCCGCCCCACGTAGTAGGCAAAGCGCTTGGTGTACGAGGGATTGTCCGCCAGGAACTCCAGCCGCTCGCGCTTCACGTGCCCGCAGCGCTTGCACGCAACACGACGCACCTCGAGCTCCAGCAGAATGCGTGCGTCGCCACTGGACAGATCGCGAACCCGGCGCGTGCGTCGGTCGTACCAGCCCCAATGCACTTGTCCGCAGCACCCGAGTTTGACAGTTCGTAGGCACATTCTCCGGTAGAGCCGCGCTAACCTGTTGATCTATTGACAAGAGCGTCGGCCTCGGCGCCGAAATCCATAGATACATGGATTGGCCCGTATGCATTGACGGCAAGACGATTGTGTCGATAGCATTGGGCACATGTATCTGCGCGAATCCAAGCAGAAGCGGGCCGACGGCAGCGTGGTCACCTACCTGCAGCTGGCCGAGAACGTGTGGAACGCCGAGAGGCGACGCTCGGAGGCTCGCATTCTGTGCAATTGCGGGCGCGCCGACGACGCCGCGGTTACCGAGCGGCTGCGTCGGCTGGCCAAGAGCATTCTGCGCCGCTGCTCGCCCGAGGAGATCGTGGCTGAAGAGGGTAACTGGCGCCTGATATGCGCCTGGCCTTACGGCGAGATCTATGTCCTGGAAGCGTTGTGGCAGCGCTTGGGCATCAGCGAGGTCATCACCGAGCAGGCCAGTGCCCGCCGACTGGGCTTCAATGTGGCGCGAGCGCTGTTTGCGATGGTGGCCAACCGGGCGCTGGCACCGTGTTCGAAGCTGTACTGCTACGAGCAGTGGCTGCGCGAGGACGTCAAGATCGTCGGCGCGGAGGGCTTGTCGCTGCAACAGCTGTATCGCGCCATGGACTTCCTGGAGGCCAACAAGGAGGCGATCGAGCGCTCGATCTTCTTTCGCGTCGCGGATCTGTTGAGCCTCGACGTCGACCTCATCTTTTATGACACCACGTCTCTCCACTTCGAGGTCGACGAAGAGGATCACGGCTTGGGTGCGCAGGATCTGGTGCACGGCAGTCAAGCCGCCGGGCGCAAGAGCTATCCCGCGCCGCGCAAGCGCGGGCATCCGAAGAACGGGCGCAGCGATGTGCCGCAGATCGTCGTCGGCCTGGCGGTCACGCGCGAGGGCTTCCCGGTGCGCCATTGGGTGTTCCCGGGCAATACCGTCGATGTCACCACGATCGAGCAAGTCAAAACCGAACTGCGGGGCTGGCAACTCACACGCTGCCTGTTCGTGGGCGATGCGGGGATGGTCTCCGAATCGAATCTCAAGGTGCTCTCACGCGGCGGGGGCAAGTATCTGCTGTGCATGCCGATGCGCCGCGGTGATGAGATAACCCAGGAAGTGTTGTCCCGGCCCGGGCGCTACCAGACGGTGGCCGAGAATCTGCAGGTCAAGGAAGTCATCGTCGGCGAAGGCGAGCGGCAACGCCGCTACGCGTTGTGCTACAACCCGCAGGAGGCCGAGCGCCAGCGATCGCACCGTGCGGAGATCATCGAGCAGCTGAAGGCCGAACTGGCAAGTCTGCGCGATGCGGCGGACGAACAACACAGCAAGCGCGAGTGTGAGCTACGTGCCAGCGCTCGCTATGGGCGGTATCTGAAGCTGACCGCCCAGGGGCGTTTGGAGCTGGATGCCGTCAAGGTGAAGCAGGCCGAACGCTTCGACGGCAAGTTCGTGGTCCATAGCAACGACGACAGCCTCAGTGCCGAGGATATGGCGCTGGGTTACAAGCAGCTGCAACGGGTGGAGGAAGCCTGGCGCACCCTGAAGAGCGGACTCCGCCTGCGCCCGGTGTTTCACTGGGCGGCGCACCGCATCCACGCGCATGTGGCTCTCACCGTTCTGTCGCTGCTGCTCGAGCGCACCGCCGAGCATGCCTGTGGGGACACCTGGCGCAACCTCCGCGATGATCTGAAGCGCATCCAGCTGGCGCAATTGTTGAGCCCCCACGGCACCGTCTGGCAGGTCACCGAACCGACGGCCGAGGCCTCTAAGAGATTGAAATTACTTCGGATCAAGCCGCCTGCGCCAGTCCTGAAGCTCGCCTAAGCTCGCCTAAGGCCTAGATACACACCCATTTCGGGCACCGCCCGGAAACCCCTGTCCGACGCCACTTCCCGCTGATATGTCACTAGCAAGTGTCAAAGTCGGGCAGCAGCCGCAGAGCGTTTTTTTGAGCGCCGTTTGAGAGTGATGACGCGCGTTTTCGGATCACCGAACACGCCGCGCACCGTGGGGAGCGGACGAAATCCCGGGAAGGCATATGCATCCCACAACCGCCGCTTTCGCTTCGCTGACTTGGCCATCGAAACATGATGCCAAATCCGAGCACTACGCGGAACGCCGGAAACCCAGTATCCATGCGGCTTTCAGCCTTGTTGACCCCCAAAATCACCCACACGAATCCGTGAAGACCCAACTTAAAGTAGGGCCCCTAAAAATGTCGCCTTACAAAGCGACAAAGTGCTGGATATACGCCTAGTCATCGAGCTTCCCTGTCTTTCTATTCAAGTGCTTGACTCCATTTTAGGGCACCCTAAATGAAAACCGCAAACCCACCTTGCCGGGCTTACGCCATGGTCCAGAAGAAGTCGCGCAGGCTCGTTAACCAAGTACCCGCCCAGATCCGTCGAGGAAGCGCGCTCACCGCGCCGCATCGCCCATCCGGTACTCTCGCGTCAGATCGTCGAGCCGCTGCTTGAGCTCCGGCAAGAGCACGAAGTCGACCGCCGCGACACTCGTGGCGAGCTGCTCGGGGCGGCTCGCGCCGATGATCGGGGACGTGACGGCGGGATTCGCCAGCACCCAGGCGACCGCCAGCGTCACCAGCGATACCCCGCTCTCCTTCGCGAGTTCGGCCAGCTTGCTCACCGTCTCGAACTCGCGCTCGTGCCAGTAGCGGTCCTGATAGATCGAGGTCGCGGTGCCGAGCGTGAACCGCGAGCCTTCCGGCGGCGGACGCGAGCGGTCGTGCTTGCCGCTGAGCAGGCCGCCTGCGATCGGGTTGTAGGGGATGACGCCCAGGCCCTCTTCCGCGCAAAGCGGCAGCAGCTCGCGCTCGATCTGCCGGAACAGCAGGTTGTAGCGCGGCTGCACCGTCGCGAAGCGGGCGAGTCCGCGCGCCTCGCTCTTGCCCAGCGCCCGCGCGACCTGCCACGCGAGGAAGTTGGAGCAGCCGATGTAGCGCGCCCTGCCGCTGCGCACGACGATGTCGAGCGCTTCGAGCGATTCCTCGATCGGCGTCGCGGCATCGTAGTGGTGAAGCTGATAGAGGTCGACGTAGTCGGTGCCGAGTCGCTTCAGCGACCTGTCGATCGCCCAGAGGATGTGCTTGCGGGAATGCGCCCTGTCTGCCACGGCGCCGGCCCGACCTTGTTCGCGCACTTGGTCGCGATGACGAACTCATCGCGCCTGCCCTGCGAGCCAGCGACCGATGATCTCCTCGGTGCGGCCGACGGTCTCCAGCGTGCCGCCGAGGGGATAGACATCGGCGGTGTCGATGAACGTGATGCCGCCTCGGCCGCGGCGTCGAGGATTGCGCGCGAGGTCGCCTCGTCGCATTGCAGGCCGAAGGTCATGGTGCCGAGGCAAAGCCGCGACACCTGCAGACCGGTGCGGCCGAGTCGAATGTGTTGCATGCGATCTTCTCCCGATTGCTACTTGATCCCGACCACCATCGAGTCCGGCCCGACCAGGTGCTCGACGTACGCGTCGCTGAACCCCGCCTCCTTCATCCAGCCGATGCAGTCGGCGCCGGTGTAGTCGAATCCGCCCGGCGTCTCGATCAGCATGTTGAGGCTCATCAGCAGGCCGAACGCGTTCTCGCGGCGCTCGTCGTCGATGAGCGCCTCGTAGACGATCAGCGCGCCGCCGCTCGGCAGCGCCTCGTAGGCCTTGCGCAGGAGCAGCTTCTTCTGCTCCAGGTCCCAGTCGTGGAGGATGTGCCCCATCATCACGACGTCCGCCTTCGGGAGGGGATCGGTGAAGAAGTCGCCCGGCGATGAACTTCAGCCGGTGGTCGACCCCGCGTACGCCGCGTAGTCCTCGAAGATCGGCCCGACCTCGGCGCAGGTCGAAGCCCAGGCCGGTGAGATGCGGGTGCGCCAGCGCCACCTGCACCGCGAGGTCGCCCTGCGCCGTGCCGACGTCGACGAAGCTGCGGTATTGGCGCCACGGAAACTTCTCGGCGATGCGCGAGATTGGCGCCGCGGCTCACGCCGGTCATCGCCCGCAGGAACTCCTTGAGCCGCGCCGGATCGGCGTAGAGCGTCGCGAACAGGGACTCGCCGCCGCCCTTCGAGCTCGTTCTGCGGCAGGCCGGTGCGCAGCGCCTCCGTCAGCCCGCCCCAGAAGCGGTAGAGCCGGTGGTTGCGCCATCTCGAGGATGCCGCCGATGTAGGACGGCTTGCGCTTGTCGAGAAAGCGCTCGGTCGCGGGGGTGTTGCAGTAGATGCCGTCGACGCGATCCAGGAAGCCGAGCGCGACCAGCGCGTCGAGGAAGTCGCGGGCCGCGCGCGCGTGCAGTCCCAGCCGCCCCTGCAGGTCTTCGAGCGTGCCCGGCCGCCGCGCGAGCTCGGTGAAGACCTCCATCTCGACGGCGCTGAGCAGCGTCTTCGAGGCCCAGAAGGCGAAGCCGACCTGGAGGATGCGCTCGGGGCTGAGCGCGTTGGCAGTGTTGACGTCCATCGTTCTCTCCTGCTGATTTTCGGTCCTCATTGTGGCAGAGGGCGGTTGCCGGCACAGCGAACATGCGAAGCAATCGCGGCCGCCTATTGCTGGAGGGTTCGAGCGACGTGACCGCGCTCTTGGAGTCGGATCCTTTCGCCGGGAAGAAACCCGTGTTCGTGCGAGCAACGCGCCACCGGTATCGCTTCGCGACTCCGGAGGAACGAGCGCGCGGACTCTGGTGGGTGCGCGAGCCTGAGCGCGAGTACTTTCCTGCTGTCACGCTGGACAACATGGACCAAGCGCGGCAGCGCGGTCTGGTCGACTCGGTCGTCCGGTGGCGGTGCTCAGAGCGGGAGCGGACGAGTCTGAAGACTCAGACATCACCGCCTCCCGCCACCGTATCCGGGTTTTCTGTGCTGATGCCGAACGACGAGGATACGGATTCCCGCATCAAGGGTTCGGTAGATCACTGAGTACGGAAACACGCGCAGTGGAAAAATTCGACGCCCTCTCATGGTCGGTGCGCCGAAGCCTGGGTGTTCGACCAAGAGGCTGGCTGCGCGCTCGAACTCGCGCAAGAACCTGTCAGCTACGACAACCCCCGCGTGTTCAGAGTAGAAATCCAGTATGTCGGCGATGTCCTGTTCTGCGTCGGGATGAAGAGAGTATGTCACTTGGCAAGCTTTGCCCGCAGGCGGGCCATAGCTTCGTGGCCTGGAACGTCGGTCGCCGAACCGGACTCCAGTTCGCTCTCCCTCCTGTCCGCCTCCCGTTCCCAAGCCTGGTCGACCTCGGGATCTGTATCCAGACTCGCCATGAGACGCGCAAGAAGATATGAGCGGTCGGCTGGGCCCAGTTTCAAAACTTCAGCCGCCAAGGCTTCGAGGTCAGTGTTCATTCCTTTTTTCCATCAAGTCTTTGTCCCACGAATCGCTGACCTACCAGGGCCGCGGAATCTGCGCAGCAGTCGAGAGCGGGAGCGGACGAAAGCGGCCCGACCTGCATGGCCCCTAGCCCAGCCGTTGCTCCACCCAGTCCTTCACCGAGGACAGAGCCGCGGGCAGACGCCCGGGCTCGGTGCCGCCCGCCTGCGCCATGTCCGGCCGCCCGCCGCCTTTCCCGCCGACCTGCCCCGCCACGTAGTTGGCGAGCTCGCCGGCCTTCACCTTCGCCGTGAGGTCCGGGCGTCACGCCGACGACGAGCGATACCCGCTCGCCTTCGACCGACGCGAGCACGATGGCCGCGCTCTTGAGCTTGTCCTTGAGCTTGTCCATCGCCTCGCGCAGCGCCTTGGAATCGGCGCCGTCGAGCGAGACGGCGAGCACGTGCGTGCCCTTCACCGCAACGGCCTCGCCGGCCAGATCGTCGCCCTGGCTGGAGGCGAGCTTGGACTTGAGGCGTGCGAGCTCTTTCTCGAGCAGCTTCACGTTGTCGACGATCTGGCTGATCTTCTGCGTGACCTCCTGCGTCGGCGTCTTCAGCGAAGCGGCAACCTCTTCGAGCTGCGCCTGCTGCTGCTGGACGTGCGCGAGCGCCGACTCCCCGGTCGTCGCCTCGACGCGCCGTATGCCCGCGGCAACGCCGCCCTCGGACAGGATCTTGAACAGGCCGATGTCGCCGGTGCGGCTCACGTGCGTGCCACCGCACAGCTCGGTGGAGAAGTCGCCCATGCCGATCACGCGCACTTCGTCGCCGTACTTCTCGCCGAACAACGCCATCGCACCGCTCTTGATCGCCTCGTCGTACTTCATGTGACGCGGCTGCACCTTCGAGTTGCGGCGGATCTGTTCGTTGACGAGCGCTTCCACGCGCCGGATCTCGTCGGAGGTCATCGGCGCGGGATGCGAGAAGTCGAAGCGAGTCTTCCACTGGTCGACGAGCGACCCTTTCTGCGTGACGTGCGTGCCGAGCACCTTGCGCAGCGCCGCATGCATGAGGTGCGTCGAGGAGTGGTTGTACATGGTGCGGGCGCGCGCCGCCGGATCGACGTGCGCCATGACCTGGTCACCGAGCGCAAGCCGCCCGGTGCGCAGCAATCCCTTGTGCCCGAACACCACGGCCTGGATCTTCTGCGTGTCGCTGACGGTGAAGGTGCCGTTGCCGGAATGCAGCTCGCCGATGTCGCCGACCTGACCGCCCGACTCGGCATAGAAAGGCGTCTGGTCGAGCACCACGACGGCTTCCTGACCCGCCTCGATGAACTTGACCGCCGTGCCTGCGCGATAGAGCGCCACGACTTCGCCTTCCAGCGTCAGGGTGTCGTAGCCGTGAAACTCGGTTGCCCGGCCGACGTAATCCACGCCGGACTGCATCTGGAAGCGCGACGCGGCGCGCGCGCGTTCACGCTGGCGCTGCATCGCTTCCTCGAAGCCCGCGAAGTCCACCGTGATGCCGCGCTCACGCGCGATGTCCGCCGTGAGATCCACCGGAAAGCCGAAGGTGTCGTAGAGCTTGAAAACCATCTCGCCGTCGAGCATGCGGTCCTCGCGCTTAAGCGCGCCCTCCAGCACCTCCATGCCGTGATGCAGTGTCTCCGCGAAGCGCTCTTCTTCCTGCTTGAGCACCTGCATCACGCGCTCCTGCGCGGCGACAAGCTCGGGATAGGCCTCGCCCATGGTCTGCACGAGATCGGGGACGAGCGCATGGAAGAAAGGGGTTTTCTTGCCGAGCTTGTAGCCGTGGCGGATGGCACGGCGGACGATGCGACGCAGGACGTAGCCGCGCCCCTCGTTACCGGGAATGACGTCGTCCGTGACGAGGAAGGCACAGGCGCGGATGTGGTCCGCGATGACCTTGAGCGAGTTGCTGTCGAGGTCGGTCGCCCCGGTCTCGCGCGCCGCCGCGCGGATGAGATCCTGGAAGAGGTCGATCTCGTAGTTGGAATGCACGCCCTGCAGCACCGCGGCAATGCGCTCCAGGCCCATGCCGGTGTCCACCGACGGCTTCGGCAACGGATGCAGCGTGCCTTTCTCGTCGCGGTTGTACTGCATGAAGACGAGATTCCAGATCTCGATGAAGCGATCGCCCTCTGCGTCCTCCGATCCCGGCGGCCCACCCTCCACGTCCGGGCCGTGATCGTAGAAGATCTCGGTGCACGGACCGCACGGCCCGGTGTCGCCCATCTGCCAGAAATTGTCCATCGTCGGAATGCGCGTGACACGCTCGGCCGGCACGCTCGACCTCGTTCAGCCAGATGTCCGCGGCTTCGTCGTCCTCCGCATACACCGTCACCCAGAGACGGTCTGCGGGAATCCCGAGCTCGTCGACGAGAAACTCCCACGCGTACTTGATCGCATTGCGCTTGAAGTAATCACCGAAACTGAAATTGCCCAGCATCTCGAAGAACGTGTGGTGGCGCGCCGTGTAGCCGACGTTCTCCAGATCGTTGTGCTTACCGCCTGCGCGCAGGCTGCGCTGGCAGCTCGTCGCCCGCGTGTACGAACGCTTGTCCTGACCGAGGAAAACATCCTTGAACTGCACCATCCCCGAGTTGGTGAAGAGCAGCGTCGGATCGTTGATCGGAACCAGCGGACTCGATGCGACCACGGTGTGCCCGTGACGCTCGAAGAAACTCAGGAATGCTTTGCGTATGTCGGCGGCTTTCATGGCGAAGTGAGCGCACGACGCAAGGTCGCGCGGGCAAATGAGATAACCTTGAATTGTGGCGGGAACGGGGGCGTTGCGCAAATCAGGACGGGCCCGTCAGCACGGCCTACGCAGCGTGGTCCTCGCCCTCGATGACGCTGCGGATGATGTCCGCCGCGAAGCCGCGGTTCTGCAGGAAGCGCATCTGTTTGGCCCGCAGCTGCGCATCGGGCGCCACCTCGCCAAAGCGCTTGCGCCAGATCTCGCGCGCGCGCTCGAGGTCGGTGCGGCGCGCTTCCGCCACCACGCGCTCGCGCGCGTCCTCCGGCACACCCTGCTGCTTCAGATCGTACGCGAGGCGGACGCTGCCGTAGCGGCGCGCCAGCGTATGAGCGCGCGCCTCGGCGTAGCGATCGTCCGACAGCAGACGTGAGCTAACGAGTTCGTCGAGGAGCGCGTCGATCTCATCCGCATCTTCCGCGTGCGCGACGAGCTTGCGTCGCAATTCGAAGCGAGAATGTTCGCGACCGGCAAGCAGGCGCAAGGCCCGCTCGCGCAGCGTCTTCTCGCGTTTCACTCGGCGGCCGTGGCGGGCGCGATCGGGTCAGCGACGCCAACGTTCGCGCGGATGCGGCTCTCGATCTCGACGGCGGTGGCCGGATGCTCGCGCAGGAACTCGCGCGCGTTGTCCTTGCCCTGGCCGATCTTGTCACCCTTGTACGCGTACCAGGCGCCGGACTTGTCGACGAGCTTGTGCAGCACGCCAAGCTCGATAATCTCGCCTTCGCGGGAAATGCCTTCGCCGTAGAGAATGTCAAATTCGGCCTGCTTGAACGGCGGCGCCACCTTGTTCTTGACGACCTTGGCGCGCGTCTCGTTGCCGATCACCTCGTCGCCCTTCTTGATCGAACCGATGCGGCGGATATCGATGCGCACCGAAGCGTAGAACTTGAGCGCGTTGCCGCCGGTGGTGGTCTCGGGGTTGCCGAACATGACGCCGATCTTCATCCGGATCTGGTTGATGAAGACGACCAGTGTGTTCGAGCGCTTGATGTTCCCGGTCAGCTTGCGCAGCGCCTGCGACATGAGGCGCGCCTGCAGGCCGGGCAATTGGTCGCCCATCTCGCCCTCGATCTCCGCCTTCGGCGTCAACGCAGCCACAGAGTCTATGACCACAACGTCGACCGACCCCGAGCGCACCAGCATGTCGGTGATCTCCAGCGCCTGCTCGCCGTTGTCGGGCTGTGAGATCAGGAGGTCCGACACGTTCACGCCGAGTTTCTGCGCGTAGCCGGGATCGAGCGCGTGCTCGGCGTCGACGAAGGCGGCGGTGCCGCCCAGCTTCTGCATCTGCGCCACGACGGAGAGCGCGAGCGTGGTCTTGCCGGAAGATTCCGGTCCGTAGATTTCCACCACCCGACCGCGTGGGAGACCGCCGATGCCAAGCGCGATGTCGAGCCCGAGCGAACCGGTCGAAACCACCTCCAGGTCCTTCGCAACGTCGTGCTCGCCCAGGCGCATGATCGAGCCCTTCCCGAACTGGCGCTCGATCTGCGAGAGCGCCGCAGCCAGGGCCTTCTGCTTGTTGTCATCCATGATCTGCGGAATTTCCTTCTCGATAAACACGGCATTCTCCCATAAAGGCAAAGTGGCGAACCATCGCGCAAGCTGTCGCTACGGACGCCATCATGGGCAGCGCGGTGGCTCACCACGCGAGCCAGGGAGAATCAGGTGTCGGGCGGCCAGCGAGCTGCGTCAGGAACGCAGGCAACGCCCTGGATCAGGCAAAAGCAGTCGGGGTGAGTATTTCGAGAATGCCTTCGAGGGCGCGGGCGACGGCGCGGCGACGCACCTCGTCGCGATCCCCGGGAAGCAGCAGCGTCTCCGTTCGAACGCGGCCGTCGCGGTGCGCCCACGCGAACGATACGGTGCCGACCGGCTTCTGCGGCGTGCCGCCGTCCGGCCCGGCGATGCCGGACACCGACACCGCGACCTGGGCCCGGCTGTGATCCAGCGCTCCCAGCGCCATGTCGCGCGCGGTTTCCTCCGACACGGCACCGAAGCGCTCGACGGTGTCGGGCATCACTTCGAGCATTTCGAGCTTGGCCCGATTCGAATAGACGATGAATCCGCGATCGAACCAGGCCGAGCTGCCCGGCACCATCGTCACCGCCTGCCCCACCCAGCCACCGGTGCAGGACTCCGCAGTCGCGAGCATGGCACCAGTTCCCTTCAGGGCGAGGCCGACACGTTCGGCAAGGTCGTACAGGTGAGTGTCCATGGCGGATCCTTTCAGGCACCGATAAGCAAAGGGATCGGCAAACTCGGCTCGGAGTTCCTCGCGCCGTCACCCTGCCAGCACTTTACACGCAGAAAGACACAGCAGCGCGAAGAGCGCCGCCACCAGGTCGTCCAGCATCACGCCCAGCCCGTCCTTCAGCTTCCGGTCGAGGTAGCCGATTGGCGGCGGCTTGAGGATGTCGAAGAGACGAAAGAGCAGGAACGCGAACGCCTGCCACAGCAGCGTGCGCGGGGTAAGAAAGAGGACCGCGAGGAACGCCACCGTCTCGTCGAACACCATGCCGCCGTGATCGTGCACGCCGAGTGCTCGCCCGGTGCGCCCGGTGGCCCAGACGCCGACCCAGAACAGCGCCGCCAGCGCGAACACCCACGCAAGCGGATCCAACCGCGGATCGAGAAAGGCGAAGATCGGAAACGCGAGCAGCGTGCCGAAGGTGCCCGGCGCGAACGGAATGAGCCCGACGCCGAAACCGAAGGCGAGGAAATGCGCGGGATGCTTGAGCACGAAGCTCCAGTTCGCCTGGCGGCGGCTCGCCGCAGCCACTTGGCTCATGGCTGCTCCGGCGGGACGAATCCGGAATCGCGCGCCAGTGCGCCGAAGTGATCCCAGCCGGTGACGCCGATGTCGACCGCTTCGCCTTGCGCATCGACGATGGTGAGTCCGGACCCTTCCTCGATGCGACCGATGCAGTTGAGCGCAATGCCGGCGCGCTTGCCGATCTGCAGCACATCCGCGTGCCGCCCGGCCGGCACCGTAAAGCACAGCTCGTAGTCATCGCCACCGGCCAGCATCGCGCGCAGCGCAGCATCGCCAGGCAGCTTGCGATCGACCAGACGCGAGCGCGGCACCTTTGCAATCTCGATCACTGCCGCCACCTGCGATCGTTCGAGAATATGTCCCAAGTCCGCCGCGAGGCCGTCGGAGACGTCGATGCAACTGGCGGCGACGCCGACGAGGGCGCGGCCGAGTCCCACGCGCGGCGTGGGCTCGTGCAGCCGCGGCGCGTACATCGCCACCTCGTGCGGCTCCAGCACGATCGAGTGATCCAGGTGGGCGAGCACCAGTGCCGCATCGCCGAGTTGCCCGGACACCCAGACCTCGTCCCCGGGCCGGGCACCATCGCGCCGCAGCGCCGCACCGGGGGCCACCTCGCCCATGATCTGCACACAGATGGTGAGCGGTCCACGCGTTGTATCTCCGCCGACGAGATCGACCCGGTAGTGCCGGGCAAGCTGCAGGAAGCCGCGCGCGAACGGCTCCAGCCAGAGCTCGTTGGCTTCCGGCAGCGCGAGGGCCAGCGTGGCCCAGCGCGGCGTTGCGCCCATCGCCGCCATGTCGGACAGGTTGACCGCGAGGGCCTTGTGGCCGAGCTTCGCCGGATCGGCGTCACGGTGGAAATGTCGGCCCGCGATCAGCATGTCGGCTGACACCGCGAGCTCCATGTCCGGCGTCAATCGGACAAGTGCGCAGTCGTCGCCGACGCCGAGCAGCGTCTGCGGTGTCGGGCTCGTGAAATAGCGCCTGATGAGGTCGAACTCGGAGAGCATGGTCAGGCTCGAAGATGCGGAAACCTTCATTCTAGAGGGATAGCGCAATGCACGACCACCCGCACTTGTTCCGCCGCAGCGAATGATCACGGCGTTCGGCATCCTCTTCGGGCTCACGCTCGGCGCGATCGCCACGGTGTTCGTCTTCCGCGACCGTCGCCGCGCGCAGGCGGCGCGGGCGTGGCCGTCGACGCCGGGGCGCATCGTGGAAAGTCGCGTCGACGAAAAGCGGCTTCCAGGGGACCGTCCGAATGTCCGCTTCGCTGCGCACATCCGCTATGAGTACGCCGTCGGTGGCCACTGTTATCGCTCGGAGCGGATTGCGTTTCGGCCCAGCTTCTGGGCACTGGCGCCGCAGGGCCCGGCGGCGAAGGTGTCGCGCTACCCGGTGAACAGCGAGGTCACCGTGTACTTCCACCCGCGGCGCCCGGAAGACGCCGTCCTCGAGCTCGGGCGGTGATCGCAACCCTCCTCACGCGGCAGGCGGAAGCGCAGGACGCAGCGGCGCTGCGAGCGCTCCTGCAGGCGGCGGACCTGCCCGCGGCCGAGATCACGGCGCGCACCGCGAGCTGGTTCCTCGTCGCCACGGACGGGGAGCTCACGGTCGGCACGGTCGCTCTGGAGCCGTGCGGCAGCTTCGGTTTGCTCAAGTCGCTTACGGTGCGAGCCGATCGGCGCGGACAGGGTATCGGACGCCAGCTCGTCGCCGAGTGCGAAGCGCGGGCTGACGCGGAGCGCCTGCGCGGCGTCTATCTGCTGACGACGACGGCGCGGCATTTCTTCCGCGCTCAAGACTACGAAGAACTCGAACACTGGGAGCTGCCGGAGGTGATCCGGGACACCGCCGAATATCGCATCCGATCCGGCGAGCGTGCCGTGGCGATGATGAAGCGTCTGCGCGTCAAAAGATCTGAAGCAGATCAGGGCTCTGCTGCAGTCGAAGATCAATGAGCTTATGGCTGAAGCCGGTAAAACCGTCGTCGACATGGCAGGACAGGACGAGAAGCTGCCGGATCTCAACGACAGGGCATCGCAGGAATCGGAGCTCAATCTCGAGATCCGCATGCGGGAGCGCGAGCGGAAACTCATCGTGAAGATGAGGGAAACCATCGAGCGCATCGATGCGGGGGATTACGGGATCTGCGAGGAATGCGGCGAGCCCATAGGCGTCAAGCGCCTGATGGCCAGGCCCGTCACCACGCTCTGCATCGAGTGCAAGACCCACGAGGAGAAACTCCAGAAACTCCAGGGAAGGACGCCGGAGTTAGCTACCCGCCTTGCTGGGGGACTGAAAATAGGGTAGAGGGTGAGTAGAGGGTCACAGGGCAATAGGAAGAAATACGAAAGGACCGAGGAATGTTCCTCGATCCTTTTCATTTTTCGCCTCTACCCTTAACCCTGCCCCTGGCCCTTAGTCCTTCTGTTCGGGTATTTTCCCCTCCAGAACAGTCTCGATCTGTCCGTCGAGCCTTACGGTGAGCGCCTTGATCTCTTCCGCGTCGGAAGACAGGAAACGCAGCAGGTCGGAGCGGTCCAGGCGACCGGCGATCTGCATGAAGACGGGGCAGATGCCCAGGATCATCGCTGCCGCCACCCGGTCCGGCCAGGCATTCCCGGAAGCAAGCGGCGTGATCCCCCCGCCGAAAAGGCGGTAGGTCCGGGAATCGATCCCGGGGGCTGACGGGTAATCCTCCTCGTCGATGGATGCCCCGGGCGAGGCGAGCGCTCTCGACGGCATTCATGGCCTCCCTGAGCGGACGGTCCTCGCGAAGAGCATTGCCAGCAGCACAGGGGATCGAGCCCGAGTTCCAGGCACCTTTGAGCAGAAGGGGAAGGGCATCGTCGGATCTTGCGGGAAAGGGCGGCCCAGCCGGCATGATCCATCAGGAGGAGACCCTCTTTCTCCGTCCCCGTCTTTCCGGAGGCCGCATAGGTCATGCAGGGGCAGGGGCAGTGATAGCAGGCCCTGTTGCGCCCGAGTTTTCCCCGGAGCGCTCCTGCCGCCTCCGGGCCGTCGGCAAGCTTCTTCAAAACGGGGACAAAACCGTCGGCTGCAAGGGCTCCCGAGTCGCGAAGCATCTTTTCCGTTGCCTTGGACAGGGCCGGGTGATCCTCGCGGAAGGGAAGGCCCTCGATGCCGTTGAAAAGGACGGCCTTGAGGTTTTTAGCTGCCATCCGGGCGGCAAA
This sequence comes from uncultured beta proteobacterium, assembly GCA_963719715.1. Lineage (GTDB taxonomy): Bacteria > Pseudomonadota > Gammaproteobacteria > Burkholderiales > JAEUMW01 > JAEUMW01. Next base: position 30,313 of record CAVRDD010000027.1, read on the forward strand.
TCCGACCTTGTCGAAGCTCCCGTGGCTTCCGATGGAGGCCGAAGCCAACGACGAGCGTTTATCCGCGGCAGGGCCCGTAACAATGGATGCGCGGTACCCGGGTGCGCTTCGCTTCAGCAGCTGCAGCAGCTCCGGGACTGGCTTTTCCTGAGAATCTGCAAGCGGGAAGACCCGGACTTGACCGCGGGCCGCCGAAACGGCGCAGGGTTCTTTTGCCGCGCCACGAATGACCAGGTAGTCCAAACCGGAAAATTTCAACTCCGGGCCGCTTCGAAGCATGAAGGGCACATGGCAGAGGTGATCGTAACGGGGGGAGCGGAACGTCCCGACGAGAAGGGCCGAGGCGGGGGCGAAACTCCCCGTGAGAGGTCCCGTCCCGAGGACGAGGCTGTCGCTCTCGTACTGCGAAAGCAGCCAGGCGTTCATCGCCGCGCCGCCGATATGGTCCCGGCAGGCGTCCCAGGGGAGTTCCGCCGTGTAGACCGACAGAGTCGTCAGGTCGACGACGCCGAAAATCCCGTTGTAGAAAGGTCGATAGAGGCTCATGTGTTTGCCTCCCCGGGGGTTGCTTTCTGCCAGCGGAATCGGACCTTAGCCGCACTGTAGGGGCAGCGGTCCACGCATCGCAGGCACATGATACACTCCGTCATGGGGATCTTCGGGGAGACGCCCTCGCGAAGCTGATCGGCGTCGATGATCCCCACGGGGCAGACCTCGGCGCACTGGATGCAGGAGAACTTCTTGCACTTGCGTGCCCCGATGACGATCTTGAGGAGCCGAAGCAGGCTGGCGATGCCCAGCGTGGCCCCCACGGGGCAGAGGTAGCGGCACCAGGACCGGCGCTCGATCAGTTCCGTTGCCGCCAGGGCCGGCACGATGGCCAGCTCGGCGCTCTGCATGACGGACTGCACGCCGTAGGAGCGGCACAGCGTCCCGATGGGGCAGACCGTGCAGAATGCCTGGTAGCCCAGGACGGCACTGCTTCCGACGGCGCCGCCCAGGATGCCGTACTTGGCCATTCGGCTCTTGAGGAAATTCGGCCAGCCCAGCCTCTTCGGGGTGATCTTGTCCACCAGGTCCAGCACGAAGCCGAAGGGGCAGAGCCAGCCGCAGAATACCCTGCCGAAGAGGACCGTGAGGATGAGAAGCGCCAGGGCCGACGAGGCGCCCACGAGGATGAGCGTCCCCGACGAGGCGATGTTCTGCAGCGTTCCCGTCGGGCAGGAGAGCTCTACCGTACCCGCCCTGAAATAACAGAAGGTCCCCACGACGAGGATGACGAGGAAGAGAAACGACAGGGCCTGGACACCCCAGCGGGCCGCCTTGATCCACCGGAGGGCCTTGCCGCGCGTGTAGGTCAGGGCGTTTCCCGGGCAGTGCTTCACGCACAGCGGGTCGCCCTCGCAGAGGTCGCACTTGTGGACAACCTGCTTTGCCGGGTCGCGCAGCGGCGCCGCCTCGGGGCAGGCCATGGTGCAAAGCCCGCAATCGGTGCAGAACAGGTCGTTGATCCGGACGATTCCGTCGTCGCCTTTTTCGATGGCCCGTGTGGGGCAGGCCTCCAGGCACAGCGGCCTGCGGCAGTGCTGGCACAGGACGGCGAAGTTCTTCCCGAGCTTTTCGTCGGTGAGGACCTTGACGCTTGCCTGTGCGGGGGCCACCTTGGCGACGTTGCGCGTCGAGCAGATCATCTCGCAGGTCCCGCAGCCCGTGCACTTCGCCGGGTCGAAGAGAATGTATCGGTTCCGTCGCGGCATGAACCAGTCGGAGAACTTCCTTTTCTCCGGCAGGCGGGGCCGCAGGTCTTCGAGTCTCAAGCCGCTCTGCGGCCGGGTATCGGGTTGTTTTGAGGCTTCCATTCGTCTGGTCTGTCCAGTCTGTTCCGTCTATTCGGTCTATAAAGGGTATCGGGTCTAGGGGCTCGGGTATCGGGAAGGAAGCAGATCTCGTTTATAAAAATCTTCAGTCGCTTCAACCCCTATACCCCATACCCGAAACCCTGGACCCTGTCTTCATGCGTTGCGCAGCAGGTAGATCTCACGCCTGCAGGTTGGGCACGTCTCGAGTGCCTTGAGCACGTTTTCCGGCTCCGACTTGAGCCTGCCGAAAACGAATTCCTCGACGGGCACGGCGAGGAAGAACCGGCCGCAGGCCTCGCAGTGCTTGGCGGTTTCAACCACGTTTTCCTCGATGGCCGCCTCGCGAAGCTTGCGGATCAGGTCCCGGCAGCTCACCCCCTGGGGGCAGGCATCGGTGCCGCTGTTGCACTCCGTGCAGTACCAGATGTTTCGGTCCTCGACGATATTGTCGCCCACAAGCGTCTTCTTGATGATGCCACGGGGCGACATCTCGATGCCGAAATTCACATACATCTCCGCCATGGGGCAGGCGGCGACGCACCGTCCGCACTCGACGCAGCCCGGTGCCCCGGAGAGTTTCTTGGCTTCTTCAATCTTATCGTGCCTTGGCTTCATGGTCCTTTTCCATCTTGACGGCGCAGACCTTGTACTCGGGTGTCTTGCAGGCCGGGTCGAGCACGGGGTTGGTGAGCATGTTGGCTCTAGCCTCGGTGAAGTGGAAGGGCGCAAAGATGCTTCCCTTGACCACGCGATCCGTGAGCCGGGCCGTCGTGACGATGCTGCCCCGTCGGGAGCTGACCCGGATCCAGTCGCCGGGGCCTACATCGAGGGCTTTCGCATCGTCGGGGTGAATCTCCACGTAGGGGTCCTCGATCTCGCGATTGAGGAACGGCGAGCGCCGCGTCATCGTCCCCGTGTGGTAGTGGGCGAACACTCGCCCCGTGTTGAGATAGTAGGGGTACTCGGCATCGGGCCTTTCCATGGGCGGCGTGTAGTCGGGGACCACGAACCGGCCCAGCCCGCGGGTGAACTTTTCGCCGTGCAGAAAGCGCGTGCCAGGGTGGTTCTCGTCGGGGCAGGGCCACTGCAGTCCCGCGCGCTCCAGGCGGTCGAAGCAGATCCCCCCGTATGCCGGGACCAGGTTTGCGTACTCCGACATGACATCGGCAGGCGAAGCGTAGTCGAAAGGCAGTCCCAGGGCTTTACCCATGAGGCAGAGGATCTCAAAGTCGCCCATGGCCTTCCCGGGCGGGTCGACGGCCTTGTGCAGAAGCTGGAAGCGGCGCTCCGTGTTCGTGTAGGTACCCGTCTTTTCGGCAAAGCAGGCGCCGGGCAGAATGAGGTGGGCGAACTTCGCCGTCTCCGTGAGGAAGATGTCCTGCACGATGAGGAAGTCGAGCCTCTGGAGGGCCTCCATGACGTGGTTCACGTCGGGGTCGCTGATACAGGGGTTCTCGGCCATGATGTAGAGGGCTCGGATGTCCTTGCCCGCGGCGTTGATAAGCTCCGTCACCGTGCGCCCCGGTTTGTCGGAGAGATCCGCCTTCCAGGCTTTCTGGAATTTCTCCCGGATGGCCGGATCGGCCACGGCCTGGTAGCCGGGGTAGAGGTTGGGGAGTGCCCCCATGTCGCAGGCGCCCTGGACGTTGTTCTGACCGCGAAGCGGGTAGACGCCGAGAAGGGCTTTCCCACGTGGCCGCAGAGCATTGCGAGATCGACGACGGCAATCACGTTCGCCGCCCCGCAGGCGTGCTGCGTGATGCCCATGCAGTAGACGATTGCGGCGTTTTCCGCCTTCGCGTAGGTCTCGGCCACCTCGCGGATAACGGCCTCGTTGATCCCCGTTTCCTTTGCGGCCTTCTCGACGGGCCAGCCCTGAAGGAAGGTCTTGAAGTTCTCGAAATTCTCGGTGCGCTTCTCGATGAAGCCGGTCTTGTGGAGGCCCTTGTCGACGATGTGGCTCATCATGCCCGCCAGAAGCGGGATGTCGGTCCCGGGGTTGAGCCTGAGGAGCTTGTGGGCGTTTCTTGCCACCGGCGTTTCCCGGGGGTCGATGACGATCATCTTCGCCCCCCGGTCGAGGGCCTTGTAGACCTCGCCCATGAGGACGGGGTGGCTCTCGGCGGCATTCGAGCCGATGAAGAGAAGGCAGTCGGCGCCGGCAAGATCCGAAATGGAGTTCGTCATGGCGCCGCTGCCGAGGGTCTGGAGCATGCCCACCGTCGTGGCGGCGTGGCAGAGCCTCGCGCAGTGGTCCACGTTGTTCGTCCTGAATGCGGCCCGGATGAGCTTCTGGAAGAGGTAGTTCTCCTCGTTGGTGCACTTGGCCGACGAGAGGCCGCCGACGCTGTCGGGGCCGTATTTCGCGGCGGTCTCCTTCAGCTTCGTGCGCCGCAAGGTCGATGGCCTCCTCCCAGGAGATCTCCTCGAAGCGGTCGCCCTTGCGCAAAAGCGGCGACGTGAGGCGCTCGGGGTGATGGACGAACTCGTGGGCAACCCAGCCCTTCACGCACAGCGACCCCCGGCTGACGGGGTTTTCCCGGTCGGGGTAGGTGGCCGCGGCGCGGCCCTCCTCGACCTTGAGGACGAGCCCGCAGCCCGTGCCGCAGTAAGGGCAGATGGTCCGGATAAACTCGGGGTTCATGGCTTTTTCCCCATGCTGTCGACCCAGTCGGGCACAGCCTGCCCGGGACGGGGTTCCTTTTCGAAATCAAAGAGGACGGGGGACTTGCGGTTTGCGTCGAGCCCCGCCTCGTAGTTGTAGTCTTTCCTCAGTGCCTCCCGCATCGAGAGCTGGAGCGTCATGAGGGGGATGCCCACCGGGCAGGCCTCCTGGCAGGCCCCGCAGGCCACGCAGGTGTCGCTCAGGTGGAAAGCGCGGATGAGATGAAAGGAGACCATCTCCGCCGGGATGACGCCGCGCTCGACCCAGACGTCGTCCTCGAGCTTGCAGGGCACGCAGATGCAGATGGGGCAGGAGTTCCGGCAGCCGTAGCACTTGATGCATCGCTTGAGCTGGGCGGCCCACTTCTCCATTCTCTCGCCGGCGTCGCCCTCCAGGTAGGCCTTCACCCGCTCGTCTGCCAGGGGGTCGACACCCTCCGCGGCGTTTCCCGCGTCGAGCTGTTGAGGGTACGGGCGACTGCAGAGGCAGGTCTTCGCCTGGTTGCCGTCGCAGGCATAGCCGATGGTGAGGAGCCGCTCACGGTCGATCTGGTTTCGTTTCACGAGCTCCACGATGGCCCGCTCGTCGCAGCCCCGGACGACGACGGCCAGTCGCCAGGCCTGGGGCTTTTCTCGCAGGATCGCCCGGGCCATCTTGGCAAAGAGCCACTTGGGCTCCAGGACGAGGGCGTCGATCTCCGCAGGCGTCGTGAAGACGTGGGGATGGATCACAGTCCCACAGGCCCTTCTCAGGCCCAGCACGCCGTCGGCTTCCTTCTTCTCGAGAATTTCTTTTGCTTTCTGCTTTACTTGATCGAGCATTGTCTCTTTGCTTTTCTCTTCACTGGTCACTGGTCACCGGTCACTGCTGCCGCAGGCAGCCACGACGCCATCGAGGGGAGGCCCTCCACTTCGCGGTGAAAGTCCACGATCATTTCGGCATACTGGTGCGACTCGTGGGCCGTGCCGAAGCCCAGGAGCAGGCGCTTGCCGCCGATGCCCGTCGTGTCGAGGAGTGTCTTGAGAAGCTCCAGGCGCTTGAGGGCAGGGTGGTTGGCGTCGTTGAACCGGCACCCGCCGATGTGGCAGCCCAGGACGGCGACACCCGTCGCGCCGCTGGCGAAGGCGCGGATCACCGCGTCCGGCTCCACGTACCCGCGCAGTCCACAGGGATCACCCGGTAGGACGTCGGGCAGCTCGATGCGTTTTCGCCCGGCGCCGTCGGCCCCGATGAGACCGCACCAGCGGCAGGCAAAGACGAGGATTTTCACGTTTCCCTTATCGGCGGACATGTCAGCGCACCTCCCGGAAGGCCCGCCGGATCATTTCGCCGGTGACCCGGTAGTTCTGCTCGGGCATCTGCATGGCCCCGTTCGGGCAGACGGAGACGCATCCGCCGCAGGCCTTGCAGCGGATCTTGATGACGCGGCTCACGGAGCGGTTTCCCGTCCGCTGGAGCCTGCAGGCCCCGTATGGGCAGACGGCGACGCAGTTGCCGCAGCCCGTGCAGGCGACGGCGTCGGCTGTGGCGTGGCCGAGCTTGCCGCCGGGCACGCGGCTCATCGAGAGGGCCGACAGGGATGTCTTTCCCCAGGAAGGAGGCCGCCTTGATGGCTGCCGCTTCGCCCTGGGCGATGGCCTGGTCCGACGAGACGGGCCACCGGGCCGTCCCGCAGATGAAGACGCCGTCGTTGCGGGTCTCCACGGGGTGGATCGGGTAGACTTCGGCATAGAAGCCGTATTTGTCCACGGGGATATTGAGCATGCGGGCAAGCGCTGCGCCTTCGGGGTCCGCGATGAAGGGTGTGCTCAGGACGACAAGATCCGTTTCGATCGAACGGTTGACGCCGCTGATCGTGTCGAATACCTCGACGCCGCTCACCTGCTCTTGACCGTGAATCTCCGGGGGACGGTCCGCATCGAAGCGGATGAACTGAACGCCTTTCTGAAGGGCCTTGCGATAGTATGCCTCCAGCACGCTTCCCGGCGTCATGATATCCCGGTGCAGCACGTAGGCCTTTGCCCCCGGGTTCTCGTCCATGACCCGCATCGCATTCTTGAGCGAAAGGGGGCAGCAG
>CAVRDD010000028.1:0-30654 GCA_963719715.1 uncultured beta proteobacterium
ACAACAGGACTACCGGACGAGCTCGGACGTCTCCAGAAGCCGTTCGACGTAACGCGCAATTAGATCGACTTCCAGATTTACGCGCGTTGCACCCGGTGCGAGATCCCTCAGATTGGTGACCGCCAGCGTATGCGGGATGAGATTCACGCCGAAGGTTGCGCCCGACACCTCGTTCACCGTCAGACTCACGCCGTTGACCGTGATCGAGCCCTTGCGCGCCAGGAAACGCGCCAGGGACGCGGGTGCCTCGACGGCGAGCCGCCAGCTCTCACCCTCCGGGGTGAATTCCGTCACGACTCCCACGCCGTCAATGTGCCCGGTGACGAGATGCCCGCCCAACCGGTCGGACAGGCGCAGCGCCTTCTCGAGGTTCACCGCCGCCCCTTGCCGCAGGTCTGCCGTGCAGTCGAGGGTTTCCTGCGAGACGTCCATCGCGAACGCTCCGTCCGCAAGATCGACCACGGTGAGACAGCAGCCGTTCACGGCAATGCTGTCGCCGATGGCGACGTCGGCGAGATCGAGGTCGCGCGCTTCGATGGTGACGCGAAAGCCCTTCGCCGCGGGGACGATGCGACTCACGCGACCGACTGCTTCGACGATACCTGTAAACACTAGTCGCTCCGCCCTGCCAGAAAAGAGAGCGGCCATTCTATGCGCCGACGACCATGCCGAGAACCCCAGGCATTGATCAGGGATTCGGCGATCTCGTCGCGCGGGTCCCTGCCGTGTTCCGCCTCGAAGCGCTTCGTCGCCGACCACGTTCCCAGGTACGCCAGCAACTCGTCCGCCGTCCATTCCGCGTGCATCTCGAATGTGGGCACCAGCACGGGCGCGAACGGAAACGGCAGCCTGCGGTAGCCCGATTCGATGTGATGTCGCTCGGGCGGCCAGAACGGGCCCACGATTCCCCTGTAGAACATGTTCACCAACGCGTCGATGTCGGGTGCGACCGTGCAGTATCCGTAACACCAGGCGACGATCACACCGCCCGGTCGCAGCACGCGCCGCGCCTCCGCATAGAAACGGTCGAGATCGAACCAGTGGAGCGCCTGGCCAACAGTGATGAGATCGACACTTGCCGCGTCGAGCGAGGTCGCCTCTGCCGGCTCGACGCGGTAGTCGATGTGCTCGCGCGGGAAGGCGTGCGCAATCTGCTCTGCACTCGCATCGGTGGCAATCACCCGGTCGAAGTTCGACGCCAGTCCAGTTGCCACCTGCCCGTTGCCAGTCGCGCAGTCCCACGCCAACTGCCGTGACGGCACGAGCGCAGCCAGACACGCGAAGAGTTCTGCCGGGTAGCCCGGACGCGCACGAGCGTAGTCCGCCGCATGCGACGAGAAGTGGTCCCTGAATTTTGCGCCAGCTCATGCGGCGAAACGGGCGACGATGCGCATATCATTGCCCACGTGGCGCACGTCGCGCACGGTCAGCGCGCGCCGCTCACCGAGATCGTCGAGCGCCGGCAAATCGAAGAGACCTCGCGCGGCGTCACCGAGCAGGGAGGGTGCGAGATAGAGCACGAGCTCGTCGACGACGCAGGCGGCAAGCAGCGAACCGTTCAGCCTGAAGCCGGCTTCGACGTGCACTTCGTTCAGCTCGCGCCGTGCGAGTTCGCGCATCATCGCATCGAGATCTACCTTGCGCGCATGGTTCGGCAGCACGACAACCTCAGCGCCGCGATCCTCCAGCGACGCGATGCGCGCTCGGTCGTCGACCGCCGCGAATACCAGCACGTTACCGCCTGCCAGTACTTTGGCATCGAGCGGCGTCTCCAGCCGGCTGTCGACCACGACCCGCAACGGCTGACGCGGTGTCTCGACGTCGCGCACGGTGAGACGCGGGTCGTCGTCGCGGACGGTTCCGAAGCCGGTGAGGATTGCGCACGCCCGTGCGCGGAAACGGTGACCATCGCGCCGCGCATCCGGCCCGGTGATCCACTGGCTCTTCCCGTTGAGGAGTGCGGTCTTGCCGTCCAGGCTCGCTGCGATCTTCATGCGCACCCACGGACGGCCGGCGCGTCATGCGTGAGACGAAACCGATGTTGAGCTCACGCGCCTCGGTCTCCAACACACCGCCGTCGGTCTCGATCCCGGCCGCGCGAAGCTGCGCGAGACCGCTGCCCGCCACGCGCGGGTTCGGGTCCTGCATCGCCGCCACGACGCGCGCGACACCCGGCTGCGATCAGTGCACTCGCGCATGGCGGCGTGCGCCCGTGATGGCTGCACGGCTCGAGCGTGACGTAGGCGGTGGCGCCACGAGCACGCTCACCGGCAGCGCGCAGCGCATGGATCTCTGCGTGCGGCTCTCCTGCCCGCTCGTGCCAACCTTCGCCGACGACACTACCGTCGCGCACGATGACGCAGCCGACGCGCGGGTTGGGCGTCGTGGTGTAGAGCCCGCGCTCCGCCAGCCGCAGCGCCCGGGCCATGAAGGCGTGATCCTCAGCCCTCATCGTGGGCGGCGACGCACCGGTTTCTGTCGCACCGGCTTCTGCACCTCGTCGATGGCGTCCCGGAAATCCTCCACGTCCTGGAAGCTGCGATAGACCGATGCAAAACGGATGTAGGCGACCTTGTCGAGCTTGTAGAGCTCGCGCATCACCATCTCACCGACACGCCTTGCCGGCACTTCGCGCTCACCCAGCGACAGAAGTTTCTGCTTGATGCGCTCGATCGCTTCATCGACGTGCTCCGCCGACACCGGTCGCTTGTGCAGAGCGCGCACGAAGCCGGTGCGGATCTTCGGTCTCGTCGAACGCCTGCCGCATGCCGTTTTCCTTCACGATCTGCGGCATGCGCAGTTCCACCGTCTCGTAGGTGGTGAAGCGCTTGTCGCACGACAGGCAGCGGCGGCGGCGGCGGACGCTGGCACCGTCCTCCGGCACCCGGGAGTCCACGACCTGGGTCTCCGGGTGACCGCAGAACGGGCATTTCATCGAGGTTCAGGCCGCAGCACTGGTGAGCGGGCGGCGGACCGAGCCTGCCGCGTACACCGGAAACTGGTCGCAGAGGGTTTTGACGGCGGTAGCCACGCGCTGCAAGTTGGCCTCGTCCGCCGGTGCCTCCAGCACGTCGGCAATCAGGTGCGAGAGCGTCTCGGCCTGCAACTCGCGGAACCCGCGCGTGGTCATCGCCGGACTGCCCACCCGAATGCCGGATGTCACGAACGGCTTCTGCGGATCGTTCGGAATGGCGTTCTTGTTCACCGTGATGTGGGCTTTGCCCAGTGCCGCTTCCGCTTCCTTGCCGGTGATGTGCTTCGCCCGCAGGTCCACCAGCATCAGGTGGCAGTCGGTACGCCCGCTGACAATGCGCAGTCCCCGCTCCTGCAGCACCTTGGCCATCACCCGTGCATTGGCGATCACCTGCTCCTGATAGGTGCGAAACTCCGGCTGCTGCGCCTCCTTGAACGCCACAGCCTTGGCCGCAATGACGTGCATCAGCGGCCCGCCCTGGATGCCGGGGAAAATCATGCTGTTCAACGGCTTCTCGAATTCGGCCGAGGACAGGATCAACCCGCCGCGCGGACCGCGCAGGGTCTTGTGCGTGGTCGAGGTGGTGAAGTGGGCGTGGGGCAGCGGGCTCGGATACACCCCGGCAGCAATCAGCCCCGCGTAGTGCGCCATGTCCACCATGAGATACGCCCCTACCGCATCGGCAATCTGCCGGAAGCGCTTCCAGTCGATGACCAGGGCGTAGGCGCTGGCGCCGGCGACGATCATCTTCGGCTTGTGCTCGTGGGCGAGGCGCTCGACCTCATCGTAGTCGATGGCCTCGGTCTCGGGATGCAGACCATAGGCGACACTCTTGTACAGCTTGCCGGAGAAGTTGACGCTCGCCCCGTGGGTCAAGTGCCCACCATGCGCCAGGCTCATGCCGAGGATGGTGTCCCCGGGGGTGAGCATCGCCATGTACACCCCGGCGTTGGCTTGGCTGCCGGAGTGCGGCTGGACGTTGGCAAATCCCGCTCCGAAGAGGGCCTTGACCCGGTCGATGGCCAACTGCTCTGCGATGTCGACGTATTCGCAACCGCCGTAGTAGCGCTTGCCGGGATAGCCTTCGGCGTACTTGTTGGTGAGCACCGAACCCTGCGCTTCCAGCACCCGCGGGCTCGCGTAGTTCTCCGAGGCGATCAGCTCAACGTGATCCTCCTGCCGTCCCAGCTCCGCCTGCAGCGATTCCCATAACTCAGGGTCGAAGCCTTCGATGGTGTGCTTGCCGGTGAACATCGCAGTCTCCTTTCGCTTCGGGATCGTGGGTGAATTTTAGCACCCGGCGGGGTGGTGCCGCAGGCGGCACACCTTGCGCCGGCTCACTCGGCTACCGGGGCCCCATCAACTTTCACTTGTCCATCAGCGTTCGTCCCGCAAGAATTGCGGGACAATCCCGAACACATACAAGCCGCGCCTGCGGCGCCAGCCGACGCCACAGCCGCTCTTGAGCTCCGCCAACCACATCATCTTCTTCGGCGCCGCACTGCTCCTGATCAGCATCGTCGCAAGCGCGTTCTCGTCGCGGGTCGGCGCTCCCCTGCTGCTCGTCTTCCTCATCATCGGCATGCTCGCTGGCGAGGACGGTCCGGGCGGCGTTAACTTCGACGACTTCCGCCTCGCCAACCTGGCCGGCAGCCTCGCACTCGCCATCATTCTCTTCGATGGCGGCCTGCGCACGCGGGCCGATCTCTTCCGCGTCGGCCTGCGGCCGGCGCTTTCGCTCGCCACCATTGGCGTGGTCATCACCGGTGCCCTGCTTGGCACGTTCGCGGCGTGGGTGCTGGGCATTCAATGGATGCAGGGACTGCTCATCGGTGCGATCGTCGCCTCCACCGATGCCGCGGCGGTGTTTTCGCTCCTCCATGCACACGGCATCGCGCTCAAGCAGCGGGTCAGCGCGACCCTGGAAATCGAGTCGGGCAGCAACGACCCGATGGCGGTCTTCCTGACGGTCGCGTTGGTGGAACTGCTTGCCTCCGGCAAGACCGGGCTCGACTGGCACATCCTCGAGACCTTCGTCCTGCAGATGGGTATCGGCGCCAGCGCAGGCTGGGCAGGCGGGCAGGCGCTCGCGTGGCTGCTCAACCGGCTGACCCTGCCGCCAGCGCTGTATCCGCTGCTGGCGGCGGGCGGCGGCGTCTTCATATTTGGCGCGGTGGCACTCGCCGAGGGCAGCGGGTTCCTCGCCATCTACCTCGCCGGGGCGGTGATCGGAAATCGGCAGGTGCAGGGCCAGGAGAACATTCTGCGCGTGCACGACGGCCTCGCTTGGCTCTCCCAGATCGGCATGTTCCTGATGCTGGGTCTGCTGGCTAGCCCTGTCGGACTTGCGTCCGTCGCGGTGCCATCGCTTGCCATCGCGGTGTTTCTGATCTTCGTCGCGCGGCCCCTCGCAGTCCTCGTCTCGCTGCTGCCGTTTCACTTTCCCTGGCGCGACCAGGTCTATATTTCCTGGGTCGGCCTGCGCGGGGCAGTGCCGATCATCCTCGCCACCTTTCCACTGCTCGCAGGTGTCCCGCAGGCGGGGCTCTTTTTCCACGTCGCTTTCGTCGTGGTTCTGGTCTCGCTGATGGTTCAGGGATGGACCATCGGGATCGTCGCCAAGTGGCTCCAGCTGGAGGTTCCGCCCACCCCCGAGCCGGAGCAGAAGGTCGATCTCGACGTCGCCGGGCGTTTCAATCTCGAGCTGTCCGGCTACAGCCTGAAATCGGGTTCCCCGGCACTCGGTATCCCGCTGGCCGAGCTACCCCTGCCGGACGAGTCGCAGATTGCCGGCATCGTGCGCAGCGGGCGGCTGACGCGCCTGATGCCGGAAGAGCCTCTGCAGGTGGGCGACTACCTGTACATGCTCTCGCAGCGTGATGCACTCGACGCGCTGGGCCGGGCGCTAACGGGGGCAGAGGCACCGGCGCGGCTGGAGGAGCACGAGTTCTTCGGCGAGTTCGTTCTGAACGGCGACGCTCGCCTTGCGGACCTCGCAGAGGTCTATGGATTCGATCTGCCCGCCGGCACCGAGGAGATGACAGCGTCCGATCTGCTGGATCATCGCTTCGCGCACCGCCCGGTTGTCGGCGATCGCCTGCGCCTCGGGCTGGTCGAACTGGTGGCGATGGAGATCAAGGCCAATCGGGTCGGGAAGGTCGGCCTCAATCTGCATCACTGACTGGCCGCCGGGTCAGGGGCCCGCGCGGTGCGAGTCGTCCTGCAGCACACCCGCATGCCGCAGGTCTTCGCGCAGTCGTCTCACTCACGCAACAGCCGTACATCGCGCTGGAGTTCCTGTCGCACAGCCTGCTCCTCGCTGCTTATGGCCGCCTCGGTGGCTCGGCGCAGGGACTTGATGTCCTCGTGCATCTCCCGGCGCAAGCGCTTTTCGTCCTCGCCGATGAACAGGCTCACCAGGGTTGCGGTCACCAACGACAGCACGCTCACTCCGATCACCACCGTGAATACGGCGAAGAGACGCGAGAACGGCGTGGTCGGAACGAAATCCCCGTAGCCGACAGTGGCTGCCGTGACGAAGGCGAGCCAGAGGCCGTCGACGTAACTGTCGACAGTAGGCTCCAGCCAGTAGAAACCCGCCCCTGCGAGCAAGAGCGCGATGACGGAAAAGCCGAGCACGTAAGGCAGCCCGGTCGGGCTGAAGAGATCGCGCATGGCGCCAAGCGCCCGTGCCAACAGGAGGCCCACGATGGTGATGCGCATGAGCCGCGCCGCCACCCACTCGGTCTGCCAGCCCCACAGACTCGCGCCGGCTGCAAACACTATGAGCACGTCGAGCCAGTTGCGCAGCTGCGGCCAAAGGCCCGCAGCGTTGGTGAACCGAAGCTTTCGTCGATGATGAACGCGGGCACCGAGAGCAACGCCACGATCACCATGAACCAGTGCAGCCTGTGCTGCCAGCGCTTCGCACGCGGACTGTCGTGAGGCGCAACGCCGCCGAGGCCGATCAGGCTCTTGACGTCGAACGACATCGACCGTGCGATGAGTGGGCTATTCGCCGGCGACGGTCATGCGCTCGACAAGAATCGATCCGCATTGCCGTGCGCCACGGATCACGACGTCGTTGCCAATGGCGACGATACCGAGAAACATTTCCTTGAGATTGCCGGCGACGGTGATCTCCTGCACCGGATAGGCGATGACGCCGTTCTCGACCCAGAATCCGGCGGCGCCACGCGAGTAATCGCCGGTCACCCCGTTGACGCCGTGACCGAGCAGGTCGGTGACGAAGAGCCCCGTTCCGAGCTTCGCGAGCAGCGCCGGTAAGTCCTCGCCCGTGCTGTCGAGGATCAGGTTGTGATTGCCGCCGGCATTGCCCGTGGAACGCAGGCCGAGCTTGCGGGCACTGTAGCTGCCGAGGAAGTAGCCGCCCACCACACCATTGATCACGACCTCGCGATCGCGGGTGGCCACGCCTTCGTCGTCGAACGCCCCGCTGCGCAGGCCCTTCTTCACAAATGGCCGCTCGTGCAGCTGCACGATCGGCGCGAAGACCGCCTTGCCGGCACTGTCGAGGAGAAAGGACGACTTGCGATAAAGACTGCCGCCACTCACGGCGCCGACGAAGTGACCGATGAGCGAAGCTGCGACCGGCGCCTCGAAGAGCACGGGAACCTGAGTGGTGGGATCGCGCCGCGCGCCGAGGCGAGCTGCACAGCGTCGCCCCGCCTTCTCTCCTACTGCCACCGGATCGTCGAGGTCGCCGGCATCCCGCGCAACCGCGTACCAGTCGTCGCGCTGCATGCCGTCTTCGCCTTCACCGATCACCGCACAGAAGATCGAGTGCTGGGAGGTCGGATAGCCGCCGACAAAGCCATTGGAGTTGGCATAGGCGAACTGGTACTGGTGCGTGGCAACGCTGGCGCCCTCGGAATTGGTGAGGCGCGCATCGACAGCCATGGCGGCTGCCTCGCACGAGCGCGCGAGCTCGATGCCCTCCTCCACTGACACTCCCCACGGGTGGTGCAAGTCGAGGTCGGGGAAGTCAGTCGCCAGCAGATCGGCATCTGCCAAGCCCGCGCACTCGTCGGAGCCGGTGTAGCGGGCAATCGCCGTCGCCGCCTCGACGGTGCGCAGCAGCGCCTCTTTCGAGAAGTCCGTGCTGCTCGCGTGGCCGCGCTTCTGACCCAGATACACCGTCACGCCGACACCTTTGTCGCGGTTGTACTCGATCGTCTCGACCTCGCCGCGGCGTACCGTGACGGTCTGCCCGATTCCCTCCGTCGCCTCGGTCTCGGCAGCAGAAGCGCCCAGACGGCGCGCGTGCGCGAGGACGTCGGCCGCGATCTCGCGCAGTGCGTCGGGGGTGAACGAGAAGCCGCTGGTGCGGGCTGCTTGATTGGGTACGCTGGGAGCGGTCACGGGTGGGCGTCGGCTAAGATTTGATCCGTTATCATACCAGCCGCGTTTCGACGGACCGAGGCAGTGGCAGACGACTTAATCAGCAAGACCCAGCGCAAGCAGGCCATGCACGCGCTTCAGGATCTGGGAGAAGCGCTGGTGGCGCTCAGCAATGAGCGACTAGCCACGCTGGAATTGCCCGAACCACTCGCCGAGGCGGTGCGCGAAGCAAAGCGACTGAAGAGCTTCGGCGCACAGCGGCGACAGGCGCAGTACATCGGGCGTCTCATGCGCGATATCGACCCGGCGCCGATCCGCGCGCCGCATCGACGCCTGGGAGGGCAACTCGCGGACGCACGCGGCCTGGCTGCAGGACCTCGAACGCTGGCGCGAACGTCTGCTCAACGATGCGCTGGCGCTGACCGATCTCGCGCAAATATTTCCGGGGGCCGATCTTCAGCAGCTTCGCACCCTGGTGCGCAACGCTCGCGACGAGACAGCGACGGGCAAGCCGCCGCGGCATTACCGCGCGCTCTTTCGGGCGCTGAAGGAACTGCATGCCGGAGCCCGCTCCCGACGCCGAAGCACAGGGCTGACGGTCGCATCCATTGTTCTTGGCTATACTCTCCCGAACCTGTGCACGCGCCCACCATGTCCAACGCCCGCGACGATACGCTTCTGCTCGGCCTCGTCTCCATCAGCGATCGCGCCTCGCTGGGGATCTACGAGGACGCAGGGATGCCGGCGCTCGAAGACTGGTTCACGAGGACTCTGACGACGCCGTTTCGTGTCGAGAAGCGACTCATCCCGGACGAACAGGCGGTGATCGAAGCGACGCTCAAGGAACTGGTGGACGACGATCGGCTGCGACCTCGTGCTGACCACCGGCGGCACCGGTCCTGCGGCGCGCGACGTCACCCCGGAGGCAACGCTCGCGGTCGCCGACAGGGTCATGCCCGGTTTCGGCGAGCAGATGCGCCAGGTCAGCCTCAAGTTCGTGCCGACCGCGATCCTGTCTCGGCAGGTCGGCGTCATCCGCAAGCAGTCACTGATTCTCAACCTGCCCGGGCAGCCGAAAGCCATCAAGGAAACGCTGGAAGGCGTGAAGGGCGCCGCAGGGCGAAGCAACTGGTGCCGGGCATCTTCGCTGCGGTGCCGTACTGCCTCGATCTCATCGGCGGGCCTTATGTCGAAACCCGCGACGAGGTGATCAAGGTTTTCCGCCCCAAGTCGGCGCTGCGACCGCCAAAGGCCTGACGCCTCCCTTCACTCACTCTGTCACGCTTCCTGCATGCCCCTCCTCCCCCATATCGAACTCGAGACGCAGCCGTGATCCCACGGCCAGCATCATCTGGATGCACGGCCTTGGGGCCGACGGCAACGACTTCGTGCCCATCGTCGAAGAGATGGAGTTGCCGGAGCGGCCGATCCGCTTCATCTTCCCGCACGCGCCAGTGCGCGCGGTCACCATCAACGGCGGCTTTCAGATGCGCGCCTGGTACGACGTCGTCAGCGACGATTTCTCACGCCGAGAGGACGAAGCCGGTGTACGCGAGTCGCAGGAGATGATCGAGGCGCTGATCAGGCGCGAGAACGAGCGCGGCATTCCTTCCCGGAACATCGTGGTCGCCGGCTTCTCGCAGGGCGGCGCGATGGCACTGCACACGGGTCTGCGCTATCCCGAACGCCTGGCGGGAATTATGGCGCTGTCCACCTACGTGCCGGTCTCGAAGACCCTGGACGCGGAGATGTCACCTGCCGAATCGCGATGTGCCGATCTTCATGGCGCATGGCACTGCCGATCCGATCATCCCCTTCTGGCTTGCGGGGTCATCGCGCCAGTTGCTGGAGCGGCTTGACTACGACGTGCAGTGGCACGAGTACGAGATGGAGCACTCGGTTATCTGGGAGGAAGTGGCGGACATCTCCGCGCTGGCTGCGCGGCGTCCTCGGCCCGCAGACCTGAGCATGCTGCGCCTTCATGCGGTGGTTGTAGGCGAGCGCAGCGTCACGCCCGCGCCTGACGTCGACGGTGTAGAGCAGCACAATGCCGATGATGAAGAAGCTGCCTGTCATGATCATCGCAAGGCGGTGGTCACCGTGCGAGAGCCATGAAACCAGTCCGTAGGTGACAGGTCCGACGATGGCGGAGAGCTTCACGGCGAGCCCCCACAGGCCGAAGAACTCGGCAACGTGCTTCTCCGGCGATAGGTAACCCACCAGCGCACGCCCTGCCGACTGGCTCGCACCGAGACAGACCCCCACGAGGTTCGCGGCGACCCAGAACATGACGGGACCTTGCGCCGCCCACACGAGCACTATGGTGCCGATCCAGCACAGCAGCGTGATGGTGAGGGTCACCTTGTGACCTAGTCGATCCTGCACCTGTCCAAAGAGCAGCGCACCGACGGAGGCGGTCACGTTGGTGACCAGCAGCAGCGTCAACGTCTCCTTCGTCGTGAAGCCCATCGCCTGTTGGGCGTAGATGGCGGCGAGGCTGATGACGGCCTGAATGCCTGCCTGATAGAACACGATGCACACTAGGAAGCGCCACAGATCCTGAAAGCGGCGCGCGCGGTGGATCGTCTTCGCAAGTCGCCCGAGGGTGTCATGGAACAGCCGCCGCCTGACCGGCTTGCGGAACGGCACGCTCTTTCAGCAGCAGGAACGTGGGCAGGCTCGCCAGCGCGAACAAGGCAGCGGTGATCAGCATCGTGACCGGCACCGCGGCATCCGTGGCGATCCCCTGGTCGCTTGCCCATTTCAGATAGGCGAGACACAGACCCAGACTCAGCAGACCGCCGACGTAGCCCAGCGACCAGCCCCAGCCGGACACCTTGCCCATCGATTCGCCGTCCGCGATCTCCGGCAGGAAGGCCGCAATCAGGTTCTCGCCGGTGCCGAAGCAGTAGTTCGACACGATGATCAACGACGATGGCCAGCCCGAGGTCGGCGCGGCCGACGGTTGCCAGAGCCGCGGTGACGAGCACGCAGACCGCGGTCGTCACCATCAGCAGGCGCTTCTTCGCGGCGTGGACGTCGGCGTAGGCACCGACGAGGGGCCCGGTGAACATCACCAGCGCATACGAGACGGCGAGACTCAGCGTCCAGGCGAGAGTGCCCCAGGCGGCGTTCTCCGCGACGACCGAGACGAAGTAGGCGCTGAAGATCGCGGTCAGGACGACGGTCGTGTAGCCGGAGTTCGCGAAGTCGAACATCGCCCACGCCCAGACCTCGACGGGCCGCACGCCGGCGGCAAGGGCGGATTTTGGCTTTCGTCACGTGCAGCAGGATCGGAGAAGTGAAATGAAATCAAATCGCGCCCGCGGCCCGCAAGGCGCTGATCGCTGCTGCGTCGTAGCCAAGCGCGGCCAGTACCTCGGACGGTATGGGCACCGAGTTCCGGGCCCAGCCACGCGGTGGTGCCCGGCGTAGCCGAGAGCTTGGGCACGATACCCGGCGCCAGCAGCGCCTGCCCATCGGCGAGGTGCCGTTGTTCTATCATCCCCCGCGCCTGGTAATGGGCATCGGCAACGATGTCGGCGATGTCGTAGATCTTCGCACTTGGCACCTCGGCCACCCCCAACACCCGCAGGATGTCGTCGAGGTCGTGGCACGCAGCCCACGTGCTGATTGCCGTCTCGATCTCCTCGGTACGTGCCACGCGACCATCGTTGTGGGTCAGTCCAGGGTCGTCGGCGAGATCGGCTCGCCCGATCGCGCGCATCATCCGCCTGAAGATGCTGTCCGCATTGGCGCCGATCACGACGTACTTGCCGTCACCGGTTACATACGTGTTCGAGGGGACGATGCCGGGCAGTGAGCTGCCCGTGCGCTCGCGAACTGTCTGGAACATGCCGTACTCCGGCAGCAGGCTTTCCATCAGATTGAAGACCGCCTCGTAAAGCGCGACGTCCACCACCTGACCTTCGCCGGTCCGGTCCCGATGCCGCAACGCGGCCAGCGCTCCGATCACCCCGTGCAACGCGGCGATCGAATCCCCGATGCTCACACCGACGCGCACCGGCGGACGATCCGGATATCCCGTCAGATAGCGAAGGCCTCCCATGGACTCGCCGATCGCGCCGAATCCGGGCTGATCGCGGTACGGCCCGGTCTGCCCGAAGCCGGAAATGCGCACCATGACGAGTCGCGGGTTGAGTGCGGAAGGCTGCTCCCAGCCCAGCCCCCATTTCTCCAGCGTGCCGGGTCGAAAGTTCTCGATCAGCACGTCCGCAGTCGCCGCAAGCTCGCGCACGATTCCCTGCCCGGCCTCCGCTCTTCAGATTCACCGGTAACCGACTTCTTGTTGCGCGCCTGCAGAGACCACCAGAGCGAGGTGCCCTGATGGAGCTTGCGCCATCGGCGCAGGGGATCGCCGCCATCGGGCGGCTCGACCTTGATCACCTCGGCGCCGAACTCCGCGAGCAGTCGCGCCGCGAACGGACCTGCGATCAGCGTTCCCATCTCGATCACGCGCAGGCCGGAGAGCGCAGACGCCTTCGGGATGTCGCTCATGAGATACCCGCTGGCTCCCTCCATCCGCACGGATCCGTGCAGTCGCAGAACATCGCCCGAACTCTTGGTTGCCCCCTCCATGAGAGAACGTCCAACAATGTGCGGGGCACGTGGTTTAGGCGGCGCGAAGCACGCGCTATCGGAGGGTGTGTCACTAACTTCTTGTTTCTTGGTGCCAACTCTCGGACTCGAACCGAGGACCTGCCGATTACGAATCGGCTGCTCTACCAGCTGAGCTAAGTCGGCCTAACCGCTCGGCCGGAATTATAGATGAATCGCCGGCCAGCGCAGCGCCTCGTGCTCGAAGACCACACTTCCGCCGGAGTCAGCGAGACAAACAGTGTTGGGTGATGACGTCCAAGTCGCCGCCCTCATGCCGTCGTGCAGAGATGGAAAACCCACCCCCGGTGATCAATCGCACACTGTCGCAATACTTGCAGTACGCCTCCGTTTCGAAATGAGCACCCGCCGAGCAAACGGGATATTTCGTATTGGCCGAGCGTTGTCCAACGACCTTGGCGCTCCGCCCAACCACCGCTGAAAATGATCCGAAAGCTGGTTACCGCAGCCTGACTTGACGGCCGGCATCGTGAAGGAGACGGGCGGTTGGCCGGAAATGTCCGCCCCTTCAAAAACCGTCAAAACATGACCCCTCCCGTCGTCGTGACGAGCGGCCGTTATCGACATGAGCGACCCGACAACGCACCCCATCGGTTGCACAGGTCTGGTCACCATTCGATGGCACAGACCCTGCTGTCGGCGGCATCCCTCGATCACGCGCAACTGCAGCCGCCTGTGGTCGCAATCGGCCCGGCAATCGGCGCTCTGTGGCATCACCTGGAAGCCCTTTCTACCATTGATGCAGATGAAAGGAGTGCTCCCAATGACACGTGCAAGAGGTTTCACTTTGCTCGAGGTGATGATCACGGTTGCGATCATCTCGATCCTGGCGGCGATCGCCTACCCGAGCTATTCCAATTACCTGCAGCGAGCGCGCCTTGCAGAGGCACGCTCGCAACTCATGGATGCACGCGCAAAACTCGAACAGTACTACCAGGACAACAGGCAGTACACCGGTGCCGACGGCACGGGCTTTCCCTGCAACAGCACCATTCTCAATGCCAATATGAAGTCGTTCGCCTATACCTGTGCGCTTACTGCAACTACGTACACCGTAACAGCGACAGGCAACGCCGCGCAGGGCATGAGCGGTTTCGCTTTTACGATCACCCAGGACGGCGGGCGCTCCACCACCGGGGTACCCAGCGGCTGGTCGAATCCCGGCACCTGCTGGGTCATGAGAAAGGATGGATCATGCTAGTGCAGCGCACCACCGAGCATGGCTTCTCCCTCGTCGAACTCATGGTCGGACTTGGGTTGGTGGCCTTTGTGCTCATGATGGGTGTCCCTGCCTTTGGCTCCTTTCTGCAGAACCAGAAGCTTCGAGATGCCGCGACCACAACGCTTGCGAGGCGAGCCTCGCGCGCGCGGAGGCGATCGGCTGAACGCCAACGTCGAGTTTGTGATGACGGACACCGAACCCGACGTTACGAACTTCGCGGCAGCGGCCGCCAGTACGTCGGGGGGCAGTCTGCTGGTGCGCGGGAATGTCTATAACCCAACCACCGGCCAGAACGAGATGACGTTGCTCGACGTCAAGCGGCGAAGCGAGGGCTCGGGTCAAACCAGTGAGATCACCACCGGCGTTCAATTCAGCACCAACACGGGACGTGTGACATTCACGCCACTCGGCGGAACAACGCTTGCCGCCAACGAGGTCGTCCAGGTAACCAACCCGGCCGGCGGCGACTGCAAGAGTGCAGGAGGCACGATGCGTTGTCTCAACGTGGCTCATCACACGCAGCGGTCAGATTCGCCTCTGTGACCCAGCCGTCGTTGCGGTGGGTGACACGCGCTCCTGCAGCTGATGCGCTCAGGATATCCCGCATGAAGACAGCTTGGAGCAAGCAGGAAGGCGTCACGCTGATCGAGTCGCTGATCGCGATTCTCCTCTTCTCGATGGGCATCCTGGCGCTGGTCGGCATGTATGCCGCCGCCACCTCTCGCACCACGGACAGCCAATACAGGGTCGAGGCCGCGAACTACGCGAATCGCATCGTTGGACAGATCTGGGCCAATGTTGATCGATCCACGAGCCGCAACTCTGACCAACAGCCTGCTGGCCTTTCAGCACCGCCCGGCAGCGGTGGATGCGCCTTCACCGGCAGTGCTTCGGCCAATGCTGCTGTCACGCAATGGGTGACCGACATCACCACTGCCGGCAACGGGACTTCCAGGCGCCAACAGCACCATGCAGCAGATCACTCGTCGACACCGCAAACGCGAACCGGGTGACGGTGACGGTCTGCTGGCGCGCGCCATCCGATACGGCCGCACACCGCCACGTCGTGGTTGCGAACATCAACTGAGCACTTGCCATGCCACCGACAACGCCCCGTCTGCAGGCGCGAAGAGCATTTCCCCGAACGAGGCATGAGCCTCATCGAGATCATGGTCGGCATGGTCATCGGCAATGCTGGGGATCCTCGTCATCTTCTCCGTCCTGTCCGTCGCCGAAGGGCGCAAGCGGACGACGACCGCAGGCAGCGACGCGCAGATGACCGGCGCCGTGGCGCTCTTCTCGCTGGAGCGGGACATCAAGCAGGCGGGCTACGGCTTCGGCACCTTCGGCGTCGCGCAATCCCATCAACTGCACCGTGGATGCTTACGACGGTCTGCGCGGCGGTGGCAGCCAGGACTTCGACGTTTCCGCTGGCGCCGGCCCTTATCACCCAGGGCGCCGCGGGCGCACCCGATCAGATTGCCGTTCTTTATGGGAATACCGACCTGATCGTCGCGGGCAAGACGTTCACGTTCTCCTCCAACTCCATCCAAGGCCACGTCGTCGACTCTGGGTGGACGCACCGGCCTGCTTCGGGGCGACGTGCTTCTTCATCGCCGGTCCGGTGGAGGTCCGTCGGTACTCACCTGTCAACTGATCGAGGTCACCGGAAACACGAACGCGGACGCCGTAACCATCGACCACGGCACGGGCAGCTACACGCCGCAGAGCGGCGGTGGAAGCAGTCACCGCCCGCTACAACAAGACGACCGGTCCGGCTTTCACGAACGGCTTCATCTACGAGCTCGGCTCCTCCCCGCGACGCAATCTCTGGTCGATTCAGAACGGCGCGACTGGTGGTTCAGGACGACATGCACTGGAGCGATGCTGACGCGGACGGCACAAACGACCCCGTCGCCGTCTACGACGACATCATCGATCTTCAGGCCGAGTACGGCGTTGCCGAAGATTCCAACGGCGACGGTGCGCTCGACTCGATCGGGTCCTGGACCACGCCGCCCCGGCGGACATGGCCTCCGTCTACGCGGTCCGCGTCGGCCTTCTCGCGCGCAGCAGACAGGCGGAGAAAATCAAAGGTGACGACGACCGCACCGCCTGGACTGGTGGCGCCTTCACGATGACCAACGTCGCACGGCACCACCGACTCGGATCCAGGCGATGCGACAGCCGGTGACCCGAACAACTGGCGCAATTACCGATACCGAGCACACGAGACGCTCGTTCCCATTGCGCAACATCGTCTGGGGTAGCATGCCATGAGCAAGTCCGCACCTCCCTGCTAAGGCGATACGCAATGAACAGTCCTCGGCGCCAAGTCGCGGCGCGTGCTTCGCGTCAAGGCGGCGTCGTGCTCTTCATCGCGCTTGTCGTACTCGTCGCGATGACTCTTTCCGGGCTCTGCTCTGATGCGGTCGGTCACGAGCGACACAATGATCGTCGGCAACCTCGCGTCGAAGCAGACAGTAACCAGCGCCGGTGACTGGGGCGTCGAAGCCGGGCGAACCTGGGTGCTTGCCCAGCCCGTCGCAAACCTTACGAATGACAACGCGTCGGCCGGCTACTTCTCGAGTTGGGACGCGAACTTCGACCCGGTGAACGCACCCGCCAAACTGGTGGAAGGACAACGGGCAGCCGGTGTCACTCACCGGTACCCCCCTCGATGTGGCAGGGATGGAAGTGCGCTGGGTCATTCACCGCCTCTGCTCGACGCCGAACCTCGACGTCAACGACCCCGCGTCAGCAGTGCGTCACCCTGCAAAGTGCCGGTTGGGGCTCTTCGAAGTCGGCAGGCGCTATACGGCGCAGTGCCACTTACAAACTCCCAGCAGCCCTACTACCGTGTGACGGCGCGCATCGTGGACCCACGCATGACCGTCAGCTACGTCCAGACGGTCTTGTACTGACCAGAGAACGATGAAGGGCTTCGGCATTCCACTTACGGACCGAAGCCGACCGCATTGCATCAGCATCCAGGAGCTGAAATGACCTACACGATATCCATTCAATCAGCCTGCATCCTCAGGCGATGCGGTGCTGTGACGCTGGCGTCGGTCGCCCTCGCTCACGGTCTGGCGTTCGCGCAGGTAACCGATATTTCCACTGTTCCTCTCTCCAGTTCCTCGACGGCGCTGGTGAAGCCGAATATCCTTTTCGTGCTCGACGATTCCGGCTCCATGAGCTGGACTCACATGCCGGACGCGCTCTACGCAACCAGCGGCAGTGGATGGAGCGGACTCATCGACAAGGTGGGTTACCGCAACTATCTTTGCAACAAGATCTATTACAACCCGAATGCTACATACCTGCCGCCGCGCAAGGCCGACGGTTCGAGCTATCCAAATGCTTCCTTCACCGCCGCGCTCTATGACCCGTACGTCTCTCCCACCGGGACAACAACCGACCTAAGCTCGAAATTCAAGGCCTTCGACGACGCCACCTGCTGGGACGGAGATAAGTGCAGCGAACACTACACCGAGAGCGCACAGCCGGCGTACTACTATATGTGGAAAGGTTCGGGCAATCCGGTCGATGCTCTTTTCTCGAACGTCCTCACCGGCGAATGCGCCAAGCCGATCTCCACCCCCGGTTCGAACTGGCAAAGAGTGGCCGTGAGCAACACCTCCGGACCGGGTGGCACCAACGAGCTCACCAACTTTGCCAACTGGTACAGCTATTACCGCACGCGGATCATGATGATGAAAGGGGCGAGCAGCCGAGCCTTCGTCCAGCTTGGCAGCCAGTATCGCGTCGGCTTCATCACTATCAACCCAGGCAGCACGGTATCGGCCGACGCAGTATCTCGGGGTCGCGGATTTCGATTCGACTCAGAAATCAAACTGGTTCAACAAACTGTTCAGCCAAGGCCCGGGTGGTGGCACTCCGCTGCGGGAAGCCCTTTCGCGTGCCGGGCGGTACTTCGCGGGATATCAGAACGGCATCAACAACGGAATGAGCGGCGATCCCGTTCAGTATTCCTGCCAGCAGAACTTCACGATCCTTACCACGGACGGCTACTGGAACGGGAATGGCGGCGAGCAGCTCGACGGGACGAGCGACATCGCGAACTACGACGGCAACCTCGCTGATGCGAACTCTCCGCGCCCGATGTGGGACGGCAGTATCAGTTCCACTGTCAAGGATACAACCACAGGCAAGACGTATTCGACTGCAACTTGCACGTATAACGTCACGCAAACCTACGATTGCGGAACCAGCAAAAAGCCCAAAACCTGTACCCAGACCGTATCCCAGACTGGCAGCAAGATCGTTCAGACCACTACGACGACAGTCCGGACCAGGCAATACAGTAGTACCGCCTTGGTGAGCGATGTAACCGGTGCAACCTACGTCGGCGACGAGCAACTATAGCAGCTGCTCTGCCAGCCCAGGTAGTCCACCGGGCCCGACATCCACGACCGCTTCCGCGACCACCACCGGCACCGATGCCAGCTCGAACTCGCTTGCGGATGTCGCCCAGTTCTACTACATCACCGATCTTCGCACCAGCGCAACGAAAGGCACTGGTGCCCTTGGCAAGGACGTAACACCGAACAACGTGCCCTCGGGAGGCTCGGGAGCGGAAGACGACAAGGCGAACTGGCAGCACATGACTACCTTCACCATGGGGCTCGGCCTGACCGGCACACTCGTCTACGACCCCAACTACCAGACCGCTGCCACCGGCGACTTCGCGGCAATTCGCTCCGGTGACAAGACCTGGCCGAAGCCTGCTTCGGACAGCCCCACCACACTGGATGACCTGTGGCACGCCGCAGTCGACGGACGAGGTCAGTTCTTCAGCGCCGGCGACCCGGACTCGGTGGTATCGGGTCTGGTGACTGCATTGACCGGCATCAACGCCCGTGTCGCCGCTGCCTCCGCCGCTGCAACGTCGAACCTCGAGCCGGTCGCGGGCGACAACTCTGCCTATACGGCGAGCTTCACTACTGCCGAATGGACGGGCGAACTGACGTCCCGGTCGATTGACCTTTCCTCTGGAGTCGTCAGCACGACACCCATCTGGTCGGCGCAGGCAAAGCTCGACGCGAAGGTCGGCGCAGCGTGCGACAACCGCAATGTCTATCTCTTCCACGGCGCTGCAACCAACAAACTCGTGGATTTCAAGTGGAACACACAGACCTGTGACGGCACTGGCGCCCCGACGGGCACTTCCGTGACGGCACTCGATTCCACGGAGCAGGGAAATTTCGGTTCCACCAAGGTACAACTGTTCAGTCAGTACAGCATGATGACCGACGGCTCGAGTGGCACGGTCAACCAGAGAAGTGCCGCTGCAGGAGCAACTCTCGTCAATTTCCTGCGCGGCCAGACCGGGAAGGAAGGATTCATCACGAACGACCTCAGCAAACTTTATCGGACGCGGACCCATGTTCTCGGCGACATCGTGAACGCTCAACCGGTGTTCGTCCGGCGGCCCTTCGCGAATTACGGAGATACGGGCTATAGCGAGTTCAAGACCGCGCGGGCAGGGCCGTGCCCCCATGGTTTACACGGCGTCAAACGACGGCATGCTTCACGCGTTCTATGCCGGGACGTCCCCCGCTGACACACAGGGCGGCGAGGAAGCATGGGCATTCATCCCGACGCTGGTAATCGACAAGTTGTGGAAACTCGCCGACAACAACTACGCGAACCTTCACGACTACTACGTCGACGGAACACCGATTCGTGAGCGATGTCGCTGACTCTGGTGGTAACTGGAAGACGGTTCTTGTCGGGGGCCTGGGCGCAGGCGGCCGAGGCTACTACGCGCTCGACATCACCGATCCCGCAAACCCGAGCGGCCTGTGGGAATTCAAGCCCGGAGCCTGCTTTTCCGGGACGGCTCAGTACACCGACTGCAATATTGGTTACTCCTTTGGCAACCCGATCATCAGCAAGATTGCCTGGAGCGGTTACCCTCAGGGTCGCTGGGTCGTTTTCCTCACTTCTGGCTACAACAACATCAGCGGTGATGCCAACGACGGCAAGGGTTTCCTCTATGTGCTCGACGTCCTGACCGGCCAAGTCCTGTTCAAGATCGGCACGGGCGTCGGCACGGCAGCTCAAGCCCAGCGGTCTGGGCAAGATCACTCCCTGGGTCAACGACACGCTCACCAACAACTACACCGACCGGGTATATGGCACGGACTTGCTCGGAAACGTGTGGCGTTTCGACGTGAACGATACCTACGGACCGGCTGGTCGCGAGGCGCAGTTGCTGGCCACCGTCAAGGATGCGGTCAATGGCACGCCGCAGCCGATCATGACCAAACCGGAAATCGCCGAGCTGGGAAGCCCGCCGGCACCGTTCATTTATGTAGTAACTGGGCGATACCTTGGCGGGACGGATATCGGCAACACGCAAAAGCAAACCGTGTACGCCATAAAGGATCCACTTACTGCAACCACGCTGCCTGATCTGCGAACGATACTGGTCGGTCGGACAGTCAGCACAGCCACATCCGGTGGATCCAGCTACCGAACAGTTGCGTGCGCGCTCAACTGCTCCAACAGCACCGACAATGGCTGGTTCGTGGACCTCCCGGATAGCGGTGAACGAGCAAACATCGACCCGAAGCTGCAACTCGGAACACTCGTCGTCGCGAGCAACGTCCCGCAGAGCACCGAGTGCGTCATCGGTGGCTACAGCTACATAAACAACTTTGACTTCAGGAGCGGAAAGGCCGTCTCGTCGGCCGCGAACGGGAGCATCGGCAACAAGGTCGCGGACGCGCTGGCTGTGGGCTTCAATATCGTCAGGCTGCCAGATGGCAAGACGGTCGAGATCATCACGACTTCGGACGCGAAGCAGACGACTGCCCAGACCCCGGTCGCCATGCCCGCGCCGGGCGGGCGCCGCACGAGCTGGCGCGAAATCATGCAGTAAATGAAGTTGGGAGGGGGGTGGCGGCCAGCAGCCCCCCTTCCGTTTTCTTCGCAATTCCGCCTGGCACCCGGAGTCGCCACGCCGAACGCAGTCGTTACAGGTGACTTCGCACTCGCCGCTAACCCAGACCCTTCGGGATCGGGAAAACGACATTCTCCGTGATGCCCTTCAGTTCGCTGACCTGAACCGCTCCAAGCGCACGCAGCCGCTCGACGACCTCAGCGACCAGCACTTCTGGCGCGGACGCCCCTGCAGTGACCCCCACCCTGCGCTTCCCTTCGAGCCACGCAGGATCGAGTTCCGCCGCGTTGTCAACCATCTGCGCGTCAACGCCCAAATTTAGGGCCACCTCGCGCAGGCGATTGGAGTTGGAACTGTTGGGAGAGCCCACGACGATGACGAGATCGCACTGCTGAGTCATGAACTTGACAGCGTCCTGACGGTTCTGGGTCGCGTAGCAGATATCGTCCTTTCTCGGACCAACGATCTCCGGAAAGCGCGCCTTCAGGGCGCCAACGATGGCCGCCGCGTCATCGACCGATAGCGTGGTTTGCGTGACAAAAGCAAGATTGCCGGGATTGGCAACCTGCAGCCGCTCGACATCCGCCGCCGTCTCGACGAGATGCATACCCGCCGCGGACTGCCCCATGGTGCCCTCGACCTCGGGGTGACCGCGATGCCCGATCATGATGATCTCGCGGCCCTGCTGGCGCTTCTTGGCGACTTCAGTGTGAACCTTTGTCACCAGCGGGCAGGTAGCGTCGAATACCCGCAACCCCCGTGCATGCGCGTGGTCGCGAACCTGCTGGGACACGCCATGCGCACTGAAGACCACGGTCGCGCCCTGCGGAACCTCCGCGATCTCTTCCACGAACACCGCACCCTTCGCCCGCAAGCCGTCGACGACGAACTTGTTGTGAACGACTTCATGACGAACATAGATCGGCGCGCCGTGGATAGCGAGAGCACGTTCTACGATCTCGATCGCGCGATCGACACCGGCGCAAAAACCACGCGGATTGGCAAGCATTACGTCCATGCGATTTCCCTATTTGACGGCGGTATCCGGAAACGCGCCGTCCTCCTGCTTGCCGAAGCTCGCTAGGATGAGCAAGGCAGCGCCGCAGGTAATGGACGCGTCAGCCACGTTGAATGCCGGCCAGTGATAGCCCGCCGCGTGAATATCGATAAAGTCGATGACGGCGCCCAGGAGCACCCGATCGATGAGGTTTCCTATCGCCCCACCAAGGATGAGAGCGAGCGCAAGCGAAAACATTCGGCTCTGCGGATGGCGGGCAAGCAGGTAGAGCACCCACGCACTCGCGGTGCTTGCGACAGCTATGAAGAACGTGTTCTGCCAACCCGGCTGATCGCTGAGAAAGCTGAACGCCGCGCCCGGATTGTAGACAAGAACGAGGTTGAAAAAGGGCAGCACTTCGATCACCTGGCCGTAGCTGAGAACCTGGTGAATCCAATACTTGGTAAGCTGGTCCAGCGCGATCACGGCCACCGCGATACCCAGCCAGGGCAGCATTCTAGGCAAGGACACGGTGTTCTCCGGGCCCGAAGAGATTGGACACGCAGCGACCGCAGATCTCCGGATGCGCAGGGTCCATCCCCACGTCGGGTCGATAGTGCCAGCAGCGACCGCACTTGCTGTCCGAGCTTGGCGCGACTCGGAACGACACGCCGTTCAAGAGTGGCTGGGCCTCCGGGTGGTTTCCCGTGTGAAGCCGCGCCTGACTCGTGAGAAACACAAACCGCAACTCATCACCATGACCTGCCAGCGGCGCGAAGCCCTCTTCGGAAGGGGCATACAAATCCACCTCCGCCGCCAGTGACGAGCCGATCTTGCCGTCGGCGCGCAGCTCTTCGAGGCGCTTCTGCACACCTACACGCAACTCGCGGATCTCCGTCCACCGCGACCGCAGGGCACGACTGGCTGCCTCATCGAGCGACGGCATCTCGTGCCATGTGTGCAGATAGATGCTGTCGTCGTCGTTGCGCGTCAGCACTGCCCAAGCCTCCTCCGCGGTGAAACTCAGGACCGGGGCAATCAGCCGCAGCAAACCGTGCGCAATATGATAGATCGCAGTCTGTGCCGAACGCCGCGCAGGCGAGTCCGCACCGGCGGTGTAGAGCCGATCCTTGAGAATATCGAGGTAGAAGGCGCCCAACTCCTCGGAACAGAAGTGATGCAGCCGCTGCACGGCGAGGTGAAACTCGAAGCGCCCGAAATGGCCGCCGCTCCAAGTGCCGTCTGCCTGCGCTGCGCCAACGATGGCCGCTTGCGCGTCACGCGCGAGCACCAGCGCGTAGCGGTCGATCTCGAGCCATTCCCCGACCGGCAGGCTGTGCCTGGCCGGTTCGAAGTCGGCAAGATTGGCCAGCAGGAACCGAATCGTATTGCGAATGCGCCGATAGGATTCCACGACGCGCTTCAGGATCTCATCCGAGATGGAGAGTTCGCCCGAGTAATCGGTGGCCGCGACCCAAAGGCGGAGGATGTCCGCGCCAAGCGTGTCGACCACTTTCTGTGGCGCCACGACATTGCCCATGGACTTGCTCATCTTGCGCCCACGACCATCCACGACGAAGCCGTGCGTGAGCAGCGCATCGTAAGGTGCCCGCCCTGCGATGGCCGAAGACGTGAGGAGCGACGACTGGAACCAGCCGCGGTGCTGGTCGGAGCCTTCGAGATAAAGGTCCGCCGGCCAGCGCAGTCCCGGCGTTCGCCGCAACACGCTCTCGTGCGTCGTGCCGGAATCAAACCAGACGTCGAGCGTGTCCGTTGACTTGGCGTAGTCCTGAGCCTCTGCGCCGAGCAACTCCTCCGCTGCTAGACTGAACCAGACCTCGATGCCGCCCTTCTCTACTCTCTTCGCGACGGTTTCGACGAACTCCGCAGTGCGCGGATGCAGCAGTCCGGTTTCCTTGTGAACGAAGAACGGGATCGGCACCCCCCAATTGCGCTGACGAGAAACGCACCAATCGGGTCGGTTGCGAACCATTCCCTCCAGCCGCGCGCGGCCCCATGCCGGATAGAACTGCGTTGCCTCGACCGCCTGCATCGCAGTCTCGCGCAGAGTGGCTGCCTCGCCGCCCGTGAGATCCATGCCGATGAACCACTGCCGCGTAGCGCGGAAGATGATTGGCGTCTTGTGTCGCCAGCAGTGCGGGTAGCTGTGTTCGATCTCCTCGTGAGCGAGCAGCGCGCCGCGCGCGGCCAGCAGGTCGACGATGATCGGATTCGCCTCCCATACCGACTTGCCGCCCACGATCGGGACGGTCTCAAAGAAGCGACCGTCACCACCCACCGGATTGTCGATCGGCAGGTGGTAACGAGAACCGACGACGTAGTCGTCCAGGCCATGAGCGGGCGCAGTGTGCACGAGACCCGTACCTGCATCGAGCGTGACGTGCTCGCCGAGGATGACAGGAACGGTCCGATCCTGAAACGGATGCGCGAGACGCAGATGCTCGAGCTTTGCTCCATTCGCCACGGCGAGGATTTCCTCGACCTCTAGCCCGTAGCGCGCGAGACACGCGTCGGCGAGCGGTCGCGCAAGAATCAGTACCCCCTTTGACGTCCGCGCGAGAACGTACTCGAACGCGGGATTGACACTCACTGCCTCATTTGCCGGCAGCGTCCAGGGCGTCGTCGTCCAGATCACGCCCGCCGCTGGACCGCGGATCTCGGCCAACCCGAAACGCTGTGCGAGGTCGTTCAAATCGGCCACCGGAAATGCGACATCGATCGCCGGCGAGATCCGGTTCTCGTATTCGACCTCGGCCTCCGCCAGAGCCGAGCCGCAGTCCACGCACCAGTGCACGGGCTTTGCGCCCTGATAAAGATAGCCTCGCGTCTGAACGCGACCGAGGGCACGAATGATCTCGGCTTCGGTCCTGAAATCCATGGTCAGATAGGGATGGTCCCAGTCTCCAAGAATCCCCAGGCGCACGAAGTCCGCCTTTTGACGCTCCACCTGCGTGCGCGCGAACTCGCGGCAGAGGCGGCGGAACTCGTTCTGCTCGACGTGCTTTCCGTGACGCTTCTCTACCTGATGCTCGATGGGCAGACCGTGGCAGTCCCAGCCTGGAACATAGGGCGCATCGAAGCCCGACATCGTCTTCACCTTGACGATGACGTCCTTCAGGACCTTGTTGACGGCATGACCGATGTGAATATCGCCGTTGGCATACGGGGGTCCATCGTGAAGGATGAACTTCGGTCGTCCGGCCGCAGCCTCACGGATCTGCCGATAGATCTTCCTGGCGCGCCACGAGTCCAGCATGCCGGGCTCGCGTTTCGCCAAATCCCCGCGCATGGGGAACGGCGTGTCGTGAAGATTTAGCGTGCTCTTGTAGTCAGCCATTCTGTGTCAGTGCCTGTCCTGCGCTGTTACGCTCGAACCACGCGCGCGCCTGCGCGACATCGAGACCGATCTGGCGTGCAAGCGCCTTCAGGTCCGGATACTTGTGCTCCTCCCGCAACCGCTCCAGGAAAGCGATGCGGACATGTGCGCCGTAGATTTCGCGCGCGAAGTCGAGCAGGTGAATCTCGAGGACCGGCCTGCCCGCTCCCGCGATAGTCGGCCGTACACCGAGGCTCGCCGCACCATTGAGCGGTCCCTCCGGCAAGCCATGTATCTGCGCCACGAAGATTCCTGCAAGCGGCGGTCGATTGTGTTTCATCTGCACGTTGGCGGTGGGAAAGCCGAGCGTGCGCCCGATGCGATCGCCACGGATCACGCGACCACTTATGCTGTAGGGCCGGCCGAGCAGCCGTGCTGCCTGCTCGATGTGGCCATCGGCGAGGAACTCACGGATCGCCGTGCTCGATACGCGCAGCCCGCCCACGTCCACGCTCTGCATTTCCGCCATCTCGAAACCCAGCGTGCGTGCTGCCGCCCGCAACATGCCGCTGTCCCCTGCCCGCCGGGCGCCGAATCGGAAGTCGTCCCCCACCAGCAGCCAGCGCACATCGAGTCTTTCCTTCAGGATGTTCTCGATGAACTCCTGCGCCGAGACGCGCGCGAAATCGAAGTTGAAGCGACAGATGTAGACGCGGTCAATGCGATGGCGCCGCAGCAGTTCGAGCTTTTCCCGCAGGGACGTAAGCCGGGTCGGCGCCTGATCCGGAGCGAAGAACTCTCGTGGATGCGGCTCGAACGTCATGACACAGGCGGGCACCCCGAGCGCGGTCGCCACCTCACGCAAGCGCCGCAGCATCGCCTGATGGCCCAAGTGCACGCCGTCGAAGTTGCCGATCGTGAGTGCAATCGGCCCGTCGGCTGAGGTAGGTATCGTGCGATGAACGTTCATGGCGGGACAAAGACTTTGAATTTTAGCCTTTTCCTGCCATGCGGGTCTAGGCGCGGGCGCGCGCCAGACCTGAACCGGATGTAACGTCAGGGGGGCTAGGCTGTCGCCGGAAACACCTTGAAGCGACGCGGTCGCAGAAACACCCGCTCGCCCGAGATCACATCCAGAGCGCGCCACTCTTCACGGCTTACCTCGGCTTCGATCAACTGATCGCCATCTTCGAGATTCAGCTCCAGGCGAACGCGCGGCCCCACGGGAATGGCACGCTGCAGAATCGCCGCAATTGCGGCATCTTCCCCGGCGCTGCGCATCACTTCGATTTCGTGCGGTCGCGCATAGGCATCGGCCGGCGCATTGCGCGCCTCTGCGTGCTCCGGTGCATCGAGCACCAGATCACCGATCTCGGCCCGTCCCTGGTGCAGACGACCGTGAAACAGATTCACGCTGCCCAGAAACTTGTACACGAAGGGCGTTGCCGGGTGCTCGTACACTTCTTCTGGCGTACCGACCTGTTCGATTCGCCCTTCGTTCATTACGACGACCCGGTCCGCCACTTCGAGTGCTTCTTCCTGGTCGTGGGTGACGAACACGCTGGTGATGTGCATGTCGTCGTGCAGGCGCCTCAGCCAGCGCCGCAACTCCTTGCGCACCTTCGCGTCGAGCGCGCCGAACGGTTCGTCGAGAAGCAACACTCGCGGCTCGACCGCGAGCGCGCGCGCAAGTGCGACGCGTTGGCGCTGGCCGCCGGACAACTGATGGGGATAGCGATCGGCCACCCAGTCGAGTTGCACCAGCCTGAGCAGTTCCATCACCTTCTCACGAATCGCGGCTTTCGCTGGGCGCTCGCGCCGCGGTCGCACGCGCAATCCAAACGCGACGTTCTCGAGGATGGTCATGTGGCGGAAGAGCGCGTAGTGCTGAAAGACGAAGCCCACGCGTCGCTCACGCACGTGCTGCGACGTCGTGTCCTCGCCGCAGAAGAGCACCTGTCCGGCATCGATCGTCTCGAGCCCCGCGATCGCTCGCAGAAGCGTGGTCTTGCCGGAGCCGGATGGCCCGAGCAGCGCGAGCAATTCTCCGGTCCTGACATCCAGACTCACGTCCTTGAGGGCAGCAAAAGTCCCAAAGCGTTTAAAAACGTTGCGTACTTCGATGCTCATGCGGACTCCTGCTTGCCGTCAAACCGGGCTTCGACGATGGCCTTCACGATCAACGTGAGCAACGCCACCAGCGCAAGCAGCGATGCAACGGCGAAGGCGGCGACAAAGCTGTACTCGTTGTAGAGTATCTCGACCTGCAGGGGCATCGTGTTGGTCATGCCCCTAATGTGGCCGGAGACGACGGACACCGCGCCGAATTCCCCCATTGCGCGGGCGTTGCAAAGGATGACCCCGTACAGCAGCCCCCATTTGATGTTGGGCAGTGTCACGCGCCAGAACGTCTGCCAACCCGTGGCGCCGAGGACGACAGCAGCCTCTTCTTCTTCCGCTCCCTGCGCCTGCATCAGCGGAATCAACTCGCGCGCCACGAACGGGAACGTCACGAATATGGTGGCGAGCACGATACCGGGGACGGCAAAGATGATCTTGATGTCGTGTGCCTGCAGCCACGGACCGAACCACCCCTGCGCCCCGAACAGGAGCACGAAGACGAGACCCGCGATCACCGGGGAAACGGAAAACGGCAGATCGATCAACGTGGTCAGGACGCTCTTGCCTGGAAACTCGAACTTGGCGATCGCCCACGCCGCGGCAACGCCGAACACGAGGTTGAGCGGCACGGCGATCGCCGCCGTGAGCAGCGTCAGGCGAATCGCGCTTAGTGCATCCGGATCGGTGACGGCGCGCCAGTAGACGACCCAGCCTTTCTTCAATGCCTCATGGAAGACGGCACCGAGCGGTATGAACAGAAACAGGGTCAGGAAACCCAAGGCGAGCCCCACCAGAACCCAGCGCACGACGGGTGACTCCCGGGTGCTGCGGGCGGCAGACACCGACGGGACGGGAAGGACTGCGCTCATGTTCCGCCCCTCACGCTTCGCCGCGGCGGCGGCGCGTCCACCACTGCAGCAAATTGATGATGAGCAGCAGGACGAAGGAGATCACCAGCATTACCACCGCAATGGCGGTAGCCCCCGGGTAATCGTACTGCTCGAGCTTCGTGATGATCAGCAGCGGCGTGATCTCGGAGACCATCGGAATATTCCCCGCGATGAAGATGACGGACCCGTACTCGCCGATGGCACGAGCGAACGCGAGTGCAAACCCCGTCAACAATGCGGGCAGGATGGTCGGAAAGATCACCCGGGTGAAGGTCTGCAGCCGGCTTGCGCCGAGCGTGGCCGCTGCTTCCTCGAGTTCGGGTTCGAGTTCCTGCAGCACCGGCTGCACCATTCGCACCACGAAAGGCAAGCCGATGAAGACCAGTGCGACCAGCACGCCGAGCGGAGTGAAGGCGATCTTGATGCCGTAGGGCTCGAAGAGCTGGCCGATCCATCCGTTGCCGCTGTATATCGCGGCAAGCGTGATGCCGGCCACGGCGGTAGGCAACGCAAACGGCAGATCGACCAGAGCGTCGACCACGCGGCGGCCCGGGAAGGAATAGCGCACCAGCACCCAGGCGACGAGGGTCCCGAATAGTGCGTTGATCAATGCCGCAAGAAAGGATGCGCCGAAGGTCAGGCGGTACGACGCGAGGACGCGGGGACCCGTGGCGGCAGCCCAGAAGTCGGGCCAGCTCATCGTCGCCGCCTTGAAGAAGGCCGCCGAC
Source organism: uncultured beta proteobacterium (assembly GCA_963719715.1). Taxonomy (GTDB): domain Bacteria; phylum Pseudomonadota; class Gammaproteobacteria; order Burkholderiales; family JAEUMW01; genus JAEUMW01. The sequence goes on from CAVRDD010000028.1 coordinate 29,200, forward strand.
AGCGGTATCAGCACGATGAGGCTCAGATACAGGAGCGTGAAACCGAGCGCCAGGCCGAATCCGGCAAGCACGGTATGGCGTCGACGCAGCGAAACGCCGAATACCGTCCCGCTCACGAACGCATGCCCCCCGCCCCGGGATGCCATCCCCCGACAGCGCCGCCGACGGGACGCGCATATGGAATCCTGCTGATTTCCGTGCTCACGTTCCTGCTCTCTCGTCCACTAGTTTCCGCGCCCTGATGCTCATGTTCGAAGCTCTGCCCCCTGCGGCCATCAAAGTGTGCTCATTGCAACTGGCCAGTATGGCCAACGTTCTAATAAACCTCGAACTACTGTTTCTGAATTACTTTATCGTCGCATCGCATAACGTCGAATGGGCTTCCCCCTCACGAATCCAACGTGCTCCGCAGGCGAGTCTGCTCAGGCGTCACTTGCGCTCGTAGATCTGATCGAAGAACGCACCGTCGCTGAAGTGCACCTGTTGCGCCTTCTGCCAGCCGCCAAACACCTCTTCCACCGTGAAGAGCTTGAGCTTGGGAAAACTGGCGGCGTACTTTTCGGCAACGCTTTTCGACTGCGGCCGGAAGCTGTGCTTTGCCGCGATCTCCTGACCTTCGTCTGAATAGAGATACTCGAGATAGGCTTCTGCGACTTTCCGCGTTCCCTTCTTGTCGGCAACCTTGTCGACTACCGCGACCGGATTCTCGGCCAGGATGCTGGCGCTCGGATAGACCACGTCGAATGCCTCCGCACCCTCTTCCTTCTTGATGAGCGCCACTTCGTTCTCGAAGGTGACGAGGACGTCCCCAATGCCACGCTGCGTGAAGGTGGTGGTTGCAGCACGCCCGCCCGAGTCGAGAATCGGGACGTTGCGGAACAGAGCACCGACAAATACTCGCGACGTCGTCCTGCGAGCCACCGTTCTTGATCTTGTAGCCCCAGGCGGCGAGATACGTGTAGCGCCCGTTGCCGGATGTCTTGGGGTTCGGAATGATCACCGCAGTGCCCGGCTTCACCAGATCGTCCCAGTCCCGTATGCCCTTTGGGTTGCCCTTGCGCACCAGGAATACGCTGGTAGACGTGTACGGCACGCTGTTGTGGGGGAACCGCTTCTGCCAATCGGCCGCAACGAGCCCGCCGCGCTCGTGCAGAAGGTCGACGTCGTTTGCCTGATTCATGGTGATGACGTCGGCTTCGAGTCCGTCGGCGACCGCCCTCGCCTGCTTGCTGGAACCACCATGCGACTGGTTGATCGTGACCGTCTCCCCGGTGCGCTGCTTCCATTGGCGGGCGAAGGCAGCGTTGTAGTCCTTGTAGAACTCGCGTGTAACGTCGTAGGAGACGTTCAGCAGAGACGTGTCCGCGCGAACCAGGCCGACATTGCTGAAAAGGAGGACAACGATTACGAGCGTCCAGCGCGTGAAAACCATTTCCGTCTCCTCTTGGTGTTCGC
>CAVRDD010000029.1:0-15394 GCA_963719715.1 uncultured beta proteobacterium
ACTCACGCTGGCGCTGAGTGGTTTGTGTGTATTGGAACTTGAGGGCGGCGGAGCGTGCCCGGTTGGCCTTCTCCGCCTGTTCGATATTGCGCTTGAGGTCCTCCGACATGCGCTTGGCGTTGTCCGATAGGACCTTCTCGACGCTCGACAACTCTGCCGGATGCCGAGGCGTTCGCGGACGTGTTTGGCGTAGACGCCGACATACTTGGAAATCGCGTAAACCTTGCCCCGTAATCCAGAGCGACGTGACCGCGCCGGTTTCCGCGTGCGAGCGTATAGCCGCGAGCTTCGAGTGCCGCCGCGAACGCTTTTCGGCTATCCGAAGCCGCCCAACACTCCTGGAACATCCGCTTGAGCGCCGCCGGGTCTTGTCCCTCCCGGCGCGCTTGCTGACATTCGTGATGGGAATACCTGTGGCGCATCCGCTCCTCGGAGTTGATGAACCCGCGCGGCAGTTGCCAGCCGTGCTCGATATAGAGATCGCGGGCAACGTCCCGGAGTCTGAGCTTGTAGAGGGCAAGGTCGATGGCCCGCATGTTTGCGGTGTCGATCCGAGACCAGATCGCATGCGCGTGCCGCCTGCCGTCCTTCTCATGGAAGACGATGGCGCGCGGCTGACCTGCGAGGCCCAGATGTTTCTCGGCCCTCTCGATGGCTGACTGGAATTTCTCCGTGGAGACTCGCTCTTTCGCGGGCGGGTTGAGGCTGAGTGAGAACAGGTATGTCTCGGCCCGAGTGCCCTTGCTGGCCGCGTAGACCTCTTGAAAAGCTCCCTCAAGATCGTCGGCGACGAAGCCCCGGAGTTCGTGCACGCAGACATGCTCGTTGTCCCGCGTGTTCAGCAGGTGCGCCGCGAGTTGCCATCCCCCAGATCGCTGGTTGCCCTTGAGGATCATTGCCGCCGCTCGCTTTCGAAGCCGAGCGCCCGCATCAGCAGGCTTCGCATCTGGTGGATTTCGGCGCAAGCGTCGCGGAGCGCTTTTTCCGTGTCTGGGGTGACGGGCAGCGAGCCGGTGTGGACGGCTTTCGCGAGTTGGTTGAGGTTGTTGGCGAGCCGCGCCTCGCCGAGCGCGCCTAGGAGCTGTCCGAGTGCCTGGTGATCTTTGACCGGACGCTTGTACCGCCGCCGCTTTCGGGCTTTGCCGTCCTCGAAGACCTGGGAGCGGATATACGCCCCAAGCGGCATATCCCCCGCAGCCTGTTCCAGGGATGCCCGCTCCTCGAAGGTCAGGCGCAGGGAGAAAGGAGCAGGAGCGTCCCCGGCTGGCCGGGTGCTAGCGTCGCCATAGCCCGGAAATGTTGCCGCCTGGCCCTCTCATGGCGAGGGTTCCAGATCGCGGCACGATGGCGCGTGGCGCTCAAGGTAGTCGTTCCATTCCTCTAGCGTTTCGAATAGCTTATCCGCCGTTGCCCCGGTCAGGGATTCGAACGGTCGGTTTGGGTCTCGGGCTTTGAACTTTGTCCCCGTGGGGACGCCAAGAAATCAGATAGTTAGGTGAGGGCGGCCCAGCTTGTACGGAAAAATACGAAAAAAAGAAAGCCCTGCATTGCAGGGCTTTCTTTTTGCTGAGTGCGGGTCAGTGCGAGGTATTCGCCAGATCGTGGCGCTCACATGCCGAATAAATCCCGGGAAATAGACGACAAAGAATCCCGGCCTTTAAGGCAGATCCTGGGCGGCCCGCGCCGGATCTGCCGATGGTCATGCTGCTTTGCGCTGTTTGCGCTTGCTGGGCACTTCACCATTGTCGTGCGCGGTTTCGCGTACGACCTTCTCGCTCATTAGTTCTCGTGCAATGCGCTTCATTTCGCAGTCCACAAAACGCTGCAAAACCTGCCGCATAAGGGTCTGATAACCAATGCCCTTATTGATGGACGCGAGCAATTTGAAGTCATCAATCATGCTCTTCCGTAGGCGGATGGAGATCATCTGCATGCCTGCCGCGGCATCAACCCTCCTTTCCGTGTCGTCGTCGGCCACGGCCACAAAGTCCTCATCCGCCCCAAGGGTGCGCTCATCCCATGCGTCATCCGCTTCGTGGATTGTGTGCTTGGCCATTTTCTATTCCCTCTCTTCTCGTGTGTTGGTAGCTCACCGTCAATACTACGATAACCGGCAATTTGACAACCTAAGACGGATCAACGATCCAACTTCCGTATTTATTGTATATACGGATCTCTTTCTCGTTTGGTCCGAATGCTGACTTCAAATAAATATCTCCATCCTCCTCGCCGTAAATCACCTTCAGCTTACGACCGAAGTCAGTTTCTGATATAAGCCATTGTGTTGGTGGATTAGTTGCATGCTCCTCTCGCGTCTCGAGGAGAGACCGACCATCCCGGTTCGCGAAGCACTGAATGACTTCGTCGGGAACTACGTCGTGCTTTAGCGCAAGTTTTGCGGCAATCTTTGGTGGAATGATTATCGACACTATGAGGCCTCTTTGTCAAACTATGTCGACAATAAGTGTATATACATTGTGGCCTAGATGTGCGGTAGCGATATCCGTGCCCGGCTCAAACACTTACAGTGCGTCTGGGCCACCTCGGCGCCGGCCCGACATCCAGCAGGCGCAGGCGCAACTGCACGCCGCGACCGCCGACATCGGCGTTGCCGTGGCCGACCTGTACCCGCGCATCACGATAGGCGCCAGCATGGGCTTGGGATCGGTCAGTGCCAGCAGCTTCGCCGACTGGGGCAGCCGCGTGTGGTCGATCGGGCCGAGCCTTCAGTTGCCGATCTTCACCAGGGCCGGCGCCGCGCGACGGTCACGATTCGCAAGCTCGAGCAACAGGAAGCGGCGGTCGCCTACCAGCAGACCGTGCTGAAGGCGTGGCACGAGATCGACGACGCGTTGACGGCCTACAACGCCGAGCGCCGGCGCAACGTCCAGCTGGCTGCGAAGGAGCGCGACAGTCGCGACGCGTTGCTGCTCGCGCGCACTCGTCACGACGCTGGTTTGACCGATTTCCTGGTCCAGCTCGATGCCGAGCGCACGCTGCTGCAGGCACGGCGCGACTATGTCGATAGCAGCACAGTCGCCTCGCGCTGGATTTTGTAGCCGTCTCGAAGGCGCTGGCGTCATCGCCGCCCGCACAAGATGTCGCGCCTGTTGCGCTCGGCATCGAAAAGCCGCGACCGGAGAAGGTCGTCGGTCGTTAACGCAGTTCCCATCCAGGCGCCAGGCTCCGGCCGTTCAAGCCGAGGGTCGCTGCGATCGGCCCGGGAGTGGGTTACGTGTTCACGGTCGACGGCAAGCCGGCCTACGCCAATCTACGGGGCTACTGGGAGTTCTGGGCGGAGAATCGGCTTGAGGGCTATGCGTTGTTCGCCACCCTGGTGATCCCGCTGGTTCGAGCTGAATGTTGAACCCTGACAGCCAGTTCATCTGCGGTCTTCCGGAAGATACAAGGCGTCAATTCACAGGGCGCTGCTATTGCGGCGCGAGTGCGAGATAAACAGCGAGCGCAAGACTCGCCAGAGACACCAGACCTGCGAGCCAAACTGCCCATGCGCGCGAGTACGCGGCGGGTCGATCGATTTCGGGCAATGTGGCGATGAAACGGCCGTGCTGGATGGTTGCCGCGGCCATGCTCGCTGAGCCCAACACGACCAGGAGAATGCCGATCACATGGGAATACCCGGGTGACGCACTGGAGTGGATCATTCCACTCTGACCGGCCACGAGGTGCAAGAAGAGGCCGAAACGCGAAACCAGGAAGCCCAGACCAACGATGGCAATGCCGGTGCGCAGCCAAGCCAGCAGAGTACGTTCAGAGGCAAAGAAGATCCGCGGATCTGATGTCATGTGGAGGGTGGGTAGCTGCGGGAACGGGAGGTCCAGGGAAACTCCGCAAAAACCATCGTGGTGTGCTGCGTTGATGGATACACTTTCGAGCAGACGAGAATTGTGCGAGCTTGAACGGTGAAGAAGCAACTGACTCATTCGTAATGAACGAACATCTCCTCCTGCATGTCAGCCGGAAATTGCCCGGTGCGGAGGTTCCTCAACCGGGACAAACCGTGGAAATGATCTTCTCAGCCGCGCTCCGTGCGGCTCGCGCCTCGCTGACGCAACTCGCCGTCGCAACGCTGCACGCCTTTCTGCTTGCGCTCGTGCTCACGCTCCCGCTGCAGGCGCTCGCGCAGACGACGTTCACCAACAGCAACGTAAACATCCGTGCGGGCCCGGATCGCGCATTCCCCCTCGTCGGCTGGATACCGGCACGCAGCGCCGTCCGTGTGCACGGCTGCACCAGCGGCTGGAGGTGGTGCGACGTCGCCGCCGGCCGCAACCGGGGCTGGGTGCATTCGAGGTATCTCTCGACCATCTCCAGGTCTCGAACGCCCGTTGTCACATTTTCGGTCGGATCCTACTGGGACCAGCATTACCGGGGTCGTCCCTGGTATTCGAGCCGCAACGACTGGATGGGTTGGGGCCAGCCCTCGTTCCGCCCTTCGCCGCGACGACGCTGGTGATGAACCCGGACACGATGTCCGGGTTCGTTGCGGGTCTTCCGCTCCCGACCTTCTAGCGAGAAACCGCTCACGTTCCCGAGTCCTGGTCCCACAGGCTTGAGCCAAGCTTCGGGAATGTGGCAAAACGGAACCTCGCGCACCGAGTTTGCCAAAGCGTTGAGGTCGCGGCACGCTCGCCGCTGGAGTTGGAAAAGCAAGAGGAGGAACATCGGCGATGAAAGTGAAAGTCTTCAATCGGCTTGGGCAGCTCGTGGGACCGGTCGAAGTGGATCGCGTCCTGAAGACTGACGCGGAATGGCGTGCACAGCTTACGCGCGAGCAGTTTGAGATTGCCCGCGGCAAGGGCACTGAGCGGCCGTTCTGCGGGACGCTGCTCGACAATAAGCGCTACGGCGTATACGCATGCATCTGCTGCGCGCTGCCGATCTTCTCGTCCTCATCGAAGTTCGATTCAGGTACCGGCTGGCCAAGCTTCTTCCAGCCTGTCGCGGATGAGAACGTGGTCACGCAGGACGACTGCAGTCACGGAATGAGCCGCGCGGAAATACTGTGCGCGCGGTGCGATGCGCACCTTGGGCACGTGTTCGCGGACGGGCCCGCACCGACGCGGCAACGCTACTGCGTCAATTCCGAATCGCTGGCATTCACGGACCAGGAGAACCTGGCAGAGCTGGCCGATCCGGCTGCGGAGCACGTGTGAGCGACCAACGGACAAGAGCGCAAGGCGGCGCGTGTGCGGGCTCCGTAGCAGCGCCTGCAGCATCGATGCACGGGAAGGAAAGTGGTGCTTCTGGCGTGACATGACCGACGACTGGAGGATGTATGTCATTCGATCCCTTCTGGATGTTTCGTTTTCCGCTTTCGGGTGATGTCTCCCAGCGCATCGCCGCGCCGTGGTCCTCGCCGTCGCTCACCGTCAACTACGCTGGCGACGCCACCATCGAAAATCGCGTGGTGACGGAGGTCGCGAGTTACGGTCGGCAGATCGGCTGGCTTACGGAAATCGCACTGGCGCTCGCGAAGAACGAAGCGCCTCCGGCAGACACGTTGCGCCGCCTGACCGAAGCCGCTGCCGAAATCGAAACCATCAAGCGCAGCCTGCGTGGATCGCCGTTCGATGCGGCAAGCGCGGCGCTCGATCGGCTGCAGCGCGAGGATTCGGAGGCCTACGGCAAGCTGGTCCGCGAGCGACTGGGCCAATCGAGAGATCGGTAACGACTCGCGGAACATGTCGAGGGCGACGACGGGCACTCACGCTACAATTGCCGCTCGATTTGAAACTGTCACCGACATGCATCTCATCCAGCCTTTCACTGGCCTGCGTCCGCGCCCCGAGCGCGCGGCGGAGGTGATCGCGCCGCCCTACGATGTGCTCGACACCGAAGAAGCGCGCGCGCGCGCCGCGGGCAAGCCGTGGAGCTTTCTGCACGTCTCGAAGCCGGAGATTGATCTGCCACCGGGAACGGATCCGCACGCGCCGGCCGTGTACGCGAAGGCCGCGCAGAATCTCGCCGGCATGCTGGCGGCAGGGGTCCTCGCCCGCGATGCGCAAGCCTGCTATTACGTGTACCAGGTGAAGATGGGCAATCACGTGCAGACCGGGATTGCCGCTGCGGCGTCGGTTCCGGCCTACGATGCGAACTGCATTCGCCGTCACGAACTCACTCGCCCGGACAAGGAGAACGATCGGGTGCGCCAGATCGAGGCGCTGAATGCGCAGACGGGACCGGTGCTGATCGCCTATCCGCCAACGCCGCAGGTGGATGTGATGTTGGCCGATGCGTCCACTGATGCGCCGACGGTGGACGTCACGGCCGACGACGGCATCGGCCACCGGCTCTGGGTCGTCAGCGATGTGCAGCTCATCGCGCGCCTCACGGCAGCTTTCGACGCCATGCCGGCGCTCTACATCGCGGACGGTCATCACCGGTCCGCGGCTGCATCGCGCGTGGCGCAGGCGCGCCGGGGCAACGGGGAACTGAGCGCTGACCGCTTCCTGTCGGTGATCTTTCCGGCCAATGAAATGCGGATCCTCGACTACAACCGCGTGGTCAGGGATCTGCACGGGCGCGCCCCGGCGGATTTCCTGAAAGCCGTTGGCGAGCGCTTTGCCGTGACTCCCGAGGCGTCGGCCGTCAGGCCTGCACGGCCGGGCGAGTTCGGTCTGTATGTGGGCGGGTGCTGGTACCGGCTGACGATTCAAGCGGAGCGGATTCCAGCCGACCCGGTGGCGAGGCTCGACGTCAGCTTGCTCTCCGATCACCTGCTGGGGCCCGTGCTCGGCATTCACGATCTGCGCCGCGACCAGCGCATCGATTTTGTCGGCGGCATGCGCGGCCTCGCGGAGCTTGAACGGCGGGTGGACACGGGCGCGATGGCCGCCGCGTTCTCACTCTTTCCGACGCGCATGGAAGACCTGATGGCAGTGGCGGACGCCGGTCAGGTGATGCCGCCGAAATCCACGTGGTTCGAGCCCAAGCTTGCCGACGGCATGGTCTCGCACGTGCTCGACTGAGCATCGAGTCCAGAGGGGTTCAGCGGGAATAGCGATAGCTGCGATCGATGTGGTCGCGGGTGACGACGCCGTAAGCATGCATTTCTTCCCACGGGCTTGCGGGCACCACGAAGAGCGCCTGCACGCCTGCCGTGTCCATTGCGTCGAGTGCTTCCTGCAGGGTCGCCTGCAGCGGGATCGGCGCGACCTGCAGTCTGTCGGCCGGCACTTCGAGTAGATCGAACTCGGCGACGTCGGGCTTTTCAAGCGTCTGGCGTGCGAGATCGAGCGCCGGCAGCAGGGCGATGGGTTTCTCGGCGCCGAGGATCAGGATCCACGTCGGGCTGCCCGCCAGGGCGGCATCGATCGCCGTGCGCGCTGACTTTCGTGGCAAGGCAGCGACCTGGGAATCCATGACCGCGGCGACGCCGAGACGACGCAGCGATTGCAGGATCGGGTCGTTGCGATAGTCGAGCCCGCGCGCCTGCATGAGGGTGATGAAGACCGGCTGCTGCGCGAAGGCGACCCGCGACACGCCGTAGGCGGCGATGACCGCCAGCATCCCCGGCCAGATGATGTTCGGATTGCCGGTGAGTTCGAGCATGGCGGTCAGCGCCGCGAGGGGCGCGTGCAGCGTGCCGGCCATCATCGCGCCAAGCCCGATCAGCGCGTAGAGCGCGGGTGAGGACACATGCGCCGGTGTCGCCCACAGCGCCAGGGCACCGAAGGCGCCGCCCGCTGCGGCCCCGATCACCACTACAGGACCGATGAGTCCGCCCGGAATGCCAAGGCCGATCACAGCGCCCGTGCTCAAGAGTTTGAGGACGACGATGGCGAGCAGCAGACCCGCAGCGATCTCACCTCGCAGCGTGCTCGACACCGTGTCGTAGCCGACGCCCATGATCTCCGGCACCGCGAGTGCGCAAAGCCCCGTGAGCAGTCCTGCGAGCAGCGCGCGCGACCAGAACGGCCAGCGGCTGCTGCGCTTCGTCGTGGCTTCGACCAGGGCAATGAATGCTGCGGCGAGGGCACCGATGGCGAGACCCATGACGAGCACGTAAGGCATTTCCCACGGGGATCCGAAGGTCACGGGCGGCACGCTGAAGGCCGGGTCGGCGCCATAGGCCAGGCGCGTTACTGCCGTGGCGCTCACCGCGGCGAGGATCACCGGTGCGAACCCGCTCACGGTGTACTCGACCAGCACCACCTCCATGGCAAAGGCGACACCGGCAAGCGGCGTATTGAAAGAGGCGGCGATCGCCGCCGCCGCGCCGCACCCCACCAGAACGCGCAGCGCATTGTTGGGCAGCGCCAGGTGCTGGCCGACGAGGCTCGCGCTCGCGGCACCCAGATGAACCGCCGGACCCTCACGTCCTACCGGCATCCCGGACACGATGGCCACGGCAGCGCTCAGGAACTGGGCGAACGCATTTCTCAGCGGCAGTCTTCCCTGATGATAGGCAAGGCGCTCCAGTACATGCACGATGCCCACATGCGGTGTGACATCCGGCATGCGCAGAAACATCAGGGCGAGGATCACGGCACCGGCGAGCGGGAAGAGAATCCGCAGCCCAAGTATCAGATCTTCGTAGTTCTCCGGGCCGCCCGGCGGCAGAAGCGCTGCTTGCGAGATTTCGATGACGCCCCGGAACCCGATCATCACGAGGGCCGCCAGCAGCCCGCACGCAACGCCGAGCACCGCAAGCTGCGGCAGCGCCTCGGCCCGGGAAGCCTGCAGGCGCTGCTCGTCGAGCTTGCGTCCCAGGCGCCGGCGCAGTTCGCGAAAGAGGCGAGTCATCGTGCCCTCAGTGCGCTGGCGCAGGGTACTTGCCCGCTGACGACGCCCCTCGCGATGTCGTCACAGGGTGTGCAGAGCGGGTGCGCGCTTGCACAGCGGGCGCTTGATTCGCAACAATGCGAGATTGAGGCGGCCAAGCGGCGCTGCCTGATCGAGGCGAATCAGGCGCGGCTCGGCGCGCTTACTTCTTCTTCATCACGCCGACGAGCCAGAGCAGTATCACCGCACCCACGGTGGCCGAGACCAGGGACCCGATGAATCCGCTCGCCTGCAGACCGATCAGGCCGAACGTGACGCCGCCGATGACGGCGCCGATGACGCCGACGATGAGGTTGCCGATCAGACCAAACCCGCCACCGCGCATGATCTTGCCGCCGAGCCAGCCCGCCAGCAAACCGATCACGATCGAACCGATGAACCCTTCTCCCATCTCGTGCTCTCCAAGTCGTGACTTCCACACCGTTGCCAGAGGACACGTCGCGCATGCGGCAAGGCGTCCAGCCAAGGCGCATCTTACCGCGATGCGCCAACAATGCTGCACTTGCTCAGTTCGCGCTTGGGTGCGGCAGCGATGTCACCGCCTGAACGCGTGACACCCTCAGAGACGCGTTGAATTCCGCGATAGCATGTCGACTGTCCTTTCCCGCCCTGCGCCCGCCACCGGCCTCAACGCGATGCTTTGCGGCCTCTCCGTGGCAGCGAGCCTGCTCTTGTTTGTCGTGATGCCGGTCTGGCTGCTGCCCACGAACCCCTGGTGGGGATTGCTCCTGGTGCCGATCGCTTTGACGGCCAACACGATGTGGTCGCTCATCCACGAGGCCATTCACGCTCACCTGTTCACGGCGCGGCGCTGGAACGACGCGGCGGGCCGCCTGCTTTGCGTCCTCTACGGCGCACCGTTTCGCGCGCTGTGCGTCGCGCATCTGCTGCACCACCGTTACAGCCGCACCCGCCGCGACCGCACCGAGGTCTACGATCCAGCACGGACCTCCCGCTTCGCCGCCGCGGCCGGCTTCTACGTACAGTTGCTCGGCGGCATGTACTTTCTCGAGGTGCTGAGCTCGATCGCGTGCCTGCTGCCGCGTCGTGCCATCGACTGGCTTGCACCGCGCCTCGAACACCCGGATTCGACCGGCGGACTCGTCGTGCGCGCGGTGCGCGAGCCGCGCGCGCTGCGCGAGATGCGCTTCGACATGCTCGCGATTCTCATCGTCTTCGGCCTCGGCGTCTGGCTCTACGGCGCGAACGTCTGGATGTTTGCCGCCGTCATCGCGGTGCGCGCCGCACTCGTGTCCATCGCCGACAACTCCTACCACTACGCCACGCGGCTGGAGCAACCGCGACTCGCGATGAACGCCGATGCGCCGCGCTGGGTGGCGGCGATGCTGCTCCACTTCAATCTCCACGGCCTGCACCATCGACAGCCGCATCTACCATGGAGCGCGCTGCGGGCGCAGTTCGAGCGAGAGGGCGGGCGGACGGACATCGACCTCGTCACCTGCTTCCTGCGTCAGCTGCGCGGTCCCATCGCGCTCGGCCGGCTACCTGTGTGAACAGTGTCAGCGAATTGCGCGCGTCGACGCGCACATGAGCGCACGGATGCACCTCGCATGAGCCACGCGCCCGCCGTCGAACCCGCACAGCTGCGATTGCTCGAGGACGGTGTGCCGTACTCGGAGCGTTTCCAGGACGTGTATTTCTCGGCAGCCGGCGGCCTGGAGGAGACACGTCACACGTTCTTGCTGGGCAATGGACTGCCGGAGCGCTGGATGCGCGCGGAACGTTTCACCATCGTCGAGTGCGGGTTCGGTACCGGGCTTAACTTTCTGGCGACCTGGCAGGCGTGGCAATCGAGCGCACCAGCGCGCGCGCGGCTTCACTATGTGGCGGTCGAGAAGCATCCGCTGTCGCGCACGGACCTGGACCGCGCTGCGGCTTCGTGGTCGGAACTCGCGCCGCTTGCCAGCGCGCTTCAGGATGTCTATCCGCCCGCCGTGCCCGGCTTTCACCGGCTGCATTTCGACCGCGACCGGGTTGCGCTCACGCTGCTCTTCGGCGACGCGACGACCCTGCTCACACAGTTGGATGCTCGCGCGGACGCGTTCTTCCTCGACGGCTTCGCGCCGTCGAAGAATCCGGAGATGTGGACGCACTCGCTGTTCCACCAGCTTGCGCGCCTGGCGAATCCGGGTGCCACGCTCGCCACCTATTCCGTCGCGGGAGATGTCCGACGCGGACTCGGCGACGCCGGCTTCAACGTGGCGAAGCGTGCGGGCTTCGGCTGCAAGCGGGAGATGCTGTCCGGCGCTTTCGCAGGCGCGGGGCAGGGCGGGCGCGATCTTCGTCCGCGCCGCCACGCCGCCGTCATCGGCGCCGGTCTCGCCGGCACCTCGTGCGCAGAGCGGCTCGCCGCCCGCGGTTTCAGCGTCGATCTCGTCGAGCGACACGCGGGGCCTGCCCGCGAAGCGTCCGCCAATCCCGTCGGCATTCTGCACCCGGCGCTGCTGGCAGATCGCCGCACGCGCAGCACTTTTACTACGTCAGCCAGCCTCTATGCAGTGCGCCAGCTCGAGGCGCTCGACCGTACCCTAGCTCCCGCGCGCTGGATGTCGACTGGGGTGCTGCAGGTGTCTCGCGATCCGCGACGACTGGAGCGACTCGCGCAGGCAGCCGAGTACGTCGCTGCACCCGCGAGCGTGGCGCGCCGGGTGAGCCGCGAGGAGGGAGCCGCATTGATAGGTGCGCGCACCGGTGGCGCGGGTTTCTGGTTCGAGACGGCTGGCTGGGCGGCGGCCTCCAGCGTCTGCGAAGCGCGCCTGGCTGCTTGCGGCGAGAATGTGCGGCGCGTGTTCGGGCGTGAGGCGGTCGACCTCGAGCGCACAGCCGAGGGGTGGCGCGTGCGGGATGCCGGCGGACAGGTGCTCGCCGAAGCGCCGGTGGTCGTGCTTGCCAATGCGCGGCATGCGGCGCGCTTCGACACGTCGGGTGCATTGCGACTGCGCGCGGTGCGCGGTCAGATCACGCGGCTGCCCGAGCGGCAGAGCGCTCGGCTGATCGCGCCGGTCTGCGGCGATGGCTATATGACGCCTGCTGTCGACGGTGCACACTGCATCGGCGCCAGCTTCGACGAGGATGATTGCGAGACGGACTTGCGCGACGCGGATCACGTGCGCAATCTCGAGCGGCTCGAGCGGATGCTCCCTGGCTTCGCCGCGCCCTGCGACGCAGCGGCGCTTGCAGGTTGGGTCGGGGTGCGCGCGATGGCGCCGGACCGCCTGCCGCGGGTGGGGGCGCTGTGCGGGCATGCACAGGTCGGACTCTTCGCCTGCGTGGGCCTGGGCGCGCGCGGACTGACCTGGTCCGCGCTGCTCGGCGAGCTGCTGGCGAGCTGCGTCGACGGCGATCCGCTGCCGATGCCGCGTCACCTGGTAGCACAGCTTGCGCTCGACCAAGCGCCGATGGAGATGCGATCCGCATGAGACCGGCAGGGAGCGAACCGAAGCTACGGCCGGATTACGAGGGCGGCAGCATCGTCAATCTGATGGCGAGCGTGATGGCAGCGCGCGGCGGCGGGCGCAGTGCGTATCCGCTGCTCGAAGGACTCGATGCGGCGTCGTTGGCAGCGCCGCGCACGCTCGTGCTGCTCGTGATCGACGGCTTGGGCTTTCGCCACGTTCTGCGCTCGCCGGCGGCCACCATCCTCCGAGAGCATCTGCGCGGGCGGATGACCTCCGTTTTTCCGTCGACCACTGCAGCCGCAATTCCCACGTTCCTCACTGCACTGGCACCACAGCAGCACGGGATCACCGGTTGGCACATGCTGTTTCGCGAGATCGGCACGGTGGCCGCAGTGCTGCCGTTTCGCCCGCGCTGCGGCGGCCGATCGCTGCGTGAGGGGCGCGTGACACCGCAACTCCTGCTCGGGTTGCCGCCGCTGTACGACCGGTTCGCCGACCCTTCGTGGGTGATCGCACCGGAGCGTATTGTCGACACCGACTTCAACGTCGCAGCGAGCGGGCAGGCGCAGCGCGTTGGCTACCGCACGCTCGACGAACTGTGCGAGCGCGTGATCGCGGCGGCGACCCTGCCCGTGCGCAAGTTCGTCTATGCCTACTACCCGGAGCTCGATTCGCTCGCGCATGTTCACGGCATCGGCAGCGGTGAGGTGCGGCGCCGAACTGGCGCGCATCGACAGCGCGTTCGGTGCGCTGCTGCGTGCGTTGCGCGGCACCGATACGACCCTCGTGCTGACCGCCGATCACGGCTTCATCGACACGACGCCGGAGTCGCGCGTCATCCTGCACGATCACCCCGAGCTCGCGGCGATGCTGACGCTGCCGCTTTGCGGTGAGCCGCGCGTGGCCTACTGTTACGTCGATCCCGACCGCACGCAGGATTTCGAGAACTACGTAGCGACGCATCTCGCCGACGGGATTCGATCTCGTGCGCAGTCGCGATTTCCTCGCGCAGGGCTGGTTCGGGCTCGGCGCACCGCACCCGCGGCTCGCGGAGCGGATCGGTCACTACGTTCTTCTCGGGCGCGACAACTGGACGATCACGGACGTCGCGCTGGGCGAGAAGCCCCACGTGCAAATCGGTGTGCACGGCGGTTCGACGGCGGACGAGATGTTCGTGCCGCTCGTGGTCGCGGAGAGTTTAGGCGGCTTTCGGCGGCACGAAGAGCTCGCCTGGACGCTCGCGCAAGAGCCGCAGGAGACGTCGAGCGAGTTCGCCCCAGTTGCGCCAGCTGGCGCGCCGCGAGCGCATCGCGACGTAGATGGCGAGGCTGAAGCTCACTGCCAGGTTGAGGGCGCCGATACCCGCAATGCCGGCGATGCACCAGGCGATCGTCGACCATGGCACGCCGTGGCCGACGCCGGAGAGGCCATAGGCGAAGCTCGCGGCGGCAAAGGTGACATGCCGGATGTCCAGTGGCAGGCCGGTGAGGAAGCCGATCAAGGGCGTCACACCGAGCAACACGCCGAAGAAGAAATTGCCGGCGAGCGCACCCAGGTTCTCTTCGGCATAGAGTGCGAAGCGGTCGAGCCGCTCCTGGCCGAAGAGCCGCGCCGGAAATCGCAACTGGCGGATGCGCTGGGGAATGCGGTTGTAGACGGCGGCGTTGTCGTAGAAGCCGGAGATGAGACCGGAGGCGAAGAGCCACACGCCGGCAATGGCGGCATAGAAGAGGGCAGGGCTCGCCACCGGGTGCAGGTCGTGCAGGAGGATCGCTGCCTTTTCCGGCGACGCGATCGTCTTGCCGGTCGCCCACAGCACGCTCTCGGCGATCAACCAGGCGACGGGGAAGGCGAGGATGACGTTGCCGACGATGGCGATCAACTGCGTGCGCGCCACTTTCAATACGAGCTCCGCGAGATCGTCGAGCGCACGGCGCGAGTCGGGCGCTGCGGACAGCGTGCGTGCGATCAGATTTGCCGTCATCGCCGGCTGCTTGGTCGCCAGAGTGAAGTGCAGCACGTGAATCAGCATGAAGCCGAGCGCGTAGTTCATGCACACGCTGAAGGTTTCGATCAGCGGTGGCAGGTGCAGGCTCAGGATGCCGATCTTGAAGAGTGCCATGAGGGCGACGATGAGACCGGCCCCCATTGCAGAGGAGAGCATCGTACGAAACTCGGAGCGGCTGTTCGCGACATAGTGCTCGCCGGTCTTGCCGGCGTTCTCGGTCACGCGCAGGGCGAGCAGTCGCGTATTGCGGCCGACGAAATCGCGCAGGCTGTGCTGGCGCTGGTTGCGGCGCACGAGGGCCACCGCGAAGGCGACGACGTGGTGTTGGCGGTCTTCTGTGGACGCCGGATCGACGAGCCGCAGCAGCGCGCGCATGCGGTCGAGATACTCGTGTTGAATCAGCCAGAAGTACGTCAGCCGGACGCTGGTGCCGTAGCGCTGCGCGGTGCTGCGGATGCGATCGAGCGTGTTCTCGCACTGGTCGAGCAGGACGTCGAGATGCCGATCGTCTTCCAGCGCGCGCGCGGGGTCGGCGAGCCACTCGCGGTAATCCACGATGTAGCGCCGCGCCTCGATCTGCTGCCCTATGAACGGCGACTCGTGTTCTTCGAGCGCGGGCTCGTTGCGCAGGAATTCCGGGTCGAGTCCGATTGCGGCGACCCGGTACGAAAGCACCTGGATCGCCTCCAGGATCGCGAGCGTGATGGCGGTCTGATACTCCACCGCGTCCGTTCCGCCAGGACCGAGCGCTGCGAGCAAGTCCTCCCACGCTTCGAGCGGCAGTGTGGCGAGCCAGCGCCCGTCGTCGCTTTCCGCGAAGACGAGACTCAGGATGTCTTCGAGAGAACCCAGATCGAGCGCGGGCGGCAGAACACGGTAGGCAAGTTTCTGCAGCAGCTCGCGCCCGAAACCTTCCTGCGTCGGCGTGCCCGTATTGGCGAAGAAGTGCACCGGCCGACGCGTTGCGATCAGATGCAGCAGATATCCGCGCAACGCGTCGGCGTAGTCACGCCTTTGCGCGAGCATCTGCGTGAGCGAGCGCAGGTTGCCCAGCGCAATCGCCGCATCGGCTGCGTGATCTGGTCGCAAGGCATTCGCAAGATCGACCAGGCAGTGCGGATCGCAGTCGGGAGCGCTGGCTGCGATCTCGTCCAGCGCG
>CAVRDD010000030.1:0-174931 GCA_963719715.1 uncultured beta proteobacterium
GTGGGCGGGCTCACGGAGAAGATCATTCCGCGCAACTCATCGATCCCCACTGCCCGCGCGCAGGACTTCACCACCTTCAAGGACGGGCAGACGGCCATCGGCATCCACGTGTTGCAGGGCGAGCGCGAACTCGTTGCCGACTGCCGCTCGCTTGCACGATTCGAACTGCGCGGCATCCCACCGATGGTGGCAGGCGCTGCGCGGGTGCGCGTGAGCTTCCAGGTCGATGCTGACGGTCTGGTGAGTGTTACCGCCCACGAGCAGCGCTCGGGTGTTGCTGCGTCGGTGACGGTGAAGCCATCCTACGGACTCGCCGATGAGGAGATCGCACGCATGCTGAATGCGTCGATTGCCTGTGCCGGTGACGACATGCAGGCGCGCGCGCTGCGCGAGCAGCAGGTGGACGGTCAGCGCCTGCTCGAAGCCGTCGCCGCAGCACTCGCGGCCGACGGGCATCTGCTCGCCGCGGCCGAGCGCAGTCTCATCGACGCTCCCATGGCGGTCCTGCAAAAGGCGCTCAGCGGCCAGGATCCGAGCGCGATCGCTGGCGCGATCACTGCGCTCAACGAGGCCACCGGCGACTTCGCCGCGCGGCGCATGGATGCTTGGATCGGAAAGGCGCTCGCCGGCCGCAACGTCGCCACGATCGACGCATGACCAGCGCACTGGCGAGAACGATGCAGAGCGTCACCACCTACGCTGCCGAACAATGCCACGCCTGACCATTTTGCCGCACAGGTCGCTCTGTCCCAAGGGGGCCAGCTTCGACGTTGCGTCCGGCACCTCGATCTGCGACGCGCTGCTTGCCAATGGCATCGAGATCGAGCACGCGTGCGAAAAAGCCTGTGCCTGCGCCACGTGCCACGTGATCGTGCGCGAGGGTTTCGACGCGCTGCCTGAGGCCGGCGAGCGCGAGGAAGACCAACTCGGCGAGGCATGGGGGCTCACGCTGCAGTCACGGCTTGCATGCCGTGCAGTCGTGGCGACTGGCGACCTCGTCATCGAAATTCCGAAGTACAGCCTCAATCTCGCGCGTGAGTGACGGCGCGCAAGGCGCCGAAGAGTTTCTCCGTAGTACCCCTGTTGTTTCTGTTTGTCGCGAAGCCTACACCGACATGTCCGACACGAGCTTCCTCGGTGTCTGCGCGCATGCGCTGTAACACATTGAACAGTAATGGAAACAAGTTCGCTCACACAATGGCACGCGTGTTGCGGAAATAGAGGCAACGAGGGCATCCAGAATGTACATCCGCAATCGCAACATCGTCATCAATGACACCACGCTTCGCGACGGCGAGCAGACCGCCGGGGTGGCGTTCACCCTGGACGAAAAGCTCGCGATTGCGACAGCCTTGGCGAACGCGGGTGTGCCGGAACTGGAGATTGGCATCCCGGCGATGGGCGAGGTCGAGCAGCAGGACATCCACGCGATCGCAGCGCTCGGCCTGCCGGCGAAACTGATGGTGTGGTCGCGCATGACCGAGCACGATCTGGCCGCGTCGCTTGCGTGCCCGATTGACATCGTCAACGTATCGATTGCGGTGTCCGACGTGCAGATCGAGGGCAAGTTGCGGCGCGACCGCAACTGGGTGCTGAGCGCGGTCGATCGTTTTGTGCGCACGGCGCGCGACGCCGGCGTCGCGGTCTCGGTCGGCGGTGAGGACGCCTCGCGCGCGGATCCCGACTTCGTGCTGCGGGTGGCGGATGTCGCACAGGCCGCAGGCGCGCGACGCTTCCGCTTCGCTGATACCCTCGGCGTGCTTGACCCGTTCACCACCTTCGCGCGCATCGTGCGGCTGAAGCAGGCGTGCGATCTCGAGATCGAGATCCATGCCCACGATGACCTCGGGATGGCTACTGCCAACTCGGTCGCCGCGGTGCTCGCCGGTGCCACTCACGTCAACACCACCGTCAACGGTCTGGGAGAGCGCGCGGGCAACGCGCCACTGGAGGAGGTGGTCACTGCGCTCAAGCAGGCGTATGGCTTTCCCACCAGCGTCGACATGCACTGCTTCCCCGCGGTCTCCGCCCTTGTGGCGCGCGCGTCCGGACGCACGGTCGCGCCAAACAAGAGCATCGTTGGCGACAAGGTGTTCACCCACGAGTCGGGGATCCACGTCGACGGTCTGCTCAAGTATTCCGGCAACTACCAGGCCTTCGACCCGGGCGATGTCGGCCGCGAACACAGCGTCGTGCTCGGCAAGCACTCCGGATCGCACGGTGTGCTGCGCGCCTACGAGGCGCTCGGCATCGCGCTCGATGACGAGCAGGTGCAGCGCATCCTGTGCGACATCCGCGAATTCACCACCAGTCACAAGCGTGCGCCGGATACGCCGGACCTGCTGCGGTTTCATGCCGCAGCGGGTGGCCGGCAGGCGCAAGTCGATTCGTCGAGGCGGCATGTCGCGCACTAGAGGGCGCGGCGCGCGGCGGTTTCAAACTGTGAACGGAGGTTCAATGGACAGCGTGCTCGTAAAGATGAGCCACTTCTCGGCAGCCGAAGAGTTCCTCGACTATCTCGGGGTCGACTACGACCGTGCGGTCGTCGACGTGAATCGTCTGCACATCCTGAAGCGGTTCCAGCAGTACATCGGAACGCTGCCGCCTCCCGCGGCGTCGGCAGAGGACGCGCTGCAAGCGCATTACAGTGGACTCCTCGAGCGCGCGTACGTGGATTTCGTGCAGTCCAGCGCCGCCACCGAGAAGGTGTTCAAGGTCTTCCAGGATGCCGATGGAATCCAGCGCGTGAGCCTGGACAACTTGCGCGCCTCGCTGCCGGGCGCCTGAGGAGACACCATGCACATCGTCGTCTGTACCAAGCAGGTTCCGGACAGCGCGCAGATCCGCGTGCATCCGGTCACCAACACGATCATGCGTCAGGGCGTGCCCGCGATCGTGAATCCCTACGACCTCTTCGCGCTGGAGGAGGCGCTGCGCCTCAAGGACAAGTTTGGAGGCCGCGTCACCGTGCTCTGCATGGGCCCGCCGCAGGCGGAAGAGGCACTACGCAAGTGTGTCTCGTTCGGCGCCGATGACGCGATCCTGGTCACGGACCGTGCATTCGCCGGGGCGGACACGCTGGCTACTTCCTACGCGCTGGCCGCGGCCATCCGCACCATCGGAGCAGAGCAGGCGGTGGACATCGTCTTCACCGGCAAGCAGACGATCGATGGCGACACCGCGCAGGTCGGACCGGGCATTGCGAAGCGCCTGAACGCGCAGTTGCTGACCTACGTGTCGAGCATCGTCGAACTCGATCTGCGGGGACGCTGGATCACCATCGAACGCCGGGCCGAAGGCGGCGTGCAGGTGCTGAAAACGCGCCTGCCCTGTCTCATCACCATGCTCGAGAACACCAACGAACTGCGCTTCGCGACGATGCCGGACATGATCCGCGCCGCCCGCTTTCAGGTGCGCAAGTGGAACAAGGACGACGCCGGCATCGAGGACGTGGCCCGTATCGGCCTCAAAGGTTCGCCCACGGTGGTGAGCAAGGTGTTCGGTCCCACGCCGCGGGCCGAGAAGGCCGAACTGGTGCCGACCGAAAGGGCGACACCGCGCGACATGGCACTCAACCTGGTGCAGATGCTGTTCACCAAGCATCCGCTGCTCGAATCCGAACTGCTGGACAAGGCGAGCCTGTAAGCGGGCACGACCCCAACGGAGAATCCTCCCATGACTGTACAGGAAGCCCCGAAGAAGAAACCCGCCGGCCGCGCCGGACGCAGCCTGGAACTGCCCGAGCACCTGAAGTCGTACAAGGGCGTGTGGGTGTTCGTCGAGCACGACCGCGGTGCCGTGCACCAGATCTCTTGGGAACTGCTCGGCGAAGGCCGCAAGCTCGCCGACACGCTCGGCGTCAGTCTGTCGGGCGTGCTGCTCGGTGGCCCCGATGAGCACCTGGACGCGTTCGCTGCAGAGGCGTTCAAGTTTGGCGCGGACAGCTGCTACGTGATGCGTGATCCGATCCTCAAGGGGTATCGCAACGAGCCGTTCACCAAGGGCCTGACGGACCTCGTGAACCAGCACCAGCCGGAGATCGTGCTGCTGGGTGCAACGACCATGGGGCGCGACCTGGCGGGGTCGGTCGCCACCACCCTCGGCACCGGGCTCACCGCCGACTGCACCGAACTGCGGATCGACCCGGCCAGCCGGGCATTGGCCGCGACACGGCCGACCTTCGGCGGGTCGCTTCTCTGCACCATCATGACGCTCGCCTACCGGCCGCAGATGGCGACGGTGCGCCCCCGCGTGATGCCGATGCCGGCGCGTGCGGAGCACCGCACTGGCACGATCGTGGAGGGGATGCTCGGCATGATCGAGTCCGACATCATCACCAAGCTCCTCGACTTCATCCCGGATGCAAGCAGCAACAAGATCAATCTCGCCTACGCGGACGTCATCGTATCCGGCGGCAAGGGTCTAAAGAAGGCGGAGAACTTCAAGCTCGTGTGGGATCTGGCGCAAGTACTCGGCGCGGAAGTCGGCGCCACGCGACCGGTGGTGCAGGCGGGCTGGGTCGATGCGGAGCGGCAGGTCGGACAGACCGGCAAGACCGTGCGTCCGAAGCTGTACATCGCGGCGGGCATCTCCGGGGCCATCCAGCACCGGGTCGGCATGGAGGGAGCCGACTGCATCGTGGCCATCAACACTGATCCGGACGCGCCGATCTTCGACTTCGCGCACTACGGCATCGTCGGTAACGCGTTGCAGGTGCTGCCCGCCCTGACCGACGCCTTCCGCAACCATTTCGCGATGAAGCGCCAGAAGGCGGCGTAGGAGCAAACCATGAGCGAGAGATTCGACGCTATCGTCGTTGGCGCCGGCCCCGCAGGCAATGCGGCTGCCTACACCCTGGCGAACGCGGGCCTGAGCGTGGTGCAGATCGAGCGCGGCGAGTATCCCGGCTCGAAGAACGTGCAGGGTGCCATCCTGTACGCAGATGCGCTGGAGAAGATCATTCCGGACTTCCGCGAGGAAGCGCCGCTGGAGCGGCACATCATCGAGCAGCGCGTGTGGGTGCTCGACGACGAGTCGTTTGTCGGCACCCATTTCCGGTCGGACGACTACAACAAGCCGCCCTACAACCGCTACACGATCATTCGCGCCCAGTTCGACAAATGGTTCTCGTCGAAGGTGCGCGAGGCCGGCGCGCTGCTGATCTGCGAGACCACCGTCGATTCGCTGCTGCAGGACGACGGCCACGTCGTCGGCGTGCGCTGCGACCGCCTGGGCGGCGACGTGTTTGCCGATGTGGTCGTGCTCGCCGATGGTGTCAATTCGCTGCTCGCCAAGAAGGCTGGTTTTCACCCGGAGATCCCGGCGTCCAATGTCGCGCTGGCGGTGAAGGAACTCCTGTTCATGCCGCAGGAAACCCTCGAGAGCCGCTTCAACATCAAGGAAGACGAAGGTGTGGTGATCGAGATGATGGGCAAGATCACCGACGGCATGATGGGCACCGGTTTCCTGTACACGAACAAGGATTCGATCGCGGTGGGCGTCGGCTGCATGCTCTCCGATCTCAAGACCAGCGCGCAGCGCAGCGCCCCGTACGCACTGCTCGAGCGCATGAAGAAGCACCCGTCTATCGCACCACTGCTGGAAGGTGGCGAGATGAAGGAGTACTCGGCGCACCTGATCCCGGAGGGCGGCTATTTCGCGGTGCCGAAGGTGTACGGCGCGGGCTGGGTGATGGTCGGCGACGCCGGTGGCTTCGTCAATGCCGTGCACCGCGAGGGATCGAATCTCGCCATGACCACGGGCCGGATCGCCGCAGAGACCATTATCGAGGCGAAGGCGGCCGGCAAGCAGATGAGCGAGGCCGTGCTCAAGAAGTACAAGGACCGCGTCGACGCGAGCTTCGTCATGAAGGACATGCACAAGTACCGCAACGTACCGCGCGTGTTCCATTCGAACAACCAGTTCTTCACGACCTATCCGGAACTGGTGAACCGCGCGGCGAAGACGATGCTGACGGTGGACGGTGTGGACAAGAAGACGAAGCAGAAGGAGGTCTTCGCGAACTTTCGCGAAAGGCGCTCGCTGTTCGGAATGATGGGTGACGCATTCAAGCTGTGGAGGGCACTGCGATGAGTCTGGCGATCAATGTCGAAGAGAAGCTGTACCAGAACCGGTACCGGGTCGATCACGGGCGGCCTCATATCCGCATCGTCAATGCCGATGTCTGTCACAGCGATTGCAAGCTGCAGCAATGCACCTATGTGTGTCCGGCCGCCTGCTACAAGGCAGAGGGCAACGGCAGCGTGGTGCTGATCACCGACGGCTGCCTGGAGTGCGGCAGCTGCCGCATCGTCTGCGACGAGCATCACAACGTGGATTGGACCTACCCGCGCGGCGGGCACGGCATCCTTTTCAAGTTCGGCTGACCACGCGGACGCGACATTCTCATGAGCTTCTCCGTCGCCGTCTCCGATCGCGTCCATTGGATCGGCGCGTTCGATCCGGGCATGCGCACGTTCGACGTCATTCTGAAGACGCCGAGCGGCACGACGTACAACAGCTACTGTGTGCGTGGCTCGGAGGGTGTGGCAATCATCGACACTGTGAAGCTCGAGTGCGCGGATCAGTTCTTTGCCCGCCTGCAACAGTTCGCCGACTACAAAGAGGTCCGCGCCATTGTGCTCAACCACCTCGAGCCGGATCACTCGGGCTGTCTGCCGGAGCTGCTGCGGCGCGCGCCGCAGGCGCAGCTCTACGTCTCCGAGTCGGCGGAGCTCATGCTGAAGGCGCTGGTGAAGCAGGAAGGGCTCGCGTACATGCCGGTGACCACCGGCGATAGCGTGTCGCTCGGCGATCGCACGCTGCGGTTTCTGCACACGCCGTACCTGCACTGGCCGGACACGCAGTGCACCTACGTGCCGGAGGAGCGGGTGCTGTTCACGGGCGATGTGTTCGGCTGCCACTTCTGCGACCGGCGCATGTTCAACGACACAGTGGGCGACTTCCGCTTCGCCTTCGAGTATTACTTCCATCACATCATGCGGCCGTTCAAACGCCAGGTGCTGGACGCGCTGGCGCTCATCGAACCGCTCGAGATTGCCGCCATTGCGCCGAGCCACGGCCCGATCCTGCGCGACCGCCCGCGCGATTACGTCGCACGCTACCGCGAGCTCGCCACGCCGCGTCTGCGACGCGAAACCGACAACGGCGACCGCACGGTCATCGTCTTCTACATCAGCTCCTACGGCAACACGCAGCGCATGGCGGAAGCGGTCTGCGACGGTGCCGCGGAAGTGCCCGGATTGCGGCTGTCGCTCTACGACCTAGAAGGCTCGCCAGTGGAACCACTGGTCGACTTGGTCGAGGAAGCCGATGCCATCCTCATCGGCTCGCCCACCATAAATGGCGATGCGGTGAAACCGGTGTGGGACCTGCTGTCTTCGTTTGCGGGCATCCACGTCAAGGGCAAGGTCGCCGGTGCGTTCGGCTCCTACGGCTGGTCTGGGGAAGCAGTGCGCATGATCGAGGACAGGCTGCGCGGATTGAAGATGCGCGTGCCGGTGGCGGGGGTGAAGGTGAAGCTGATCCCCGCGCGAGAGGAAATCCTGGCGTGCCGCGACTTCGGGCGCCAGGTCGGGGAGTTTCTCATCGGACGGCAGACCACGCGCGAGATCGACTTCTCCGAGTTGGTCTCCGCTGCCTGAGATACCCGGGCGCATCCAGACGAGAGGGAATTGCCATGGCCAAAGCCAAAGTGAAGTTTGCAGACGTCAACGTGACCGTCACCGTGCCCGTGGGCACGCGCATCATCGAGATCTCGGAGAAGGTGGGCTCGTACATCGCCTACAACTGCCGCGAGGGCGACTGCAAACAGTGCATGTTCGCAGTGGTCGAGGGCGCGCAGAACCTGTCGAAGCCATCCGAGCTCGAACGCGCCACGCTGCTTCAGGCATACCGCGAGATCATCGATGGCTGGCGCAGTCTCGACAGCGTCGAGGCGATCGCGGCCGCGATGAAGCGCGACAATCTGGGCGGGCGGCAGTGCCGTCTCGCCTGCCAGACGCAGGTGTTCGGCGACAGCGTCGTTGCCCCCCTGTAGCCCCCGCAGCCCCCCTGTAGCCCACCGGGAGACCCTCATGGCCAAAGCCAGACTCACGTTTGCCGACATCGGCGTGTCCGTTACGGTGCCCGCGGGCACGCGCATCATCGAGGTCTCCGAGAAGGTCGGCTCGGCGATCGCCTACGGTTGCCGGGAGTCCGATTGCGGCACCTGCCTCACGGCAGTGGAATCCGGCATGGAACATCTGTCGGAGAAGTCGCAGTTCGAAATCGCCACCCTTGCCGGCCACAAGGCGCCGGCCAATGTTCGACTGGCGTGTCAGACGCTCGTGCTCGGCGACGTGGTGGTCCGGCCCTACGGAAACGGAGCCTGAGCGTGCCGAAGCCCGTCCACCACGTTTTCGTGTGCACCCAGCAGCGACCAGCCGGTCATCCGCGCGGGTCGTGTCAGCAGAAGGGTGCGGCCGAGGTGCTGCAGGCGTTCTGGGCAGAGTTGTCGAAGCGCGCGGCCTTCGATCGCATCGCAATCACCTACTCGGGCTGCATCGGCCCGTGCGAGGCCGGCACCAACGTGCTCGTCTATCCTGAGGGCGTGCTGTATTCGGGTGTGACGAAGGCGGACGTGCTGAAAATATTCGACCAGCATCTGGAAGGCGGTGCGCCGGTCGAGCGCCTGCTTGCCGCCGCCGCGGTCTGGGGCTGAAAGCAGGGGCGCCGCCTCAGGCGCTGGCCAGACCGCAGGCTTCCGCCATCTCGCGCCACACGTGCGCATCGCCGCGCTGCTCGCGCAGCGTCCTGCACGGCAGTACCCGGCTCACCTCGCCGACCCCGTAGACCACCAGCGTTTCCGCGAACATTTTCACGTCGTCCACGTCGTGGGTGATGACGACCAGCGGAAACCAGATGATCACTGGCTTTCAGTAGCGACAGAAAGGTCGCGCTGATCGCCGCCATGCCGCTCGCGAACAGCAGGTGGCAACCCCGTCCTGTGCCCGCGTGCTGCGCCTGATGCGTGAGAGCGCGCTTCGTCGACGCATCGGCCGCCGCCGGGCGAGCCCATCGCGCACGAGGGTTCGATCCAGACCGAGCGTCCCAACGAGATGTGGGCGCCGACGGCATCCGGATCGAGACCCTCGACGAGGGCTGGGTCTGGGTGTTCTCGGCCGTCGATCACTTCGATGCCTGCTGTGTGGGCATCCACGCGGTCAAGATCGGCAGCCGATTGCCCAGGGGCTGCAGGCCGAGTTTGGCGCCACCGGCGCCGATGCCGGACGCGGCTTGGCGCTGCGCATGGACCACGGCACGCAATACACCGCCGACGATTTCCTCAACCAAGTCAGGTTCTGGGGCATCGCGGCCAGCTTCGCCTTCGTTGCCGAACCGCAGACCAACGGCGTTGCCGAGCGCTTCAACCGAACTCTGAAAGAGCAGGCGATCTACGGCCGCGTCTTCAAGAACGTCGAGGCGGTTCGCGTCGCCGTGACCGAGTTCAAAGATCGATACAATTGTCGGCTCTTCAGGAAATCGAGTGGGTGAATTCGGGGTGTTTTAGAGCGCAGGCAGCATGGATCTTGTTGTTCAGACCCTCGACGAAACCCAGCGACACCTTGTTCTCTGGCCGGCAGTAGGCAGCGATCCCATTCCAATGTCGATCGATCATCGCGGCGAATTTCTCGTACGGCGCGAGCCGCTGCCACTTCAGGCTCGCCCGCCAGTTCTCGAAGAAGCGCCGCGCCCAGCCTTCGCGCTCGTACTCCCAGAGCTGGCCGAAGGACTCCTTGAGCAGGTACGCCGTGTTCAGTCGCTTGTTGGCTGCCAACAGCGTCTTCAGGCTCCGGCGTCCCTCCATCGTGAGATTCTCCCGATGCGAGAGCAGCGTGTACTTCTGGCCCTTGATGTAGCGTCGATCCTTGCCGCTGAGCCGGTGGTACTCTGCCTTGCGCACCTGGTCGAGCGCCTCGCCCAGGTGACGCATGATGTGGAATTTGTCGAACAGGATCGCCGCCTGCGGCGCGTGCGTCGCAGCCGCGTTGCGAAACGGCTTCCACATGTCCATCACCGCCAAGCGAATACCGGCGGCTTTCCGCGGGCCAAGCCAAGTGTAGAACTGGCCCATGCTCGCTTCCGAGCGGTCCTCGCCGCCAAACCAGACCGGGCGCCCGCGGATCAGGTCGCTCACCACGATGCGGTAGGTTTGGCCCTTGCGAATCGAGATCTCATCGATGCCGATGACCTTCGGTCTCGGCGTGCCCGCCTTGACCAACTGCGCCGCCATGTACTGCTTCTCCAGCGTCTTGACCGTATCCCAGTCCAGCTTCAGTTCTACGGCAATGTCCTTGATCGTCGCCGCACGGCAGCGCCGCCCCACGTAGTAGGCGAAGCGCTTGGTATAGAACGGATTGTCAGCCGGGAAATCGAGCCGCTCGCGCTTCACGCTGCCGTAGTGCTTGCAGTGGATACGCCGGACCTCGAACTCCAGGTACACGCGCCGGTCACCGCAGGACAGATCCCGAGCCTTGCGTGTCCGCCGGTCGTACCATCCGGACTGAACGCAACCGCAGCTGCCGCAGGTCGTTTTTTTGAGCGCCGAACCAGCGTGATGACGCGTGCCTTCGGATCACCGAAGACACCGTGCAAGGAAGTCGGCGACATGCAACTCTTGGCATCCTCGGTCGCGGCCGGGAGCAGGTGGCCTACGCCAAGGTGAATCTCAACGTGGTCAATGTGCTGACCTCCGAAGTGGTCTACTCCACACAGGGCGCGGGCGAGTACAGTCTGTCCAACCGCGAGGTCGTCGGCTTCGGCGGCACCGCCAGTTACGATTCGACCCTCAACGGCAAGGTGCTGGATCTGGCCATTCGCGAAGCGGTGAACAATCTGGTGCGCGGCATCGAGGGCGGCGCTTGGCGCCCGGCCCGCTAAGGAGTCGCGCCGATGCTGCTGCACAGATATTTCACTGTCTTGTTGTCGGCCGGCGCCCTGCTGGCCGGCGGCTGCGCGACCCGCACCCCGACGCTCTATTACTGGGGCGACGACCAGCCGCAGTTGTATGCCTATTTGAAGAACGAGGGCACGAGCTACGCCGAGCAGATCCTCGCCCTGCAGAAAATCACCGAAGGCGCGAAGGCCGCCAACCAGTCGGTGCCGCCGGGTTTCCACGCCCATCTGGGCTTGCTGCAGATCGTCGAGGGCAAACCGGAACTGGCGCGGCAGGAACTGGAAGCCGAGAAGACCCTGTTCCCGGAGTCCGCCCGGTTCATGGACTTCCTCCTCGCCAAACTGGCCGGAGGCAAATCATGATGCGCATCCTCAAAGCGGGCCTGCTGCTGGCCTTGGTCGTGCTCGCCACGGGCTGCGCCACCCAGCAGAATGCCTATGACTACACGGACTTCCGGCGCGCCCAGCCGCGCTCGATCCTGGTCCTGCCGCCGGTGAACAAGTCGCCGGACATCAGGGCCAGCAACAGCGTGATGTCCTATGTCAGCTACCCGCTGGCCGAGTCCGGTTACTACGTCTATCCGGTCACCGTGGTTGACGAAACCTTTCGCCAGAACGGCCTGAGCCTGCCCGAGGAAATCCATGCCGTGCCGCCCGCCAAGCTGCACGAAATCTTCGGTGCGGACACCGTGATGTACATCGAGATCACCGACTACGGCACGCACTACCAGGTGATTTCCAGCGACACGCGCGTCACCTGCACAGGCCGTCTGGTCGATCTGCGCAGCGGCGACACCCTGTGGGTCGGTTCAGCCACGGCCTCGACCAACGAGAACCGCAGCAGCGGCGGTGGCGGGTTGATCGGCATGCCGATCGTCGCGGCCGTCGACCAGGTCGTCAACACGCTCAGCGAGCAGGGCCACCGCGTAGCTGGCGTGAGCAGCCAGCGCCTGCTCGCGGCGCATCCGAATGGCATCCTCTACGGCCCGCGCTCGCCGTATTACGGCAAGGATGGCATGCCGCCACCACGTTGAGGGTTTGTGCCTGCTTTCAGACGTGAATAAGCCCGCATCAGCGGGCTTATTCACGTTCGGGAAGCGGCTTAGTGTTGCTCGGCGCTACGAATGACTGCGGGAGGCTGGATGGACAGATCCTCCCCGATGCCAAGTCCGGACAGCCGGATCTGGCGCAGCCGGCAGACGAAGTTATCGCCCCGGCCGCTGCCGAGCCCGCCCAGCGCACCGAGTCAGCACCGCCCGCCGCGAAGACCGGCGAACCGCTCCAGCGCAAAGCGGCCCGCTATGCCTGGGCGTTGCTGCTCGCCCGCATCAACGAGGCGCTTCCCCTTCTGTGTCCGTGCTGCGGCGCAGAGATGCGGATCATCGCCTTCATCACCGAAAGGCAGTGGTGGTGCGAGAGATTCTCGATCATCTGGGCGAGCCAACATCGCCGCGGCGTCCGATGCCGGCGCGGGTCCGCTGTGGGAGATGCAGGGCGCCCAGCCTGGCGAGGTTTTCAGGTTCCTTCGGCACGAAATCCCGGATTGACTGCTCCCGTCAGGGCCGGAATACTCGCGGAAGAGGCGTTGGATTTCCTATCCTTTTGAGCTTAGCGCGAATCCTGGTTGATGCGGCCTTCGCGCGTGAGGATGTGCTACTCCTTCAGCAGTTCGGTCCCTGGCCGGGCCGCAGGTCTAGCGCCTGTGCGGCCTTCATCGCGCAGCTCCTGCAACCAGCGCTTCCCAGCCGGCGTGGCCGAGACGGCGCAGCGTGGCCTTGTTGGCCTCGTAGATCGCCGCCGGGTCCGCAATGGCCGCGACCGCGCGCGCCACGCTGTCTTCGCGCAGCAGGTGCAGGATGGGATGCGGCGCACGGTTGGTGCAGTTCGTGATGTCGTCAGCATCGGCGTCGGCAAACTGGAAGCGCGGGTGGAAATGAGCGACTTGCACCACGCCCTCCAGGCCGCGCTTGCGCACGAGGCGCTCAGCGCGCTTTGCCCAAGCATCGAAAGACAGAAAGTCTTCGGGCGCGCGCGGCAGGATCAACAAGGTGGTGTCGCGCTCGGCGGCCGGAAGCGCCAGCAGATCGTCCAGTTCGCGCCCGAAGGCCTCCAGGGCACCATCCGCGTCGTCGGCTTCGCAGACCGCGAAATGCGCCTGGGACTTGACGACCACCGCCTTGGCGAACGGGCACAGATTCAAGCCGATCACCACACGCTCCAGCCAGCCGCGGCAGTCCGCCAGCACGGGGGCGGTGGACTGGTTGAGAAAACTCATCGCTCCTTGCTCCGTCACGCTGGATTTTTGCCGCAATGCGCGGCCCAGGGCGCCCGCCGTGCCGCAGGCGGCCAGCCCCACCATAACACACGGCCTCGGTCCCTCGGTCGATGTCTACATCGAGGACTACGCCACGGTCTGCGAGAGATTCTCGGTCATCTGATCGCCGACATCGCCGCCGTGTCTGATGCCGGCGCGGGGTCCGCCACTGTGGGAGATGCAGGGCGCCGAGCCTGGCGAGATCGACCTGCAGGCCCAACCGGCAGCGGACTACCAGTTCGATCAGCGCATCGCGTGGTAGGGGCGGCAAGACGACATCTGAATGTCGCTCGTCAGGGCACGTCCCCGTGCTGCGATTCTGGCGAGGATTTCAGGTTCCTTCGGCACGCAATCCCGGATTGACTGCTCCTGTCAGGGCCGCAATACTCGCGGAAGGGGCCTTGGATTTCCTATCCTTATCCTTTTTCGGCGCCTTCGTCGATTTGGGCGTGCACCAGGACGGTCTGGTGCGCGTCAGCGCAGCTGCGCAACAAGTTCGTCAGCGATGCGCGCGAGGTGGTCAATACCGGCGACATGGCGCGCAAGCGCATCTCGCTGACGATGAAGCTCGACGTGGCGCTCGCGCCGCGCGGCGAACGTGGCGACAACAGTTACCGGCCACCGGCTCGCGGCGTGCCCGATAACAGCAAGGCATTCTCATGAGCCAGACATCTGCGCAGGTCGACAGAGAACAGGCGGTTCATCTTCCTCACCGGCCGTTGCCCGGCTATTA
The DNA here is from genome assembly GCA_963719715.1 of uncultured beta proteobacterium. Classification (GTDB taxonomy): domain Bacteria; phylum Pseudomonadota; class Gammaproteobacteria; order Burkholderiales; family JAEUMW01; genus JAEUMW01. The sequence goes on from CAVRDD010000030.1 coordinate 14,004, forward strand.
CGCCGAGGGTGACCTGGAGGCCCGCGAGCGCTTCTTGCGCGACACCTTCGACGACACCTCCGTCGACTACAACCGGCTCGAACGCCTGATGGGCCTGGGCACGGGTGCGCGATACCGCTACATGGCCCTGCGGCGCGCCGGCCTTCAGGGTGGCGGGCAGGTGCTGGATGTCGGCATGGGCACCGGGCTGGTGTCGAGCGCGATCCTGCGCATCACGCAGGAGCCCGCGCGCCTGATTGGTGTGGATCCGAGCCGGGGGATGATGGCGCAGGCCAAGCTGCCGGCCGGCGTGGAGTGCCGGCTCGGGCGCGCCGAGCAGTTGCCGGTGCCCGATGCGTCGGTCGATTTTCTGGTGATGGGCTACGCGTTGCGCCACGTTGCCGACTTCTCGGTCGCCTGTGCCGAGTTCCGCCGCGTTCTCAAGCCGGGCGCTCGCTTGCTGATTCTCGAAATCACACGGCCGCGCGGCCGTGTGGCCGCCGTGCTGCTGAAGGCCTACATGCGCGGCGCCGTGCCGCTGATGGCACGCCTGGTGTCGAAGGCGTCTGCCACGCCGATGCTCTGGCGCTACTACTGGGACACGATCGACTCCTGCGTCTCGCCACCGCAGGTGCTGGCCGCGCTGGCCGCCGCCGGCCTGCACGACGTGAAAAGACATGTGGAAGTCGGTGTTTTCTCCGAATACACCGCACTCGGCTGAGGTGCGTGGCTGCTCTACAATCCGAACTCTTCCAACGAGCAAGAGCGAGAAGGGCACCGTGGTTATGACACCACGAACTACGACCGGACAGGAATAGCACCCGTCGGTCGCGGCTTCGTCTTTCTCGTCATCTCTCGAAAGCGGTTCACCACCGCGCTTTTTTGTTTCTGGAGTTTCCTCATCATGATTTCAGCCCAGCTGCCCGACGGTTTCAAGCGAGCTTTCGACGGTCCCGTCACGGTGGCACAGGCGGCAGCCTCGTTCGGCGCCGGCCTCGCGAAGGCGGCACCTGCCGGGCGCGTCGGGCAGGGCACCGATGCCAAGGTGGTCGACAGTTTTCTGATCGACCACGACCAGGCGCTCGCCATCGTCACCGACAAGGACACGGCCGGCCTGCACGTGATTATTTCAAGGGCATCGGCGAGGTCTACAACGCCGAGATCATCGCCAGCATCCCGGCCAACGAAGACGTTACCTCACCGGCTCGGTGATACGCGTCGATGGTGGATTCATCGCAAGCATCGGAGGGGACAAGCATGACGCTCGACAAGAGGATCATCGACACTCTGTCCGCGGCGACGACCGCGACGCTCACCACCATCCTGCTCAAGAAGGTCTGCGCAATGTCTGGATGCGCGGCACGGTCCCGATCCGCAGCGGACAGCCACGGCTGGTGGGTCACGCGTTCACGCTCCGCTTCATCCCAGCCCGCGAAGACCTGGCGACACCCGCAGTCTTGGGCGAAACCCGTCTCCACGCGCGGCGCGATCGAGGCGATGCCAGAAGGATGCATCGTCGTGGCAGACGCCATGGGCGTGACCGATGCAGGCATCTTCGGTGACATCCTGTGCGCCCGCATGAAAAATCGCGGTGTCGCGGGTCTCGTCACCGACGGCGTGATGCGCGATATGGCGGGCGTGCTGGGCACCGGCCTGCCGGTGTGGTGCCGGGGTGCGGCGGCGCCACCCTCGGTCGCCGGTCTCACATTCGTCAACTGGCAGGAGCCGGTCGGTTGCGGCGGCGTCGCTGTCTTTCCCGACGACGTAGTGGTCGTCGATGACGACGGCGCGGTGCTGATTCCAGCGGCGCTGGTGGATGAAGTCGTGGCCACTGCCCCCGAACAGGAACTGCTCGAAGCGTGGATCATGCAGGAGGTGGAGAACGGTTCACCGCTGCCCGGACTCTATCCCCCAACGCAGAAAACAAGGCGCGGTACGAGGCATCCAAACGGAAGTGATGGATGGCGAAGCGGCAACCCATGGAAGGGGTCGCACCCTGCGCGGACCGACCAATGCCCAGTCACTTGCGTCACCGCGAGATCCCTGGCGTCAGACACCTGCGCCCACGCGATGCCTTGCCTTCGCAAGGGACGGACGCCCGCCGCTCCCTCGTGAATGCACGGCGCGACTTCGCGCCGGCGGTAGCTGACCGATATTCGTACGTACCGATCTCCTTTCCTTCCGACTGCGGCAGCGTCACGACTTTCCGCACATCTCGTCCCTGAAGCGAATCGCGCCTGCGTCACCGGCGTGATCGACGTTGGAGGTGTAACAGCTGTTCCCGTCGGAAGGATCGCGCACCATGTAGTAGCTGCTGCAACCTGTAAATGCGCGCCGCGCACCCCGCACCCCGCACCGGGAATGAGTCATCGTATTCACGAGAACATCGCGCGCGGTGAGCGGGTCGATGCTTTTCGCATGCGCAAGTGGTCATGCTGGCGGTGAGCTTCCGGGAAGCGCATCTGATGCGCCAACCGGCACGGTGATCTCCGGCATAAGCACGCGCGTGGCGCTGTCGCGGCCCGATGCCGAAGCCGTGCTGCACTTCTGGCGGCAGGCGGGGTCTCTCGCTGGTTCGACAAGGAACCGGCCTTCGATCGCCAGTTCCGTGAGCGCTTCCTCGATCTGCATCTGTGAAGATGCCAGTCGTGAGGGCGCGTGATCGTGATGCTGTCGGGCATGCGACGATTCTCGCAATGCGCTGCCCGCGCCCGCGCGCGGATGGTTTAGGGTTGGGCGCCCGTGTGGACCGGGTAGCCGGCCTCGCGCCAGGCCTTCATGCCGCCGTCCAGCGCCACCGCGCGCTGGAAGCCCAGCGTGCGCAAGGTCGCCGCCGCAAGCGTCGAGATGCGGCCGAATTCACAGCAGGTCAGCACGCGCTGCGTGGGATCGGGCAGTTCCTCGTTGATGCGCAGTTCGAGCTGTCCGCGTGGCAGCAGTCGCGCACCCGGCACGTGGCCGGCCTCGTAGGCGTCGCGCTCGCGCACGTCGAGCACGACAAAGTCACCTTCGGCTCGCTGCGTACGCGCGAGCAATTCATCGAGTGCCATGAACGTCACGCTCGCTGCGGCCTCCGACAGCAGTTGTCCCACCGTCTTGCCACCGGAGAGGTTGGTCCGCAGCGCTTCGGTGATGTGGGTCGGCATCGTCAGGTTCAAGCCGCGCATCATCTCGACGAAGGCTTCGCGGCTCTGCGCCTTCAGGCGCGGGTTGTCGGCCAGCTCCTGCGCAATGGTGGAGTGCCCGCGGCCCTTGTAGTCGTGCGCCGGGTAGACGAGCAGCGCAGGGTCGAGTTTCAGCAGGCGGTTGAACAGGCTGTCGTACAGCGCCTCGGGTTCGCCGCTGGGCAGGTCGGTGCGGCCGGTCCCGCCGATCAGCAAGGTGTCGCCGGTGAAGACGCGATCTTCGGCCACCAGGCACATCGAGTCACGAGTGTGGCCGGGCGTGTAAAGCACGCGCAGGCGCAGCTTGCCGACAACGAGCATCTCGCCGTCGTCGACGCGCATGTCCACGCCCACGGCCGGGCTCAGGCGGTGCATCACCAGCGGCACGTCGAGCTTCTTGGCCAACTGGCGCGTCGCCGAGAAGTGATCGGCATGGGTGTGGGTGTCGATCACGAAGCGAATGCGCAGTCCATCGCGCGCCGCGAGCGTGAGATAGCGATCGATCTGGCTGAGTTCGGGGTCGATCAACGCAGCGGCGCAGGTCTCGCCGCAGCCGATCAGGTACGACTGGCAACCGCCGGTGGCGATCTGTTCGAAGATCATGATCAACCCGGCTGCTTGACCACGCGCAGGTAAGGCTTCGGTGCCGTCCCGCCATCCGGGAACAGCTTCTTCGCATCGTCGTCGCTCACCGAGCCGGCGATGATCACGTCGTCGCCACCTGTGTGCTTGACCACCGTGAAGTCGGGGGCGAGATCGTTGATGCGAAGGGACATGAGCGGGCTCCTTGTCGGTGTGTGGGCCGCGTGCCGTCGAGGCCGTCGAGCCTGCAATTATTGGCCGCAGCACTGTCTTTGCCAAGCAAGCGTTGAGGAATGCATTTCCGCGCCGACGGTGCCATCCGGCGTGCGGTGAAAGTGTTCCTTCGCGCACTTCGGAGGAACGACATGTCCGCCACGCCACCGCGCCCGGCCGCGGCCGATTTCGACCCCGAGGTGCTGCGCCTGTTCGACCAGTACGTGCACGGCCAGGTCGACCGCCGCGGTTTTCTCGACCGGGCAGCGCGCTTCGTTGCTCGGTCATCTGAGCAAGCCGACATCGCCGCCGTGTCTGATGCCGGCGCGGGGTCCGCCACTGTTGGAGCTGCAGGCCCAACCGGCATCGGACTACCAGTTCGATCAGCGCATCGCGCGGTAGAGGGGCAGCAAGACGACGACCAATGTCGCTTGTCAGGGCCGCTCGTGCCCTGGCCCACAAGCGCGGCCTGAGCGGTCGACCTTGTGGCCCGCCGCACCACCCGCGCTGCGATTCTGGCGAGGTTTTCAGGTTCCTTCGGCACGAAATCTCCGGATTGACTGCTCCTGTCAAGGCCGCAATACTCGCGGAAGGTGCGTTGGATTTCCCATCCTTCGTCTGGAAGCTGGCTGTGGCCGAGGGCGACACCGTGGCCGAGGGCGAATCCTGCGTATGCCGTCTCCTTTCCACCTGGCGATCCCGGTACACGACCTGGCGGCCGCACGGCGCTTCTACGGCGAGGTGTTCGGCTGCCCCGAGGGGCGCAGCAGCGCGCAGTGGGTGGACTTCGACTTCTTCGGACATCAGTTGGTGATCCACGAGCATCCGCGCACCCCATCACAGGACCGGGCGCACACCAACCCGGTCGACGGCCACGATGTGCCGGTGCCGCATTTCGGCGTCGTGCTGCCCTGGGACACTTGGCAGGCCCTGGCCGATCGCCTGACGGCGCGCGGCACGCGCTTCGCGATCGAGCCGCATGTGCGCTTTGTCGGCCAGGTCGGCGAACAGGCCACGATGTTCCTCTACGACCCCTGCGGCAACGCGCTGGAGTTCAAAGCTTTCCAGGACCCAGGCCAGCTGTTCGCGCGCTAAACGCGCGGATGCCGATCAAGTGGCGGAACTACAAATTGCATTTGGTGTGGCAGGTTCGGAAGTACGATTCGCCGCAGAAGCTCGCAATCCCACGCCTCATCGATCTATGTGACAACCCGCAGGAAGCACCCGACGAGACGATTGGGGAATCGACGATAGAAAACAGGGCTGGGTCGTGCACAACTTGCTCGGGAGGCTCGGTCGGTTCAACGAGAGCCTAAAGAAGTATCCAGCGATCCCCGTGGGGACGAGCGATCCGTACGCGCCGCCTGCCGCACGATAACGGCGACCGCAGAGATGGATCTGATCCGATTTGCAAATCATCGCGAATGTAAGTGATGAGTAGCCCGCCCTTTTTGGAAATCGGGCTTCGGGAACGTGCTCGTCTATCCTGAAGGCGCGCTGTATTCGGGCGTGACGAAGGTGGACGTGCAGGAAATCTTCGACCACCATCTGGAAGGCGGCGCACCGGTCGAGCGCCTGCTTGCCGCCGCCGCGTCAGGCGCCGGTCAGACCGCAGGCTTCCGCCATCTCGCGCCACACGTGCGCATCGCCGTGCTGCTCGCGCAGTGTCTTGCACGGCAGCACCCGGCTCACCTCGCCGACGCCGTAGACCACCAGCGTTTCCGCGAACATTTTCACGTCGTCCACGTCGTGGGTGATGACAACGAGCGGAATGCGGAAGCGCGCCTGCAGGTCCGCGAGCTCCTGTCTTACACGGGCGCGCAGGGTCACGTCGAGCGCGGAAAACGGCTCATCCAGGAGCAGCACTTCGGGCTCGCGGATCAGCGCTCGCGCCAGCGCCACGCGCTGGCGCTGGCCGCCGGAGAGGTCGCGCGGCAGGCTGTGCGCCAGGGGTGAGAGCTCGAAGAGGTCGAGCATGTCGCCCACCGCGCGGCGATCGTCCGCACCGAGCCGCCACTGCAGGAGGCGCTGCAGCGGAAAGGCGACGTTCTCCTCGACGGTCAGGTGAGGAAAGAGCGCGTAGTCCTGAAACAGAGTAGCCCACCCTCCGCTCGCGGCACGGCACGTCGATGCCCTCTGCCGAATCGAAGAGCACGCGATCGCCGAGTTGAACGCGCCCGCGCGCCGGGTGGATCAGCCCCGCGATCGCCTGGACGGTGACGCTCTTACCGGCGCCCGAGGGACCGAAGATGACCACGCGGTCATCGGCGGTCGCGAAGGCGACATTGAGCTCGAAGCTGCGGCGCGCGGAGCGGAGCTTGACGTCGATGTCGACTGCGAGCTTCATGGGAGTCTCAATACTTGGGAGTGAGCAGCTTGCCGGAACCGACCAGAATCACGATGCAGGTGGCCGAGATCAGCAGCACAAGCAGGTTCGCCGAGACTGTCGTTCCCCGCCTGCACCGCATCGTACACCGCCATCGATAGTGTTTGGGTGCGGCCGGGGATGTTGCCGGCGATCATCAGGGTCGCGCCGAATTCGCCCATCGCGCGGGCGAAGGCGAGCATGGTGCCGGCCAGGATGCCACGCATGGCGAGCGGCAGGGTCACGCGCAGGAACACTTTCGATTCTCTCGAACCGAGCACGCGAGCGGCCCTCTCGATGTTCGGCTCGACATCTTCGAAGGCGGCACGGGCCGACTTGAACACGAGTGGCAGCGCGACCACGGACGATGCTATGACCGCGCCCTGCCAGGTAAAGATGAAGGTGAAATCGAAAGTGCTTTCCAGCCACTGGCCGAGCGCGGAGCGCCGACCGAGAAGGACGATGAGGTAATAGCCGAGCACCGTCGGCGGCAGCACCATCGGCAGCGTCAGCACGGCATCCAGCCAGTCGCGGCCGACGAAGCGCACGCGCGCGAAAAGCAGCGCCAGCCCGACACCGACGAGGAACGCGATCAAGGTCGCGATACTCGCGACCTTGAGCGTCAGCCAGAGCGGGGCGAACTCAATGTCCGCCGGCATAGCGCGGATCGGGCTTGCGAAGCCGAATGCTGCCAATTGCTTCTGGCCGACCGGCGACAGCACGTAGCCAAGAAACTCGCGCGCCAGCGCCGGGTTGCGGCTCGCCGCCACTTGGGCGATCGGATACAGGATCGGCGTGGTCACGGGCACCTCGGCCGCTATCCTGACTTTGTCCTTCTCGATGCCGGCATCGGTCGCGTAGACGAATCCCGCCTCGGCTTCGCCGCGCGCGACGTAGGCGAGTGCCTGGCGCACCGAGTCGGCGAAGACGAACTTCGGCGTCAGCGTCTCCCACAGCTTCGCCGCCTCCAGCGCGCCTTTCGCGTAGCGCCCCGCCGGGACCGACGTGGGATTGCCGACCGCGATCCGCTTCACCTCGGGTTTCGTGAGATCGGCGAGCGTCTTGACGATGACCGACGAATCGGCGGGGGTGACGAGCACGAGCTTGTTCGCCACGAAATTGGTGCGGGTATCGGTGACGATGAGGTTCTGCTGCTGGGCTTTGTTGCTGACCGAAATCGACATCCAGACACCGATCCCGGCCGAGGTGAAGGCGTTGCGGACAGGCCGCCACTTCCTGTTCCTCGGCTGTCGCTTCAACGACCACCTCTACGTAGTCGGAGTCCGATACGAGGTAGTTGCCCGCCGGTGTGTGGGCGCCCAGCGGTTTGTACAGGATGGTCTTCCAGCGCGGATCGGGGTCGGGCACATGGGCGCCGCGCGCGTTGTACCAGCCAGTCCAGGTGCCGAAGTGCTCCGACTGCGAAAGCCCCTGCACCTGGCCCCAGTCGCGCCGGCCGGCGAGCGCGCCCGCCATGGCATTGTCGTACCACGCGTCGACCACCAGCGGCGGGGCGATGCGGGCGAGCATACGGTGCAGCGCGGAGGGCACCGGCTCAGGTGCGAACGCGTCGTCCATCAGACTCACCAGGGTCCTGCGGTGCTTGAAATTCTCGATGAACTGCGCCGACTGCGTGAGGCGCGTGCGAATCTTGTGTGGCACCGACGCTCTTGCGGTCAGGTGCGCGGCGAGCGCCTCGGGCGTGGCGGGGACGGCGTATTCAGGCGTGAGTTCGAGCACGCGCGGGCCAAGGTAGGGAATGACGGTACCGGCGAGAAGCTGGTCCGTCAGGGACTGGGGCAGGGTCATGCTTCGGTCCTCACAGGTAGATGGCGGCGCCGGCGCCGACGTTGACGGACGCGTCTTTCAGGGTTTTGACGATGTACTTCACCTGCTCGTCATCCAGGTGCCCGTGGAAGGGCAGGGCGAGGCTGCGGTCGGCGATGCGCTCGGTGGTCGGCAGCTTGCCGCGAGCGGCGTCGCGCTCGGCGTACGCGAACTGCCGGTGCAGGGGCTGGCAGAAAGACGCGGTCTCTATGCCCTGGGTTTCGAGGTCGTCGACGATCTGATTGCGTCCGCTTGCCGTGAAGCGCGTGCCCAGGTGCGTGACGTAGAGCATCCAGTGCACTTCGTCGATGTCGGCCGCCACATACGGCGGCTTGATGCCCTCGAAGGACTGCATCTCGTCGTGGTACCAGCCTTCGACGCGCTTGCGGCGCGCGAGGATCTGCACGACGCGCGTGAGCTGCGCGAGGCCGACGGCAGCGGTGAGTTCGCTCATGGACGCCTGCAGCGGCACGCGGCTGCCGACCGACACCGAGCGCCGGTCGGCGACGCTGCGCGAGCGCAGGTAGCGCAGTTCCGAGGCAAGATCGTGATCATCGGTGACGACCATGCCGCCCTCACCGCAGCACAGTGCCGACGGCTGCGAGAAGTCGAACACGGCAACGTCACCGAAACCGCCCACCCGGCGGCCGAGGTAGCGCGAGCTGATGGCCTCGGTGGAATCCTCGATGAGCGTGACGCCGCGCGCATCGGCGAGAGCGCGAAGCTCGCGCCAGGCTGCCGGATGACCGTTGGTGTTGCCGGCGATGATCGCGCGCGTGGCGGGCCTGATCTTTTCAGTGACGGCTTTCGGTGAGACGCAGTGCGACCAGTAGTCGATGTCGGCGAGCACCGGCACCGCCCCGGCGAGCAAGACTGCGTGGGCAATCTGGTGCCATGCATAGGCCGGCGCGATGACCTCGTCACCCGCACCGATGCCAAGCGCACGCAGGGTAAGCCACGCCCCCAGCGTGCCACTTGCCACTGCGATGCCGTGGTCGCGCCCGACGTAGGCGGCGAACTGTGCCTCGAACGCCGCAACCGTGGTGCCTGAGGAAAGGCGCGGCGAGCGCAGCTTTCTGGCGGCGAAGTGGAGTTCGGTCGTGCTGATGTCAGGATCGGACAAGGCGACGTAGTCCACCTCCGCGACCAGCGCCGCGCCAGCGGTTGGCATGTTCATGATTCCTCCGTGAGGATGACGGCGCTCGCCTGTGCCGGGTCGCCGGTCACCGACCAGCAGTGACCGTCGCAACTCATGAGAAACACGCTCAGGTCACCCGCCTGCAGTACCGGCTGTTCCCCGCGCAGGTCGAATGCGTCCACCACCGAAGCATGCAGACCCGGCAGCTTCAATCGAATCGCCGCCGCAGCGGCACGCGCGCTGGACGCTTCACCGGCGAGCGCCGCCAGCGTGGCGAGGTCGTCGGCGGTGAGCGCCATCAGCCGGCGACCTTGCGCGCCTCGACGGTGATCGGTAGAGGCGTTTCGGGCGCGAGCGCCGGCAGTTCGAGCTCCCATCCATTGCCAAGCGTCACCGTGCCGCCCCACATCTCGGGGCGCTGCATCGACACGATCGGCTCCTCGAGGTCCTTCTTCGGCACGTAGGCCGAGAGGGCGCCCTTGGAAGACTTGCGGATCATTATTTTCATGCTGGCTCCGGTGAGGATTAAGGTTCGGGTCAGGCGGCGCGACTCAGTGCGCCGGCAATCGAGGAGAGCACGTCGACGAGTTGCGCGATCTCCGCAGCGGTCGTCGTGCGCGAAAGCGAAATGCGGATCGTCTGCAGGGCCTCAACGCGTCCCACGCCCATTGCCAGCAGCACGTGCGACGGCTCCGTGCCGCCCGCGCTGCAGGCCGATCCCGACGCGGCGCAGATGCCGGCGCGTTCGAGACGGTCGAGCAGCCACTCGGAATCGATGCTTGGTATGCGCAGGCAGCTGGTGTTGGGCAGCCGTGGAGCACTCTCGCCATGGATGTGCAGTGCGGGCAGCCGCGCGCGCAAACCCGCCTCCAGCGTCGTCGCGCAGTCGGCCCATGCGTTCGGCATCGGCAGCGAGCGTGCCGTGGGCGAGTGCCGCGGCGACACCGAAGCCGACGATGCCGGGCACGTTCTCGGTGCCGCCGCGCCGGCCACGCTCCTGACTGCCCTCGATGAGCGGCGGCAATTCGAATCCCTTGCGCATGACGAGCGCACCGACGCCTTTCGGCCCGTGCAGCTTGTGGGCGGAGCAGGTGAGCAGGTCGACGCCCCATTCGGAGAAGTTCACCGGAATCCGTCCGACCGCCTGTGTGGCGTCGACCAGCATCGGCACGTCACGGCTGGCCGCCAGCGCAGCCGCTTCCCTGACCGGCGACAGAACGCCGGTCTCGTTGTTCGCCGCCATCAAAGCCAGCAGGGCGGTGTCGGGGCGGACGACGCGATCGAGGACGCCGAGGTCGAGCAGTCCGCAGCGGTCGACCGGCACGACGTCGACCTGAACGCCGTCCTGCGCGAGCCGCTTCGCGGCGCGCAGCATGGCCGGGTGCTCGACCGCCGAGAGCACGACGCGGCGCCGCTTGGGCGCGCCCGTGACGGCGGCGCGCAGCGCCCACACGTTGGCTTCGGTGGCGCCGCTCGTGAACACGACCTCGGCCGGTCGCGCGCCGAGCAAACCAGCGACCTCCGCTCGCGCCTGCGTCGTGCGCGTCTTCGCCGCCTGACCAGACGCGTGCTTGGAAGACGGGTTGCCCCAGTCGTTCTGCAGGCAGCCGGTCACTGCAGCGACGACTTCCGGCGCGGGCGGGGTGGTGGCGTTGTTGTCGAGATAGATCATGACAGTCGTTGTGTCACGGCCAGAAGCGGCGCTCCGGATCCAGCCGCAGCGTTTCGAGGACATCGGCCAGGCGACCCTCGCGGTAGGGCGTCCAGCGTTGCGCCTCGTGGTCCCTGTAATAAATACGCCAGCCATCGACGGTGGGCTTCAGCCACGCGATGTCGATCGTGCCGCCGGCCGAATCGACATTGCGGGAGCAGCACGGACTGCTGATGCGCCAGCCGCCGTCCTCGGCGCGCTGCACCACCGGCCGGACATAGCGGTAGCGAACACGCGCGCCCAGCACGCGCAGGACGCGTCGCCGGTCGAGCTCGCCGATGGCGGTCACCACCGGTGCAAGAGGGCGCTCGGGATTCGCCTGTGTGCCCATGTCGGCTCTCACGCCGCGACGATCTCGTCCTCGGTGCAGCCGATCACGCCGCCCGCGAACTCGACCAGGTAGATCGGGACGTTCGCGTCGACATGGTGTCCGATGCGCACAATCTCGCCCACTGCTCCGGACTCCACCAGCAGCGCTTCTTGCGCGCGGTCCGGGTAGGTGCCGTCGTTGAACAGGTCCTGCACGGTCGCCACTGTCTGGCCCCACTGGTATTTCGGCTCGCGTGGTTCCATGAATTTCGGTTCACGTGGTTCCATGAGTTGTCTACTCTCCCCAGTTGACCTCGTCGTCATCACCCACCTCGTCGAGCGATTCGAGCTCGCGTCCCTTCATGCCGACGCGGTAGCCGCGCTCGACGAAGTCGACGCCGTAGATGTAGAACTGTTGCAGGAAAGTGCCGATCGAAGCGATATAGCCGACGTCGCCTTTCTTCACCAGAACCTCGCCGATTTCCTTGCCGCGGAAGGTGCCGTCGTTGCGCACGGTGTAGCGGCTGCAGACCTTCTCGCCGTAGTCGAAGCGCGGCGGTGCGTCGAGCTCGACGATGTTGCTGTCGCGCGATATGTCACCCATGGCGTTCTTCTCCGTGATCGTGTGCGAGGCGCGCGCGTGCCTCGTGGCTCACCTCGGCGTCCGCGTCTTCCGCGAGCCGGGCGAGCAGCGCACTGTCCGCGCGCTGGGTAAGTTCCCAGCGCACTTCCCAGGCTTCGTCATTCAGCAGTCGGTCGAGCAGGGCGAGCGGCAGCCGGCGCGCGAGGACACGGCGTACGGCAGTCTCGGGGTCGTCAGCCAGACGCAGCAGCGCCGGCATCGCGATCCTTTCCGCCACCTCCATACGCACCTCGCGATCAGGGTCGTCGAGCATGCGCGGCAGCAGCGCGTGCGGCAGCCGGCGCGCGACCAGCACCCGCACGTAGTAATCCGGGTCGTCGATCAGCGCACCGAGTTTCGCGGAGTCCAGGCGCAATGCCACACGGATGCGCACTTCGCGATGAGGGTCGGCGGACAGCCGCGCCAGCAGGCGCTGCGGCAGACGCATCGCCACTGACATGCGCACCGTCTCATCGGGGTCGTCGATCAGTTTCGTCAGCCGGAAAAGGTCAACGTGCTTGGATGCGATCGCCCGCACCTCGAAGTAGGGATGATCGAGATAGTCGTTCGCCGCGCTGCGGTTCCAGCGAAAGAAGCGGTCGATGCGGCGCGCGTAGCGGTCGAACACGCAGGCATGCAGCAGCGCACAGCGCCCGGCCTGCTGCAGCGGCAGGTTCGCGCAGCCGGCACAGTCGAGCGGCGCGCCTTGCCAGTCGACGGCGGGAATGCCGTCGGCGGGCTCGGGTGACGCCACGACGCCGGCGCTGGTCACGACGGTGTGCCTCCGGCATCTGCGTACTCGTCCACACCTCTGCGGTCGAGGACGTTTTCGAGCACCCGGCCGCCGACGCGGTCGAGCGGGTCGAGACGACGCAGCAGGGCGAGCGCTGCGGTGCCCTCGTCTTCGTCGCCGAGACGCAGGCTGAGATAGGCGTAGCCCTTCAGAGAGAAAAGGTAGAAGCGCGGTAACGCCTCCATGCTGTCGAACGGATCATGGTCGGGCAGGATGTACCGCCAGTCCTTCGGCAGGCCGAGTTCGCGTGCTGCGCAGCTCATCGCCTCCACTGCCACGTCGCGGGCGGCCGCCAGGCGGTTACCGTAGAAGTGGAAGCGGTACAGCGCGATGAGGGTCGCCGGGTGACCTGATGCGAGCGCACACGCCTCTTCCAGCTTTTGCTGGGCGAGCGCCGGCTCGTCGTACAGGCGCCCGGCCTCGAGGATGAGCGATTCGACCTGCGGCGGCAGCCCGTGGCCGAGCACCGCGTCCTCGGAGAATTCGGCACTCACGGGCGCGGACTTCACACGCGCCTGATGGCTCCGATCTCGATCTTCGTCACGCCCGGGGTTGCTGCAGGTCCAGGCGCGCTCGTGCTGCACGCGCAGGGACCGGCGTTCGGGTTGACGAAGGTGAGACCGGTCGCGGTCGGCGTATCGGCGAAGTCGACGATGATGCCGTCGAGCAGCAGCCGGCTTTCCGCGGGCAGGAAGAGCGTGAGACCGTCGATCTTGAGGGTGGCGTCATCGGGCGCGGGGCCGCGCTCGACAGTGAACTCGGCGTTGTAGCCGGAACAACCACCGGCGGTGACGGTGAGCCGGAAGCCCGCCTGCTCTCCCTGGCCGCCGAAGCGGACCATGCGGGTCATGAACTTCCGCGCGGCGGCGGTTACGGTGACGTTGGGTAGCATGATGCCTATACCTTTTTAATGCAGCCGTCGACTGGGCACACCGCGACGCATTGGGCGGAATCGAAATGCCCGTCGCACTCGGTGCACTTGGCTGCGTCGATGATGAAAACCCCACCTTTTTCGCGGATGGCGACGTTGGGGCACTCGGGCTCACAGGCCGAGCAGCCCGTGCACATGGAACCGATGATCTTGTAGGCCATGATGATCTCCTTGCTTGATAACAGATTCAGTTACGCGGCGACGTATGCACCCTGGCGAATCGCCGCATCCCCGCGGGCGCTGTGCGTGATCTCACCTGCTTGCACGCGCGCCGCGTATTCCTTGAAATACTCCAGGGCAGACTGCTCGATGAACTCGTGTGCGTAGCGCTCCACCGGCTCGATGCCAGCGGCTTTGAGCTCGTCGCGCGGGCAGGCGCCGATCTTGGCGACAAACACGGCATGACAGTCGTTGATTGCCGTCACCACCGAGGGCAGCGCGTCTTCGTCGCCGTAGCCGCCCTGACAGTACAGGTCGACCCGACGGTGGCCGACGAACTTGGTTCCACGGGTCGAAACCTCGAAGATCTGGAACTCGTTCGCGTGACCGAAGTGCTCGTTGACGCGCCCGCCACCCTTGGTGGCCACCGCGATGAGCAGCTGGATATCCGCCGCCGCGGCGTCCACGCTCGCCAGCGCCTCTTCACGGGCACGCACTTTCGCCTGCCGCTCGGACTCGACCTGCGTCTGGTATTCGCGGCGCTTCTCGAGGTCGTAGACAACTTCGAGGTTTTCCACCTTGTCGGTGGTGAACTCCGCGGAGCGGTCTTCGCCGAGCAAACCGACGGCATCCGCGCGGCATTGCCGGCAGTGGCGCATCATGTTCATCTCGCCTTCGCACGCGTCCTGCAGCGCCTTCAGTTCCTGCGCCGTGGGGCCGCGCTGCCCGGTGAGTCCGAAGTGGGTGCCATGTTCGGCTTCGGAGATGAGCGGCATGATGTTGTGCAGGAACGCGCCGCGCGACTTCACCGCGCGATTGACCTCGACGAGATGCTCGTCGTTGACACCCGGGATCATCACCGAGTTGACCTTTACCAGGACGCCGCGCTGCGTGAGCATCTCCAGCCCGAGCAGCTGTCGCTCGGTGAGAATCTTCGCGGCCTCGTAGCCAGTGATGCGGCGGTGATTGTAGAAGATCCACGGATAGATCTTTTCGCCGACTGCCGGATCGACCATGTTGATGGTGATCGTGACGTGGTCGACGTTGTACTTGACGATCTCGTCCACGTAGTCCGGCAGCGCGAGCCCGTTGGTCGACAGGCACAGCTTGATGTCGGGTGCCTGCTTCTGCAGCATCTCGAAGGTCGCAAACGTCTTCGCCGGATTCGCCAGCGCATCGCCCGGCCCGGCGATCCCCAGCACCGTCATCTGCGGAATCTCACTCGCCACCGCGATACACTTCTTCACGGCCTGCTCGGGGCTCAAGCGCTCAGAGACCACGCCGGGGCGCGATTCGTTGGAGCAGTCGTACTTGCGGTTGCAGTAGTTGCACTGGATGTTGCAGGCGGGCGCCACCGCGACGTGCATGCGCGCGTAGTGGTGGTGTGCCTCTTCCGAGTAACAGGGATGGTTCTTCACCTTCTCCCAGATCTCCGGCGAGAGGTCACCGGCACCCGCGGCCGAACCACAGCTCGACTTGCCGCTGCCGCCAGTGCTGTCGCAACCAGCATGACCGGTGGCATCAGCCACCTCGACCTTGATCGCCGCACCGAGCGGTTTCAACCGCGCGAGGCCGGCGGTGGGAAGGTCAACGTGTTCAGGCATCGCGGACTCCTGGCAGTGGATGGTGGACAGCCGAGGAACCGCGCTAAGCGCACTGCGTTCGACGGTTCCTGTCGAGGCTTGAATGGCAAGCCGTATGCCACGCGCAACGTTGCCAGCAAACGCAATAACTACAGTGCGTTACAGGCGACTGGCGAAATCCGGAGGAGTGTCGCGTTGCTTACAAAGAGGGGGGAACTGTTGTGAACCGAACACGCTGGAGGGTGCAGCGCGCGGTTCCTTGGACGGCCTGTTAGAGCCGCTTGACTTCGACGTTGTGCTTCTTGAGTGCGTAGCCGAGTTGCCGCGGCGTGAGGTTGAGCAGGCGTGCGGCCTTGGCCTGCACCCAGCCACAACGTTCCATCGCCTGCACCAGGCGCTCGCGCGGACCTGCCCCGCCGACGGCGTGAGTGTCGTGCGAGCCACCGTCGGTTTCTTCCACCAGCACCGCGTCGTGATCAGCGTGCACGACGACCACCGGAACAGGAAGCGCGCGCGCGTCGTGGTACTTCCACAGCGTGGAAGAGAGACACTGATCGCGCTGACAGGGGATGTCCTGCTCGGAGATCACGTCGCTGCGCACCATCGTGGCGGTGCGTTCCAGACAGTTCTCGAGTTCGCGCACATTGCCCGGCCAGTAACAGGACGAAAGGATGCGCATTGCGCCCGGGGCGACCGACACCTTGCGCCCGCTGTCGCTATTGAACCGGGTGAGGAAATGTTCGGCGAGAAGCGGGATGTCGTCGCGCCGCTCGCGCAGTGGCGGCAGCATGATACAAACGACGTTGATGCGGAAGTAGAGATCGGCGCGGAACTCGCCCTTGCTCACCATCTCTTCGAGATTGCGATTGGTGGCAGTGATGAGCCGCAGGTCGACGCGCAGCGTGCGGTTGCCGCCCACCCGCTCGAACTCGCGCTCCTGCAGCACGCGCAGCAGCTTCGCCTGGAATGCCGGAGATATATCGCCGATTTCGTCGAGGAAGAGGGTGCCGCCGTGGGCCTGCTCGAAGCGGCCCTTGCGCTCGCCGATGGCGCCGGTGAAGGCCCCCTTCTCGTGCCCGAACAGCTCGGATTCGAGCAGTGTTTCGGACAGCGCCGCGCAGTTCACCTTCACGAACGGAGCATCCTTCCGCGTGCTGAGGGTGTGGATGGCACGCGCCATCGCTTCCTTGCCGGTGCCGCTCTCGCCGCGAAGGAGCACGCTGGCGCGCCCGGGCGCCGCCTGGTGCACCTGCGCGAAGACATCCTGCATGGCCTTGCTGCGTCCGATGACGTTGTCGACGGTGTACTTCCCGCGCAGCGCCTTCTGCAGGCGCGAGTTCTCCTGCATCAGGGTTTCGCGTTCGCTCGCCACGCTTTCGTGCAGCTTGACGGTCTGTCCGATCACGTTGGCGATCATCGA
Organism: uncultured beta proteobacterium; assembly: GCA_963719715.1. GTDB lineage: Bacteria > Pseudomonadota > Gammaproteobacteria > Burkholderiales > JAEUMW01 > JAEUMW01. The sequence goes on from CAVRDD010000030.1 coordinate 30,800, forward strand.
CAGGCAGCGCACGTCGCGCTGGAAGGTGCTCGATTCGGTGCCGCGCAAGCGCATCGTGCTCAGCACGCCGAACATGCGTCTGCCGACCTTGATCGGGACACCGACGAACGAAATCACTTCCGCCGCTGCCGCCTTGTGCGAACCGGTGCGGTTGAGAAACAGGGGTTCCTGCGACACGTCGGGCACCACGGCGGGCATGCCGGACTTGAGGATGCGCCCGGTGATGCCCTCACCGCGCGAGAAGCGTCCGCGCGCGAACTCGTCGACGGTCACACCCGAGGCGGCCACCAGCTCGAGATCGCCGGAGGGTGCGACCAGACTCACCATCGCGCGCGTGACGCCGAGATGCGTCGAGAGCACGTTGACGACGGTGCGCAGGGTCTGGCGCAGGTCGAGCGAGGAATTGAGGATTTTGCTGATCTCGTAGATGGTGATCAGCTCGACTTCCTCGGACTGCAATGTATTTCCGGGCATGACGGACTGTGAGCAGCAAGTTATGCATTTATAAGCGCATATTGCGTGCCGATGTAGCGAACCAAGCGTATCGGTATGCCCGGAAAAGCCTATGTATGCTGGGCTGCAGCAGGGTCGTCGCGTGCCTGCGATGCGTTGCGCGCGGCCGTTGATGTCGGCGATTTCGCCCTGCTTTGGTGCTGTGCGCACCTTTGCCGCTCAATGACTTGGAACGAGACGGCAGCTCGCTACCCAGGGTGAATAAAAAGCTCGTACAGCGTGAGCAGGATCTCGACGACGATGAGGAACACGATGTACCACTCGACCCGCAGCGAGTGGCGACTGCTCAGCATTTCGAGCACGGTCTGCACGGTATCGGAGATAAGCTTCAGCTTCCGTTCCAGTGCCGCGTGCCGCTCGATGATCTCGTACTCGTCCTCGAGCCGTCCGAAGAGACCCTTTAGCGAAGGATGGTCCCACAAGAGCTCGGGATTGTCGGTGATCGCAGCCCGCCCCACCATCCGCTGTGACACGAGCAGCATGGCGCCCACCTTCCGGATGAGCTCCCTGCTTTGCCCGGGGATGCGTCCCGACCGGTCGAGTTCCACGGCCAGCGGCTCGATGCGATCGAACTCACTCGCCACCCGCGCTTCATAGAGCGCCAGGAGCACGCTCTTGCTCAGGACATCCGCAATGATCTGCAGCCGCTCCAGGCTCGCGTCCGTCACGATCACTTCACCGCCATGCACACCCTCGCGCGTCTCGGCATCGACACGCACCCGTACTTCCTCCGTTTCGGGACTCTCATAGGGGGCCGATGCGAAAGCTCGGAGGCGGTCAAGAAACGCGAGTTCTTCCATTGGAGCCACATCGAAGAAGACGACGACGCCGTAGCGGAAGAGCACCGCGATGCCCCCGCCCTTGACCTCCAGCGCGAGCGGATTGGTGGCAAGCGTCGCTGCGCCGGACAGGCCCCTGAGATCGATGCGCTCACCGAACAGCACCGCGCGGGCGCTGAACTCCGTGCGCTGAATGGCTAATTCGCTTGCCAAGTGAATCCTGCTATTCGTGGATTATCGAGTCGTGCTGCGGGGACGCCGGTTACGCGAAACGCTGCGCGCGCGCCGGCGTGGGAGGCCAGGGGTCAGAGCGGTAGTGAGCGGTCAAAGTGTAAGGATACCTCTGATGCGCTCTCGGCTTTGTTGTGTTTGGTCTTTTGTCTATCGTCTTCAGGGGGCGCCGCCAGCGCGTGTTGCCTGTGCGCGCGGCACCATTGCGTTGTAGACCGTCCCTGATGAAATCGACGTAGGTGTTGTCGGCGTCGGCGGGGCAGTGATCTATCAGGTGGCGCCTTCGGCGGGTAGCAGCCCGTCGAAGGCACAGAGCTTGATGAAGGGGCGGATGATGCGCAGCGCGATTGTTCGTTTTGGCGGGTTTAAGTGCCAAACCCCTGGTCGTGGCAACCACGGTCACCACCGCATGGCTTGACACCGGTTACCGGATGGATACGTCTTGGCAGACGTCCATATGCGGTTGTCAGACGCCCCTTCTCATGCTGTTGCCCATTCCGCCGACAGCAGCGCCGCCTGCTCCAGCACCGTCTGCGTCGCCTTCTCCTGCTTGTCCGGCGGGTAGCCGTACTTGCGCAGGATGCGCTTGACCAGCACGCGCAGCTGCGCGCGCACGTTCTCGCGCAGCGTCCAGTCGATCGTGACGTTGTCGCGGACCGTCTCGACCAGCTCCGGCGCGATCGTCGCGCAGCGTCGTCGTCGCCCAGCACCTTCACCGCGCTGTCGTTGGTCTCCAGCGCGTCGTAGAAGGCCAGCTCGTCCTCCGGTCAGCCCCAGCGCCTCGCCGCGCGCGTTGGCCTCGCGCATCTCCTTCGCGAGCGCGATCAGCTCCTCGATCACCTGCGCCGCCTCGATGGCGCGGTTCTGGTAGCGGCGGATCGTCTGCTCCAGCATCTCGGCGAAGGAGCGCGCCTGCACGACGTTCTTGCGCCGGCGGGTCGCGAGCTCGCCCTTGAGCAGCTTCTGCAGCAGCTCGACCGCCAGGTTGCGCTGCGGCATCCCGCGCACCTCGGCCAGGAACTCTTCGGAGAGGATCGAGATGTCGGGCTTCGCGAGGCCGGCCGCGGCGAAGATGTCGATCACGCCCTCGGGCGCCACGGCGCGCGAGATGATCTGCCGCACCGCGTGCTCGATGTCCTCCTCGGGCCGCGCGTCGCCCGGGCGCGCGCTTGGCGAGCACCGCCTGCACGGCCTGGAAGAACGCCACGTCGTCGCGGATGCGCAGCGCCTCCGCGTGCGGCACGGCCAGCGCGAACGCCTGCGACAGCTCGCGCACCGCGCCGACGCAGCGCTCCTTGCCGTTCTCCTGCGCCAGGATGTGCTCCTGCGCCGGCGGGCAGCAGGCCGAGCGCGCTCGGCTGGCGTGCCCGTCGTCCACTTCGACCAGTCGAAGCCGTGGAAGAGGCCGCAGCAGACCTCGTACTTCTCCAGCATCACGGCGACGGCCTCGTCCTGGTCGAGCGCCGTGCGCCCGGTGCCGCCGCTCTCGGTGTAGGTGGCCAGCGCCTGCTTCAGCTCCTGCGCGAGGCCCAGGTAGTCCACGACCAGGCCGCCGGGCTTGTCCTTGAACACGCGGTTGACGCGCGCGATCGCCTGCATCAGCCCGTGCCCGCGCATCGGCTTGTCGACGTACATCGTGTGCAGGCTCGGCGCGTCGAAGCCGGTGAGCCACATGTCGCGCACGAGCACGAGCTTGAACGGGTCCTTCGGGTCGCGGAAGCGATTGGCCAGCGCCTCGCGCCGCGGCTTGTTGCGGATGTGCGGCTGCCAGTCGGCCGGGTCGGAGGCCGAGCCGGTCATCACCACCTTGATCGCGCCCTGCTCGTCGTCGTCGCGCGTGCCAGTCCGGCCGCAGCTTCACGATCTCGCGGTACAGCTCGACGCAGATGCGCCGGCTCATGCAGACGATCATCGCCTTGCCGTCCATCGCCTCGAGCCGCTTCTCGAAGTGCTCGACGATGTCCTCGGCGACCAGCTCGCAGCCGCTTCTCGGCGCCGACCACCGCCTCGAGCTGCGCCCACTTGCGTCTTGAGCTTCTCCTTGCGCTCGACCTCCTCGCCCTCGGTGGCCTCCTCGAACTCGGGGTCGATCTTCGGCCGCTCGGCCTCGTCGAGCGCCAGCTTGGCCAGCCGGCTCTCGTAGTAGATCGGCACCGTGGCGCCGTCCTGCACCGCGCGCTGGATGTCGTAGACGCTGATGTAGTCGCCGAACACCGCGCGCGTGTTGGCGTCGGCCAGCTCGATCGGCGTGCCGGTGAAGCCGATGAACGAGGCGTGCGGCAGCGCGTCGCGCATGTGGCGCGCGAAGCCGTCGATGAAGTCGTACTGGCTGCGGTGCGCCTCGTCGGCGATCACCACGATGTTGCGCCGCTCGGAGAGCGTCGGGTGCCGGTCGCCCTTCTCCTCGGGGAAGAACTTCTGGATGGTGGTGAACACCACGCCGCCCGCCGCCACGCTGCAGCAGCTCGCGCAGGTGCGCGCGGCTCTCCGCCTGCACCGGCGGCTGGCGCAGCAGGTCCGCGGCAGCGCGAGAAGGTGCCGAAGAGCTGGTCGTCGAGGTCGTTGCGGTCGGTGAGCACGACGAGCGTCGGGTTCTCCATCGCCGGCTCGCGGATGATGCGGCCGGCGTAGAACGCCATCGTCAGGCTCTTGCCCGAGCCCTGCGTGTGCCAGACCACGCCCACGCGCCGGTCGCCGGGCTTGCCGCCGGGCTTGCGGCCCGCCTCGTAGCGGCCCTCGGCTCTCGGCCACGGTCGCGGTGCAGCTCCGCCGCGCGCAGCGTCTCGCCCACCGCCACCTGCACCGCGTGGAACTGGTGGTAGCCGGCCATCTTCTTGACGATGCGGCCGCCGTCGTCCTCGAACACGATGAAGTCGCGCAGCAGGTCGAGGAAGCGCCGCGGCGCGCACAGGCCCTCGATCACCACCTGCAGCTCGGGCACGTGCGCGCCGGCCAGCGCGCTCGCCCGCGATCGTGCGCCACGGCTTGAACCACTCGCGCCCGGCGCCGAGCGTGCCCACGCGCGCCTCGACGCCGTCGGAGACGACGAGCAGCGCGTTCGGCGCGAACAGCGCCGGCATCTCGGCCTGGTAGGTCTGGAGCTGCTGGAAGGCGCTCCAGATCGTGGCGTTCTCGGCGGCGGCGTTCTTCAGCTCCAGCACCGCCAGCGGCAGGCCGTTGACGAACAGCACCACATCCGGCCGGCGCGATGTGCTTGTTCTCGACGACGCTGAACTGGTTGACCGCCAGCCAGTCGTTGCTCGCCGGGTCGTCGAAGTCGATCACCCGCGCCTGCGCGCCGCGGATGCTCGCCGTCGGCGTCGCGGTACTCGACCGTCACGCCGTCCACCAGCAGGCGGTGCAGCGCGCGGTTGCGCACGATCAGGTCGGCGCCTTCGGGCCGCGTCAGCTTGCGGAAGGCGTCGTCCAGCGCCTCGGCCGGCAGCGCCGGGTTGAGCCGCGCGAGCGCATCGCGCAGGCGCTGCGCGAGCACCACCTGCCCGTAGTCGTCGCGCTCGGCCGCGGGTTCGCCGGGGGCGATCTCGGCGCCGTTGCGGACCTGCCAGCCGGCGCCTTCGAGCCAGGCGAGCGCGGCCTGCTCGACGACGGATTCGGTGAAGGCGGTCATCCCGATACGCCCGTTGGGGAAAGCCCTAAATAAGCAACCTGTTGTCGCAAAGAGGTTTTGTGGTTTTCGCACCCCTCGTCACGGGTTTGCGCCTAAATGGAAATCTACCGATTGAGGATTCCCGGCCGGCAACCGCCCACGGCGGACACTCCGGGACTTCTGTTACTCGATCTCGTGCTTGATCCAGCCCAAGTCTTTGAGCCGTCGCCACGCGGCGGCGACTTGCTCGGGTCGCATGAGTTCCGCCTTGCGCGTGCTCCACGCCCGAACGGCCTTTGCTGCCGCCTCGGGGTTTCTCGCTGCCTCCGCATCCTCCCTCGTCGCCACCCAATGTACGGTTGCCAGCAGTTCCATCCCGAAAGGCGTCTCGAATCCCTCGATCAACTCGGAAACGCGGTCGAAGCGTGCCCGCGTGTCGTCATGTTCCTTCAAATAATGCTCCGCCTCGGCGGCGGCCTCAGGCTTGAGATGAATCGGCGTGTCAGGCTTGTTCTCGCCAGCGCCATAGCCGGTAATGAAGTGGCCATCCATCTTTTCCAGCACATGACGCAACACATCCGCATAAGGGCCGTAGTGGTGCCGAACGAATCTGACCTGGTTCATTTCCTCGCCGGCCTCGGTGAGAAAATAGACAAGCTTCTGTATCTCCAACAGCGTGACGGGATAATCGAAGCCGGGAACCAGATACCGGTTGATGAGCCCAAGAACCGCCGCACGCCCCTTGGTCATCTTTGGCGCGTGGCGTGCGGTTCCGGATGCCCTTTGCGTCCGGTGCGCCCGCAGGTTCGTAAACCAGCCAGCGGACTTCCGGCACCCGTGCGAACGCTTCGCGCATCCGCTGCTGCACTTCGGGCCAGGGCAAGCCGCCCAGGCCGCAGCCCAACGGTGGCACGGCAACGGACCGGATGCCCAAACGGTGGACATCGGCGAGCAGCGCCTGCAGCCCGGATTCGATATCTTCCATCCGAGATGGGTTGCGCCAATGCCGCTTGGTGGGGAAATTGATGATGAAGCGCGGGTTAGTCAGCGCCTGACGGTCGAAAATGAACATCCGCCCCGGCTGTACCTCGTTGGCATCGCACGCCCGCCGGTAGGCTTCATAGTTGTCCGGGTAGGCCTTGCGGAACTGGAGTGCCACCCCCTTGCCCATGACGCCTTCCGTGTTGACCGTGTTCACCACGGCCTCCACGTCAGCCTCCAGCAAATTGCCTCTCGTCAGCTCGAACATGACCCCTCCGTCGTCAATAGTACCAATCGCGACGAACCTCGACTCGTGGTTTGTGGCCAATTCCGGCAATTGCCGCCGCGACCCGCTCTGCGATGGATTGGTCGATCACGCCGATGGCCTCAATCGCCTCCCAAGGGCACCAGTCATGCACCAGGAACTCGGCCTGCCGCTTTTCCTTCACCTCTGTGTCGCCACCCCACTGACGCAACGGCATCACCGCCCAGTCCACCTCTTCGAGCTTATCTGGAGTGTCGTACTGATTCGCGTAGCCAAGGTCAGCATGACGATCCGTGAACAGCCAAGGCCTCGCGGTCGCCCGGATCGTTTCGATGGACGACACCAGATGCACAATGGGCTGCTGGCCCTCTCGGTAGTTTTCATGCCCCTGCGCGACCACGTAGAGCATCACCGACCGCGGGCAGAAGTTGAATGGGACATAGTTGCCCAGTGTGCCGCCGGCCGCCACAGTCACCGGATGGCGCATCCGCCGCACCTTGATGTGACTGTAGCCGATGTTGGTGTTCAATAGTCCACGGGCGATGCGCTGCGCGTCACACCACAGGCGACCCTCGAGGACAATTTGTGCCAGATTGTCGGCGTGGGTGATGTGATAGATAGCTCGGTTGGTCACGGTGCCGAATCCCCTGACGCCTCGGTAGCTGCAATGCCGGGGGCAATCTCGGCACCGTTGCCGACTCGCCAGCAGGCGCTCGCCGAGCCAGGCCAGCTCAGCCTCTTCGACGACGGATTCGGTAGCCAAGCATGACCGCTAGACGCTTTCGCCTTGTGCCGGATGATACCCGCCATCAGACGTCGCCGTGCACCAGAAAGTCCGAATAGCCGAGAGACTCCAATTGGCCAGGCAGTGTCGTGCCAGTTCGTGCATCCGCTCCCACTCGTCGGGCGAAGCGGGGCCGGATGCTTCGGCACGTACTCGCTCGGCGGCGCGTCGCATGTGCCGTGTTCCGGCCACTCGAGCAAGGCGAAGTTTGCGATTTGGTTGCACAACCTTGAGGCGGTGACACCCTGCGCTCCAGCCACGCGCGCGGGAACAGGTGGTGGCGTTCCAGCGACTTCTTCTTCGTCTTGATCGCGGGGTCGAGCAGGTCGGTCACCTTCTTGTGCGAGAACAGCACGGGCGCGCCGAGCCGGTTCTGCGCGGCGACGTACGCGAACAGCTCCGGGTTGCGCGCCGACGAGCTTTCGAGCGCCGCCGGCAGCGTGAGTCGTCCAGAAGTCGTTGGTCAGCTCGCTGGCCATCATCTCGTCGAGCACCGCGACAAACGACTCGCGGTCCTGGCTGCCCTTCAGCCGGTTCAGGTCCCCGTCCATCACGGTTTCCGGCGAGCCGGTGTACCGCCCGGTGAGGCTCGACGACGAAGAACCAGCGGCCGATCAGCTTCTGCAGCCGATGTTCCGGCAACCCGAAGCGGATTCGCGGCCGATCAGGTAGATCGCATAGGCGTACAGCAGGGCGTTCTGCGAGGAAATCATCTCGCGCTGCGGAAGCCCGCCCCGATCAGGGCGCTGACAGGAACTGGTGCCAGTGGTCAGGTCGAGCACCTCGCCTGCGCGTCCTGCAGCACCTCGAACTGGCATCGCGGCGCTCCGCCGAGAACTCCCCCGTCTCGATGTCCTTGCCGCGCAGCACCTGGTAGACGCTCTTGAGGCGTCCGCGGTTGAAACCGAGCGCGACCGCGACGCGCAGCGAGCTGGTCCGGGTCCGGCTCGATGAAGTGGTTGAACGGCGAGGCAGGGGCGCCGGGCATCGGCGGCTTCCGCGGACAACCGGCAGAATGTCTCCAGTGCGGCGCGCCCCTCGTCCCAGAACACGGACAGCAGCGTCAGGATGAAGTCCGCCTGATTGAGCTTCACGCCTTCGCTGTTGATGCGGACAAAGATGTCGGCCACCTGCTCCTCGTCGACCGTCGGGGCGATCTCCAGCGCGGTGAAGGGGTACTTCTGCAGATCGAAGAGGCGGTCGAGGTTGTGGCTGATCGCTCTTCTTCGTCCTCGGTCGACGGCCCCTTGGCTCCAGGCTGCTTGAGGAAGCCGTTGACCATCTGGTAGCTCGAATTGCCCGACGCCCAGAGGTCGGAGATGTTGGCAATCCATTCCGGGTCTCTGCGGATCGCCGCATCGGCCACCTCGAACTTCCCGTCTCGCGGCCGAAAGGCGATCTCGATCTGCCGTTCGCTGGTAGTCCTCGTCGAGCACCTTCTTGCCCCGGAACACGGCGTACAGCGATGTCAGCCGCTGCTGCCCGTCGACGATCAGCCGGGCTGGCACGCTCATGCTGCTTGGCGCGCATGCCGATCTGCTTGGCTCCGTTTGCGCTGACCGTTCTCCCAGAACAGGAGATAGCCGACCGGGAAGCCGCGGTACATCGAGTCGAACAGATCGCGCACCTTCGCGTTCGACCAGACGAACGGGCGCTGGATGTCCGGCAGCCCGATGTCGCCGATGTCGATGTAGTGCAGCAGGCCGGACAGATCGTAGTCGACGCGCTTGAAGCAGGTCTTCAGTTCGCTCATGTAGTAGCCTCGACGAACTTCTCAGCGTCCGTCACTCGGAGTTCGCCGGAGATGAACTTGGGCAGCAACGTGTCGCGCAGGGCGGCAAGGGTGCGGGACTCCCGCGCACATCGACGATGCGCTCGTAGAAAGGCCGCGCCATCTTCTCGAATGCTTGCAGTCACCGGCTGGCGGACGGACGACCGGAATCGGCCGGAAGTTGCTTTGCTGATCTCAAGAAACGTCGAGCCGTTCGCGCGGCTGACGATCTCTTCGTGTGCGACCTGCCCACAGCAGCAGGAAGAGGTTCGATGTACCGTGACTTGGCATCATCGCGATGAAGCCCTGATTGATTGCTACCGGAATTTCCGCGACCGCCAGGTAGCCGATCGGTGCGCGCGACGACAGCAGAACTGTTCCCTTCGGCAGCAGTCCGGAGCCGACTTGCGACAGTCCGGCGTCGGTGATGCGCCGCTCCGTATCGAGCAGGACGGGCACCGACAGCGCCCGACAGATCCTTCGGCGTCGCCCAGCGTGCGTGCCGCCCTCCCAGTACGACGGTTCCTTGGTGCTTGGGGTGGTTCCACCAACCACGTCCGCCAGGTCGCCGATGGGCTTGACACTCCCACCCCTCCGGAATCTCGCCGAGTTCGGAGTCGACGAGGCGGGCGGGGAAGAGGTCGGCGAGGGGCTTGGGGAGGCCGGGGTCGCGGCCTTCGGCCTTGGCGCGGACGGGGTCGAAGTCCACGAACCACGACTTGAAGAGCGCGCGCGCCATCGCCTCCAGCGTCTCGTTCATCCGCCGGTTCAGCTCGATCTTGTCGTCCAGCGTGCCGAGGATGTGGGCGATGGCGCGTTGTTCGTGCGAGCGGCGGAACGCTGAACTTCGAATCGGCGTAGATGAAGTTGCGATTCAGGGACGGCTGTGCACTGCCGAGAGTTGTAGCGACTGAAGTCGAGTGCCTTGCAGAAAGTAGAACGCAAAGCGTGGGTCGATTGCCCCCGAAAGTCAGTGACGTAGAGTGCCGGTGTTGTGCGGCCAGTAGTCGCTGCTTCGCAGTAGTGCACCTGCCCAAAAGACAGCGCCGCTGCGCCCGACGACGATTACCCGGACCTCTCGGTCAGTGCGCCTGTCATGAAAACCGTTTTGTCCGTGCGGCGCCGCATGACGGGGACACGTACCGGGCGCTGCGCTCGGCGTCTGTCGAGGTCGTGACCACGCTGCAAGCTCAACGAACTCGTCCAAGCGTGGTCGTCTCGCCACTCACCCGCCATACCCAAGCTCCTTCAGGTTGGCGGCGATGGCGGCATCCAGCTTCGCGGCCTCGGCCTGCTGCTCGCGCAGCGTCGCGGTGAGCCGCTGCATCTTCTCCTCGAACGGCTCGCCGTCGTCCTCCTGCGCCTCGGCGCCGACGTAGCGGCCGGGCGTGAGCACGTGGCCGTGCTTGCGCACCTCGTCCAGCGGCGCGCTCTTGCAGAAGCCGGGCACGTCGGCGTACTCGCCCGCCTCCTTCTCGCCGCGCCAGGCGTGGTAGGTGTCGGCGATGCGGGCGATGTCCTCGTCGGTCAGCTCGCGGTGGGTGCGGTCCACCAGCGGCCCGAGCTTGCGGGCGTCGATGAAGAGCACCTGGCCGCGGCGGTCGCGGAACTTGCCGTTCTTCCGGTCGCGCGCCAGGAACCACAGGCACGCGGGGATCTGCGTCGAGTAGAAGAGCTGGCCCGGCAGCGCGACCATGCAGTCCACGAGGTCGGCCTCGATCAGGCTCTTGCGGATCTCGCCCTCGCCGGACTGGTTGGACGACATCGAGCCGTTGGCCAGCACGAAGCCGGCCACGCCCGCGGGCGCGAGGTGGTGGACGATGTGCTGCACCCAGGCGAAGTTGGCGTTGCCCGCCGGCGGCACGCCGTACTGCCAGCGCTTGTCGTCGCGCAGGCGCTCGCCGCCCCAGTCGGAGATGTTGAAGGGCGGGTTGGCGAGGATGAAGTCGGCCTTGAGGTCGGGATGGCGGTCGTTGTGGAAGGTGTCGCCCTGCGCGATCTGGCCGTCGATGCCGCGGATGGCGAGGTTCATCCGGGCCAGGCGCCAGGTGGTGTAGTTCGACTCCTGGCCGTAGATCGAGATGTCGGCCTTGGCCTTGGCCTGCTGTCTCCACCGTTGCCGTTGCCCTTGGCGTGCGCGCGGATGAACTCCACCGACTGCACGAACATGCCCGACGAGCCGCAGCAGGGGTCGTACACCCGGCCGCGGTAGGGCTCGAGCATCTCGACCAGCAGCTTGACCACGCAGCGCGGCGTGTAGAACTCGCCGCCCTTCTTGCCCTCGGCGCTGGCGAACTGCGAGAGGAAGTACTCGTAGACGCGGCCGAGCACGTCCTTGGCGCGGCTGGCCTCGTCGCCGACCTTGATGTTGCTGATCAGGTCGATCAGCTGGCCGAGGCGCTGCTTGTCGAGCGCGGGGCGGGCGTAGTCCTTGGGCAGCACGCCCTTGAGCGCCGGGTTGTCGCGCTCGATGCCGGCCATGGCGTCGTCGACGAGCTGGCCGATGGTGCTCTGCCGGGCCTGCGCCTTCAGGTGCGACCAGCGCGCCTCGGGCGGCACCCAGAAGATGCTGAGCGCGCGGTACTCGTCCGGGTCTTCGGGGTCGGCGCCCTGGGCCCTCTCGGCCACGCAGCTTCGGCGTGCTGCTCCTCGAAGGCGTCGGAGATGTACTTCAGGAAGATCAGGCCGAGGACGACGTGCTTGTACTCGGCGGCGTCCATGCTGCCGCGCAGGGCGTCGGCCATCTGCCAGAGCTGGGCTTCGTAGCCGACGTTGGCGGCGGTGTCGCCAGCGGATGTTGCGCTGTTCTTTCGGTTCAAGGTCTGCCTCATGGCGTCACGGCCCTCGACGGTCGGTCGGGGATGTCTGACAGGTGATCGCCGGACCCGGTGGTGGAGGAAGCGCTGTAGGCTTCAAGAAAAGTAAACAACAAAAAACCCAGGTATGAAAAGGTCACCTGGGCTTATGTTTACGTTCTTTGATAGGGTATTTCCTAAAACGGAGATATGGAACAAGATTTGTTGACAATGGCTCGTATGTGAGTGAATGACGTTGCAAGAGGCTCCGTTCGATATTCCGTTTGTTGATAGCGAGATCGCTGGACAGGACGATTTGCCAGATCAGGCACAAGTGGCCTGTTTTGTTGATAGGTTGCGATGTCGCCCAACGAGCCGAGCGCGGCGGAAGTCCTCATTGGGCTACGTTCGAACGGACGAGGCAGGCTCTCGTCCGTTCCAGACCCGCTGGCGGCCGGCCCCCGGCGTTGATGGAGTGTGGATAGTGCGGCTCGATCAGTGCACAAAGATCCGCCACCGGCACCCACGGTGTTGTTCATCTCGGCCAGAAATCTCTCTCGCCGTGTCGGCCTGCGAAACCGTTCGAACCCGGTGCTTGCCAGCGTCAACTGCTTCTTCACCGTTCAACCCCGCAGTCCCCTCGTTACTGCCCGTAACTGTATCAATCACCGCACGAGGCGGCGATGGTTCTGCGGAGCTTCCCTTAACCCGAGACCCGCGGAACGCAGTCCCTACTTTTTCGATTGCACCAGGCTCGTCAACTCTTGCATGTTCTCCTGAGCGCGCTTGTTTATTACAGCAACAGCTTCGGTTTGGGCCTTGACGGTCAACTCCGCAAGCTCCCGCATATAGGTGAACGCCTTCTCCAGGGCATGCTGGACCACCTCACCTTGCCTGGCGGCGTTCTCCACTGGTTTGCCCGTGCTCATCGTTTGCATCAGTTCTTGCATGGTGTTTTGAAGAATCTCGACCTGCTTCTGCGCCATGGTTTGCGAACTCTGCAATGCGATCTTGTTGACCTCCGCTAGCGCCTCAATGTCCTTACGCCTGGCTTCCATCAGCGCAGAAACATCAACGCCTGGTAGCTTGAATTGCTCGAACATCTTCGTGATGTCGATAAGTTGCGACGTGGGCTTTTCCATTTTGTGCTCCTCGTGGTTTGACTACGGTTTCGAGGCGGTGCCTCGACACTTCGTTGATGACAGGCTGCGGCGGGGGTGGAGCCTCGCCAGGTCGCTGTGCCTAAAAGGCGGGCATGAAGGTAGCGGTATCACTGTCGGCAACCGTGAGGTTATCGCCAGTGGACCACTGGTGGTCGTTGATCAAGAGCTTGAACGTGATGTCCTGACCGGATCTCGCAGACCACGACCAGCAGTCGCCACCGATACACTCCATCGGAACACCTGCTTCCCAGCTCAGGCCACCCCCTTCGCCTCTAAGGAAGAGGGTGTTGCCAGGGCCGATGTCGACGTACGCCATGATCCGCGTAAGCGCAGCGGCTGGCTTCTCCGGGGCAGCCTTATCGGTTCGGACGGGCTTGGCACCCTTCGCCGCAACTGTTGTTTGAGCGGCTGGGGCCGGTCTCGGCTTCGAGGCAGTGTCCTTTTTCACGGTTTTGGTCTCCCGCGCGGCCGACGCGTAGGTTTTAGCCTAGCAGGCGGTCGCACATGTTGGTAAACAGAAAGAGCCTGCGGCACCTGAGAGCCACTGGCTTTTATCAACAAAAAATGAGGCTGTCCTAAAACGGAATGTCGTCGTCGATGTCGTCGAACGATGGGGCAGGCTTGCGCTGTTGTTGCGCGGCGGGACGTGATTCACGTGGTTCGGGAGCGGCGTTGCCCGGAGCCTCACGCTCGAGAGGAACATCGCTGCCGCCTCCGCGCGAGCCGAGCATCTGCATGCGATCGGCCACGATCTCGGTGGTGTAGCGCTCTTGCCCTTCCTTGTCGGTCCACTTGCGTGTCTGCAGGCGCCCTTCGATGTAGACCTGCGAGCCCTTCCGCAGGTACTGCCCGGCAACCTCGGCGGTCTTGCCGAAGAGGACGATGCGGTGCCATTCGGTTTTCTCCTGCCGCTCGCCGTCCTTGTCCTTCCACTGATCGGTGGTCGCAAGACTCAGATTGACCATGGCATCGCCGCTGGGCATGTACCGCGTCTCCGGGTCGCGCCCGATGTTGCCTACGAGGATCACCTTGTTTACCGATGCCATATCAATTCTCCGCTGCTGAGAGCTCACGCTGCACGCACGCTTCATCGAAGCTGCGCGCATCCACCTTGAGATAAGCCACGCCTTCGCCTGCCTTCACTAGCGCTTCACGCACCCCGGGAAGGCCAGCGAGCCGGCGGGCGAGACCTGCCGCCCGCGATTCGTCCATGCGTGGCACGCTGAACGTGCGGGTGCGAACCTGCGCCGGGTGCTTCATCCCGCTCGCGACGGCGAGCCAGGAAAGCGTGAGCAGTCCGCCGAACACAAACACCGCGGCCGCACCGTAGTGCTGGGAGATGAAGCCGCCGACGCTGGCGCCGATGAAGGTGCCGAGGAACTGCACGCTGGAAAAGACGCCGAGCGCGGTGCCCCTCGCGCTGGCCGGTGCCGTTTTCGACACCAGCGACGGCAGCATCGCCTCCAGCAGGTTGAAGCCGGTGAAGAACACGAGCAGGGCGAACGCGATGCTCCAGAGGGAGTCGATCCCCAGCGCGAGCAGCACCTGTGAGGCGAGCAGGACGACAATCCCGCCGAGGAACACGATCTTCGCGCGGCCGCCGCGCTCGCCGACCACGATGGCGGGCACCATCAGCGCGAAACCCAGGACGACGACCGGCAGATAGATCTCCCACATCTGCGCGGCCGGCAGTCCGGCAGCAAGCAGCGCGGGCGGGATCACGACCCACAGTGCCATGAGCGCCGCGTGTACGGCGAAGATGCCATAGTTGAGCCGTGCGAGATCGCCATCGCGCAGCACTTCGCGAAGTCGCGCCGGCTCGACATCGCGGTCGTGCGAGAGCTGGCCGGGCGCCGGGTCGGGCACGATGAACTTTGCGATCAGAATGCCGCCCAGTGCGATCACCCCGGTGAGGGCGAAGATGCCGGGCAGGCCGATCCAGCGGTCGAGCAGCGGACCGAGCACCATCGAGATCGCGAACACTGCGCCGATGGTCATGCCGATGATCGCCATCGACTTGGTGCGGTGTTCCTCGCGCGTCAGGTCCGCGGCGAGCGCGACGACGGCGGCCGAGATGGCGCCGGCGCCCTGGATCACGCGCCCGAGGATGATGACCCAGATGTTGGGCGCCATGGCGGCGATGAAGCTGCCGGCGGCAAGCAGTAGCAAGCCGCCGTAGATCACACGCTTGCGACCGATGCGGTCCGACAGCCAGCCGAAGGGGATCTGGAACACGGCCTGGGTCAGGCCGTAGGCGCCGATGGCGAGCCCAACCAGCACGAGGTTCGACCCGCCGGGCAACTGCTGCGCATCGATGGCGAACACCGGCAGGATGACGAAAAGACCGAACAGGCGCAGCCCCGAGAGCGAGGCCAGACTCATGCTGGCGCGCCACTCGAGACGATTCATGCGGCTGCTGGGCGACACCGGCACGGACTGTGGGAAGTGAGCCGAAAGGCTACGTTGGGAAAGGCGATTGGACTTGGTTATAGTAGCAGGTTGCCCCGGTCACGAGTAGCACATGGACCTGATCCGCGTACGCGGTGCACGCACACACAATCTCAAGAATGTGAGCCTCGATCTGCCGCGTCATCGGCTCATCGTGATCACGGGACTGTCGGGCTCCGGCAAGTCTTCGCTCGCGTTTGACACGCTCTACGCCGAGGGGCAGCGGCGCTACGTCGAGAGCCTCTCCGCCTACGCCCGGCAGTTCCTGCAGATCATGGAAAAGCCCGACGTGGACCTGATCGAGGGCCTTTCTCCGGCCATTTCCATCGAGCAGAAGGCGACCAGCCACAACCCCCGGTCCACGGTGGGGACGGTGACGGAGATCCATGACTACCTGCGGCTCCTCTTTGCTCGCGTCGGCGAGCCGCACTGTCCCGAGCACGGCATTCCGCTCATCGCGCAATCGGTGGCGCAGATGGTGGACCACGTGCTGGCACTGCCCGCGGATACCCGCATCATGATCCTGTCGCCCCTGGTGGTGGGGCGCAAGGGCGAGCAGCAGGATCTGTTCGACGAACTGCGTGCCCAGGGTTTCGTGCGGCTGCGCATCGACGGCGAAGTGCATGACATCGACGCGCTGCCGAAGCTCGCCAAGAACCAGAAGCACACCATCGAAGTGGTGGTGGACCGGCTCAAGGTGAACGCCGATGCCCAGCAGCGCATGGCGGAGAGCTTCGAGACTGCGCTGCGTCATGCCGACGGCCGCTCGCTGGCGGTGGAAATGGATACCGGGCGCGAGCACCTGTTCTCGGCCCGTTTTGCCTGCCCGGTCTGCGGCTATTCGCTGCCGGAACTGGAGCCGCGGCTCTTCTCCTTCAACAACCCGATGGGGGCGTGTCCGTCGTGCGACGGCCTTGGCACGCTTACCTTCTTCGATCCCAAGCGCATCGTGGCCTTCCCGCACCTGTCGTTGGGGTCGGGCGCAATCAGGGGTTGGGACCGTCGCAACCATTTCTACTTTCAGATGCTGCACTCGCTGGCCGGTCACTACGGCTTCGACCTCGAAGCGCCCTTCGAACAGTTGCCGCCGGACGCGCAGCAGGTCGTCCTCTACGGCTCGGGCAAGGAGAAGGTGAGCTTTGGCTATCTGAACGAGCGCGGAAAGACGCTCACGCGCGAGCACGCGTTCGAGGGCATCGTGCCGAATCTCGAACGGCGCTACCGCGAGACCGAGTCGGCCGCGGTGAAGGAAGAACTCGCGAAGTTCCTCAACACACGGCCGTGCCCGGCATGCGAAGGCACTCGCCTGCGCGAGGAGGCGCGGCATGTGCGCATCGACGGTCGCACGCTGTACCAGATCAGCGCGTTGCCGCTGAAGGAAGCGCAGCAATTCTTCGCACAGCTCACGCTCGACGGCCGCCGCCAGGCGATCGCCGAGAAGATCGTGCACGAAGTGGCGAACCGCCTGCAGTTCCTGGTGAACGTGGGTCTGGACTACCTGTCGCTGGACCGTGCCGCCGACACCCTTTCCGGCGGCGAAGCGCAGCGCATCCGGCTGGCGAGCCAGATCGGCTCCGGGCTGACCGGTGTCATGTACGTGCTGGACGAGCCCTCGATCGGGCTGCATCAACGCGACAACGGGCGTCTGCTCGAAACGCTGGCGCGACTGCGCGACCTCGGCAACACCGTCATCGTGGTCGAGCACGATCACGATGCGATCATGACCGCCGACTACGTGGTCGATATGGGTCCGGGGGCCGGCGAGCACGGCGGTCACATCGTCGCCGAGGGCACGCCGCAGGAGGTGAGCGCGAACGCGCAATCGCTCACCGGCCAGTATCTCTCGGGCAAGCGCAGCATCGCGGGGCCGCAGCGGCACACCCCGGTCGATCGCGCCCGGGTGCTGCGGCTCGAAGGCGCGAGTGGCAACAACCTCAAGCTCGTCGATCTCGACCTGCCGGTCGGGCTTTTCACCTGCGTGACGGGCGTCTCCGGATCCGGCAAGTCCACCCTCATCAACGACACGCTGTATGCCGCGGTCGCACGTCACCTCTATGGCAGTGCCGTGG
Organism: uncultured beta proteobacterium; assembly: GCA_963719715.1. Lineage (GTDB taxonomy): Bacteria > Pseudomonadota > Gammaproteobacteria > Burkholderiales > JAEUMW01 > JAEUMW01. The sequence continues at coordinate 48,206 of CAVRDD010000030.1, forward strand.
AACCGGCCGCGCACCTGGCGTTGGAAGGGCTCGATTTCTTCGACAAGGTGGTGAGCGTCGACCAGAGCCCGATCGGCCGCACGCCGCGCTCCAACCCGGCGACCTACACCGGACTCTTCACACCGATCCGTGATCTTTTCGCCGGCGTGCCACGCTCGCGCGAGCGCGGCTACGGTCCCGGCCGCTTCTCCTTCAACGTGAAGGGCGGGCGCTGCGAGGCGTGCCAGGGCGACGGCATGATCAAGGTCGAGATGCACTTCCTTCCAGACCTCTACGTGCCGTGCGACGTATGCCACGGCAAGCGCTACAACCGCGAGACGCTGGAGGTTCTGTACAAGGGGCGCAGCATCCACGAAGTGCTCGACATGACGGTCGAGCAGGCGCGCGAGATCTTCGGCGCCGTGCCGGTGGTCGAGCGCAAGCTCACCACGCTGCTGGAGGTGGGGCTCGGCTACATCAAGCTCGGCCAGTCGGCGACGACGCTGTCGGGCGGCGAGGCACAGCGCGTGAAGCTGTCGCTGGAACTGTCGAAGCGCGACACCGGGCGCACGCTCTACATCCTCGACGAGCCGACCACCGGACTGCACTTCCACGACATCGACCTGCTGCTCAAGGTGCTGCACCGGCTGCGCGATCACGGCAATACCGTGGTCGTGATCGAGCACAATCTGGATGTCATCAAGACCGCGGACTGGGTGATCGACCTCGGGCCCGAAGGCGGCGACGGCGGCGGCCGCATCATCGCGCAGGGGACACCGGAGGAGATCGCGCGCGCCGCAAACAGTCACACGGGCGCCTATCTGCGCCCGCTGCTGGATCTGGCGCCGCCGGCAAGGAAAGGCAAATCGGGTGTGAGTGCTGCGTGACTCGCCGCGATGCTAAACTGCGGCTCAGTCATCTGATCGGAAGGCAAACTTGATTCGCTCCTGCGCCATTTGTGTATCGCTAGTCATCATGCTCAGCGCATGCGCTTCGCAGATGGTCGAGCGACAGTGTTCGAATGCCGGTTACACGCCTGGCACGGCCGAGTACGCAAGCTGTTACCAGAGCACGCTGGGCGAGCGCAGGCAGGCGGTTGAGAGCGCGGAAGAACAGGACGCGCAAGAAGCGGCCGACCCCCTGTCTGGGAACGACTCCTCCGCACCGGTGCCCTGACGCCCGATCGTTCGGAGTTCGCGGGCAGAGAGCTTCCCCGCGAAAATTGACGCGCCTGCGGCCACTCGGAATACTCTCCCGGGTGCAGGCACACAGCCTTTCCCCGAACTCCGATGACCGTCATCGAACGCGCACCCGACGAAGCCATACGCCGCCGGTCGCTGGCCAAGTACCGCAAGCGTGCCGCAAGGTACGACCGTACCTGCGGGCCGACCTGGCCGATCCGCGAGCGCACGATCGCTGCACTCGCCCTGCGACCCGGTCAGCGTGTGCTCGACGTCGCCTGCGGAACCGGCTTGAGCCTCGGCCTGTTGCGGGATCGGGTAGGTGAGCAGGGTCACGTGTACGCATTCGACCACAGCGCGGAAATGCTGGCGCAGGCGCGGGACCGCGTGGCGACTGCGGGCTGGCGCAACGTCACCCTGTTCCACGTTCCGGCGCAGGCGCTCGCAGTGCCCGAGTCCGTCGATGCGCTGCTCTTCCACTACGCGCACGACATCCTGCGAGCGCCCGCCGCGCTCGATTGCATCCTCGCCTGTGGCAAGCGCGGCGCCCGAATCGCGATCGCCGGCGTCAAGTATTTCCCGCGCTGGCTGGCACCGCTCAACGTCTGGGTGTATCTGAAGAACTACGGCTACAACGGCGCGCCGGGTGGACTTCGCACGCCATGGGACCGGATCGCGCCGCGCCTTGAGGACTGGCGCATCACGCCCACGCAGTTCGGCATGGGCTACATCGCGACCGGACGACTCGCCGTCCGCGGGCGATGAGCGCGCTCCCCGAAAGTTCGGATACCACCGTTCCAGCTTATGCAGCAGGCGCTTTCGACAGCGCCCGGGTGTCGCGTCGCACAGCCTGGCGCGCGTTCTTTGCGCTCCTGCTTCTCAACACCTCCCTGAGTTTCATCAACTGGTGGCCGACGCCCGCTGTTCTGCCGAACTACCGGCTGGCGCCGGAGGCGGTCGCGCTGTGGCTTGGCCTGCTCGCCTGGGTGGCATGGCGCGGCCAGCCCTCGCGCCGTCTGCTTTCCGGCATCGGCGTCGTGCTGGTTCTGCTCGTCTTCGGGCGTTATGCGGATGTCACCATCCCCGGTCTCTTCGGGCGCGAGGTCGACCTGTACTGGGACGGTCAGCAGGTCCCGCGCTTTGTCTGGGTATCGGTGCGCGAGCAGCCGTGGTGGCTGAGCCTCGGTGCCGTTGCCGTCGGGATCGCGCTGCTCTCCGCGCTCTACCTTGCAATGCGCTGGACGGTTGCCACCCTGGCGCGCGACGCCGTGCCGTATGCGCTGCGACAGCGCTGGACGTGGGGGCCGACTGCGCTGGCGGCAGGTCTGGTGATTGCGCATCTCGCCGGCGTTGCCCCGGGCGTGACGTGGTGGCTGGTGGCGCAGCCGGTCACACCGACCTACTGGAAGCAGGCCAAGCTGGTCGCCACCGCGTTCATGCCGCGGCGCGTGGCGGAAATTCTGCCGGCGTCTCCTGCGCTAGAAGCGGCCATGGCGGAACCGCCGGAAATCGCGCTCGGCGGTCTGCAAGGCCGCGACTTCAAGCTCTTCTTTCTGGAATCCTATGGTGCCATCGCCTATGACCATGGCGTGGTCGCGCGTGCACTCGCACCCGCGCGAGAGCGGCTGGCGGCGGAAATCGCGGCGAGCGGGCGGCTGGTTGCTTCCGCGTTCGTGCGCTCGCCCACGTTTGCCGGCGGCTCCGACCTCGCCCACCTGAGCTTGCTGTCGGGCATAGACCTCGCCTATCCGCAGCGTCACCACGTGCTGCTCACGACCGACCGACCGACGCTGATCAGCCTCTTTCGCCGCGCGGGCTACAAGAGTGTCGGCCTCTATCCCGCCTTGAGCTGGGAATGGCCCGAGCGCGCGTTCTATGGCTTCGATGTCTTCATCGACGGCCGCGACCTCGACTATCGCGGTCCGCCGCTCGGGCACTGGAAGATCCCCGATCAGTTCAGCCTCGCGCGTCTGGACGAACTGCAGCCACAGCGACCGGATTCACCGCCGCGCTTTCTCTTCTTCCCGACCATCACCACGCACTGGCCATTCGCGCCGGTGCCGCCCTATCAGAGCGACTGGCAGCGGGTGCTGACACCCGAACCGTACGGGCCGGAAGACGCGGTACAGTTCAGGAATGTCGACGCCGAATGGCTCGACAAGGTGCCGAGCTATATCGGCATGTTCGATTACACCTACCGCTGGCTCGGCGGCTATCTGCAACAGCCGGAGGCGCGCGAGTCCGTGATGCTCTGGGTCGGCGACCATCAGCCGGCGAGTAGCGTCACCGGCGAAGGCGCGAGCTGGGACGTGCCCGTGCACGTGATCACGCGCGACCCGCAACTTCTCCAGCGCTTCGTCGCGCTCGGCTTCCGCCCCGGCCTCGAGCCAACGCGCCCGGCACTGGGCGGACTGCACGACCTCACCGCGATCCTGCTGAAGGCGTTCGAGCAATGACACCAATTGCGATTGAATACGAACGCTTGCGCAGACACTACGAAGTGGCGGTCCGCACCTACGACTTGGTCTCTCTGTTGGATTTGTCGCATGCGCTGCGGATGTGGACCGAGTTGAGGACCCAACTTGCGACCTACGCCCCGAAATTCGCTTCGTCCATTGCCTTCAAGACGGCCCGGCCGCTAGAGCGGATAAAGAGGGCCATACGCGAAAAGCACTATGCGGTGGCCTACTTCCCGGACGGTGTCCACAGCTACGCGGCACAGGGGCAGATAGCGTCGCCGCCGGCGCATACGCCCATGGGGGTCGACACCGAATTCGCGGTCGAGATGATGTTCAGCGATGACGGCCGGCTCACGGTCTTCAAGTACTTGTACATTTGCCCCGGCGTGGGTAGACCTATGTACGATGACTTGTCGAACCAGACCACGAAGCACTGCAATTTTGCTCAGTACCTTGACGGGGATGCTGTTCGTGTTTCGTTTGCCGACGATCAAGGCGCTACCCAGACAGTAACGATTTCACGCGAGATGATGGTGAAAAGGGTCGCCAATACCCTTGGCGGCTCACATGCATCTGGGGAGCAGAATGAGAATGGTGTCAATCAAATCGACGCAGCGGTGCGTCATCTTCTCGGATATACGGTCTGCGCGCTCCCTCTCCCATACATCATCCTGCTAAAGATCGCCCAAGACATCCTCACAATAGGTGCGAAGTTCAATCTCAACCAATCGGCGCACGGGGCTGGGTGAAGCGCGTGAGCGCAGGAGATACAGCCGACAGGACGGGCTCGCCCGTAACAGAAGAAGTGGGGTAGCCAAACAGCTCTCGTGAGGTCACCTGGATGACCTTGGCCTCTGTTGCCGAACGTTGTTCTTGCGCGTGGCTGGGCTGCGCAGGCAAGGGCACACCGACGGCGCTCGTTGGGCGTCCTTTGTCGATTCAGACGTACCCTGAACTGCCGCTAGGTTCAAAAAGGAACGCCGCGCTGCCGCTGTTGTCCTTGGTTCGCGCGAGGCGAATTGACTCATCTCCCACGGCCCCGGATACTCTCCGGGGTCCCGTTACATAGTCTCGCTTTGCCCATGGCGACAGCGCCACGAGCCGGTCGGGCGCATCCAGGATGCAGCGCTGGCACGCACCTTCGGAGGACACGATGAATTCCCCCACGGAACTCAAGGACACGCAGAAAGTGAGGCTGACCTCGCTCGCGCACGGCGGCGGCTGTGGCTGCAAGATTGCGCCGGGCGTGCTGGGCGAGATCCTCAAGGGTTCGCGTGGCATCGTGCCACCGCAACTCATGGTCGGTATCGAAACCTCCGACGATGCTGCCGTCTACCGGCTCAACGACGAGCAGGCGCTGATCGCGACCACCGACTTCTTCATGCCGATCGTCGATGATCCCTTCGACTTCGGCCGCATCGCCGCTACCAACGCGATCTCCGACGTGTACGCGATGGGCGGCACGCCGATCCTGGCGCTGGCGCTCCTCGGCATGCCGATCAACCAGCTGCCGGTCGAGGTCATCCGTCGCATCGTCGAGGGCGGCGAGTCGGTCTGCACCGCGGCCGGAATTCCGGTGGCAGGTGGACACACGATCGACTCGGTCGAGCCGATCTACGGCCTGGTCGCGCTCGGCCTCGTGCACCCGGCCCGGGTCAAGACGAATTCGGGCGCCCGCGCCGGCGACGTGCTGATCCTGGGCAAGCCGCTCGGCGTGGGCATTTATTCGGCGGCGCTGAAGAAGGAGGCACTCGATGCGGCCGGCTATGCGGAGATGATCGCCAGCACGACCAAGTTGAACACGCCGGGGCGTCACCTGTCGCAGATGGACGCGGTGCACGCGCTCACTGATGTCACCGGCTTCGGCCTGCTCGGCCACCTGCGCGAGATCTGCCGCGGCAGCGGGCTCGCGGCGAGCGTCGAGTTTGCCCGGCTGCCGCTGCTTCCCGGTGTGGAAGCGCTTGCGCGGCAGGGCCACGTCACCGGCGCGTCGGGGCGCAACTGGGCGGGCTACGGCAGCGACATCGAACTCGTCCGGGTGACGGACGTGCAGCAGGCGCTGCTCACCGATCCGCAGACGTCCGGCGGATTGCTCGTCGCTTGCGCGCCGGAAGGCGTCGACGCAGTGATGTCCGTATTCCGCGAGGAAGGCTTCGACCACGCTGCCGTCATCGGCGAACTGCGCGAAGGCGCGGGCATCACCGTCAGCGCCTGATCGATTTCCCCGCAGCCTGCCACGAGCAGCTTGCACGTTCTTGTCATCCGCCCTGGAGTCTCGCCATGATCTCGTTCTTCCGATGCCGTACCCGCAGCGTGCTCGGTATGGTCGCGCTCGCTGCTGCCGTTTCGCTCTTCATCTCGATCGCGCCGCCCGCCGCGTTCGCGCAGCAGGTACTGCGCATCTCGGCGATACCGGACGAATCGCCCACGGAGTTGCAGCGCAAGTTCGGCGAGCTCGCTGCCTATCTCGAGGCGAAGACCGGGGCCAAGGTCGAGTATGTCCCGGTGACGGACTACGCTGCGGCTGTCGAGGCGCTCGTCGGCGGCAAGCTCGACTTGGTGTGGTACGGCGGCTTCACCTTCGTCCAGGCGCGCAAGCGTTCCCATGATCAGGTCGTGCCGCTGGTGCAGCGGGCCGAGGACGAGAAATTCCGCTCGGTATTCATCACGCGCACCGACAGCGGCATCGAGAAGCTCGAAGACCTGCGCGGCAAGACTGTAACCTTCGGGTCGCCCTCGTCGACGTCGGGGCATCTGATGCCGCGCTATTTCCTGCTGCAGAACAAGATCGATCCCGACCGCGATTTCAAGCAGGTGGCTTTTTCCGGCGCGCACGATGCGACGATCGCGGCGGTCGCTGGTGGCAAGGTGCAGGCGGGCGCGCTCAACATCTCGGTGTGGGAAAAGTTCGTGAGCGAGAAGCGCGTCGACACGGACAAGGTCCGCGTCTTCTACACGACGCCGCCGTATTACGACTACAACTGGACGGTGCGCGCGGACATGCCGGCCGCAATGCAGAAGAAGATTGCGGACGCGTTCCTGTCGCTCGACGCGTCGAAGCCCGCGGACAAGGCCGTGCTGGACCTGCAGCGCGCGAGCAAGTACATCCCGACCAAGAGCGCGAACTACGATTCGATCGAGCAGGCCGCGAAGAGCGCGGACCTCATCAAGTAGCAGATCCAACGGCATGGCGCGCGCCTCCGGCGAGCCTCCAGCCCGCGTGCGGCAAGCGCTGGGCGAGTGCGTGTATCGGCTGTCGGGACTTCGCGCGCGGTATCCCGGCAGCGGGCCGCTCGCTCCCTTCGTTCTCGATGATCTTTCGATCACCGTGAATCGCGGCGAGCAGCTTGCGCTGATCGGACCTTCCGGCGCCGGCAAGACGACCCTGCTTGCGGTGCTTGCGCTTGCGCGCGAGCCGGCTGCGGGTGTCGTCGAGTTCTTCGGCGAGAACGCGTGGGCGCTGCCGTCGGGCGCGCGGCACGCGCTGCGCAAGCGCCTCTTCCTCGCGCCGCAAACGCCGCCACTGCCGCCGCGTCAGCGCGTCGTCACGGCGGTGCTGGCGGGTCGGCTGCCGCGCTGGCCACTGCCGACCGCGGTAGCGTCGCTCATCCGGCCGCGCGGTGCCGACGATGCGTTCGAAGGCGCTCGCGCGCTTCGACCTGGGCGACAAGCTGTGGACGCGCGTCGATCGCCTCTCCGGCGGGGAGCGGCAGCGGGTGTCGATGGCGCGCATGCTGGTGGCCGACACGGACGTGATGCTGGTCGACGAGCCGCTGTCGGCGCTCGACCCCAGGCTCGCCGCACAGACGCTGCAGCGCATACAGGACGAAGCGCGGGCGGCGCGGCGCCACGCTCATCGCGCAGCCTGCACCAGGTCGAACTGGCGCACGCGCAGTTTCCGCGCGTGATCGGCTTGCGTGACGGCCGCGTTCGCTTCGACCTGCCTCGTGAACGGATCACAGCCGACCTGCTGCGCGACCTCTACGCCGGTGCGGAAGAGGAGCGCACCGTCGCGGATGCGACCAGCATCGACGGCGTGGTGCCGCGATGGAGGTGCCTGTGAGCGACGTGGTGCGGTCGGACCTGCGCGATCCGGCCTGGCGCACGCGCGTTGGCTGGACGCTGGCCGCGCTTGTCGTGAGCTGGCCGCTGCTCGTGATGAGCGAGTTCAAGCCGTGGACGCTCATCGGCTCCGACAGCGCGAACGCCGCCCTGGGGTTCATCGCGAGCTTCCTCCCGCCGCAGGTGAATGCTGATTTCCTGCGGCTCGTGGTGCGGGAGACGTGGATTACGGTGGCGATCGCCACCAGCGGCCTGACGCTGGCGGTGTTCATTGCAGTGCCGATGACCGTCCTCGCGACAAGCGCGCTGTCGATCTCGCGTCTTGGCAGGGAGCGTATGGCGACCGCGTCACTGCTGATGCGTCAGGGTGTGCGCGCAGTCTCGATTCTGCTGCGCAGTGTGCCCGAGCTCGTGTTTGCGCTGCTCTTCGTGCGCGTGGTCGGGCTCGGCCCCACCGCCGGGGTGCTGGCGATCGGTCTTGCCTACGGCGGCATGCTCGCCAAGGTCTTCGCCGAGATCATCGAATCGACCGACCGCGCGCCCACGCAGGCCTTGCTCGCCAACGGTCGCCGGACGCCTGTGCGCACTGCTCTACGGCGTGCTGCCGCAAGCCGCCTCGGAGCTCGTGTCGTACCTCGTCTACCGCTGGGAGTGCGCGATTCGCGCGTCGGTGATCATGGGCTTCGTCGGTGCGGGCGGCCTCGGTCAGCGCATGGACGAGTCGATGAAGATGTTCAACGGCGGCGAGACGGCGACGATGCTGATCGTGTTCGTGCTGCTGGTGTTCGCTGCCGACCTGGTGTCGGGCTATCTGCGGCGTCAGCTGGGGTGAGGCAGACGTGAACGCGCGTCCGCTGCCGCCGCCACCGACCGCCTCCGTCGGCCCGCGCCTGCTGCTGCTCGGCCTCGCCGCGCTCGTGGTGGCGAGCTTCGTCACGCTCAACCTGCAGTGGGCGGCGCTCTTCTCTCCCGATGCCGCGGGCAAGATGGCGGAGTTTCTGGAAGGTTTCTTTCCGCCCGATCTCTCGGCGGCGTTCCTGCGCAAGGTCGGCTTCGGCGCCTTCGAGACGCTTTCGATGTCGCTGGTCGGCACCGCGCTCGCCGCGATCTTCGGACTGGTGCTCGCGCTTCCGGCCAGCCATCGCAGCGCGACCGGGCGCATCACCGCCGTGCGCGAGGGCTCGCGCCTGGTGCTGAATCTGCTGCGCTCGATTCCCGAACTCGTGTGGGCCGCGATGCTGGTCATCGCGGCCGGCCTCGGACCGTTTCCCGGCACGCTCGCGCTCGCCATCCACACCACCGGGGTGCTCGGCCGCCTGTATGCCGATGCGCTGGAGAACCTGCCGCCGGCGCCGGCGCAGGCGCTGCGCGACAATGGGGCGAGCGCTGCGGAAGCGTTCCTCTACGCCAGACTGCCGCAGGCGCTGCCGCAATTCCTGAGCTACTCGCTGTACCGGTGGGAGAACAACATTCGCGCGGCAGCGGTGCTCGGCGTGGTCGGCGCAGGAGGACTGGGGCAACTGCTCTACTTTCACCTGAGCCTGTTCCATTTCCAGCAGGTGGCGACCGTGCTGGGGGCGATGCTGCTGCTGGTCGGCCTGGTCGATGGATTGAGCTACTGGACGCGGCAGCGGCTTACCCGCTGAGAGAGGCAGAGACGATCATGCCGCAAGCGCGCACCGTCGTACTGTTCAATTTCGACTGGGACCAGCTGGGATTCGCGCGCTGGCAGCGGCTCTATCCGAGCGACAGCGCGGGCTTCGATCTCTTCACGTTCCCGAGCAACCTGCAACTCGCGAACTTCGACTTGGAGAGGTTCGTCGATCGTCTGGGAGCGCGCGCGACGCGCATGGGCTGGCGTGCCGTGATCTCCAACCATGAGCAGTTCGGCGCGCTTGCCGCTGCGCTGCTCGCCGAGCGCATGGGCTGGCCGGGTACGTCGGTGGCGGCGGTCATCGCCTGCCAGCACAAGCTCATCGCGCGCCGCGTGCTGCAGTCGGTGGCGCCGGAGGCGAATGCGGATTTCATGATGCTCGACTGGCGTCACGGCGAGCCGCTCCCCGAGCGCATCGACTACCCGGTCTTCGTCAAGCCGGTGAAGGCGGCCTTCTCCGTGCTGGCGCGCACAGTCCGCAATCGGCAGGAGCTTGCGGCGCTCACGCGCTTCAGCCGCTGGGAGGAGTGGGTGATCCGCCATCTGGTCGAGCCGTTCGAGCGTGTCGTGCGCGAGCGGCTGCCGGAGGCGGAAAGCGCCCACCGCCTGCTGCTGGAGCAGCCGATCGCCGCCGCCCAGTACAACCTCGATGGCTACGTGTTCGAAGGCGCGGTGCGCGAGCTGGGCGTCGTCGAGCCGGTGATGTATCCGGGCACCCAGGCCTTCATGCGATGGCACTACCCGTGCACGCTGCCTGCGGGCGTGCGCGCGCGGGCCCTCGACGTCGCCAGGCGCTTCCTCGATGCCGTCGGCTTCACGCACGGCATGTTCAACATGGAGTTCTTCTACGATGCGGCGCGCGATCGCCTGACCGTGATCGAGTTCAATCCGCGCATGGCCTCGCAGTTCTCCGATCTGTATCTGCGCGTCGATGGCGTGGACCTGCATCGCGTGGCGCTGGAACTCGCGCATGGCCGCGATCCCGCTCGGCTGCCGCGCGCGCAACCCACGGCCGGCGTCGCCGGGAGCTTCGTCTACCGCACGTTTCGATCCCACAGCCCGTCCGGCGATGCCGGCCGGCGTGCGGCAGCGCGCCCTCGCACGTCAGTTCCCCGATGGGCTGTTCTTTCCGTTCGCCAAGACGCGCGCGCAGATTGCGCGCGACTTCAAGTGGCTCGGCAGTTATCGCTACGGCATCGTGCATCTGGGCGGCAGCGACCTGTTCGACCTGCGTGCACGCTGTGATGCCGCGAGCGACATCCTCGGCTGGCCCTCGCCCTATGCGCGCAGCGATGGAGAAGCCGCCATCGCCGCAGCGGGCGCAGCTGCGGCACCCGCGTTTGCCTGGAGACGTCCTGATGGTAGCCCGTACGCCGCGGCTGCTGCAGATCGCACAGGACGATCCGGCAGCGATCCGCGCCGAGCTGCTGGCCGGCCTGGCAGCGCCGACGGCGACGATCCCGCCCAAGTATCTCTACGATGCGCTCGGCTCGCGCCTGTTTGCCGCCATCACGGAACTGCCCGAGTATTACCCGACGCGTACCGAGGCGGCGATCTTCACGAGCAGCTCTGCCGCAGATGGCAGAAGTGCTCGGCCCGGTGACGACCCTGGTGGATCTGGGTGCGGGAAACTGCGAGAAGGCCGCGCGCCTTTTCTCTGCGCTGCGGGTGCAGCGCTATGTCGCCGTCGACATTTCCGTGAACTACCTGCGCGAATCGCTGGAATTTCTGCAGCAGAAGCATCCGTCGATCGACATGCTCGGCATCGGGCTCGACTTCTCGCAGCGCCTGGAACTGCCGCCGGAGGCCGGCGCCGGGCCACGCACGCTGTTCTATCCAGGCTCCAGCATCGGCAACTTCACACCCGGTGAAGCGGCTGCGTTCCTGCAGCAGGCGCACGCCGAGTGCCGCGGCGGTGCGCTGCTGATCGGCGTCGACCTGGTGAAGCCGATCGACATTCTCGAACCCGCGTACGACGATTCGCTGGGCGTGACCGCCGCGTTCAATCGCAACATGTTGCTGCATCTGAACCGCCTTGCCGGAACTGACTTCGACATCGGCCACTGGCGCCACGTCGCCTTCTTCAATGACGCCGAGTCACGCATCGAGATGCATCTCGATGCCCTGCGCGAGACCGTCGTGCACTGGAATGAGGGCGAGCGGCGCTTCGCAGCCGGTGAGCGCATGCACACCGAGAATTCCTACAAGTGGTGTGTCGACGACTTTGCGGCCCTGCTCGAGCGCGCGGGCTTCTCGCGGCTACGGCATTGGACCGACGCGCGCGGGTGGTTCGCGGTGTTTGCCGCTTTCTCTTGAGGCTTGCGGTTTAAAGGGCGCAGCTGCGAAACCCGCTATGGATGTCGTTGCGTTGCGGCTCGAAGAAGTTGCGGTAGCGCGGATGCGCCATGCGCGGCGAGGTCGCCCGGCTCGCACCGCGCAACACGTAACGATCACCGAACCACGGCGCAGAGTAATCGCGGTACGGATGCGCGACGAATCCCGCGAACGGCTCGAAGCGGCTCGCCGTCCATTCCCACACCTCGCCCCACTGAAAATCAGGCTGCGTCACTGCGGCGATTTCCCACTCGGCTTCGGTCGGCAGCCGCCGTCCGGCCCAGCGACACCAGGCGTTTGCCTCCTCCCACGTCAGGTGAGTCGCCGCAGCATCGAGGGCAAGGGTTTGCCATTGCCCGAAGAGATGCTGTTCCCAGATGTCTTCGCGCTTGCGAATGTAGCGCGGCGGCGCCCCGGTGGCGTCGAGGAACGGCAGATAGCGCGCCCAGTTCACGACATTCGCATCGATCTCGAAGGCAGCGACTGCGACGCGGTGGGCGGGAAGTTCGTTGTCGAAGCCGAAGCCGCTGCCGGCGTAACCCAGCGTCCAGGTCTGCGCGGGCAGCGCGATCGCAGGTGCGGCAGTGCGCACTTGCCGCGGGGCCAGCGCAGAGGCGGGCAGGGGTATGCCGAGCGCCTGCGCCATGTAGATCGCCGCTTCCGTGTGCATCGCCTCGTGAAACAGCACCAGGCGGAAGAAGTACAGGTCGTCGTCCGTCTCCGGCGTGGCGGACAGCAGCGCCAGCGTCTCGGCCAGCCCCGCCGCGAGATAGCCGCGCGTGGCGACGATGCCGGGCAGGGGCAGTTGCCAGCGCGTGGCGTGCGCAACGAGACTGGAGTTGTAGAGACTGTCCGCCTGCAGCAGCCGGCCGTTCGGTCGCGCGTGGTCGGGGTCGCAATCGACGCCGCGCACCCGTTCGCGATTGCGCGCGATCCAGTAGTCCTGGAACCAGCCGACATGGCCAGCTTCCCACAGCGGCGGATTGAGTTGCTCGGAGTAGGGCACGTGCAGCGCGCGGCCCTTCGCGTCGACGTAGGCATCGAGCAGCGACAGCGTCCGATTGCGGCTCTCGCACAGTGCGTCCGCGAGAACCTCGCGACCTGCGCTGCGTGCGGTGTCGGCTGGAGTGGGCAAGGCGCGGATCGGCTGCATGCGTGTCGCTGAGAGTATGCCTCAAGTGGTCATCGTGAGCCCCGCGCTGCGCGCGGCCAACAATGGCAATTGGCAGACGGCGCGGCGCTGGCTGCGGCACTTGGCCGGGAAATTTTCACGGCCGCATCGTCACGACGTGGCCGGATGCGAACGCCGACCGCGACGCAGCCATGATCGCACTGCACGCGCGGCGCTCGGCGGATGCCATTGCCGCATGGAGCGCGGCACATCCGGGCCAGGGCTTGAGCGTGGTGCTGACCGGCACCGACCTGTATCGAGACATTCAGACCGATCCCGCCGCGCAGCGTTCGCTGGCGCTCGCGCAGGCGCTGGTTGTGCTGCAGGAACGTGGAGCGCTGTCGCTGCCCGAGAAGGTGCGCGGCAAGGCACGGGTCATTTTCCAATCGACCACGACGCGGCGGACACTGCCGAAATCTACCCGCCTGCTGCGTGCGCTGATGGTCGGCCACCTGCGCGAAGAGAAGTCTCCGGAGACGCTCTTTGCTGCCGCACGGCTGCTGGCCGCACACCCCGACATCCACCTCGATCACGTCGGTGAGCCGCTCGATGCGGCGCTGGGCGCGGCGGCACGTGCCACGATGGCAGCCACGCCCAACTACCGCTGGCTCGGCGGCTTGCCGCACGAGGTGGTGCGCCGGCGTATCCAGTATGCACATCTGCTCGTTCACGCGAGCCGGATGGAGGGCGGGGCGCACGTCGTGATGGAAGCGGTAGCGAGCGGCACGCCGGTGCTTGCCTCGCACATCGACGGCAACGTCGGCATGCTGGGCGCGGACTACGCGGGATATTTCCCGTGGGGTGATGCCGAAGCGCTCGCCGCGCTGATCCTGCGCTGCCACGCCAATCGTGGGCGCAGCGACGACGATCTCTTTCGGCACCTGGCCGATCAGTGCCGTGCGCGTGCGCCGCTCTTTATGCCGCACACCGAGCGATCTGCGGTTCTCGCGCTCGTCGAGGCGTTGCTCGTTACGAGCCTACCCTCGCCGGCGATGACTGAGCGTCCGACATGCTAGGATGGCTCGCAGGTGACGCGCGGCTCGCGCGTCCGGCAGGTATCCGCTGATTTATGTCCGACCGCCCCCCTGAGACCACACCAACCGTCATCGCCCCTTCCGAAGGCGACGCGGCCTCTTCGTCGGGACTGATGGAACTGCGCGACGCCCTGCGTCGCTTCTGCGCCGAACGGGACTGGGACCAGTTCCATACGCCGAAGAATCTCGCCACCGCACTGAGCGTGGAGGCATCTGAACTGCTCGAACACTTTCAGTGGCTCACCGATGCCGAGTCCGCGAACCTCGATGCCGCGCAGCGCGGTGAGGTGCGTGAGGAGATCGCGGATGTCCTTCTCTACCTCGTGCGGCTGGCAGATCGGCTCGATGTCGATCTGCTCGCGGCAGCCCGCGACAAGCTCGCCCTGGACGCCAGGAAATATCCCGTCGACAAGTCGCGTGGCAGCAGACGCAAGTACACGGAGCTGTAGAAGGACCATGGGCCCGGCCCCGACCTCGACGCGGGTTCGCGTTCCGGGAATGTGCACTGTCGGCGTCGTCGCTCACGGTTCGCACGGCTTCGAGCCGTGGTCTCCACGCAGAGACATGACTGCGCCTGAACTCCTGCTCCTGCTGCTGTTGGCTGCAGGAGGCTGGGCGTGGTGGGCTGTCCTGGAAGCCCGCGAGGCCGCAGTGAAGGCAGCACGCGCCGCATGCAGGATGGAGGAGCTGTTACTTCTCGACGATACGGTGGCGGTGGAATCGATGTGGCCGGTGCGGGACGGCGACGGTCGGATGAGGCTGCGGCGCGTGTATGGATTCGAGTACAGCGACACTGGCAACAACCGCCGCAAGGGCGTCATCGCCATGGTAGGCGGCACGGTCCTGACGATTCATCTGAACTCAGAGCCGCGCGCGTAACTGCGCGGAGCATAGCTGCGACGGGGCAGCAGGAAGACTCATCGCGCCGGCGTGGCTACTGGTCTGGGTGAAGTCAAGACAGCGCTTACGCGAATTGACAGATGTAGGTGACAGGATTCAAGTTGCAATGCTTTTCTGGCGAACCCGGGAGATCAAAGAGTTTTGGTTCGCGTCGAAAATCGAATAGCCTATAAATGTGAAACCCGTCCTCATATTCCTTGGCAAATCTGAGCTCTCCCCTACTGATGAAGAATGGCGTCTCCTTTCCAAATGCTGTGGTCTTTATTTCTATGAAGCGTTCGCGGCCTGTGACATCGAACGACAGGACGTCATACCCTGCCCCATCTCCCCTTGTCTTGGAGACGTGCTCGACACGATCTGCTAAGTCCTTCTTCCCCGATGAGTAGAGTCGATAATGTTCATAATTGAGAGCAAACTCTTCCCCAGCCAACCCCAGTGAGGCATTGCGAGCTTCTCTGGCCAGATAATCGCGCTTCTGCGGAACTGCTCCATAGGTTCCGGTCGCGTCAGGTTCACGCACTACATGATCGAACTTTGGCGGATCAACTAGCAATTTGGAATAGTCGGACAACAACGGCGATACAGCCGGTACTGAGCAGGCAGCATCAACCGCCCGTTCTAGAAGAGAATCAGCCCTTAACCTTTCCTCAACCACATCACTTAGCAACGTCTGATAATTGCCGAGTGGCTTGTAGCCAGATATGTAAGGAACACCATAGGCGATAAGTATGGCGCTGATGTTTTGGTGTTTTCTCTCGACTGCTGTGCCAGTTCGGCCATTAAGCTTATGCAGCAGAAGCTTGCGGTGAGCCGACTTGTTATACGACTGACCTGACAACTCCAACATCAACATGTGGAAATAGTCAGCGACGGTGGCTTCTACCTCTTGCCTAGTCCACGCCATTAGCAGCTCGCTAGGGAATATGCCTGGCGGAGCGTGCCACCAATCAGCACCCAGGTTTCCTGATTCTTCAGTGCAGCCCGGATTTCTCCGTCGATGCTGGATTCATCGGAATCGCCCCGTATATAGCTGTAGTAGTGCTCGACGTTCTTGGTGCCGCGCAGACGCCTGAACACTGCCCTGAGCGTCAGCGTTCGATGTGCAACAGCGCTCTTTTCAATGGAAAGCCCGTTCTCAAAGAATGGCTGCTGCCTGTGACCCTTCAGAGAGGCAAATCCCTCTCCGAGCCCTCCGGGCCCAGCAAAGAGATCAACTATGGGGACTGGCATGCCCTTACCTATCGTAGCCATTGAGAGCGGGACCTGCAGATTCCGTCGTAGGAAGTTCATTCATACCAGACGCCTCGACCCGCCCCGTGCTGCGCGAGGTGTCCGCCCTTTACCAAAGCCCGGAAATGCTGCTTCAGCGTGTTGCGGTTGCCCCCTGTGAGCCGGATCGCATCGCCCATCGTGATGCGCCCGTGCTCCCGCGCGAACTCGACGATCTGCAGCGAGAGTTCGGGCAGCGCGGCCAGCACGATCTTCTCGCGCTCGACCTTGCGGTTGAGGCGATGAACCTGCTCCGCCAGGGCCCGCAGGAAGAAAACCAGCCAGGGCTGCCAGTTCGGCGTTTCCGTGCGGATGGTTCCTTGCGTCTGCCGCAGCGCGAGGTAGTAGGCCTCCTCGCTCTGCTCGATCACGCTTTCGAGTGAGCTGTAGGGCACGTAGGCATAGCCGGCCTGCAGCAGCAGCAAGGTCGTCAGCACCCGGCTCAGGCGACCGTTGCCGTCCTGGAAGGGGTGGATCTCCAGAAACACCACGACCCAGATGCCGATGAGCAGCAGGGGGTGGGATCGCGCGGCGTCGCGCTCCTCGTTGAACCAGGTGACCAGTTCGGTCATCAGGCGCGGCGTGTCGAAGGGTGTCGCGGTTTCGAATACCACGCCCAATTGCTTGCCGCCCTCGTCGAAGGCGACCACGCTGTTCGTGGATGTCTTGTAGTTGCCGCGGTGCCAGGCGTCCTTCTCGCTGTAGGTCAGCAGGTCGCGGTGCAACTGCTTGATGTGGTTCTCGGTCACCGCGATCTCTTGCCAGGACGAGAACACCAGCTCCATGACTTCGGCGTAGCCGGCGACCTCCTGCTCGTCGCGCGTCGTGAAGGACTTGATCTGAAGATTGGACAGCAGGCGCTCGACCTCGCGGTCCGACAGTTTGCTGCCCTCGATGCGGGTGGATGAGCCGATGCTCTCGATGGTGGCCACCCGGCGCAGGGCAGAGAGCCGGTCCGGTGCCAGGGTGCCCAGCGCGCGCCAAGCACCCTTGAACTCATCGATGCCGGCAATGAGCTTCAGGACTTCAGGTGTGATCTGGACGGAGTGAGCGGCGATCATTGTCGCCAATACTACATCCAATTACACCCAATATTCTCTGCGTGGTCCCGAGGGCAGCTTTGCAGGAGGGTGCCCATTTCGACAACCAATTTCACCCCTTCCATGCGGTGTGGCAGGGGGAGTCCTAGAACCTTACTCGATGTTCTGCACCTGCTCCCGCATCTGCTCGATCAGTACCTTGAGTTCGACGGCGGTCTTGGACACAACGTCGTCCGCTGCTTTCGAGCCGAGCGTGTTGGCCTCGCGGTTGAGTTCCTGCATCAGGAAGTCGAGACGCTTGCCGACGGTGCCTCCGCGTTCGAGCACGCGACGAACCTCCACGAGATGGGTGCCGAGGCGCGAGAGTTCCTCGTCGACGTCGCTGCGCGTCATGAAAAGCGTGAGCTCCTGACGAATGCGGTCGTCGTCGGCGCTGCCGATCGCTTCCCTGAGCCGTGTCGCAAGCCTTTCCTGGAAGGCGGAGACCGCCTGCGGCATGCGCGGCGCGACGGTCGCGACCAGCGCCTCTATCTGTGTCACGCGGTCGATCAGGAAGGACTTCAGCCGCTCCCCTTCGCGTCCGCGGAAGGCGCCGAACTCGTCCAGCGCGGAACGGGCGAGCGTGAGACAGTGTTCGCGCATCGCGTCGAGCGGCAGGGCATTCGCTGCCAGCACACCCGGCCAGCGCAGCACGTCGACGACGCGCAATCCTTCGCTGTCGGGGAGCAGGGCCTGAACCTGGCGGTTGAGTATGCCGAGGCGGCGCGTGAGCGCCTCGTTGATCTCCAGGTGTGCGGCTGCGGCCGGCGCCGCGGTCCAGTTGAGTCGGCATTCGAGCTTGCCGCGCGACACCTTGCCGGCGAAGATCTCGCGCAGCGTCGGTTCGACGAATCGCAGCTCTTCCGGCATCCGCAGCTGAACGTCGAGAAAGCGGTGATTTACCGCCCGCAGTTCCATATTGAGCACGCCTTCGGGCAGCTCACGTGCGACGCTGGCATAGCCGGTCATGCTGCAGATCATGGTCGCGCCTCGAATCGTTGTCGGTTTATCGCCCCCGTGCGGGACGGCACCGCGCAGCCGTGGCGGGGCGCGGAAAGATACCACATAATGTGGTCCCTTTCGCGGAGCGCCGCACCGGCGCGGTGCATCGGTAAGACGCATGAAGCTCAGGATCTTTCAGGACAGCCGCATCGGGCGGCGGCACAGCAACCAGGATCGCACCGGGTTTGCCTACGCTGCGCAGCGGGCGCTCGCCGTCGTCGCCGACGGCATGGGTGGCCATCCGCGCGGCGAGCTCGCCGCCGAGATCGCAGTGGAACGCCTGCTTGGGCGTTTCACGGAGTGGGCGCAAGAAGGCGACAGGGATGCGGCGGGCATGCTGCGGGGCGCGCTGGACGAAGCGCACCGCGCGATCCGCGAGCGTGCCCGGGAGGAGCGCTTGCCCGATTGGCCGCGCACAACGTGCACGGCCTGCGTAGTGCTCGACGGGAAGGCGACGTGGTGTCACGTCGGCGACTCGCGTCTCTATTTTTTGCGCGATGGCGGGGTGCTGGCGATGACGCGGGACCACTCGGGCGCATGGCTGCTGGTGGAGCAAGGCCTCATCGAACCCGAGGAGGCGCGCGTGCACCCCGATCGCAACTTCGTCTACAACTGTCTGGGCGGAGAGAGCGCGCCCGAGATTCGAGATGTCGCAGCCGACGGCGCTCGTCCTCGGCGATCGGATACTGCTCTGCAGTGACGGCATGTGGTCACCCCTCGCGAACGATGAGATCGTCGCAGCCCTTACCCGCGACGCATCGCCGGGCGGACTCGAGCCACTGCTGCGTGAGGCGGAGGGGCGTGCGGGTGACTATGCGGACAACTTGAGTTACGTCGTCGTTGCCGTGGAGGACGACGCAGCCGAAGATGGCATCGAGATCGACACAGCTTGCGCCGGGCGAAGTCGTCACCTGCCTCGGGCCGGTGCCGACTCTCTCAGACTGATACGCGCCGACAACGATTCCTGACATGACCATCGAACGCACTGCCGGACGACGTCCCGACGAGCTCCGACCCGTCGTCATCACGCGGCGCTTCACGCATCACGCCGAGGGTTCGGTGCTGATCGAGTTCGGCGGAACGCGCGTGATCTGCACCGCGAGCGTGGAGGAAAAAGTGCCGGGGTTCCTGCGCGGTCGCAACCAGGGTTGGCTCACCGCAGAGTACGGCATGCTGCCGCGTTCCACGCATACCCGCAGCGATCGCGAAGCCGCACGGGGCAAACAGAGCGGACGCACACAGGAAATCCAGCGCCTGATCGGGCGTGCGCTGCGCGCGGTGATGGACCTCTCGGCACTCGGCGAGCGCACCATCCAGATCGATTGCGACGTGATCCAGGCCGACGGCGGCACCCGCACAGCCAGCATCACCGGCGCGTTCGTGGCAGTGCACGACGCGGTCAATCACCTGCTAGCACAGGGCGTCCTGCGGGCGTCACCGCTGCGCGAGGCCGTCGCCGCCGTCTCTGTCGGAATGCGCGAGGGCGTTGCCCTGCTGGACCTGGACTACCCCGAGGACTCAAGCTGCGACACCGACATGAACGTCGTCATGACCGCTGGCGGCGGTATCGTCGAAGTGCAGGGCACGGCCGAGGGCACGCCGTTCACTCGTGTGGAGCTCGACGCGATGATCGACCTTGCCGCACAAGGCATCGCCGAACTCGTCGCAACGCAGAAGCGCGCACTCGGGCTCGCCTAGGGTTTGCAGCGGTGAAGCGCATCGTTCTCGCCAGCAACAACGCCGGCAAGGTGCGGGAAATCCACGACCTGCTCGCGCCGCTCGCACTGGACGTGATTCCACAGGGATCGCTCGGCATCCCGGAGGCTGCCGAGCCGCACCACACGTTCGTCGAGAACGCGCTGGCGAAGGCACGACACGCCGCGCACGCGTGCGCGTTGCCGGCGCTGGCCGACGATTCGGGCATTTGCGTCGCCGCGCTCGATGGCGAGCCCGGCGTCCATTCCGCGTATTACGCGGGGCTGCCGCGCTCTGACGATGCCAACAACCACAAGCTCGTCGCGGCACTCGCGGACAAGAACGATCGCCGTGCTCACTACTACTGCGTGATGGTGCTGGTGCGCCGCCCGGACGATCCCGAACCGCTCATTGCCGAGGGACGCTGGCACGGCGAGGTGACGGCGATACCGCGCGGTGACGGCGGATTCGGCTACGACCCGTACTTCCTGCTGCCCGAGCTTGGGCGCACCGCCGCGGAGCTCTCACCGGCGCAGAAGAATGAGTTGAGTCACCGCGGCAAGGCGCTGCGGCGATTGCTCTTGCTCCTGCGCGACGAAGCTTAGCCGATCGGCGAGGAAAACCGAGCCGGTTCCATGCTTGGCTGCTCACGCATGAACCGCGGCCGGCACCGCAGCGTGTGCCGCGTCGACAAGCACCGCAACCGCGCAGGATGCGAGCTTCGTGGCGATCTCGTCGGCGCGGCTGGTCAGGATGATCGGCACGCGGGCGCCAAGCACGATGCCGGCGCCACCGGCATTGGCGAGGAAGGTCAGGCTCTTCGCCAGCATGTTGCCGGCGTTGAGGTCGGGCACGAGCAGGATGTTGGCGCGGCCGGCCACCGCCGACTTGATCTGCTTCACATGTGCCGCTTCCAGGCTGACCGCGTTGTCGAGGGCGAGCGGACCATCCATGATGGCCCCGCGGATCTGCCGGCGATCCGCCATCTTGCAGAGTGCCGCGGCATCCATCGTCGAACCGATGGCGGGGTTCACGGTCTCGACTGCGGAGGGCACCGCCAGCCGCGGTTCTTCGATGCCGATGGCGTGGGCGAGGTCGATGGCGTTTTGTGCGATGTCGACCTTGGCTTCGAGCGAAGGCGCAATGTTGACGGCGGCATCGGTCACTATCAGCAGTTCTGGCAGGGTGGGTACGTCCATCAGGAAGCAATGGCTCAAGCGACGCTCGGTGCGAAGCCCGGTCCCGCGGGTGACGACCGCACCCATCAACTCGTCGGTGTGCAGGCTGCCCTTCATGAGCAGCCGTGCCGCACCGGAGCGAACGAGCGCCACGGCCGCCCCCGCAGCGGCATGACTGTGTGGCACGTCGACGATTTCGAGCGCCGAGAGGTCTGCGCCGAGGCTGTCGGCAACGCGCCGGATCTTTGCCACAGGTCCGACGAGGACGGGCACGATCAGGTTCTCCCGCATGGCATCCAGCGCCACCTGCAGTAACGACTCGTCGCAGGGATGAACGACAGCGGTCTTCTGTGGGGGCAGCGCTGCGGCGCGCGCGACGAGCCGGCGGAATTTCTGGTGCCGCTGCAGGTGCACCTCGGGCAGCGCGGTCCGCGGGTACGAGATGCGGTGGGTGGGCGCGCGCACTTCCGCCCTGCCCGACAGCACACGCTTGCCTTGCTGATTGACACCCTGGCAGTCGAACACCACCAAATGGTCGGCGGCGCGCTTCTCGCGCACAGTCACGGTAGCCGTCAGTGTGTCTCCGACGTACACGGGCAGCGCGAAGTGCAGGTCCTGCGTCTTGTACGCCGTGCCCGGCCCCGGCAGTTGATTGCCGAGCTGACGACGAAGGGACGCTTATTCGGGTCGGTCGCAACATCATCCGGCGGCAGGATGCGAACGAGCGCGTAGTTCACCGGCTGTTCGGTAAAGTCTCTGGCATCGAGCACCATCTCGTAATCGAACACGAGCACCGGCGGCTTGCCGCTCTCCCGATGCTCGAAATAGATGTTGCCGCGCCTGCGCAACACATCCCAGGTGAGAGCAGTGCGCTGGCAGGTGTCAGTCCAGTATTCAAACCATTCTTGTGCAAGCTCGTGTGGCAACGGCCACGGAGATGTTAGCGGCCCGCGTTGAGCAGGCACGACAGCACGCATGGCATTCATGAAGTTTCTCCAGATTTGACGTGGCGACTAACTGTCGGACACGTGAGGTTGCTAACCTGGCTGCGCTTATGTTGCGCTGCGATTGTTGAGTTAGTGTGACGTCCCGGACCCTGTCGGTGGCGCATTGCGCGTGGGCTGACGTGTGGCACCGATTGCCATGAGCCTGTAACGAACGAGGACTAGACTCGCGTCGGTTGTGACACGCACGCCCGAGTGCTTCAGCGTGCTCATGAGGGTCCGCTGACGGACCCTCTTTTTTTGTCCTCACCTGACTGCGTTTCTCAACAAAAACAGGAAGGCCGCTGGAAAGATCTGCGCCGCCCGGTCGGGCCGGTGTGGCGGCGATCAGCGGCTTGCAGCGAAGGTTTCATGCGGTCGCGCCCGCCTACGCTGACGCAAGGCTCGCGGCAATGGCCTTGCTCCTCGAACTTCAGGTGGAACGCTTGGTCAGGGACGTGCGTGCTGCAGGACGGGTTGTGGAAACCGCCCTGCAGCGGGGTGTCTCAGGCGGGCATGCGGTGGCTTGCCAGTTCCATCAGCCAGGTGTGCGTACCCATGGCGGCGGCTCCGGTCGCGCCTTCGACCGGTTGCGCCTGCAGATATTTTCCGTCGGGCTGCATGTCCCACCCCTGACGCTGATCGGCGAGGCCCGTCTGCAGGATGTCCCACAGGCGCTGGCGGTGCGCCCGCTCTTCCACGGGCGCTGCTGCTTCGACTCGCCGCGAGAGGTTGCGGACCATCCAGTCCGCCGACCCGATGTAAAACTCACCCGCGAGCGGATCGTCCTCGCCGTTGGCGAAATAGAAGATGCGCGAGTGTTCGAGAAAGCGGCCAATGATCGAGCGCACGCGGAGGTTCTCCGTCCACCCGGGTATGCCGGGGCGCAGGCAGCAGAAGCCGCGCACCAGCAGGTCGATCGGGACGCCCGCGCGCGAGGCGGCGCAGAGCGCCTGCGCGATCTCGACGTCATCGAGCTGGTTGAGCTTCACGATGATGCGTGCCGGGCGGCCGGCACGGCGATGCTCGATCTCGCGCTCGATCATCGCGAGGAAGCGCTGGCGCATGTTGATCGGCGCAACCAGCAGCTTGTGGAATATCGGCGCGCGTGAAAACCCGGTCAGGTAGTGGAACAGGTTGACGACGTCGGTGGTGAGCGCGTGCTCCCGCGTGAGCAGCCCGACATCCGTATAGAGCCTGGCGGTCTTGACGTGGTAGTTGCCGGTACCGATGTGCGCGTAACAGCGCAGGTCGGCGCCATGCTTCTGCACCACCAGCGCGACCTTGGTATGGGTTTTCAGACCAAGCACCCCGAACGTCACGTGCGCGCCGACCTTCTCGAGTTCCTGCGCCCAGTGCAGGTTGCGCGCTTCGTCGAAGCGTGCGGTAAGCTCGATCACGCAGGCCACCTGCTTGCCGGCTTCTGCCGCGCGGATGAGCGAGCGCACGAACGGCGTGTCGTCGCCGACGCGGTAGACAGTCATCTTGATGGCGAGCGTTTTCGGATCGTCGGCGGCTTCGTCGATGAAGCGCTCGACGCTCGCGTCGAAGCTTTCATAGGGGTGGTGCACGAAGATGTTGCCAGCGTCGACGGCGGATGTGACCGGGACATCCGGATCCGACAGGCGCAGTGGCAGTCTTGGCGTCCACGGCACGTCACGCAACTCGGGTACGTCGAGCCCGGCGATCTGGAAGAGGTCAGGGTAGTCGAGCAGCCCCTTCGATTCGAACGCATCGCTTTCCGACAGCTCGAAGCGCTCCATCAGAGCGTGTCGCACGCGAGCATCGGCGCCGGGCGCGAAGTCGACCCGCACCACGGGTTCGAAGCGGCGCTGGCGCAGCGCGTCGGTCACGACATCGCGCAGGCTGTCGCCTTCGTCGTCCTCGAGCTCCACCTCGGCGTTGCGGAGAATCCGGAACAACGTTGACGACACGATTTCCATGCCGGGAAAAAGCTTGAAGGCGTTGTAGCGGATCAGGTCTTCGAGCCCGAGGAAGAGGCGCTCTCCCGGCGCCAGATCGCTCTTCAGCGCAACCCAGGGCGCGACTTCGGACGGGATCTTGACGCGCACCGCGCGCATCTCCTGCGAGTCGTCGGCGTGCAGCAGGAAAGCCCAATTGGTCGACAGGTTCGACATGAAGGGAAACGGATGCGCCGGATCGAACCCGAGCGGGGTGAGGGCGGGTGATACGTTGGCGTCGAAGAAGCGAGACGCTTCCTCACGCTGGGCAGCCGTCAGCCGACCCCATGCAAGCGAGCACGCTGCCGTGGCGAGCCAGTGCCGGCAGCAGGACATCGGTATAGCAGCGCGCCTGCTCCGCAAGCATTTCGTTGACTGCGGCGCGGATGCGCGCCAGGCGATCACGCGCGTTGCCCTCGCGCGGCACCGAGTTCTCCAGATCCTCAGCGCGGGCCTTGCCGCGGAGGACGCTGACCCGCTTCATGAAGAACTCGTCGAGGTTGGAGGTGACGATGGCGAGGAACTTGAGGCGTTCCAGCAGGGGATTGCGCTCGTCTACCGCCTCGGAGAGGACGCGATCGTTGAAGGCGAGCCAGAGCCCATGTCGCGGTCGAACCAAGCGTGCCTCAGCAGGTCTTTCTGCGTCGGCCGCACGATCGGGTCTTCCTCCGGCGGGGCCACGTCGGCGTCATGCGTCAGCGTTCGCGGATTCGACTTGCTAGGCACTATTTCTACCCCCGGGCTGGGCACTCAAGGCACCAACAGCGGCCTTGCGCCGACCGCGGGCACTCCCGCGCGAAGCGGGATCGCCGGCTCGCGCGGGGATGAACTGGAACCTCAGCTGGCGGTAGCGGCCTGCGCCGGCGCTTGCAGACTGCGGTGGCGCACGTCCCGCGCTTCGGCTGCGTAGATCGTGTGCTGGGCGATCTTAGTGGCCTGGTGCCCAACGCGCTCGATCGCTTTTGCGGCGGCGGAGGCCAGCAGCGCCCACGTGATGAGGCGCGGATCCTCCATGGCGAAGCTCAGCACCTGGCGGGAGATCGCCTGATTGCGATCGTCGAGCGCCGGGTCGCGGTCGATCACCGCCTGCGCGACTTGCGTGTTCAGGTGGCAGTAAGCGGTGAGCGCATCGCGCAGGGCGGAAAGCGACTGGTCGGCGAGCATCTCGATGTCGGTCAGCTTGCGTGCCTGGGCGACGTGGGTCTCGCCGATGGCGATGGCAGACCTGGCGATCTTCTTCGCATGGTCGCCGATCTGCTCGAGATTGCTGACCACCTTGGACGCGGTGAGGACGCGCCGCAGATCCCCGGCCTCGGGCTGGCGCAGCGCGATCAGTTCCGTGCACTGGTTGTCGAGTGCGACCTCCATCGCGTTCACCTCGACTTCCCTGCTGACCACCGCTTCTGCCAGGTTGAGGTCGGCGGCCGCCAGAGCGTGCACGGCATCCCGGACCTGCCTCTCCGCCAATTCGCCCATGGCTAGCAGCCGGTACTTCAGGTTCTCGAGATCGACCTCGATTGGGGGCGTGAGCTTTTCGTACGACATGGATTTTTCCTCGAAGGGTGGGCGTCAACGTGACCGTATGACCGCTTCTGCCCCGCTATCCAAAGCGACCCGTGATGTAGTCCTCGGTCGCCTTCTTCTGCGGCTTGAGGAACACGTTGTCGGTGCTGTCGAATTCGATCAGCTCGCCGAGATACATGAAGGCGGTGTAATCGGAGACGCGCGCGGCCTGCTGCATGTTGTGGGTGACGATCGCGATCGTGAACTCGTGCTTGAGATCGCTCACCAGTTCCTCGATGCGCGAGGTCGAGATCGGGTCGAGCGCCGAAGTCGGCTCGTCGAGCAGGATGATCTGTGGCTTCACCGCAATGCAGCGGGCGATGCACAGGCGCTGCTGCTGACCGCCCGAAAGGCTCATGCCGCTCTGCTGCAGCTTGTCCTTGACCTCGCCCCATAGCGCCGCCTTGTTGAGCGCCCATTCCACGCGGTCGTCCATCGCGGACTTCGAGAGCTTCTCGTGCAGGTTCACGCCGAAAGCGATGTTGTCGTAGATCGACATCGGAAAGGGCGTGGGCTTCTGGAACACCATGCCGACGCGCGCGCGCAAGTCGGTGAGATTGACGTCGCGCTCCAGGATGTTGTTGCCGTCGAGCAGCATCTCGCCCTCGACGCGCTGATCGGGATACAGGTCGTACATCCTGTTGATGGCGCGCAGGAGCGTCGACTTGCCGCAGCCCGAAGGCCCGATGAAGGCCGTGACGCGGCGCTTGTGAACGTCCATGTTGACGTTCTTGATGGCGTGGAACTTGTTGTAATAGAAGTTGAAGTTGCGCACGCGCAGCTCCGGCTCGTCGCTTGCGTGGAGCGTCTGCGAGACTCGCTCGACTTCCATGGTGGGCGTCATAGTTTGCATGGGGTTACCGTTTCTGTCCGTCGCTGAAGAAAACCCGTGCCAGGATGTTGAGCGCCAGCACGCCGATCGTGATCAGGAACACGCCCGCCCAGGCGAGCGCGACCCAGTCGGGATAGGGGCTCATGGCGAACTTGAAGATGGTGACGGGCAGGTTCGCCATCGGCTCGTTCAGGTTCACGCTGAAGAACTGGTTCGACAGTGCCGTGAAAAGCAGGGGCGCGGTCTCGCCGGTGATGCGGGCCACCGCCAGCAGGACGCCGGTGATGACGCCGGAGCGCGCCGCGCGCAAGGTGATGTACATGATCACCTTCCACTTGTCGCAGCCCAGCGCGTAGGCCGCCTCGCGCAGCGTGTTGGGGATGAGGAGGAGCATGTTCTCGGTGGTGCGCACGATCACGGGGACCATCAGCAGCGCCAGCACGATCACGCCGGCCCATCCAGAAAAGCCGCCGGTGCGCGCGACGAAGATCGTGTACACGAACAGTCCGAGCACGATGGACGGGGCGGAGAGCAGGATGTCGTTCACGAAGCGGGTGCCGCTGGCGAGCCAGGAACGTTGACCGTACTCGGCGAGGTAGACGCCGGCCAGCACCCCGATCGGGGTGCCGATCAGGGTGGCAAGGCCGACCATGATGAGGCTGCCCAGGATTGCGTTACGCAAGCCGCCGATCGAGCCCGGAGCAGGCGTATCCAAGGTGAAAAGCGTTGGCGACAGGGCACCGATACCGAGATGAACGACATCGAACAGGATCCAGATGAGTGCCGCGATGCCGATCACCATGGCAACCAGCGACAAGGCCAGTGCGATCTTGTTGACCAGCGCACGCCGCCTGCGCAGGCCGGCATCGTAAGTGTGCCTCGGGATTGCGCTCATTTTTTGCCCTCTGCCTTGCCCATCTGCGCCAGCATCACCTTCGCAATGGCGAGCACGAAGAAAGTGATCACGAAGAGGATCAGGCCAAGCTCCATCAGCGCGGAGGTGTGGAGTCCCGGGCCCGCTTCGGCGAATTCGTTGGCGATCAGGGAGGTGATGCTGTTGCCCGGATTCATGAGCGACAAGCCCTGGAACGCATTGGTGTTGCCGATGACGAAGGTCACCGCCATGGTCTCGCCGAGCGCGCGCCCGAGTCCCAGCATGACGCCGCCGACGGCGCCGCCCTTGGTGTAGGGGAGCACGACGTTCCAGACGACTTCCCACGTGGTGGCGCCGACACCGTAGGCGGATTCCTTGAGCATCGCCGGCGTGGTGTCGAAGACGTCGCGCATTACCGCCGCGATGAAGGGGATGATCATGAAGGCTAGGATGATGCCTGCCGACAGCAGGCCGATGCCGAGCGGCGGGCCGGCAAAGAGGGCGCCGAGCACCGGGATATTGCCCAGGGTCGCGGCAAGCCCCGGTTGCACGTACTGCGCGAAGACGGGGGCGAACACCAGCAGGCCCCACATGCCGTAGACGATGCTCGGCACCGCGGCGAGCAACTCGATCATGGTGCCGAGCGGCCGCTTCAGCCACTTCGGCGACAGCTCGGTCAGGAACATCGCGATGCCGAAGGACAGCGGCACTGCGATGAAAAGCGCGATGAGCGACGTCGCGATGGTGCCCCAGATGGAAACCAGGGCGCCGAACTGCTCCGCCGGTGGATCCCAGTTCGTGCTCCAGAGAAAGGTCGCGCCGAACTTCTGGATGGTCGGCCAGGACGCCACCATCAGCGACACGATGATGGCCGCCAGCACGATGAAGGTGAAGGCGGCGACGCTGCGGGTCAGCCACTTGAACACCAGATCTCCGGTGCCGGTGTTGACCACCCGTTGCACGGGCTTGACTCTGGACGCAGAAGTGCTGGCGCGCGTCCTACCCATTTGTTCTGCCATCTCTGCCGTAGGATCTGACGCCATGGGACCTCCTGGAGGCTCGGCTGGGGAATATTTGCGGGGCGCTCCCGCCGGGAGCGCCCCGCAAGCTCGGAACTACTTTTGTTTTTGCTGGCTTCGCTGGCGAACGATCAGTTCGCCGCGGCGACGGCCTTGCCGGCGCCGTCCTTGATCTCGCCAAACTGCTTCTCGATCATGCCAACGACGTTGGTGGGCAACGGCACGTAATCGAGCTGTTCGGCCATTTCGCTGCCGCTCTTGTACGCCCAGTCGAAGAACTTGATGGTCGCAGCCGCGTTCTCCGGCTTGTCCTGCAGCTTGTGCATGAGGATGAACGTCGCGCCGGTGATCGGCCAGCTCCCCTTGCCCGACTCGTTGGTGAGGATCTCGTAGAAGCTGTTGCCCCAGTCCGCACTCGCCGCCGCGGCCTTGAACGATTCCGCGCTGGGCGCGACGAACTGGCCGTCGGCATTCTTCAGGAGCACGTGTGAGAGCTTGTTCTGCTTGGCATACGCATACTCGACATAGCCGATCGCGCCGGGCACGCGCTGCAGGAAGGCCGAGACGCCCTCGTTGCCCTTGCCGCCGAGACCGCCGACCCATTTCACCGCCGTGCCTTCACCGACCTTCTGCTTCCACTCCGGGCTCACCTTGGAGAGGTAGTTGGTGAAGACGAAGGTCGTGCCCGAGCCGTCGGCGCGGTTCACTGTCGCGATCGCCTGATCCGGCAGCTTGACGCCGGGGTTGAGGCTGGCGATGGCGGCGTCGTTCCAGTTCTTGATCTTGCCGAGGTAGATGTCCGCAAGCAGTTCACCCGTCATCTTGAGTTCACCGGGCTTGATGCCGGGAACGTTCACCACCGGGACGACGCCGCCGATGACCGTGGGAAACTGAACGAGGCCGTCCCTGGTGAGATCCTCGGGCTTGAGCGGCATGTCGGAGGCACCGAAAGCGACGGTCTTGCCCTGGATCTGTTTGATACCGGCGCCGGAACCGACCGACTGATAGTTGACCTTGATCCCTGTCGCCTTGTTGTAGGCCTCTGCCCACTTCGCGTAGAGAGGTGCGGGGAAACTGGCGCCGGCGCCGACGATGACTTGCTGGGCGGCGACAGGGGTGGCGGCGATGAGCACGGAAGCCGCAACGAACGCGGCGCGCTTCGGAACAATGGAAGCAATTTTGAAGAGATTCATGGTGGACGCTTCTCGCTGGAAGAGTGGATGGCAAGGAAGATTGGACGGCAAGGATAAAGGCCATCCATTACAGTGCTGTGACAGCGGTGTGACCAGACCCGGGCAGGGCGCCCTCAGTTACGGGCGATGCCTACGGTCACGCGATTGCGGTCGGCGATGCGCTGGTATTCGATGCGTTGGGCGACACTGTGCACGAGGCGCAGACCGAGGCCGCCGATCTTCGCTTCCTCGATGCGCTTGGGCAGCGCAGTCGCCACCGGCTGTGAGGGATCGAACGGTGGTCCCAGGTCCTCGACCGTGAGCACGATCTCGTCGTCACCGACCGATGCCGACACGTCGATTGGCGGCAGACCTGGCCGCTCGCCGCCGTATCCGTGACGCACGACGTTGCTGACGAGTTCTTCGAAGGCGAGCTCGGTGCGATAGATGGCGCGAGCACTCACGCCTGCGGTTTCCAGAAACGTGTGCAAGGCTTCCTGCGCGGCACCGAATTGCGCGGCACCGCTCCCGACGTGCAGAGCCAGGTGGTCTCCTGTGACGGGTGTGCCCCCGGTTCCGCCTGCGGTTGCTCGGGCATCCATGCCCATCCTTTGGCGCGTCGGGTCAGGCGCTCAGCAGTTCGAGGGCCTGCGCTTCAGTGGCAACGAGCGGGATCACGTCGTTGATCGAAACGTGATCCAGAGATTCCTTCACCAGTGGCTGCGGACCGAACAGGACCATCCTTGCCTTCTTGCGATGCAGCGACCGTGCGGTACCGATCAGCATGCGGATACCCATCGAGGAGACGAAGGTGACGCCAGACAGGTCCACCACGGCGTGTTTGCCCGGGGACACGACGCTCGCCGTGAATCGCGTTTCGATCTGATCGACACCGGGTGTATCGAGACGTCCTTGTAGGGCGATCTTCCAAGCATCGCCCAGGTCCATCATCTGCAGTTCCATACTTCCGTTTCCTCCGTTCCCTGTTGGCCCGGGTGTCGTACGCCCCAAGAGCAACGCTCCGGGAGCCGAGGTCTCGAAACTATAGCGCGACTGTTACCGGAGCATGACAGCGCGGCTTGCACCGGCGCCGCCTGCCTCACGCCAACATGGTGCGCACCCACTCGTCGCTGCTCAACCAAAGTGCGCGGCGGCACCATCCTGTCGCTGCGGTGGAGGTATTGTCTTCGAAGATTCAAGGCGTTATGCAAACAGCGCCATGCCGCAAGCGCTGGCACGTCGAATGCAGACGCAATGACTCTTCACGACGCCACCCGCCAGCGACGACAAGGAGAAAAACGGATGGATGAATCAGCGATCGGCTGCGTCGCGCCGCAGCCCGCCATCGAGGTCGGGCTGAACGGTGTCTTCGAGCAGTGCGTGCCCCATCGGGACGGAGACGTCGCCAGCTACATTCCCGAGCTCGCCAACGTGGACCCCGACAAGTTCGGGGCCGCGCTTGCCACCGTTGACGGCAAATTGTGGGTGTGCGGGGACGCCGAGGTCGAGTTCACCATTCAGTCTATCTCCAAGGCTCTCACCTATTGTCTGGCACTTGAGCTCCTGGGGCGCGAGGAAGTCTTCCGGCACGTAGGCGTCGAGCCGAGCGGCGACGCTTTCAACGCCATCGTCTTCGATCCTTACACGCAGCGGCCCTTCAACCCGATGGTCAATGCCGGTGCGATCACCGTCTCGGCGCTCCTGTATCGGGTGTGGAAGGATGAGGC
This sequence comes from uncultured beta proteobacterium, assembly GCA_963719715.1. Taxonomy (GTDB): domain Bacteria; phylum Pseudomonadota; class Gammaproteobacteria; order Burkholderiales; family JAEUMW01; genus JAEUMW01. The sequence goes on from CAVRDD010000030.1 coordinate 79,334, forward strand.
ACTCGATTGCCTGCTCGACCGCTTTTCGAAGGCGGCGGGGCGCACGCTGCGAGTCTCGGAATCCGTGTATCGCTCGGAGGCCGAGACCGGGCACCGCAATCGCGCCATCGGACACCTCCTGCTCAACGTGGGCGCCGCCCAACAGCCGATCGAGCCGGCGCTGGATCTCTATTTCCAGCAGTGCTCGATACTCGTGACCGCTGCCGACCTGGCGCAGATGGGTGCCACGCTCGCCAACATCGGACACAACCCGTTCACGGGCGAGTCCGTGTTCGACGTTGCCGCGGTGCGGGACACGTTGTCGCTCATGTTCACCTGCGGCATGTACGACTACTCCGGGAACTGGGCGCTCGACGTCGGCATACCGGCCAAGAGCGGCGTTGGCGGCGGCGTGCTGGGCGTAGTCAACCGGCAGCTCGGCATCGGGACTTTCTCGCCGCGGCTCGACGCGAAGGGAAACTCGGTGCGCGGACTGAGCGTCTTCCGCAAGCTGACCGACGAATTCGGGCTCCATGCCTTCGAATGCACGAATTTCGGTTCCGAGCTGGTGCGGACACTCGTTTGATTCGGCGGAAACTTGTAGGATAGGCGGCCTGCCGGCGGCTCGCTGCTCGACTGTCGCACAGGCGCGGGGAACTTCAAAAACGGTGTTGTGCGGGGAAAGGACGGGCCTATGGATTTGCAGGTGCAGCAACTCGCGGACGGAATAGATCGCGTCCAGCTTGCGGGTCGTTTGGACAGCGTGGGGGTGGAAGCGATCGATGCCCGTTTGAGCTCGCTGACTGCGACGCGGGCGGCGCGAATTCTGATCGATCTGTCGCAGGTTCCGTTTCTCGCCTCGATCGGTATACGTATCCTGCTCACCAATGCCCGCGTGCTGAGGCAGAACGGCGGCCGCATGGCGCTTCTGAACCCGCAGTCGCTGGTGGAGGAGGTGCTCAAGGTCACCGGGATCGAGGCGATCATTCCCATCTTCCACGATCTCGATGCTGCCAGCGCGGCGTTGAAAGCGTCCGCTTGATGCTTGAGGAGGTAGCGTCGAGCGAGCTGTTGCTCGGCTGGTTTCACGAAGAACCGAGGAGGCAAGAACAAATGTCAGGAGGCAAGGCGGCGGCGATGGCAGACGAGAGCGGGATGTCGGGATTGGGCGGAGGCGAGGCAGCGGCGGGTGTGGAGAAGATCCGCGAGTTGCTGTTTGGCAACCAGATGAGCGACTACGACCGGCGCTTTGCGGCGCTGGAAGATCGCATCCAGCAGAGTATTCGGGATCTTGAGACGGAGGGCTCGCGCAATCTGTCGGGGCTCGAGTCCAGCATGAAGAAGCAGCTGGAATCGTGCGTGAACCAGTTGCGCGAGGAGAAGGACCTGCGCACGGAGGCGGACAAGGAGCTGGAGCGCGACGTGCGGGAGCAGTCGCAGTCGCTGGACAAGAGGCTGGGGCAGTTGTCGGACCAGATGGCGCGGCTGGAGCGGGAGTTTGCGGACCGGCTGGGGCACGAGACGCAGGAGTTGCGGGACGAGATCAAGCGTCGCAACGACGACATGCGGCAGACGATCGAGCGGATGTTCACGGAGTTGTCGAGCGTGAAGACCGATCGCAATCTGCTGGCAGGGCTGTTCGTGGAGATTGCCAAGTGCCTCAACCAGGACGTCGCGCCAAAACGCATTGCCAGCGTGCCTGACGGACAGTAGGCGGGCCGCGCGGGTTTGCCGCCCGCGGCGCGAGCCGGCGGTGGCGGCGACGGCAGCTCATGTCACCCGCTCGCACGCACGAATGTGGTGTCACCGGGCCCCGGTGCACTGAGCCAAAGGTTCGCTGCGCAACAATGCCGATGATCGCTGCCATGCCTTGTCGCTGTGCTCGCCTGGTGTCCAGCCAGGCTCTGCGCGGCTTCGCGGCTACCCGCGTCCTCGGCATTCTCGCCTCGTGTCGCGCACATCGGACAGTGCATCCTCTTCAACGAACCGCCGACTCAGGACACTAGAGCGTGCTCAACAGCGCGAAGGAATCGTCGACACGGACCGCGGTCATCGCGGGCTTCGTCGACACGCTCTTTTCGTGCGGCGCACTGATCGCTTCCCAGTCGTCCGTGGTGTTGGCGGACTTCCTCAAGACCTTGCTCGAATTCGTCGCGGTCCTGCTGGCATGGCTCGCCATTCGACGCATCCGACGCGGGGCAGGGGCGACCTATGATTACGGCATCGGCAAGCTGGAGAACCTATCGAGCCTGGCGGTTGCTGCGCTCATGATGATGGTCGTCCTCGTGATCGTCGCCAACGCCGTGCGCAACATCGTTCTGCCCGGACATATCGGCGGCGCCGGCGTCTACCTGAGCATCGTCCTGCAGGTGTTCTACAGCGGTATCAACGGCGTCCTCTGGAAGCGCGCGGTGCGCGCCACGGCGGAGGAGAACTCGCCCATCATGGCGGCGCAGGCGAAGCTCTTCTTCACCAAGCTCGTCGGCAACGTCTTCATCTTCGGCTCGCTCATCGGTAGTCTCGCACTGGCCGGGCACGCCTGGTCGGTCTACATCGATCCCGTCGCCTCGCTCATCATCGCCGGCAGCATTCTCATGTCCGCGCTCAGGGTGTTGGCAACCTCCTGTTACGATCTGCTGGACGGCACGCTAGAGGAGGGCGACCAGCTCAAGATCACGCGCGAGTTGGTGACCCATTTCGACCGCTACGACATGCTGTACGGTGTGCGGTCGAGGCGCTCCGGCAACCGCATCTTCATCGACATTTTCCTGGGTTTCGATCGCGGCAAGCGCGTCGGCGAAGTCCAGCGCGAGATGGACTTGATCCGGAATTCGGTGGGCGCCCATTTCCCGAACAGCGTCGTGACCGTCATCATCGGCGCGCAGGACGCGGTGCCGGTGCCGAGCGCGGCCACGCACTGGGCGCCGCACGGCAGCGTCGGTGACGATCCCGAAGCCGAGACAGTGGACTTGCCTGAGGCTCTTCCGGTACAGGCCGGCTCGGCGTCGCGCTGACGGCTTTTCGCGGCAGCAGCGCGGGCTCGGCGCTCAGTGCTCGGTCGAGATATAGGGCACCGTCAGGTCCGCCAGCCTATGGCGTCCGCATTTACGGGCGAGGCGCAGGAGCCGCAGAAAGATCAGCGCGGTGATGAAGGCGTCGCCGCCGGCCGTGTGACGATCCCGCGGTTCAACACCGAACAGATTGCAGAGCGCATCCAGGGAAAATCCGCTCGGTGCGCGATCAGGCTCGAAGGCACCGCTGTCCTGTAGATGAAGCGTCAGGTCCATGGTGTCGAGCCGGCGGTTCTGCAGATCAAGCTGAAAGTGGCGCTGGCAGGCGCGGTTCAGCATCTCGATGTCGAAACCGATGTGGTGGCCGACGATGACGCCATCGCCCAGGTATTCGAGGAACGCCTCCAGTGCTTCCCGCTCGTCCATTCCGTCCTGCGCTTCGTCTCGGGTGACACCGTGGACGGTGACGGCCGACTGGTTGTAGGCGATCTTCAGCATCGCCTCGAATGAGTCTGCCAGGTCGATCTCACCCTCACTGATGCCAACGGCACCGATCGTGATCACCTGGTCGCGCTTGGGATCGAGCCCGGTGGTCTCGGTATCCAGCACGACGAAGCGGACCTGCTCCACAGGTGTCTCATCGGACCACGAAGCATCGAAAGCACGCAGATACGCCTGGATGATCGGGGCCGAGGGCTCCGATGTACTCACATTCGCTGTTTCCAGTGTGACGGCGCTGATGTGAACTCGATGAGCTTCTGGACCGACTCGAAAGCCGTCTTCAGCAGGCGCTGATCATACTTGGAGAGCTGACTCGCATCGATCAGCGTGCTGCGAGATGCGCTATTCATGGCGGCCACGGCGGCATAGTAGGAAGCGACGCGGAAGGCCCCGGCCGCCTCATGAAGCACGGTCTCGGCTTCGGGCACCGTGGCTGCCGCCAGATCCAGACGCTCCAGCGTGCTTCTGGCATCCAGGCTGCCTGCAGCCAGCGCATAGACGCGCGCGGCGTCTGTGATAGGGCACAGTGCGGTGACGCCGAGGTCGAGGGTCTGCTTTTGCGCCCCATCCAGTTCGATCACCAGACCACGAAAAAAGGTCATCGGCGGGAGGTGTTCCATCGTGTCGTTCGACAGAACGGGAATGAATTGTCGATTCGTCTTCAAATCGTCGGTGAGGGCCGCAGTCAACTCTTGTTCGAGTGTGGCATCCCCAAAAAGAATCCGAAAATCGAAGAAGCGGCGCGTCGCGTAGATCTCGTTCTCGATCGGGTTCGTGATGATTCCCCGGAAAAACAGCTTCCAGTCGGACAGCGACCTGAAGCGCAGGACGTCGCGCTCGTTGCCGGCCGCTTGCGTGGGTTCAAGACCACACGCCGTCAAATGACGCGAGACCTTTTCCGAGATCGTTTGAAAGTACCGCGTCACATGCGCTTTCTGCTCATGCGGTGGATCCGCGTAGATCACCGCGATCTCGGGCTGCAGGGGTTCGATCAATTCGGCGCGGCCCGCCTTGCCGAAAAGCAGCCAGCAGCACGGAACGGCGGCGGTGACTTCGGCGCCGGCCGTTTCCGCTTGAACGGCGCGCACGATCGCCTCGGCGAGAGCGGCGCGAAAGAGGCTGGCGATCTCCGCTACCCTGTTGAAGGCTGCAGGACCGGTCAGTGCTTCGGCTTCGAGCGCACGCGCCTGCGAGACCAGGAGTTTCCACTCGAAGACGGTTTGCGCGTCGCCGAGTTCGGCTGCGAGCAGCGGCAGGTTGCGCCCGGTGAAGCAGGAAAGTTCCGCAGCGGTGAGCAGCCCTTCAAGCCGACTGTACGGCGTTCCATCCTGAGTCACTGCGAGCAACGAGGTGCGGGTTCTCATCATCTGCAGCAGGTAGGCTTCTGACGTCAGGTCCGGCGACGCGGTCTCGAAGCGCCTCGTCATGACGGACTCGCAGGCGTCCCCCGCAGCAATTGGAGCGGAAGCCAGTCGTTCATGCAATTCCCGGTGTGCGATGATGCCGAGGGCTATGCCATTCGTGTCGACCACGGCAACGGCATCCCTGCGGTGCCCGGCCATTGCTCTTGCCGCCTCGGCGAGCGGCCGCTCGGGCGCGCACACGCGCAGGCGCGCTCGCAGGAACTCCGTCGATGGTCCCGCAGCATCGAGCCACGACGCCGACTGCAGTGTGCCTCCCAAGAGCTTTTCGTCGAGCGTCGTCTGCAGGACGTCCTTGTAGAGTCCCGAAATCGAGAAGCGAGCCGCAAGAAAGCGGGCAACGCGGGGATACTTCGCGACGTGAACGGCGAAGGACCGCGCGTCGATCGAGTACAGGATCACGTCACTGGTGGTTCGGGCTGAGTGCAGGTAGCAGTCGCGCCCCAGAAAGTAGCCGAGCCCGAGAACGTCGCCAGTGCTTAGCAGATCGTATAGCCGGTCTCCTTCCTCCGCCTCGTCGATGATCTCGACCGTGCCCTGCTGAATCACCCACAGGCACGGCCTGCGTTGCTCGTTCCTGCGGAAGATGAACTCCGCAGTCTCATGAAAAGAGACACGCCCCGTTGCCGCCAGCTCGAGGAGGTCATCCTCAGAGATCGCATCGAAAGGGGCTGACTGCTTCAGAAAATCAGCGACACGATAACGAATGATCGATGTCTTCATCGAGCGTATCGGGCAGGCATGTGAGCGGGCTCCGAAGGACGGCGCGTCTCGGTCTTTGGACCGTGTGGGAGTTTAACTTCGCGTTGACTTTTGGTGTGCGTCTGTCGACGCTCCTGGAAGGCTGCGCTAAACTCGACAGCAGTATTACGTTCCGTCCGAGTTGGGGCGCTCGTGGCTTCGACTTGTCCGTGCCGTTGAATGCGAGCCGGGGAGTAGACACGCATGGACCTGCAAGTGCAGCAGTTGGCGGACGGGATAGACCGGGTGGCGCTCGCCGGTCGCCTCGACAGCGCGAGCGTGGAAGCGGTCGATCGTTCTCTGGCAGCGTTAGCCGCGGTGCGCGCGGCGCGCATTCTGGTCGATTTGTCGCAGGTTTCCTTCCTCGCCTCGATCGGTATCCGCTCCCTCATCAGTGCCGCCCGGGCGCTCAGGAAGCACGGCGGCAGGATTGCGCTCCTGAACCCTCAACCTGCCGTGAAGGAGGTTCTCAGAGCCACTGCGGTCGAATCGATCATTCCCGTCTTCCGCGATCTGGATGCGGCGAGCGCTGCACTGAAGGCGCCCGCGGCCGGCGGCTGATTCGCACTGTGCGTCCCGTGGCGGGCCCCACTTCGCTCGTCATCCGCAACCGGCTATCCGAGTTGCGGCGCGTGGGCACATGGGTGGAAGCGTGGGCGCAGGAGAGCGCGGTGTCGGAGATTCTCGCGCAGTACATCGACCTGTGCGCCACGGAGCTGGTCACCAATGTCGTGAACTACGCCTACGACGACGATGCGGCTCACTCGATCGAGTTGCACCTGCGAATCGAGGGCGAGCGAATAAGCCTCGAGATCGAGGACGACGGGCGGTCCTTCGATCCGGTCGAGACGCCCGAACGGCCGCGTTTCACGGAACTCGACCAGGGACGGGTCGGCGGTTGGGGCATCGGCATCGTCCGCCATTTCGCCGATGACATGCAGTATTGCCGTGCCGACGAGCGCAATCGCCTGACCGTGGTCTTTCGCCACGCGCAGCGCGCACCGCAGTGACCCCGGAGCGTTTATCATTGGCCCGCGTCGGCCGCGGCAGTTGCGCGCGATAGCGCGTGGCGTGTCGTGGTTATCCAGAAACGAGGAGAACAGAACAATGGCGGGACAGAAGGCGACGGTGGCGGACGAGCAGATGGCGGGTCTGTCGGGATTGGGCGGAGGCGAGGCAGCGGCGGGTGTGGAGAAGATCCGCGAGTTGCTGTTTGGCAACCAGATGAGCGACTACGACCGGCGCTTTGCGGCGCTGGAAGATCGCATCCAGCAGAGTATTCGGGATCTTGAGACGGAGGGCTCGCGCAATCTGTCGGGGCTCGAGTCCAGCATGAAGAAGCAGCTGGAATCGTGCGTGAACCAGTTGCGCGAGGAGAAGGACCTGCGCACGGAGGCGGACAAGGAGCTGGAGCGCGACGTGCGGGAGCAGTCGCAGTCGCTGGACAAGAGGCTGGGGCAGTTGTCGGACCAGATGGCGCGGCTGGAGCGGGAGTTTGCGGACCGGCTGGGGCACGAGACGCAGGAGTTGCGGGACGAGATCAAGCGTCGCAACGACGACATGCGGCAGACGATCGAGCGGATGTTCACGGAGTTGTCGAGCGTGAAGACCGATCGCAATCTGCTGGCAGGGCTGTTCGTGGAGATTGCCAAGTGCCTCAACCAGGACATCGCGCCAAGACGTCTCGGCAAGATCGGCAACGGCGACTGACCGTGGGCGGTGGCGTGACGAGCGCGTGCCGCGGCGGTGGCGGCATGCTGACCTCGATTCGAAGCGGGTGAGCACACCCCAACCCGTTCCACGCCGTGAGGGCGCTGCGGCCGGCGAATCGACCAACCGGCAGCAGCTTGCCAACCTCCTGCTGGAGGTGGCGCGGTGTGTCGATCGCGACGTAGCGGCGCGTGTGCCGAGCGCGCTCGACGCCGACCCGCGCGTCGAGGCACTGCGTCACATTCTGCTCGAACCGGAGCAGGCCGCGCTCGCCGAACTGCAGCGCAAGTTGGACGATCCAGAACAACTTGCCGAGGTCATCAGCAGCATCCTGCCGGCGGCGATCGCCCGGGCGATCGCGCGCGACGACCGGCTCGGCCGCGAGCTCACCCCCGTAGTCGAAACGGCTACCCAGTCTTCGATCCGTCGCGATCCGCGCACGCTGATCAACATTCTTGCCCCGCTCATGGGTCCCGCGATTCGGAAGTCGGTCGCGGAGACCCTCGATGCCTCGCTCCAGTCCCTGAACCAGGCGCTGAAGTACAGCCTGTCCTGGCAGGGCCTGAAATGGCGTATGGAGGCCGTTCGCACGGGGACGTCCTTCGCCGAAGTGGTGCTCAAGCACACGCTGGTCTTCCGCGTCGAGCACGTCTTTCTGATCCATCGCAAGACCGGTCTCATGCTCGAACACGTCGCGGCGGACGAAGCCAGCGCCAAGGACCCGCAGCTCGTGTCGGGCATGCTCTCCGCCATCCAGGATTTCGTGCGCGACTCGTTCGACGAGTCCGCTTTGGGCGGCATCGATACCTTGCGCCTAGGTGAGTTTGTGCTCTGGTGCGAGGAAGGGCCGCTCGCGTTTCTTGCGGCTGTCATCCGCGGCAATCCGCCGGAGCGTCTGCACGACATTCTGCGGCAGACACTGGACGCCATCCACGCCGAAAACCGCACCGCGCTGGAGAACTTCGACGGCGACGAGAGCGCGTTTACCGCCGTGCGCAGCAATCTCGAGCGCTGCCTCGAACGGCAGGAAAAGCCGGCCGACGTCCGCACGACACCGCTGGTCTGGGCAATTCCGGCGGTATTGCTCGTGGCCCTCGCTTACTGGAGGTGGCACGGATACGTCGAGGAGCAGGCAATGGCGGAGTACGTCCGCAAGCTCCAGGCGGAGCCGGGAATCGCGGTGACCAGCCTCGACCATCGCGATGGCAAGTGGCACATCACCGGTCTAAGGGATCCGCTCGCGGCGAATCCGGCGGAGCTACTGCGCGCCTCGTCGGCCGACCCGGAAGACGTGGTGAGCAACTGGGAGCCGTACCAGGCGTTGCATCCGGTGATCGCAATGAAGCGTATCGAGGCCACGCTCAAGCCACCGCCGACGGTGAAGTTCACGCTCGATGGAGACATCATTCGCGCCACCGGCACCGCGCCCCGGCGCTGGACCGAGAAGGCGCGCACCTTGGCGGGCGTGCTGCCGCCCGGCTCGGCACAACTCGATCTGAGTGCGCTGGCGGACATACAGCTGGGAGAACTCGACCGGCTGCGCGACGCGATTCAGGAGCGCCAGATCTTCTTCGGTTATGGGGACGCGTTGCCGAGGCAGGGTCAGGAAGCCGTCATCGCAAGTCTCGCCGAAGAACTCAAGACGCTTGAAGAGGTAAGCCACAAGCTCGACGTGACGGTGCGCGTCATGCTCACCGGCCATGCCGATTCCACCGGCCGCGACACGCCGAACCTGGGGCTCAGCGTTGCCCGCGCCGAGGCCGTGCGTGCGCTGCTGCGCAAGGAGGGTGTCGCCCCGGATCTGCTCGCGGTGCGCGGCGCTGGTCCCATGGAGCCGGTGGCGCCCGGCGTGTCCGAGCAGGACCACTCCCTCAACCGGCGGGTGTCGCTCACCGTCAACATTCTCGACTGATTCGAAACTCGATGTTCCAGAAAAAGATATGCATGCTCGGTGCCTTCGGCGTCGGCAAAACCAGCCTCGTACGACGCTTCGTCGACACCATCTTCTCGGACAGCTATCTCACCACCGTGGGCGTCAAGCTCGACAAGAAGGCAATCACGGTCGGCGATGACACGGTGAATCTGATCCTCTGGGACATCGCCGGCGAGGACGACGCCGCGGCCGTGCGGACGACCTATCTGCGGGGTTCCGCGGGCTATCTGCTGGTGGCCGACAGCACGCGCCCGGTGACTTTGGAGGTGACCCGTTCCATACAGTCGCGCGCCGAGGCCGAGATCGGGAAAGTGCCGTTCATCCTGCTCCTGAACAAGTGCGACCTCGTGAGCGAGTGGGCGATTCCCGAGAGCGAGATCGACGCGCTTACCGCGCGCGGCTGGACGATCCGCCGCACCAGCGCCAAGACCGGCGCGAGCGTCGAGGCGGTGTTCCAGGAGATCGCGGAGCGAACCGCGCGGTAAGCCGGATGGAAGTCCTGCCGCCCGAGGTTGCGGAGTCGCTGCGAACGCTGATCTATCAGCAGCGCTCGCTCGCTTACATCTTGGTGGACAACGGCCTCGATCTGGTGCGGGCGGGTGGCTTCCTCGAACACTATGGTCTTGCCGGCCTGCGCTTGCAGGAACCGGCATCGAGCCAGATCGACTTCCTCGAGGGCATGCTGCCGCTGGTGGAGACGCCGTTCCTGATCCGCTCGATGGAAATGCCGTCCGGGCGCATTGCCGACGTTCACTTCTTCGCCGCCGCAGACGACGTATGGATACTCTTCCTCGACGTCACGACCGAGCACGACGAGGCACGGCTGGTGCAGCAGAAAGCATACGACATGACGCTGCTGAGCGAGCGCGAGGCGCGCCTGATCGAACAGCTCGAAGCTGTCAACCGCGCCCTCGCCGAGTCGCGCGAGGACCTGCTGCGCACGCATCGCCGGCTCGATCGCGAGTTGCAGGACGCGGCGTACTACGTACAGTCGATCCTGCCGGCGCCGTTTTCGGAGCCGTTTGTTGCAGACTGGCGCTTCGTGCCTTCATCCGAGTTAGGCGGCGACTCGTTCGGCTATCACTGGCTGGACGACGAGCACTTCGCCCTGTTCCTGCTCGACGTCTGCGGGCATGGGGTGGGCCCGGCGATGGTGTCGATCGTCGTCGCCAACATGCTGCGCTCAGAAGGGCTGGCCGACACCGATTTCCGTGTACCGGACGAGGTGTTGACCGCGCTCAACCGTGTCTACCAGATGGAGCATCACAACGACCTCTACTTCAGCATCTGGTACGGCGTCTATCGTCCCGCCGAGCGCTGCCTCAGGTACGCCTCGGCCGGACATCATCCCGCGCTCCTGGTGAGCGGTGAGCCCGGGCAGCGCGGTGCCGTCGAAAGCCTGACCGCGCGCGGCCCGAGTCTGGGCATCGCGCCCGGTGCGATCTACCGCGGCGAGGCGCGTGTGCTGCCCGCGGCTAGCCGCCTGTTCCTGTTCAGCGATGGCGCCTTCGAGATCGGGAAATCCGACGGCAGCATGCTCGAATTCGACCGCTTCCTCGATGTGCTGGCGGCGCCCGTCACGGCCACAGAATCAGAGCTCGACCGCTTGCTCGAATTCGTCCGCGACGTGCACGGACCGGGGCCACTGGAGGACGATTTCTCGATCATCAAGCTCGCGTTCTGAAGCGCTCAGAACCGCTCGCCGTCGCCGAGGTAGCGCCAGGTTCCGACCGGCAGATCGCCGAGCTTGACGCGCCCGATGCGAATGCGCTTCAGGCCCGTCACTTCGAGCCCGACCAGCTCGCACATGCGACGGATCTGACGCTTGCGGCCCTCGCGCAGGACGAAGCGCAACTGATCCTCGTTCTGCCAGCTCACTTTCGCCGGACGCAGCAAGACGCCGTCGAGCGCGAGACCGTGCTGCAGGCGTGCCAGCCCGGCCGCCGGCAGCGAACCGGTCACGCGCACGAGGTACTCCTTCTCGATCCTGGAATCGTCGCCGATCAAAAGTTTCGCGATGCGGCCGTCCTGCGTCAGGACCAGCAGCCCGGTGGAATCGATGTCGAGACGGCCGGCCGGCGCGAGCCCCTTCAGGTGCACCGGATGGAAGCGCTGCGGCGAGCGGTCACCGCTGAACCGGGCCGCGGCGTCGATCAGCGTGACGGCAGGACGGTGGGTCCCCTCTGCCTGTCCCGACACGTATCCGATCGGCTTGTTGATCAGGATCGTCACGCGCTTGAGTTGTCGCGACTGTGCCTCGGCGCTCAGTGTGATGGTCTGGTCGGGATGTGCGCGCGTGCCAAGCTCGGTGATGCGCGTGCCATCCACGAAGACCCAGCCGCGCTCGATGTACTCGTCCGCCTCCCGCCGCGAGCACAGACCCCGCTCGGAGAGGAGTTTTGAGATGCGTATCTTGCCGTCGTCGTTCACTTCGCGTGCCCTCACAGCAACGAGTCGGTGAGGCGGGCCAGGTTTTCGAGCGCGCGCCGCGTGACGCCGCGTTGCGCCCACGCCGGCGCCGTCAGGTGTTCGCTGCGTGCGAGGTAGTGCTCCTGCACGCGACCGAGTTCCGCGGCAACCGCGCGATCGTAGATCAGCACGCTCACCTCGGCGTTGAGGGCGAACGAGCGCATGTCGAAATTGCTCGAGCCGATCAGCGCCACCTCGTCGTCGACGCTCATGTGCTTGGCATGGAGGAAGTTGCCGAAATAGCGGTGCACGCGCACGCCGGCGTCGAGCAACTCCTCGTAATACGACTGCTGCGCGAACTGGACGAGCGGCTTGTTCGATGCCCTGTCGACGATCAAGTGCACGGCGACGCCGCGGCGTGCCGCGAGTTCCATCGCCAGCAGGAAGGATTCGCTCGGGATGAAGTACGGTGTGGTCAGCACCACGCGCTGACGCGCCGCGCTCATGAGCGCGATCATCAGGTCTTCGGTGGTGCCGGCGCTGTAGCCGGGGCCGCTCGGCAGCACCTGCGCCAGCGCCTCCGCCGGGTCATGGGCGATGACCGTGTGCGCCTCGCGCGCTTCGGGCGGGATGTCGCCGACCTCGAAATAGCGGTCGGCGAGCAGGACGGAATGCAGGTCGCGCACGATCGGTCCGGTTGCGCGGACCATCATTTCCTCGTTCGTGAGGCCGCGATTGGCGCGTGCGCTCACGATGTTCTGCGAACCAAAGAAGGCGATGTGGCCGTCGACGACAGCGATCTTGCGATGGTTGCGCAGGTCGACGCGCGCCTTGTTCGGTCCCCACAGCCGCAGCGGCAGGGCAGTCGTAACCTCGATCCCGGCTGCACGCATGCGCGGCGCGAGCCGCTTCAGGCCGGGGCGCGAGCCGATCGCGTCCATCACGACGCGCACGTTGACGCCGCGGTTCGAGGCATCTTCCAGCGCAAGCGTCACCCGCTCCCCCACTGCATCCGGCGCGTAGATGTAGTAGAGCAGATGGACCGAGGTGCGCGCCGCTTCCACATCCGCCACCAGACGGTCGATGGCGGCATCATAGTGCGGCAGAAGCTCGAAGCCGTTTCCGGCGACGACGGAGAACTCGGAGAGTGCTTCGGCGAGGTCGAGCGCCGGCGCAAACTCGGGCGGCAGCGGCGGGCGCGGCGGCGGGCCCGTACGCTCGCGCGCGCCGAGCGCCTTGAGCGCCTCAAAGACCTTCGCCTGCATCTCGACACGGCTTCGTGCCAGGAAGACGCGACCGATGAGCCCGTACAGCAGGAGCCCCGCCCACGGCAGAAAAAAAAATCAGCAGGAGCCACGCGCGTGCCGAGGCGGGCGGGCGTCGTTGCGGAACGTAGAAGAGCATGACGACGCGGATGATCCACTCGCTTGCGACGTAGAGGGTGCCGAGACTGGCCAAGGATCGTTCCGTCGAAGCGGGATGATGCGAGCTCGCGGCAACGGCCTTACTGCGGCTGCTGCTTGAGCAAGCGTTCCCGCTCCGCTGCATAGGCTTCGCAGGAGACCTGATCGCGCGCCATCTTCGCGTCCGCCAGTGGATCGACAACGCGTACCCGGGTCTGCAGGCCCTCGCAGACGCTGCGCTGCGCGTCGCTGGCGCACGCGCTGAGCGCGCAAGCCACGCACAGGAGAAGACGGCGGAGGAGATGGGGTCGCATGCCGCGGCAGTATAGCCCGTGCGCTGGCGCTGGACAGCACGTCCACACCCGCGCCAGAATTCGCCACGTCTCCCTTGTCAGTTCCACTGCCCATGTCGACCGCCGCTGCACCCGCGCCGAACCCGGAGGTCCTGCCCGTACGCAGGGTTACCGCGGACCGGCCCTTCCTCTGGCTGCGACTCGGTTGGCGAGATTGCATGCGCACGCCGTGGGCAAGCCTCCTGCACGGTGTGGTGGTCGCGCTCGGCGGGGTCGTGATCCTGATCGCTGGCATGGAACATTGGTACCTGCTACCAGGTGCTTTTTCAGGTTTCGTCCTGGTCGGGCCGATTCTCGCGACCGGGTTGTACGAACAGAGCCGGTTGCTCTCGCGCGGCAAGCGACCGACGTTCGCAGATGCCGTCAACGCGTGGCGACGCGGCACGCGTCCGCTGGTCTGGCTCGGGCTCTGGCTCGGACTTCTCGGAACGCTGTGGGTGCTCGTGTCCGCCGGACTCTTCACGCTGTTCGTGAAGGCGCCGATCGCGGACGTGCGCAGCTTCCTGCTCTACACGGTGCGGGCGCAGGGCGATTTTCTCTTCGCGATGTGGCTGCTGGCCGGTGCGCTCGGCAGCGCGCTGGTGTTCGCGGCGACTGCGGTGTCACCGCCCCTGCTGCTCGGGCGCATCGTCACACTGCGCAGCGCCGTCCTCACAAGTGTCCGGGCGGTCGGCGAGAACCCGGTCGCGCTTGCGGTGTGGGCGACGATCATCATGCTCGCGACCGCCTTCTCCGTCGTCACGGCGATGGCGGGTTTCATCATCACCGTTCCGGTGCTCGGCCACGCGACGTGGCATGCCTATCGGGATCTGGTCGACACTTCCTCGGTGCCCCTGCGGCACTGAGGCTTCGCGCGCGCCGCCCTCATGTTCGGTTTCACCGAGGAACAGATTGCCCACTTCGGCCTGACCTTCGGGCTGAGCGGGTTCATGCTTTACATGCTTTTCATCATCTGGAACCTGGCGAAGGAATCCAAGGCCGGGCGCCTGGGCACCTTCGTGCTGTTCTTCGTGCTTTCGTTCGGAATGCTCGGCTTCATCGCCAAGACCATTCTGACGTGGTTTCTCGAGTAGCAAAATCGCCGTCATCGCAAATCGCATTGTGCGGTGCGTACATCGGAAGCTAGAATCGGGCGGATTGGGACAGATTGTCACGGGACAAGCAAACGATGAGCGCAACGAGCGAGAAGTCGAAGCAGGGCGGCGGCACCGCGCCTGCAGATCTGACGGCAGCGTTCGCCGAGATGGCCCGGCAGACGAGTGAACAGGTCATGCAGTTCATGCAGCGTTCCAGTGGAGGCCTGATCTCCGACGAACTGGGCGTTGGGCAGGCCTTCATGGACCTCACGCGGCACATGATGCAGGATCCGATGAAGCTCGCGCAGGCCCAGATGAAACTGTGGCAGGATTACATGCTGCTGTTTCAGACCTCGATGGTGCGTGCATTCGGTCACGCCGCCGAGGCGGTGGCGGCACCAGCTTCGGGCGACAAGCGCTTCCGCCACGAGGACTGGGAGCGCAACTTTGTCTTCGACTACGTGAAGCAGTCGTATCTTCTTACCACGCGTTACATGCACGGTGTCGTCGGCAGCGTCGAAGGGTTGGACGAGAAGACGAAGAAGAAGGTCGACTTTTTCACGCGGCAGTACATCGACGCGCTCTCGCCCACCAACTTCGTGCTAACCAATCCCGAGGTGCTGCGCGAAACGATCGACTCGGGCGGCCAGAATCTCGTCAAGGGCCTCAGCAATCTGCTGCAGGATCTCGAGCGCGGCGACGGCCAGTCGATCCGCATCCGCATGACGGATTCGAGCGCGTTCAAGCTCGGCGAGAACATCGCCAACACCCGCGGCAAGGTGGTCTACCAGAACGAACTGATGCAGTTGCTGCAGTACGATCCGACGACGGAGCAGGTCCTGCGCAAGCCGCTGCTGATCGTGCCACCGTGGATCAACAAGTTCTACATCCTCGACCTCAGGGAAAAGAACTCCTTCATCAAGTGGGCGGTCGACCAAGGTCACACCGTGTTCGTGATCTCGTGGGTGAACCCGGATGTCAGGCTCGCGCACAAGAACTTCGAGGACTATCTGCTTGAAGGGCCGGTCGCCGCCGTCGAACAGATCCGCAAGGCGACCGGCGAGGACGAAGTCAACGCGCTCGGCTACTGTCTTGGCGGAACGCTGCTCGCCAGCACGCTGGGCTATCTCGCGGCGAAAGGCGAGAAGCGTATCGCGAGCGCGACCTTCTTCACGACCATGATCGACTTCGCCGAGCCCGGTGAAATGGAGATCTTTCTGGACGACCGTTCAATCACTGCGCTGGAGAAGAAGATGAAGCAGCGCGGCTATCTCGAAGGGCACGAGATGGCTGGCACCTTCAACATGATGCGCGCGAACGACCTGATCTGGTCATTTGTGATCAGCAACTACCTGCTCGGCAAGGATCCCTTCCCGTTCGATCTGCTGCACTGGAATTCGGATTCCACGCGTCTGCCCGCCGCCATGCACACTTTCTACCTGCGCAACTGCTACCAGCGCAATCTGCTGAAAGATCCGGGCGGCGTGACGATGGCTGGTGTGCCGATCGATCTTGGGAAGGTGAAGGCGCCGTTGTACTTTCTGTCCGCGATCGAAGACCACATCGCGCCGTGGAAATCGACCTACAAGGGTTGTCATCTCGTCGCCGGCCCCGTCAAGTTCGTGCTCGGCGGGTCGGGGCACATCGCTGGCGTGATCAACCCGCCCGTCGCGAAGAAGTACGGTTACTGGACCAATGCGGAACTTCCCGCCGATCCGGACGCTTGGTTCGCCGGCGCCACCCAGCACGCGGGCTCTTGGTGGACGGACTGGGAGAAGTGGGTCTCGCCGCTGGCGGGCGGCAAGGTTCCGGCGCGCGTTCCGGGCTCCGGTGGACTCCCGGTGCTGGAGGACGGACCCGGCTCCTACGTCAAGGCGCGGCTCGACGCACCCGTCCCCGCAGCAGGCTGATCGACAACGGTACGCGGGGCGGCGCCCCGGGTGGACGCCCGCGGGCGGGCGTCGTGCGCGCAACATGGACGATTCCCATATGGATTTTGAGAACCTTATCCTCGAAGAGCGGGAGCCCGGCCTTTGGGTGCTGACGGTGCACCGGCCAAGCGCGCTGAATGCGCTCAACAGCGCCACGCTTAGCGAGCTTTCCCAGGCCGTGCGGACCATCCGCGAACGCAAGGATGCGCACGTTCTGCTCATCACCGGAAGCGGCGAAAAGGCCTTCGTTGCTGGTGCCGACATCCGAGAACTGGCAGCGCTTACGCCAATGGAAGCGCAGGCGATGGCGGAACTGGCGAGCGATACCTTCCGCGGGCTGGAGCGGCTGTCGATCCCGACGGTTGCCTTGGTCAATGGATTCGCTCTGGGCGGCGGCTGCGAGCTCGCAATGAGCTGCGACATCATCCTCGCCTCGGACCGGGCGGTCTTCGGACAGCCCGAGATCAACATCGGCATCATGCCGGGGTTCGGCGGCACCCAGCGCCTGCTGCGCCTGGTCGGTCGTTCGCGGGCGCTGGAGCTCATCATGACGGGGCGTCAGGTCAAGGCCGAGGAAGCTATGGCGATCGGGCTCGTGAATTACGTGTACCCGCCGGCGGAACTGCTGGAGCGCGGCTTCGAACTCGGACGTGCCCTGGTCGGCAAGCCGCCGCTTTCGATCAAGCTCATCAAGCAGATGGTGCAGCACGGTCTCGACATGAATCTCTCCGGCGCGACGCTGTGGGAGACCGATGGCTTCGGCCTTGCTTTCGCGACCGACGACCGACGCGAGGGCATGGCGGCCTTCCTCGAGAAGAGACCGCCGCAGTTCAGCGGCCGCTGAGGCGGGCGGACGTAACGGGAATCCCGCGCACCGCGTGCGGTCCAACCCGGCGTTATGAGGCGGCCATCAGAGCCTGCCCGACGCGAGCGACACGAAGGAGACAACGATGGAGATGCACGACCACGATCCGCAGGAGACGCGGGAGTGGCTCGATGCGCTCGGCGCGGTATTGGAGGTCGAAGGCCCGGAGCGGGCCCATTACCTCCTCGAGCGACTGATCGAGAAGGCGCGCCGATCGGGCGCTTACCTGCCCTATAGCGCCAACACGGCGTACATCAACACGATTCCGCCGCACCGCGAGGAGCGATCGCCGGGGGATTACGAACTCGAGCACCGCATTCGCTCGTATGTCCGCTGGAATGCGCTTGCCATGGTGCTGCGCGCCAACCGGCAGACCAACGTCGGCGGACACATCGCAAGCTTCGCTTCGGCGGCCACGCTCTATGACGTCGGCTACAACCACTTCTGGCGGGCGCGCACCGACACGCGCGAAAGCGATCTGTTGTTCGTGCAGGGACATTCGGCCCCGGGCATCTATTCCCGCGCGTTCCTGCTCGGCCGGCTGAGCGAGGACCAGCTCGACAATTTCCGCCAGGAAGTCGACGGCAAGGGGCTGTCGTCCTACCCGCATCCGTGGCTCATGCCCGATTTCTGGCACTTTCCGACGGTGTCGATGGGCCTCGGGCCGCTCATGGCCATCTATCAGGCGAAGTTCATGAAGTACCTGCAGGACCGTGGCCTCGCCAAGACCGAGGGACGCAAGGTCTGGGCGTTCATGGGCGACGGCGAGATGGATGAGCCGGAGTCGATGGGGGCGATCGGCGTCGCGGCACGCGAGCGACTCGACAACCTGATCTTCGTCGTCAACTGCAACCTGCAGCGCCTGGACGGACCGGTGCGCGGCAACGCGAAGATCATCCAGGAACTGGAAGCGGATTTTCGCGGTGCCGGCTGGAACGTGATCAAGGTGATCTGGGGTTCGTACTGGGATACGCTCTTCGCCAAGGACAAGAACGGGCTCCTGCTGAAGCGTATGGAAGAGTGCGTCGACGGTGAATACCAGACGTTCAAGTCGAAGGACGGCGCGTATGTGCGCAAGCACTTCTTCGGCAAGTACCCGGAACTGCTCGCGCTCGTCGCCAACATGACCGACGACGACATCTGGCGCTTGAATCGCGGTGGCCACGATCCGCACAAGGTCTACGCTGCCTACGCTGCGGCGGTGAAGCACACCGGCCAGCCGACCGTGATCCTCGCGAAGACGATCAAGGGCTACGGCATGGGAGGGTCGGGCGAGGCGCAGAACATCACGCACCAGCAGAAGAAGATGGTGGCCGCCTCGCTCAGGGCTTTCCGCGACCGCTTCCGCCTGCCGATCGCAGATGACCAGGTCGAGTCATTGCCGTATCTGAGATTTCGCCGAAGGCTCGCCGGAGCTCGAATACATGCGCGAGCGGCGCCAGAGTCTCGGCGGCTTCATGACCCGCCGCCGGCGTCGCGCGGAGGCGCTCGAAGTGCCACCGCTCAGCGCCTTCGAGTCGCTTCTGAGCAGCTCGGAGGAGCGCGACTTTTCGACCACGATGGCGTTCGTGCGCATCCTCAGCAAGCTGGTCAAGGACAGGCAGATCGGCAGCCGCGTGGTGCCGATCGTGGCTGACGAATCTCGCACCTTCGGCATGGAAGGCATGTTCCGGCAGCTCGGCATCTGGTCCTCGGTGGGGCAGCTCTACACGCCGCAGGATGCCGATCAGCTCATGTACTACAAGGAGGACAAGCACGGCCAGATCCTGCAGGAGGGCATCAACGAAGCCGGCGCCATGGGAGACTGGATCGCTGCCGCGACCTCCTACAGCACGCACGGCGTGCCGATGATTCCCTTCTACATCTTCTATTCGATGTTCGGCTTCCAGCGCATCGGCGATCTGGCGTGGGCCGCGGGCGATTCGCGCTGCCGGGGCTTCCTCATCGGCGGCACGGCGGGCCGGACGACGCTGAACGGAGAGGGTCTGCAGCATGAAGACGGGCACAGCCATGTGCTGTCTTCGACCATTCCGAACTGCGTCTCGTACGACCCCGCGTTCGCGTTCGAACTTGCCGTGATCATTCAGGACGGACTGCGGCGCATGTATGCCGAGCAGGAAGACGTCTTCTACTACATCACGGTGATGAACGAGAACTACACACATCCGGCGATGCCCGCGGGCGCTGAAGCGGGCATTCTCAAGGGGATGTATCTGCTGCGCGCCGGCGCCGAAGGCACAGGTCCCCGCGTGCAACTCATCGGCGCGGGGACGATCCTGCGCGAGGTGCTCGCCGCCGCCGATCTGCTCGAGCGGGATTGGGGCGTCAACGCCGACGTCTGGAGCGCAACCAGTTTCTCGGAGCTGCGCCGCGACGGGCTGGAGGCTACACGCTGGAACCTGCTCCATCCCCAGGCACCGCCTGCACTGTCGTATGTCGAGAGCTGCCTGATGGACCGCAAGGGCCCGGTGGTCGCCGCGAGCGACTACATGAAGATCTTGGCCGATCAGATCCGCGCGTACGTGCCCCATCGCTTCGCGGTACTCGGGACGGATGGCTACGGGCGCTCCGATACGCGCGACCAACTGCGCGGGTTCTTTGAGGTGAACCGCCATTGGGTCGTGCTCGCGGCGCTGCAGGCGCTCGCTGCGGACGGTGATATCCCGCGCGTGCAGGTCGCACAGGCGATCGCCAAATACCGTATCGACCCGGCCAAGCCGAGCCCGGTCCGGGTCTGAAGATTCGCACGACGCAGGGGAAACGCATGGGTGCGATCAGGGAGGTATTGGTACCGGACATCGGTGATTTCAGCGATATCCAGGTGATCGAGGTCATCGTCAAGCCGGGCGACCGGGTGAAGCGGGAGGACGCGCTCATCGTCCTCGAATCGGACAAGGCGACGCTGGACGTGCCGGCGCCGTTCGGCGGTGCGGTCACTAGGCTCAAGGTGCGGGTGGGTGACCGCGTTTCCGAGGGCACGGCGATTCTGGAGTTGGAGGCGGAAGAGGCCGCGGCAGCGACGCTTCCGGACGCGGCGCCACCTGCCGAGCCAGCCAGGCTGGAAGCTGCACCTGCGCAGATCGAGCGCGGGGTACCGAGCGTGGCGGCGCAGGCGAGCGTGCCGCATGCAAGCCCTGCCATCCGCCGCTTCGCGCGCGAACTCGGCGTGGATCTGGAGCGGGTCGCGGGCAGCGGACCTTCGCAGCGGATCCTGCAGGACGACATCCAGATGTTTGTCCGGGCAGCAGTTGCCGGTTCGTCTGCGGCGCGAGCGGGCGGGGCAGGGGCTTCGTCCTGCCAGGCCACGCATTTCGATGAAGCCGACGTCACAGAGCTCGAAGCGTTCTGCGCGGAGGTTGCGGCCTCGATCGAGGGGGTGGACGTCGAGGTCACGCTGAGTGCGTTCGTGCTGAAGGCGGCTGCCGCAGCCCTGAAAACATTTCCGCAGCTGAACGCCACCATCGACGGCGAGACGGTGATGCCGCAGGCGGCTTGCCACTGCGGGCTCATGCTCGAGGCATCGGGCAGTCGCGTGATGCACGTGGTACGCGACGTGGATCGGAGGGGAATCATCGATCTCGCGCGCGAGTGTGGTGAGCTGGCTTCACGGGCCAGGGACGGTCGGCTCGATGACGTGACCGAAGGTGCCGCCTTCAGCCTTGCCAGCCTGACGCAGTTCGGTGGTACCGGCTACACACCGATGCTGCAGGCACCTGCTGTCGCGGTACTTGGTATCACGCGCCCGCAACTGCGACTGGTCGAGCGCGAGGGGAAGGTGACGACGCGACGGATGCTGCCGCTGTGTTTGTCGTATGATTCACGGGTGATCGACGCCGGCACTGCAGCGCGGTTTACCGGGCTTGTCGCTGCCCTGCTAGCTGATCTCCGACGCGTAAGCCTCTAGACGAGAACCCTGAATTGCCGACGAAGGAAAGCGTGACCGGTTCTGCCCGCCGATGGCGGGTCGCCGAGCCGGCCAGCACCGGCCCTGTCGGCGTTCTCGGCGGCACCTTCGATCCGATCCACATCGGGCACCTGCGGCTCGCCGAGGAGATCGTCGATGCCTGCAAGCTGGCGGTGGTGCGCTTCATCCCCTCCGCGATACCGCCGCACCGGGCGACGCCGCGGGTCACGGCGGATGACCGCCTGGAGATGGCGCGTGTTGCCATCGCCGACAACCCGCGCTTCGGTCTGGACGACCGCGAAATCAAGCGTGCAGGACCGAGCTATACGTTCGACACGCTGACCGAGTTGCGCCAGGAATTCGGGGCGACGCGACCCATCTGCCTTCTGCTGGGGGCAGATGCGTTCCTCGATCTCGCAACCTGGCATCGCTGGCGCGAGATATTTTCCCTGGCACACGTGGTCGTTGCACACCGGCCAGGTTTTCCCGTGGATTCATGGGGGCAGCGTATGCCGCAGCCGCTCGCGCGCGAGTACGAGACGCGGCGTCTTATGCAACCGCTTGCCACGCACTGGACACACGCGGGCGGAATCGCGACGGTCGCCACCACGGCACTCGACATCGCGGCTACACGGATCCGTGGAGGCCTTGAAGCTGGCCGTTCCCAGCGCTATTTGATCCCTGACTCCGTTCTCGACTATATTGAGGCGCGGGGCCTGTACAAGGAGCCGGATGAAACCGGACGAAACGAAGCAATTGACGATTGAAGCGCTCGAGGACGTAAAGGGGCGCGATATCGTGGTTTTGGATACGAATCGTTTGTCATCGCTCTTCGATTGCATGATCATCGCCAGCGCCGATTCGACGAGGCAGGCCAGAGCCATGGCACAGCGGGTGCAGGAGCGAGTCAAGGCGCGCGGTGCCGAGGTCCTTGGTGTGGAGGGGGCGCAGGACGGCGACTGGGTTCTCGTCGATCTGGGCAGCGTAATCGTGCACATCATGCATCCAGCGACTCGCGCCTACTACAACCTCGAAGAGCTATGGGGGCCGCAGTTCCTGCCCGCGGTGCGGCGCCAGGCCGCATCAGGCTGATCCGACACGATCGTGGACTGCAACGGCCATGCGGATGATCGTGATAGCCGTTGGACATCGCATGCCCTCGTGGGTGCAGGCCGGCTTCGACGAGTACGCCAGGCGTCTGCCGCGCGAGGCTCGGATCGAGTTGATCGAGGTGCGACCGGTGCGGCGGTCGGCAACCGTGAGCGTGGAACGGGCGATGGCCCACGAGGAATCACGCATCGATGCTGCCGTTCCCACAGGTTGCCAGCGCGTGGTCCTGGACGAACGCGGGGCTGAGGTGACGAGTGTTGGCCTCTCGCGTAAGGTCGAATCCTGGTTTGGCGCCGGGCTTGACGTGGCGCTTGTCATCGGCGGTGCCGACGGGCTTTCTGACCGCTTTCGCCGCTCGGCTGACCTGATGCTCGCCCTTTCGCGTCTCACCCTGCCGCACGGTCTCGTGCGGGTGCTGCTCGCCGAGCAGTTGTACCGCGCGATTTCGATCATGCACAATCATCCCTATCACCGGGAGTAACAGCGGCCGCATCCGGGTCGCGCCAACGGAGCACCACGTTGTCATTCCGAGAACAGCGCATTTATCTGGCGTCCCGCAGCCCGCGCCGCCGCGAACTCCTGAAGCAGATCGGCGTTCCTTTCGATGTGCTGCTGCTGCGCGAGGATCCCGCACGCGGGGAGGACATCGACGAGCGCATGCTGGAAGGGGAGAGTCCGCAGGAGTACGTCACACGCATTGCCCGGGCGAAAGCGGAACTCGGCTGGGTTCGAGTGCTGCAGCGGCGCCTGCGACCGAATCCCGTTCTCGGCGCCGACACCTCGGTCGTGGTCGACGGCGAGGCGCTCGGCAAACCGGAGGGACGGCAGGACGCTGAGCGCATGCTCGCCAAGCTGTCCGGGCGTCAGCATCAGGTACTGTCAGCGGTTGCGCTCTGCTATCGCGACCTGGTGGAACTGCGGCTTTCCTCGACGACGGTGGAGTTTCGGGCGTTGAACGAGCAGGAAATCCGCCGTTACGTCGCCACTGGGGAGCCGCTCGACAAAGCCGGCGGCTACGCCATCCAAGGCCGTGGTGCCGCATTCGTCCGCAGCATTTCCGGGAGCTACTCCGGCGTCATGGGGCTGCCGCTGTTCGAGACGGTTGAACTGATGCAACACTTCGGCTTCGACGTTCTGTGACTGAAGAGATCCTGGTCAACGTCACGCCGCAGGAAACGCGCGTTACGGTGATGCAGCAGGGGGTGGTGCAGGAACTGCACATCGAGCGCGCGAGCAGCCGCGGGCTTGTCGGCAACGTCTACCTTGGCCGGGTTGCGCGCGTCCTGCCCGGAATGCAGTCCGCGTTCATCGACATCGGACTCGATCGCGCCGCCTTCCTGCACGTCGCCGACATCTGGGGCAATCGCCACGGCGGCGAGGAGTCGAAGCCGATCGAGAAACTGCTCGCCGAAGGCCAGAACATCCTGGTGCAGGTGATCAAGGATCCGATCGGCACCAAGGGTGCGCGTCTGTCGACGCAGGTGAGCATTGCCGGGCGTTTTCTGGTCTACCTGCCGCAGGAGTCGCACATCGGCATCTCGCAGCGGATCGAGGACGAAGTCGAACGCACACACCTGCGGGAGAGGCTGCAACAGGCACTTCCCGGAGACGAGACCGGCGGCTTCATCATCCGCACGATGGCCGAGGCCGCGACGATTCCGGAACTCGCGTCCGACATCGACTATCTGCGACGCCTGTGGCGCGGCATTCGCGAGGAGTCGGTGCAGGCGAGCGCGCCCGCTGCGCTGTACCAGGACCTCAACCTGAGCCTGCGCGTGCTGCGTGACTTCGTCAGCGACGAGACCACACGCGTGCTGGTGGATTCGCGCGAGACACACCAGAAGATGCTGGCGTTCGCGCAAGCGTACACCCGGAACTTCAGCGATCGTGTGGATCATTACAGCGGCGAGCGCCCGCTCTTCGATCTCTACGCGGTAGAGGACGAAATCGAGCGTGCGCTCGCGCGCAGGGTCGACCTCAAGTCCGGCGGCTACCTCATCATCGATCAGACCGAAGCGCTTACCACAGTTGATGTGAACACCGGCGGCTATGTGGGGGGGCGCAATTTCGACGACACAATTTTCAAGACCAATCTAGAAGCGGCGCAGGCGATTGCGCGGCAACTGCGGCTGCGCAACCTAGGCGGCATCATCATCATCGACTTCATCGACATGGACAACGAAGATCACCGCAATGCCGTGCTCTCGGAGTTCCGCAAGGCGCTCGCGCGTGACCGCACGCGCATGTCGGTGAACGGCTTTACCGCTCTTGGTCTGGTGGAGATGACGCGCAAACGCACCCGCGAGAGCTTAGCGCACGTGCTGTGCGAGGCCTGTCCGACCTGCCAGGGGCGGAGTGAGGTGAAGACTGCGCAGACGGTGTGCTACGAGATCCTGCGCGAAATCCTGCGCGAGGACAGGCAGTTCAACGCCCGCGAATATCGCATTCTCGGCGCGCAGGCGGTGATTGATCTCTTCCTCGACGAGGAATCGCAGAGTCTCGCGATGCTGGGCGACTTCATCGGCAAGCCGATCGCGTTGCAGGTGGAGAATCAGTACTTTCCAGAGCAGTACGACGTCATCCTGATCTGAGGACTGCCGCTTCGCCGTGGTGGCAGTGGCGTCACGCGGCGTGGATTTCCGCTGCCGTGTTCTCGTGGTTCGAGATCACCTTCCTGACGCCGACGAGATCGGCGTGTCGCTCGCGCAGGACGTTCTTCTGCGCGTCCAGCTCGCGAATCCGTCCATGGAGGTCGTTCAGGTTGTCCGCCATCCGCCGAAAGCCCTCGACCTTGCGGGTGAGCAGCGCTTCGTGCTCCTTGATCTGCAGCGAGAGGGGGCCGAGGGCAGACCTGAGCCAGACGTCCACTTCGTTGCGCGCGCCGTCGAACACCTCGCGCGCCTGTACGACGAGCCCGTTGTAGAAGCGGCGAACCAGGAAGTGCTTTTCGGTCATGACGTTGACCGGGTCGCGACAGAAATCCTCGACCTGCTTCTGCAGGGCGAACATGGCGACCGTGTGGCGCTCGAGATTGAGCGGCGGCGGCACCAGACGTGCAAAGCCGTGGCTTTCGTGAAAGCGCTCATAGACGCCTTCGACCAGTTTCTGCACGTCGGCCGAGAACTTGAGGATCTTGTGGCTCTGCGCCGAGTAGTGCTCGAAAAGCGATTGCATGGCACGCATGAGGCCGCGCGTGGTCCAGCTCCCCTCGATCTCTTCGCGGCCCTGCTCCAGGATATGCTCGATGAACCCTGAATCGAGATTCGTGAGGAGCATGCCTCCCTGCTTGATGACCGCCGGCGGAAGCGAGTTTGAAACCCTGTACCTGCGCGGCGTACGCGGCGCGATCCGCTTCCAGTTTCGTCAGCATCGCCTTCGCAACCGCCCGGTTCTTGCCGGACAGCTGTACGAGTTCCTTCAGTTCGGTGCGGATGGCATCGAGCTGATTCTCCACAGTCTGCAGCGAGGATTGGACCATGGCGCCGATCTCACGCTCGACTGCTGCACGCAGGATCTCCTGTTTCGCTGGGACGATCTCCTCGGCGAGCACGCGTTCGAGTGCTCTGATGCCGCTGCGCGCGAGCAGCTGCCTCGTCGTCGCGGACCTTGGCGACCAGCGCCTTCTGCGCGGAGACGGCGAAGACGTGCCGGCGCGGCAGACTGCAGGATCTGCGCAGTGCTGTCGATCTGACGCTCGATGCTGGCGGAGATGCCGGCTGCACCTTTGAGATCGTCCCACAGCAGATCGATCTTGTTCAGCACGGCGAGGCGCCGCGGCACGAAGGTCTGGACGTATTTCTGCCAGACTTCGAGATCGGACTTCGTAACGCCCGTGTCCATTGCCAGCACGAAGACCACCGCATGGGCGTTCGGAATCATCGAGAGCGTAAGCTCAGGCTCGGTTCCCAGCGCATTCAGGCCGGGTGTGTCGAGAATGACGAGGCCGTTCTTGAGCAAAGGATGCGGGTAGTTGATGAGCGCGTGACGCCAAGCGGGAATCTCGACGCGGTCCGCCTCCCGCAGCATGACGGTTGAAGTCGCGGGACCTGACTCGTCTAGCAGCCCAAGGTCGCGCGCCTCCTGGACGGTCACCGTCTTCGAGCGCGCCAGCTCCTGCATGGCCTGCGCCATCTCGTCGTGGGAATCGAGATTGAGCCTGAGCTTCACCCAGTCGACGGGCGAGCGCTTCAGGGTCGCGATGCTTTCGTTTCGCTTGCGCGTTTCGATCGGCAGGAGCTTGATCTGTGGCGGCTCGTTCGGATCGTAGAAGATCTCCGTCGGGCACATGGTGGTGCGCCCGACATCGGACGGCAGCAGCCGTCGCTTGTAGTTGGCGAAGAAAAGAGCGTTGATGAGTTCGGTTTTGCCGCGTGAAAACTCGGCGACGAACGCCAGCGTGACGCGATCCTGGCGCAGGCTTTCGATGAGATCGTAGATGCGCAGCGCGTTCTGGATGTCGGCGTGACCGTTCGCGTCGAGCCAGGCCTGGTACGCCTCGATGCCTTGAATGAGGCGCTGACGCCATTCGGAATAGCGGGCGACCTGCTGCTCCAACGCGCTGTTGTTCATTGTTGTTCCCAAGCGGTCAAACGGCTCTTCGGCGTCGGCACCCGGTGCGTCCAGTTCCACCACCTTACGGCGGGCGTGACGCCCCGCGCGGATCCGGATGCGACTTGGCGGCAGGTCGAAGGCACGGCTCAGGAAATCGATCAGCGCGGTGTTGGCCCGGTCGTCTGCGGCAGGGGCGGCGATTCGGATCTTCAGCAACTCGCCATGGAGACCGGCCACCTCGGTGCGTCGGGCGCCCGGCTGGACGGCAAGCGATAGCGTGAGCTTCTCGCCACTTCGTCGATACCAACTCGGCGGGGCAGGGTCCGAATCGGTGCCCTTACCCGTCGGGTGCATCGCCTACGCAATCAACATGCCAAGCACCAGACGCTCCAGCGCCGCGACGGGAAGCATCAGCAGCAACTGGCACACCACGAAGACCACCAAGGGGGACAGATCGACGCCTCCGAGCAGCGGCAGACGCCCCTGGAGCGGCCGCAGGAACGGCCGCGTCAGACTTTCGAGCAGAAACATCGCGGGGCTACCCGGGCTCACCCAGCTCATAACAGCCAGTATGAGCACCAGCCCCATGATCAGATAGATTGCCATGCGCAGCACATGCAAAGCCGCCAGCAGGACGATCACGATGCCGGTCAAGGGCGGTGAACTGGCGCTCGGGAGTGGGCGCACACCGAGAAAATCGAGTCCTGCCAAGAGGAGGACTGCAGCCAGCAATGCCGCGGCCACGCTGGCAAGGTCGTATCCCCACAGCCCCGGCACGATCCGTCGCAGTGGCCGGACAGCGAAATCAGTCACCGCCATGACGAAGCGCGAGAACGGATGTGCATAGGCAGTGCGGCTCCATTGCATGAAGAACCGAATCAGCGCTGCGAATATGAACAGGCTGAATGCGGTGTCGAGCAGGAATCCGATAGCCTGTCCGAACATCGTGCGGCAGTAGCGCTGTTAGTCGCGTTGCCCGAGCTCTGCGCCAAGTTCACGCGAACGTTCTGCGGCGGCGACAACGGCGCGCGCAACGGTAGCCTTCAGGTCAGCAGCCTCAAGCGATTGAATGGCGCGCTCGGTCGTGCCGCCGGGCGAGGTCACGCGCGCGCGCAGAGTGCTGGCATCCTCTGGGCATTCGGCTGCCACGCGTGCAGCACCGAGAACGGTCTGCAGTGTAAGTAGGCGCGCCGACGACGCGTCGAGACCGAGGTGTCGGGCCGCTTCCTCCAGAGCCTCGATGAAGTAGTAGACATAGGCCGGTCCGCTTCCTGACACGGCCGTCACTGCATCCATGGCGTCTTCGTCAGTGAGCCACAGCGTCTCGCCGACGGCACTCAATATGCCTTCTGCAAGATTGCGCTCGCTTGCGTTCGCCGCCGCGGCCGCAAAGAGCGCAGACATGCCGCAGCCCAGAACAGCGGGAGTGTTGGGCATGGCGCGCACGATCCGGCGATAACCTCCCAGCCATCGACTCAGGTCGCTGGTGCGGATTCCCGCGGCGATGGAGATCAGCAACTGATGGTGCATGTAGTTCGCCAGACTGCCCGCGACCTCGCGCAGCTGCTGGGGCTTGATCGCGAGCACGATGCACTCGCACGAAGTGAAGCCGGCGTCGATCGACTCACGAGCGTCGATGCCGAAGCGATCGCGCAGGCGTTTGCGCGCATCTGCGCTTACTTCCACGACTTGCAACTGACTGCTGGAGAATCCCTTTCCGAGCAGGCCGCCGATCAAGGCGGATGCCATGTGGCCACCGCCGACAAAACCGATGCTGACTGACAATTGAGAACTCCGAAACTGGCGGACTTAAGCGAGTCCGAATGAAGACTTGGCTACCCTGGTTCAAAAAAACGGGATGAGCGGGCGCACTCCCAATACTTCGACCGTCAATCTACGGCTATTGGCAGTATAGGCGGGCAGAGCAGGTGGCGGCAACCGAGCATGCCGGAGGGGTTGGGCAATGCGTGCGAAAGTCTGGACCCAGACTTCAGGGTCGAGGACCGAAAATCGCAGTGCCAATGCGTACGATCGTGGCTCCCTCAAGAACTGCCGCCTCGAGATCGTCCGACATGCCCATCGAGAGGGTATCGAGCGCGATCCCGTCCGCGACGATGCGGTCTTTGAGATCGCGAGCGATACGAAACCAGTGGCGCTGTGGAGCCTGATCGCGCTCGCGTGGCGGCAACACCATCAGTCCGCGCAGACGCAGGCGAGGCAGCATGGCTACGGTCCTTGCCAGAGCGATCGCATGCTCCGGCGCCACGCCTGACTTGCTCGCTTCGCCACTTACGTTGACCTGCAGGCAGACGTCGAGCGGGGGGAGATGCGGTGGACGAGCCGCGGACAGTCTCTCTGCAGACTTCTCGCGATCGATGCCGTGGACCCAGGCAAAGTTCTCGGCCAGGACGCGTGTCTTATTGCTCTGAATGGGGCCGACGAAGTGCCATTCGATATGTAAATCCGACAGCTGGCCTATCTTTTGCACCCCCTCCTGCGCGTAATTTTCGCCGAAGGCGTGCTGGCCCGCCTGCCATGCTTCCCTGAGGCGGATTGCCGGCCATGCCTTGCTGACAGCTAGCAACCTGATCTCTGATGCATTGCGGCCAGCCGCGCTTGCGGCGCGATCGATCCGCTTCCGCACAGATTGCAGGGCTGAAGCCAGTGTGGACATAATGCTTGGACCCTTCTCGAGGGTAGGTCTAATACGTTGATCGCTATTGAATTTCTGGTCGCATCCAGACGCGGATGCGTGCCTCGGAGTCGATTGTAATGGACATTGCCGAACTGCTCGCATTCGCCGTCAAGAACAAGGCCTCGGACCTGCACTTGTCGTCTGGATTGCCGCCGATGATCCGTGTGCACGGCGACGTACGCCGCATCAATCTTCCGGCCATGGAACACAAGGATGTCCATGGCATGGTGTACGACATCATGAACGACGGCCAGCGGAAATCCTACGAGGAGAATCTGGAGTGTGACTTCTCGTTCTCGATTCCCGAACTTGGCCCGATTTCGCGTCAATGCCTTCGTTCAGCATCGCGGTGCCGGTGCGGTGTTCCGCACCATTCCCTCGAAGGTGCTGACGCTCGAGGATCTGAAGGCGCCGGAAATTTTCAAGGACATCTCGAATCAGCCGCGCGGCATCGTGCTTGTGACCGGGCCAACGGGCTCCGGCAAGTCCACCACCCTCGCCGCAATGGTCAACTTCATCAACGAGAACGAGCACGGCCACATACTCACCGTCGAGGATCCGATCGAGTTCGTCCACGAGTCGAAGAAATGCCTCATCAACCAGCGCGAGGTCGGGCCGCATACGCTCTCTTTTTCGAACGCGTTGCGCTCGGCGCTGCGCGAGGATCCAGACGTGATCCTGGTGGGTGAGATGCGCGACCTCGAAACCATTCGCCTCGCTCTCACCGCGGCGGAGACCGGTCACCTCGTGTTCGGTACCCTGCATACGAGTTCGGCGGCGAAGACCATCGACCGGATCATCGATGTCTTTCCCGCGGCGGAGAAGGAAATGGTGCGCGCGATGCTGTCCGAATCGCTGCGGTCGGTGATATCGCAGACGCTGCTGAAGACCAAGGACGGCAGCAGCCGGGTCGCCGCGCACGAGATCATGATCGGCACGCCGGCAATCCGCAACCTCATTCGCGAGAACAAGATCGCGCAGATGTACTCGGCGATCCAGACCGGCCAACAGCTTGGCATGCAGACGCTTGATCAGAACCTGCTGGACCTCGTCCGGCGCAACGTCGTGTCGGCTGCGGAAGCGCGCAACCGTGCAATGAACAAGGACATGTTCGTCGGCTGATCAGGCCGAGCGTAGCGGGGAGCACAGTATGGAAAGAGACCAGGCAGTCAAGTTCATGAACGACCTGCTGCGGGTCATGGTGAGCAAGAAGGCGTCAGACCTCTTCATCACCGCAGGATTTCCCCCGGCCTTCAAGGTCGACGGCAAGGTGACGCCGATCTCGAATCAGACGCTGTCCCCGACCCATACGCAGGAACTCGCGCGTTCGATCATGAACGACAAGCAGGCGGAGGAGTTCGAGGCGACCAAGGAATGCAACTTCGCCATCAGCCCACCAGGTGTCGGCCGCTTCCGCGTCAATGCGTTCGTTCAGCAGGCGCGAGTGGGTCTTGTCCTGCGTACGATCAACTCGGCGATCCCGAAAATCGAGGAGCTCGGTCTGCCACCGCAACTCAAGGAGATCGCGCTGACCAAGCGCGGACTCGTGGTGTTCGTCGGCGGCACGGGTTCCGGCAAATCGACCTCACTCGCCGCGATGATCGGCTATCGTAACGAGACCACGTACGGGCACATCGTCACCATCGAGGACCCGATCGAGTACGTGCACGATCACCGGAACTGCATCGTCACTCAACGCGAAGTTGGGGTCGACACGGATTCGTGGCACGCGGCGCTCAAGAATACGCTGCGCCAAGCCCCGGACGTGATTCTGATCGGCGAGATCCGCGACCGCGACACCATGGACTACGCTATCGCGTTTGCCGAAACGGGGCACCTTGCGATGGCCACTCTGCACGCCAACAGCGCCAACCAGGCCCTCGATCGCATTATCAACTTCTTCCCAGAGGAGCGGCGTTCACAGCTGCTCATGGATCTGTCGCTCAACCTGAGGGCGTTCGTGTCGCAGCGACTGATTCCGATGAAGGACAGCAAGGGTCGCGCTGCCGCGGTGGAGATTCTCATCAACTCGCCGTTGATCTCCGATCTGATCTTCAAGGGCGACGTGCACGAGATCAAGGGAATCATGGCGAAGTCGCGCGAGCTCGGCATGCAGACCTTCGACCAGCATCTCTTCGATCTCTACGAAGAGGGGAAAATCACCTACGAAGACGCGCTGCGCAACGCCGATTCGGTCAACGATCTGCGTCTACGAATCAAGCTTTACAGTCGGACGTCGAAAGACCGCGACCTCACCAGCGGCCTCGATAATCTGACGATCGTTTAGGCACGGCACCGGCCGCCTTCATCCTGCCGCGACCCCGGGTGTCCCGCGCAGCGATCCCGTCGTCATTTTGTACTCGTACAGCCGGCACTCGATCGGTCCGTTGAAGAGCGGGGTGCGCTTCGACGCCCTGAGGTGGATCAGCTTCGGCAACTCGCCGTCGGCGGTCAGGATACATGCCCGCCAGCCGGCGAAGCGCTGCTTCAGCAGGTCGCCGAGCCTGGGGTAGAGAGCACGTGTTTGCGTCTCGTTGCCGAGTCGAACCCCGTAGGGCGGGTTCATGAGCATCACGCCTTCGGCGGCCGGCGCCGTCGCGTCGAGCACGTCGCGGCGCTGCAATTGGATCGCTTCCGCGACGCGGGCTTCCGCAAGATTCTCGCGGGCCAATTCCAGGATGTTTGCATCCCGGTCGCTGCCGAAGATCGGTAGAGGTTTCGCGTCGAGCGCATGCGACTGCAATTCCGACTTCGCGCGCTGAAACGCCTTCAGGTCGAAAGGCCTCAGTTTCTGGAATCCGAACGGGCGCCGTAAGCCCGGCGCACGGCGCAGGGACATCAGAGCAGCCTCGACGAGGAACGTGCCGCTCCCGCACATCGGGTCGTAAAGCGGTGTTCCGACGGTCCAGCCAGACAACATCAGAATGCCGGCGGCGAGGTTTTCCCTCAGGGGTGCCTCACCACCGCCTGTGCGCCAACCGCGCTTGAAGAGCGCTTCGCCGGACGTATCGAGGTACATCGTCCAGCGCCCGGCGTCGAGAAAGGCATGGATCCGAACGTCGGGGCGTGCCGTATCCACGTTGGGCCGTTGACCGGTGCTCGCGCGCATCTCATCGCATATCGCATCCTTGACGCGAAGAGTGACGAACTCGAGGCTTCTGAGCGGCGAGCGAATGGCGGCGACATCCACACGGATGGTCCGCTCGGGACCGAACCAATCGCACCAGGGAAGGGCACGCGCCCCGGCGTAGATGTCTTCCGCCGTGGCGTAGTCGCCGGCGCCGATGCGCCACAGCACGCGACTGGCGATTCGGCTCAGCAGATTCACGCGCATGGCGAGCACGAGGTCGCCTGTGAAGCCAACGCCGCCGGGCTTGCACCCCGCCTCCTGCGCGCCGACTTCTTGCAGTTCGGCGGAGAGGACCGATTCGAGCCCGCGCGGGCAGGGGGCAAAGAAGGACTCCATCGGGTTTTCGGCAGCGGTACGAAACGCGGAATTCTACGCTATAGTCCCGCCGTTCCTTTTCCCTTGCCTGTCATGAACAACCTCGCCGAAGCGTTGAAGCAGCACGAGGCCACGCCTGCGAAGGTGCTCTATCACCAGTGGACTGGCGAGGAGTGGAAGAGCTATACCGCGGCAGAGATCATCGATCTCGCAGCGCGCTGGCAGCAGACCTTTCTCGATCATGGTTTCGAGCGTGGCGACCGCGTTGCCTTGTGCATGAAGAACAGCGTGCACTGGGTGGCGATCGACCAGGCCTGTCTTGGCCTTGGGCTTGTCGTCGTTCCGCTCTACGTCATCGACAATCCGGAGAACATCGCCTGGTGCATCGGCCACTGCGAGGCGCGGCTCCTGGTGCTGGAGACACCGCGCGTGCTGGAGACGCTGCGTCAGGCTGCGCAGAACCTGCCCCCGATCGTTTGCATGCAGGCCGAGCCGGGGGATGCCGTGGAGACACCGCGCACGTTCCTGCCGGCCAGCGCAAAGGCGTTCACGGTGCAGCCGATGCCGGAAGACGGCCTCGCCAGCATCGTCTACACCTCAGGCACGACGGGGCGGCCGAAGGGCGTCAAGCTGTCGCACCGGAACATTTTGTCGAACGCGCTCGCCGCGCTCAGGATCGTCGATCTGCACGACTCCGATCTGCTGTTGTCCGTGCTGCCGCTTTCGCACATGTTCGAACGCACCTGCGGTTACTACGCACCGCTGCTTCATGGCGCACCCGTCGCGTTCTCGCGCGGGGTGCAGCACATTGGCGAAGACCTGACGGGCCTGCGGCCGACGATCATCATGGCTGTGCCGCGGGTCTTCGAGCGTTTTCTGGTACGCATCGAGCAGGCGTTGAAGGACAAGCGCGTGAAGCGCGAACTCTTCCAGCGCACCGTCGTGATCGGCTGGCGCATATTCAGGGGCGAAGCGAGCGCCTTCGATCGCGCCGCTTATCGCGTCCTGCAGCGGATCGTGGCGCAGCCCGTCCTGGAGCGGCTGGGCGGACGGCTCCGTCTTACGGTGGTTGGAGGCGCAGCGCTCGAGCAGCGAGTCGCCAGACACTTCCTCGGGCTTGGCCTCACCATGCTGCAGGGATACGGCTTGTCCGAGGTCTCGCCGGTCGTCGCTGCCAATCACATGGACGACAACGACCCGGCGTCGGTGGGGTACCCGCTGGAAGGCCTCGAAGTGAAAGTCAGCGAGCAGCACGAATTGCTGGTGCACGGACCTTCGGTGATGCTCGGCTACTGGCGCGACCCGGACGCGACGGCGGCGGTGCTGTCTGCGGATGGCTGGCTCAACACTGGTGATCAGGTCGACATCCGCGAAGGACGCATCTACATCAAGGGCCGCACCAAGGACATTCTGGTGCTTTCCAACGGTGAGAAAGTGCCCACCGACGAGATCGAGCGCGCGCTGCTTGAAGAGCCCGCGTTCGAACAGGTACTGGTGGTGGGCGAGGGGCGTGCGTATCTCATACTGCTCGCGGTGAGCCAGGACAGTGACGAGAAGAAGCTCGCGAAGCTCGCCAGCGATCGGCTCAAGTCGTTCCCCCGCTACATCCGCATCCGCCGCGTGATTGCTACGAAAGAGCCGTGGACGCTCGAAGACGGTCTGCTTACGCCGACGCTGAAGGTCAAGCGTGCAAAGGTGCTGGCGCGATTCGACGAGGCCATCCGACGCGCCTACGAGGAGTCGGGTCTAACCGACTGACGCCGGAGCGCAGGTTTCACGGCAGTGCGAACACGTCGAAGCGAATCCGCTTCCAGGGATTTCTGTTTTCGGTGAGCTGGCTGATGCGCGCTTCGACTTTCGCACCCCGATCCATATGCCGGGCGAGATCGGCGTTTTCAGCGCGCGGCACGTAACCCAGCTTCTCGCCATGCCACTCCACGCGAACCGCTTGCGGGTCGTATGGATTGTCGCGTTCTCGCACCAACGCGAGCGCGTCGCCCACTTTCATTTCGCTCCACAGCGTCTTGCCGTGATGGAACTGGAAGCCGGCGAGCGGGGAACTCTGAATCAGAATGCGCGCTTCGACGCGCGGCTCGCCCGCGATGGCGATGCTCGAGGCGAGGATCGCGACAATCGTCGCGATCCGTAGCACCACTGCCGCAGTCGGTGTCAGAACGGCTTCACCACCGCCAGAATCACCACCGCAATCAGGATGAGCACCGGTGCCTCGTTCATCCAGCGGTAGAACACGTGACTGTGCCGGTTCCGATCGTGCCTGAAATCCATCATCGCCTTCCAGCTCCACGCGTGATAGGCGAGCAGGGCCACCACAACGGCGACCTTCGCATGCAGCCAGCCGCCCGAGTAACCGTAGCCGAGCCACAGCCACAGTCCGAGCCCGATTGCGAGCACCGCGGACGGCGTCATGATCCCCCAGAACAGTTTGCGCTCCATCACCTTGAAGCGATCGAGCGAGAGCGCATCGCTCGACATCGCGTGATAGACGAAGAGACGCGGGAGATAGAAGAGCCCGGCGAACCACGTGACAACGAAAACGATGTGAAAGGCCTTCAGATAGAGCATGGATCGGGCGGGGACGAGTTGCGGGCGCGGTCATGGTATCCGATTCGTGTGAGGGATCGGATCCCCACCTATGCGTCGTGCGGCGCTGGCCCGCCTGGCTTCGGGGATGAGCGCGAGTAGACTTGCTTCACCCATTCCACGAGTACGAGATAGGCTACGACCATCACGGCCAGAATGGCGAAGAAGAGCGGCGGCGGCCTCACGAAGCCGAGATAGTGTGCCCACGGGCTGAAGGGTAGCCAGATGGCAAGCGCGACCACGGCAAGGGAACTGGCCACGAGCAGAGGGTGCGGCCGGCTGCGCAAGGGATTGCGCTGCGTCCGGATCACGAAGATCACCAGCACCTGGGTAGCGAGGGATTCGACGAACCAGCCAGTGCGAAACAGGGTCTCGTCGGCACCGAGGACGCTCAGCAGAACGTAGAACGTCAGAAAATCGAAGAGCGAGCTCACGGGGCCCACCGGGTGGCGATGTAGGTGATGTCTGTTACCCAGGCTTTGTTCGGCGCAGCAACGGCAAACTGCCGATCCAGAAGGTTCGGTGCGACCGGCAGGGCATGATTCGAGTCCGTCGTCGCCTTGAACTTGCGTTTCTGCTTGCAGCGTAGCCCGAGTTTTTTGCGAATCCGCCTGATGCGATGAATGCCCACCTGAATGCCGTTGTCGGCCAGGTCGGCTTGCAGCCGCTCCGGACCGTAGGTCTGCCGCGTTCTCTCGTGCGCCGCCTTGATCTGCGTTTCCAGCTGGGCATTCTTCTGCGCGCGTGGCGACCGCGGCCGCTTGCGCCAGGCGTAATAGCCGCTTTCCGATACGTCGAGCACGCGGACACATCGCGGCTACGGGATGCTGGCGCCGCAATTCATTTATCCGGCCGTATTTCACCGCGACTCCTTCGCGAAATACGCCGCACACTTTTTTAGCAGGTCACGCTCCAACTTCACTTCCGCCAATTCTTTCCGCGTGCGCGCCAATTCAAGCTCCAATTCGCTCGGCACCCGCTGACCTTTCCCGACCTCGGCAAGCTTGCCGGCCCGCGCTGCCCTGACCCAGTTGCTCAGGCTGCTCTTCGGCACTGACAAGCGCTTTGCTGCCTGATCAATTGATAACCCTTCCGACTCCACCAGCTTACCGCTTCCGCCCGAAATTCCAGCGTGTATACCCCCTTCGGCATCCGTTCCATCTGCGTCCTCCGTTCGTCCAATTCTACGAATCGTCGAACTCTTTTTTTTCAGCCTACCTCAAAGCTCCGGATGGCCGCCATGTCCCACTTGCGCGGGGTGGCGATCTCCTCGGCATCGACCTCGTCCAGCGGGATCGCCACTTCGGAGACGTCGTAGAGCATGTTGTTGAGCAGAATCTGTGTCGGCAGCATCGGCAGGAAGGGGAGAAACAGTGCGGCGCCGGCCATGCTGAACATGTTGCCGAAGTTCGAGCTGGTGCCCATCCGGATGTACTTCATGATGTTCGCGAACGTCCGCCGGCCCTCGACCACACCGGCGTGAAGCACCCGCAGGTCGGACGCCAGCAGGATCATGTCCGCCGCTTCCTTGGCGACATCGACTGCGGTGTCCACGGAAAGGCCGACGTCGGCTGAGTGCAGGGACGGCGCGTCATTGATGCCATCGCCCAGATAGCCGACGACGTGCCCGCGCGCCTTGAGCGCCCGGATGATACGGTTCTTCTGGGTGGGGTTCACGCGGCAGAAGAGGTTTGCTTCCTCGACCCGTGCTGCCAGCGCTTGGTCGTCGAGGGCGTCGATGTCGGGTCCGGTGAGCACGCCAACGACGGGGATGTTCAGGGTTGCACACACGTGTCGGGTGACCTCCTCGCTGTCCCCCGTCACGATTTTGACCGCCACTCCGCTCGCCTTCGGTGGATCGAGGAAGCCTGCCAGCCCGGCGAAGACGAGATCGGACTCGTCGCCTACCACCGCGTGGGGGTGATCGGCGCCGACCTCGCGCCAGGCGATGCCGAGCGTGCGAAAGCCCTGCTCGCCGAGTGCCTCGTAGAGCTCGCGAACGCGGTTGCGGGCCGGCGCTTCGAGGGGCTGCAGGGGGGGTTGCTTGTCCGACTCGAACGACGCGGAGAGGCGCAGGATCTCTTCCGGCGCGCCCTTGACCACCAGCAGCCGCTGGCCGTCTTTCTCGAGCAGCACGGACACCCGCC
Source organism: uncultured beta proteobacterium (assembly GCA_963719715.1). Taxonomy (GTDB): domain Bacteria; phylum Pseudomonadota; class Gammaproteobacteria; order Burkholderiales; family JAEUMW01; genus JAEUMW01. The sequence continues at coordinate 117,120 of CAVRDD010000030.1, forward strand.
GCCGCTCGAAGTCGATGGGAACCTCGTCGAGCTTCGTCCAACCCGAGATGTCGATGTCCGCGTGTGCGAGGATCGCCTCGTCCAAGGGGCTGCGCAGGCCCGTCTCGAACCAGCTGTTCAAATAGGCCAGCTGAAGCACACGCTCACTGGAGTTTCCCGCGACGTCGACGTGGCGCTCCAAGCGGATGCACGCTTCGGTCAGTGTCCCGGTCTTGTCGGTACAGAAGACATCCATGCTGCCGAGGTTCTGGATCGCGGCGAGTCGCTTCACGATCACGCGCTGCTTCGCCATGCGCACCGCACCCCGTGCGAGTGTGACCGAGACCACCATTGGCAAGAGCTCCGGCGTGAGGCCGACGGCAAGCGCGACGGCGAACAGAAACGATTCCAGCAGCGGCCGCTGGAAGAGTGCATTCACCAGGAGGACGAAGAGCACCATCAGCACGGTGAGCCGCATGATGAGCAGCCCGAAGCGCCGTGTGCCGAGTTCGAACGCCGTTGGCGGTGGTGCCTGTTCCAGACTGGAGGCGATGCTACCCATCTGGGTCTCGCTGCCCGTGCGGCAAACGAGCACGGTCGCGCCGCCGCTGATGACGGATGTTCCCAGGAAGACCGCATTGTCGGCCGCCGACACCTGGGTTGCCGTGGCGGGCAGATCGACCGCCCGTTTTTCCACCGGATAGGGTTCGCCCGTCAGCATGGGCTGCTTCACGAAGAAGTCCCGCGCTTCCAGCACGCGTCCGTCGGCCGGCACCAGATCACCGGCGGCGAGCAGCACGAGATCTCCCGGGACGATTGAGGTCAGCGGCACCTCCTGCTTTCGACCGTCCCGCAGCACGGTTGCCCTGACGGCGACCGAACGCCGCAGCCGCTCGGAGGCCAGGTTCGCGCGATGCTCCTGCACGAAATCGAGGATGATCGAGCACAAAACGATGGCCGCGATGATGAGGAAATCCGTCACATCGCCGGTGATCGCGGACAGTCCGCTCGCCACCAGCAAAATGATGACGAGGGGATTGCGGAAGCGGGAAAGAAACTGCGCCAGCAGCGAGCGCTCGCGGTGTTCGCGGAAGCGGTTGGGGCCGAAGTGCTCCAGGCGCTGCGTGGCCTCGATGGCGCTCAGGCCACCGTCGGTCGTCGCCAGCGCGGCCCGCAGTTCGTTGCCGGAGGTAACCCACCACGGCGCTGCGCCGACGCTCGCGCGCTCGTCCACGTTCAGGTCAGCAGCCGTCGGCGCGTGAGCACAAGCGCGGCGTAGTACCCGACGCCGGCGTAAGCAACCAGCACTGCAACGTGCCAGGCCAGTTTGTTCGGCCACTCACCATTCACCAGAGGTCGCGCGATCTCGACGGCGTGAGTGAGCGGCAGCCAGGCGGAGACGGCCTGCAGAAAGGAGGGCAACTGGCTCACGGGAAAGAACACCCCACACAGCAACACCATGGGTGTGATCACCAGCGTGAAGTAATAGAGAAAGAAATCGTAACTCGGCGAGATCGCGGTCATCGTTAGACCGAGACCGGCAAAGGTGAGGCCGATCAGCAGTGTGAGCGGGATCAGAAGCAGTGTGAGCGGCGCATGCGAAAGACCAAGGACCCAGATCACGGCGAGGATGGCAAGGCCCGACAGCACGCTCTTCGAGGCAGCCCACAAGGCCTCTGCCAGCACGATGTCGTCCAGGTCGAGCGGTGCGTTGAGCAGCGCGCCCCAGGTCTTCTGCACATGCATGCGGGAAAAAGCCGAGTACAACGCCTCGAACGTCGCGCTGTTCATCGTGCTGTAGCAGACGGTACCCGCCGCGAGGAACGTGATGTACGGGACACCGTCGACTTCGGGGAGCAGTCTGCCGAGGCCATAGCCCAGGCCCAGCATGTACAGCATCGGGTCGGCGAGGTTGCCGAGCATCGACGGAATCGCGAGCTTGCGCCAAACCAGGAAGTTGCGCCGCCACACCTGCATGAAGCGGGGGCTCAGGGCCGGACGGGCAAAGTGTTTGGGATTCACGCGGTGAACATTCCGTGCCGTTACAGAACCTGCACGGCGCGCGGCGAGGCAGGAACGGCTTCGGTCACTGCAGGAAGGGCGCGGGTATCGCGCCGGACACGCCGGCATTATCCGCTGCCAGCGGTCTTCGCACCAAGACCAGGCAGCACGCGTGTGGTTCGCCGCTGCGGCGTCGACCGCGGGAAAGCCGTCGCTAGCCGAGCAGCGCGGCGCCCAGCGCGATCGCGAGACCGAGCAGCGACACGCCTGCCGCCGGCCACTGCCGCAGCCAGCGGTCGGCCCGCTCGAACCATACGCTCGAGGTGACGGCGGAGCGTGCGGCAGCGTCGATGGCGACAGCGATGTCGCCCTCGGGGATGCGCGGCAAGCGATCGGCCGACCGGGTGAGCACGATCGCCAACACAGCGCCGAGCGCGACCGGCCAGAGCGCTTCCCACAGGTACTGCGGCGCGAGCGGATCGGGCAGCGCCCCGAGCAACGCGGCGTAGTACAGCGCCCACGGTATCGCGATCGACGCGATCGCCATCGCGAGCCACGGTAGGGTGAGCCCCGTCGCTGCGGTCGCCTGCGGCTCGGCGGCCGTGTTTGCGCGCAGCCGCACGATGAAGTGCAGCATGAGCACCGTCGTGCCGATCGCGGAGACCACGCCCGAGCATGCCCATCAGTCCGTCGCCGAGCGGTTCCTTCACGGCAAACTTTGCCAGCGCGCCCGCCGGTGAGCGGCAGGCCTCCGAGACCCGCCGCGAGCACGGTGGCGAGCACGAGCGTCGGCGTGACGCGTGCGGCACCGGTCGCGGCAACGACGCCGACGACGAGGAAGAGCGCGCCTTTCACCAGCACGTGGTGCGACGCGTAGAAGGCCGCGAGCACCGGTGCGGCGCGTATCGCCCGCCGCCATCCCCATGCCGAGCACCGCGACCACGACCCCCATCTGCGAGACGCTCGAATACGCAAGCACCGCTTTCGGATGCGTCTGCGTGATGCCCATCGCCACGGCGTACAGCGCGGTGAACATGCCGAGCGCGGCGAGCGGCTCACCCCACGCGGCGAGCGGTGCGTCGAAAGGCAGAAAGCGGATCAAGCCCGATGATGCCGACCTTCACCACCGCACCGGAGAGCACCGACGAAGCCGGAACCGGCGCGGCCGAATGCGCGAGCGGCATCCACACGTGCAGCGGCACGAGGCCGGCCTTGATGCCGAAGCCGACGACGAGCAGCGCCAGCGTGAGGTCGCGGTGAGAGGAAGTGGCGAGCGCGGCCGCGGCATCGCGGATGAGCAGGCTGTCGCCCGGCGTCAGCTGCTGCGAGCATGACGAATCCCATCAGCGCGAGCGACTCACCGGTGAGCGCGAGGCCGACATAGACGGCGGCGGCGCGGCGTGCGCGCGGCGTGTCGTCGTGCATCACGAGGCCGGTCGCAGCCGAGCGTGAGCAGTCCCAGCAGCGCATACAGGCTCACCATGTCGGCCGCGACGAAGACGCCGAGGCATCCCGCGAGCGCCATCAGCCAGCACACCGCGAAGCGCCCGGCCTTGGGCGAATCGCCGAAGTAACTCGCGGCGTAGGCACCCGCGGCGCTCCACAGCAGCGCCGCGACGCCGAGGAGAAGCGCACCCGGCAGGTCGAGCGCGAAGGTGAGCCGCACCGGTCCCGCTGCCGATCACGAGCGGCGCCGCATCGACGGCGAAGAGCGCCGCAGCGATGCCGGGCAGCGGCGCGATCGCGAGCCACGCGAGCATGCGTTCGCGCACGCCCGCGCAGGGCGCAGGCCGCGAGCATCGCGAGCGGGAGCGCGAGCGTGGCGCCGAGCAGGAACGTCTTCATCGTCACTGCCAGCACGACCGAATCGGGACGGCCGATCGCGATGAGGTCGACCGGCAGGAACGCGACGAAGCCGAGCAGCACCGAGCACACCGCGAGCGCGAGCGCGACCGCCTCGCTCGGCCGCGGTACCTCGCGCCTTCGGTGCGAGCGGCGCCGCGGGTGCGGTCATCGCGCGCATCACCACCAGCACCACGTAGCACGCGGTGAGCAGGCCGCCCGACGATCATCACCGCCGCCCACCACCACTGGCCGGTCGAGACCGACACCGAGAGCAGCAGCCATTTCGCGAGGAAGCCGCCGGAGGGCGGCAGGCCGACGAGCGAGATGCCGCCCAGCGCGAACGCGATGATGCTCATCGGCATCAGGCGGCCGACCCCCGCCAGCTCGGCGATGCGGTCGTGGCCGAGCGCGGCGTAGATCGAGCCCGGCGGACATGAACATCGCCGCCTTCGCGGTCGCGTGCGAGATCACCTGCATGAGGCCGCCGGAGAGCGCCGTCGCGCCGTCGGCGGCGGTCGACGCCGCGCCGAACGCGAGCGGGAACATGAGGAACAGATAGCCGATCTGCGCGACGGTCGAGTACGCGATCAGCAGTTTGAGGCGCGCCTGCCGCAGCGCGAGCACGTTGCCGAAGAAGATCGCGCCGGCGCCGAGGAAGGCGAGCAGTTGTGCGCCGCGGCGCTGGCCAGGCCCGACGTCGAACCAGAGCCGCACCAGCACGAAGAACGAACCCTTGACCACCAGCGCCGAGAGCACCGTGCTCGCCGGGGCGGGCGCGCCCGCGTGCGCCGGCGGCAGCCACAGGTGCAGCGGGAAGAGCGCGGTCTTCGCGAGCAGGCCCGCCGTCATCAGCGCGGTGGCGGCGACCGTCGCCGGGTCGACGTGCACGCGCGCCGCGAGCAGCGAGATGTCGAGGGTGCCGTAGCGTGCCGTAGAGGAGCGGAACGCCGACGAGATAGAGCGCCGAGCCGGCGAGCGCGAAGAGCAGATAGCGCAGCGCCGCCTGCAGCGTTTCGGCGCGCCCGTCCAGGCAGACGAGCGGCACGCGCGGCGAACGTGAGCAGCTCGAGCGCGACGAAGAGGGTGAAGAGGTCGTGCGCGAGCAGCACCGTGTTGAGCGCGCCCCAGATCGCGAGCAGGAGCTGCCAGAACGCGAACGCGGCGCGGCGCTTCGGGCGCTCCCGGCCGGCACCGAACTCGGGCCCGGCGAAGAGCGCCGTCGCGCCGATGATGACCGCGGTGACGAGCATCATGGCGGCGGCAAGCCCGTCGGCGCGCAGGCGCACGCCGAGGGGCGGCGCCCAGGCGCCGAGCAGGTATTCCAGCGCCTCGCCCGAGCGCGCGAGGTGGATGACGATCGCGACCGCGAGCGCGAGCCCGACCGGGACGGCGGCAAAGCGCGACGCGGTGCGCATGCCGGCCGCCGACCGCGAATGCGATCGAGCATGCCGGCGAGCGGCGCCATCAAGCGCGAGCGGCAGCAGGAAACTCCGCAGGTGTCGCGGCCTCCATCGTGACGCCGGATCAGGTGTCGCTCGCGTCGGCGTCGGCGGTGCGATCCCGACGCGAGCGTTGCGGCTGCCGGTCGCCTCGAAGAGCCGCAGGAGCAGCGCGACCGCGAGCGCGGTCGCAGCGAAGGCGACGACGAGCCCGGTGATGGTGAGCGCCTGCAGCACCGGATCGCCGCCGAGCCCGGCCGCGGCGCCGCGCCGCGCGACCACGCCGAAGATCAGGAACACGCCGCTGCCGAACAGGTTGAACGCGAGGATCTTGCGCAGCGGATCGGGATTCGTGACCAGGCCGTAGAGGCCGAGCCCGACGAGCGCGGCGCTGCACGAGGCCGAGCAGAGTCGATGGAGTTCATGCGTTCGCCGGCCGCGCTGCGGCGTGCCGGCGAGCAGCATGCCGAGCATCGCCGCGATCGAGAGCATCATCGGAATCTCGATCGCGACGATCAGCGGTTTCGCGTAAGTCGACCGGGTAGGCAAGGAACGCGTCCGCGATCACCATGCCGGCGAACCCGACCGCGACGAACGCCACCGGTCCGGCGAGCACCAGCAGGCGCAGCGCCACGCTGCGACAGGGCGGCGCGTCGGCGAGCCCCGCCATCATCACGAGCACCCACATCGCCGCGAGCACGGTGCCGCCGGCGAAGGCGCCGCCGGGATCGATCGGCGGCCGTCCACATGAGGTAGATGCCGATGACCACGCCGAAGGGCGGCAGCACGCGCGCGAAGAAGGTCAGCACGCCGTCGGCATCGGGGCGATAGAGCGTGCCGGGCCGGCCGCCCCACGCCCGGTCCGGCGCGAGCGACCAGACGCCGACGACCGCGAGCACCAGCACGACCTTCTCCAGCAGCGTGTCGGTCGCGCGGTAGGCCATCAGCACTGCCGTGACGGGATTGCCGAGGCCGGTCGCGTCGATCTCGGCGATGGCGGCCGGCGCGAGCGTCGGCGCGGGGTCGGGCGAAGGACGACACCGCGGCGCCGAGCGCTGCCGCGACCGTCGCGGAGAGCATGGCCGCGACGATGCGCAACCAGGCCGCGGGCCGCTCGGTCGCGCGGCGCGCTCGGTCCGGCGCAGCCGCGCCGCCGCACCGAGCATGAGAACGCCGGTCAGTCCGCTGCCGATTGCGGCTTCGGTGAGCGCCACGTCGACCGCCTGCAGCCGCACCCAGACCACCGCGACGAGCAGGCCGTAGGCGGCGAAGGCGATGATCGCCGCGAACGTGTTGCGCACCGCGATCGTGAAGACAGCGATCGCGAGCAGCAGCACCACCATCGCGATATCGACCGCGAACGACCAACTCACGCGGGGGGATCCTGGTTGCGCGCGACGCGCGCGATGAGCTGCGCGACGGTCGCACCCGACAGCAGCACGAGCAGCCACACGCACACGAGCTTCACGCGCCACGAGCGTGCCGTCGACGCGCGGCAGCAGCCCGAGCACGATGAGACCGAGGCCCAGGTTGTCGGCCTTGGAGAGCGCGTGCAGGCGCGTGAGCGTGTCGGGAAAGCGGAGCAGGCCCACCGTTCCGGCGAGGTAGAAGAAGCGCGCCCGCGAGCACGGCGACGATGCGTGAAGAGGTCGAGTACGAGCGTCATTCGCGGTCGGCGGCTCGGGGCGTGGCGTCGCGGTCGCGGCGCCGTGCGGTCTTGGCGAGCGCCACCGACACGAATGCTGCGAGCAAGGCGCAGTGTGAGGGAGACGTCGATCGCGGCGTAGCGCTCGACGCCTTCGGCGAAGAGGAGCAGCGCGCCGATGCCGCCCGTTCCCAGCAGTTGCACCGCCATGATGCGGTCGGCAGCACCGCGCGCGCGCAGCAGCGGCTTCAGGCCGACCGCGGTGAGCAGCAGCACGAAGGCCGCGGCGGCAAGGAGGAATGTCGTCATCGCGGCGCCTCGGGAGCAAGACGCCGGCCACCAGCGCCTCTTCCATCCCCAGCGATTCGACCACCGGCTGATTCACGTCGAGACAGTGGTAGCGGAGCACGCTGCCGTCGTCGGCGATGGGCACCGTGCCCGGCATCAGGCTCGTGAGCGATGCGAAGGCGTTGCGTCACGATACCGCGTTCGAAGCGGCACGAATACTCGACGAAGCCGGGCGCGAGCGGCAGGCGCGGGTCGAGCGCGCGCTTGCGCGACGTCCCAACCGGCGACCACCGATTGCCAGGCGAAGCGGCCGACGAGGCGGGCCAGGGCGGTCAAGCGGATGCGGCGGCGGCGAGCCGGGGACGAGGCGCAGACTCACCCACGCGGCGGCGGCGGCGGTGACGATGCCGGCGGCGACATCGACCGGGTCGGTGCCGATCAGCACGATCCAGAACGCGAGATAGGCCGCACCCCGGATCAGCGCAGCCCGCGCGTTCGTCATCGTGCTTGCGGCAGCGTCAGTCGCCGCAGAGCAGCCGTACCCGGCGCTCGGCCAGGTCGAACTCCGCGTCGGTCTGTGCCGCGAGCAACTGGTTCTTGGCGGCGACGCAGGCGTCCGCCTGCTGCGCAGCAGCCGGTGTCGCCGCCGCGGCACCCGGCGCGCAGCGGGCGTCGTCGACCAGGCGCAGGTTGTTGAACTGACCGCGCTCCACGGCGACGCAGTCGCCGACGCGCAGCCCGGCTTCGTCCGTCACCATGGTGATGGTGCCGCCGCCGACCAGGATCGTGTACTGGAAGGCCTGACCCCGTGTGGCCATCCTGCCGAGTTGCTGCCCCGCCACGGCGCCGCCGACGCCGCCCAGGATGCGGTTGCTGCCCGAGCGCCCAGAACCGACCGCAGCGCCGAGTGTGCCGCCCAGCAATGCGCCGCCAACCTGTGCGCCGCTGTTGTCGGTGGTGACGAGGCTGACGTTCGTGATGCGACCGTACTGTACGCTGGACTGGGCCCATGCCGCACCCGATGGTGCCGCCAGTGCAAGCAGGACCAGCAGCGTGCGCCAGCCGTTGGCGCGCGGGATCTCTCGTCTCAGGCGCATCTCATCTCCCTTGCAAGGCCTGGTTTGAAACTCAAGTCGCCGCTGCGGTGGTGGCCGGCCTTGGCGGCTCCGCCGCGCCCGGCTTTGCCCTTGAAGACGGTCACATACACGGTGGGCAGGAACACCAGCGTGAGCAGAGTCGCCACCAGGAGGCCGCCCATGATCGCGAAGGCCATCGGCCCCCAGAACACCGTCGGCGCGATCGGGATCAGGCCGAGCACGGTCGAGATCGCGGTGAGCGACATCGGCCGCAGGCGCGAAGTGGCGGCGGCGACGACCGCGTCCCACACGTTCTTGCCCTCGGCGCGGTCGGTCTCGATCTGCACGATCAGGATCACCGCGTTCTTCGCGATCATGCCGAGCAGCGAGAGGATGCCGAGGATTGCGACGAAGCCCAGCGGACGGTTGAACAGGAGCAGCGCCGCGACCACGCCGATGAGGCCGAGCGGCAGGATCGCGAGCACGATCCGCCAGCCGGCGGAAGCTCTGCAGCTGGAACATGAGCACGGTCAGCATCAGCGCCAGCATGAGCGGCACGACGGCGAACACCGATGCGCTCGATGCCGCGCTTTCCTCGGCGATGCCGCCGGTGTCGATCCGGTACGATTTCGGCAGGCGCGCGTTCAGCTCGGCCATCTTCGGCTCGAGCGCGCTCACCACGTCGTCCGCCAGCACGCCCGGCACGAGGTCGGCGATCACGGTCAGCGTCGGCACGCGGTTGCGCCGCCAGATGAGCGGATACTCCTGGTCGTATTCGAATGTGGCGAACTGACTGAGCGGCACCGTGCGCCCGCCCGGCAGCGGTACCTGCATCGCGCGCAGCGTGTCGAGTGCAGCGCGCTGGTCGTCGGTGGCGCGGGCGACCACGTCGACGAGATAGATGCTGTCGCGGACCTGGGTCACCGTCGCACCGGCCACGGTGGCGTTGAGGGTGGCCGCGATCGAGCGCGAGCTCACGCCGAGCCGGCGAGCCTGGTCCTGATCGATCTTGACGCGCAACTGGCGCGAGGGCTCCATCCAGTCGTAGTTGGTTTGTCGCGTGCCCGGTACTGCGGCGACGACCTGCGCCAGGTCCTTGGCGATCATCCGCACCTGCTCGACGTCCGGTCCGCTGACGCGGTACTGGATCGGCCATCCCGACCGGCGGACCGAGTTCGAGCGGTGCGACGCGCGCGACGACATCCGGGAACTGCTCCTCGAGCAGCTTCTCCAGCCGCGGTTGCAGGCGCTGCCGGGCCTCGACGTCCTTCGCGACCACCACCATCTGTCCGAAGAACGCGTTTTGCAGCTGCACGTCGAGCGTCAGGTAGAAGCGGATCGCGCCGCGGCCGACGTAGGTGCTCCAGTGGTCGATGTCCTTGTCCTGCGCCAGGATCTCTTCCAGCTTCTCGACCGTTTCCTGGGTGGCGAAGATCGACGCGTTCTGGCGCAGCGTCAGGTCCACCGTGAGCTCCGGTCGATCCGAAGACGGGAAGAACTGCCGCGGGACGAAGCGCACGAGGTAGATGGCTGCGACGAACGCCAGCAGCGTGACGCCGATGGTGAGCCATTTCGCGCGCATGGCGGCCGCGAGGAAGCGGCTGTAGCCTTCCAGCAGCTTGCTCGGCTTGGCATCCTTGCCCTCTGCCGGCGGCTTCAGGAGCGCCATGCCGATGACCGGGGCGAAGATGACGGCGACGAACCACGACACGATGAGCGCGATGCCGACGACGGCGAAGATCGAGAACGTGTACTCGCCCGCCGAGCTCTTGGCGAAACCGATCGGAACGAAGCCCGCGATCGTGATCAGTGTGCCGGCAAGCATGGGCGCGGCGAGATTCTTGTAGGCGAAGGTGGCAGCGTCTTCCTTGCTGTCGCCGGCGGCGAGGCGTCGAATCGCCGCATCGACCGTTGTCATCGCGTCGTCGACGAGCAGGGTGAGCGCGATGATCAGCGCACCCAGTGAGATACGCTGCAAATCGATGCCAGTGGCGTCCATCACGGCGAAGACGACGGCCAGCGTGAGCGGGATGGCGAGCGCGACCACGGTGCCGGGGCGCACGCCGAGGCTCAGGAAGCTGCAGACGAGAATGATGAGGATCGCCTGCCACAGCGATTCCATGAATTCGCCGATGGCGGTATCGACCGTCACCGCCTGATCCGAGACGACCGTGGACTCGATGCCTACCGGCAGCGTGCTCTGGATCGCGGCCATTTCCTTCTTGAGATTGGCGCCGAGCGCGAGGATGTCGCCGCCATCGCGCATCGCGATCGCGAGTCCGATCGCCGACTTGCCGTTCACGCGAAACATCGGATCGGGTGGATCGACGAACCCGCGCCGCACGTTGGCGACGTCGCCGAGGCGAATATTGCGATCACCGACGCGGAAATTGAACGAACGGATGTCTTCTTCGTTATCGAAGGCACCCGACACGCGCAGCATGACCCGCTCCTGACGCGTGTCGAGAACGCCGGCCGGACGCACGATGTTCTGCTGCTGAAGCGCTGCCACCAGGCTCGGGAAGTCAAGGCCGAGGCCGGCCAGGCGCTCGGTCGAAAACTCGATGAAGATCTGCTCGTTCTGTGCGCCGAGGATCTCGACCTTCGACACGTCCGGCACTGTCAGCAGGCGCGAGCGAACCCCCTCGACATAGTCGCGCAGTTCGCGCTGGCTGAAGCCGTCGGCGGAAAAGCCATAGATGATGCCGAAGGTATCGCCGAAGTCGTCGTTGAAGCCCGGGCCGATGACCCCCGCCGGCAGCGTGAGGCGGATGTCGTTGATGTTGTTGCGTACCTGCTGCCACACGCCTGGCACCTCATCGGGCGGAGTCGAGCCCTTGAGGTTGACGAACATCGTGGTGAAGCCGGGTCGCGTGAAGCTGCGGATGAAGTCGAGATGGCGCGTCTCCTGCAGCCTGCGTTCGATGCGTTCGGTGACCTGGTCGAGCGTCTCCTCCATCGTGGCGCCGGGCCACGCCGCAAAGACGATCATGGTGCGGAAGGTGAATGCCGGATCCTCGGCGCGCCCGAGCCGCAGGAACGAGATCGCGCCGGCGACCACGGAGACCAGCATCAGGAAGATCACGAGCGATCGTCGACGGATCGCCCACTCCGACAGATTCGGACCGATCACTTCGTGGCCTCGAGCAGACTTACCTTCTGGCCTGGGCGCAGCGCTTGGACGCCGGCGGTGACGACGATCTCGCCGGGACTAAGCCCGCCACCAACGATGACCTGATCCGGATTGAAGGTCGCGACCTCGATCGTCCGCAGGGAGACCGTGTTCTCCTTCGGATCCACCACCCACACCGACGGCTGCCCATCGGCCCGCGTCAGCGCGGAAGCTGGAATCGCGATGCCGGAGGCACCGCCGACGTGCATGCGTCCGGTCACTGTGCTGCCCAGACGCATCGCCGGGGGGGTATTGATGAGGGCGACGCGGACCTGGAAAGTACCGGTGATCGCGTCGGCGCGCGGCGAGACCTCGCGCACGCGCCCCTTTGCCGTCACTTTCGGATTCATCGTGAGCATCACGGTGATCTCGGGCTGGCTCGGCGCGATGTCCTTCACTTGCGGCGGAACGTCAAATACCGCGTCGATGCCGCCTTTCTGCGCCAGTTGCACGACCATGCGGCCGGCCTGCACGACTTCGCCGGGCTCGGCACCCACCGCCGTTACGATGCCCCCGGCGTTCGCGACGAGCCGCGTGTAGCCCAGGCGATTCTGCGCGATGTTGACATTGGCGCGCGCCGCATCGACCTGCGCCTCGGCAGCCTTGCGCGTTGCCACCACCTGGTCGAAGGCAGCCTTCGAAATGAAGTTCTGCTCCAGCAGCCGCTGCTGGCGCTGGGAATTGTTCTGCGCTTCCACCATCTGCGCATTCGTTGCCGCGAGGTTCGCGCGCGCCGCCTGCAAGGCGCTCTCCTCATTCTCGGGATTGAGCGTCGCGATCAACTGGCCGACGCGAACGGTGTCGCCGACGCTCACCGCGCGGTCGATCACGCGGCCATCGATGCGGAAGCTCAGGTTGATTTCGGTTGCGGCCTGCACAGTGCCGGTGAGGGTGACCGTGTCACCGCCGGTGTGCTGCTCGCCGATAACGACGCGTACCGGCCGTACCTCCGGCGCCTCGGGTTCGTCGGCGGATCTGCAGGAAACCAGGACCAGCAGCGGTGCAGCGAAGAGCAGGCTCAGGACAAGGCGCAGTGAGCAGAGTCTAAATGTTGGACGAGGGGTCACGATGACACTCTTCCTGTTTCTGTTCTGGATGTTGCGGGCGCACAGAATATCATGCGCCCACGCCCAAAACGCCATCCGGCCGCGGCTGCTGCAGGACGCGAGCGCGAAGAAGTCTCCTGGATTCGCACGCTCGGGTGGTGAAACCGGTGTTTCGGAACACCGAAGGCAGAGGTGGTTGCATCTTTCGTCATTCGCGCGCGCGGCGCTGCGGTCGTCGCCCCGGTCGGGCAGGCGGGGCGTGGCTTGACTCACCGAATGCGAACGGATAGCTTGAAGGCAGCAGGGAAGTCGGCACCGATCGACAAGCCCAGTCGCTCATCAAACCTGAACCAAAAGGTCTTGCCATGGACAAGCGCACGTTTCTCACCGTCGGCGCCTCGCTCGCCGCGCTCTCGGTAATCTCGACCGGATGCACAACTACCGGCGGCGCGTCGGGGGATCCCGAAGCCAGGAGCCGGACGATCAATGCCGATGTCGACAATGCACTCTCCCGCCTCTACCGCGAGGTGGGCAGCTCGCGGGAGCTCATTGCACGGTCGGCCGGGGTGCTCGTGTTCCCGTCCGTTGTTTCGGGCGGCTTCATCGTCGCCGGCTCGCACGGTCAGGGCGCGCTGCGCAAGGCCGGCAAGACGGCCGGCTATTACACGATCAGCGCGGCATCGGTGGGATTGACCGCAGGCGGACAGTCACGCGCGCTTTTCATCCTGTTCATGACGCCGGACTCTTTGAGGCGGTTCGAGCAGAGCAGCGGCTGGACTGCAGGTGTGGATGCTTCGGTCACGATGCTGAACGTCGGCGCCAATGCAAGCATCGACACGCAGGTCGCGCAGCAGCCGGTCGTTGGCTTTACCCTCAGCAATGCTGGTCTCATGGCCGACCTGAGCATCAACGGCACCCGCATCAACCGTCTCGATCTCTGATCCTCAGGGACTATCCTGCCGGGCGCGGCATTCGCGCCCGGCGCATCGTTGGCGCCCTCGGCTTGACGCGAGTACCGGCGAACCTTGAAGGTTCGGCAATGGGGTCTCGCCCGGGCGGTCGAGCATTCTCACAGCAATGACACGTCGGCGCCGGGCGCTGCTGGCCCTTGCCGGCGCACTCCTCGTACTCCTCGTATTCGTTGCGACGATCGTTGCAGCCGTCGTCTGGGGCGTCACGATCGACGTCTCGCGCTGGCGCGATACCGCCGCGACGCGTCTTGCTGCTGCGCTCGAACGGCCTGTGCTCCTGCAGGACCCGTTCACGCTGACCCTTGGCCGCGAAGCGACACTGCACGTGGGCGGCACCGAAATCCCTGGCCCCGATGGCTTCTCTTCAAGGGAATTCGCCGCTCTTGGCGGCCTCGACGTGCGCTTCGATCTGCTCGATGCGCTGCGCGGCTCGCTCCAGGTGAGCAGCATCGAGGCACGCAGCGGACGCCTGCGGCTGGAGCGAAACGCGGAGGGGGCCACCAACTGGGCGCTGGCACGAGATCCCGCGCAAGCGCCCGCCGGCGAGCTGCGCGTTGCGGAGGTCGCGCTGCACAACCTCGACATCGAGTATGTCGACGCTCGTGCCGCGAAGCATATTCGCCTTGCCGTGGATGAGTTCACTGCGAGCGGCTGCTGCGAGGAGCCGCTGCATGTTTCGGTTCGCGGTCGCACGGAGCGCCGTTCGCCCTATGCCGCGACCCTTGCAGCGGGTCCGCTGCAGCCGCTGCTCGCGGCCGCCGCACCGTGGCCGTTCGACGCCGTGTTCGAATACGACAACGCGCGCCTTGCGGCAAAGGGCACGGTAGCCGCGGGAGCAGACGTCATCGAACTGTCCGCGCTGCAGGGCAGCCTTGCGAACGCGGAGGTGACCGGCAAGCTGACCCTGGACCTGCGCGGCGCGCGGCCGCAGCTTCGCGGGGCGCTCGCGTTCTCCCGGCTGGACCTGCTGATCTCTTCTCTCGACCGGGGAGCGCAGCAGTCCGATGAGGGCTTCGAGCAGCTGTCCGTGCGCGATCTGGTTCCGCTCGATGTTGAAGTCGATCTCAGCGCGCCCGAATTGCCGGGTGTACCGGGGGAACTTCGCGACGTGACCGTGGAACTGCGTGCCGAGGACGGGCGCGTGCACGCACCGATGCACGCGACGTGGGCGGGTATCCCGGTCTCCGGCAGCCTTGAGCTCGACACTGCAGCGACCGTCCCCACTCTTGCGCTGCAGCTTGAAGCGCGCGACACAGCGCTGCGCGACCTGCCGGGGAACCTTGTCGATGCGACCGCCATGAGCGGTGTGATCGGACACATGGGGCTGCGCGCAGACGGCCGCGGGGAAACTGTCGGTGCGCTGATCGGCGACATGCAACTCGCCCTGTCGGCAGCGGGTCGGCTGCGCTCGGTGCGCGGCAACGCCTCGCCGCCGCTCGATCTTGTGCTCGATGTGGTCGACCTGTCGGTGCGACGCGGCGAGCGCCTGCGAGGCCGTGCACGCGGTGCGCTGCAGGGCGAGCGCGTGACACTCGCATTCCAGGCCGGCACGCTGCCCGACATGCTGAAGAGTCACGCGACACCGCTCGATCTGGATCTCGCGGCGACCCGCACGAAGCTGCATGCTGCCGGTACGCTCGCATTTCCCGGCGCGGCGGAAGCGACCGATCTGGCGTTCGGCTTGAGCGCGGCGCGTGCCGGTGACCTTGCGCGCTGGCTGCCGATCGCACCAGCCACCAAGCTCGCGCTCGACGCGCGCGGCCGTGTTCGCATCGACAGTGACGGTTGGCGCCTCGATGACGGATCGCTCAAGGCGGGTCGCAGCAGGCTGGCGATCGATGCACAGCGCAGCGACCGCCAGGCGGGACCCATCACCCGCGTGACCGTGCGCGGGCCGCTTCTAGACCTGGCACAGCTTGCGACTCTTCTGCCGACGCCGCGTGCAAACGCGCATGATCGTGCACTGCCGCTGCCCGAGGCAGTCCGTAGCGCCCAGGCGGATGTCGAAGTTGCCATCGAACGCGTCACCTGGGACCGAATCGACGTTCAGGACCTCACCCTCGTCAGCCGGCTGCGCGACGGGCGCCTGGATTCTTCACCGTTCTCCGCGGGGTTTGCCGGGGGACGGGTGCACGGCGTGGTCGCGGGAGACGTGAGCGGCGCAGCACCGCAGCTCGACCTGCAACTGACCGCGGAGTCGGTTGACACCGGCGCGCTGGCGCGCGCGCTGGGGTTTGCGCAGCGTATCGAGGGGCGTGTGGATGCGATCGAGGTCAATGCGCAGGCGCGCGGCAGCACGCTGCGCGAACTCGCCCAGCGCTCCTGGCTCGATGCACGGGTGCGCGCCAACAGGCTCACGATTGCATCGACGGGCGCCCGCCCCGCGGTGGAGATCGCTGTCTCCGAAGCGACGGTCGTGGCAGGCGCCGGGAGCCCCGTGCAGATCCGCGTGTCTGGCGCTTACGATGAAGAGCCGCTCGCATTTCAATTGACCACCGCTGACCTAGAAGATCTCGTCGCAGGTACTGGCCGCGTCCCGATTGCCGCGACCGGCAAAGTGGCTGACACGCGACTCGACTTCAAAGGTGACCTTCTGCTGCCGCTCGGTCGCGGCGGTGAGTTCACGGTCGAACTGGGCGGGGAACGTCTGGACAGCCTGAACGGGCTCGCCGGGATCGAGCTTCCCGCCTGGGGCCCCTGGTCGATTCGCGGCCCGGTGCGCATGACCGCCGGCAGCTACGCCATGCCCGACGTGTCGCTTGGCGTCGGCACGAGCAAGCTGGCCGGCTCGGGGCAGTTGGACCTCACGGGTCCGCGCCGGCGGCTCGTACTGGACGTGACCGCGCCGCTCATCCAGCTGGATGATTTCCCGCTGCCGGAGCGTCTCACCGATGATCCAGCGTCCCCTTTGACGACTGCCGGCGTCCGCGCGACGGCGCGGGGTGTCGCGCGGCGCACCGAGCGCCTGCTGAACTCGCGGTTTCTCCAGCGGTTCGATGCCCACATCGATGTTCGGGTGAAGGAAGTGCTGTCCGGCACCGACCGTCTCGCCGACGGGCATCTACGTCTCCAGGTGGACGACGGCCATTTGTATCTGGGGCCGGCGCAGGTCAACCTGCCTGGCGGCACCCTCACGCTGGCGCTCGCCTACGATCCGAAACCGGCGGAGGTCGATCTCAGGGTCGGTGCCTACATCGAGCGTTTCGACTACGGCATCATCGTCCGTCGCCTGAAGCACGGTGAGAACGCGCGCGGGTTGGTCAGCGCACGGATCGATGTCGCCGGCCGGGGGCCGTCGCTGGAGACGATCATGCGTGATGCCGATGGCGAGCTGGATTTCGCCATCTGGCCGGAGGAGCTTGGGGGCCGCATCTTCAATCTGTGGTCGGTGAATCTTCTGCTCGCCGTTCTGCCGGTGATCGATCCCGGCGGCGACGCACACGTCAACTGCATCGTCGGCAGGTTCGACCTGCGCGACGGTGTGGTGCGCGACGACAAGATGCTGATCGACACCACCCGCGTGCGCGTGCGCGGCACCGGCCATGCGAATCTCAGAACCGAGGGGATCGACTTCGTCTTCCGGCCGCGCGCCAAGGGCTTGGCGCTTTTCCGCCTGCAATACCCGTTGCGGGTCACCGGCACGCTTAGCGACTACAACATCGGCATCGACCGTCGCGAAATCGTCCCGGCGACCTTGCGGATGTTGGCGTCTCCCATTCTCGTGCCGTGGGAGCGGCTCACCGAGGGTCCGCTGCCGCGCGACGGTGCGGACGTGTGCACCGATCCGCTGCGGCCGTGACTATCACGGCCCGGCGAACGGCTGCGTATTGGCGTCGTCCGGCAGGAAGGTCGAGAGCAGGGCTTCGAGGCGTACCGGGCGCACCTGCGACGATGTCACCGCGAGGTTGCGTCCGCTGGGTCCGGAAGGATGTTCGATGCCTTCTGCAACACGCTCCAGCACGTACGGGAAGAACGGATTGGACGGCAGTCGCGTCAGGAAGTCCTGGTCGACGACCAGGGCGCCGCGCTCGCCACGTGCCTCCATTGCGCCGAGGCTGAAGCCGAATTCGTCGCGCGACTTTGGGTCCGGGCGCATGCCGTAAAGTGGATCGTCCATGGGGATCGGAATCGCCAGGTGCGACAGCGAGAAAATGTCGTGCGGATATGGCAGTGCGAGCGCTCGCTCGGCCGTCTGCAACTGACCGGGCGCGATGCTGCGCTCGACCGTCGATTCGCTGTCGTCGGTCGCGTTCGCAATCGCGGTGAAGCGGAAGGTCTGCGGCGTCGTCGGCGTCAACTGCTCGAGCGCGACGTAGGACGAAGGCCGCAGCAGGGGACCGAATTTGACGGTCCGATTGACATCGAAGAGCACGATCTCGCTGCCGTTGTCGGGCAGGTTCCCATACAGCGCCGTCAGGATCGCAGGCGTGCTGACGGTGAAGTCGATGACTGACTGGAACGTCAGCACCGGCGGCAACTGGCTCAACAGGCCGGCGCGCGCCATGCGCTGGATCTGCGCCTGCAGTGCATCGGTCAGCCGGAACGACTGGCGTGCGCCGTTCACGGGAAACGAGTTGTACTTGAACGGGTTGAACTCCGGCAGCACGCTCAGCCACGCCGCATTCGCGAACGGCGGCAATATGGCGGGCAGGCCGGCGAATCCGGCGAAGCGCGCAAAGCGCGTGATGCCGATCATCGGTGTGAAGAGCACTATGCGGTCGGCGCGCGGCAGCTTCGGGTCCTCGATCGCGTCCAGCGCGTACTTCATCGCGAGCGCGCCGCCGTTCGAGAAACCGACCAGGTGCAGCGGCGCCGGCGCCGGGACGCGCTGCCGCGCCTCGCGCACGGCGAGACGCGTGGCCGCCATCCAGTCTTCCCAGCGCACGTCGGTCAAGCCCGCCGGCACGGTGCCATGGCCGGGCAGGCGCAGGCCGATGGCGAGATAACCGTGGTCGCGATAGAGCTTGGCGACGTGGCGCAGGCTGTAGGGTGAATCCGTCAGCCCGTGCAGCAGGACGACCACACCGAGCGGTTTGCCTGCGGGCTCCAGCACATACGAGCGGTTCCAGTCGTGCGCGAAGTGCGCCGGATAGACCGGGCTTTGCTCGAAGTAGCGATTGATCGGCGCGCGCTCCTCCGGCGCGAGCTTCTGGCTCACCTCGTGGCGCACGCTCTCGAAGATCGTTCCTTCCTGCGCAACATAGCGCGACCAGTCGGTCTGATCGAGTTCGGCGGCGCGCAGTTCTGTCGGCACGAAGGTGTGCCACGGCTGCAGCGGCGGGCCGCTCAACGCGCGGTACGAACGCATCGCAAGAAAACCCGCGAGAGCGAGGAAGACCGCGATCAAGATCCACTTGAGGGTGCGCTTCAATGCAATTTTCATTTTTCTCGCCCGGAAGGGCGCGGGGGCGGCGGCCGCGACGCTTAGGCCGCGACGCTTATTTTGTCGGTTCGGGGGTGGCCGCGCGTCCCGCCAGCCAGGCATCGGCAGCCGGCGACCAAGGCAGGTTCACGCCAGCGCGCGCCGTACGCGTCGCGATGCGAGATACCGCGGCACTTTTGACAGCGTGTTTGCCCTCGAACAGCAGAGCCAGCACGCGCTCCACCTGCAACGCGGGCACGTCCTCGCGCGTGACGAGAAGCGCGGTGGCGGCAAGCGTCGGAACCGGCGTCGTCTGCCGGGCGTATGTCTCCGGCGGCATCGTGATTGGCACCAGACCCGAGGCGACGAGCTCGGCCGACGGGCCGATTGGCACCCAGGCGAGCGGCATCGCGGCGGCGAGGCGCTGCAGCGCCGGTGCCGGGGCATGCGCGGTGGTGAAGAAGGCGTCGATTCGACCGTCTGCGAGCGCTTGCGTCGTCTCGGTGAGCGTGTCTGCAAGAACGGCCGCGAGCATTGCTTCGGTGACGCCGTTCGCGGCCATAATCGCTAAGGCGTTGGCGCGGGTGCCGGAGCCGTTCGGCCCGAGGCCGACACGCTTGCCTTTGAGATCGGCGACGTTCGAGATGCCGGACTTTGCCTTCGTCACGAGCTGGATCGTCTCGGGGAACAGGCTCGCCACGGCGCGCAACTCGCGCTGTGGCGAGCCGACAAAGCGGCCGCTGCCGGCGTACGCGCTGGCAGCGATGTCGTTCTGCGCCAGCGCGAACTGCGCGCGATCCTCGGTGAGCAGTCTGATGTTGTCGAAGCTGCCTTCGCTGGACAGCGTGGTGAGCGAGATGCCTGCTGCGCCCGCTCGTGCATCGAGGGCCGCCAGCGTTTCCTCGTAGGCGCCGCCACGTGGGCCGCCGGCGACCGTGATCTCGTCCGCCTTCTTCTGCAGACGCAGGCGTGCGGCTTGCTCGGTGCGCTGAAACTCTTCGACCAGGATCGCCTCGCGATCGCTGTCCGCGACGCCCGGGGTGCGTGGCAGCGTCAGCAGCTTGCCGAGCTTCGAATACTCGGCATGCGCGGGCGAGGGTGGCGCCTCTTCGTGCGGCCGTGGCTGCACGGCGGCGGTGATCGCAGCGGCGGGGACTTCAGGGGCACTGGTCGCGGTTTGCTGTGCCAACGGAACGAGTACCCACTTTTCGCCTTGCTTCTCGAAGGCCGCGCTGCCGTAGACGCCGAGCGTGTCGCCAGCGCGGTTGCCGCCCTCCTTCAGCCCGAGCACGCCTTTTGGTCCGGCCCCCAGCAGCGCTGCCAGTGACGAGACATTGTGCGCGTTCCAGTTCGTGAAATCGTAGTCGCGCGCGAACTCGAGCTCGGCGTTGAAATACTTGAGGCGGCCGTCACGGCCGCTCAACGATGCGCTGCCCGCCGGCACCAGCGACTTCACCGTCAGCACGCGTCCGCCGAGGGCGGCGTCGAGGTGCTCCTGCACTGCAGCGCGCACGTTCGTGGCATCGGGCCCATGGCTGCAGCCGGCGGCCACCAGCAGCACGGCCGCAAAGGCCATCAGCAGCGCGCGCGCACGCACGACCCAGGTCACCAGCCGAACCATGGCAGCGACAGGAAACCCTGGATCGTGAGCGCGTTCGCAATGTCGATCAGGAATGCGCCGATGATCGGGATCAGCAGGAATGCCAGCGGAGAATGGCCATGGCGGCTGGCCACGGTCTGCACGTTCACCAGCGCCGTGGCGGTCGAACCCATCCCGAAGCCCAGATGGCCGGTGGCGAGCAGCACCGCATCATAGTTGCGTCCCATGAAGCGGAATGTGATGAAGGTCGCGTAGGCGAGAAGGGCGGCCGTCTGTGTGAGCAGGATCACCAGCATCGGGCCCGCAAGATCGACGAGTTCCCAGAGCTTCAAGGTCATGATGACCATGGCAAGAAAGAGCGAGAGCGCGAGCGTGCCGATCAGTTCCAGGGCCTGATCGTTGACGCGATAGAGTCCCGACATGGAAAGCGCGTTGCGCAGGACGACGCCGACCAGCAGCGCCCAGATGAATGTGGGCAGCGTGAAGATGCCCTGGCCGAGCCACCGGTAGAGGGCGAAGCCCACGGCCAGCGACACGAAGACCAGGAGCAGCGTTTCGATCAACTCGAAGGCTGTAGGCGCGGCGGCCTGAGGTTCGTCTGCGCCCGGCGCAGCAGCGGTCGCAGGTGCGCTGTCGCCCGGGCCGCGCACGCCGTATCGGCGCATGAGCCAGGAGGCGAATGGACCGCCGAGCAGACCTCCTGCGACCAGACCGTAGGTGGCCGCGGCGATGCCGAGCTCGATCACACCCTGCAGGTTGCGCTCCTCGATGAATTTCTGGCCCCACGCGGCAGCAGTGCCGTGTCCGCCAGAGAGCGTGATCGACCCGACCATGAGGCCGTTCGCGGGATGCAGGTCGAACGCTTTCGCCAAGCCGACGCCAATCGCGTTCTGCATGAGGAGCCCGCCGACCACGATGACGAAGAACACGAGCAGCAACCTGCCACCCTTCGCGAGCGCGCGCGCGTCCGCAGACAGCCCCACGGTCGCGAAGAACATCAGGTTGAGCGGACTGAGCAGTGCCGGGTCAAATTCCACTTTCACGCCGCCGAGCCCCCGCGCGAGCGTGATGACAACTGCGAACAGCATCCCGCCAACCACGGCGTCGGGAATGCTGTATTTGGCGAGGAATGCGACGCGCTTGGTAAGCACACGGCCGAGCACCAGCGCCGCCGAAGCTAGGACGAGCGTGGTGAAGATGTCGAAGCTGAATCGCATGCTCTACACGATCCGCGAAGCGCGCCGCGGCGAGCTGTATTCGCTTCGCACTTGTCCCGGCATTGCCAGATCCATGTCGTTTTCAACCCACTGAGACGGCGCACGGATTATAAGCACGACAGGCCCGCGCAGTCGAGCAGCGGGTGCAACGGAAATTGGTTATCATGTGTTCCTTCTTCCAACGTGAAAGCCGGACGCGCCAATCATGCGGTTTGTCTACATCGCGCTCGTCATCGTAGCTACCGCAATCGTCGTCCTCTTCAAGTTTCAGAACCTCGAAGCCGTCACTATCTCGCTCTTCGCGGCGAGCTTCACGCTTCCCGTCTCGCTGCTGGTTTTTCTCGTCTATGCGTTGGGAATGCTTACTGGGGGCGCGCTGCTGGCGCTGCTGCGCAGCCTGGCCCGGCGCGCCAGCCATCGCTACAGGTGATTGCACGACGCAGCGGACACGGCAGTACGTGCCACTGCCGCTCAAGCGTCGCCGCGTTGACGGATCGTTATTAGCGCTGGTCAGCCGCCGCTGGAGGCGTCGCATGATTGGACTCATCGGTATTCTGGTCGCCCTTGGCGTACTCATCTGGCTGTCGTTCCGCGGCTGGAGCGTGCTGATTCTCGCGCCGGGCAGCGGCGCTGATTGCGGCGCTCGCCGCCGGCGAACCGCTGCTCGCGCACTGGACACTGACGTTCATGCGAGGGGCGGCCGGCTTCATCGCACAGTTCTTTCCGCTGTTCCTGCTCGGTGCGCTGTTCGGCAAGCTGATGGACGACAGCGGCTCGGTGAAGACGATTGCGCAGTTCATGACCGACAAGCTCGGCGCGAAGCGCGCGATCCTCGCAGTCGTGCTTGCCGGTGCGCTGGTGACCTACGGTGGCGTGAGCCTCTTCGTCGCCGTCTTCGTGCTGGCGCCGATGGCGCAGGCGCTCTTTCGCACGGCGGACATTCCGAACCGTCTGGTGTCGGTCGCCATCCTGCTCGGCACCGCGACCTTCACGATGACCGCGTTGCCGGGCACACCGGCGATCCAGAACGCGATTCCGATGCCCTTCTTCGGGACGACCCCGTTCGCTGCTCCCGGGCTCGGCATCATCGCGGCGGCCGTCATGTTGAGCTTCGGGCTGTGGTGGCTCGGGCGCCGCGAAGCCGCTGCTCGCCGGGCCGGCG
Organism: uncultured beta proteobacterium; assembly: GCA_963719715.1. Lineage (GTDB taxonomy): Bacteria > Pseudomonadota > Gammaproteobacteria > Burkholderiales > JAEUMW01 > JAEUMW01. Next base: position 139,923 of record CAVRDD010000030.1, read on the forward strand.
AAGGTTTCGGCGGTCCGCGCTGCGATGCGGGTGCGGCCGCCGACGATGTGCTCGTGCGCGAACGCGCGACCACGGCGGGCAACTTCGACCCCCCCGAGGTGCATCATGGCCATCACAGCGAAGCATTGCCGAGCGTCTTCGTCGCGATTCTCCCGCTGCTGGTGGTGGTGCTTGTGAACCTTCTGATGTCGATGGTCGTTCTGCCACGCCTCGACACGAGCTTTCTTGCCGAGGTGCGCTGGGGTGACACGCCGTTGTCGGCGGTGAGCGGTGTGTGGTCGGTGATCGTGGCGCTCACATCGGCCATCGTCGTCCTCGTTGCGTGCAACCACAAGCGGCTCCCGGTGCTGCGCGACACGTTCGACGCCGGAGTGAACGCCTCGGGCTTGCCCGTCCTGAGCGTGGCGAGCCTCGTGGGCTTCGGCGCCGTGGTCGCCGCCATGCCGGCATTTGCAGTGGTGCGGGACTGGGTGCTCTCGATCGAAGGTGGCCCGCTCGTTTCGATGTCGGTCGCCACAACCATCCTTGCTTCGATGACCGGCTCGGCATCGGGAGGCATGAGCATCGCGCTCGATGCCCTGGGCGCCACCTACCTGCAGCTTGCCACGGAGCTGAATATCGATCCGGCCATACTGCACCGCGTGGCGGCGATGAGTGCCGGTACCATCGACACGCTGCCCCACAACGGCGCCGTGGTCACGATGCTTGCCGTCACCGGATCGACCCACAAGGAGAGCTACGGCGATATGGTGATCACGTGCATCGTCGGGCCCATGATCGCGCTCGTCGTCGTCATCGTGCTCGGGACGCTCTTCGGTTCGTTCTGAGGCACCTGCGTCGCGGTTCACCCGGACGCGCGGCGCGCGGAACACGTCCCGCGCTCGCTCTTCGTTCCAGGCTGCATTGGGCATGACGCTTGCTGATCCATGGCGTGGAAAGGCAAGTGGAGGCAGCCATGAAAACGGCACGGCGCAAGCAGGTCCCAAACACCCTACGTTACGCTCTCGACGACGCGCAGCCGCGTGGCCTGAACTGCGCAGACCTCTGCACCGAATCGCGCAGGCACCGCGGCAGCGGCGGCCGCAGCGAGGAGAATGCCGATCTTGGCTTTCGCCCCGCTTTCCGCGACGATGCCACCGGCGAGGTCTACGCATCGTGCTTCGTCGATGGTCGACCGGCGCCGTTGCATCTCTATGACGGGCTGCCAGACGACGTGGTCATAGCACGCAGCGCGTGCGGACACGTCAGCGCGGTCAAAGGATCGCTGGTCTCCGGCTTCCTTCGCGGCGGCTCTTTCTATACGCGCGAGGAAGCCGCGGCAGTCGTTCGCGAAGCCTTGCCGGCCGCTGCCTGAGAGCTTTTCCACGTCGCGCCTGCACTCCTGCGGGCGCCGCCGTCGGCCGTGATAGTTTCTTGATAAATCCGTGAGCGGGCCGTGACCCGCGTGGACGAGACTTTCGTCCAACAGGGTTCGCCATCGCGGCCCGCCATCGAGGGACGACGGAAGTGGACATGCCCCCGCAACGCGCGGCCGAAGCCGCCCTCTTTGCCGTGACGCGGTCACGTCGCCTGGCCGCCGATGGGGCGTTCTGGCTGGTGCTGCTGTTGCTGCCAGGATCCTTCCTGCTGTTGCCCGTCTGGCTCTGGTGGAAGCACCGCGGTTCCAACTAAGTTGATCGAAGTTCCCTGAGCGCGCGCACGCGTGGCCGAGTGCGCGATGAGCCGCTATTCTGGATGCCTGCGCGATTGCGCGGGGAGGCAGCATGCAACGCAACGTGCTTGTGATCGAGGACCAGCAGGACATCGCCGAGCTGATCAAGCTTCATCTCGGCGATCTCAACTGCGAAGTGCGTCTCGCGTTCGACGGCATCGCGGGGCTGGCCGAGGCCGAGGCCGGTGCGTACGACCTCATCATCCTCGATCTCATGCTGCCCGGCTTGGATGGCCTCGAGGTCTGCAAGCGCATACGGGCCGGGTCGCGCTACACGCCGATACTCATGTTGACTTCGAAGTCGTCCGAGCTCGACAGGGTACTGGGGCTGGAGCTCGGTGCGGACGACTATCTCACCAAGCCCTTCAGCGTGCTGGAGTTCCTCGCGCGGGTGAAGGCCATCTTCAGGCGCGGCGATGCGCTGACCCCGGCCGCCGCGGCCGAGGCGCCGAAAACCATCCGCGCCGCCGACCTCGAGATCAACCCGGAAAAGCGCGTGGTCACGCTCGGCGGCCGGCCGGTGGAACTGACCGCGAAGGAATTCGACCTGCTCGCGCATTTCGCGCGCAACCCCGGGCGCGTGTACAGCCGCGGGCAGCTGCTTGACGTGGTCTGGGGCTACAGCCACAGCGGCTACGAGCACACAGTCAATTCCCACATTAACCGCCTGCGCACCAAGATCGAAGCCGACCCCGCGAAGCCGCGCTATATCCTCACGGTGTGGAGCGTCGGCTACAAGTTCAACGAAAATCCCTAGGGCCGCGCGATGCGGTTCAACTCGCTCTACGCGAAGCTCGCACTTTCCCTCGCTGCGCTTTTCGCCGTGCTCGGTGTGCTCTTCTTCGTCATCATGCGCTACTCGCTGGCCGAGTACCGCGATGCCGTCAGCCAGGAACTCAATCGCGACGTTGCCACCGAGGTTGCGTCCGAGATCCGCGATGCCGTGAATGACCCGGTGGCGCTCAAGCGGCGCATCGAGTCACTCATGCACTTGAACCCCGGCATCGAAGTCTACGTCGTCGATATGTCAGGTGCGATCCTGGCGTTCTCCGCCGCACCCGGAAAGGTCGTTCGCAGCACCGTCGATCTCGCGCCCATCCGCGCGTTCATCGGCGGCAGTCGCTTTCCCATCCGCGGTGACGACCCGCGTGATGCCGCGCGTCGCAAGATCTTCGCTGCGGCGCCAGTGGCCGCCGAGGGCGATGGTGCGGGATACATCTACGCGATCCTCGGCGGCGAGCTGTACGACGCCGTCGCCGGCCATCGCGAGACGCGTTACATCCTCAATCAGAGTCTTTCGATCATGCTCGCCGGCCTCGTGCTGGCGCTCGTGGCGGGCTTCACCGTGTTCGCCTTCGTCGCGCGCAAGCTGGAGCGCCTGGCGGCGGCGATGGAGGCTTTCAAGAACGGTGCGTTCCGCGAGAAGATCCTGTTCTCGCCGCTGCCGCCCCCGGGACGGGCCGACGAGATCGACAGGGTCGCCGCGACCTACAACGAAATGGTGGAGCGGATGACGGTGATGATTCGTGAACTGCAACGGCAGGAGTCCGTGCGCCGTGATCTGGTGGCGAACGTTTCGCACGACCTGCGCACGCCAATCGCATCGCTGCGGGGCTATATCGAGACCCTCATCATCAAGGGCGACAGTCTGTCGGCGGAGGAGCAGCGAACCTATCTCTCGATCGCGACCCAGCAGACCGAGCGACTCGCGCAACTGGTGGCCGAGCTCTTCGATCTCGCCAAGTTCGAAGCCAAGGAAGTGACTGTACATGCCGAGGCGTTCCCAATAGCCGAACTGATTCAGGACGTGGTGCAGAAGTTTGCGCTGGAGGCCGACCGGCGCCGGGTCGACATCCGTGCCGAAGTGGGCGCAGAGCTCCCGTTCGTCATGGCGGACATCGCGCTTGTCGAGCGTGTGCTGCAGAACCTGATCGACAACGCGCTGCGCCACACGCCGGCGGGCGGCAGCGTCACCGTCACCACGCTGGCGCGCGAGCGCGACGTGCTGATCTCCGTGGCCGATACCGGCGTCGGCATTCCGAAAGAACACCTGCCGCACGTCTTCGAGCGGCTTTACCGTGTAGACAAGAGTCGCGACAGTCGCTCCGGCGGTGCCGGCCTGGGGCTCGCGATCGCCCGTCAGATCGTCGAGCTGCACGGCGGCCGCATTACCGTGGAGAGCGAACAGGGTCGCGGCGCGGTGTTCGCCTTTTCGCTGCCGCTTGCCGGCGACGTCGGATAACACGGTTGCGGGTCGCGGGGAGGAGGACATCACGTGGCGCTCTACTGGAAAGTCCTGGCGCCGCTTGCGCTGGTGTGGCTCGTCATCGCGGGCAGTGTGCGATGGTTCTGGGCGCCGCACGCCATCGCGCAGGAGGAGTCGCAGTACCACGAACGTGTCGGGCGCGCGCTGGAACCGCTGACGCTCGAACTGGCGCCGCTTCTGAAGGACGGGCGCATTGCTGCTTCGGCGCCGTTGCTTGACGAAGCGCTGAGGTCAAACCCGTCCTGGACCGCGCTCGAACTCAAGGACCGCGCGGGACAGTTCGTCCGCCGCGCGGCTGCCGCGCAGGGTCGCGCTACTTCGGCAGCGGACGAGCGCGCGTGGGAGCAGCCCGTCATCGACGGTGCGGCGGTGCTCGGCTGGCTCACCGCGCGCGTCGACCTGGGACCGGGTTTGGGGGCCATCCGCGCTGGCGAGCGTGAGCTGATCCTGCTGCTGCTTGCCGGGTTGGCCGCTGCCCTGGCCGCAACGGCTTTCGCCCTGCGGTTCTTCGTGTCTCGTCCGCTCGCGCGCATCACCGAATCGGCCAAACTGCTGGCCGCCGGCGGCCAGGCGAATCTCGACGGCGCCGACCGGGGCGACGATGTGGGGAGACTTGCGGCGACCGTCGGCCGTCTCGGCGACGCGCTCGCCGAGCGCCAGCGGACCGTGGAAGACGAGGCGGCGCGCCGCGGTGCGGCCGAGGACCGCATGCACGAGAGCGAGGAGCGCTACACGCTGGCGGTGCGCGGGGCCGACGACGGGCTCTGGGAATGGGATGTCGGCAGCGACCACGTGTATTACTCACCGCGCTGGAAGTCGCTGCTCGGCTACACCGAGGATGAGATTGGCGACAGCCTGGAGGAGTGGCGCGGACGCGTTCACGCGGACGATCTGGAAGCGACGCTCGCCGCGTTGCAGGCCCATCTCGACGGCATCACCCCGCGCTTCGAGAGCGATCATCGGCTGCGTCACAAGAACGGGCGTTACCGCTGGGTGCTGGCGCGCGGCGCCACCTTGCGCACGTCCGCCGGCAAGCCGTACCGGCTGGTGGGACTGAACACCGACATCACCGCACGCAAGCGGTCGGAGGAGGTGCTGGTCTCACTTGCGGAAGGTCTCGCGGCGGCGCGCGGCGACGAGTTCTTCCGCAGCCTCGTGCGCAACTTTGCGGGTGTGCTGGGCGTTCGCTACGCCTTCATCGCCGAGTGCGCGAACTTTCCGACCACGCGTGTGCGCAAGCTCGCCTCTTGGAAGAACGATACCTGGGCGGAGGCGAACGAGTTCGATCTGGCGGGTACTCCGTGCCAGGAGACCGTGAACCTCGGGCGGGTATGCGTGTACCAGCGCGACGTGGGCGTCATCTATCCGCGTGAGGCCGGCTTCGAGAGTTATCTCGGCATTCCCATTTTCGACAGCGCTGGCCGTGTGATCGGACACCTCGCCTGCTACAACACCGAGCCGATGCAGGAAGATCTGCCGGTGCAGTCGATATTCGCGCTCTTCGCGGTGCGCGCCGGCGTCGAGATGGAGCGGCGCGCGCTCGAACAGAAGCTGCAGACTCTGCAGCCGCGCGCGGTCGGCTAAGAACCCTCCGATTTGCCCCTCCGTGCAGGCAATCAGAGGTCCCTAAGGCGCGTGCCGGTTGATGCCGTGATCGAAATGTGAGACTTGCGTGACCGCGGCGTGACCCTCTACCGACACACTGTTACACTGCGGCTCGGCATTATGCCCGTCGAAAATTTCTCGGGTATGGGCCATTTACTGTTAACCACGTTGGAGGATTAACAATGTTTACATCTGATGCCGCGCGCCGAATGCGCGTCGCTGCCACCGCCACCGCTTTCCTGCTTTGCGCACCGTTTGCCACTGCCGATGACATGGTGTCGTTTGCCACCGGCGGCTATGCGAGCGGTCTCAGGACCGGCGACATGATGAAGAAGATCGACACCAACAAGGACGGTATGGTGTCGAAGGACGAGTGGGTCGCATATCAGGAAAAGGTGTTTGTCATGCTGGACAAGGATAAGACCATGGTGATCGACGAGAAAGAGTTCATGGCCCCGTCGAGTGAACTGGCGTCCTTTGCCACCGGCGGCTATGCGAGCGGGCTGCAGAGCAAGGAGATGATGCACAAGATCGACGCGGATGGCGACGGCAAAGTTTCGCATGACGAATACATCGCCTACCAAGTCACGGTATTCGAGATGATGGATGCCGGCCACAGCGGCATGGTCGGACCCAAGGAGTTTCTCGGCAAGGGCCTTCCATCGAAGTGACGCCGCCGTCGCCGCGGTGAAGCGGGCTGGCGCATGAACGTGCGCGGAACCCGCGCCGCGGCGAACGGGTCCCAGCCAACAGATCGCCAAACGCAGAGATTCACCATGAAACGCCGCGGTTTTTTGACCGGCGTGGCCGGGTTGTTCGCCGCCGCCGCATTGCCTGCGGTCGGCAAGGAGAAACCGTCCGTGACGCCCCTGAACAAATCGAAATCCGAGTGGAAGGCCATACTGCCCGCGAATCGCTACGCTGTGCTCTTCGAGGAAGACACGGAGCGCGCCGGTACGAGCCCGCTCAATGCAGAGAAGCGCGCCGGTACGTTCGTTTGCGCCGCCTGCTTCCTGCCGCTCTTCGACTCCTCGCAGAAGTACGAGAGCGGCACCGGCTGGCCGAGCTTCTTCGATGCGCGGCCGGAGGCGGTGGGCACGAAGAAGGACTATCGGCTCGTGTGGCCGCGCACGGAATACCACTGCGCGCGCTGCGGCGGGCATCAGGGACACGTCTTCGACGATGGCCCGAAGCCGACCGGGCTGCGCTACTGCAACAACGGTCTCGCGCTGGAATTCGTGCCGGCGGGGGAGGCCTTGCCGGCGCTGCGGACATGAAGCGTTCGCTCGCGTGCCTGGCCGCGGTCGCCGCGCTCCTGTGCTTGCGGACCGCGGCTGCGGAGGAGAAGGAGGCCACCGCCATCTTTGCCGGCGGATGCTTCTGGTGTGTCGAGGCGGACTTCGAGAAGTTGCCGGGCGTGATCAAGGCGGAGTCCGGCTATACCGGCGGCAAGGTCCAGAATCCGACCTACGAGCAGGTGAGCGCCGGCGGCACCGGCCACGCGGAAGCCGTGCGCGTGTGGTACGACCCGCAGAAGGTCACGTACGAGCAGTTGCTGGATTATTTCTGGCACCACGTCGACCCGACGGTGAAGGATCGCCAGTTCTGTGACGTGGGGGCGCAGTACCGTACAGCGATCTTCTACGAGAACGACGCTCAACGGGCAGCTGCCGAGGCGAGCAAGGCGGCGCTGGAGAAGGGCGGTCGCCTGCCGCGGATCTATACCGAGATCGCACCGGCCGGCACGTTCTACCTGGCCGAGGACTATCACCAGGACTACTACAAGAAGAATCCCATCCGCTATCGCTACTACCGGACGGGCTGCGGTCGCGACGCGCGCGTCGCAGAAGTGTGGGGGACCAAGCCGTAGCGCGCACGGCGGCGCCCGACCCACACGGCGAGCGGCACCCGGCGACCGTCGTTTTCGTCCACGGCCTGTGGATGCGCGGCCCGACGTTGAGTCTTCAGGCGCGGCGGATCGGGCGCTGCGGACTGCACACCGACTGCGGATTCTCTTACACTTCGGTAAGCGGAACGCTCGACCTTCACGCGCGGCGGCTGGCACGCTACGTGGCCGGTGTGGATGCGCCACGCGTGCATCTCGTCGGTCACAGCATGGGTACGCTCGTGATTCTGAAGATGCTCTCCGAATTCCACGATTCGCGCCTGGGGCGGGCCGTTCTGCTCGGCCCGCCGTTTCATGGCAGCCGCGCGGGTCGCGCAGTGGGCGGGCTCCGTCCAGGACGCTGGATGCTCGGCCGCAGCTACGCGCTCTGGTCGCAGGAGGAAGCGGTTCCGCCGCCGTGCGACGTCGACGTAGGCGTCATCGCGGGGACGATGCCGCTCGGGGTGGGGGCGCTTCTGCGCGTCCTCGAGAGTCCGCATGACGGCATTGTGACGTGCCGGGAAACACTCGTTCCGGGAGCACGTGACCACATCCGCTTGCGGGTGAGCCATGCCGGGATGCTGGTTGCGCCCTCGGTGGCGAGACAGATACTCGCGTTCCTCGAGGGCGGACGCTTCCAGCGCCCGGAGGCGGAGGTGGTTTGAAGAGTCTGATTGCTGCTGCCGTGTTTGCGGCACTTGCGCTCTCCGGCTGCACCGCCGCGCCTTACTACTGGCAGGCGGCCAGTGGTCAACTCGAGCTCTGGCAGAAATCCCGCCCGATCGACGACTGGCTTGCCGATCCCGACACGAAGCCCGAGCTCAAGGCGCGGCTTACGCAGGCGCAGGAGATCCGGGGCTTCGCGAGCAGCAATCTCGGTCTTCCCGACAACGGTAGCTACCGCAAGTTTGCCGAACTCGCCCGGCCCTACGTCGTCTGGAACGTGTTCGCTGCCCCGGAGCTTTCGCTGCAGCCGGTGCAATGGTGTTTCCCCGTCGCGGGCTGCGTGAGCTATCGCGGCTATTTCGCGGAGCAGGGCGCCCGCGGATTCGCCGACGGGTTGCAGGCCGAAGGCTACGACACCTATGTCGGGGGCGTGCCCGCGTACTCCACGCTAGGGTGGTTCGACGATCCGCTGCCGAGCACTGTCATCGGCTATCCCGACACCGAGCTCGCGCGGCTGATCTTCCACGAGCTTGCGCACCAAGTCGTCTACGTGAAGGACGACACGACCTTCAACGAGTCATTCGCCTCGGCCGTCGAGCAGGAAGGCGTCAGTCGCTGGGTCGAGGCGCGCGGCTCGCCCGAGAAGCTCGCGCAGTTTCAGCGTGGGCAGGCACGCAAGCGCGAGTTTGTCGCGCTCGTCATCGAGTATCGGGGCAAGCTGGCGGCGATCTATGCCTCGGATGCCGGCGACGACGAGAAGCGGGCACTGAAGGCGCAGACATTCACGGCGATGCGCGACGATTACGCCGCGCTCAAGCGGAGCTGGGGCATGCCGAGCGGGTACGACGCGTGGATCGCCGGGCCGCTCAACAACGCGCAGATCGCCTCGGTCGCGAGCTACACCCAGCAGGTGCCGGCTTTCGAGGCGCTGCTTGCGCAGGAGCAGGGTGACCTCAAGCGATTCTATGCGGCGGTGAAGGACCTCGCGAAGCTGTCAAAGGCCGAGCGGGACGCAAAGTTGGCGGCGCTGGGGGCGGGGACCACATCCGACGCACGGTGAAGCGAAAAGCGAGTCATAGACAGCACGGAAGAAACAGGAGAACACGGAGGGAGACGCCTTCAAGCGCTCGATAGTGCATTCACGCACTGAGCGGACTACCTTCCGAAGGTCCGGAAACGGCCTATTGTGTTGAAAAACCACGTGTTGCTGCGGCGTTGTGGTCGTGGAAGCGGGAGTCTGGTGAACTCGGCGGAACGGAAACGGAAATCGAAGCACTCACCCGCTGTTATGCGGGGACCAGTTCTGGTTTTGGTGCTTTTAGCATCAACCACATTGCCATTCTTCTTAAATTCTGCGCAGTTGCTGCAAGCAAGAACTCATCTTCGGCACCACTGAAGCCACGCAATCGCAACTTGTCGAGTTTCAGGATGCGCTTGAGATGAGCGAACAGCATTTCGACCTTTTTTCGATCCTTGCGTGACTGTGCGTAGGCATCGGTTGTGGCGATGGCGCGAGCCACGTCGCGGGCGTCCTCATGGAGGCTGCGGGCGATCTTGCGAATCGGCGTGTTCGGACAGCACTGGTTCTTCATCGGGCATTTGGCGCAGTCGAACTGGCTTGAGCGATAGACGGTGGTGTCGGCTTTCGTAATATGTGTGCGGGGATTCTTGAAGGGACGCCAATTGGAGCGAAGTGCCTTGCCTGCGGGGCAACAGTATTCGTTGGTCTGCGCATTCCACTCAAACTTGCTGGACGAGAATGTTCCATCCTCACGCTCGGTCTTGTCCCAAACCGGCACATGCGGTTCGATCTGCTTCTCATCGACCAGCCAGCCAAGCATGGCAGCTGAACCGTAGTTGGTGTCGCCGACCAAGCGTTCTGGCTTCAAGTCAAATTTGTCCTCGACCCGATCAATCATCGTTCGGGTTGCTTCAACCTCGGCTGCTGAATTGACGGCCGACGCTTCGACATCGACGATGATGCCGGCCTTAAGATCGATCAGATAGTTCGTCGAATAGGCGAAGAAGGCCGGACCGCCGGGAGCACAAGTCCAGGAGGCCGCGGGATCTGTCCGCGAGATGGATTTACGCGGCGTACCCGGATCGTTCGTCACCTCCAATGCCGCCAGGTACTCGCGCACCGGTCGAGTTGCTTCGTCCGGGTTGCCCCAGTCAATCGGCTCATTCCCCGGCACACCGCTCTGCCGCTGGGCATCGGCCTTGACGATGCTGGCGTCGGTCGCAAAGCCTTCGCCGCGTACCAGTCCTTCGGCCATGCAGCGTTGGAGGACGCCTCTCGAACAAATGGCGAAAGGCTTCGCTGTCCCGAAAGCGACCGTGCCGGTTCTTGGAGAACGTCGAGTGATTCGGCACCGGATCTTCAAGGCCCAGCCGGCAGAACCAGCGGTAGGCCAGATTGAGATGGACTTCCTCGCACAGGCGCCGCTCTGACCGAATGCCGAAGCAGTAGCCGACGATTAGCATGCGGATCATCAGTTCTGGATCAATCGAGGGTCGCCCCGTGTGGCTGTAGTAGCTCGCCAGATGCTGGCGCAGTTCGCTCAGGTCGAGGAAGTGGTCGATGCCGCGCAGCAGATGATTCCGAGGGACGTGACTGTCAAGGTTGAAGGAGTAGAACAAGTGCTCCTGAGCCCCTCCTTGCTGCCCCATCATCGTTGCACCCCGACATCGCGATGCTATATGCATACTGTACCAGGGACCAGCCAGCAGCGGGGGCTTTTCAACACAATAGACCCTAAAGGGTCGTTCGGCCCGGCTCAAAGCGGACGTCGAAGCTCTGCGAGGCAAACCGTTGGTTGATATGCCAGACCATAGCCTCAGCTAGCGTAGGGTGCCGAGTACCCTGCAGCGTAGTAATAGTGGCGGCACGCCGGCAATACGCTGCGGGGCCGGCGCGCCGATTTCTTCTGCTAGCCTGCGTCCGGGCTACGTTCGAATCGCTGAAACGGTTTGCCGGCCTTTCTCCACCGGCTTGATCTTGAACCAGATGGCATTTCACAGCAGACAGTTCGGCCCCGCCCCGTGGCGAGATCAACACTCTCCGCTGGCGCGTGTCGCAAACGCAGACCTGCGCTACGAGCACGCTAAAAAGCGTGGGCCTCTGACTGCGCCTCTGCTAGCTTACAACTTGTTCGGCGACAGCTTCGTCGAGGCCAGCTGCCGCTTGGGCGGCAAGAGCACGGGCCGCTGCTTGTGAATCTTGAAATTCCTCGAGGGCATAGACTCTGCCCCACCGCAGGGTGAACACGTGGAGACCACGGTTGACGTACGAAGCGTCGCCGTTGAGCAGCGTTGCGGTGCCATCCCACTGCGCAAACACGGTGGTATGCCACGGCCAGCCCTTCACCCAGATGTTGTTGACCGTGATATGGAGAGTGGGCAGGACGCGTCCGAGGCGCTCAAACCAGCGGCGCAGGGCTTCTTTGTCGTGGCGCTCACCACCAAGCGCGTGGGCGCCGGAAACGCGGTGATGGACATTCGGCGCGACTGCTTTCACCGCCTCGTCCCAGCGATGGTTGTTGACGTGGTCGAAGGTCTTTCGGATTTCTTTCTTGACAATGTAACTGTATAGCATTTGATCTCTCCTCCAAACCTATGCAGGGTTGTGTTCACTCAAGGTAATCTCTTCCTTCTGCTAGGCAGGAACAGGCTCCGTTCGAACCTCGGGAGCGGCGTGCTCGCTCTTCGCGACCGGCTTGATCTTGAACCAGATGGCATACAAGGCCGGCAGGAACACGAGGGTGAGCACCGTTCCGCCGAAGGTTCCACCGATCAAGGTGTACGCCAGCGTTCCCCAAAAGACGGAATGGGTGAGAGGAATGAACGCCAGCATGGCGGCGAGCGCCGTCAGAATCACCGGACGGGAGCGCTGCACGGTGGCCTCGACCACGGCATCGAACGGCGCTAGTCCATCCTTCTCGTTTGTGCGTATCTGCCCGATCAGGATGAGCGTGTTGCGCATCAGGATGCCGGAAAGCGCGATCAGCCCGACCAGCGCGTTGATGCCGAACGGCTGCTGGAACAGCAGCAAGGTTGGAATGACCCCGATGAGGCCCAGCGGCGCCGTGGCGAACACCATCATCATCAGCGGAGATCGAGCGGACCTGGAAGATGATGATGATCAGCGTAAGGGCGACCATGATGGGAAACAGTGGCGCCAGTGCGCGATTCGCCTTGCCGGATTCCTCGATGGAACCGCCCTCCTCGATTCGGTAGCCCGGCGGCAGTTGGGCGATGATCGGCTGGAGTTCCTTCCACACGGCGGTGGACACGTCAGGCGGCTGCAAGCCCTCGGCAATGTCTCCACGCACGGTGATCGTCGGCGTGCGATCGCGGCGGCGCAGGATCGGGTCTTCCATGCGGATTTCCACCGTTCCGATCTGCGACAGCGGAATGCGTTGGCCAGCCGTTCCAACCAAGGTGAAATCGGTGATCTTGCTCGGGTCAAGCCGTGCGTTTCCGGCAGAACGGGCAGCGATCTGCACCGAGCGGATGTCTTCGCGCACGTCCGTGATCGGGATGCCGCTCAACAGGAACTGAAGCTGTTGGGCCACATCGCTGGACGTCAAGCCGATGCTCTGGAGCCTGTCTTGATCGAGCGAAAAACGAAGCGTGGGCACGCGCTCGCCCCAATCGGCATTGACCGTTCTCATCTCGGGACTGGCCTGCATTACGGCACGCACCTGCTCTGCGATGTCGCGGAGCTTGCTGGGGTCGGGCCCCATCACACGGAAAGCCACGGGAAAGGGCGAATACGGACCGAACACCAGTTGGGTAACGCGCACCCGAGCCTCCGGCGCCAGACCGTCGGCCAATGCCTGTCGCAGTCTGAATTTGAGCGCTTCGCGCGCCTCTTCGCTTTGCGTCAACGTGACGATCTTCGCGAACGAGGGATCGGGTAGCTCGGGCGCCATGGCGAGGTAGAAGCGCGGTGACCCTTGTCCGACGTAGGCGGTAACGGTTTTGGCTTCCGGCTGCCCGGCCAGCCAAGCTTCGACCTTGGCAGTGGCGGCACTCGTCTGCTCGATGGATGTGCCATACGGCATTTGCACTTCGACCAGCACCTCCGGGCGATCGGAAGTCGGAAAGAACTGCTTCTTCACCACGCTCATGCCCAATACCGCGACAAGGAACGCGCCGACTACGCTGCCCGCGACCAGCCATTTGCGGCGAATCACGAAACCCAGAAGCTGGCGAAAGCGGTTGTACCGCGGCGTGTCATAGATCGCCTCGTGCCCGCCCTCATGCTTCTTGATGTCCGGGAGCAGCTTCACTCCCAGGTAGGGCGTGAACACGACGGCAACGACCCACGATGCGATCAGCGCGATGCCGACGATCCAGAACATGTTGCTGGTGTACTCGCCGGCGGTCGACTGGGCGAAACCGTTCGGCATGAAGCCGATCGCGGTCACCAGGGTACCGGCGAGCATGGGCGCGGCAGTATGGCTCCATGCATAGGCCGCTGCGCGGATGCGGTCGTAGCCTTCCTCCATCTTCACGACCATCGTCTCGATGGCGATGATCGCGTCGTCGACCAGCAGCCCCAGCGCCAGTATCAAGGACCCGAGCGTGATCCGGTCGAAGTTCTTGCCGGTGGCCGCCATGACGATGAACACAGCCGCCAAGGTCAGAGGAACCGCCGCCGCGACAACGATGCCGACGCGCCATCCCATGCTGAGAAAGCTCACGAGCATGACTACGCCGAGGGCGACGAAGAACTTGACCATGAACTCGTCGACCGACTCCCGGATATTGACCGACTGATCCGTGACTTTGGACAGGCTCATCCCCAGCGGCATTTCCGCGTTGATCGCCGCCGCTTCTCGCCTCCAGCGCCTTGCCGAGGTCGAGGCCATTCCACCCCTCACGCATGACCACGCCAAGCAGCAAGGTCGGCTCGCCGTTGTGGCGGATCAAGAAAGTGGCCGGGTCTTCGTAGCCGCGCTTCACTTCGGCGATGTCGGACAGCTTCAGCGTGCGCCCTTGCGCGGCGATGGGCGTATTGCGGATGCCGTCCAGATCATCGAAAGCGCCGTCCAGCCGGAGGAAGATTTGCGGCCCCTTGGCTTCGATCGATCCGCCGGGCGTCATGACGTTCCGGCTGTTGAGCGCGGCGAAGATGTCCCGCGGGGAGACGCCCAAGGTGGCGAGGCGGTCATAGGAGAACTCGACGAAGATCCTCTCCGCCTGCTCGCCGATGATGTTCACCTTCTTCACGCCAGGCACGTGAAGCAGTCGTTGTCGCAACGCCTCGGCTTCGCGGACGAGGTGCCGTTGAGGCTCACCCTTCGCCTTCAGCGCGTACAGCGCAAAGGTCACGTCGGAATATTCGTCGTTCACCATTGGACCGATCACGCCACGCGGCAACTGAGCGGCCTCGTCGCCGAGTTTCTTCCGCGCCTGATAGAACTCATCGGGGACCTCGGCGGGCGGGGTACTGTCGCGCAGGACCACCGTGGTGAACGCCAGGCCCGGGCGCGTAAAGGTCTCGGTTCGGTCATACCAGCGGAGTTCCTGCATCCGCTTCTCCAACTTTTCGGCGACCAGCTCCTCCATCTCCTTTGCCGTAGCGCCCGGCCAAGCCGTGACGATGGTCATCTGCTTGATCGTGAACGCCGGGTCTTCCGCGCGACCCAGCATCAGGAAGGCCGCGACGCCGGCGATGGAAATCGCGACGAGCAGGAACAAGGTGACCGAGCGCTCGCGTACGGCAAGGGCGGAGAGATTGAAGCCGCTCATGACGCTGCCCCGCCTTTGGCGTCCACAGCGGGCGTCGCCGTGCCGCGCAGTCGCACGTGGTCGCCTTCGTGCAGTAGATGCGCACCGAGCGCAACGACGGGATCGCCCACCTTGAGGTTGCCGACGACCGAAGCCGCTTCGTCGCTAAGGCGGGCAATTTGCACGGCACGCCACGTGACTCGAGGCGTTTCCCCTTCAACCAGCCATACGCCGGGACCCTTGCCCGAATCGAAGATCGCACCGATCGGCACCTGCAGCGCCGGGTCGCGCTGCCCGTCCGAGAGCTGGACGGAGATGGTGGAACCCAGCGGCGCGTCGGCCAGACTACCCTCCAGCACGTAGCGCGCCTCGAACGTTCGAGTCTGACGGTTTGCCGCGTCCGACAACTGGCGAAGTTTTGCGGAGCCAGTCAGCCCGCTTCCATACAATGCGGCCAGGCCGGTGGATCCGATCGCCGGGCGCAGGGTTTCTGGAAGCTCGATGACCGCCTCGCGGCGTCCGGCATGCGCCACACGCACGACGACTTGACCCGCAGCGACAACCTGCCCCGGCTCCGCCAGCGTCTCGACCACCACACCGTCCGCATCCGCGACCAGGACAGCGTAGCCCGTCTCGTTGCGGGCAACGTCGGCCTGGGCTTGGGCCGCGTTGAGCTCCGCTCGTGCCGACTCGGCGGCAGCCTTGACCTTGTCGTAGGCCGATGCCGAAACCGCACCTGCGGACACGAGGTCGCGGTGTCGCGCCTCGTCCGCCGACGTCTGGCGCACGCGCGCCCTGGCAGCGGCAACCGCCTCCTCTTGCGCGCGCGTGGCAAGCCTCAAGTCCGTGGGATCGATGCGCATGAGCGGTTGGCCGCGCTTGACCGTTTGCCCGGTATCAACCAGGCGTTCCAGAACCTTCCCGGGCACGCGGAACCCCAGGTCACTCTGCACACGGGCCGCGACGATACCGGTGAAGGAACGCTCCGCGCGGGTAGAGATCTTGACGGAGCCTACTCGCACCAGCGGGGCCTGCGTCCGCGGATCAGCTGAAGAAGTTGCGTCGCTGCACGCTGCCACGACAAAGGGCAGCAAACCGAGGATGGCAACGAATGCGACATTACGACGCTGAAACATGGAAACCTCCGGGAGATGCGTGAAGGCTTCCAACGTACAACTAGTGACGTATATTGTCAATAGTCACTTTACAAAATTAGGGGGCCAGGCTGCGCAGCACCAGGTTTGATAGTTGCGCCGGAGCCTCCTCGATGAGGTCGAGGTTGTGCTGTAGCAGGAGTGGATTCGCATACGGGTGCACGACTAGAAAGATCGCATGCACCGTCTCGTCAAGCGGCGTTTTACGCTCGAACTCGCCGGTCTCCCGACCTTCACGGACCACGTCCATCAGGATCTGCCTGATGCGGTCCGCGTAGGCGCGGGCGGACGGCCACCCCTCCCCAGCGGAGTACGCGGCGATGTCGTGCAGCTTGCGATCGTTGAAGAACAGACTCACACCGGTCGCCGTTAAAGTCTTGAACATGCGACGGAATTTTTCACTAGGCGTGCTCGCGCCAGCCACGGCCTCTTCGACCGCCGCGACTATCGCACTCAGGGTCTTGGAGCAGATGGCCTCGCCGATGGCCTGCTTGGAATCGAAGAACTTGTAGATGTAAGCCTTTGAGAAGCCGATCGCCTTAGCCAGGTCGGAGACCGTGGTTTTCTCGTAGCCGTAACGGCTGAAGTGCTCTTCGGCCGCTTCTAGGATTTGCTCTCGAACATTGTGGTCGGTTGGGCCGCGCGCCTGAGGGGCAGATAGATGTGATTTCACTCATAAGCAAAACAATACCTCAGATACTTAAGCTTGACAACTAGTGACCGTTAGGACTTATAGTCACATTAGCTCAACTACTCCGAAGGACGCTCATGCGCACCAACCCCGCCCTCTCGCCCTCCTGCTGAGCGTCAGCGTCGTGACGGGCTGCGCAGTCGGCCCCGACTACAGGTCGCCCGAGATGGACGTCTCATCCCGCTTCCTCGGTCAGGAGGGTTACGCCCGCAGAGACAGGTCCAGAGCAAGGCGGACCTCCAATGCCTGGTGGGCCGGCTTCGACGATCCTCTGCTGACGCGCTTCGTCTCCCTGGCCCTCGAACAGAATCTGGACATCGCGCAGGCAGCGGCACGTGTCGCCCAATCGCGCGCGTCGTTGCGCCAGGCAGATGCAGCGCTGCTTCCATCGGCCGATGTGAGTGCGAATGCTGCAAGAAGCCTACCAGTCGGTTGAGACCCCGTTGGGACAGGTGCTCGACGCCACGCCGGACTTCGACCGCAATGGCAGCTACTACGAGGCCAATCTCGGTGCGAGTTGGGAGATCGACGTGTTCGGCGGGCTGCGTCGAGGGCGGGAAGCTGCACGCGCCGAGTATGAGGCATCCGAAGCCGGCGCGATTGCGACACGGCTGGCTGTGGCGGCGCAAACGGCAGATGCATACGTCACGATCCGCGGCTGCAGGCGCGCATAGCGATCGCCCAGCAACAATCGGAGACGCGCCGTGCGCTTCTCTCCACGGTCAAGCTTCAGTTCGAAAAGGGGATCGCCGCCGAGCTGCAAATGCGCCAAGTCGAGGGTTCGCTCGCTCAGGTCGAGGCGCAGATTCCCGCCCTGGAAGCTGGGCTCGATTCGGCGATGAACGCGCTGGACGTGCTGCTCGCGGTACAGCCGGGAACGTACCGGGCCGAGCTGAGCCCGGAGGCATCTATTCCGGTCGCTCCCGGTCTGGCCGAGACCGGCACCCCGGCCGAGATGATTCGACGCCGACCGGATCTCATGGTGGCCGAGCGGCGCCTCGCCGCCGCCAGCGCGCGCATCGGTGTGGCGGTTTCGGAGTACTACCCCAAGTTCTCGCTCGGCGGGCTCTTAGGCAGTGCCACCGCAATATCGAGCGGCAACCTCTTCACCGGGGGTGCCAGCCAGGCCCTGGGCGTCCTCGGACTTCGCTGGCGCCTGTTCGACTTCGGCCGCGTCGACGCGCAGATCGCCGCCGCGCGCGGCCAGGAGGCCGAAGCCCTGGCAGCCTACCGCCTGGCCGTGTTGCGGGCGACCGAGGATGTCGAGAACGCCTTCTCCGCCCTCGTCAAACGCGAGGCCCAGGTCGGCATCCTGATGCGGGGTGAATCGTCGTTCGCCCGTGCACGCGAGAACTCGTTTG
This sequence comes from uncultured beta proteobacterium, assembly GCA_963719715.1. Taxonomy (GTDB): domain Bacteria; phylum Pseudomonadota; class Gammaproteobacteria; order Burkholderiales; family JAEUMW01; genus JAEUMW01. The sequence continues at coordinate 158,000 of CAVRDD010000030.1, forward strand.
CCGCCTACAAGGGCGGCGTCGTCAGCCTGATCGAGGTGCTCGATGCCGACGGCAACCTGCTGCAGGTGCGCGACGCGAAGGTACAGGCGCAAACGGAGGCTGCGCGCGCGGCGATTGCCTCCTTCCGGGCCTTGGGCGGCGGATGGGATGCGCGGCATGCGAGCAGCAACGGCCTCTACAGCAACCTTTCCACTACTAACCACAGGTAAGAAAAATGACCACCACAAAAAATTCATGGGTACTCATCACGGGCGCATCGAGCGGCTTCGGCGAGGAGTTCGCCCGCCAATATGCCGAGCAAGGCCACTCGCTGGTCCTGGTGGCGCGCCGGCTGGACCGGCTTCAAGCACTCGCCGAGACACTACGCCGGCAGTACCGCATCGAGGTCGTGGTGGAGCAGGTCGATCTCTCGGATATTGCGGCAGTCGTCCAACTGCATCGGCGCCTCCACGAGCGAGGACATTGCGATCGACATCCTCATCAACAACGCCGGCCATGGACTGCAAGGCCCGTTCGTGGATAGCCAGCTGGACGCGGCGCTGGCGATGGTGCAGCTGGATGTGGCGAGCCTGACCGCGGTCACCCATGTCTTTGCGCAAGACATGCGGACGCGCGGACGCGGGAAGATCCTGCTGGTCGCCAGCCTGCTGGCCTACCAGGGCGTGCAGAACTTCGCCGTCTATGCAGCCGCCAAGGCCTACGTGTTGCGTCTGGGTGAAGCGCTTCATCGCGAACTCAAGCGCGATGGCGTCACGGTTACGGCGCTTTGCCCGGGCATGTCGGACACCGGGTTCGCCACCGCGGCGCAGCAGAAGATCACGCCCGCGTTAAAGCTGTTGATGATGCAGCCGGCCCCCGTGGTGCGCGCCGGTATCCGCGCCTTGCAGGCCGGACGCATCAGCGTCGTGCCGGGCTGGGCGAACAAGGCCCTCGTGATCCTCACGTGGGCGACGCCACGCTGGCTGCACCAGGCCTTTTTGTCGCGCGCGATGAACGGATGAGCCACAACGCCCGATCAAGCGCTGCAGCGAGCGACGGCGCTATCTCAGTCGCGATCAGCGCGTCTCGTGGCCGCCGTCGCTCGCCGAAGGACACATACATCAAGGAGTTGATCGTCATGACAACGCCAACCGACGCGATGAATCCCGAAGAAACGCTAGCCCGCTGGCGGGCCGAGGAAGCGGCCGTGCGCGCCCGCCTCCAGACGGGTCCCGGCGTGGCCTCACCTGCCCCGGTCGCCGGGTGCAGCGGATTGCAGATATTCTAGGCACTCCTCGCCGGCGGGATCCCGCCCCCGCCCATGGCTGTCACGCTCGACTTCACCCTGCATCGCATCGAGCTCGGATTCGCGGTATTCCAGGGACAGCCACGCTTCAGCTACTACAACCCGATGGGCACGGTTCACGGCGGCTCGTTCGCGACGATGCTCGACACCGCTATGGGATGCGCCGTGCATTCCACGCTGCCGGGTGGCAAGGCCTACACAACCCTGGAACTGAAGCTCAACCTCGTCCGCGCACTCACCGACGCGGTGCCGCTGGTACAACAGCCTTCCTTCCCGCTCCTCCAGTGTAAACACCGGGATGAACGACAGGGTGGGTGATGATGAGCAGGCTGAAGAAAAGTGCCGGGCCGACCTCCGCCGCTGCCTCCTCGATTACCTTCCAGCGCTTGACGCCCGTCAGCTCGCCCGGCGACGATCAGGCTGCTACTCGGCTGCGAAGTTGCGGTTCGCCTTCTCGGCGCCACCATCCGTGGGTGCGCCGCAGCGGGCGAGCACGCCGCGCAGATCGCGGATGGCCGGAAACGTCTCGTTGTTCCAATCAGAGCCCTGGGCGTCGTAGGCGGCCTGCTCGAACTCCACGATCTCCTTGTCCTCGCGGAAGATCCTCTCGGTGAACCAAGTCACGAACGGCCATACTGCGTGGATCAGGCCTGGCACCGGCGGCTTCTTCACCGAGAGATAGCCATAGGTCCGGTTGGTGCGCTGGTTCTTGTCGAGCGGCGTGTAGCCCAGCCACACGTCCAGCACCGGATCTTCGCTGTCCTTGATGTCGCGTCCGACCCAGACTTTCAGGCTCTGGGTGGGATAGTCGGTGCGAATGCGCATGTGGTCGCAGAAATCCTTCTTGGGCTCCCCGCGCTTGCGCACCAGATCGACGATCACCTGCTCGCCGACGGAAGGACGGCCTTCCGTACGGCTGAACGTGTATTCCACCTGGGCCCAATTCTCCCCGTGGTCGCGTCCGAGACACCGAGCCTTGATCGAGCCCATCTGCTTGCGGTGCATGAACTGGTGGTTCATGTCGAACAGGTTCTCGTGCATGAAGGTGTAGTGGCAGGCCACTTCACGGTTCAGGCGGCGGGTCTTGTATGCCGGGTTCTGGGATGAGCCGAGGGTCGCGGGCGCGCGGCTGTCGGCCAGTGCGGGATCGCCCGGAAACACGAAGATCAGGGCGTCGATCTCGCGCGCCGGATAGCTCTTCACGCCGTTCGGCAGCCGCTCCTTGCCGAGGTAGGGCACGTCCACGCATTTCCCCGTGCCGTCGTAGGCCCAGCCGTGATAGTGGCACTTGATCTCGTCGCCGGACACCACGCCCAGATGCAGCGGCACCTGGCGGTGGGCGCAGCGGTCCTCCAGCGCATGGACCTCGCCCGCCTCGCCGCGGTAGAGCACGATGGGCTCGCCGGCGAACTGGCGCGCGATGGCCTTGCCGGCCTTCAGCTCTTCGGACCAAGCCACCGGATACCAGTAATCCGGATGCGACCCGACGCGCCTCAGATCGAAGGCGTTGGCCGAATTAGCAGGGCGCATATTGATGAGGTTGCAGCCATCTTCGGGCATCGAGCCCTCCGTTCCGGACAGCCGGCGATTTTACACAGCCGAAGGCGGTTTGCGCTAATCGGAAAGGTCGTTCCTGCGCCGTGTCCCGCTCCATTGTACGGTTCGACCGGTTTGTCCTGTGAGCCGGTCAAGCGGGGGTTGTCGAACCCCACGCCGAAGGCGTGCGACAGCACATAGCCGAGATCTCCGCCGTCGGATCGAACACGGTGTCTCGGGCGCGACATGGCTCGGAATCCGCCGGTGAACGAGAACTGCTCGAACAACTTCTTCATCCCTTCGACATCATCGGAGACGCTCGGGTACATCTCACCGTATCTGACCCCGCTCCGCATGCGTCGCCTTCGCGCTCCACACCCACACGTAATGCAGGCCCGACGCCACGATCGTTCCAACCAAAACGACATAGGCGACGAGCAGCCAGCGGCCGAGATCGATCAACCCGGACGCTTGCGCCAGCACCAGCGTGAATACGCCGAAGACGAGACCCGTGTTGGCCTTGCCCAGCCAGGTCGGGCGCATCTCCACGTGGCCGCGCAGCCAGCGATAGGCGAGGAAGCCGGCGACGATGACCACGTCGCGCAGCACCACCGCGATCGCCACCCAGATCGGCAGCAGTTCCAGCCACGTCAGCGTGCCGGCGGTGGACAGCACCATGAGCTTGTCGGCGGCGGGATCGAGCACGGCGCCGACGTAGCTTTGCTGATTGAAGCGCCGCGCCAGATAGCCGTCGAGGACGTCACTCGCGGCCGCGCCCACAAAGACCACGAGCGCGGTCGCGTAGCTGCCGTCGAGCAGCAGCCAGACCATGATCGGGACCAGGACCAGTCGGGCGAGCGTGATGAGATTGGGCGCCGTGAGCACGGAGAAGACGGAAATCGCGAGCCGCAAAGGGGCTCCCGGAAACAAACATATCACAGGGTGCGGGCAGTTGCTCGCCCTCGGCGGGGCGCAGCCACGGTCTGAACATGGGTCACCCGGCGCTATAATCCTGCGCTCGCTATTGCATTCACATCCAGGAGCAACTGCCGTGAAGCTCACCACCTCGTGCTTTGCCGACGGGCAGGCGATTCCCGTCGAGTGCGCGTTCTGCGCGCCCGATCCGCAGAGCCACGCCGGCCTCTCGCAGAACCTCAATCCTGATTTCTCCTGGAGCGATCTGCCAGCCGGCACGAAGTCGCTGGTGCTGCTTTGCCACGACCTTGACGTGCCGAGCAAGCCGGACGACGTCAATCAGGAAGGGCGCACGGTGCCGGCATCGCTGCCGCGGATCGACTTCTTCCACTGGGTGCTGGCGGATCTGGCTGCCGATGCGGCGCCGATTGCCAAGGGTGAATTCGCGAGCAGCGTCACCGCGAAAGGCAAGCCCGGACCGTCCGCGCCGCGCGGCGCGCGCCAAGGCGTGAACGACTACACGAACTGGTTCGCCGGCGACGCCGACATGGGCGGCGACTACTACGGCTACGATGGCCCGTGCCCGCCGTGGAACGACTCGATTGCCCATCGCTACGTCTTCACGCTGTATGCGCTAGCTGTCGCGCGCTGCCCGGTCGAAGGCCGCTTCACCGGGCCTGACGTGCGCAAGGCGATCGAGGGACACGTGCTGGCGAGCGCGACAGTGATGGGCCGCTACGCGCTCAATCCCGACGTCAAGGTGTGAGGGGCTCTCGCCAGCCAGCCCGGCAGCATCGGCATCGGTCGACTCTGCATGCGTTCGCGATGCGCCCTGGCACTTCTCGTAACTAAGCTTCTTTGCGCAATGCCGGTGCTTGCGGACAACGATTCCTTCGCCGGCGAGCGTGCCAGGATGGTCGAAGATATCCGCGCACTCGCAGCGGAGACGGCCGCGGAAACCGGCCAACCGGGCATCGATGCACGCGTGCTCGATGCCCTTACCAAGGTGCCGCGACACCGCTTCGTCCCCGCCGACCAGGAGAAATACGCGTACAGGAATCGTCCGCTGCCCATCGGATACGGACAGACCATCTCGCAGCCTTATATCGTCGCGCTGATGACCGACCTGCTGGACGTGAAGCCGGGTAGCCGCGTGCTGGAGATCGGTACCGGCTCCGGCTATCAGGCGGCGATCCTCGCCGAGATGGGTGCAGAGGTGTACACGATCGAGATCGTCGAGCCGCTCGGCGTGCGTGCCGAAGCGACACTCTCGGCGCTGCGCTACGACCGTGTGAAGGTGCGGGTGGGCGATGGCTATCACGGCTGGGAGGCGTTCGCGCCGTACGATGCCATCATCGTGGCGGCTGCGGCGGACCACGTGCCGCCACCGCTCGTGGAGCAGCTCAAGCCGGGCGGGCGGATGGTGATGCCGGTCGGGGAGTCATTCGCTCACCATCTGCAACTGCTGGAGAAGGCAGCCGACGGCAGCGTGGTCAGCAGGCAGATCCTGGCAGTGCGCTTCGTTCCGCTGACCGGTGGGCACTAAGGAAAGGTCGACCAGTCGCGCGCGACAGCCGCGTGTTTCCGGTTTGGTGATCTCTCGTCGAGCAGCGCCATCTGCGTGATCGATCCCACGTCGCCGTCGATGCCAACGTCCCCGGCGAGCAAGCCCTTCTGCTCGACGCGGTCTGGATGGGGTCAGGCCTCTTCGTCGCGGGAACAGAGTCGATCGCGGACTTGGCGTCTCATGTCTTGTCGAGTTCGTACAGCACGGACCGGAACAGTCGCTCGAAGCGGCGCTGCTCGTCCGGGCCAACGGTTTCCAGCGCCGGCTTGCCCAGAAGGAGCGGGCGTGCGCGTTTCACCTCCTTGTTCTGGATCAGCAGCTTGCGCAGCGCCACCCGGGCAAGACCCATGCGGCGCAGGTGATCCTGGATGCGGAAGAACACGACTTCCTTGCCGGCGGCGGTGGAATCCGTGATCGCCAGACCCACCGGCAGGCGGATGGACTTTCCGGACTCCTGCGGATTCCTCACCACGATCTCGATGCGATCGATCTGCAGCGCATCGCGCGGGAGGTCCTGTGCTGCCTGACGAGCTCGGACACGAGATTCTCTTCCAGGAAGTTGAGCTCGCCGAGCTTCCCCGAATCCTCTGATGTCCTTCACCTCCACCTCGCCCAGCGCGAGGCCGAGTTGCCGCTTGCAGAAGCTCTGGAAGCGCATGCCATAGGTCGCGGCGCTCATCGCCCACGTCACGCGGAACATGTTGCACCACGCCCAGTGGCGGAACAGATTCATCCAGCCGCGGTTGTCGGGGTGATCGAACTGGGTCTCGAGCTGGAGGTCGAGGTACACGTTCTCCATGAGCTGCATCACGCTGTTGCAGAGATAGAACCCCTCGCGCAGCTCGCCGTAGGTATCCGGCAGCCATTGTTCGAGAGGGACCTCATACTTGGTGCCCGCCGCGATCGCTTTCCAGTTCGGGTAGACCTGCGCATCGAGGAAGCGCAGCTGCGGGTCGCCGCGCAGCCGCTCGTAGATCGCATCGAGGGTGCGCGTGTGGCGGGTGAAGGCCTCCGCGCCGCCTTTCGCAGGCGGATGCCAGATCGACTTCAAGGCGACGATGAGACCTTCCACGTCGCCGAAGACATCGGCGCTGTTCTCCTCCAGCGGCGGTCTGCCTCGGCTTCGGCCATTGTCTTTCGCCGGACCCAGCACGCACTTGCCGATGTGGTAGCCGAGCTTGCGGTAGCTCTCGAACTGCGACTCGTCGAACCACTGGTCGCTCGTGGTCTGATGCGGGAACGTCGGATCGGTGGATGCGTAATTCAGCACGTCGGCGGGTTCGTCGCCGATCAGGGACGGCTTCAGGTAGAGAAGCACGCCCGGCACGGCATCGGGGTCACGCAGATCGTAACGGATGGTGCCGACCGCGCAGTGCCATTCGCTGCGCTTTTCTTCTCCACGCAGCCGCAGCGGCGCGAGATCGATCTCGATCGGGATGCCGAGATCCGCGTAGCACTTGCGAATGGCATTGCCGAGATCCTCGAAGGTGAGTTTCTGATCCTGGCTCGCGTCAGCTCGCGACGACGAAACGGCAGCGCCGGCGCACCAGCTCGTACAGGCCGAGGTTCTCGAAATGCCCGCCGTCGCTCAAGTAAACGTATCCGCTGGTGCTGGTTGTCAAACCCAGGAGTTCCCGTAGCAGCCGCCACGCGGCGACGTGAGGACCAGGGCGGGTCCATGCGCTCTCGTCGACCGGGTTGCCGCACCATCTGCCGAGCCGAACGTTGAACACCGTCATCAGGAACGCCAGCGCGGGCGAGCTGTGATAGCCCATGTTGGGGCTGGCGGCGGCGCCGGAGATGGCGAGCGCCACGCCCAGGCTCGCGCCTGACCTGTCCATCGTCCGCGCGGTCGGGCGGAAGCAGCCGCGACCGGGCGCGGCGCGCGACCGAGCAGGTGACGGGGCATTACTGCCAGGGGCGATCGCGGCGGGCGGCTGATCCGGTCGGAACGCGCCGTGGCCGGAACTCGCGCATCCGTTGCCGGGCGCTGCATCGTCCCCGGATCCGCATAGCCACGCGAATCCGCTGTCGGCGGCAGTTCGAACCCGGAGAACTTCGGCGTGAACGTGAAGGACGCAGCCTTGCGCTGCTGCCACTCGAGGTCCTTGCCGTGGACCAGATTCAGCGCGGTGTTGACGATGTGATAGGGGCGTTGCGATTGGAGATGAATGCCGCCCGAGAGGCTGGTGAGGCGTGTGCATCGGCAGATCGTCCTCGGGGTCGAAGCCGGTGAAGGGTTGCGGCTGGCGGTGCGGTGCGCGCGTGGCGCCGAGATAGCAGCGGGTGAGCCGGTTGCGATAGAAGCTGTAGAGCGAGAACAGGTTGATGTCGACTCGCCAGGAGAGCGCGAGCCCCGTCAGCAGACAGCCGACGGCCGTCGCGAGCAGAATCCAGAGGGGAATCGCGTCCATTTCCTGGAACTGCTGTGGCTCGGCGCCGGGCGAGCGGTGAAGCTGGCCTCCAAAGGTTTGACTCCGAGTGCGTGCCAACGTGTTGGAGGCAGCTGTTTTCGCTGACGGTCCCGAGGATTGGCAGCAGCGGATCGATCAGGATCGAGAGAGCCGACGAGCAGCCCGACGATGAACACGTACGGCGCGATGCGTGCGACGAATTCGAGCACACGGTTGCGCTGGGCGCGTCGTGCGGACCCGTCTTCTCGCTCTTGCCCAGCAGCACACCGGCGAGCGTGGAGCCAACCCAGCTCGCCACGGCGCCGCCTGTGACCCAGCCCCCGGCTGTCCCATTGGTACACGACGACGGCGAAGCGGCGGGACGACGTAGACCGAGATCAGGAAAAGCACCAGCCAGCCGACGCCGACCGCGATGGCCGAGCCGCCGAGACGGCTCCACCATTCGCGCACGTCCTCCGAGTACTGGCGGCCGACCAGCCCGACGTGGAGGGTGATGGCGATCGCGAGCAGCTTCATGACGACGACCGTTCCCAGACCCGCCGCCAGCCATCTTGCGAGGTCGGGACCGTACTCGGGAGTGTTCCAGATCCATTCGAGGACGCCGGTGAACCAGTAGAACAGGACGCCGCCCACGGCGCCGGCGACGATCGCTCCAGGAGCACGTAGAAAAAGACTCAGGAGCGGATGTTTTCTCTCACCGGTGCGAGCGCGCTGCGCTGTTGCCGGCGGCGCGCGCTTCGGCGAGGAGGTAGGCGATGCCGCCGACGATCCATGCGACGAGCGCGAAGATCGCCCCGACCAGCGCCCACCCAGCGCAAGTCGTAGCCGAAGTCCGGGCTGCGGCTGCACGCTGAACCAGCACTCGACGAGGTAGGCGCCTACCCCGCCGGGCACCCAGAAGAGCAGCAGGATCGACGCGGGTCTGCGCGTACCAGGGCGAACTGGCGTACCGGCTGGCTGGCGTGCGATAGGCGAGATTCGCGCCGACGATGGCCGAAGTCGGGACGACCAGGAGGGCCAGTCCGCACCAGAGGAAAGTCATTCCGAGCGCCGGCCGGTCGGCGTGCGCGAAGAGGTCAGCGCCACCAGAATCCGCGGCACGTAGCAGCACCGCGACGAGGAGCAGGATCAGGATGGTGAGGTTGAGGTAGAGGTTGCGCAGGTAGGTTGCCACCGCCGATAGCGTGTCCGCCGACAGCAGCCCCAGGCGCGGCGTGAGGTAGTTGCTGTAGCCGCGCAGAAAGCGGATTGCCTGCGATTCACGGGAGTAACCCGGCACGCCCGCGTCACCGGCATTCGGGCACAGCTCGCGCGCGACGTCTTCGATGCTGCCGCCGCGGCGCGTGATGAGTGCCGAAAGCCAGCTGCCGATGTAGCCGCCGCCGGAGACGGTCGAGACGTAATCGAAGAGGTGCAGCAGCTTGAGTTCGGCGAGCGCCTGGATCACGCCGAGGTTGAAGGTCGCGCTGCGAATGCCGCCGCCGGAGAACGCCAGCCCGACCAGACGCGTATCGTGGGCGACCTGGCGTGCTTCCGTGGACTCGGATGCCGCCGTCTTCAGCCCTTCCGGACGCGCCCGCGCGACCTCCTCGACTTCGATACCCAGCTGGTCATCGAAGGTTGCATAGGCGCAGCGGTCGAGCGCGCAGCGAGTGTGCGCGTCTACAACGCCCGTTTCCCCGCCGACGCTCTCCCGCTCCTGAAAGCGGCGAAGCGCCTCCCGCGTCGGATCGTCGAACACGCCACAGAGCAGTCCCGGGTAGTCCCCGGTGAGCTTGAGCTGCAGTTGCAGCGTGGCGATGTCGTGGGACGAGAGATTCTCGGCGCTCATGGCTGTCACCCCCTCGTCTACGGGCAAGCGATGATGATACGGCAAGTATGCCAGCGGGAAGCGGCGGCTCGAATCGGCCATTCGATATATGTCATCGGCACTATCCTGGGTCGGAGTGGCCCCACTGCCCGGCACGCCACCGGGTTGCTAACATCGACCCCAGTCCACGTGCGGAGCCCTGACTTGGCCATGGTCACGAACCCCGGCGACGAGCGCATGCGTGCCCTCTTGGAGTCGTCCCGGACGATTGCCGTCGTCGGACTTTCACCGCGCCCGGCGCGCGCGAGCCATCAGGTCGCGCGCTATCTCATGGCGGTCGGCTACCGGGTGATTCCGGTGAACCCCGCCTGCACGGAGATTCTCGGGCAACCCTGCTATCCCGACCTGCGGGCGGTGCCGGAACCGATCGACATCGTCGATTGCTTTCGCCGTTCCGACCAGATCGAGCCGATCGCAGAGGACGCGGTCGCCGTAGGCGCGAAGGTGCTCTGGCTGCAGCTCGGTGTCGTCAACGAGGCGGCAGCGCAGTTCGCGACGCGCGCCGGCCTCGACGTCGTGATGGACCGCTGCATCAAGATCGATCACGCGGTGCTCGGGGTCAGACGCCAGCACGCGGCGGATGCCTCATCGGCAGGCGCCCCCTAGAGTCAATTTCTTCCCTTGGGTCACGGGCTTGGCACATCTCCAGTGGCACGGCCGTTGCTGACGGCTGTGCAAATCCGCCCGCCGCGGCTGCCCTCGGCGGCATCCGCTTTCCCAAGTACCGCTTTCCCAAGAGATGACACGCTCCCACGTGCCTGACGCCGCCGTCCCCGCACCGCCCTTTCGGCTGCGTCCGGTTGCGCGTGCGTTCCTCGGGCTCTTCCTCACGGCAGCCATCACGCGCGGACACGCCCTACCGACCGGCGCGGAGGTAAGCGCAGGGAGCGGCGTCGTCAGCCAGTCGGGCAGCGCTCTGACGGTCCAACAGACGAGTCCGCGGCTTGCCATCAACTGGCAGAGCTTCGGGATTGGCGCCGGCGAGTCGGTCGTTTTCCGGCAACCCGACGCCAGCGCGATCGCGCTCAACCGCGTCCTCGGTCAGGACCCGTCACTCATCCTCGGCAGCCTCTCCGCCAACGGCCAGGTGTTCGTGCTGAATCCGAACGGCGTGCTCTTCGGGCACGGCGCCCGGGTCGAGGTCGGCGGCATCGTCGCCTCCACGCTCGGCCTGACCGATGCGGACTTCACGGCCGGCCGCTACACCTTCACCGCGGGAGGTGGCGCGGCGTCCGTCATCAACCGTGGCGCGATCCGCGCGTCCGACGGGGGCTACGTCGCCCTGCTCGGGCAGCAGGTCGCAAACGAAGGTGTGATCACCGCACGACTCGGCACGGTGGCGCTCGGGGCCGGCAGTCAGGTCACGCTTCGCCTTGCCGGCAACGCGCTGATCGGCTTCTCCGTGGACCAGGCGGCGCTCGACGCGCTGGCCGCCAACAAGCAACTGATCCAGGCCGACGGCGGAACCGTGATTCTGTCTGCCCGCGCCCACGACGCGCTGCTCGCCACGGTGGTCAACAACGAGGGCATCGTCGAGGCGCGCTCCGTCAGCATGAAGAACGGCGTCATTCGCCTGGAGGGCGGCGACAGCGGTGTCGTGTCCGCGGCCGGCAGGCTGGACGTCTCCGGCGCAAACACCGGGGAGCGAGGCGGCAGCGTAACCGTCACGGGGGACAAGGTGGCGCTCGTGAGCGGGGCTGTGATCGACGCCTCGGGACCCGGTGGCGGTGGCACGGTGCGCATCGGCGGTGACTACCAGGGCGCGAACGCGGATGTCGCCAATGCGGCACGCGCCTATGTCGGAGCGAACGCGACGATCAAGGCTGATGCCACCGATAGCGGTGATGGTGGCAAGGTGATCGTGTGGGCGGACGCGACGACCCAGTTTCACGGCGCGATCAGTGCGCGCGGCGGCCCTCGGGGCGGCGACGGTGGCTTCGTTGAAACCAGTGGCAGGGCCATTCTTGAATCGACCGGTGCGGTCGATGCGAGTGCGCCGACCGGCCGCGCAGGTCAGTGGCTGCTCGATCCGAACAACATCACGATCCAGACCGCCGGCGTCAATACCAACGTCAGCGCGGGCCCGAACTTCACCACGACCAACGACAGCGCAATCGTCACCACCGGCAGCATCGTGGCCGCGCTCAACGCCGGCACCAGCGTCACCGTCACGACCGGCAGTGCCGGCGCGAACACCCAGCCCGGCAATATCACCGTCGCCAACGCGATTGCCAAGACCGCAGGCGGCAACGCGGCGCTTACGCTCACCGCCACCAACAACATCGTGTTCAACGCCGGCGCGAACGTGACCTCCACGTCGAGTCCGCTCGATCTCATGTTGAATGCTGGCGGTCTGATCACCAGCCCCGTCGCCATCAACACCAACGGTGGCGTGTTCACCTTCAATCCGGCGCTGGCGTCGACACAGTCGGGTGTCATCTCTGGTGCCGGCGCGGTCGTCAAGACGGGCGCCGGCACGCTGACGGTGCTTTCGGGCGCGAACACTTACACGGGGACGACGACGGTCGAGCGCCGGCGTGCTCAATCTGCAGAACAACACGGCCACTGGTACGACGGCGGGGGGCGTCACGGTGGCCTCGGGAGCAGCGCTGGAGTTGCAGGGTGGGATCGCCGTGGGGGCGGAGGCGCTGAGCGTGAACGGCACCGGGGTGGGCGGCAACGGAGCGCTGCGCAACGTCAGCGGCAACAACAGTTGGGGCGGCACCGTGACGCTGGCGGGAGCGGCGGAGATACAGTCCGATGCCGGCACGCTCACCTTGAATGCGGCCAATGCGGTGACCGGGGCCAACCGGAACCTGACCTTCGACGGTGCGGGCAACGGTGTGATCGGCGGCACGATCACCACGGGAACGGGCACGCTGACGAAGAACGGCACCGGCACGTTGACCTTGAGCGGCGCGAACACCTACACCGGCGCGACCACGGTGAGCGCGGGGTCGCTGGCGCTTACGAACGGTGTCGCCATTGCCGATGCCGGGGTGGTGAATTTGAGCGCCTCGGGTGCGGATCTCACGCTCAATACGAGCGAGACGATCGGATCGCTCGCGGGGGTTGCGGGGACGACCGTGACGCTGGGTGGGAACACGCTGACGGCTGGCGGGAACAACGGCACGACCACCTACGCCGGGGTGATCGGTGGCAGCGGCGGGCTGACGAAGCAGGGTACGGGCACGCTGACGCTAAGTGGCGCGAACACCCACACCGGCACGACGACGGTGAGTGCGGGAACCCTGGCGCTGGGGGCGAACGACGTTCTGGCCGACGGTTCGAGCGTGGTGGTAAATGGCGGCACGTTGTCGATGACCACCCGCAGCGATACGGTGGCCGGGGTGCAGCTCGTGTCGGGTTCGATCACGGGCACGACGGGAGTGCTCACCGCGACCTCCGCTTATGACATGCAGTCGGGCACGGTGAGCGCGATTCTCGGGGGCGGCACGGGCTTGAACAAGACGACCGCCGGCACGCTGATCCTGTCGGGGAACAACACCTATACCGGGCCGACCGCGATCAATGCGGGCGTCTTGCAGTTGGGGGCGGCGAACCGCATCGCCGACGCGAGCGCGGTGACGGTGGCTGCCGGTGCGACATTCAATCTGAACAATTTCGCCGAGACGGTCGGCTCGCTTGCCGGGGCGGGCAACGTCACGCTCGGCAGCGCGTCGCTGATTACGGGTGGCGACAACACCTCCACCATCTTCTCGGGCGCCATCAGCGGCACGGGTGCGCTCACCAAGACGGGCGCCGGCACCCTGACACTGTCGGGCACGAACAGCTACACCGGTACCACCACCATCAACGCCGGTACGCTGGCCCTTGGGGTGTCGAATGCGCTGGCGTCGGGGCCGGTGACCGTGTCCGGCGGCACGTGGGACCTGGAGACGTTCTCGGATACGGTGGGTGCGGTGACGCTCATCAGCGGGAGCATCACGGGAAGCACGGGGATCTTGACGGGGACGTCTTATGCGGTGCAGAGCGGCACGGTGAGCGCGATTCTGGCCGGCACGGGTGCGCTGACCAAGACCACGGCCGGCACCGTGGTGCTTTCGGGCGCGAACAGCTACACGGGGGCGACCACTGTGAGTGCCGGGGTGCTCAATCTGCAGAACAACACGGCCACTGGTACGACGGCGGGGGGCGTCACGGTGGCCTCGGGAGCAGCGCTGGAGTTGCAGGGTGGGATCGCCGTGGGGGCGGAGGCGCTGAGCGTGAACGGCACCGGGGTGGGCGGCAACGGAGCGCTGCGCAACGTCAGCGGCAACAACAGTTGGGGCGGCACCGTGACGCTGGCGGGAGCGGCGGAGATACAGTCCGATGCCGGCACGCTCACCTTGAATGCGGCCAATGCGGTGACCGGGGCCAACCGGAACCTGACCTTCGACGGTGCGGGCAACGGTGTGATCGGCGGCACGATCACCACGGGAACGGGCACGCTGACGAAGAACGGCACCGGCACGTTGACCTTGAGCGGCGCGAACACCTACACCGGCGCGACCACGGTGAGCGCGGGGTCGCTGGCGCTTACGAACGGTGTCGCCATTGCCGATGCCGGGGTGGTGAATTTGAGCGCCTCGGGTGCGGATCTCACGCTCAATACGAGCGAGACGATCGGATCGCTCGCGGGGGTTGCGGGGACGACCGTGACGCTGGGTGGGAACACGCTGACGGCTGGCGGGAACAACGGCACGACCACCTACGCCGGGGTGATCGGTGGCAGCGGCGGGCTGACGAAGCAGGGTACGGGCACGCTGACGCTAAGTGGCGCGAACACCCACACCGGCACGACGACGGTGAGTGCGGGAACCCTGGCGCTGGGGGCGAACGACGTTCTGGCCGACGGTTCGAGCGTGGCGGTAAATGGCTATGGTCCAACGTGCCGCCATTTACCGCCACGCTCGAACCGTGCACCAGACGTCGTTCGCCCCAGCGCCGGTTCCCGCACTCACCGTCGTCCATGCGGTGTGGGTGTTCGCGCCACTTATTTTTTGCCGTACCTTGCTTCGTCAGCCCGCCGCTGCCACCGATCGCCCCACGTAGGTGGTCGTGCATTCCTCCGCCAGCCGTCAGCGTGTTCCCACCCAGCGTCACGGTCGTCCCCGCAACCCCCGCGAGCGATGCAATCGTCTCGCTCGGTATTGAGCGTGAGATCCGCGCCCGAGGCGCTCGAATTCACCACCGCATCGGCAATGGCGACACCGTTCGTAAGCCCCAGCGACCCCGCGCTCGCCGTGGTCGCGCGGTGTAGGTGTTCGCGCCGCTCAGGTCGGTGCCGTTCTTCGTCAGCGTGCCCGTTCCCGTGGTGATCGTGCCGCCGATCACACCGTTGCCCGCACCGTCGAAGGTCAGGGTACCGGCGCCCCGGTCCACGGCATTGGCCGCATTACAAGGTGACCAGTACCGGTATCTCCCGCCGCTCCCGCCAGCGTCACGGTGCCGCCCCAACTGTTGTTGCCGCTGACGTTGCGCAGCGCTCCGTTGCCGCCCACCCCGGTGCCGTTCACGCTCAGCGCCTCCGCCACCTGCAACTCCAGCGCTGCTCCCGAGGCCTCCGTCGCCGTCGTCTTGCGGTCGCGTTGTTCTGCAGATTGAGCACCCCGGCAGCTTCGCAGTGGTCGCCCCCGTGTAGCTGTTCGCGCCGAACCAGCCGCGGTGCCGGCCGTGGTCTTGGTCAGCGCCGCCCGTGCCGGCCAGAATCGCGCTCACCGTGCCGCTCTGCGCCGTCCGTCGAGCATCCCCGTGCTTCCCGTGATGCTCCCGCTGATGAGCGTCACCGTCCACCAAGAACGTCTCCAGGTGTCCACGTGCCGCCGGACACGTGCCACCGGCCCCGACGCCACGCCCACTCGACACCCCAAGGCCACCGTACCGGCGTTGATGGTGGTGGTACCGGTGTAGCTGTTCGTGCCCGACAGTGTCAGGGTGCCGGCGCCCGTCTTGGTGAGCGCACCCGTGCCGCTGATGGCGCCCCGAGGAGGTGTTGTCGCCACCGGACATCAGCGACGCGTCCAAGCGTGACGTTGCCCGCCCGGGCAGAGCGAGCCGACCGTCTCGGCGAAATTGTTCAGTTTGAATGTCGGCCCGGCAGCCACCGTCACCGCGCTCGAGTTTCCGCCGCCCCCAACTGCAAGACGCCCGCATTGATCGCGGTCGGCCAGGTATAGGTCTACTTGGTAGGATGGCCGTGCAGGCAGTCATCTTGTTCGAGCCCGAGAACGCGCTCACCGTGCCCCGAGCTGTGATGTCATAGCGGAGGTCGCGGTGAGCGCTCCCCGTCGTGCCCGTGATCGAACCCGACACACCAGGCCACCGTATCGCTGCGGGTGGTCATCGACAACGTGCCGCCATTTACCGCCACGCTCGAACCGTCGGCCAGGACTCTTCGCCCCCAGCGCCAGGGTTCCCGCACTCACCGTCGTCGTGCCGGTGTGGGTGTTC
Source organism: uncultured beta proteobacterium (assembly GCA_963719715.1). Taxonomy (GTDB): domain Bacteria; phylum Pseudomonadota; class Gammaproteobacteria; order Burkholderiales; family JAEUMW01; genus JAEUMW01. The sequence continues at coordinate 174,040 of CAVRDD010000030.1, forward strand.
GCGCCACTTTAGCGTCAGCGTGCCCAGTACCCTGCTTTGACCAGCCCGCCGCTGCCACGTGCGCCCCGCGTAGGTGGTCATGCCGTTGTTGCGTCAGCATGCTCCCACCCAGCGTCACGGTCGTCCCGGAGACCCCCGCGAGCGATCCGATCGTCTCGCTCGTATTGAGCGTGAGATCCGCACAAGAGAGGCGCTCAAATCCACACCCGCATCGGCAATGGCGACACCATTCCAGCGCGACCCCGCGCTCACCGTGGTCGCGCCCGTGCTGGTGCTCCACGCCGCTCAAGGTCAACGTGCCGGTGCCCTCTCTTTCAGCGTGCCCGTTCCCGTGGTGATCGTGCCGCCGTTCGCACGTTGCCCGCGCCGTCGAAGGTCAGGTTCCGGTTGACCCCGGTCACCGCATTGGCCGCATTCAAGGTGAGCTCTGCGGCATCCGGACTGTATCTCCGCCGCTCCCGCCAGCGTCACGGGGGTCCCGCCCCAACTGTTGTTGCCGCTGACGTTGCGCAGCGCTCCGTTGCCGCTGCCGCACCTCCGCCCCCACCGGCGATCCCACCCTGCAACTCCAGCGCTGTTCCCGGGACCCGTGACGCCCCGCCGCATCGTACCCAGTGGCCGTGTTTGTTCTGCGGATTGAGCACCCCGCACTCACAGTGGTCGCCCCCGTGTAGCTGTTCGCACCCAAAGCGCCCGCGTGCCGGCGCCGTTCTTCACGACCGAGCCGGTGCCAGAGATGACGCCAGACTGTGTCGACGCGCCGCATGGTGCGTCTCAACACCCCGTTGCGTTGAGCATTTCGCGCCGGGTTGGTGATCGTACCGCCCGCGTTGAGAGCGAGGTTGAGCTGGTTCGACGTGGAGCCCACGTTCGCGCCCGCGTTGAACACGAT
>CAVRDD010000031.1:0-72108 GCA_963719715.1 uncultured beta proteobacterium
CGGCCCATTCGATATCGGTAAAGACCCGCGAACGGGTGTGGAAGGCCTTGCCTTCGGGCCCTTCGAGCGAGAAGGTGCCGCCGTGGCCTTCGATGACATCGATGATCAGCTGGGTGTGTTTCCAGTATTCGTACTGCGATTTGCTCATGTGGAAAGGGCAGCCGCCGATTTCGCCGAGCTGTACGTCGCCGGCGCCGATGGTGAGTTCGCCCGGCAGGTAACAGTTGGCGGCGCTGTTGTCGCAGCAGCCACCGGATTGATGAAACATCACCGGACCGTGCTTTTGCTTGAGGTGCTCGATCAGGTCCAGGGCTGCTTGCGTGGCAATGACTTTTTCAACCATGTGCTTCTCCCACACATATGGGGTGGTTGCCCGTCCGTGAAATGCTCACCATGAGAGACCGCAGACTTTCCGGTTAGAAGAAGCCGAGCTTCTTTGGGCTGTAGCTGACCAGCAGGTTCTTGGTCTGCTGGTAGTGGTCGAGCATCATCTTGTGGTTTTCGCGGCCGAGGCCGGACTGCTTGTAGCCGCCGAATGCGGCGTGCGCCGGGTAGGCGTGATAGCAGTTGGTCCACACGCGGCCCGCCTTGATCGCCCGGCCCATGCGATAGGCGGTGCTGCCGTCGCGGGTCCACACCCCGGCGCCCAGACCGTACAGCGTGTCGTTGGCGATCTCCAGGGCCTCGGCTTCGGTCTTGAAAGTCGTCACCGCCAGCACCGGCCCGAAGATCTCCTCCTGGAAGATGCGCATCTTGTTGTGGCCCTTGAACATTGTCGGCTGAATGTAATGACCGTCGGCCAGTTCGCCAGGACGACTGGCTCGTTCGCCACCCACCAACAGCTGGGCGCCTTCCTGCTTGGCCAGATCGATGTACGAAAGGATCTTGCTCATCTGCTCGTCGGAGGCCTGGGCGCCCATCATGGTCTCGGTATCCAGCGGGTTACCCTCCTTGATCGCCTTGACCCGGCTGATGCAACGCTCGATGAACTGGTCGTAGATCGATTCCTGAATCAGGGCACGCGACGGGCAGGTGCACACTTCGCCCTGGTTGAAGGCGAACAGCACCAGACCCTCGATGGCCTTGTCGAAGAAGTCGTCGTCCTCGTCAGCGATATCGGCAAAGAACACGTTGGGCGACTTACCGCCCAGTTCCAGGGTGGCCGGAATCAGGTTGTTGGCAGCAGCCTGAGCGATCACCCGGCCGGTGCTGGTTGAGCCGGTGAAGGCGATCTTGGCGATGCGGGTGCTGGTGGCCAACGGCACACCGGCTTCGCGGCCGTAGCCGTTGACGATGTTGAGCACGCCTGGGGGCAGCAGGTCGGCGATCAGTTCGGCCAGGATCAGGATGCTGATCGGGGTGGACTCGGCCGGCTTGAGCACCACGCAATTGCCGGCACCGATGGCAGGCGCCAGCTTCCAGGCGGCCATCAGAATCGGGAAGTTCCAGGGGATGATCTGGCCGACGACGCCGAGGGGTTCATGGAAGTGGTAGGCGACGGTGTTCTCGTCAATATCGGAAATGCCGCCTTCCTGAGCGCGCACGCAGCCGGCGAAGTAGCGGAAGTGGTCGACGGCCAGGGGAATGTCGGCGTTCAGCGTTTCGCGGATCGGCTTGCCGTTGTCGACGGTCTCGGCGTAGGCGAGAACTTCGAGGTTCTGCTCGAGACGGTCGGCGATCTTCAACAGCGCGTTGGCGCGTTCGGCGGGGGACGTGCGAGCCCACTGGTCGGCGACGGCGTGGGCGGCATCCAGGGCCAGTTCGATGTCTTCGGCCGTCGAACGGGCGGCCTTGGTGTAGGTTTTTCCGGAAATGGGGGTGACAACACCAAAGTACTCGCCCTTGACCGGGGCAACCCACTTCCCACCGATGAAGTTGTCGTATTTGACCTTGAAATTGATTTTGGCATTGGTCTGGCCAGGGGCTGCGTAGATCATGATGCCTCCTTCTGAAGGTCGATCTCACCTCGGCGCACGTACGATCGAACCGCGCGAGCGCGGGCGAGCATTACGAGATCGCTCACCTGCCTTGCTCGCTCTAGTGTAGGTCACGTCTCTTGCCGTGTCTGTACGGTCTCCAACATTGCCAGGGGCCTGGATGAATCAATAATGAACCTTGAGCGCGCGTTCGTCGCCAAGGCGGTGTCGATTTGGCCACGACCGAGGCACTTATTGACCGGTTGAGCAACGACACGAGCCTGATGCGCTTCTGCGGCTTCGGCGTGACCAAGAAGCTGCCCGATGCCGCGACCTTCTCCCGCGCCTTTGAGCAGTTTGCCACCCGTGGCCTGCCCGAGCGGATGCATGCGACGCTGATCGCCTCGCATGTGGGCAAGAGAATCGTGGGACATCTGAACCGAGACAGCACCGAGATCGTGGCGCGCGAACGCCCGGCGGACAAGCCGGCCCCGGCGCTGAAGCCCGCCCGGCGCCACGGTCGACCGAAGCAGGGCGAGTCGCGCCCCAAGGAGCCCACGCGCATCGAGTGGCAATTGCAGATGAAAGGGCTGAGCGAGATGATTGCCGATTTGCTGCGTGCCTGCGATGTGGGCACCAAGCGCGACAGGAGGGCCACAAACACAGCTGGGTCGGATACAAGCTGCACTGGGACTTGACTGACGGGGGCATTCCGATCGCGCACTGCTGCGGCTGTATCACAAACAGCGCATCCCGCCATTCGAAGAACCGTTGCCAGGATAGCCCAGCTGATTCGGGTTGCGGCGTCTATCCGCGGTGGCCGAACACCGCGCTCTTCGAACAGAGCCAACTGCCGCCGAAGGAATAGATTCTCCGCTCGCACCGACTGGGTCGGTCTACATAGAAAAACTGCGAAGCCGGCGGCGTCTGCGAGAAGTATTCAAAGTCGGTGCGAGCGGGGCAAGCGGCTCATCGGATCCGGAGGGACAAAGCGGCGAAGCCACTGGCGGGGTACACCGCCTTGGTGGGCGGTTTGTCCGAACTCGGTTCGATTCGGGTTGTACACCCGAAAAGTTCCTCCACGAGGACGCGCAGCTCCAGACTTGCGAGGGGCGCGCCGGGGCAGACGTGGATGCCCGCTCCGTAGAGCAGGTTCTGCGCTGGATCGCGATCCAGTCGGAATGCCTCCGCATCCTCGAAGACCCGCTCATCACGGTTGGCAGAGATCCAGACGAGCGAAATGCGTTCGCCGGCATCGAGGTTCCGGCCGCCGATCTCCACCGGACGAGTCGTAATGCGTCGATTCGCTACCAGCGGTCCGTGAATGCGGAGGATCTCGTCGATCGCCGGCGGCAGCAGTGACGGTCGGTCGCGCAGTTGCTGCTGCAGGTCGGGGTGTTCCGCGAGGAAATGGACGAGGATGCCGACAGCCGCCGAGATCGTGCCAACTTCGCCGACGGTCCAGTTACGCAGGATGCTCACGATCTCCTCGTCGCGCAATGGCCTGCCCCCCACCCGCGCGCTTAGCAGGCTGGCGGTGATGTCATCGCTTGCCTCCGCCCCGGCCTCGCGCCGGACCCGCAACAAGCCGTCGAGGTACCCGGCGAACTCGCGGGCGATTTCCGCCATAGCCTCCCGGTCCTGCGCGAGCGTCGCTTCCTGATTCTTCCGCGTCCAGAGACGCAGCGGTTCGTGCATGTCAGGCGGCCAGCCGAGGAAGGCGCACTGAGTGCGCACCGCGAATGACTGGGCGAGCTCGGAAATCACCTCCACCTCGTCGCGCCCGAGGAGCGCCTGCACCAGGTCCGCGGCGATCGCCCGGCAGGTCGGTTCGAATGCCTGCATCCGCGCGGGCTCGAAATACGGTTCGATGACGCGGCGGTACTCGGTGTGTTCGGGGGGGTCCATTCCATTCGGCACCGAAAGATGTCTCGATGCCGCGTTGCTGAACGTCGCGGGATCGTTCAGCACGCGGACGACGTCCTCATGTCGGAACAGGGACCACTGCAGATAGTCGCTGAACGCGACCGGGCACCGTTTGCGCATCGCATCGTAGGCCGCGCGCTGGTCGCGAATCACGGTCTCCGATCTCGGATCCCAATCCGGTTTGAGCGTATCCCTCATGGTCATTCCTTATCAGCCCAAAGCAGCGTTTAACGACGGTGCTGAATTTTCGATTTCCGACGACAAAAGGCATGTCCCGCCTGCGCGCACAAGACCTGAAGCGCAAGGACGGCACCCCCCACGAGCGAGGATGACGCCAGCGGGACGGTTGCCTTCCGCAGCGACCGCCGGCCATGACCGAGCGCCGCGGGGTGAAGCCGGCAGCAGGCACCCGTGCAGCCGCAATCCGTCAGTGCGCCAGTCGCTGCTCCGCGCGCACCACGGGACTGCGCCGGAACCCGAGGTAGGACAGGAGCAGGGCAATCGCGATTGGCAACGCGCCCGCGAAGATGAACACCATGTCGCCCACAATGCGCATCCACTCGAACAACCGCGGCAGCTTGCCGCCCAAGTAGTCGATCGAGCGTGCGTGCCAGTAGCCGTTCTGCAGCACGTCCCAGACCTGCAGCACGCCGCCCGGGAACAGGCTCAGGACGATCATGAGGGCGAGCCCGAGTTGAGGCCCCAGAAACCCACCTTCAGGTACTTTTCGATGCGGGACCAGAGGGCATCGGAGCTCACTTCGCGCATGACGAACACCATGAGCGCCACGGCGAGCATGCCGAACACGCCCATCATGGCGGCATGACCGTGGTTGGGCGTCAGAATGGTGCCGACCTCGTAGTAGCTCACGATCGGCAGTGTTGATCAGGAAGCCGAACACGCCCGCGCCGAGGAAGTTCCAGAAGCCGACCGCCATCAGGAAGTAGAACGTCCACTTGTGCCGGTACGACCGGCTTGCCGACTGTCGCCGTGCGCGTACGCCTGTATGAAGTCCCACGCGTCGAGCGTGAGCAGCGTCAGCGGGACGACTTCCAGCGCGGAGAAAGTGGCGGCGAGCGCCATGGTGAGTTCGGTCTGGCCGGTCCAGTACCAGTGGTGGGCGGTGCCGATCAGGCCGCCACCGAAGTAGAGAATCGCGTCGAGGTAGATCACCCGGCAGCGCCGTGATGCGCCGGACGAGCCCGAGCTGGAACAAGATGATCGGCGACGATGACCGTGACGAAGAACTCGAAGAAGCCTTCGACCCAGAGGTGGATGATCCAGAACCGCCACATGTCCACGACGGTGTAAGTTGGTCTTGGCGCCGAAGAACATGGCCGGCAGGTAGAAGAACGGGAATCGCGAAGGCCGCGATACAGGAAGAAGGCGACGAACGTCTCGTCGCTCCGGGTCGCTCCGTGCCGGCGTCGACCGCCCGACAGACCAGCCAGAACCAGAACACGAGACCCGAGCGCGAGCAGGATCTGCCAGAACCGCCCGATGTCGAGGTATTCCCAGCCCTGGTGGCCGAACCAGAACCAGCAGTTCGCCGAGCAGGTTGTAGATGCCGAGCCCATTCGCCGAGCAGGCTGCCGACGACGACGACAACGATCGCGCCAGAACAGGACGTGAACGAGCGGCCGCTGACCCGTCGGGTCGCTCACCGCCAAGCACCGATGCGACGAACAGCGCGCCGGCAACGTACGACGGTCGCGATCCAGAAGATCATCAGCTGCAGGTGCCACGTGCGCAGCAGGTTGCTCGGCAACCAGGCCGACAGGTCGAAGCCGTAGAAGTCGCCCGGCTCGGCACGATAGTGCGCAAGCGCGCCGCCGATGAGGATCTGCGCGAGGAACAGCAGCGAGGCGACCACCATGTACTTGAGCACGGCGCCCTGCGCCGGGGTGATCTGCAGCCGAGCGCGCGGTCGCAGGCCGACGGCGGCCACGTCGTCTCGGCACCGTGCCATCCGAGGTAATCGAACTTGCCGAAGGCGAGCAGCACGAGGGCGATGCCGCCAAGCAGGAACACGAAGCTCACGGCGCTCCAGAGCAGCGCGGCGCCGGTCGGGTGATTCCCGACCAGCGGATCGTAGGGGAAGTTGTTGGTGTACGAGTGCGAGGTACCCGGGCGCTGCGCCGCCGAAGCCCACGCCGCCCAGGTGAAGAACGCCGTGAGCTGCCGCAACTCGACCGGATCGGTGACTGCGCCGGCGGAAAGTCCGCCGTTCTTCGCGGGATCCTCGAAGTATTTCGTCCAGTACGCGACCTGCCCTTCGAATGCCGCCTTGAAGTCGCCCGGCATCAGCAACGTGCCGCTCGCGGCGTCGTACGTGTCGGCCTTGAAGGCGGCGGCGACCGCGCCATCAACGGCCCCTCTCTCGTTGTCGCGCAAGTTCGCGTAGGACGTACCTACGCGCGACTGCGCCAGCCGCTCGGCTTTGTCGAGCGCGAGGCCGTGCAGCGTCTGCGCCGAGAAATCAGGACCGAGGTAGCCCCCATGGCCCCAGATCGTCCCGTTATCCATGAGTCCGTACTTGAGGAACACGGCCTGACCGGCGCCGACATCCTCTGCCGTGAACACGACCTCACCGCCCTGTATCGCGACTTCGGCGGGAATCGGTGGCGCATTCTGATACGCCTTCATCGACATCAGGATGAGCAACGCGAAGCCGATGAGCATGACGATGGCTACCGACCGCGGCCACCATGGGGACAGTGTTTCGGGTGATTGCTGGACCGTTGCTGACGGGGTTGCCATGGCTGCGACTCCTTGAATGCCCATCGGGCTGACGGGCGCCCGCTTCGCGTCGCGTCGGGAAATCCAGGGAACACGGCGGACCAGCCTTGCAGCGTGTCGTGGCCGCACGCGTGGGGCACTCTTCGCGCCTCGCCCGATCACTGTCTCCGGGGATCACCCGCGGTGACGATAACACTATACGCTCCGACCGCTGTCACCGAATTCTGATTTTCTCGACCAATTCAGCAAACGGCAGCTTACAAGGTACACCGGTCAGTCGAGCAGAAAATCGCCACAGTCAGGTGTGGGTCGAAAGCGACCATAAGTAACAGGCGTGCCATTCGCATTCCTGGCGTACGGGACGGAGGACGCGCGTTATTTCTCGACCGATTGCCTTACCCAGACTCGTTCCGTAGCGTCGGCGTCAGTCGAATAGTCGTAAAGTCTCGCCGGTTTCGCCATCGTGCACAATCGGGCGATCGGGCCTGCTGTCCTGCCCTTGCTGACCAGCGCGTACAAGCGACCCCACTCTGACCCCGAGCAAACGTAGCTTGCGATCAAGCGCGACCCGCTTCAGAGCGACCCTCGCCGCCCTGCGTATGGTCTGTGGGTCGCCCGTCGGGTACTCGAGCGTCGTATCGCGCGTCACGGTCCGAAAGTCGGCGTAACGCAGCTTCACGCCGATGGTCTTGCCCGCATAGCCTTTGCGCCCAAGATCGCTGGCTATGCGCTCGCATAAGGCGAGGAGAGTTCGGGAAAGAGCATCCCGATCCCGCTCGGGATCGAGGTCGCGCTCGAAAGTGGTTTCGCGACTGACGGACTTCGGTTCCCGCTCCGTTACGACGGGGCGCTCATCGTGTCCTTGGGCGACATCGGCCAGCCAGCGTCCGTAGCGTTCACCAAAATGCTCGATGAGCATGCCAACTTGCGCCTGGGCGAGCTGGCCAACGGTACGAATGCCCAGGGCCTCGAGCTTGGTGCTCGCCCTCGGACCGACGCCATTGATCCGACCGGCGGGAAGCGGCCAGATCCGGGTGGCGAGATCTGCGTAGGTGATTACCGTGAGCCCGTCCGGCTTCTGCAACTCCGAGGCGATCTTGGCCAGCAGCTTGTTCGCCGCGATGCCGATGGAGCAGGACAGCCCCGTCGCGCGGCGCACCGCGTCCTTGATGCGCTGGGCGAGTTCGACGGTTTCCCCCGGCACCTCGGTCAGGTCGATGTAGATCTCGTCGATGCCGCGGTCTTCGATGCAGGGGGCAATCTCCTTGACCGCGGCCTTGAACAACCGGGAATAGCGCGCGTACTGATCGAAGTCGGCGGGCAGCAGGATCGCCTCGGGCGCCAAGGCTGCGGCCTTCATCAGTCCCATGCCGGAATGCACGCCAAAGGCGCGTGCCTCGTAGGTCGCGGTGGTGACCACGCCACGTCCGGCGTAGGAGCGAAGCCGCGGGAAGATCAGCGCGCTGCCCTGCTCGACCGGACCCTCCTGGCGCCTTCCGCCTACGACCAGTGGCCGGCCCCGCAACTGCGGGTAGCGCTGTAGTTCGACCGATGCGTAGAAGGCATCCATGTCCAGGTGGGCGATGCGGCGATCCATGGTCCGGCATGATAGCGCCGGGCCATCCCGGCGCGACGATCGAGCAGCGCGTCAAACGCGCGCTAGAGGCATATCTTGGCGTCCTGATCATCAAGTCTCGCTCGGCGCGCCCACATCGCCTACGAATGTCCGAGTGGTTGTGTTCTGGGTTTGATCACTGGCTATACCCATCGGATCCCCCTTGAGCCGGAGTTGGTCTGCCGAAACGGCCGCGCGACAATACCCATTCCCCAAGAGGTCAGTCCCGATGATCGACAAACCAGGGCGAAACGATCCCTGCCCCTGCGGCAGTGGGAGGAAATACAAGCAGTGCTGCCTTCGAAGGCTGACGCATCGATGGTGGACAAGAAGGACCACGATGGGGCGGTCGGGCGTGCGATGGCCTGGTTGGTTGAGCGGCATCGAAAAGCGTTCCTTACCGCCGTAGACGAGATTGGTCGCCGAGTTGCTCGACGAGGAGGGTCGGAGGAAGCTGGAGCACTTGGACCCGCAGACCTGGAACGGCATCCAGATCAACCTCATGGAATGGCTGCTGGCCGAAGGAGATCTCTCGATCAAGGATGTGCGCCGGCGGGTGTCTGAGTACTTGTTGGGCCCCGGCGGTCCGCTATTGACGGTGGGTCAGCGTAGTTGGCTGAAACAACTGGCTGAGCGGCCGCTGCGCTTGTACGTCGTGACCGACGTCGTGCCGGGGGTGAAGCTGACCCTCTGTGATGTGCTCGATACCGAGAGCCCGCCGATCGTGGTTCTGGAACGCTCGGCTAGCCAAACGCTCGCCGTTGGCACTCAGATCGGCTGCCGAGTCATGGCGGTGCAGGGGCACTACGAACTCTCTGGGGCGGCGTACCCGTTTTCCATGCTCACTGGGCCGACGATCGTCGCGAAGTTGCGCCACGCCGCAGAACAGTTTCGGCAACAAGAGAACCTGCCGAAGATTCTCGGCATGACGATCATGTCTGACTGGCTGCAGCAATTCCTGGCTCCACCCCCGATGCCGACCCTGGTTGACGCCTATTCAGGCGAGCCGATGCTCTTGATCACGGACCACTATCGGGTGCAGGACTGGGAGGCGCTGACACGGGCACTGGCTGCCTGCCCCGATGTACGTGGCGACCGCCAAGTGGGTTGGGACCGGTTCATCGATTGCGAAGATGGGCAGACCCGATCCCGCGCCACGATCAACATCGGCAAGGGCGAGGACAGCATCGAGGTCTTCTACAAGACCCAGCGCTATGCCGACGAGGGTCGCCTGTGGTTTGATGAACTGGCCGACGCCGCCGTGGTGTTCCGCACCCGCGAGATTTCCGATCCGAAGGGGCTGTTGGGCAGGTCTGGGGAATCGACGAGCAAGCACACCCAGCCTGCCCGGCACCCGTCGGATATCGATCCTGACACCCTCGCCCATGTGATCGAGCAGGCGATCCGGCGTTCGTACGCGAACTGGGTGGATGAGCCCATACTGGCATTGGACAACAAGACACCGAGGCAAGCGATTCAGATCGGCCACCGGCCTGGAACGTGTCAAGGGCCTGCTGCGTAGCTACGAAGCCAGCGAAAGTCGTCAAGCGGCCGAACAGGGACGACGTGAGATCTCCTACCAGTTCCTTTGGGACGCGCTTGGCATTGCCCCGTAGCCGCCGAGTCAGCGAAGGCGTTGGCGATAAGGGTTCGACCCCAGACGGTCAGTTCAGCGGAAAGCAAACATTGACGGCACCGCGCAAACGCTCCGGTCAGTTCCAGAATGATTGACAGCAGCCCGGCTTCGCCTCGCGCCGAGACCCTCACCGGCCTCGTGGAACGCGTGACCTACCATAACGCCGAGAACGGCTTCTGTGTGCTGCGCATCAAGGTGCGCGGGCACAAGGCGCTCGAAACGCTGATCGGGCACGCGCCTTCCGTGACCGTCGGTGAATACGCCTCCGCCATCGGCGAGTGGACCATCGACCGCGAGCACGGCCGGCAATTCAAGGCGGGCCAGTTGCGGGTCCTGCCGCCGACCACCGAAGTCGGCATCGAGCGCTACCTCGCCTCGGGGCTCATCCGGGGCATCGGTCCCGCCTACGCCAAGCGTCTCGTCAAGGCCTTCGGCACCGAGGTGTTTTCGGTCATCGAAGCCACACCGGCCAAGCTGCGCGAGATCGAGGGCATTGGCGAAGTGCGCGCCAGGCGGATCGTCGAGGGCTGGGCCGATCAGCGGGTCATCCGCGACATCATGGTGTTTCTGCACGCCAACGGGGTCTCCACCTCCCGCGCGGTGCGGATCTTCAAGACCTACGGCCAGAACGCCATCGACCTGGTGAAGGAGAACCCGTACCGACTGGCCCGGGACATCAAGGGCATCGGCTTCCTCTCCGCCGATACGATCGCCCGGAACATGGGCATCGAGCCGACCTCGATCCTGCGCGCCCGCGCCGGCATCTCTCATGCGCTGATGGATGCCGTCAGCGACGGACACTGCGGTCTGCCGCGCAAGGATCTCATTCCCCTGGCGGTGAAGCTGTTGGAGATCCCGGAGGCGATCATCGAGGAGGCTTTGGCGCTCGAGATCGTCGAGGGCACGGTGATCGAAGATACGCTCGACGAGGAGCCGGCGGTCTTTCTGGCCACCTTGTATCGGGCAGAGCGCGCCATCGCCACGCGCCTGCTGGCCCTCTCCAAGGGCGCGACACCCTGGCCGCCGATCGACGCCGACAAGGCCATTCCCTGGGTGCAGGAGAAACTCGCCGTGCAGCTTTCGGAGAGTCAGCACCAGGCGGTGCGCCTCGCGCTCCAGTCCAAAGTGCTGGTCATCACCGGCGGGCCGGGTGTCGGCAAGACGACGCTGGTCAAATCGATCCTCACCATCGTCGGTGCCAAGCGTCTCAGGGTGGCGCTGTGTGCGCCCACCGGCCGGGCCGCGAAGCGTTTGTCCGAAAGCACCGGGCTGGAAGCGAAGACGATTCACCGCTTGCTGGAAGTCAATCCGCGAAGCGGGGGCTTCACCCGGGATGAGGACAACCCCCTCGACTGCGACCTGCTGGTCGCCGACGAGTGCTCGATGGTCGATGTGCCGATCATGAACGCCCTGCTCAAGGCCATTCCGCAGCGCGCCGCGCTGCTGCTGGTGGGCGACGTCGATCAACTCCCGTCGGTGGGCCCCGGACAGGTACTCACCGACATCATCGATTCGGCCGCGGTACCGGTCGTGCGGCTCACCGAGGTGTTCCGCCAGGCCGCAGCGAGCCGGATCATCGTCAACGCCCATCGCATCAACCACGGCCAGATGCCGGAATGGGAAGCGCAACCGGGGAGCGATTTCTACTTCATTGCCTCGGACGAGCCGGAGGACGTGGTCGGCAAGATCCTGACCGTGGTCAAGGAGCGCATTCCCCGGCAGTTCGGGCTGCACCCGATCCGCGACATCCAGGTGCTCTGTCCGATGAACCGCAGCGCGACCGGCGCCCGGGCGCTCAACATGAGCTTGCAAGCGGCGCTCAATCCCGACGCGCCCGGTGTCGAGAAGTTTGGCTGGCGTTACTCGGTGGGCGACAAGGTGATGCAGACCGAGAACGACTACGACAAGGAGGTCTTCAACGGTGACATCGGCTTCATCCGGTCCATCGATGCGGACAATCAGGAACTGGTGATCGACTTCGAGGGGCGGGCGGTTCAGTACCCGTTCTCCGACCTGGACCAGCTCACGCTCGCCTACGCCACCACGATCCACAAGTCCCAGGGCAGCGAGTACCCGGCGGTGGTCATCCCGCTCACCATGCAGCACTACATGATGCTCAAGCGCAATCTCGTCTATACGGGGGTGACGCGAGGACGCAAGCTCGTCGTCCTGATCGGGCAGAAGAAGGCCATGGCGATGGCGGTCAAGAGCGGGGATGCGGGACGACGGTGGTCGAAACTGGCGGCGTGGTTGCGGTCCGACCATCAAACGGTAGGTTCTGCCTGCAGGGGCTGACCAGGATCACTTGTCTTAACCGCGACTTGATCTCGCTGGCGATGTCAGGTGATCTCGGCGCTTCACGGTCGCAGGTCGGCCAGGCGGACATTGACAGTGGTGCAAGACGGCGCTTCCGAGCGGCAGGTTCAGACTCCATAGCAGCCATCTGCCGCGATGTGGCGCCGAGATGCGCATCATCGCCTTCATCACCGAGGCGCCGGCCGTGCGCGAAATCCTCGCGCACCTGGGCGAGCCGACCTCACCGCCGCGCCTGGCGCCGGCTCGCGGCCCACCGCTGTGGGAGATGCCCGATGCCGGGCAGGGCGGCTTCGACCCCCAAGCCCAGCCGGCACCGGATTACGAATTCGATCAGCGCATCGCGTGGTAAGGACAGCTTGACGAGGATCCGATCTCGCTCGACGGGGACCGCTCGTGCCACGGGTCACCAGAGCCGCCTCGTCGGCCACCCGGTGCGCCATGGGCAGTACTTGCGATGTAATTCTGGCGCGGTTTTCACGCGTCCGCGGCATGCAGTTCCCGAATCACGACTGCTCACGCTGCTGTCAGGGTGCGGAATACTTGCGGAAGTCGCGTTGGATCTCCTATCGTTAAAGGGATCAGGGCCGACGGACGCGAAACCCGCGCCAGGACGGGATTTGCCCGTGCAGCGACAATGCAGTGATGGAGCCGAGAGAAGGAGTGCAGGGATGCCGTATCAGCCGATTCGGCTCGGCGAGCACGTAACCGGCGAAGCCGGAGCCGTCGTGCGCCAGGTGATCGATCCGTACTTGAGCGAGTTCCGGTTCCTGCTGACGGTGCAGCATTCGGAGCAGGGGCCGAAGGATCGCTGCAGCGCGTGCTGGTGGCGCCGCTGCTGGCGGCAACGGATGGGGCGGCGCAGATGCTTCACCCCGGGTCCATGAAAGACGGAGAGCGCTTCAAGGGCTTCATGAAGGAGAATTTCCCCTGGAAGCTGGACCCGCCCGACGGGCTGAGCGTCGACGATGCGTGCGCGTTCGTCTGGCACGATGCGCGCTGCGCGCTGCTGCATCGCTTCGGCATGCGCTCGCAGCCTTTGCTGCTGATGAAGATCGGCCGGATGTTCTCTCTGGATGATGATCGCCTCACCGCGCTCGAGAGCGATGTCAAGCAGAGACCCTACAGCGAAAGCTCGGTGCGGCGGAACGGGGAACGGACGGTCCTGTGGATCGAGGCGTTCTACTGGTCGCTGCGCCAGGCGATCCCCAGGTCGCTCGGCACGAAGGAAAGGGCCGATGCCGTGTCCGAGTGGATTAGATCCGGGGAGTGGGATCGCACGAGAAAATCCAGATGGGAGGCGTGATTCTGCAGAGCGCACTTTTCAGGTGCGCTTAAGACTGGTCGCTGCACAATGGGCGCGACCCCGGAAAAAACCCGGCCGCGACGGCCGGGTTGAGAAGGGCGCGAGGTTCTCAGTTCCAGATGCGGAACTTGCCCTGGTGCCCGCCCCAGGGGCCGCCGGCCAGGTTCGTCCGAGTCTTTCGAGGACCATCTTGCGTGGCGCCCCCGTCGGCCAGACCCCTGCCCCCATGGAGGTCACTCCCGACCAGTACCCGGACAATGGCCGCCCGCGTCCTCCGTACCGCTTCTATCAGGCGCCTGGACCGCTGTCGCCTGGGGCGCTGCGGAACCGGGCGTCTCCGGGGCCGGCCGCGCTGCTGCTTGTGGGCGACGTTGATCAACTGCCCCGGTCGGTCCTGGACAGGTCCTGACCGACATCATCGATTTGCATGCGGTCCCGGTGGTGCGGCTGACCGAGGTGTTCCGGCAAGCCGCAGCGAGCCGGATCATCGTCAACGCCCATCGGATCAACCACGGCCAGATGCCGAATGGGAAGCCCAACCGGGGAGCGACTTCTACTTCATTGCCTCGGACGAGCGGGAGGAGGTAGTGAACAAAATTCTGACCGTGGTCAAGGAGCATTCCGCGGCAGTTCGGGCTGCACCCGATCCGCGACATCCAGGTGCTCTGTCCGATGAACCGCAGCGCGACCGGCGCCCGGGCGCTCAACATGAGCTTACAGGCAGCACTCAAGCCCGACGCGCCCAGTGTCGAGAAGTTTGGCTGGCGTTACGCGGTCGGCGACTAGGTGATGCAGACCGAGAACGACTACGAGGCCCGGCAGCATTCGAACCCACGACCCCCTGGTTCGTAGGCGGTCAAGGCGCAATTCTCAGTCTTATTAATCAGCCACTTGCGGCGCTTGCCAATGCCGAATCCAATCTGTTTCAGTCACACTTATGGCACACTCAATCTGAGTTGGTCACGGTTCGCGATGGGACCTAGTTTGAGTCGTCGTTGGCGCGCCGGAAGTGAGGGTTGAGTTCGCGCGCGGGCGATGTGAGACACTGCTAGCATCACTGTGAGCGACCCTGCTGGAGACTGACGCATGCCGCTCACCTCAACCACGCGCGACCAGCTCAAGGCGCTCTACAACGCGCTCGCCGATCGCGTGCTCGAGCCGGGCGACCCGGTCTACATCGCGCAGGTCAACTGCCGTGGCGGCGTCGACGCGGTCGAGGAGATTGCAACCGAAATCGACTGGCAGGAAGGCGGCGGCGTGTGCCTGTTCACGGGCCAGCGCGGCACCGGCAAGAGCACCGAGCTCAAGCGCCTGAAGGCGCGGCTGGAGGAACTCGGCGCGGTCGTCTTCTACGTCGATCTGTCCGAGTACCTGCTGTTGACCAAGGAGGTCGAGATCAGCGACTTTCTCGTCTCGCTCGCCGGCAGCATGTCCGAGCAGGTGCAGGCGCGCTACGGCTCGGCGCCGGGCAACCTGAGCTACTGGGAGCGGCTGCGCTCGTTCCTGGAGACCAAGGTCGAGTTCAAGGAGCTCGGCGTCAAGCTGCCCGGCCTGGACATCAAGGCCGCGCTGAAGAACGACCCCGACTTCAAGCGCCACGTGCAGGAGGCGGCGCGCGGCCACGTGGCTCAGCTCGTGCAGGACGCGCACGGCTTTCTCGCCGAGGCGGTCAAGCACGTGCGTGCGGCCGAGGGCGACCCGAACCGCAAGGTGGTGCTGCTTGTCGACTCGGTCGAGCGCATCCGCGGCGTCGGCAGCGACGCGATGGCGGTCTACGAGAGCGTGCGCAACCTCTTCTTCGGCCACGCCGAGCACCTGAAGGTGCCGCTGCTGCACATCGTCTACACCATTCCGCCCTACCTCTCGGTGCTCGCCGCAGGCGCGGGCACGCTGATGGGCGGTGCGGCGACGCGCCGGCTCGTCAGCACGCACATCTTCAAGGATCGCAGCCGCGACGCCGACCCGGACGGCCTGGCCGTGTTGCGCCGCGTGATCGCGGCGCGCTTCCCGGCGAGCGACAAGTTGTTCACCGCCGAGGCCCTCGATGCGCTGGCGACGAGCTCGGGCGGCGACTTGCGCGAGTTCTTCCGCCTGATTCGGCTGTGCCTGCCGGCGGTGCGCGACGACGCGCAGCTGCCGCTGTCCGCCGCGGCCGTCGAGCCGGCCAAGCGCGCGGCGCGCAACGAGATGCTGCCCATCCCGGCCGATCACCTGGCCTGGCTCAAGCGCATCGCGGCGAGCCACGACACCTGCCTCGAGAAGGACGCCGACCTGCCGACGCTGGCGCACTTCCTCGACAACCGCCTGGTGCTCAACTACCGCAACGGCAGCGACTGGTACGACGTGCACCCGCTGTTGCGCGAGCTCGTCGATTCGCATGGCGGCACTGGCGCTTGACGAGGCGACCGAACGCGTCGCCGTCAACGTGCTGCGGCACCTGGAGTGGCAGGCCGACGGCTTCTCGCTCGTCTTTCTCTTCGCCGACGTCGGCCCGTCGCTGCAACTGGCGGAGTGGCTCGACCAGCGCCTGGCGCTGCTGGGCCAGCCGCTGCAGCGCGCCGAGGCGAGCGACGACTTCGTGCGCGAGCCCGAGGCGGCGGTCGATCGGGCTGATCGCGCAGCTGGCGGCGATCTCGGCGCAGCCGGGCGCCGACTGGTTCGGCGCGCAGCGCCACCCGAGCGACGAGCGCTGGAACCGCGCGCGCACGCTGTTCCTGGCGCGCCTGAACGAGCGCCGCTTCGTGCTCGAACGCGACCTGGCGCGGCCGCTCGGTGCTGGTGCTGCCGGCCGATTTCCGCGCCGAGGCACGCAACATCGCGCCCGACATCTGGCACGTGCGGGCGCTCAGCGAGGAATTGCGCGCCGGCTCTGCGCCGTTGATCAAGGGTGCGGTGCTGCCCGAGACCTTCGCGGCGCCCGACCTCGAGTCGCCCGACGCCGGCCTTCGACGAGTGGCAGCGCATGCGTGCCACGGCGGCCCGCGGAGCGCTGGTACCTGCCCACCGCGTGGCGTGCGTGCGCGAACTGCTGGCGGCGGGGCGGCCGGCCGACGCCGAGGACAGTATTGCCGCGGCGCTGGCGGTGGCGCGTGCGCGCAGCGCCAGCGACGATTCCGTCGAGGCGCTGCGCGAGCTGTCGATCACGCTCGACCGGGCAGGCACGTCGCGCAGGCCCAGGGCGACTGGCTGCGCGCCGACGCCGTATATCGCGAAGGGCTGGCGCTTGCGCGCCGGCTCGCCGAGCGCGCGGGAGGAACGCCGCAGGCGCTGCGCGACCTGTCGGTCTCGCTGACAACGTCGGGCCGCGTCGCCAGGCGCACGGCGACTGGCCGCAGGCCGAGGCGATCTACCGCGAGAGCCTGGCCCTGAGCCGCGATCTCGTGCAGCGGTCGAGCGGCACGCCCGAGGCGCTGCGCGACCTGTCGGTCTCGCTCGACAACGTCGGGCGGGTCGCCAGCGCGCAGGGCGACTGGTCGCAGGCCGAGAGCGCGTACCGCGAGAGCCTGTCGATCCGCCAGCCAGCTGGTCGATCAGGCCGGGTGGTACGCCCGAGGCACTGCGCGACCTGTCGGTCTCGCTCGACAACGTCGGCCGGGTCGCGAGGCGCAGGGCGACTGGTCGCAGGCCGAGAGCGCGTACCGCGAGAGCCTGGCGCTGTCAGCGCCAGCTCGTCGAACGGCTGGGTGGCACGCCCGAGACACTGCGCGACCTGTCGGTCTCGCTCGAGAACGTCGGCCGGGTCGCGCGTGCGCAGGGCGACTGGGCGCAGGCCGAGACCGTGTACCGCGAGAGCCTGGCGCTCAGCCGCCAGCTGGTCGAGCGGCTGGGTGGTACGCCGGAGGCACTGCGCGACCTGTCGGTCTCGCTCGAGCAACGTCGGCCGGGTCGCCGCGCCCGCGGCGACTGGTCGCAGGCCGAGAGCGTCGTACCGCGAGAGCCTGGTCCTGAGCCGCCAGCTCGTCGATCGGCTGGGTGGCACGCCCGAGGCGCTGCGCGACCTGTCGGTCTCCCTGAACAACCTCGGCCGCAGCGTCGCGCGGGCGCAGGCGACTGGCCGCAGGCCGAGAGCGCGTACCGCGAGAGCCTGGCCCTGAGCCGCCAGCTGGTCGAGCGGCTGGGTGGTACGCCCGAGGCACTGCGCGACCTGTCGGTCTCGCTCGACAACGTCGGCCAGGTCGCCAGGCGCAAGGGCGACTGGCGCGCAGGCCGAGAGCGCGTACCGCGAAAGCCTGGCCCTGAGACGCCAGCTCGTCGAGCGGCTCGGCGGCACGCCCGAGGCGCTGCGCGACCTGTCGGTGGCGCTGGACAACGTCGGCCGCGTGGCCAGGCGCAGGCGACTGGGCGCAGGCCGAGCACCGTGTACGCGAGAGCCTGGCGCTCGAGCCGCCAGCTGGTCGCGCAACACGGTGGCACGCCCGAGGCGCTGCGCGACCTGTCGGTCTCGCTCGACAACGTGGGTCGCGTCGCGCAGGCGCAAGGCGACTGGGCGCAGGCCGAGAGCGTGTACCGCGAAAGCCTGGCCCTGAGCGCCAGCTGGTCGAACGGCTGGGCGGCACGCCGGAGTCGCTGCGCGACCTGTCGGTGTCGCTCGACAACGTCGGCCACGTCGCGCAGGCGCAGGGCGACTGGACGCAGGCCGAGGCGGCGTACCGCGAAAGCCTGGACCTGAGTCGCCAGCTGGTCGAACGGCCGGGTGGTACGCCCGAGGCACTGCGCGACCTGTCGGTCTCCCTCGATCAACGTCGGTCAGGTCGCGCAGGCGCAAGGCGACTGGGCGCAGGCCGAGAGCGCGTACCGCGAAAGCCTGGACCTGAGTCGCCAGCTGGTCGAACGGCTGGGTGGTACGCCCGAGGCACTGGACGATCTCGGGGTCGCGCTGGTGAATGTGGCATCGATCCCTCCGGGCGATGCCGCCACGAAAGCCGAGGCCACTGACATCTATCGCACGTTGGTGGAGCGCTATCCGGCAGTCGCTCACTACCAGAACCGGTTGCGGGCCTTGAGCAGTGACAATGAAATCCCTGCCGACGGACACGGCTCAGCGAACCCGTGAAGTGCATCAGCATGCGAGCGGCGGGAGGTGCCTGTGGAGTTGTGACGGTTCGTCGCCTGAGGGTTGCTGGCTACCCGTTCGCGGTCTAAGCTTGTCGCTCCTCCGCCCGCCTGATATACCCCGCCATGCGCCACCTTCCGTACGAGGAAGCGAGTCCACAAGAAGCCGCTGAGTTCGTCAGGATCGCCGATCTCGCCCTCAAGGAGTTCCACGGGGACTTTGACGAACTGGAGAAGGCCGTCGGCATGCTGCTCTGCGGGCGCAAGGTCGGCTGGAAGGTCCTGGTCCTGATCCACGACAAGAAGACGATCCGCAAGTACGGCAGATTCTCGGGATCAGCATCCGCGAGTTCTTCCCCGAGGTCGGACCCTGGGCGCACAAGTCGATTGCCTGGAAACTCGGTGCAGAAGGTCACCAACTTCTGGAAGGCCGTGAGCGGCGATATTCCTGGCATCCGTACGCCCGAAATCACCAAGTAGGCCCGACCGTCGGTCGGCGAAGCTAAGGGGGCTTGACGCTGCCTTCCATGATCCGTAGGACGACGGGTCATGGATACCCCTTCTTACGAATGCACTAACGATAGCGGCCCAGAGACCCCGGACGACGGCGGCGCGCGGACGTGCGCGGCCGCCGCCGACGTGTCGGGTTCGGATGCGCCGCCTTCTAACAGAGCATCCGAAAGATGCAATGAGAAAGGTGAGCCCGCCTTCCTCGCTCTGTGGCAGGGAGTCGATTTCCTGGAGGTGTCATTTCAAGGACAAATACATGGGGATTGGGAGAAGCGCCTAGGGGAATTGAAGAAGCTTGCGCAAAGTGTGGAAGAGCGTGAGCAGGCGCAGGCCCAGATCGTCATCGGCGAACAAGTCTTCGCCGTGCTGGGACAAGGGGGCCGGTTACTTCCCGTTCGCGCTCCGTAGTAACGGCTTCCTCATTAAGCTCTCCGGGTCGAAAGCGAAGAAGCTGCCTCTCGCATTCGTCCAGGTCCGCAGCGAGTATCTCGCTCACAAGGGACCGGTCGCTGCTCTGGAGGAAGTGCGGGCGCTGCTCTCTGAGCTCGGGCAGGTAGAAGGCTCGGAGACGGTCAGCCGCATCGACCTGACGGCGGACTTCTGGTCCGAGTTCGATATGGAGGGCTGGGACCGGCATGCCTGGGTCACGCACGCGGACTATCGGCAATCTCACTCGATCAAGGACCGGTTCAGCGGATGGAGCATCGGGCTTAAAGGTCCGGTTGCCTTCCGCCTGTATGACAAGACGCTGGAGATCGAGACCCAGAGTCACAAAGAATACCTGCATGAGCCGTGGTTCAACGCAGGCTGGTTTGCTGGCGATCCCGTCTGGCGTGCCGAGTTTCAGTTGCGCCGCCCTACCCTTTCCAAGTTCGGTATCAAGACGCTGGCCGAGGCCTTGGCGGCGCGGGATAGTCTCTGGAACTACCTCACCTCGGATTGGCTGCGGCTGACGGTCCCGAATCCCGGCGACGATACGCGCGCCCGCTGGCCGACCCATCCTCTCTGGGCTGTGCTGTCGCAGATCAATTGGGGTGGCAACCCCGATGCCCTCACACGCGAGCACAGGCCCTCCGGTATTCCGAGTGACAAGTGGATTGCCCAGCACGGCATCAGCCTCCTCACGAGCCTGATGGCAAAGGAAGGACTGCCGGATCTGCAGCAAGCCCTGGAACGGTTGCGCGAGATCGTCTATGCCCATCGGCGAGAGCGGTGAGCTGTGGGAAGGTGCATCCGCCGATGAGGTGATCCTGGAGAAGACGCGAGCCAAGGAGAGGCGTTACGGGAAACGGGTGCGCCAGCCGGAGGAAAGGCAACCGGGTGAGGACGGTCTGTCGCCTGAAGCGCGGGACTATCGCAAAGCCTCGCGAGGGGGCGTGTGATGCCATGCGTACCTTGGGACTCAATGAGGCGGCGGCATTCCTCAAGGTTCACCCCGAGGAGCTGCGGCGTCGTGCCAAGTCGGGGACGGTTCCCGGCGCCAAGGTGGGCCGCGCCTGGGTATTCCTGATGGACGATCTTGTCGGTTATCTGCGTTCGCTCTATTCTCAACCTCGGCAAGCGTTGCGAGTGACGCTGGACAAGGAGGTATCTGAATGTCACTTCGCAAACGTGGTGCAGTCTGGTGGGTCGACGTTATCGCTCCCAATGGAGAACGAATACGCCGCTCTGCTGGGACTGGCAACAAAGCCCTCGCGCAAGAATTCCACGACCAGCTGAAGGCTGAGTTGTGGCGCATCGCCAAGCTCGGGGAGAGACCTCGCCGGGCCTGGAGTGAAGCGGTGGTGCGATGGTTGAAGGAGGCTTCGCACAAGGCCACCATCGAGTCGGACAAGGCGCATCTGCGCTGGCTCGATCGGTTCCTTGGCGGGAAGCCGCTGGAAGCCATCAACCGAAGTCTGATCGACCGCATCACCGATGCAAGGACGTGCCGAGGGGGTCAGCAATGCGACGGTCAACCGGACCCTGGAAGTGCTGCGGGCCATTCTCAGGAAGTGCGTCAACGAATGGGAATGGCTGGACAAGGCGCCCCAGGTGCGGATGCTGAAGGAGCCGACTCGCAGGATTCGTTTCCTGACCCGCGAGGAAGCTCAACGGCTTCTGTCGGTGTTACCGGAGCATCTGGCAGAGATGGCGGCGTTCAGTCTCGCCACGGGCTTGCGGCGAGCCAACGTCACCGGTCTGCAGTGGTCGCAGGTGGATTTGGTGCGGCGGCTGGCGTGGATTCATCCCGATCAGGCCAAGGCCCGGAAGGCGATTGCGGTGCCGCTCAACGCGGAAGCCGTGGTCATCATCCGGCGGCAGATCGGGAAGCACGCGACGCATGTGTTCAGCTTTCGAGGGAAGCCGATCATTCAGGTCAGCACGAAGGCTTGGTACGAGGCGCTGCAACGGGCGGGTATCGAGGACTTCCGCTGGCATGACCTGCGGCACACCTGGGCGAGCTGGCATGTGCAGCAGGGCACGCCGTTCCATGCTTTGCAGGAGTTGGGCGGATGGGAAAGCGCGGAGATGGTGCGGCGGTATGCGCACCTCTCGGCCGAACATCTGGCCCCGTACGCGGATCGCCTGTGCGCTTTGCGGGTGGTGGACGAAGAATCGGCCGATGGCACGTTTACGGCACAGGCCTGAAAAGACAACGGGCTCGTAAGCTGTAACCCGTTGTTTTAGATGGCGCGCCCGGCAGGATTCGAACCCACGACCCCCTGGTTCGTAGCCAGGTACTCTATCCAACTGAGCTACGGGCGCGAAGTGCGCAATGGTATCAAAACGCGAAGGCGGCGAGAACCACGGAATGCTCTCGCACGGCGTTTTACTTGCAGGGAAAGCGTGCCTGCAAGCCCTTCAGCATTACGAGTTCGATCGGATACTCCGGCTCCACGTAGGCTTGCTGCGCTTCGCGGTCGATAATCGACAGATAATCCGAGGTGGTGAGGGTCACCTCGTCCGGGTCACAAAAGAAGGGAGTTCCCTTCTGCGCCTTGATCTGTGCATTCGCCCACAGCAGCCCCTCGCCGACTCCGGTGAGATAGGGCTTCGCGAGCCGATCGAAAGCAGACTTGTTGGCAGCGTCGCGGTCCGCGAGGTACTGGCGCACGCTCATATCCGCGGACGCATTCGCGGCAGCGAGAAGGAACAGAAGCGCGACTGAGGTTTTCTTCATGAGGTAGAGTTTCACGAAAAGGCGTTCGAGCCACATCGTGGCTCGGTGTGAACCAAATGTGGCGGAGACAGAGGGATTCGAACCCTCGATACGAGTTTTAGCCCATATACTCCCTTAGCAGGGGAGCGCCTTCGACCTCTCGGCCATGTCTCCGATTCGCGCGAGAGTATAGCCGCTCGCGTGCATGCGCTCAAACCGCTGCCGGCTCTCGATCGAGTTCGAAGGCCTTGTGCAGCACGCGCACCGCAAGCTCCATGTACTTCTCGTCGACGACGACGGAAATCTTGATCTCGGACGTGGAGATCATCTGGATGTTGATGCCCTCTTCCGCCAGCGTGCGGAACATCTTGCTCGCGATACCCGACGTGCGAACGCATGCCGACGCCAACCACCGACACCTTGGCGATCTTGTCGCCACCGACATGGCCCGCGCCTTGATGTGCTCCTTGACCGGCCCGAGGATCTGCAGCGCCTTCGTGATAGTCGTTGCGGTGCACCGTGAACGAGAAGTCGGTGGTACCGTCGACGCCGACGTTCTGGATGATCATGTCGACGTCGATGTTCGCCTCGGCGATCGGACCCAGGATCTGATAGGCAATGCCGGGACGGTCGGGCACGCCGACGACGGTGATCTTGCGCCTCGTCGCGGTTGAACGCGATGCCCGAGATGACGGCTGCTTCCATCTTTTCGTCTTCCTCGAAAGTGATCAGCGTGCCCTCGCCTTCGTCCTCGAAGCTGGAGAGCACGCGCAGTCTGACCCTGTACTTGCCGGCGAACTCGACCGACCGGATCTGCAGCACCTTCGAGCCGAGGCTCGCCATCTCGAGCATTTCCTCGAAGGTGATGGTCTTGAGCCGCCGTGCGTCCGGCTCGATGCGCGGATCGGTGGTGTAGACACCGTCGACGTCGGTGTAGATGTGGCACTCGTCGGCCTTGAGCGCCGCGGCGATCGCCACGGCGGTAGTGTCCGATCCGCCGCGACCCAGGGTCGTGATGTTGCCGTTTTCGTCCTCGCCCTGGAAACCGGCGACCACCACCACGTAGTCGTCAGCCAGATCGGCCCGTATGCGGGGCCTCGTCGATGTTGAGTATGCGCGCCTTGGTGTGCGCGTCGTCGGTCAGGATCTTCACCTGTCCGCCGGTGTAGCTGCGCGCTTTCACCCCGAGTTCCATCAGCGCCATCGAGGTCAGCGCGATCGTCACCTGCTCGCCGGTGGACACCATGACGTCGAGTTCGCGCGGATCGGGATGGGTCTGGACATCCTTCGCCAGGGCGATCAGCCGGTTCGTTTCCCCGGCCATCGCCGACACGACGACGACGACCTGATGACCGCGCGCTTTCCATTTCGCGACGCGACGCGCGACGTTCTTGATGCGCTCGGGGCTGCCGACCGAGGTGCCGCCGTACTTTTGTACGATCAAACTCATGGTGTAAGGCGCGAGAAAGGAAGCGCGATTATAAGCGAAGCGGCAGAGCATTACATGCAACGGGAGCCGTTGCCGCCGGCGCCTATGCCTTCGTTCTCGGAAGCAGCGCGCAATGTGACGACGTGCTCGGAAAAATACGCGCCATGGTCATAAAATTATCTGAACCCAGCCACGGATCTTCTGTCCATGACTCCGGGGGAGAGTATGCGTTCGACCTACGAGAGGAACTCTTATCTATGAAAAATACCGTGCTCAAGCTTCCGAATCCTCGTGAAATTCGTCTGAAACTCGGGTTGAATCAGCAGGAATTCTGGACGAAGGTCGGTGTGACCCAAAGCGGTGGTTCGCGTTACGAGAGCGGCCGCAGCATGCCGAGACCCGTCCGCGAGCTGCTGCGCCTGGTCCATGTTGAAAAAATCGATGTCGATAAAGCCAAGGGAGAAGATTTCGCCTTGGTCAGCTATCTCAAGTCCTCCAATCCGACGCTCTACAAGAACCTGAAGAAAGCGATGAAGGAGGCACCCACCAACGGCAAGACACATCGCCGCGGTGCAGCACGCTGATTGCCACTGCGGCCCGAAAGGGCCGCAGTGCTTTTATGGGGTGACGTTTACCGCGATCCCCAGAGCACGGATGCGGTCGGCAAGTTTGGCGAGCCACGCTTCCGGGACGTTTGATATCCGTTTCGCCTCAGGCTGGTGTGAAAGCCGGGCAACCCCGTAGAGCATCACCCCCTTCAGTTCGACGCCGTCGTCTCTGAGACCGGCCAGACAGTCGACATAAGCGTCGACCTCGCGCTCCGCGGGCGGTGCACCATCCAGCGCAAAGAGGCACGTCTGCAGCCAGGTAGGACAGAGGCGAGCAGCCGTGTGCAGGTTGCGCAGCACTTTCTCCATGGTGGTACGGGTGCTGTTGACCGCACGGATGCCGCTTTCGGTGGCGCGATCGAGCTTGAACCAGACTTCGCCGCCGATACCTGCGAGCTTCTGCAGACCGATCTGCACCCGTGCCTGATGGACGAGGCTGCCGTTCGTGATCAAGACCACCTTGATCCTGCCCTGCAGGTCGAATTCGCGCATGACACGCCCGACCGCGTCGACGACCTCGGGAAATTCGCGTGCGGAGGTCGGTTCACCGTTCCCCGAAAAAGCGATGTCGTTCAGGCGCCGTGACTCGGGGGGAACCCGGCGCTCCATGAAGTCGCCGTGGACGACACCGTCGAGAAACCCGCGCAGTTCGCGCTCCAGCAGTGCAACGTCAATCGGTGGCGGGCCGCCCCGCGCAAGATTGGGCACCTGGCAGTAGACGCAGCGCCAGTTGCACGCATCGTTCAGATTGAGGTTGATGCCGATCGACACACCGCGAGCACGACGGGATACGACTGGATAGACGTAGGTCAGTCCGGCAGCATCGCGGTCGTGCTCGGCAACAGTGAGCCTGTAGCCGGCCGGTCGCGAGGAGGGTGTCGAGGTCAACGAGCTTTGCCGATGGGCATGGGAGAGCCGATGATATACTCGATCGCCGATCTCGCCCCCTTCCATGCAGATCACCTGTCGGCTCGAATTCGATTCCGGCCACCGCATTCCCCACCACCAAAGCCAGTGCCAGCATCTGCACGGGCACCGTTACGCGATCGAGATCACGCTCTCGGGCGACATCATCGAGACCGAGGGTTCGCCGCAGCAAGGCATGGTGATGGACTTCGCCGATGTGAAGAAGATCGCTCGCCGCGAGATCGTCGACGCTTGGGACCACGCCTTTCTCGTCTATCGCGAGCGACCATCAGGTGCGCGATTTCCTGAGATCAATTCCCGGCCACAAGACCGTCGTACTCACGCGCGTACCGACGGCGGAGAACCTCGCCGTGGAAGCGTTCCTCATCCTCGACCAGGCGTACCAGGACTGCTACGGCAATCACCTGCGTCTTGCCCGCGTGCGCCTGTTCGAGACGCCCAACAACTGGGCGGATGCCGTACGCAGCGAACTGTCCGCGGACTGAAGCCGCGCCCGCCTACTGCCAGTGGCTGCGGCGGCGCGGCAGCGTCAGTTCGCGATCACCGAGGGTGCCACTCAACCCTTTGCGCGTCGCCTTGCCCTTGAATTCGAGCGGCTCCCCCGTGCTTGCAGGAACGGTGAAGACGAGCGTAGATCCATCCACGCTCACCGGTACCAGCACGGGCGCCGCCGGGAGCCCATCCGCGGTCTGCACGAAAGCGCGGAAACCCTCGCGACTGCGGACAATGATCACCTCCATCCCGATCAGATCCTCGTCACCGCCGATGCTCTTGAGCGTCGAGTAGATGCCGGTGATCTTCGCTGCAGGCTTGGGCGGAGCGCTATCGGCGGGCGCATCGGCTGACTCCGCTGCTGGAATCGCGGACTCTTCCACCTGCTGCTCCGGCGGGACTGGCGTGGTGCTGGCAGCGTGAACGGAGAGGGCAAGCCCCCATCCGGACAAAACAAGGACGGCAAGATAACGCAGCATGGGCAGCCCGATCCCGCAAACCCTCTCATTCTAACGCCGCCAAATCGGGATCGTTCGGGTCTGCACGATCCTCCGCCCCACGAATCAGAGACCGGCCACCGGGTCCACCGCGTCTGCGCTCATGATACCTGCGGCAAGTCGGACGGCACGGCGTCCGCCACTTCCGGCAACGCTTTCACAGTGGCGGTGGGTCAGGGATTCGAACCCTGGAAGGGGTTGCCCCCTCGCTAGTTTTCAAGACTAGTGCATTCAACCGCTCTGCCAACCCACCCTAAGAACAAGCATCTCGCCGGGTGCCTGATGCGCGGCCATCATACTGTTTCGGTCCTCCGCCCGCCACGCTGCCCCGTCCCGCCACAACAGGCCGAGGTTGCAACTTTCAAAGGCCTTGGCTAGTCTTATTGGTCGATTCTCTTGCTCGGAGGTTTTACAGATGGCCAAAGAACTTCAGTTTCCCGGATCCGTTCCCAGCTCGGTCGGGCTGTCGCAGAACCGGGTCCTGCGGAACACGTACTGGCTGCTCGGCCTATCGATGATTCCGACGGTCATCGGAGCCTACATCGGCGCGAACACGAATTTCGCCTTCCTCGCCCAGTATCCGGTGATGGGGCCGCTCCTCATGTTCGGCGTGATGATGGGGATGCTGTTCGGGGTGAGCGCACTGCGCAACAGCCCGATGGGCGTCGTGCTGCTGCTGGGCTTCACCTTCGTTGCCGGTTTTTTCCTGGGTCCGATGTTGCAGGTCGCGCTGTCGTTGAAGAACGGCTCGCAACTGGTCGGTCTTGCCGCCGGCGGCACCGGTTTGATCTTCCTCGCCATGGCCAGCTACGCGACCGTGTCGAAGCGGGATTTCGGCTTCATGGGGAAATTCCTCTTCATCGGGCTGATCCTGCTGGTGGTCGCTTCGCTCGCGAATCTGTTCTTCCAGATTCCGGCGCTGTCGCTGACCATCTCCGCCATCGCCGTGCTGCTGTTCTCCGCCTACCTTTTGTTCGACATCAGCCGCATCGTGAACGGAGGCGAGACGAACTACGTGATGGCGACCATGTCGGTCTACCTGAACCTTTACAACATCTTCATCAACCTGCTCAATCTGCTGATGGCATTCAGCGGGCAGCGCGACTAGCGTCTGCGGGGTATCCAGCTTGCAAAGGGCGGCTTCGGCCGCCCTTTCTATTTCGTGAAGAGCGCGATCGACTCCACGTGCGAGGTGTGCGGAAACATGTTGATGACGCCCGCCGCGCGCAGCCGGTAGCGCCCGACGTTCACCAGAATGCCCGCATCGCGCGCGAGTGTTGCCGGATTGCATGACACGTAAACGATCTGCTGCACACCCTCGTCGAGCGCCTGCACGAGCGCGAGTGCGCCATCGCGCGGCGGGTCGATGAGCAGCTTTTCGAACGCGCCGATCGCGCTGAGCTTGTCCGCTGTGATCGCGAAGAGATCGGACGCTATGAATCGCGCGCGCTCGGCGAGGCCATTGTGTCGTGCGTTGGCTGCCGCCCTCGCCAGCAGCTCGGCACTGCCCTCCACCCCCGTCACCAGCGCACTGCGACGCGCGATCGGCAGCGTGAAGTTGCCGAGCCCGCAGAAGAGATCGGCGATCCGCTCGCCCGGCTGCGGGTCCAGCAGCGCCAGCGCGCGCCGGATCAGCACCGGGTTGATGGCGTGGTTGACCTGGGTGAAGTCGGTCGGCCGAAACTGCAGTTCGAGGTCGAACTCCGCAAGGCGATAGCACAGCGGCGCGGCATCTGCGGGGTGAAAGAGGACCGCGCTGTCTGGCCCTTTCGGCTGCAGCCAGATCTGTACGCCATGCGTCTCGGCAAACGCCCGCAGTTGTATTTCATCTTCTGGCGTCGGCGTTCTCAGCACCCGCAGCACGAGCGCGTCCGCGCCATCGCCGATCGCAAGCTCGATCTGAGGAAGCTCCCGCCTGATCGAAAGACCGCCGACGAGTGAGCGCAGCGGCAGCAGGAGACGGGAAATGCGATCCGGCACGATCTCACACGAATCCATCACGGCGACATAGGAGCTGCGCCGTTCGTGGAAGCCAACCAGCACGCCACCCTTCTTCGGCACGTCGCGCACCGAGAACCGCGCGCGATGGCGATAGCCCCAGAACGGGCCGTAGATCGGTGGCAGCAGCGACTCTGCGCGCACGCGCCCGATGTGCCACAGATCGTCCTCGAGCTTGCGCTGCTTGACCGCGACCTGACCGAGTGGATCCATGTGCTGCAGGCTGCACCCGCCGCACACGCCAAAATGCCCGCAGCGTGGCGCTACGCGCTGCGAGCTCTCGCGGTGTACGGTCGTGACCGTGCCGACATCGAACTTCGGCTTGCGCCGGAACGGCGTGTAGTCGACGACCTCGCCCGGCAGGGCGCCCTCGACGAAGATCACCTTGCCATCGGCGCGCGCAACACCGCGACCTTCCTGGTCCAGGGATTCGATCGTGACCATACGCGGCGCGTGGCTCAGCGAACTACGCTGCCCACGCTTCGAGGAACTGTTGCCAGTGGCTCGCCTGCGAGCGGCCGAGCACGTCGCGCACGAGCGCACAGTCCTCGCCGTATTGCTCTTCGGTCAGCAACCCGCGCAGGAGCTGGAAGCGGAGGAAGACCAGGAAGGTGTTGACGACATCGGTCTCGCAATACTGCCGGATCGACACGATATCCCCGCGCCGGTACGCATCCCAGACGCGCGAGCCATCCATGCCCAGCTTTCCCGGAAATCCGATCAGCTGCGCGAGCTGGTCGAGCGGCGCACTGGCGCGCGGCTGGTAGAGGGCAAGCATGTCCATCATGTCCAGATGGCGCGTGTGATAGCGGTTGACGTAGTTGTTCCACTTGAAGTCGCGGTCGTTCTCGCCCATGTCCCAGTAGCGCCCCGCGCACACGCCGTGAACCAGGCCGCGGTAATGCAGCACCGGCAGATCGAAGCCGCCGCCGTTCCACGAGACGATCTGCGGCGTGTATTTCTCGATGCCGTCGAAGAAGCGCTGGATCATGCCGCCCTCGTCGTCCTCGGGCTCGCCGAGCGACCACACGCGGAAGCTGTCGCGGTCGCGCAGCGCACACGCGATCGTCACCACGCGATGCAGGTGCAGTTGCAGGAAGTCGCCGCCGGTGGTCTGTCGCCGCCGGTGGAACGCTGCTTCCGCGACGTCGTCGTCGGACAGGTCTGGCGCCAGATCGTAGAGCTTGCGCAGCCCGGCGATGTCGGGAACCGTTTCGATGTCAAAGACGAGAACCGGGATCACGATCGGCTGCGTGGATGAGGATGCAGCAGGCGAGGAGCCGCGCCGGGATCGAACCCGCGGCTTAGCGCTTGCCCCACCCGCCCGCTGCGTCCTGCACCCACCAGCCGGGGCGCGCCCGCTCGATCCAGCGGCGGGCAAAGGTGTTCCGGATGTCCGCTTCCCACTCTGGATGTCCGTTGGCCCTCGCGATCTCGCGATAGAGCGCCGTGCGGTCCCGGTTCTCCTGCGCGACCAGGGCATTGGCCGCAGCACGCTGGTCGAGGGGAACGGCGTTCGGGTCGCGCACCGCCACCATCCCGTCGCGCGTCAGCCCGACCGCGCCACTTGCGAAGAACGGCTCGAGCTGCGGGTAGCGTGCCGCCATCGCGTTGCGCGTCGCGGTGATCGCGGGTGTGTCGATGTCGAGATTGGCCTGCGCGCGAGCCAGCAGCGGCGCGAACATCGTTGCGACCAGTGCAAGACAGGCGAGGATGCGTTGCAAGTTGCTGGGGACCATGCTGTCGAGTCGTTTACACGACGCTCACGGGAGGGGCACCGGGGCAACCGGCGCGGCATCGGCCGGGGTCGCTGGCGGCTTCGGCAGCCGCCACACCTCGTCGATGATCTTGTCTGCGGCTTTCTCTGCGGCAGCCGCCGGAAAATAGATGTTGATGGTGACACAAGCTGCCAGCGCCACCACGCCCAAGCTCGCCGAGCCACTCCGGGCAAGCTGCCGTTTCAGAACTGCGTTCATTTGATGGTGGGCGCGCTGTCTTCGCGCGTAACGCGAGCGAGTCGCGTGATGAGTTCCTGCCAATCGACAGCCCGATTGTAGCCCAGGACGGAAATGGCCGGTATGCCCCCGCCTTCGACGATGACGTAACCGCCGTCCTTCGGGGCGATCCCGCTCATCTGGCAGACCCCGTTCTCTAGCTTGCAGCGCCAGCCGATCTGGCTGTAACCGAAGGTGTCGAAGAGGCGCAGCGCCGTGCGCTGCATCGCCGCTGCCGCACTACCGCCACCGAGCGCCGTGATGTTTGCCACCGCTCGCTGGCTGATGCGCTTCGGGTAGCTGCCCGGGCTGCTGCCGACCCATGCGTCGAACCGCACCGGCTGCCACGCCGCAAGTTCCAGCCCTTTCACGGTGGCATCGATGCGCCCGGTGATGCTGCCGAAGGCAAAGGTCCGTGTGACAAGGTCGAGGTTGAGATTGCGCATGTCGACATCGGCAGAAAGCCGCGGGACGCTGCCGAAAGGATCGCCGAGCGAAAGCCTGTCGACGACAACGGTGCCATCGAAGACCTGAAACAGCAGCGCGCCCTCGATCGCCACCGTCGACGCCCGGTAGCGGACTTGCGGCACCACGGCGGAGAGCGTGCCGAGCATCACGTGAGTGCCAAGCGCCTTTGTCAGCGCTTCGACCGAAACCCGCGTGAGCCCTCCGGCGAACGTCCATTCCCACGCGTCATCCTGGCGCCGGGCGACGAAGTCACTCATGTGCAGCTTACCGTCGAGCACAGGCACTTCCACTTTCGCGACGCGCGCCACGAACCCGTCGAGTTCGACCGGAACCTCGATGCGGCCGATCGGCAATCGCAGAACTTCAGCCCGTTCCAGGGTGACGCGGGCCTGCGTCGGCGCCGCACGCTCCCACGGGATGCTCGCGTCAAGCCCGGCGAGACCGAAACGCCGCTGCCGGTCCTGAAACTGCGCACCGTGCAGGTTCAGATAGAACGCCTGCAGGGCCCCGTCCACGAAGCGCCAGCCCAAGTCGGCGCTGCCCGCCGTGGTGCAGATCATCAAGCAACGGTCGCGGCCAGCAGCGGGCGCGCGATCGCCTCGTAGGCACCGCGAATGTCGAGCGCTGCCCCGCCCCCGGCCGAGGTGGCAAGCGCGCCACGCTCGCGGTCCCAGGTGGCGGAGAAAGTGACTTCACCCACATCGCGCGCCCGCAGACGTCCGACCTCCACGGTGAGATGGCGCGCGTCGACCGTACCCTCCACGGACAGGGTCTGGCCGGCCTTGAGATAGAGCGGCTGCCAGTAGAGCGCGCCCTCCTTCCAGTCGACGTCACCGCGATAGCGCACCACGCCGTCCTGCGCGTGAGCCGAGAGATTGACCTCGCCGCTGAGCTTTTCCCCCGCGGCGCGGCCGCTGGCTTCACTGAAGCCGGCGCCGGAAAACGAGAGCTCGCCCTCGACGTCGAGGCCGTCCGCAGAAGGCAGCGCGAGCGCGACCTGCCCCGACACCTGTCCCGCGGTGGGTGCCGGCGCAGTCGGCGGCAGGAACGGCGCGACGGCGGCGAGCGCGCCCTGCTCGATCGTCAAACGCCCCTGCCAACCCGCACCTCTGGGAGCACCCGCCAGTCGCCAACGCCCGCCCGCAGCCGGACTGAGTTCGATATCGATCTCACCGCTCGCCGTGTCGTAAGTCATGCGCAGGGGAATGCGCTGGCCGACGTCCAGCGCACCGCCGTCACAGCCGATACGGTTACCCTGGGAAATCACCGGGGTGCAGGTAACAGTGGCATCGCGCCACTCGCGGCCCAGCGCCGCGACGGACTTGAGCTGCACGTCGAGCCGACCGTCGCCGCGCGGATCGAGTCGAGCGCGAGCAGAGCGTGCGGAAAACCCAGGGCCTTCGAGACGCTCTGCGCTGAGGGTGATTTCCGCCGCGTGCAGCGCCGGCACGCCGGAGAGCGAGGCAGCCAGCAGGACGGCGACGCGCGGGGACAACGCGCCCGTCAGGCGGGGAAAACGCCGGTCGAAAGGTAGCGATCGCCGCGATCGCACACGATGCAGACGATCACCGCATGCTCGACCTCGCGGCTCACCTCCAGCGCCGCCCACAGGCCGCCGCCGGAC
The DNA here is from genome assembly GCA_963719715.1 of uncultured beta proteobacterium. Taxonomy (GTDB): domain Bacteria; phylum Pseudomonadota; class Gammaproteobacteria; order Burkholderiales; family JAEUMW01; genus JAEUMW01. The sequence goes on from CAVRDD010000031.1 coordinate 32,193, forward strand.
GAGATGCCGGCGAAGATGCCTTCCTCGCGCGCCATGCGCCTTGCGGTTTCCTCGGCATCGGCCTGCGAGACCTCGATGACGCGATCGACGCGCCGCTCGTCGAAGATCTTCGGCTGGTAGGCCTGCGGCCATTTGCGGATACCGGGCACCTGCGAGCCCTCTGCCGGATGCACGCCGACGATCTGGATCGCGGTGTTCCGTTCCTTCAGATAGCGCGACACGCCCATGATGGTGCCGGTGGTGCCCATGGTCGCGACGAAATGCGTGATGCGGCCACCCGTGTCACGCCAGATTTCCGGACCCGTGGTCTCGTAATGCGCGAGCGGATTGTCGGGGTTGGCGAACTGGTCGAGCATGACGCCACGGCCCTCGGCGACCATGCGATCGGCGAGGTCGCGCGCACCCTCCATCCCCTCCTCCTTGGTCACGAGCGCGATCTCTGCGCCGAACGCGGCCATGGTCTGTCGGCGCTCGATGGACAGGTGCTCGGGCATGATGAGCAGCATCCGATAACCCATCATCGCGGCCGCCATGGCGAGCGCGATGCCGGTATTGCCGCTGGTGGCCTCGATGAGCGTGTCGCCCGGCTTGATCTCGCCGCGCGCCTGCGCCCGGGTAATCATCGAGATTGCCGGTCTATCCTTCACCGATCCCGCGGGGTTGTTACCTTCGAGCTTGCTCAGGACGACGTTGCTGGTGACGCCGGGCATGCGCTTCAGTCGAACCAGCGGCGTATTGCCGACGAAGTCCTCCAGGTACTGATCCGCCGCACCCGGCGGGATCGCTTTTGCGTCAGGCAAGGCCGTCACTCCCTTCCCGCGCTCGCGCGACCGTCCCGTTCGAGCATCCAGTCCACGTAGCGCGCAACACCCTCTTCGACGCGTAGGAACGGCTCGTCATAGCCGGCCTTGCCGCGCAGGTTGCCCAGATCCGCTTCGGTGTAGCTCTGGTAACGTTCCTTGAGTCCCTCGGGAAACGGGATGTACTCGATCATGCCGGCCTCCCTCATGGCAGCGAGGGTGAGCGGAGCGGCACCCGCCGCCGCGCGGCACGCATTGATGGTCGCAAGCGCCACGTCGTTGAAGGTCTGTGCGGCACCGGTGCCGACGTTGAAGATGCCGGAGCGCTGCGGATGATCGAGAAAGTACAGATTCACCCGCACCGCGTCCTCCACCGAAACGAAGTCACGGTGCTGCTCGCCTGCAGCATAGCCGCCGCTGCCCTCGAAGAGCCGCACCTGCCCCGACGCCAGAAACTGGTGATAGAAGTGGAACGCGACCGAAGCCATGCGCCCCTTGTGCGTCTCGCGCGGGCCGTAGACATTGAAGTAGCGCAGGCCCACCACCGGTGCCGTCCGGTCTGCCCAACGCCGCCGCAGATATTGATCGAAGAGGAACTTCGAGTAGCCATAGGCGTTCAGCGGCGCCTCGTTCGCCCGGCCCTCGGCAAAGGTCGGCCCGGCGCCATAGACCGCTGCTGAGGACGCGTAGATGAAGGGTACGTCCTCGTTCTGGCAGTGCTCGAAGAGGGCGACCGTGTAGCGATAGTTGTTCTCCATCAGGTAGCGGCCGTCGCGCTCCATCGTGTCGGAGCACGCGCCCTGATGGAAGACCGCGGTTATCTCGCCGTCGAAGCTGCCGTCCGCGAGTTCCCGCTGGAACGCTTCCTTGTCGAGGTAATCGGCGATTTCGCAATCCACCAGATTCGCGAACTTGTCGCTTCGCGTGAGATTGTCGACCGCCAGGATGTCCGACTCGCCGCGGTCGTTGAGACCCTTGACGAGGTTGGCACCGATGAATCCCGCGGCGCCCGTCACTACGATCATGCAAGACCTCCAGCCTGTGCGCGGTGCGGATGGGGTACGCCGGGCGCACTGCCGATACATACCCTGCTGTCGATTATCCCCTGCATTTTTGGGAGAAGAGGAATCGAGTGTGAACAGGCCTAGATCCCGAAGAGTTCCTCGGGAGTGGCGACCGCCGTGCCGAGTTTGCCGACCACGATCCCGGCCGCGCGGTTGGCAGAGCGCACCGCATCCTCCAGACTCGCCCCCGCGGCGAGCATGACGCCGAGCGTGGCGATCACGGTATCCCCGGCACCGCTCACGTCGTACACCTCGCGCGCCACGGTCGGCACGTGCAGGGATCCGCCTGCTTCGAACAGGCTCATGCCGTCCTCGCTGCGGGTGACCAGCAGTGCGGCGAGGTCGAGGTCCGCGCGCAGGCGCTGCGCTTTTTCCTCCAGTTCGGCCTCGCTGCGCCAGCGGCCGACCACCTGCCGGAACTCCGCCCGATTCGGCGTGAGCAGCGTGGCCCCGCGATAGCGGAGATAGTCTTCGCCCTTCGGGTCGACGAGCACGGTCTTGCCCTGCTCGCGGGCGAGACCGATCATGCGCTCGATGTGGACGAGGCCGCCCTTGCCGTAGTCCGACAGGATCACCACGTCGAAGGACGGCAGCCGCTCCTCGAACTCGGCCAGTTTCGCAGCCAACGTCTCGTGGCTCGGCCATGTCTCGAAATCGATGCGCAGCAGCTGCTGTTGGCGGCCGATCACGCGCAACTTCACCGTGGTCGTGACGGCGGCATCACGATGCAGCAACGCGGGTATGCCTTCGTCGCCGAGCAGCGCTTCGAGCGTTTCGCCGGCCTCGTCCTCGCCGATGACGGAAAGCAGTTCGACGCGGGCGCGCAGCGCGGCAACGTTGCGTGCCACGTTCGCGGCGCCCCCGAGTCGCGCTTCCATCCGGTCCACCTTGACCACCGGCACCGGGGCCTCGGGCGAGATGCGGCTGACTTCACCGAACCAGTAGCGATCCAGCATGACGTCGCCGACAACGAGCAGTCGCGCCGCCGCGATGCGTGCCATTTCCGGTGCTGCCGTGGTCACGCTCATGCTTCCCCGCCGCGTGCGTTGGAAAGATCCGCCAGAATCCGCGCGAGCGCCGCTTCCGGATCCGGCGCGCGCGTCACCGGCCGCCCCACCACGAGATAGCTCGCACCGGCGTCGACTGCCGCGCGCGGGGTTACCACGCGACTCTGGTCGCCGGCGGCATCGTCCGCCATCCGTATCCCCGGGGTCACCAGAACGAAGCGCTCGCCGAGCGCTGCGCGGAGCGCCCGGGCCTCCTGCGCCGAGCACACCACGCCATCGAGATCCGCTGCCTGCGCCAGCCCGGCAAGCCGCAGGACATTCTCTTCCGGCGTTCCCGCAAGCCCGATCTCCGGCAACTCCGCCGCCGACAGGCTGGTGAGAACGGTCACCGCGGTGAGCAGCGGACGACGCGGCACACCTTCCAGCGCGGCACGCGCGGCACGCATCATGGCGCTGCCACCGAGCGCGTGCACGTTGATCATCCACACACCCAGCGTGGCCGCGGCACGACAGGCGCCTGCAACCGTGTTCGGAATGTCGTGGAATTTGAGGTCGAGAAAGACCTCGAAACCGCGCTCGCACAGCGCCTCGATGAGCGCCGGCCCGCTCGCCGTATAAAGCTCCTTGCCGACCTTGACCCGACAGTGCGCCGGATCGAGCCGGCGCGCGCAGTCGAGTGCCGCAGCAGCATTGGGAAAATCAAGCGCGACGATGACCCGTGGTCCGTTCATGCGGCGTTCCGTTCCTCGCTGCGCAAAGGCGAGTAGCTCTCCCACGCACCACACGCCGGGCACCGCCAAGTGAACTGCCGCAGCCGGAAGCCGCAGTGGTCACACTGATACATCGCGAGGTTGCGGGAATGATAGCCGACCAGCTTGCGCACGAGTTCGATGTCGCGTCGCTGCTCGTTCGGCGCTTCGATGAGCGCCGCCTCCAGGAGCTTGTCCAGGCCGAGGAGCGATGGATTGCGCCTCAGTTCGTTGCGCACCAGTCGGTAGCCCGCCTCCGACCCGTCCCGCTCCAGCGTCGCATGGAACACCACGTCGAGCAGATCGAGCGACGGTGACATCCCGAGATAGCCTTTCAGCAGCTGCAGACCCTCGTCGCGGCGGCCAATCTGTTCAAAGGTGTCGCGCAGGCGGTCAGCGAGCAGTGCGAGATAGCGCGGATCCTGGTGTTCGACCCGCTTCCAGTATTCCAGCGCGTGTTCCGGCTGCCCGCGTTGCACAGCGAGTTCCCCCAGCAGGATGTTCGCGCGCGTGCACTTCTCATTGACGGCGAGCGCCTCACACAGATGCTGCTCTGCCACGTCCGGACGCGAGTGCGCGATCTCGGCCTGCGCCAGCTCGCAATAGAAGTTCGCGATGTCCTTCGCGCTCGAACGGCCGGTGATGCTGTCCATCTTGCGCGAAGTCTCGATGGCCTTCGCCCAGTCGCGCTCCTGCTGATATATCTCCAGCAGCAGCTTGAGCGCCCGCTGCTCGCTCGGCGTTCCCTCCAGCACGAGGAGTTGTGCCTCGGCGCGGTCCAGGAAGCCGGCCTTGAGAAAGTCGAGGCCGAGTTCGTAACGGGCGTTGGTGCGCAGGTCATCGGGAATGTCGGGGCGCTGCACAAGATCCTCGTGCAGCCGCACCGCCCGCTCCACTTCGCCGCGCTTGCGATAGAGGTGACCGAGCGCGAAATGCAGTTCGGCCGTCTCCGGACTGACGCGGACGACCTCTGAGAACGACTCGATGGCCTGATCCTGCTGGTCGTTCAGGAGAAAGTTGAGGCCGCGAAAGTAGGTGCGCGGCAACTCGCTCGACTCGGACAGAAGCTGCTTGATGTCGATGCGCGCAGCCACCCAACCCATTCCGAAGAAAAGCGGCAGCGCGAGCAGGAACCACCAGAAGTCGAACTGCACGCTAGTACCCTGAGTCGGAGGTTGGTTGAAGAAAATACCCTGTCCGATCTGCGCGACACAAGGCGGGAATGTCGAGGGCGCGGACAGGCGCGAAGCCGCGCAGAGCTGGGTTGGACACCAGGCGGGCACGGCGACAAGGCATGGCAGCGATCACCTAGGACAGGTCCGCGGTGGTTTGCCCGGCTGCGCGCTCCGCTGGCGGCGTTGCCACGGCGGGAGTCTGCGGACGATTGGTCAGCTCCTGCCTCAGGTCGCGTATTTCGCGACGATGGCGGAAAGCATAGGGCAGGCTTGAGAGCGCACCGAACCCGGCACCGCCGGCAAAGAAGATCAGCAGCACGAACACGAGCGGCGAATGCCACTCGTAACCCAGATAGAAACGCACCGTGATCGGATCCGTGTTCTTGACGGCGAATCCGACCAGCAGCACGAACAGAACAACTTTGGCGATCCAGCCGACGACGCGCATCGCTCCCTCCGCCTTCAGCTTCCACACAAGAAAAAGGCGCGGCCCTGAGCCGCGCCGATTCCGTGGTCATGCAACGAACACGCGCTACTCTGCGCCCCTGAGGTCGACCCGTTCGCGCAACTCCTTGCCTGCTTTGAAGTGCGGCACGTGCTTCGCCGGAACGTGCACCTTTTCGCCGGATTTCGGGTTGCGCCCGGTACGTGGCGGCCGGTAATTCAGGCCGAAACTACCAAAACCCCGGATCTCGATGCGGCGACCCTCGGCCAGGCACTTGGCCATGGCATCGAGGATCATTTTCACGGCCAGTTCCGCATCCTTCGCCACGAGTTGCGGATAGCGCACCGCAAGCCGGGCGATCAAATCCGACTTGGTCATGGCCGGACCTTCTTGACTATTCAGAGATCTTTCCATCCAGTTTGGCCTTGAGCAGCGCCCCCAGACTCGTGGTACCAGCTCCCCGCTCGTTTTCCGCCGCGATCTTCTGCAGCGCTTCGTTGGTCTCGGCGAGGTCCTTGGCCTTAATCGAGAGGTTGATGCTGCGGTTCTTGCGGTCGATGTTGATGATCATCACCGAGACTTCGTCGCCTTCCTTGAGATGGCTGCGAATGTCCTCGACGCGATCACGTGAAACTTCCGAAGAGCGCAGGTAGCCTTCGACATCCGGCTCCAGCGTGACCACCGCGCCTTTCGGGTCGAGCGATTTCACCACACCGCGCACCACGATACCCTTGTCGTGGGTGGCGACGAAGGTGGTGAACGGATCGCCTTCGAGCTGCTTGACGCCGAGCGAGATGCGCTCGCGCTCGACATCGATGGAGAGCACGAGCGCCTCGACGTCCTCGCCTTTCTTGTAGTTGCGCACCGCCTCCTCGCCCGTCGCATGCCAGGAAAGGTCGGATAGGTGGACGAGACCGTCGATGTTGCCGGTGAGTCCGATGAAGATGCCGAAGTCGGTGATCGACTTGATCTGGCCGCTCACCCGATCGCCCTTCTTGAAGTTCATCGAGAACTCTTCCCACGGATTCGCCATGCACTGCTTCATGCCGAGCGAGATGCGGCGACGATCCTCGTCGATTTCCAGGATCATGACCTCGACCTCGTCGCCCAACTGCACCACCTTCGACGGATGGATGTTCTTGTTGGTCCAGTCCATCTCGGACACGTGCACGAGACCTTCGATGCCAGGCTCGATCTCGACAAACGCACCATAGTCGGTGAGATTGGTGACCTTGCCGAAGAGCCGCGTACCGGTCGGATAGCGCCGCGACAGGCCAACCCACGGGTCTTCGCCGAGTTGCTTCATGCCAAGAGAAACGCGGTTCTTCTCCTGGTCGAACTTGAGCACCTTCGCCTCGACCTCGTCGCCTACGGTCAGCACCTCCGAGGGGTGCTTCACACGGCGCCAGGCCAGATCGGTGATATGCAGCAGACCGTCGATGCCGCCCAGGTCGACGAACGCACCGTAATCGGTGATGTTCTTGACGATGCCCTTGACGACCGCACCTTCCTGGAGGTTTTCGAGCAGCGCCTGACGCTCTGCGCCCTGCGTCTGTTCGAGCACCGCGCGCCGCGACACGACGACGTTGTTGCGCTTGCGGTCGAGCTTGATGACCTTGAAGTCCGCCGCCTTGCCTTCGATCGGCGACGTGTCCTTCATCGGGCGAATGTCGACCAGCGACCCTGGCAGGAACGCGCGGATGCCATTGATCATGACGGTGAGCCCGCCCTTCACCTTGCCGGTGATGACGCCCTGCACCACGCTACCCTGTTCGAGGGCAGTTTCGAGATCGGTCCAGGCGGCCAGGCGGCGCGCCTTGTCGCGCGACAGGCGCGTCTCACCGTGACCATCTTCGAGCGCCTCGATCGCAACCGAAACGAACTCTCCGGGTTGCGCCTCGACCTCACCGCGGTCGTTGCGGAATTCGTCAACGGGAATGAAGCTTTCGGACTTGAGTCCGGCATTGACAACCACGAAGTTGGGATCGACGCGCACCACCTCGGCGGTGATGACTTCGCCGATGCGCATTTCCTTGCGCGACAGGCTCTCTTCGAACAGCGCGGCAAAGCTTTCGGGTGCAGGGTTGGTGGAGACGGGTTGGGCAGCAGTGGTGAGCATGAATTGGAAAGAACCTGAATGAATACCCGCCAATCAGCCGGCGGGGCATGGGTTGGTTTAACGCCGTCGCCAGCGGCCGGGCAGTCCCGGTACGATGGACGAAGGCACCTCGTTCACACGGATGACGCGGCCCGATAGCGAGCCAGGATGAAAGCAACCGCCGCCTCTATCGAGAGGTCGGTCGTGTCGAGCATCTCCGCATCCGCGCACATTTGCAGGGGAGCAGCATCGCGGCTGGCATCGCGCCGGTCGCGTGCCTCGATGTCCTGCAAAATCGCGGGCATCGTAGCACTCAATCCTTTTTCCATCAACTGCTTATAGCGGCGCCTGGCGCGCTCTTTCGCACTCGCTGTCAGGAAGATCTTGAGGTCGGCATCGGGAAAGACCACCGAACCCATGTCGCGGCCGTCCGCGACCAAGCCAGGACTGCGCCGGAATGCGCGCTGGCGTGCGAGGAGTGCTGCTCGCACTGCGTGCAGCGCCGCCACGCGCGAGGCAACGATGCCGGTCTCTTCCGCACGCAGCGCGTCTGCGACCGGTTCGCCGTCGAGCAGTACACCCGACGCGGTGAACTCGACGTCGAGCGTCTTTGCGAACTGCGCCACGCGCGCTTCGTCCCCCGGCGGCGTGGCCGAGCGCAAGGCCTTCAGCGCGACCAGGCGATACAGCGCGCCGCTGTCGAGCAGGTGGAAGCCGAGCGCGTGTGCCACGCGTTTGGCCACCGTGCCCTTGCCCGAGGCCGCTGGTCCGTCGATGGCGATGACGGGTGCGGTGCGCGCGATGGTAGCGAAGCGCTCGAAATAGTCAGGGAAGGTCTTCGCCACGCACTTCGGGTCGTTGATGCGGACCGGCACGTCGCCCAAGGCGACGAGGGAGAAGCACATCGCCATGCGATGGTCGTCGTAGGTATCTATGCTCGCGTGAGGCGTGAGGCGTGAAGCCAAGGGCGGCGAAATCGACAGCCAGTCCGGTCCCTCTTCCACCGTCGCGCCGACCTTGCGCAGTTCAGTCGCCATGGCGACGATGCGGTCGGTCTCTTTCACACGCCAGCTCGCGATGTTGCGCAGCCGGCTCGTCCCGTCGGCGAAGAGCGCGACGACGGCGAGCGTCATCGCAGCGTCGGGAATGTGGTTGAGATCGAGGTCGAAGGCACGGAGCCGCCCGTCTGCCGGCGCGCACACCTCGATCGAGTTGTCACCCATCGCGACGCGCGCCCCCAGGCTCTCGAGCGCCTGCGCAAAGCGCACGTCGCCCTGGATGCTGCTGCGCCCGACTCCATCGACGCGCACCGGACCGCCACCGATGGCGCCGGCCGCGAGGAAGTACGACGCGCCCGAGGCATCGCCCTCGACGAAGACGGTGCCAGGACTCACGTAATGCTGACCGGCAGGGATCGTGAACGACCGCCAGCCCTCGCGCGCGACCTGCACGCCGAAGCGCGACATCGTCGCGATCGTGAGCTCGACGTACGGCTTCGAGATGAGCTCGCCGCTGACCTCGACCGTCGTCTCGGTGCCGCTGAGTGGCAATGCCATCAGCAGCGCGGTGAGAAACTGACTCGAAACGTCGCCGCGCACGGCAATGCGCCCACCCGCACGGATCGACGCCGGACGGATCTCCAGCGGTGGAAACCCCGGCTGGCCGAGATAGGCGATGTCGGCGCCCAGGCTTTGCAGACCATCGACCAGATCGCCGATTGGGCGCTCGTGCATGCGCGGCACGCCGGACAGTCGATAGCGTCCGCCGGAGAGCGCCAGCACCGCGGTGAGCGGGCGAAACGCCGTGCCCGCGTTGCCGAGAAAAAGGTGCGCTGCCTTCACCGGAAACGCTCCGCCGCAACCGTGCACGCGGACCGTGTCGGGACCGATGCGGTCGATGCGCACGCCGAGCAGGTCAAGCGCTTCCAGCATGCGCTCGGTGTCGTCGGAAGTCAGCAGATCGCGGATCTCGGTGGTGCCGCGTGCGAGCGCCGCGAGCAGCAGCACACGATTCGAAATGCTCTTCGAGCCGGGCAGGCGAACCACGCCGCGGGCGCGGGCGAACGGACCGAGATCGAGATACTCGGGCACGTCGGTCACGACTTGTTGCCGCCGTTCTTGCGCAGCCAAGCGTCGCGAGCATCTCGCGCGCGGACGAACAAACTCTCCAGCCCCGCAGCGTCGCCGCGGTCGAGCAGATTCAGCACTTCAGACAACTCGCGGCGATAGCCTTCCACCAGTTCGCACAACGCGTCGCGGTTGGCGAGACAGATATCGCGCCACATCTCCGGGGAGCTCGAGGCGATGCGGGTGAAATCGCGAAAACCGCCGGCCGCGAGCGAGAACAGGCGTTCGGCATCGTCGTGTCGCGCGACCATGTCGACCAGTGCGAAGGCGAGCACATGCGGCAGGTGGCTGACCGCGCCGAGCGCGCTGTCGTGCGCTCCCGGAGTCATTTCAGACACGCGTGCGCCACAGGCAAGCCACGCCTCGCGCACCCGCGATACCGCGTCTGCGTCGTTGTCCGCGAGCGGCGTAAGAATCACATTGCGGTCTACGAAAAGGCTAGCCGAAGCCGCCGCCGCGCCGGTCTTCTCGCTGCCGGCGACGGGATGCGCGGGCACGAAGCGCGGGAGCGCGGAGGCAAAATGCGCGCGCGCGTTCGCCACCACGTCGCGCTTGGTGCTGCCGGCGTCGGTGACGACGGCGTGCGGCGCGAGGACCGGCGCGATGGCCTCCATCACGGCGCCCATCTGGCCGACCGGGACGGCGAGCAGAACAAAGTCCGCGCCGCGTACACCGCTCGCCGCGTCGCTCGCGACTTCGTCGACAACGCCATGCCGTAGCGCGTCGTCGAGATTGGCGCGACCGCGGCCGATACCAACAACGCGTCCGACCACCCCGGCATGCTTCAGCGCCGCTGCAAAAGAACCTCCGATCAAGCCGACGCCGACGACTGCAAGGCGTTCGATGCGCATCGTCAGCGACCGAGCGCCTGCGCGAGCGCCTCGAGGAAGCGTATGTTCTCTTCCGGCAGCCCTACCGACACGCGCAGGAAGTCCGGCATGCCGTAGCTGCCGATCGGGCGCACGATCACGCCGAGCCGCAGCAGCTGATCGTAGACGCCCGCCGCCTGGGCGACGCGAAAGCTGACGAAGTTGCCGTAGGACGGAATGAAGTCGATGCCGAGCCCCTCGAGGCCGGCGATGATCTGCTCCATGCCGAGGCTGTTGCGCTCGCGGCTGGCAGCGACGAAGGCTTGGTCTCCAAGCGCCGCGACCGCTGCCGCCTGCGCTACGCTGCTCACGTTGAACGGCTGTCGCACGCGATTCATGAGATTCGCCACCACGGGATGGGCGAGCCCGTAGCCCACCCGCAACCCGGCGAGTCCGTATGCCTTCGAGAAGGTGTGCGACACCACCAGATTGGGAAACTCTGCGAGCCAGGCGGCGCTGTCCGCGCGCAGATCGGCGGGCAGGTATTCGCCGTAGGCTTCGTCCAGCACCACCAGCACGTCGCTCGGCACCGCTTCCAGGAAGGCGTGCACCTCGGCCGGCGGCACGAAGGTGCCGGTCGGGTTGTTTGGATTGGCGACGAAGACGACTCTCACGTCTTCGGTGATGGCGCGCGCCATCGCCGGCAGGTCGTGACCGTAGTCGCGAGCGGAGACCTCGATGGCAGTGGCACCGACCGCCTGCGTGACGAGCGGGTAGACGGCGAAGGCGTGCTGCGCAAAGACCGCCGCAGCGCCGGGCGCGAGAAAGGTGCGTGCCACCAGTTCGAGCACGTCGTTCGAGCCGTTGCCGAGCACCAGCGTGCTTACCGCAACGCCGTGATGCGCGGCGAGCGAGCGCTTCAGCTCGAAGCCGTTGCCGTCCGGATAGCGCGCGACATCTTCCAGCGCCGCGTGCGCGGCGGCGATCGCACGCGGGCTCGCGCCCGCCGGATTCTCGTTCGAGGCGAGCTTCACGGCGCCGCTGATGCCGAACTCGCGCTCCAGCTCGGAAATCGGCTTGCCCGGCTGGTAGGGGGCGATGGCGTCCACGTAGGACGGAGCGAGATCGCAGAGATCGGTGGCGATGGGTGCGGTCATGATCAGTAAACGGCGACGGGGTAGGAGCCGAGCACCTTGAGAAAAGCGGCGAGCGCGTGCAGTTCTTCGAGCGCGCCCGCCACCGGTGGCTCCTCGCGGTGGCCTTCGAGGTCGACGAAGAAGACGTATTCCCAGAGCCCGGTGCGCGACGGTCGCGACTCGAGCCGGGTCATGCTGACGCCGTGCCGCGCGAGCGGCGACAGGAGCGCGTGGACGGCACCCGGCCGGTTCGGCGCGGACATGACGAGCGAAGTCTTGTCGCGGCCCGAGCACGCTGCATCGTGGGTGCCGATGACGAGAAATCGGGTCGTGTTGTTCGGATCGTCCTCGATGGAAGACGCCAGTATGTCAAGCCCGTACAGCTCCGCCGCCGCCCGACTCGCGATCGCGGCCGTCCCCGGCTCGGCGGCGGCCCGCCGCGCCGCCTCGGCATTGCTGATCACCGCCACGCGCGGGACAGCCGGATGGTTCTGCTCGAGCCAGTCGTGACACTGCGCGAGACTCTGCGCGTGCGAGTAGATACACGACGGCGCCGCAGCGCCAGTGCTCTTCGCGAGCAGATGCTGGTGCACGGGAAGCGCGATCTCGCCGCAGATGCGAAGTGACGTTGCCAGCAACAGATCAAGCGTGTGGCCGACCGCGCCTTCCGTGGAATTCTCGACCGGGACGACACCGTAGCCGGCAGAGCCGGCCTCCACCTTGCGGAAGACTTCGTCGATGGACCCCGCGACCACCTTGCCGGTGCTGCCGCCGAAGTGCTTGATCGCAGCCTCTTCGGAAAACGTTCCGCGCGGCCCGAGAAACGCCACAGCGAACGAGTCTTCCAGCGCGCGACACGCCGACATCAGCTGCGTGAAGAGATTCGCCACGGCAGCCGCCGGCAGCGGCCCACGGTTCAGCGCCTGCAACCGGCGCAGCACCTGCGCTTCGCGCTCAGGGCGATAGATGGCGCCGTTTTGCTTCAGCGTGCCGATCTCGTGCGCGATCTCGGCGCGCGCATTGGCAAGCCGCAGGATCTCCTCGTCGAGCGCGTCGATGCGATCGCGCAGAGTCTTGAGACGGTCAGTCATGGCCGCGCAGCGCTGGCTTCAGCCGCGGCGCGCCTCGAAGTCACGCATGAAGGCGACGAGTGCTTCCACCCCGGCGAGCGGCATCGCGTTGTAGAGCGAGGCACGCATGCCGCCGACGATGCGGTGTCCCTTGAGGGCGATGAGTCCGTGCTGGCGCGACTCATCGAGAAAGTCGCGGTCGAGCTTAGGATCGTGCAGGGTGAAGGGGACGTTCATGCGCGAGCGATCCTCCCTGGCAACCGGGTTGCCGTAGAACCCGGAGGCGTCGATGCAATCGTACAGCAGCTTCGCCTTGGCGACGTTCTCGCGTTCCATGGCGAGCAGGCCGCCGCGGTGCTTGAGCCACTGGAAGACCAGGCCCGCGACGTAGATTGGAAACGTGGCCGGCGTGTTGAACATCGAGCCGTGCTCCGCCTGCACCGCGTAATCGAGCGTCGACGGGGTCATGGGCAGCGCGCGGCCAAGCAGGTCGGCGCGCACGATGACAAGCGTCAGCCCGGCCGGCGCGATGTTCTTCTGCGCACCGGCATAGATCAGCCCGTAGCGCGAGATGTTGAGCGGCCGCGAGAGGATGTTCGACGACATGTCGGCCACCAGCGGCACCTCTCCCGTCTCCGGCGTCCACTGGAACTCGACGCCGTGAACGGTCTCGTTCGGGCAGTAGTGAACGTACGCGGCGCCCGCATTGAGTTGCCAGTCACGCTGCTTCGGCGCGAACGTGAAGCTCGCCGCCTCGGAGCTCGCCGCCACGCTCACTTCGCACAGCTTGCGTGCCTCGCGCATGGCGCGCGACGACCACTCGCCGGTGTTCACGTAATCGGCGCCGGCGCGGCCGCCCAGCAGGTTCATCGGCACCGCGGCAAACTGGGTGGCCGCGCCGCCCTGCAGGAACAGCACTTTGTAAGTCTCGGGAATGGCGAGCAGTTCGCGCAGATCGCTTTCGGCCTGCTCGAACACGCCCATGAACTCGGTACCGCGGTGGCTCAACTCCATGATCGAGGCGCCGCAGCCGTGCCAGTCGAGCAATTCCTCGCGCACCTGCGTCAGCACCTCGGTCGGCAGCATCGCCGGGCCCGGGCCGAAGTTGAACACGCGCTCTGTCATGGCTCACCCCCGTCGCTTTCATCGGGTTCGACGGCCGCCTCCGGCGCGCCGGCGTCCACGTCTGCATCGTCGTCGCTTTCGATCACCCGCTGCAGGCCGGCGAGCTTCTCGCCCGCGTCCAGGTTGATCAGCGTCACCCCCTGCGTCGCCCGGCTCATCTCCCGAATTTCATCCACCCGGGTGCGGATCAGGACGCCGCCAGTGGTGATCAGCATGACCTCGTCCTCCGTGCGCACCAGCGACGCGGCCACGACGGCACCGTTGCGCTCGCTCGTCTGGATCGCGATCATGCCCTGCGTGCCGCGCCCGTGGAGCGTGTACTCGGCAACCAAGGTGCGCTTGCCGTAGCCGTTCTCGGTCGCCGTCAGCACCGACTGGCTCTCGTTCTCGACCACCAGGAGCGAGATCACCTGTTGCCCCGAGCCCAAGCGCATGCCGCGCACGCCGCGCGCGTTGCGCCCCATCGGGCGCACGTCCTCCTCGGAGAATCGCACCGCCTTGCCGGCGTTGGAGAACAGCATGATGTCGTGCGTGCCGTCGGTGAGCTCGACCCCGATCAGGAAATCGCCCTCGTCCAGATCGACCGCGAAAATGCCCGCGCTGCGCGGCCGCGAGAAATCGGAGAGCGGTGTCTTCTTCACGGTGCCGTTGGAGGTCGCCATGAAAACAAAGTGATCGTCGTCGAACACCTTCACCGGCAGGATGGCGTTGATCTTCTCGCCATCCTGCAGCGGCACAAGATTCACGATCGGCTTGCCGCGGCTCGTGCGCGTGCCCTGCGGCACGGCGTAGACCTTGATCCAGTAGAGCCGCCCCAGACTCGAGAAGCACAGGATGAAGTCGTGCGTGTTGGCGATGAAAAGGTTGTCGATGAAATCGTCTTCCTTCGTCGCCGTCGCCTGCTTGCCACGCCCGCCGCGCTTCTGCGCGCGATAGTCGGCGAGCGGCTGCGACTTGATGTAGCCGCCATGGGACAGCGTCACCACGACGTCCGCCGGTGTGATCAAATCCTCCAGCGAAAGCTCCTGGGCGTCGACGATGATCTCGCTTCGCCGCGCATCGCCGTACTGCTCGCGGATCTGGCTCAACTCCTCGACGATGATGCGGGTGATGCGCGCCGGATGGGCGAGAATATCCAGCAGGTCCGCGATCTGATCCATTACCTCGCGGTACTCGCTGCGGATCTTGTCCTGCTCGAGCCCGGTCAGCCGCTGCAGCTGCATCTCGAGAATGCGCTGCGCCTGCGCCTCCGACAGGCGATAACCTTCCGGCGTCAGGCCGAACTGCGGCGCAAGTCCTTCCGGCCGCGACAGGTCCGGTGAAGAACGCGCAAGCATCTCCTCCACCAGTGTCGACCGCCACACCCGCCCCATCAGCTGCTGCTTCGCCTCGGCCGGCGAAGGCGCGGCCTTGATGAGCGCGATGACCTCGTCGACATTCGACAGCGCCACCGCGAGGCCTTCGAGGATATGGCCGCGCTCGCGCGCCTTGCGCAGCTCGTAGACCGTGCGCCGTGTGACCACCTCGCGCCGATGGCGCAGAAACGCTTCCAGGACCTGCTTCAGGTTGAGCTGGCGCGGCTGGCCGTCGACCAGCGCCACCATATTGATGCCGAAGCTGTCCTGCATCGGCGTTTCTTTGTACAGATTGTTGAGAACGACCTCGGGCACCTCCCCGCGCTTCAACTCGATCACCACTCGCATGCCTGACTTGTCAGACTCGTCGCGGATGTCCGAGATGCCTTCCAGGCGCTTGTCGCGCACGAGCTCGCCGATGCGGATCTGCAGGTTGGCCTTGTTCACCTGGTACGGCAGCTCGTCGATGATGATCGCCTGACGCGCTCCCTTTTCCATGTCCTCGAAGTGCGTGCGGGCGCGGATGACGACGCGGCCGCGGCCGGTGCGATAGCCTTCGATGATGCCCTGGGTACCGTAGAGGATGGCGGCCGTGGGGAAATCGGGCGCCGGGATGTACTGCATGAGCTCGTCGACCGTCAGCTCGTGGTTTTCCAGCAGCGCGAGGCAGCCCGCGATGACTTCGCCGAGGTTGTGTGGCGGCACGTTGGTCGCCATGCCGACGGCGATGCCGGTCGACCCGTTCACCAGCAGGTTCGGAATGCGGCTCGGCAGGACCTTCGGCTCCTGTTCCTTGCCGTCGTAGTTCGGCTGGAAGTCGACCGTCTCCTTGTCGATGTCGGCGAGGAGTTCGCCGGCGATGCGCGCGAGCCTGCACTCGGTGTAGCGCATGGCCGCGGCGTTGTCGCCGTCGATGGAGCCGAAGTTGCCCTGACCATCGATCAGCGGATAGCGCAGGGTGAAGCTCTGCGCCATGCGCACCAGCGTGTCGTAGATGGCGTTGTCGCCGTGCGGATGGAACTTGCCCATGACCTCGCCGACGATGCGGGCGCACTTCACATAGGACCGGTTCCAGACGTTGTTCGCCTCGTGCATGGCGAAGAGCACGCGCCGATGCACCGGCTTGAGGCCATCGCGCACATCCGGCAGGGCGCGCCCGACAATGACGCTCATGGCGTAGTCGAGGTAGGAGCGTCGCATCTCCTCCTCAAGACTGATCGGAACGGTTTCCTTGGCGAACGATTCCATGCAGATGACGAAGTAAGTGACTGAACAGGCGGCGAGTTTCAGAATGCCGTGGCGCTACCCACCGACCACACGGCCGCGCCTGACAAAAACATAAATTGTAGCATCCGGCACTCTTGAACGATCATGCGCAGGAAGCGTTTATGCTGACCGAATCGAGTGTTGCACAGACGCAACAACCCGGCAGAATCCGCAAACCGGAAAAAACTTTTGTGCTAGCATGCCTCGGGTATTCAGGGTACCGGCCGCCTCCGCTGCTGCGGAGCGCAAGCGCCAAGAGATCCGAGCAATATCCAAATCAATAAGCGAAGGGGTGATCCTATGAACTTTGCAGCCAAGGCCGTTCTCACGGGTTTCGCGGCGTCAATGGCGCTGTCGACCGTCCCGGCGATGGCCCAGACACCGCGCCCGGATGTATATACATCAGACTCCGCAGGGCAGGTGGTGAAGAACCCGTTTGATCTTTGCTGGCGGACCGGCTACTGGACTCCAGCCGGCGCAGCAGCCGACAAGGAATGGGGCTGCAAGTGCGACAAGGATCTCATCGCAAAAGAGATCTGCGAGCCGCCACCGCCCCCGCCGCCGCCCGCTCCGCCTCCGGTCGAGCCGGCCCCGGTCAAGCTGCTGCCGAAGAAGATCGACTTCTCTGCTGATGCGCTGTTCGACTTCGACAAGTACGCCCTGAAGCCGAAGGGCGCCGAGATGCTCGACGAACTCGCGTCGACGCTTTCCGGTGCAACCTACGACAGCATCGGCGCCATCGGCTTCACCGATCCGATCGGCTCCGCGGCCTACAACCAGAAGCTGTCGGAACGGCGTGCCAACGCGGTCAAGACCTATCTAACCGGCAAGGGTGTTCCAGCCGAGAAGGTCAAGTCCGAAGGACGCGGCAAGAATGATCTCAAGATCACGATCGCCGAGTGCAGTTCGCAAGGTCACAGGGCCCGCAAGGCACTGATCGAGTGTCTGCAGCCAAACCGTCGAGTCGAAGTATCGGTGACCGGCACCAAGCCACAATAAGTCCGGCAACCGTCGTATCATCAAAGCCCTGCGCAAGCAGGGCTTTTTTTTGCCCGCTCGTCACTCCCGCATCCGATCATCGTGAGCGCGACCGCCGCCCCTGTCACCGCCATCGAAGCGCGCTGGGTATTACCCGTCGAGCCGGCGGGGTGCGTGCTGCCTGAGCACACCGTGCTCGATCGCCGACGGCGCGATCCGCGAGGTGTTGCCCACCGCCGCTGCGAGAGCGCAGGCGCCCGCGGCAGAGCGCGTAGCGCTTGCCCGATCACGTGCTGCATGCCGGGCCTTGTCAACCTGCACACCCACGCGGCGATGACGCTGATGCGCGGCCTGGCCGACGACCTGCCGCTGATGGAATGGCTGAAGGCGCACATCTGGCCGGCGGAGGTGAAGCACGCATCGGAATCAGTTCGTCGAGGACGGCACCCTGATCGCGTGCGCCGAGATGATCCGCGGCGGCGTGACCTGCTTCAACGACATGTACTTCTTCCCGGAGGCGGCGGCGCGAGCCGCGCTCGCAGACCGGCATGCGCGCGGCCATCGGGATGATCGTCATCGACTTTCCCACCGGCGTACGCGTCGCGATCCGCAGGACTATCTCGCGAAGGGGCTGGCGGCGCGCGACGCGTTCCGGCATGAACCCCTGCTCACCTTCTGCATGGCGCCGCATGCGCCGTACACCGTCGCAGATCACAGTCTCGCTGCAGGTGCTGACGCTGGCCGAGCAGCTCGACGTGCCGATCCACCTGCATCTGCACGAGACCGACGATGAGATCGCGCAGGAACAGGCGAAACATGGCGTGCGCCCGCTCGCGCGTCTGCACGCGCTCGGCATGCTGAGCCCGAACCTCATCGCCGTGCACGCCATCCACGTGCAGGCCGCCGAGATCGAACTCATGGCAGCGCACGGCTGTCACGTCGCCCACTGCCCGTCCTCCAACCTCAAGCTCGCCAGCGGCTTCGCGCCGGTGGTGCGGTATCTCGATGCCGGCATCAATGTCGGACTCGGCACGGACGGCGCGGCCAGCAACAATCGACTCGACCTGCATGGAGGAGATGCGACTTGCTGCGCTGCTCGCCAAGGCCGTGAGCAGACGCGCCGACGCCCTGCCCGCGCACGCTGCAGTGCGCATGGCCACGCTTGCGGGGGCGACGGCGTTGGGGCTGGAGCGCCGCGTGGGTTCGATCGTCGCGGGCAAGGAGGCTGACCTGGTGGCGGTGAACCTCGCCACCCTGCCGATGTCTCCCTGCTTCGATCCGGTTTCACACCTTGTCTACTGCGCCGGCCGCCAGGACGTGACCGATGTCTGGGTCGCCGGGCGCCGGGTTCTGCATGCGGGTCGTCTCACGACCACCAACGAACAAGAGTTGCTCGCCCGTGCGCTGCGCTGGCAGGAGCGACTTCAGGGGTAAATCATGTCCAACGTCGATCCGGCCGAGATCGAGAAATTCAGCGCACTCGCGCACCGCTGGTGGGACCCGAACAGCGAGTTCCGGCCGCTGCATGAAATGAATCCGCTGCGCGTCGGTTACATCGACAGCCGCGCCGGGCTTGCCGGAAAGACCGTGCTCGACGTCGGCTGCGGCGGCGGGATCCTGTCCGAAGGCATGGCGGCGCTGGGCGCCACAGTCACCGGCATCGACCTCGCGGACAAACCGCTCAAGGTTGCACAGTTGCATCTGTCGAAAGCGGCCGCAACGTCGAATATCTGAAGATCAGCGCTGAAGACATGGCGCTCGAACGCCCGCACGCTTTCGACGTCGTCACCTGCTGCGAAATGTTGGAGCACGTGCCCGACCCCGCGAGCACGGTGCGCGCATGCAGGGACGCGCTCAAACCCGGTGGTCACGCCTTCTTCGCGACGCTCAACCGCAATCCGAAGTCGTTCCTGCTGCGCGATCGTCGGGGCCGAGTACCTGTTGCGGCTGCTGCCGCGCGGCACGCACGAATACGCCAAGTTCATCAGGCCGTCCGAGCTCGCCGGCTTCTGCCGCGAGGCCGGACTCGCCGTGGCAGACATCACCGGCATGACCTACAACCCGCTCACGCAAGCCTTCGCGCTCGGACGCGATACCGGGGTCAATTACCTCCTGCACGCCACCGCACCATGATCCGCGCAGTCTTGTTCGACCTCGACGGCACGCTTGCCGATACCGCACCGGATCTTGCCCGCGCGCTCAACCTGCAGCGCACCGTGCGCGGGCTCCTGCCGCTGCCGGTAAGCTACCTGCGCCGGTTCGCGTCGATGGGCGCGCGCGGCCTGATCCGCGCAGGCTTCGATCTCGATCCCGCCGACGATAGATTTCGCGCGCTGTGCGACGAGTTCCACGAGCTCTATGCGCTAGACGTGTGCCGCGAGACGCGGCTTTTCCCGGGCATGGAAGAGGTGCTCGCGTGGCTCGAGACGCACGATCTCGCCTGGGGCATCGTGACCAACAAGATCGAACGCTACACGCTGCCGCTGGTGAAGCAGCTCGAACTCGACACGAGGGCGCGCACCGTTGTCAGCGGCGATACCACGTCGCGCGCGAAACCGCATGCCGAGCCGCTGCTCTTCGCCTGCCGCGAGTGCGGCGTCGCGCCGTCCGACTGCGTGTACGTCGGCGATGACGAACGCGACGTGCAGGCAGCGCACGCCGCCGGCATGCGCGTCGCCGTCGCCCGCTATGGCTATCTGGGTTCGGAGCGCCCGCCGGAGACGTGGGGCGCCGACGCACTGATCGACGCGCCGACCGATCTGCTTCCCTATCTTTCCGGACTGCCCCCGGCCGCGTGACCTCACCACCCCGACACGACCTCTTCGGCCGCGTCGCACCCGCGCTCTTCGTGCTCCTCTGGAGCACCGGATTCATCGGCTCCAAGCTGGGCCTGCCCTACGCGGAGCCGCTCACGTTCCTCCTGCTGCGTTTCGCGTTCGTGCTGCTGCTCCTGCTGCCAGCCGCGATCGTGCTGCGGTCGCGCTGGCCTGCGAATCGCCGTCAAGCCGCTCACCTCGCGGTGGCGGGCGTGCTGCTGCACGGTGGCTATCTCGGGGGCGTCTTCAGCGCAATCCATCACGGTATGCCCGCCGGCATCGTGTCGCTGATCGTCGGCGTGCAACCCCTGCTGACAGCCGCCGCGGCCGGCACTTTTCTCGGCGAGCGGGTGACGCGGCGACAGTGGCTGGGCCTCGGGCTGGGGCTCGCGGGCGTGGCCTTGACCGTCTCCGACAAGGCCGCCTGGGGAGCGCCGAGTGCGGCCAGCGCCATCGCCGCGGCCATCGCGCTGCTGTCGATCACTGCCGGCACGCTCTACCAGAAGCGGCACGGGGCCGCCGCCGGGCTTGCCGCGAGTTCGATCATCCAGTTCGCCGCAGCGGGCGCCGTGCTGCTGCCGATCGCACTCGCCACCGAGCGCATGGAAGTGCGCTGGACCGCGCAGTTCATGTTCGCCCTCGGCTGGCTCGTGATAGTGCTCTCGCTCGGCGCCATTTCGCTGCTCTATCTGCTGCTGCGGCGGGGCGAAGCGGCACGTGTATCCACGCTCTTCTACGCAACGCCGCCGACGACGGCGGTGATGGCGTGGTACCTGTTCGGCGAGCGTCTCGGCGCACCGGCATGGGCCGGCATGGCGCTCGTCGCGGCGGCCATCTGGCTCGCGATGCGGCGCTAGCGAAGTCGTCTCGACAGTGCATCGGGTGCGGCGTACACTCCGACCTCCAAATCATGCTTGAGCGTCCGCGTCAAGAATTCCTTGTGATCGGGGACGAGCGACGGACAGGTCGAGCACAAATCCCCAGGTAACCAGAGAGAGGAGCATTCCATGGCTGGAAGAGATGTGGTGGTGCTGAGCGCGGTGCGCACTGCGATCGGCGATTATGGCGCTGGTCTGAAGGATGTCCCGCTGGTGGACCTCGCAGGCGCCGTGGTCAAGGAAGCGATGGCACGCGCCAAGGCGGACCCCAAGGATATTGGAGAGTGCGTCATCGGCAGCGTGATCCATGGCGAGGCGCGCGATATGTACGTTTCGCGCGTGGCGTGTATCAAGGGCGGTCTTCCCCAGGAAACCGTGGCTTATACGCTCAACAGGCTTTGCGGCAGCGGATTGCAGTCCATTGTCTGCGCCTCGCAGTCGATCCTGTTGGGTGATATCGAGGCGGCGGTGGCGGGCGGCGCCGAGTCCATGAGCCGCGCCGGCTACGTGCTTCCGACCGCGCGCTGGGGTCAGCGGATGAACGACGGCAAGCTCATCGACATGATGGTGGGCGCGCTCACGGACCCCTTCGACACGGTGCACATGGGCGTGACGGCCGAAGCGATCGCAAAGAAATGGGGCATCACGCGGGGCGATCAGGATGCGCTGGCGGTCGAGAGCCACAGGCGCGCCATCGCCGCCATTCAGGCGGGCCGCTTCAAGGAGCAGATCCTCCCGATCGAGGTCAAAACCCGCAAGGGACCGGTGCCCTTCGACCACCGACGAGCATGCGCGCGGCGGACGCGAGCCTCGAAGGCATGGCCAAGCTCAAGACTGTCTTCGACAAGGAAGGCTCGGTCACGGCCGGCAACGCCTCCGGCATCAACGACGGTGCGGCCGCCGTGGTGCTGATGGAAGCCGGCGCGGCAGCGAAAAAGGGCCTGAAGCCGATGGCCCGGCTGGTGGCTTATGGACATTCGGGCGTCGATCCCAAGATCATGGGCATCGGCCCGGTGCCGGCGGTGAAGGCTGCTCTGGCCCGCGCGGGACTCAAGGTGTCGGACATGGACGTGATCGAGTCGAACGAGGCGTTTGCGGCCCAAGCGTGCGCGGTCGCGAAGGACCTCGGCTTCGACCCCGCCAAGACCAACGTCAACGGTGGCGCGGTCGCCCTCGGCCATCCCTTAGGTGCGACCGGCGCGATACTTTCCGTGAAGTGCATCTACGAGCTTCATCGCTCAGGCGGACGCTATGGTCTGGTGACCATGTGCATCGGCGGCGGGCAGGGCATCGCCGCGATCTACGAACGGCTGTAGACCCGCTGCACTTGCTCTACAACGAGGCCCGACGCTATGCGCCGGGCCTTTTTCTTTCGTGCGCCGGATTATTTGCCTCTTGACATCTTCATCGAAGACACTAGAATTGCGTCATGTTGCGTTGCAGCAAACCTACCCGCCGCCGCAACGCGACAGCCGAGGTTGCCAAAAGCGCCTTGCCCAACACCCGACCTGAAGGAGTTCCACCATGCCTGCTTTCCCCGAGAAGTTCGCCGATGTCAACAAGTCCGCTGTCGACGCCGCTCTCGGCTACAGCACCATCGTGCTGGACAGCGCCGAAAAGCTGCTCGACCTCAACATGAAGGCCGCACGCAGCTTTTTCGCCGATAACGCAAAGAGCGCGAAGGCTCTCACCGAAGCCAAGGATGCCCAGGAATTTGCGTCGCTCCAGCAGTCGCTGACGCAGCCCGCGATCGAGAAGGCGGTGGCTTACTCGCGCGCCCTCTACGAACTGTCGGCCGAGACCCAGGCCCAGATGCAGAAGTTCGTCGAGGTGAATGTGGCGGAAGCCAAGAAGTCGGCAACCGACGTCATGGAGAACTTCGCGAAAGCGGCGCCGATCGGCTCCGAAGCGGTGCAGGCCGCCGTCAAGTCGGCGATGGTCGCCGCCAACAACGCCTACGAGAACATCACCAAGGCTGCCAAGCAGGTTGCCGACATCACCGAAGCGGGTGTCGCCAGCGCTGCTGCCCAGGTGGGTGCCGCGGCCAAGAAGAAGATTTCGTAAAGCAATCGAAGTCATTCCCCAGCATCGAGCCCCCGGAGCAATCCGGGGGCTTTTTCATTTCAGGAGCGAAACCGGCGCGAACGCCGTGCTCCAGGAGGAACTTCAGCGCGCTGACTCGGCGTCGAGTTATAGCCGTCGCCCGTGCTTCAAAGCCAGACCATCAGCCCGGTCTCGAACGGATGTGTGAGGTGCGCGTGCTGCGGATAGGCGCGCACCTGGTATTCCAGCCTCCCGCACAGATCCGGCGTGATCTCCAGCGCGAAGACGTGCTCGCCGTGCTCGGTGGTCACGCCCACGAATTCGAACTCGTGCCGCCGATACTCCTTTAGCTTGTCGCGCTTGCGCTGGCGCCCCATCAGCATCTCGACGCGCAAGTCTTCCGGTAGCAGGCCGTTCAATTGCACGGCTACCTCGCAGCGCATCGGCTCGCCGTAGCGGATCGCTCGCGCGCCGGTGTCGAGCCGGCGAATCCTCACGCCGTCCCAGAACGTGCGCACCTTGCGCTTCCATTCCGCGATCTGTCGCGCCAGCTCGAAATCACTCGCGATGATGCGGCGGCACTGCTTGCTCGCCGACAGGTAGAACTTCGAGACGTACTCTCCGACCATGCGCGTGCCATTGAAGCGCGGCATCAGCGTTGCCATCGAATGCTTGGCCATCTTGATCCAGCCCGGCGAAAAGCCGAGAGCGTTGCGCTCGTAGTAAAGCGGGATGACCTGGTCCTGCAGGATCTCGTACAGCGTGCGCGCCTCTTCGCGGTTGCGTCGGTGCTCGTCGAGCAGCGGTGATGCCGGCTTGATGGCCCAGCCGTTCTTCCCGTCGTAGCCCTCTTCCCACCAACCGTCGAGCACCGAAAGATTGAGTGCGCCATTGATGCCCGCCTTCATGCCCGACGTGCCGGATGCCTCCAGCGGATAGATCGGATTGTTGAGCCAGACGTCGACACCCGAGACCAGCCGGCGTGCGAGGCGCAGGTCGTAGTCCTCGACCAGCATCAGCCGTCCCTCGAACTCCGGCATGCGTCCGATCTCGGCGATGCGGCGGATGAGATCCTGCCCCGGCACATCGGCAGGATGCGCCTTGCCGGCGAACAGCACGAGCACCGGCCGGTCGGCATCGAGCATGATCTGCCGCAGCCACCCGAGGTCGTCGAACAACAGCGTCGCACGCTTGTAGGTCGCGAAGCGACGCGCAAAGCCGAGCGTGAGAACGTTGGTGTTGCCGGGGTCGGCAAAGCGCAGGATGCGCTCCAGGTGCGCCTCGCTGCCATTGTTGCGGAAGTGCTGCGCCATCACCCGCTGGCGGACGAGGATGAGCATCTGCGCCTTGAGCGACTGTCGCACGCTCCAGAACACATGATCCGGAATGCTGTTGATCGCTTCCCAGAACGGCTCGTTGCGCAGGCGATGCGTCCACTCGAACCCCAGATAGCGGTCGAACACCTCCTGCCACTCCTGTGTGAGGAAGCTTGGCACGTGCACGCCATTGGTGACGTAGTCGACAGGATTCTCTTCCGCCTCGATCTGCGGCCAGAGCGCGGCCAGCATCTTCGCGCTGAGGTCGCCGTGAATGCGCGATACGCCGTTGTGGTGACGCGATCCGCGAATGGCGAGCGTCGTCATGTTGAAGTCGTGACCGCCCGGATTGCGGCCGAGCCCGAGAAACTCGTCGCGCGACGTCTTCAAGTCGGGGTAGAAGGACTCGAAGTAGCGCATCATCATGTCGTCAGCGAAATGATCGTGGCCGGCGGGCACCGCGGTATGGGTGGTGAAGACGGTGTTCGCGGCTACCGCTTCGAGCGCGCTGGCGAAATCGCGGCCGTGTGAGGCCACCTCGACGCGCATCCGCTCCAGAATCATGAACGCGGCGTGCCCCTCGTTGATATGCCAGACCGTCGGCCTGATGCCGAGCGCCGCGAGGGCACGCGTGCCGCCGATGCCAAGAATCATCTCCTGCTCGATGCGCATGGTCCGGTCACCGCCATAGAGCCGGTGCGCAATGTCGCGATCGTGCGGCGCGTTCTCCTCGAGGTCGGTATCCAGCAGATACAGAAAGACGTGTCCGCAGCGTGCCTTCCACACCTTGCAGGCGACGCGGCGGCCCGGCAGTTCGACCTCGACACGCACCTCGGAGCCGTCCCCGCGCAGCACCGGTGCCACCGGCATGTCGTCGAAATCGGAGTCGAAATACGTGGCGTGCTGGTTGCCCTCGAGATCGATGGTCTGCGTGAAATAGCCCTGCTTGTAGAGCAGGCCCACAGCCACGAATGGGAGCGCCATGTCGCTCGCTGCCTTGCAGTGGTCGCCAGCGAGGATACCGAGACCGCCGGAGTAGATCGGGAAGCTTTCGTGCAATCCGAACTCGGCGCAGAAGTAGGCGACGAGATCCCCTTGTTGCAGCCACTCCGAACCGTTCTGGCGCAGCGGCTCGTTGTGATACGTGTCGTAGTTGGAGAGGACGCGGTTGAAGTTGGCGAGGTAGACCGGATCGTCCGCGGCGTCGCGCAGGCGGCGCTCGTCGACGCGCTTTAGGAAAGCCTTCGGATTATGGCCGACCGCGTCCCAGAGGCTCGGGTGCAGGCGTGAGAAAAGTGTGCGCGTGGGTCTGTCCCAGCTGTACCAAAGATTGTTGGCAAGCTCGTTCAGCCGCCCCAGGCGTGCCGGCAACTCCGGCTGAACTTCGAGGACATACTGCGTTCCGCGCATGGTTTCTCCCTTCGTAGACGGACTGGGCGGTCGTGATCGCCGCCGGTTGTATCGAAAGCGCTGCGGGGTGAGCACGTGTCGTGCCCCCGCAGTGCATCAGAGCCTTAGCAAATGTTCCCGATAGTAGCGCAGCTCCGCGATCGACTCGTAGATGTCAGCCAGTGCCTGGTGTTTGCCCTGCTTGGCAAAACCGGAGGCAATCGAAGGCTTCCAGCGGCGAGCGAGTTCCTTCAGCGTGCTGACGTCGAGATTGCGATAGTGGAAGTACGCCTCGAACGCGGGCATGTAGCGCGCAAGAAAGCGGCGATCCTGGCAGACAGAGTTCCCGCACATCGGAGAGATCCCCTTCGGCACGTGCTTCGTCAGAAAAGCAAGCACGCGCGCCTCGGCGTCTGCCTCGTCGATGTCGGACTGCCGCACGCGGTCGACGAGGCCGCTGCGAGCGTGCGTCGAGCGGTTCCACGCGTCCATCCCGTTGAGCACCGCGTCGTCCTGATGCACCGCGAGCACTGGCCCTTCCGCGACGATTTCCAGCGCAGCATCGGTGACTACCACGGCAATCTCGATGATGCGGTCGCGGTCAGGGACGAGCCCGCTCATTTCGAGATCGATCCAGATGAGGGCGTTCGCGTCCTGTGCCATAATTTTCCCGGGAATCTTGACGGTCGCTATTCTGTCATAGCTCCCACCTTCGCTACCGCTTGCATTCCATGAACACTTTCACCGTTGTCTTCGTGGCGGCCCTCGCGCTCTCGGCCGCCCTCCGCCTATGGCTCGGCAGCCGCCACATCCGCCACGTGGAAGCGCACCGCAACCGCGTGCCGGAAGGTTTCGCCGACCAGATCACGCCCGCGGCCCACGACAAGGCCGCGCGCTACACCACGGCCAAGACCCGGCTCAATCTGGCGCGCGTTGCAGTCGATGCGCTCGTCCTTCTCGCACTTACCCTGGGTGGCGTCCTCGACTGGCTGGACGCGACCTGGCGTTCGGCAATCGGGGCAGGGCTCTGGTCCGGGCTCGCCCTCATCGGCAGTGTCGTCGTCATCCTCTCGGTGATCGACCTGCCGCTCAGCTGGTATCGCACCTTCCGCGTCGAGTCGCGCTTCGGCTTCAATCAGATGACGCTTGCGCTGTTCGCGAGCGATCTGGCCAAGCAGGCCCTGCTCGGTGCAGTGGTCGGCGCACCTCTGCTGCTGGCGGTGCTCTGGCTCATGCAGGAGATGGGCGCCAACTGGTGGTTCTATGTCTGGCTGCTGTGGGTCGCTTTCAGCGTAGTGATGCTCGTCGGCTACCCCACCTTCATCGCACCGCTCTTCAACAAGTTCTCGCCGATGCAGGAGGGTGATCTC
Organism: uncultured beta proteobacterium; assembly: GCA_963719715.1. Classification (GTDB taxonomy): domain Bacteria; phylum Pseudomonadota; class Gammaproteobacteria; order Burkholderiales; family JAEUMW01; genus JAEUMW01. Next base: position 59,208 of record CAVRDD010000031.1, read on the forward strand.
AAGCGCCGCATCGAAGCGCTGCTGGTGAAGTGCGGCTTTCGCTCCCAGGGACTGTTCGTCATGGACAGCTCCAGGCGCAGCAGCCACGGCAACGCTTACTTCACCGGCTTTGGTCGCGCCAAGCGCATCGTTTTCTTCGATACCTTGATCTCCCGCCTCGATCCACCCGAGATCGAAGCCGTGCTCGCGCATGAACTCGGGCACTTCAGGCTGCACCACGTGACGAAGCGGATGCTGATCACGTTTGCGGTGAGTCTGGTCTTCCTCTGGGTGCTCGGCCGACTCATGAACGAAGCGTGGTTCTATCAGGGTCTCGGGGTGTCCACGCCGTCGACGGCGAAGGCGCTGCTGCTCTTCTTCCTCGTCGCGCCGGTGTTCACGTTTCTGCTGCAGCCGATCATGAGTGTGTACTCGCGCAAGCACGAGTTCGAGGCCGATGCCTATGCCGCGCAGCACGCCTGCGCTGCCGATCTCGTGCACGCCTTGGTCAAGCTGTACAAGGACAACGCCTCGACGCTGACGCCGGATCCGCTGCATTCGGCGTTCTACGACTCGCACCCGCCGGCGGCGCTGCGCATCGCGCGGCTGCAGCAGCTGGCACCTGCGTGAACCGATGAGGCTGCCGTTCCTGCTGGGCGTAACACTTCTCGCGGCTGCCTTCGCCGCACTCGCGAATCCGTTCCCGAAGGGCGAGGTGCAGAAAGGCGAGAAACTGGTGCAGGAAAGCCGCTGCAACGCGTGCCACATCAAGCTCGTGGGCGGTGACGGGACCGCGATCTACACGCGTGCCGATCGCAAGGTGAGAACCGCAAGCGGATTGCTGTCGCAGGTGCGCACCTGTAACACGATGCTGGGCACCAACTGGTTTCCCGAGGACGAGGAAAGCGTCGCGGCGTACCTCAATCAGGCGTACTACAAGTTCAAGTAACGGTCGGAGGTCGATGATGAACGCGCAGGTCTGCGAACTCGCCACGCGCAAATGCAAGCCGTGCGAAGGCGGCGTGCCGAAGCTCTCCGACGGTGAGATCCGGGCGCTGCTCGGGCAACTGAACGGCTGGCTCTACCACGATGGGGCGCTGGTGAGGGCTTATGAGTTCCGCGATTACCACGAGACGATGGCGTTCGTGAATGCGACGGCGTGGATCTCTCATCGCGAAGACCATCATCCCGATCTCGCCGTCGCTTACAACCGTTGCGAGGTCCGCTACTGGACCCACGCCATCGGCGGGCTCTCGGACAACGACTTCATCTGCGCCGCCAAGATCGACGCGCTGTTCAGCCTGTAGGCAAACCTGAGAACGTGCAGCGTGGCGCCCCACTGAAACCCTGTCCCGCACCCGAGTCCGGCCTCGTCGTTGCCGCGCATGGCCGTCATTTTGTGGTCGAGGTCGCGGATGAAAGAGTCATCACCTGCACGACGCGGGGCAGGCGCGGCAGTATCGCGTGCGGCGACCGCGTCAACGTCGTTCGCACCTCTGTCGATCAAGGAGTGATCGAGGAAGTCGAGCCGCGCTCCTCGATCCTCTTTCGTTCGGACGCGCACCGTCAGAAGCTCTTCGCCGCAAACGTGACGCAGGTCGTCGCGGTGGTCGCTGCCTGGCCCGTCTTTTCGCACGACCTGCTCGTGCGCTGCCTGGTTGGCGCCGAGCACGCCGGCGCGAAAAGTCTCGTCGTCGTCAACAAGATGGATCTGCCGCAAGGCAGCGCAGTGTGCGAGCAGTTGGCCGCGTATCCTGCAATCGGCTATGAGGTCATGCCTCTCACCGCCAAACTCGACACGTCAGCGCTGCTGCCGCGGCTCGAGGGTCACACGAGTGTGCTGGTCGGAGAATCAGGCATGGGAAAGTCGACCATCGTCAATCGCCTGCTGCCACACGTCCGCGCCGCAACTGCCGAAGTCTCGCGCGCTCTGGCCGCCGGGAAGCACACGACCACGTATACGCGGCTCTACCACCTCGACGCGCGCACCCGCATCGTCGATGCGCCCGGCATCCAGCTCTTCGGTCTCCATCACATCGACCCGCCCGACCTCGCACGCGCGTTTCCGGATTTCCGTCCCTGGCTCGGGCAGTGCCGGTTCGCGAACTGCCGCCACTTGCGAGAGCCCGATTGCGCCATTGCGCAGGCAGCACGCGACGGCAAGATCGCGGAAGAACGACTGCAGGCATACCGACGCCTGCTGGAGGAGATACTGCGGGGCTAGGGGGCCGAGTTCTCAGCCTACCCAGTGCGCCAGGGAGACCAGCAGCAGAAGCGCCATCCACAGTGCTAGCACGCGCCACACGAGACCGCTCGCGCTCTTCATGTAGTCCGCGTCCGGCTCGTCGCCGGTTCCCAGTTCGGGTCGTACCCGAACTCCCCCTCTTCGCGAACCGCATCGCCAAGACGGATGCCGATGGCGCCCGCACCGCTGGCGAGCAGAATGCCCTGCCGGTGCGGCACCCAAGACAAGGCCTGGGAGCGCCAGCAATAGATGGCGTCCTCGAAATCACCGGCCACCGCGAAGCTCACCGCCGTCAGGCGCGCCGGGACCCAGTCCAGCGCTGCAAACGCCTGCCGGGCAAATTCGCCGAAGCGCCCGAATTCCTCTTCGCTGCGTGCGCCCCACGAGCGATCCAGTTCCGAGGCGAGCCGATACAGCAAGGCGCCGCACGGTCCGGGCAGCACGATGAACCATGCGATCACGCCGAACCCGTCCCGGTGCGCATCTAGCAGGCGCTGCTCGATCGCAATCTTGGCAATCTCCGCCGCCGTCAACTCGTCCGCTGCCTGGCCGGCCCACGCCTGCAGCAACTCCCGGGCTGCATCGAGATCCTGAGTCTTGAGCGCTTCGCTGATCTTCGCATAAGGGGTCCCGGCCTGCCGCAAGCTGATGGTGAAATAGAGCACCGAGACGTTCAGCAACCAAGCAAACAGGGGCGACAGGTAATAGAGAGCGACGTACAGGACGAGCAATACAAGCACCGGCGCGCCCACCGCGAGCAGCGAGCCGACGACACCGTGGCGTACCTGGCCCGCGTTGAAGTTCCGCTCGACAGCGCGCGCATAGGCTCTAAACCAGTCAAGCGCGCGATTGCCCGCACCTAGCGTGCGCACCTGATCCAGCAGAAAGGCGGCGAGCAACGACAAGAAGGACATGGGGAGCCCCGTAACGAGGCGCTATGGTACGGCCGGCAAGGAAGTCTTTTCAACCGACCGCGGAGAATGCCGGATCGTGCAAAAAAAACCCCGGGCCTTGCGGCCGCGGGGAAGAGCGCACAGCGGAGATTTTCTGGCGGGGAGTCCGAAGGCTGTTGCAGGACCTCCTGGGAAGCAATGCGCGCCAGACACCGGACCGGATTGCAACCGTCGTGCCAAATAATTCATGCAATATAAAACAACATGTTGCGTATTTATTCCGGGCAGAAGACAGAGTTCACCAGTTTCAAGTTGGTGCTCGCAAGGCGATCGCCGCCTCACGGTGGTGCAACAACGCGGTGACAAGGGAATACGGCGGAGGTAACGCGGCTATGAGACGACGCGGGAGCCGTCTAGTGCAGTGTTTGATTCTTGATGGAAGGTAAATGAACTGCGTCACTCCAATGCTTTACTTTGATTTGCATTGGAGCGAGCGATTGCGAGTTGCCCCTGTAGTCGTACTCAGTGAGGAGCAGGAGGCCGAGTTGACCAGGCTCGTGCGTTCCAAGCGGACCAGCGTGAGGCTGTGGCAGCGGGCGCGGATTGTGTTGCTGGCCGCGCAGGGCATGATGAACAAGGACATCGCCGAGCAACTGGGGGTGGGACGGGTGCAGGTTTCGCGCTGGCGCGAGCGCTATGTCGAACTCGGGCTCCCAGGGATCGAGCGCGACCTGCCGCGCGGGGCACCGCCGGTGAAGGTGGACGTGCAGCAGCTGGTCGAACTGACCACGCAGAGCAAGCCGCCAGCGGCCACGCACTGGAGCACGCGCAAGATGGCCGCCGAGTTGGGCGTCAGTGCCAGCACGGTGATGCGCCACTGGCAGGCCAATGGCCTGAAGCCGCACCTCGTGCGCGGCTTCAAGGTCTCGCGTGACCCGAAGTTCGTCGAGAAGCTCGAAGACATCGTGGGCCTGTACCTGTCCCCGCCCGAGCACGCCCTGGTGCTGTGCTGCGACGAGAAGAGCCAGGTACAGGCGTTGGATCGCACACAGCCGGGCTTGCCGCTGAAGAAGGGACGCGCACAGACGATGACGCACGACTACAAGCGCCACGGCACGACCACGCTGTTCGCGGCACTGAACATGCTCGACGGCCAGGTCATTGGTCAGTGTCAGCAGCGCCACACCCATGCCGAGTGGCTGAGGTTTCTGCGCAAGATCGAGCGCGAAACGCCCAAGGACAAGACCTTGCATCTGATCGCCGACAACTACGCGACGCACAAACACCCGGCCGTTCAAGCCTGGCTGGCCAAGCACCCGCGGTTCAACATGCACTTCACGCCGACCTCGGCGTCCTGGCTGAACATGGTCGAGCGCTTCTTCCGCGATCTGACCACCGAGCGACTGCGTCGGGGCGTGTTCACCAGCGTGCCCGAGCTCGTCGCCGCCATCGACCAATATGTCGCCCATCACAACACCGACCCCAAGCCGTTCATCTGGACCAAAAGCGCACGCGACATCCTGCACAAGGTCATTCGCGCCAACGCCCGCTTAAGTTCCAAACAGAACGAAACACTACACTAGCTGTAACGGATCGCGAGTATTTCGAGGCCGCTGTCGCCAGCGGGGCGCTTCCAGACCACCGAGTCGCCGACCTTCGAGCCAATCATCGCCTTGCCGAGCGGAGAAGCCCAGCTGATCTTGCCGGCGCCCACGTTGGCTTCGTCCTCGCCGACGATACTGAATGTGTGTTGCTTGCCGGCGTCGTCGGCGACGTCAACCATGGCACCAAAATGGGCCTCATCGCGGGGCTGGCCGGATCCCTCTACGAGGATGGCGCTCTCCAGCCGCTGCTGAAAGTAGCGAAGATCCCGCTGGGTCTGCCTCAGGTGCTGCTTCGCGAGCGGATCGTCGTCCGCCACCAACTGCGCCCGTCGCTCCTGCAGTTCGGCGTACTGACCCTGCAGCTGGGCGAGCCCGACCGGCGTCACGTAATTCGGATAAGGACTCTGCGGCCGCTCCGGCAATTCGTCGGAGACGAGATCCTCGTCGGATTCCTTAACGAACGCTCGACTCATGTTGGGGTCCGGTACGGGTGAACGGGAGTGTCGCAGCGACTATTGTGGTGGCTCGGCGGATGCGCAGCAATAGCGAAGCGGTCGTAGTGCCAAATCGCTGTCAGAAGACTGGGCTGACCGCGTGGCGCGGTCGAAAGTTCGAGGTGGCGCGCTTGCCAGCGGGCTAGTGCCGGTGCGAGAGAATCCGCTGCAGGTTGACGATCATCGCCGCGGTCGCGCCCCAGATGAGACGACCGTCATAGGGCATGGCGAAGTATGAGCGGCGGCGGCCATGATAATCATAGCTGCGCTGCTCGTGCGAGGCGGGATCCATGAAAAACGCCAGCGGCACCTCGAATGCGTCCGCCACTTCGAAGCTGTCGAGCACCAGCGAGAAAGGCGGCTCGATCCAGCCCACGACAGGCGTGACGCGGTATCCGGTGATCGTCCAGTATTCCGGCAGCAGACCCACCACTTCGACATGATGGGGCGCCAGGCCGATTTCCTCGAATGCCTCGCGCAGCGCCGTGTCGGTTCTGTTCGCGTCCTCCGGCTCCGCGCGCCCACCGGGGAAACTGACCTGCCCCGCATGGTCGGCGAGGTGGATGGTGCGCTGGGTGAGCAGCAGGGTTGGCCCTTCCGGCCGATTGACCACCGGCACCAGCACCGCGGCAGCAATGGCATCTCCGCGGGCCGCTTCGATGCATTCGATGACATCACCCTGCAGCCGCGGTACGTCGTCGTTGCGGCCGGCAAGGCGCGACGCCAGCCACTCACGCGTTACATCCGGTAGGACCCGATCCGGCGAAAGGACTTCACAGTTTTCCATCAGCATGCCCGGCGTCTACGCAAGAGCCGTGCGCAGTCACAGGCGCTCCAGCCTCAATCTTAAAAAGTCCCCCTGAAGACCGCGGATAGCCGCGTGGAGTTCCGGGATCCGCCCTTCCGAGGGAGGACGACCCTGCGAAGCGCATGCCCCGATTGCGTCGGCCGCAGGCACACCGTGCGTCCCGAGGGTCACCAGGCAATGACCTTCCGATCACGAAAGAAGCGTCCGGACGGACCGCCGTCAGGAAGCGTGGCAAGCCAGATCGCCGTTTCCGCTCCCTGTTCCACCGAACGCAGCGCATGCGGCCCGCCCATGTCGGTCCGCACCCACCCGGGACACATGGCGTTGACCAGTATATTGGTGCCGGACAACTCGGCCGCAAGGGTTCGTGTGAGTGCGTTGAGGGCGGTCTTCGAGATGCGATACGCGGGCGTTCCTGCCCCCATTTCGGCCAGTTGCCCGAGACCGCTGGAAAGATTGACGATGCGACCGTAGTTTTCCCGCTGCATCAGCGGGACCACCTCTTTGACCATGAGAAAGGGGCCGCCGAGGTTGGTCGCGAGCACTTCCTGCAGCGTTGCGAGCGAACTGGTCAGCACCCGGTCGTTGCGCGAGTCGATGACGCCGGCGTTGTTGACGAGCACGTCACACCCGCCGTACTGCTGATCGACCCACGCCACAAATGCTGCGACACTCGACTCGCTCGTCACGTCGACGGCGTGACTGCTGACTGCGCTCAGACCTGCGCTCGACAACTGGGCGACAGCCGCCTCGCCTTTGACCGTATCCCGACTGCCGAGGACGACCTGCATGCCCAGTGCTGCGAGCTGACGGCAGATCTCGAATCCGATCCCCCGGTTTCCACCCGTCACCACCGCGACTTTCGGTTTCGTCATTTCCCCCTCCGTTCTCTCCGGCGCCGCCCCGGCAAGGAAATGCCCCCAACCATCTTTCCTGCTGCCTCGGATTATACTCCCCCGCTTCCCTGCCCTTCTTTGCCATCTCCGAGGAAACCATCATGCGTTTGGTCACCTTCGCCGCGGACACCTCGTCCGCTCCCCGCGTGGGCCTACTGGCCGCGGATGGCGGCATCATCGACATCGGTGCCGCGGCAACGCGCGCCGGCGTGACGCTGCCGTTTGACGCCAGCGACATGCTGTCGCTGATCGCCGCCGGCGACGCCGCTCGCGACGTGCTTCTGCGCCTGTCCACCGCAGCGTCCACGGTGCTGCCGCAGAGTACTGTCCGTCTCCTGGCGCCGATCCCGCGTCCGCGCAAGAACGTGTTCTGTGTCGGATGGAACTACCTCGAGCACTTCGAGGAGGGCGAGTCGGTGCGCAAGACGGGCGACAATCTGCCTGAGCATCCGGTCTTCTTCAGCAAGGCCGTCACCGCGGTGATCGGGCCTTACGACACGATTCCGTTCGCTGCGCGCGTATCAGCCAAACTCGACTGGGAAGTCGAACTGGGGGTAGTCATCGGCCGCACAGGGAAGAACATCGCGCAGGCCGACGCCATGGACCATGTCTTCGGCTACACCGTGATCGACGATGTCTCCGCCCGCGACCTGCAGCGGCAGCATGGGGGACAGTGGCTGAAAGGCAAGAGCCTCGACGGTACCTGCCCGATGGGGCCGTGCATCGTCACCCGCGACGAACTGGATGGCGGAAATCTGCGTCTGGTGACGAGGGTCAATGGCATCGTCAAGCAGGACTCCCGCACGCGCAACATGTACTTCTCGCTGCCCCGACTGATCGAGGAACTCTCGCTCGGGATGACACTGGAACCGGGAGACGTCCTCTCGACGGGCACGCCCCAGGGCGTCGGGTTTGCGCGCAACCCGCCGGAGTTCCTGGCCCCGGGCGACGTGGTCGAGAGCGAGATCGAAGGGATAGGCTGCCTGCGCAACCGGGTCGTGGCTACGGATTGAGTCGGACAGGTCAGACGCCGAGCAGCCTGCCGGTGCGCGTCACGTCCTGTACGCTCCGCTTTTCGCAAAGGGATTTACCGCCCCCGCATCCATTCCCGCGTATCGCACGTAACAGCAACGGCAGCGGACGAAGCGTTCGTTCGGCGCCGCATCCCACAAACCTGGAGGAGCACTCATGAACACATCGAGCAAGATGACCGGCGTCGCCCTTGCAGCAGCCGCTGCCGCGCTGTTCGCCTCGGCCAGCATCGGCACCGCGAGCGCTGCGGAGGAAGCCAAGGTACAGTGCGCTGGCATCAACGGCTGCAAGGGCCACGGCGCCTGCAAGACAGCGAAGAACGACTGCAGCGGAAAGAACGCCTGCAAGGGCCAGGGCTGGGTCCACACCACCGAAAAGGAATGCACCGAGAAAGGCGGCAAGGTGAAGATGTAAAGTGCGCTGCGGGCGGCGCCTCTCAGCCGCCCACACTTTGCGCACGCCAGCTATGAATCCGGATTCGCTTACGGGCTTCGGCCTCGGACTGCGCGCGCCGCACTACGAGGCAATCCTCGCGACACGGCCACGCGTCGACTGGTTCGAGGCCTTGACCGAGAACTACCTCGTCCCTGGTGGCAAGCCGCTCCATTATCTGGAGCGGGTGCGCGCCGACTATCCCGTGGTCCTGCACGGGGTGGCACTTTCCATCGGCGGCACCGACCCGCTCGACTTCGAGTACCTGCGACAGCTGCGGATGCTGGCGCGGCGCGTCGAACCGGCGTGGATTTCCGATCATCTGTGCTGGACCGGTGTCAACGGAAAGAATCTTCACGATCTGCTGCCGCTGCCCTGGACCGAGGTGGTGCTGCGGCACGTGGTCGACCGCGTGCGTGCGGTGCAGGACTATCTGGGAGAGCGCATCCTGCTCGAGAACGCGTCGAGCTACGTGACCTTCCGCGACTCGAACATGAGCGAGTGGGAATTTCTCGCTCGTGTCGCCGAGGACGCCGACTGCCTCATTCTGCTCGACGTCAACAACGTCTACGTGAGCGGCCGCAATCACGGCTTCGATGCGCTCGCCTATCTCGACGCCATGCCTCGCGAACGCGTGCGCCAGATCCATCTGGCCGGCCACACGGACTACGGCGATCAGGTGATCGATACGCACGATGCGCCAGTGGTGGCAGACGTCTGGCAGCTGTACCACCATGCCGTGGAGCGCTTTGGTCCGCTGCCGACGATGATCGAGCGCGACGACCACATTCCGCCGCTCGACGAGCTGCTCACCGAACTCGACATCGCACGCGGCGTTTCGGCTTCTGTCCTCGACCGGCGCGCGGCATGAGATCCCTGCGCGCCTCGCAACGGGCATTCAGCGGCGCGGTGCTGTCTGCCCAAGGACGCGTGCCGAGCGCGATCGCCGCGCCGTCGGGCGGCGACCGCCGCCGTCGCTTTGCGATCTACCGCGACGGCTACCGACTGCGGCTGGCCGAGTCGCTCGCCACAGACTACCCGGCGACGCGTGCCTTACTGGGGGCCGAGCGCTTTGCGGCGTTGGCGCGGGCGTTCGTGGAGGCGTATCCGTCGGCTCACTTCAACCTGCGCTGGTACGGCGTAGAGTTCGCCGGGTTCCTGCGCGCGAGCGCCGATCAGGAAACCACGACAGTCGCCGATCTTGCCGCTTTCGAGTGGGCGGTGGCGGGCGCGTTCGACGCGGCGGATGCGTCCCCGCTTACCGTTGACGACATGGGGCGCGTCCCGGCGGAATCATGGCCGCGGCTCGTGCTCGCATTCCTTCCCTCGTTGAGGCAGCTGCGGGTCGCGGCGCAGGTACCGCCGCTATGGCAGGCAGTCATTGCCGGAGACGCCGTATCTCGGCCGTTGAACGGAGACACCGCCCGCACGCCGTGGATCGTCTGGCGGAAAGCCCTTGCCGTCTTCTACCGGCAACTCGCTGCGGATGAAGCCGAAGTGCTCGATTGCGCCGCCCAGGGGACGGCTTTCGCAGAAGTTTGCACGGTGCTCTCCACCCATATCCTAGAAGCCGAGACCCCGGCAAGGGCAGCGGGCTTGTTACGGCTATGGGTGGAGGAAGGTCTGGTGGTCGCGCTCGACGACGGCGCCGGCAACCGCATCAGTGGTGGAGGATCTTCGCCAGAAACTGCTGTGCGCGCTCCGTCTGCGCCTGCGTGAAGAAATCGTCCTTCGATCGGTCTTCCACGATGGCGCCGTGATCCATGAAGATGACCCGGTGGGCGACCTTGCGCGCGAAGCCCATCTCGTGCGTGACCACCATCATCGTCATGCCTTCCTTCGCCAGCTCGGTCATGACGTCGAGCACCTCGTTGATCATTTCCGGATCGAGTGCGGACGTGGGCTCGTCGAACAGCATCGCGATCGGGTCCATCGCGAGCGCACGCGCGATCGCGACCCGCTGCTGCTGGCCACCGGAGAGCTGACCTGGATACTTGTTGGCATGCGCCCTGAGGCCTACCCGGTCGAGGAGCGCCATGCCTTTGGCCGAGGCTTCCTCCTTCGAGCGCCCGAGCACCTTGATCTGGGCCAGGCTGAGGTTGTCCTAATGCTCATGTGCGGGAAGAGCTCGAAGTGCTGGAACACCATGCCGACCTTCGAGCGCAGCCGCGCAAGGTTGGTCTTCCGGTCCCCGACCGATACGCCGTCGAGCACGATCTCGCCTTCCTGGAACGGCTCAAGCCCGTTGACCGCCTTGATGAGCGTGCTCTTGCCCGAACCCGAAGGTCCGCACACGACCACCACCTCGCCGCTCTCGACACTGGTGGTGCACTGCTTCAGCACCTGGAAATCGCCATAGAACTTCGACACGTTCCGGATTTCGATCATGCTCATACCGCATACCTCTTCTGGAGTCGCTTCACGAGCAAGGATGCGCCGTAGCACATCACAAAATAGACGAGCGCCGCGAAGAGATACATCTCGACAAGCCGACCGTCACGCTGTCCGATCTTGCTCGCCACACCGAGGAAATCCGACAGGCTGACCACGTACACCAGCGACGTGTCCTGGAACAGGATGATGCTCTGCGTGAGCAGCATCGGAATCATGTTGCGGAAGGCCTGCGGCAGGATCACGTAGCGCATCGCCTGAGCGTAGGTCATGCCCGTCGCGTACGCGGCGGAGACCTGACCGCGCGGAATGCTCTGGATGCCGGCCCGGATGATCTCGCAGTAATAGGCCGTCTCGAACATCATGAACGCGATCAGCGCGGAATAGAACGGCCCGACCGTGTCGGCTGCCCCGTGATCGCCGCGATGCGAACGGCACGAGAAAGTAGAACCAGAAGATCACCAGGATCAGCGGGATCGAGCGGAACAGGTTGACGTAGGCGCCGGCGAACCATGCCACCGGCTTGATCGGCGACAGCCGCATGAGCGCGAGCAGCGTGCCGAAAAGGATGCCGCCCAGCATCGCGAGCGCAAGCAGCGTGAGCGACATCCCCATACCCTGCAGAAGGTAAGGGATCGATCCCGGAATCGAACTCCAGTCGAACTCGTAGTTCATTTGCCGCCTCCTCCCGAGATGTAGCCGGGAACGCGGAAGCGCTGCTCGAACCAGCGCATGATCGCCACCGCGGTGAGGGTGATGCCAACGTAGAGGATCGTCGCGGCGATGAAGGCCTCGAAGGTATTCGCTGTGTACTCGGCGATCTGCCTGCTCTGGGCGGTCAGTTCGAGCAGGCCGATGGTGAGCGCAACCGAGGAGTTCTTGAAGATGTTCATGAACTCGCTGCCGAGCGGCGGGATGACGATGCGAAACGCCATCGGCAGCAGCACGAACTTGTAGGTCTGCCAGAGCGTGAGCCCCATCGCGAGACCGGCGCTTTTCTGCCCCCTTGGCAGCGCGTTGATGCCGGCCCGCACCTGCTCGCACACGCGCGCTGCGGTGAACAGACCGAGACAGATGAACGCCGTCAGGAACGCGTTCAGCGTCGGGTCCATTTGCTTGAGCCGGTCACCGAGCCCGAACGGCAGTATCTCCGGGAAGACGAAGTACCAGATGAATAACTGCACCAGCAGTGGGACGTTGCGGAAGATCTCGACGTACGTCGCGGCGATGCTGGAGAGCCACTTGTTGGGCACGGTCCGCATCACGCCTAGAACCGCACCGAGGGAGATCGCGACCACCCAGGCCGACAGTGCCACGGCGATGGTCCAGCCGAGCCCCGAGATCAACCAGTCGAGATAGGTGGCGGAGCCATCCGGGGTCTTCTGCATGAAGATCCCCCAGTTCCAAGCGTAATTCATCGACGGCCCCCTCTATGCCGGGTCGAAGTCACGCGCAGGGACAGGGCCCGCGAACGGGCCCCATCGTCGGGCAAGGCGGACGCGTCCGTTACTCGAACGCCTTGTCGCTGGGATTCTTGAACAACGCCGCGAGCTCTGGACTCAATGGGAAATCCAGGTTCACCCCACGCGGCGGAATCGGGCCCAGGAACCACTTCGCATAGATCTTCTCGACTTCGCCGCTCTTCATCACGGCGGCGAGCGCGTCGTCGACCGCTTTCTTGAACTGCGGGTCGTCCCTGCGCATCATGCAGCCGTATGCTTCGAAGGACTGCGGCGTGCCGACGATCACCAGCTCCTCGGGATTCTTCGACTTCGCCCGCTCGCCGTAGAGCAGCGCGTCGTCCATCATGAAGGCCACCGCCCGCCCCGATTGAAGTATCAGGAACGACTCGGCGTGGTCCTTCGCGCTGATGATGTTCATGTTCATTTTCTTGTCTTCGTTCATCTTGCGGATGAGACGCTCAGACGTGGTGCCGGCGGTGGTGACGACGGTCTTGCTGGCCAGGTCTGGGAAATCCTTGACGCCCGACGTCTTCTTCGTCAGCAGCCGCGTGCCGATGATGAAGATGGAATAGGAGAAGGCGACCTGCTTCTGGCGCTCGAGGTTGTTGGTGGTTGAACCGCACTCCAGGTCGACGGTGCCGTTCTGCACCAGCGGAATCCGCGC
>CAVRDD010000032.1:0-52482 GCA_963719715.1 uncultured beta proteobacterium
CACACACAAGAACGCCATAATGGCAGGAGTGGCGACCACGACGGCCAGCCCTTACTTCTTCCTGTGGTGGGCCACCGTGGGAGTCACCATCGTGGCGGGCGCCAAGGCCTTCGGCGGCGGATGGGTGGTGCTGACAGGAGGGATTCACTGGCTGTTCGATGCCGCCTGGCTTCTCTTCATCAGTTGCTTTGTGTTCTTCTTGAGGCGGTTCTTGACAGCCAGAGTGCAACGCTGGATTTCGGTGATTTGCGGGCTCACGCTGGTCGGATTCGGCGTCTACTTCATCTACCGGGCGATCGAGCTGGCGACCGCCGGCTGAAGAGGGATTGCTGACGACTGGTTTCACTTCGCTCTACCCGCTCTACACTTGGATTCCCGCCTCCGTGGGAATGACAAGACACAGTGCAGCAGAATGCTGCCGGGGTTTGGGGGTGTCCCCCAATTTCCCTTCTTATCCCCCATGATTGGGGGGCAGGGGGTTGAAGCCGAGGCTACAGCTCCACCAGCTTGGCCGTGTAGATATCGGGGATGGCCAGTATCTGCTTGATCTGGTCTTCATTCAGACGCTCATCCAATTCCAGCACCATCAGCGCCTGGCCCCGCGGCTTCAGACGGGCCAACTGCATGGAACTGACGTTGATGTCGGCACTGCCGGTTACGTTGCCCACCGCCCCAATGATTCCAGGGCGGTCGCGGTGATCGCTGAACAGGAGGTATCCACCCTTGGGGACTATGTTGATCCAGTAGTCATTAACCCTGACGATATGCAACTCGCCGCGCATCACTGTCCCGGCACAAGTCGCCACCCCGGCGCTGGTGGTGACAGCCACCGTGATCAGACTGGCGTAGTTCTCACAAGCGCTGTCTTTGTGCTCGGCAACCCTTAGCCCCCGCCGCTGGGCCACGAGGTTGGCATTGACCACGTTGATGCGTTCTTCGCTTATCTCCTGCAGCAATCCGCCGATCACAGCCGCTTTCAACGCCGTGAGGTCGTACTTGGCTATCTCTCCCTCAAACCCGATATCGATGCTGCTCATCTGACCTTCAGCGAGTTGGGCGATCATCCGGCCCACAGCGGTCGCCACGCTCAGGAACGGCGCCAGTATGGGCATCATCTCCGCCGAGATGAGCGGCGCATTCACCGCGTACCTGACCGGCTGCCCGTTGAGCACGGAGACTATCTGTTCGGCGGCATCGATAGCCACGTTGGCCTGCGCCTCCTGTGTTGAAGCCCCCAGGTGCGGCGTGACAATGACTCTCTCATTCTTGAGCAGCGGGCAGTCTTTGGGCGGCTCCTGAGCAAAGACATCCAGTGCCGCCCCGGCAATCTTGCCTTCTCTGAGAGCCTGGTCCAGCGCCTGCTCGTCTATCAAACCACCCCGGGCGCAGTTGATGATCCTCATTGTGGGCTTCATCATGGACAGCTCCCTGGCCCCAATCATGTTCTTAGACTGTGGCGTCAACGGCAGATGCAGGGTGATGAAGTCCGCCTCCCTGATGATCTGCTCCAGGGGAACCAGTTCCACACGCAGGTTGCGGGCATACTCAGGTGAGACGTACGGGTCATACCCCAGGACCCTCATATGGAATCCCTGCACCCGGCGGGCCACCTCTGATCCTACATTCCCCAGGCCAACGATACCCAGGGTCTTGTTTCGCACCTCCACTCCCACAAAGTTCTGGCGTTTCCACGCGCCGTCCTTGAGACTCTCATGGGCTTGAGGGATGTTTCTCGCCAGGGCCAGCATCAGGGCTATGCTGTGTTCCGCCGCCGCCATGGTATTGGCCGTGGGAGCATTGACCACCACGATACCTCTCTGCGTGGCCGCTTCAACATCGATGTTGTCGATCCCTACGCCGGCGCGGGCTATCACCTGAAGTCTCTTGCCGGCTTCAATAACCTTCGCCGTAACCTTGGTCTCGCTGCGCACCATCAGCCCTTCATATTCGCCGATGATGGCCAGGAGTTCCTCAGGCTTCAAACCCGTCTTTACGTCAACCTCAGCATGTTTCTTCAGTATCTCGACACCCTCGGTGGCAACGGGATCGGAAACTAAGACTTTCATAATGACCTTACCTCTTCTTCTGACTCGCTCTTCGCCGAGTCACCAAGACCTGTATTTGGTCAACATTCTAGAATCTGATGGGAGTTGTTTCAACCCCCTGACCCCCACTTCCTCCTGAGGCGGACGTTCCGCTTTGGGGGAGAAGAAGAACCGCAGAGGGGCTTCGCCCCTTGCACGCCCCATTGTAGGGCGGGTAGAGCGCAACGAAACCCGCCGACCATCGTGTCATTCGCGTGGAAGCGAGAATCCAGTTGCATGTCTAGCACAGGGAGACGAACCCCCAGCACAACCCTACCCCAACCGGACCCGGTCTAAGCCTTCGCCTGGGGCAGCGCCTTCTTCAGAGCAGAGATGACCGTGGTCATGTCGCCCTCGTTCACCCAGCCCAGGTGCCCAATCCGGAAGATCTTGCCCTCCAGCTTCTGCTGCCCTCCCGAAAGCACGACACCGTGCTCTTCGCGCAGTATCTGCAGGAGCTTCTTGCCGTCCACGCCCTGCGGCACGTTGATGGCCGTCACGGTGTTGGAGGCATGGGACTCCTTCGCGAAGAGAGACAGGCCCAGCGATTTCGCCCCGTCCCTGGCCGCCCTGGCAACACGGGCATGGCGGATGAAGACGTTGTGCAGCCCTTCCTTTTCGATTAAGTCAAGCCCGACGTCCAAGGCGTACAGCGTCGAGACCGCCGGAGTCCACGGAGTCTGCCCCTTCTCGTCGAGTATCTTCTTCGCCCTGCCCAGGTCCCAATAGACCTTGGGCATCCTGGCTTTGTCGTACGCCTGCCACGCCTTCTGGCTCATGCTTATCATGGCCAAACCCGGCGGGGTCATCCAGCCCTTCTGCGAGCCGGTGACCACCACGTCACACTGCCAGGCGTCCACCGGAAGATCGATGGAACTGACGCTGCTCACGCCGTCAACCAGGATCAGCTTGTCGAACTCCTTCACCACCTTGCTGATAGCAGCCAGGTCGTTGGTGACTCCCGTCGACGTCTCGTTGTGGGTAACGATCACCGCCGTGATCGCCGCATCGTCTTTGAGTGCCTGGCGGATAGCATCAGGGTCCGCCGGAAGGCCCCAGTCAAACGACAGCTTCTTCACGTCAGCGCCGTACGCTTTCGCGATGTCAGCGAAGCGGTCGCCGAAGGCGCCGATGGAGACACAAAGCACCTTGTCGCCGGGAGACAGCGTGTTGACTACGGCGGCCTCCAGGCCGCCGGTACCGGAACCCGTCAGAATCAGAACATCGCCCTTGGTCTGGAAGCAGCGCTTGAGTTGCACGGTCACTTTGCGAATCAGAACGCCGAATTCCTTTCCCCGGTGGTTGATCATCTGCTTGGATTGCGCCCGGAGGACTTCCTCAGGGCATGGCGTGGGTCCCGGAATACGTAGCTGCATCCTTCGCCTCCATCTTAAGAAATCATTAAGAATACAAAAAGCAGGCCTTTGGCCTGCCTTCTCTTCTATTCGGACTATGGAAGACCGGCCATCGGGTTCAGCCTTTACCACTGCCAGCGTTCATGTCTACCATTATACGACACTGTTGCAGTTTGCGATGGGGCAGCCTGAACGCCTCGGAGCAGGAGTCGTCGAACTACGATGTATGGAACAGGGCCATCTAAGGATCTCTCATGACTTCACGGAGGCCCCATGTGACCATCTGGAACCGAACATGCAGGTCGAGACGTATCAATCGGAAAGAGGGATTTGTCCGCCACTCCGTCAGGCAACCGCTACACAAGAAGTGGTGCAGCTGTGCGGGACAAGCGGACCCCCACGTGCTACCTTGGCAAACCCGCTAACAGAGAATCACCATGCGGGCGAAGTCCGAGCCCGCCTACGGCAAGAAATTGTGAGGAAATTGTGACGAAGCAGTGCCATAGGAGCGCCATGACGCCAGAGCATCAGCAGGTAGAGTTGACCAAGAGAATGCAATAGTGTTGACAAAACGTTTGACATAGGTTGACAAATCACTATAACATATTAACAAGATGCCTAATATATGTTGACAAATGGCTGTAACATATTGACAAATGCCTAATATATGTTGACAAAACTCTTGGCATAGGTTGACAAGGCATTTCGCCGCAATGACTGGAGATCGCATTTGAACAGACGCGAGAGTAGCGAAGAGATTCGCAGGTTTCATCGTTGAGAACGTTGAAGACAATCCGAGATCCATTGCCCGGCTGGTCTCAGAGAGGTTCGGAGTATCCAGGCAAGCCGCCAACAATCATCTGAGCCAACTTGTGGAAGAAGGACTTCTTGTCCCTGAAGGTATCAAGCGAGGCAGAAGGTACTCCGCGAAACCTAGATCCAAGACCGTCACTCTAGAGATAAAACCTGATCTAGAGGAGCACAGAGTCTGGGAAGAGGAAGTGGCCCCGTTCCTAAGTGGATCCGTCAAATGTACTCGACATCTGCCAATATGGGCTTACGGAAATCCTGAATAATGTCGTAGTGCATTCTGAGGGCAAAGAGGTGAAGATTGACGTTCAATACGCGCGAAGACTGTTGTGTTGGCTATCTCCGACAACGGGATCGGCATTTTCAAGAAGATCGCCACTGACTTGGGACTCGAAGACCGAGAGGCACGCACTCCTTGAGACTCTCGAAGGGGAAACTCACCACCGAGCCGGAAGGCCACACTGGGGAGGGCATATTCTTTGCTACGAGAATGTTCGATGAATTCAGCATCTTGTCAGGGCAACTCTTGCTTCATCATTTCCAGGACGGCGACGATTGGCTGGTTGAGACAAGGCTGGAGGAGCACAATGGTACACTGGTTCAGATGTCAATCTCCATGCGGTCTGGTAGAACCAAAAAAGAGGTCTTCGATATATACGCTTCAGAATCTACGAGCTGGGCATTTGCACGAACCCACGTACCCGTAGCATTGGCAACATACGGTGACGAGAAGCTTGTCTCTAGGTCACGAGCCAGGAGGTTGCTTGCTCGGTTTGACCGTTTTGAAGAGGTTCTCCTTGATTTCGAGGGTGTGCCCTCAATCGGTCAGGCTTTTGCTGATGAGATCTTCAGAGTATTCCAGAATGAGCACCCATCCGTCAGGATTGGCTATGTCCGAGCGACTGATGAAGTTGAGGGGATGATCCGCAGAGCAACTAATGGACGGGGTGTCAATCAACTGCCTCTCGATCTCACAGTGAGCGATCACTCGTCATCGACGGACCACGGCACTGTGACATAGCGATATCGAAGCCTTCGTGCCCATACTCGGATAGGCCCCACCCCAGCTTGGGCAGGAATGGCTCAACTTAGGCGGCAGATTGGCCTGCACAACTGACAGAACCACCTCTTTCCAACACTCGCTAGCATGCCTAGGCTTTGGCTACTCTCCAAGTCATGTTGTTTGCGTCAGTAATCAACATATAGCCACGATTGCCCACCTTGATGATGCTGCCATCCTTCAATTCGACCAGTGTAGATGTCACCTTCTGACCATCGACTGTCACAGCCTCCTGAGCTATTAGCCGCTTGGCTTCTGAAATGCTCTTGGCAAGGCCAGCTTCAACTATCCTCTTGGAGATATCCCTTTGCACCACTACGGAAGCATCGACCTTGAGCCTGACCTCCACACTCGCCTGCAATTCTTTCGGCACCTCTTCTTCTGACGAACAGTCGCGAAGTGTTCCTCCGCCAAGCCCGCCGCGTTGCGGCCGTGGAACTGCGTCACGATGTCCGCCGCCAGGCGCTTCTTCAGGTCCATCGGGTTCACCGACTTGGACTCAAGTTGCCGCCTCATCTCATCTAGTTCGCGGTCCGTGACATCAGTCAGCAGTTCGAAATACGGCATGATCAGCGGGTCACCGATGCGCATCACTTTGCCATACATGTCATTGGGCGGCTCGTCGACTCCGATGCAATTGCCCAGGCTCTTGCTCATCTTCTGTGCGCCGTCGGTGCCGACCAGCAGCGGCATCAGAAAGACCTGCTGCTGGCGCTGCCCCTTCATGCCCTGCAACTCCCGCCCCACCAGGCAGTTGAACTTCTGGTCCGTCCCACCGAACTCCACGTCGGCCTCGATGGCCACGGAGTCGTAAGCCTGGAGCAGAGGATAGAGCAACTCCGTGATGGCAATCGGCTGGTTGGCGTCGAAGCGTTTCCTGAAATCCTCCCTGGCCAGGAACTGGGCCACGGTGAACTTGCTGGTCAGTTCGATGATATCGGCCAAAGTGAACTTGCCGAACCACTCGCTCTGCAAGCCTGACCTGGGTCCGGCTCTTGTCCACCACCTTGAAGAACTGCTGCATGTAGCTCTCGGCGTTGCGCTTGACTTCCTCGGCAGTAGAGCATAGGGCGGGTGATGGACTGCCCGCTGGATCGCCGGATCTGGGCTGTCCAATCGCCAACAATGAGGATCACCTGGTGGCCCAACTCCTGGAACTGGCGCAGCTCCTCCAACCCCACGACGTGCCCGAGGTGGATGTCAGGGCGGCTGGGATCGAACCCCTGCTTCAGCCGCAGCGGCTTGCCGGATTCCAGGAGTTTCACCATCTCCTGCTCAATGATAACCTCCGCCACGCCACGTTTGAGCAATGAGTCCGGGATCTTTTTTCGCCATCACCGCGCCACCTGCTTCAACATCGATGTTGCCCTTTCCACATCCTGAGCTATCTGCGCCTTCAGTTCCTCGGGGGATGAGAACCGCTTCTCGTCCCGCAGACGATGCCACCAGCTCAATTCTCGAGGTCTTCTCCGTAAATCTCGCCGTTGAAGCCAATGAGATAGACCTCTACCGTCCGCTTGTTCTCCCCGAAGGTCGGCCGCTTGCCGATATTGGTCACTGAAGGGTGTGGCTGCCCTCCGAGATAGGCCTTGGTGACATACACACCGTCTTCCGGCAGCGCCTGGCCCCTGGAAAACGTCAGGTTGGCCGTCGGGAAACCCAGTTGCTTGCCCGCGTTCATCACCGTGAACGATCCGGCCGTGGAGCAGAAACGTCCCCCAGCAAGCGCGTTACCTTCTTCACATCACCGCTGGAAAGGGCCCGACCATGACCGGTGCTGCTGACCACTTCACCATCTATCAACTGCGGAGCAAACACTCCCACCCAAAAACCAACTCTCCTTCCCCGATCTGGTGCAAGGTTAGGCGTCCCCCTCCCTCCCCTTTCCCAGCGCGAAATCGGGACCGATGGCCAACCCTCGCATCCTGAGGTGCTTCTGCAGCAGAGCGATGAAATCGCGGGCCGGCACTTGCGCCAGTTCCAGGTTGAAGGAAAGCGGCACCACCAGCTCAATACCCATCTCTTTGATCATTCTGATTCTCTCATCCAGGGTTATCAGTCTGTACAGCGGAGTCTTCGGCGACATGATGTGCTGCGGGTGGCTGCGGAAGGTAACCACACCGGGGAGGCGGTCCTCGGCCATCGCCTGCCTCTTGAGATATTCCATGAGGCGCTGGTGGCCGATGTGAACTCCGTCGAAGACGCCGATGGTGAGCACGGTGTCACGCTGCGGCGTGAATTCCTTGAGCTCCTCCTCGACCTTCATGCGCTTTCTCCTGCTCTTGGCCATGGTGCGCCCCACCGCCTCGGCCACCGGACCCACCCGCTTCATCAGTTCCTCAAAGTGGTCGAAGGTGAGTGACTGGGCGCCATCCTTCAGCGCCGTGTCCGGAGTGGGGTGGACTTCGATCATCAGCCCATCGGCCCCAGCCGCCACAGAGGCCAGCGCCATCGGCATGACCAAGTCCCACTTCCCGGTGCCATGGCTGGGGTCAGCGATAATGGGAAGGTGGCTCTCCTTGTGGATGATGGGAATAGCGCTGACGTCCATGGTGTTGCGAGTATAGGTCTCGAAGGTCCTGATGCCTCTCTCACAAAGCATTACCTGCCGGTCCCCCTGCGCCAGTATGTATTCCGCCGCCAGCAGCCATTCCTGGATGGTGGCCGAAATTCCCCTCTTGAGCATCACCGGCTTATTGGCTTGTCCCACCTCGTCTAGAAGAACGAAATTCTGCATGTTGCGCGCGCCTACCTGGAGTATATCCGCATACCTGACCACCAATTCCACGTCCTGGGGGCGTGAGCACCTCGGTAATCAGCGGCAGCCCATTCTCTGTGCCTCGGCCAGCAGCTTGAGCCCTTCTTCGCCCAAACCGCGGAACGAATAGGGGGAAGTGCTTGGCTTGAACGCACCACCCCGCAGGATGTTGGCTCCGGCGGCCTTCACCGCCCGCGCTGTGCTCATCACCTGCTCCCGCGTCTCCGCGGCACATGGGCCTGCCATAACCACCAGCTCTTTGCCCCCTATCTTCACGCCGCCGACATCTATGACCGTGTCCTCCGGCTTGAACTCCCGGCTGGACAGCTTGAACGGCTTGGAGATGGGCACTCACCTCCTCCACGCCAGGGACAAGCTCCAGTCTCTCGCGCAGGTCCGGCATTGCTGCAGTCACGCCAGACGACGCCGATGACGGTCCGTCCACGCCCTTGGACAAGTGGCCCTGCAGCCCCAGGCTGTGCAGGCGGTCCATGACGACGTGGATCTTTTGTCCTGGGAACCCGCCTTCATCACCACAATCATTTCGGCTTCCCTCGATCCTGCGGGAATTCCCTCAGCACTTCAGCCCCATTGACGTACACGTGCCTGATATCCTCCGCCCGCTTCTCCGTATTGAACAACACCAGAATCCGGATGCATTTTCGAGGTTCCCCGGCACCGCGATCTCCTGGTTGCACATCAGGGCCGTATCCGTCCAACCCATCTGGCGGGCAGCCAACGCCGGGAACTCGGCATTGAGGTCGGGGGTAGTAGTGAAGAACATGCAGGCCACGGCTTGTTTGTCCACGTAGTTGGCCGCGAGCATCTTGCGCAGCAGTTCCTGGGTCGCGGATGTGATCTCCTCTTTGGTGTTGGCCGCCGCTACGGTGGCTCCTCTGATTCCTCTACACAACATGGTCCACCCCTCCGGATAACTTCCTACTATGGCACACCCCGCGTTTGGTGTTCAATCAAAAGGGCTTGCGAATCGGGCAAGCGACAACCGCGAATCGGAGGCCACGCTCCGTCGTGGCCGAAACGAGACCATACCCAGCGGAACAGACGCACGGACCGGAGCACGACGGACGACGCGGACGCGACAGAGCGCGTCCTCCGACGACATGAACGAAACGTATCCAAACGCAAGACACTCGCACATTTTCCGACACAGGGAACAGGCTAAACGAGCGCCGAGCCAATGCATCGATTGATTGACATCCTCACGGAATAAGTCGTAGGATGCGCGTGGCTGCACACTAGGCATACCGTGCGTTTGACACAGATCGGAGGGCCACGCTCGTCGTGGCCGAAACTGAACGCGGCGTAACGAAACCGACAACCGGAACACGACAAACAACGCGGACGCGACAGAGCGCGTCCCTCCGACGATTATGGATGAACGTGTGGAACGGAAAACACCCGTGCATGTACCCGCGCGCGAACCGGCCGACGGGGCCGCGATCATCTTCCTCACCGTTTGCACGAGCAAGAAGAATCGATCCTGGCTCGCCCCAACATCCATGATCTCCTGAAGGATGTTTGGATTCACGCCGATCATTGGCTCGTCGGGCGATATGTCATCATGCCTGATCACGTCCACCTTTTCTGTTCTCCCTCCAGCCTGGACCACTCGTCTCTGGCACGATGGGTGCATTTCTGGAAATCTGCTGTGTCGCGGCGGTGGCCCCGGAACGAGGAACGCCCCATCTGGCAGAAGTCCTGTTGGGACACGCAGATGCGAGCCGGGGAGCAGTAATCGGTCAAATGGGATTACGTGCGGCACAATCCGGTTCGCGCCGGTCTGTGCCAAGCCCCTGATGAATGGCGTGTTCCAAGGGGAGTTGAACGTTCTGCCGTGGGAACGACCGGAGGCGACAAAGACAACTCGGACTTCAGGTCTGACAGGTTTGGCGCACGCTTCGTCGTGGCTGATAATGGAACGCGGCGTGACGAGACCGACCCAATGAAACGAAGACGATAACGGAGACACGACGGACAACGCGGACGCGACGGAGCGCGTCCCTCCGATGTCTCTCGATCTTGTACGGTGGTATGATGGAGACGGAAGAGGCTCCCATGCCTCTACCCCAACGCGGCGAGATCCACCGCGGTTTGCTCGTGCAGATTGTTGAGAAGCAGAATCAACGCACTGGCACGCTGTCGGCCGGCATTGTCAAACGCATTCTGACGAAGAGCCTCACGCATCCGCACGGCATCAAGGTGATGCTGGAGGATGGAAAGGTCGGACGGGTACAGACTATTCTGAGAAACCGAACCGAAGCTTGAGCCTGATGGGGTGGGCTCCGCCCCACACTCCGAGTTTGACAGTGAACAGCGCCGAATGTTAAATTTGAGGTTGGTTTGTGGTGCCCAAATCCTTTTGTATCAACCACCTAAAGGAGGACGTCGTTTATGGAGTTGATCGTCTGTGTGAAGCAAGTACCCGACCCGGAAGCACCCCCCGCCAGTTTCAAAGTTGACGCCGCCACCAACAAGGTTGTCCCCCCACCAGGAGTCGCCCCCGTAGTCAGCACCTACGACGAGACCGCTGTGGAAGCAGCTCTCAAAGTCGAGGATGCCAAAGCGGGCAGCAAGGTAACAGTCCTCAGCCTGGGCAACAACCTGGTAAGGGATGTCGTCAAGAAGCCTCTGGCCATGGGCGCGGTAAAGCTCGACTACTACCTGATGAAGCCGTGGCACCCGCCGGAGCTCAATCTGTATCCGGTGATCGACGATCTGCTGGGCGACTGGCAAGCGAGCTACCAGCCTCCGTTCGAGGGCGTGCGGCTGATCGACAGCCAGTGGTCGCCGGAAGCACATCTGCTGCGCGACTTCCTCGCGCGCAACCAGATCCCCTATCGCTGGCTCGACGCCGAGACGAGCACCGAGGCGCGCGAACTGGTCGGCTGCCTGCCGGGGACGGAGCGGGCTGCGTGTGGCGGCATCGATACCAGCGGACTGCCGCTCGTGCTGCTGCCCGACGGCACGCGTTTGTCTCGTCCGACGCCTGCCGATGTTGCCGAACGCCTCGGGATTGCCACGCGCTCGAGCACGCCGTTCTTCGACGTGATCATCGTCGGCGGCGGCCCGGCCGGGCTCGCTGCCGCGGTGTACGGTGCGTCCGAGGGGCTCTCGACGGCCATCCTGGAAAAGGACGCACCGGGCGGCCAGGCGGGGACCAGTTCCCGCATCGAGAATTACCTCGGGTTTCCGGCGGGCGTGTCGGGCGGTGAGCTGACGCGGCGCGCGCTCACGCAGGCCAAGCGGTTCGGCGCGGAAGTGATCGTCACCCGTTCGGTCGAAGCCGTGCGCATCGAGGGTCCGTACAAGTTCGTGCGCTTATCCGATGGCAGCGAGCTTTCGTGCCACGCGCTCGTCATTGCGACCGGCGTTGCCTATCGCCGGCTCGACTGCAACGGCATCGATGCGTTGACCGGCGCCGGCGTCTACTACGGCGCGGCGACGACGGAAGCCGCCGGCTGCGGCGAGCAGGACGTGATCGTGGTCGGCGGCGGCAACTCGGCGGGACAGGGCGCCATGTTCCTCGCCCGTTACGCGCGCTCGGTCACCATCGTCATCCGCGGATCGGGGCTTGCGGCCACGATGTCGCGTTATCTCATCGACCAGATCGAGAAGACTGACAACATCCGCCTGCGCCCGTGCACGGTGGTGAGCGCGGTTGCGGGCAACGGCCGGCTGGAGCAGGTGAGCCTGCGCAGCACCAACACGGGTGTGGAGGAAGCGCTGCCCGCCGCTGCGCTTTTCATCTACATCGGTGCCGAGCCGCAGACGGACTGGCTGGACGGGGTGATCCAGCGTGATGCGCACGGCTTCATCCGCACCGGACAGACGCTCGCGCAGGACGGCGAGCGCGCCTCCGGGTGGACGCTCGCTCGCGCGCCGTTCCTGCTCGAGACCAGCGAGCCCGGCATCTTCGCCGCGGGCGACGTGCGCTGCGGCTCGGTGAAGCGGGTGGCCGCCGCCGTCGGTGAAGGGTCGATCGCCGTGCAGTTCATCCACCAGTATCTGGCCGACCGATGATCCCGCTCGATCGTCTGCGTGCCATGCCGCTTTTCGCCGATCTGTCGGAGGACTGCATGCGCTGGGTGTGCAGCCAGCTTGTCGAAGTCAGGCTTGCGCCCGGCGAGGCATTGGTGCAGGAAGGCGATTCGGCGCGTGGCTTCTTCATCCTCGTCGAGGGCGAGATGAGCGCGTTCAAGCGCACCGACGGCGCCCTGCTGCCGGCCGGACACCACGCCGCACCGGCGTTCTTCGGCGAGATACCGCTGCTCGCCCAGATCGCGGTGCCGGTCACCTTGCGCGCGGTGACGGCGTGCCATCTCGGACAGCTCGCCGAAGGCGCGTTTCGCCGGCTGCTCGCGGATTCGCAGGAGTTCAGCAAGGTCATCTTCCGCACGATGGCGCAGCGTCTCGGCGGCATGGAGTCCTTCGTGCGCCAGCGCGAGAAGATGGCCGCACTCGGCACGCTCGCCGCGGGTCTTGCGCACGAACTCAACAACCCCGTGGCGGCGATCTCACGCGTCGTCGATCGCCTGCGTCACGTGCTCGATGCGCTCTACGCGGCGACCGATGCGCTGCACGTCCAGGGTCTGCCGTCGACCGCCTGCGGTGTGCTGGAAGGCACCCGCGAAGCGGCGGCAGCGCGGCTGCAGGAGAACGCGGCCGTCGCTCCGTTGGCCACCGCTGACCTGGAGGACGACCTGTCGGACTGGCTGGGCGAGCGCGGCGTCGGCGAGAGCTGGCTGCTCGCGCCGACGCTGGTGGCGGGCGGCATCGTGCCAGCCGACCTCGACGGGCTCGCAACGGGGGTGGGGGAGAACAACCTTGACGCGGCGGTGCGCTGGGTGGCTGCGAGCGTCGAGCTCGCCAGCCTGCTCGACGAAGCCGGGCGCGGCTCGACGCGCATCTCGGATCTCGTCAAGGCGCTCAAGTCGTACTCGTACGAGGGGCAGGCGCCGCTGCAGGAGGTGGATTTGCACGACGGCATCGAGGACACCCTCACCATCCTGCGCCACAAGTTGAAGCAGGGCATCGAGGTCGTGCGCGAGTACGACCGCACGCTGCCCAAGGTGCAGGTCTACGGCAGCGAGCTCAACCAGGTCTGGACCAATCTGATCGACAACGCGGCCGATGCGCTCGACGGGCAGGGCACCATCACCATTCGCACGCAGCGCAAGGGCGACTTTGCGGTGGTGGAAATCTGCGACAACGGCCCTGGCATTCCGCGGGAAATCCAGCCACGCGTCTTCGACCCGTTCTTCACGACGAAGCCGATCGGCAAGGGCACCGGTCTCGGCCTCGACATCAGCTATCGCTCGGTCGTCAACCGCCATCGCGGCCATATCCGCCTCACCTCCAAGCCGGGCGATACACGCTTCGAGGTGACGCTGCCGATCGTGCGGCCGGCAGCGAAACGCTGACGCAAGTGGAAACCATGCGCCCGGGTCACGCGTCAGGAACTTCCTCGCGCTACCTCAACCAACGCGAAACGCCTGAGGGGTTTCTGGCGCTTTCACGGTCTGTGATGCGTAATCGTCCCGAGGTGTTGCACGGGACTCCAGGCTATCCGTGCCCTCGGGCTGCGGCTCACCTTTGCCTGCTGCGGCAGGTTTCAGTATCTCGGCATCGCCGGGAAGGCGGACTCCCGCAAGCAACCGCGTGAAGGTCGCGATTTCCTCATCGGAGGGCGGCCATCGCTGATCGAACGTTGACGAATGCGTGGCGAACGCCCTTCGGGTAGCTGTACCGATAGCCGTGCCGTTACGGTCGAGTACGGAGTGGTGGCCGTCGACGTCACCACCTGCGAGTTCCGAGAGTCCCAGGAGCACTTTGCTCCAGCCAGTCCCGAACGCTTCGTACAGCGCGGTCAACGCAATCAACCGGCTTTCGCTCAGCGCAGTGGACTTTGGCGCCACCTCTGCCGAACTGCTTGGCGCGCGCGGTCTCAGGCTACCGAACACCCGCTTCAATGTGTCAACCGCTTCAAGCCACGCCGGCCGATCCAAGGCATCGCCTTGCTGGAGCATTGCAAAGTAGCGGATGCGGTTGCCGAAGCGTTTGATCGTGCGCGGCGTGTTTCGTCGAGCGGCAACCAGCGGCGCCCATATCTCCAGTGCCTTCTCGAACTCGTCCGAGTCCCTGACGGAGAGCCAGTTGGTCCTGAAGCGATAGAACGCACCCATCAGCGCGGCCAGAAACACGGCAACGAGTCCCAGGGGAAGGTACCCGATCGAAATCGACGATGAATCGCCGGGAATAATGACTGCCGTGCTGCGAACAACCGGCTCTTTCTCGATCGGATTGACGGGCTCGGGCGGTTCGGGCGGCAAAACAATGGCCGGAGTCACAGTCGCAGGAGCAGGAGCCACCTCGCCCTTGTGCTGCTCCGGCGGCGCAAACTGAATTCCCACCGTGATGCCGATGGCAATGGCGAGGGCTGCGGCGCCGACGGGCCACAATCGGCCGATACGCTGCGCCCATCGTCCGAATTCCCGGCCCGTTTCGCTTTCTTGCGTCAGCAGCAAGCGATGTGCAGCAATATCGTCCCGCCGGGGTACCTGAATCTCGATGTTGACGAGCTTCTCGAGGTAATCCCGGGCGTAGCTTCTTCGCCGCTCGCGTTCCACTGCATCCTTCTGGTCAGGCTCATGGGCAGCGGCATCGAGCTCGACCATTTCGTGCGCGATCTTCTCGAATGCGAGTCCGAGCGCAGCCTGCACGCGACTGGTCGCCATTCCGAATACGACGAAACACTTCCCCGAGGACGTGAGGAAGTTGACCGCCTCCATCACTTCGAGCACAGCTTCCGGTTTGCAGCGGTCGAGGTCGTCGATCACGATCACCAACCGGTAGGGCAGCGCTTCGGTCACTTCCGCGAACTGCTCGGCGAAGCTCATGCGATAGCTGTTCTGCGCGGCTGCGTCGCGTAGGCGAAACCGTTCGGCAACCGAGCTCAACAGAACTGCGGGATCAGCACCGAACGCCTTCATGCCCCGGAACAGCGCTGTTGCCGTTGCAACAATCGCTACCAGCTGCGCGATGATCGGGCCGAGCTTGGCACTATCGGGCAGCTTCCCTTGGACGATGCCCCCCAAGGCATCGAGCAGATTGCTCTGCACGGATATCCAGTTCCAAAGTCTGGTCCAGTCGTCCTGGGCATGCGACAGCAAGTAAGCCGTGACCGCCGCGATGAGTGCGATCAGACCAAAGGAGATCGCGAAGTGCTTCTTGGATCGAAGCCATAGCAGCCGGAACCGGAACAGCCATCCGGTCGGAGACAGCCACGACGGCAGACCGGTCTTCGTGACCGCGTTGAGCAGCGCAGCCAGCAGGTGCTCTTCCTTCTGGTGGTGCCACGCATTGAACCAGACGGGTTTCCAGCCATGGCCCCTCAGGTCGGCGCAGAGCAACTGCATCAGTGAACTCTTGCCGGTGCCCCAGTCGCCGGCGACGGCCAATGTGAGCGGTGGCTCGGTGCTTTCGTTGCGGAGAAACCGGGAAATGCCACGCGCGAGCGGTGCGAAGTCTAGGCGGTCCGACTCCGGCCTGGAGACTGCAGCGTCCGATGCGCCGATGTCGCCGATTGAGCTTGCAGCGGCCAGCAGGCTGCGCCTGCGGAAAGCCGTCCAGACGAAAACCAGCGCTGCGGGCAGCGCGCCCCAGAACCAGGGTGCCGGAAAGCGACGGTAACGAGCGCGTTGCCATGTGTTCCCGCCGTCCGTGTCCGGAGATTTGCGCCCGCGCCGACCGCCCAGCCCTGCCTGCCGTCGGCGGTGAAGGTGACCGACCCAAGCCCAGTCTGCGTGCCGCTCGCTTGCGCGCGCCAGGTGGCGCCGCCGTCGCTGGTGGCGAGGATGGCGCCGCGTCTCCGACCGCCCAGCCCTGCCTGCCGTCGGCGGTGAAGGTGACCGACATAAGCGAAGCCTGCGTGCCGCTCGTTTGCGTGCGCCAGGTGTTGCCGCCGTCGCTGGTGGCGAGGATGGTGCCGCCTTCTCCGACCGCCCAGCCCTGCCTGCCGTCGGCGGTGAAGGCGACCGATGTAAGCGAAGCCTGCGTGCCGCTCGATTGCGCGCGCCAGGTGTTGCCGCCGTCGCTGGTGGCGAGGATGGTGCCGCTTTCTCCGACCGCCCAGCCCTGCCTGCCGTCGGCGGTGAAGGTGACCGACATAAGCGAAGCATGCGTGCCGCTCGTTTGCGTGCGCCAGGTGTTGCCGCCGTCGACGGTGGCGAGGATGGTGCCGCTTTGTCCGACCGCCCAGCCCTGCCTGCCGTCGGCGGTGAAGGTGACCGACATAAGCGAAGCCTGCGTGCCGCTCGTTTGCGTGCGCCAGGTGGCGCCGCCGTCGCTGGTGGCGAGGATGGTGCCGCCTTCTCCGACCGCCCAGCCCTGCCTGCCGTCGGCGGTGAAGGTGACCGACGTAAGCGAAGCCTGCGTGCCGCTCGTTTGCGTGCGCCAGGTGGTGCCGCCGTCGACGGTGGTGAGGATGGTGCCGCTGTCTCCGACCGCCCAGCCCTGCCTGCCGTCGGCGGTGAAGGCGACCGAGGTAAGGCCGGAATTTACATAGGGAAACCGGGCGAAAGCGTTGTGCTCGATGGGGTAGAACAGCTTTGCCCAAGGATCCTTTCGGGCGGCAAACGGCCCCGGATCGGGGGGCTGCCACCACGCGATTGCGAAGCATGCGGCGACCCACACGAGTGCTGCCGCTATCCAGCCCCATCGAACAAGGCCGAAGACCGAAGTCGATCGGTTTCGCTGCCAGTGGCTCTGCTCAGGCTTGGCTGCCACAATCAATTCTCCCGAGGAGACAGAAGGAAAATACAGGGCGTTGAGGGGTCGCGCGTTCTCTCCACGGTGACAAGGTACGGGCGACCAAGCCATGGGACAACGGATTTATCCAAATGAACTATATGGCAAGCGGGATTCGAGGTTGAGGCGCTGCTCCTGCCATGCACGCAACCTATTGATTCGACTTCACCGTCCCCGCAACGGCGATCGACCGCAACGGACATGTCAACAACGTCCAGTACGTGCAATGGATGCAGGACGTCGCGATCCTCCACTCCGATGCGACGGGCTGCACGGCGGCGACGGAGGCGATCGGTGCCACGTGGGTCGCGCGCAGTCACTGGATCGAGTATCTGCGCCCCGCGCTCGCGGGCGATCGGATCGTCGTGTTCACGTGGGTCGCGGGCATGCGCAAGGTGCGCTCGTTGCGAAAGTACCGCTTCGTCCGCGCCGTGGACGGCGAGGTGCTGGCGCGGGGTGAAACGGATTGGGGTTTGTCGATGCCGTGAGCGGGAAGCCACGGCCGATCCCCGAAGCGGTTTCCGGTCTGTTCGAAGTGCTGGGCGACGATCCGGTTCACCCGCGTTCGCCAACGCAGCAGTCGTGATCGCGACATCGCTGCCGCTGGCGCGACCCCGCCCGCTTGACCGCCGCTCAAGGCGCGTCCGGTTGCGGAGCTCCCGGTTTCCCGCTGCCGGGCGACGTGGTTCCCGGCGCCGGTGCGGTGTGCAGCAGCACGAACGTGAGCGTGAGCTGGCCACCGCTGCAGGAATAATCGAAGACGTACCGCTTGCGCACGCCGCCGCTGTCGAAACGCCCGATGGTCCGGCGCGTTCGCGGATTCCACATGACGAGGATCGGCGGCCCGTTCTTGAACGGCACCTCGCAATCCGTCGAATGCGCGTCGCCACCGCGCGGCGCCTCGCACACCGGCATCTCCCCGTCCGCGGCGAGCTTCGGATCGATGTAGGTCTTGGCGACGTGACGCGCGATATGGAGGCTGAAGCTGACGGGATCACTTTCCCAGCCCGAGCAATCGTCGGCCGGCGTCGGGGCGGGCTGTCGCTGCAGGCCGGGCGCGGAAGCCGCGGGAGTCGGCCGTGACGGCTGCGCCGAAGTGATGCGTTCGGCCGCGGAGTCCGCCTCCTGCTCCAGCGGATGATTCGCCGGTCCGATGTGCTGGGCAGTGGCAACGCTCGGCGAACCCGATCCGCTCTGCTGCACCACGTGCGCCAGTTCGTGCGCGAGCAGTCGCCGACCCGCGTCGGTTCCGGGCGCATAGCGACCGGCGCCGAACACGACGTGGGTCCCGACCGTGTAGGCCGATGCGGCGACGGCGTTCGCCGACTCCGCCGCCGCACCATCGGCATGCACGCGCACGTGGCCGAAGTCGTGATTGAGGCGTGACTCGAAGAGACCGCGCGTCGCCGCATCGAGCGCTTGCCCGGGCGAGCGCAGCACCTCGTGGACGATGGAGGGGATGCCGGCGAGATCGCGCGCACCGTTCGCCTGGCTTTTCTTGCGGCATGCGGCGCACGTACCGCACGCGCAGCGGCGCTGCAGCCACGGCGCGCTCGGCGCGCCAGCCCGCGAACGATCTGCTGCAGGTATGCGAAGGGCCAGGCTGCACATTGCGGTACCTCCTGTCGCGGATGACTCTATGCCGAGTGCGAGGAGCGGTCAATCGCAGCACTCGCCCAATCCATCGACATCCGACACTGCCTCTTGCCCGGAGTGCGCTCGCCCGCCTAGACTGCCATGCCGTCGGTGCACCGGCGGCGCTACTCGGGGCTTCATCATGATGGTCAATCAGCGGCTGCAGGCGTTCGCCTATGGCCTGCTCTTGGCGGTGCTGCTCGGCTGGGTGCTGCACGTCGGCAAGGACGTCTTCGTGCCGGTGGCATTCGGTGTGGTCGTCGTCTACATCGTCTCCGGGCTCGCCAACCTGCTGTTGCGCATTCCGCTGCTCACCCCGATCCTGACGACGCGCGTGCGCTACGTGCTCTCGGTGCTCGCGATTGCGGCGGCGCTGGCGGGCTTCGCCTCGCTCCTCATCGCGACGATCGGCCGCTTCGTCGAGAACGCCGCGCAGTATCAGGAGGCCGTCATGCGCCTTATCCAGAACATCGGCGTGAGCTTCGGCGTCGAGACCGAGCCGACCTGGACCTCGGTGCGGGAGTACGTCGTGCAGCGCATCAGCGTTTCACAACTGATCGGGTCGACCGCGGCCGTCGTCCTCTCGATCGCCGCCAGCGTCGTCCTCGTCTTCCTGTACGCGGCGTTCCTGCTGATCGAGCAGAGCGTTTTCTCCGGCAAGATCGAGCGGCTGTCGAAGGACGCGGAAGGCGCGCAGCGCATCCGCCGCATCCTCTCCAGCATCAACGCGCGCATCGGCCGCTATCTGGCGCTGAAGACCGTGCTCGGCATCGTCGTCGGCGTGCTGAGCCTGATCGCGATGAAGTTCATCGGGCTCGAGTTCGCGGCGTTCCTGGCGCTCCTCATCGCGCTGCTCAACTACATTCCCTACATCGGCTCGGTACTGAGCGTGGTGATCCCGGCGATCGTGGCGATTGCGCAGTTCGGCGACGTCAACGTCGTCCTCTTGACCATCGCTCTGCTCGCGGTGCTGCAGTTCGTCAACGGCAACCTGCTCGATCCCTACCTGATGGGCAACTCGCTCAACCTGAGCCCCTTCGTCATCGTGCTGAGCCTGGCGGTATGGACGGCGCTGTGGGGTGTCCCCGGTGCGCTGCTGGCGGTGCCGTTCGCCGCCATTCTTGTGATCGTGTTCTCGGAGTCTGCAGCGACGCGCCCCATCGCGATCCTGCTCTCGCGCGACGGCAGGCTCTCGACGGACGGCGACTGAGACATCGGGTCGCGCGAGGCGTTAGCGCGCCGGCTCGATGCGCAGCAGCGCCCCATCGGATTCATCGATCAGCAGATAGAGAAAGCCGTCGGGTCCGCTGCGCACGTCGCGCACGCGTCCGACGCTATCGCCCAGCATGCGCTCCTCCTTCACCACCGTGTCGCCGTTGAGTTCCAGGCGCACGAGCATCTGATCCTTCAGCGAGCCGACGAACAGGTTGCCGCGCCACCTGGGGAACACATCGTCCTCGTAGAAAGTCATCCCCGAAGGTGCGATGGAGGGCACCCACTTCCATATGGGCTGCGCCATTCCCGGCTTCGCGGTGCCTTCGCCGATCTTCGTGCCGATGACGTAGTTGACGCCGTAAGTGATGACCGGCCATCCGTAGTTGGTGCCGGGGAAGATCACGTTCACCTCGTCACCGCCCTGCGGGCCGTGCTCGTGCGCCCACAGCACCCCGGTCTGCGGATGCAGTGCGGCGCCCTGGACGTTGCGGTTGCCGAGCGAGAAGATTTCGGGTCGCGCGCCCGCCTTGTCGCGAAACGGATTGTCGGCGGGCACGCTGCCGTCATCGGCGATGCGCACGATCTTCCCGGCAAGGTCGTCGGTTTTCTGTGCACGGTCCTGTTCGCCGCGATCGCCGAGCGTCACGTAAAGAAATCCTTGGCGATCGAAGACGAGTCGCGAACCAAAGTGCCGGCCGGTGCTCGACCGCGGCTCCTGCCGGAAGATCACTTCCACGTCTTCGAGCCGCGCCGCAGCGCCGGTTTCCACAAGCCGGGCGCGTGCGACCTCGGTGCTGTAGCCCCCCGGCCCCGCGCCGGTGTAGGAGAGGAAAAGCACGCCGTTCTTGCGGAAGTCGGGATGCAGGGCGACGTCGAGCAGCCCGCCCTGACCCCGTTCCACGACGGGCGGGACGCCCGCGACCGGCTGTGGGGCGAGTTTGCCATCCGCACTGACAATGCGAAGCCGCCCCGGGCGCTCGGTCACGAGCAGGCGTCCATCCGGCAGGAAGGCGAGACTCCAGGGATGTTCCAGCCCCCGGGTCAGGGGCACGATGCGCACTCTCTCGAGTTCGGTCTGCACCACGCTCTGGGCCGCCGCCGGAACGGCGAGAGCGATCCACGTCGCGAGGGCGGCGAGCAGCTTGTGGGAAATTCGGTTCATCGCTTGTTCGATGTGTCGAGACTGCAGCCCTGTCGGAACCGGTGCCGTGCGCAGAGTTCCCGCAGCGGTCCTCAAGGAACCTCCCGGGCGATTCGAACCGGTCGCCAGACAACGAGATTGCCGGCGGATCGAAGCAGAGCCGGTAAGATTCGCACCTTCCATTACGAAGGAAATTTCGATGTCGCACAGGTTCGCCGCCTTGCTGATCGCCCTTGCATTGCTCGGCTCGCTCTCCGCGTGCTTCGGCGGCCGCCGCGGACCACAGGTGCTCATCGTTCAGGGTTCGCTCGCTTACGAATCTGCTGCCCTATCCCCTGAAGCACGCGCGATTGTCGAGATGCGGGACGCGTCGGCGCGCGATGGTCGGGTCGTCGCAGAGCAGCGAATCGACCTCCAGGGCAAGCAGGCCCCCTTCCCGTTCGAACTCAAGGTCGAGCGCGCGAAGCTGGACGACGACAAACCGTACGCCGTGCGCGCTGCTTTCCACCTGCGCGGTCGTCCGACGTGGCTGTCGGACCCGGTCACCGTCACGCCGCAGGTGGGGGTGGTCGACGTCGGTGTGCTCACGCTCAAGCCGTACACGGCGCTCGCCTTTGGCAGCGATCTCCAGTGCGGCGGGGAGAAGGTGACGATCGGCATGGTCGGCGACGTGCTGCGTCTCACCTCCGGTGATCAATCGTTCGACATGCTCGCTGTGGCGAACGCGAGTGCGGCGGGATCGAAGTACGAGGCCGTGGGCGATCCCTCGACGACGCTCTTGAGTCAGGACAGTGCGGCGACCGTGGTCCTCAAGGGGCGGGCGCTTCCACCGTGTGCAGTCGCTGGCAGGCGAGAGCCGTTTCGCGCGACCGGCAATGAGCCCGGCTGGCGGCTGGACATCGACGCCACGGAGTTGACCTTGCTCGCGCACAACGGCAAGACACGCTTCGTCGCGCCGACCCCGCGCGCTGCCGAGACGGATGGGGCGCGCAAGTACGTCACCCGGCATGACGGCAGCGATATCGCCGTGACGATCTCCGAGCGACCGTGCACCGACACCATGACTGGAATGCCTTATCCGCAGACCGTGGTCGTCGTTTTCGAACGGGAGACCATGAACGGCTGCGGCGGTGATCCGGCGTCGCTTCTCGCGGGCGCCGAGTGGGTGGTGACGGAAGTCACCGGGGTCCGCTTCGCCGACGGCGCGCGCGTGACGCTCGGCTTTGCGGAGGACGGAACGGTTGCGGGGGCAGGGCCGTGCAACCGCTACACGGCACAGTACGTTCTGACTGGCGAGAGCTTCACCATACGCAAGGCGTCCACTACCCGGATGGCATGCGCTGCGCAGACTCAGAAGCAGGAGCAGGCTTTCCTCGATGTGCTGACCAAGGTCAACCGCTTCGAGATCGCGCCTGATGGTGCGCTTGTCCTGCACACGAGCGATCGACGCAAGATCATGGCGCGGCGGGGCTGAGACGCTTGCCGGCGGGCAGGCGCCACGTAAGGTCTACGCTGACACCACGGCAGCCGCTTCGTCGCGGGTGTAGAACTCACCGCAGCGGACGAAGCCTGACACCAGCGATGCCCTTGACCGCGAGCACACGACCGGATTCCGCACGCTGCACCACGACCTCGTTCGGCAGTCCGTCGAGGATGTGAAACGGGGCGGGGGCGCCGTCGAGAAAGCGTGCGCGGTAGACGATGCCAGTGTCGTCGTCGCGAAAGGCCGGGCGGAAGCCGAACTCGCCGTTTTCTTCGCTGCAGCCGCCGCTGCCGCGGTAGGCGTCGGACTGCGTGCGCAGGTCGGTATTGGTCCAGGCGCGCTCGAAGCGCTGCGGGCGACCACGGAAACCGGGGCGGCGCGTCGACGGATTCTGCTGGCTGGTCGGGTTCATGGTTGTCTCCTTCGCTGTACCGGACTTCGTTGGAGCGCAGTGTGCGCGGCCACGATCACATGGCCGTCAACGAAACTTCACGTTTTCGTCCTTCGAGAAAAAGGGCGCGGCTTACGGGGAGCCATGCTTCGGGGCGATAATGTCGCATCTGGTTTGAACCCGTGACTGTCAACACAAAGGAGAAACGCAATGTCGAGCGTCGGTTATCACGAATCCGTGTCGGAACTGTCGGACGAGACCCAGGACATGCATCGCGCCATCGTCTCGCTCATGGAAGAGCTGGAGGCCGTGGACTGGT
The DNA here is from genome assembly GCA_963719715.1 of uncultured beta proteobacterium. GTDB lineage: Bacteria > Pseudomonadota > Gammaproteobacteria > Burkholderiales > JAEUMW01 > JAEUMW01. The sequence goes on from CAVRDD010000032.1 coordinate 23,078, forward strand.
ACAACCAGCGTGCGGACGCCTGTAAGAACGCGGAGCTGAAGGCGATCCTCGAGCACAATCGCGACGAGGAGAAGGAGCACGCAGCGATGGTGCTCGAATGGATCCGGCGCAAGGATCCCGCCTTCTCGCACGAGATGAAGGACTATCTCTTTACCGACAAGCCGATTGCCCACAAATAGCGCTGCGGGCGAGGCGGCGGACCGGCATGCCGTCGATGCGCTGCTGTTCGACTTCGGCAATGTCATCGTGGACATTGATTTCGGTCGCGCCATCGCGGCGTGGGCACGGGCGGCCGGCGTCGCACCCGAGAGCCTGGCGCCGCGCTTCACCTACGACGCGTGCTACCAGGCCCTGGAGGTCGGCGCGATCGACGGCGCGACCTATTTTGCCGCCTTGCGCAAGACGCTCGGCGTGGCGCTCTCGGACGCGCAGTTGCTCGAAGGGTGGAATGCGATCTTGGGTGAGCCGCGGCCGGGCATCGAGCACATCCTGGGCGCGCTTGCGTCGCGCTTTCCGCTGTACGTCTTTTCGAACACGAACCCGATGCACCGGGCCTACTGGTCGACGCGCTACCGCGAGATGCTGACGCCGTTTGCGGGCATCTTCTGTTCCTGCGATCTTGGCGTGCGCAAACCCGCGCCGGAGGCGTTTCGTCGGGTCGCGGACCAGATCGGCGTGCCACCGGCGCGCATCGCGTTCTTCGATGACCTGGTGGAAAATGCAGAGGGTGCCTGCGAGGCAGGCTTGGCCGGGTTTCAGGTGTTGTCCGTCGCGGACATGCGCCGCGTCCTGCGCGATGATCTGCAGGTGCTGCTGTAGCAGGCGGCGGTTTTCAGGGAGGGAGTCGGATCGTGCGCGAGAAACATGAGCAGGACTGGGACCCGCGATCGGAGGCGGTGACGCGCGACCAGCGGGCGGCCTATGACGCCATGCGCGAGCGCTGTCCGGTGGCGTTCAGCGATTATCTGCAGTGGTCGGTGTTCCGGCATGAGGACGTGATGCGCGTGCTCAACGACCACGCCACGTTCAGCAACGCGACGTCGCGACACCTGTCCGTGCCGAACGGCATGGACCCGCCGCAGCACACCGCATACCGCCGCGTGATCGAGCCGTATTTCACGCCGGCGCGCATGCAGGCGTTCGAGCCCGCCTGCCGGACCATTACGGCCGATCTCGTGCAGGCGCTGCTCGGGCGCGACGAGGTGGAGGTGATCGCCGAACTCGGCCAGTTGTTCGCCGTGCATATCCAGTGTGCGTTCCTAGGCTGGCCGTCGGACCTGCACGAGCCCTTGCGCGTGTGGACGCGGAAGAACCAGGAGGCGACGCTCGCGCAGGATCGCGAGGCGATGAATGCCATCGCCCGTGAGCTCACGGGCTATGTTGAGCAACTCTTGCGCAAGCGGCGCGAGCGTGGCGAGCAGGTAGCCGACGACATCACCACGAGCCTGCTGCGCCTGGAGGTGGACGGCAAGCCACTGAGCGATGACGAGATCGTGAGCATCCTGCGCAACTGGACCGTCGGCGAGGTCGGCACGATTTCGGCCTCGGTCGGCATCCTCGCGCACTTCCTCGCGCAGGAGCCCGACCGCCAGCGCGAACTGCGCGCACAACCATCGCTCCTGCCGGCGGCGATCGACGAGATCCTGCGGCTGCACGGGCCGCTCGTGGCGAACCGGCGCATCACGACGCGCCCGGTGGAGATCGGTGGCCGCAAGCTCGACGCGGGTGAGCGCCTCTCGCTCATCTGGGTTTCCGCCAACCGCGACGGGGAGGTGTTCGACGAACCGGGCACGTTCCGCCTCGATCGCGATCCCGGCCAGAATCTGCTCTACGGCGCCGGCATCCACGTGTGCCCGGGTGCGCCGCTCGCCAGCCTCGAGTTGCGCGTGCTCATGGAGGAACTGTTGCGGCGTACGCGTCGCATCGAGCCGGTCCCAGGGAAGTCGCCGATGCTGGCGGTCTATCCCGCGAGCGGGTTCTCCGAGTTACTGCTGCGGATCGGTTGAGGGCTGCGGCTGCTCGCCGTGGCGTGAGAAGTTGCGGCGTGAGAAGTTGCGGCGCTGCGGCAGCAGTTTCGTCCAGATCAGCACCGGAAGCAGGAGGAACGACCCGGGGAGGATCAGCAGCACGATCCACAGCGCCCAGCGCGCACCGGCGGGCACCCGTCGCGCACGCTCATCCACAGAACCGGTCAGGCGTTGCAGCAAGGCCTCCACGTCCCCGTCTCCTTTGAGTGAGTGACACGCTCTGTAAGCAGGTCGGCATTCTCATCTACGCGCCTCTTTGCAAACCGGATGCACGAGCGCCAAGCAACTGTAGGCGCGAGCGGCACGCTCCGCCATCCGGCGCTCGTTCTAAGCCGAAGGATTGAGGAACCCTTACTCCTGCGGAAGCGATGGGTTGACGTTACGCCGCCCGAGCTTTTCTCTCAGCAGCGTGCGCTCCAGCTCGGCCGCCGCACGCACCGAGAAGATCTTGAAAAGTGCCAGGTGCGGGAGATCCTGGCGCATTGGGTTGCCGTCCATGCAGGCGAAGTGGCCGATGATTTTGCCGGTGGAATCGAACATCGGCACGCCGATGTAGCTGTCGCGGTCGTATTGCTTCTCGTCCGGCCAGAGATCGCACACCCCGGTGGGGCAGTAGACGATCTCCTTGCGCTCGATGACCGCGCCGCACGAAGTGCCGACGAGAGCGTACTCGAAGTTCTCCCAGAACTCGCCGTTGGAGTAATACGCGAGCGTGCGTGCCTTGGTCGGCGGATCGTCCGGGCAGTAGCAGACGAGGTTGTCGCGGGTGCGCGAGGATCGCCGACAGGTTCTTCATCAGCGCCTGGAAGAAATCCATGCCGGACACCGACGAGAGCCCTTCGGCGGCCTGAATGAGCGTGTCCTCGAGCTCTTTGCGTGCGTGGATGTCGTTGTCCATGACCAGCAACCGATACGGCGTGCCGCTCGCGTGGCGGATCGCGGTGCCGCGCGAATGCACCCAGCGGTAACTGCCATCGGCGTGCCGCAGGCGGTACTCCGCCTCGAAGTGCGGCGTCAGCGCCTGCACGTGGTTGTCGAGCCGCGTCGATGACCGCGTCGCGATCGTCCGGATGCAGCAGGCGCTGCCAGTCGTCGATACTGGCAAGCGGCGAGTCCAGATAGCCGAGCATTCCTTTCCAGCGCGGCGAGAACCGTGTGACGCTGGAGCGGATGTCCCATTCCCAGGTGCCGTCGTTCGCGCGCTCGACAGTCAGCGCGTAGCGATCCTCGAGCTCGCGCAGGCTGGCTTCCAGGCTGTGTCGGTGAGCCGATGCTTCGGCGAGGCGGGTTTCGGACTCGCGGGTGCGGGTTTGCAGGCGCTCGATCTCGGCAGCCAGGACACGCAGTTCCGTCGGCCCCGACGCCGCGGCAGAACCGTCACGTGCGAGACCCTGTACTGCCAGCTTGAGACGTCGCAGGGGACGCTGGAGGAAGAACTCGACGTCGAGCGCGCTCGCCACCAGCAGAGCCACCAGCACGACCAGCGGCACGGCGGCGGCAATCGGCGAGTCCAGCCCGACGGCGAATGCGTAAGCTGCCCAGAGCAGCAGGCACAGCGCGGTGGGGAAAAGGAGGATGGTTCGCAGGCGGGTCATGGCGTGTTCCTCAGAGTCCGCGTGGCAATGTCGGCTTACAAGCGCGCGATTATAGGCGCTGTGGTGGTTCGCTGAGCTTCTGTACAGGGAGAGCCGGGGGCGGCATTGACACCGCGAACCCGCCCCTGCGAGAATGAAAATCCCCCTCAATTTCAGCGCGCGTCGATTAACAACAATCAGGAGGCAAACTGATGGCGCTCGTTCGTGCCAATGCCACGGCCATTACCCTCGATGGGACCGAACTGGATCTCGGCCTGATTGCAACCAGGGCATCACCAGTGGCGGGGCTACGTTGTCTTACCCCACCGTCGGCATCGCAACGCCCGCGGCTCTGCAGCTCCAATACAGCGTGAACGGCGGCACCGGCGGCACGTACGCCTGGAATCTGCTCGGCAACGGCCTCACCTACTCACCGGTGTTTCTGCCCAAGGGATTCCCTGCGCCCGAGATCACCGGCGGCACGCTCACCGGCCTCTTCGATCAGCTGAACACGACGCCGGTCAGCATCAATATCAGCGGCATTGCCCTGCAGGCTGCGACGTTCTGGTCGCAGGTCAAGGCCGACGACAATCTGGGGATACTGACGAGCATGCTGGCCGGCGACGACACCATCGTCGGCTCGAACCAGCAAGTGGTCGCGGGCCAGAGCATCGGCGACCATCTCTTCGGCTACGGCGGCAACGACCACATCAGCGCCGGGGCGGGTTTCGATCTCGTGAACGGCGGACCGGGGAACGATTTCATCGACGGCGGCCCGGACACGGACCAGGCACTCTATGGGGCGTGTCGACGCAATACCACATCGCCACTTACGCGGGTACGACGGGCGTGGTGTCGAATCCAGCGTTCTCCGTGGAAGGTGTCGACAAGCTGGTGAACGTCGAGCAACTCGTCTTCGCCGACCAGACCATCGCCACGCCCGGCGACAACTTCGGCCCCTCGATTACATCGCGTCCTACGCCGACCTGATGCCGGTGCTCGGTGCCAACGCGCAAGCCGGCTTCGATCACTACCTATACGCCGGTGCGAGCGAGGGACGCACCGCAAACCTTCGACGGGCTCGAGTACATCGCGTCCTACCACGACCTCATTGCGGTGTTCGGTGCCAACGATAGATGCCGCCGGCGCGGCGCACTACATCCAGGGCGGGGCCGCCGAAGGGCGCACGGTCACCTTCGACGGTCTCGAATACATCGCCTCCTACGGTGTCTGGTCCAAACGCTGGGCGTCAATGCCGATGCGGGCACGGTCCACTTCATCACGCACGGAGCAGCCGAAGGGCGAAGCATGATGTTCGATCCGATCCTGTACGAGATCGCGAACCCCGATATCGCCGCCGCCACGGCGCCGATCTCCACGGCGCCACGATGCACTACATCACGAACAGCTTCTACGAGCACCGCGCGATCGCGTAGGCGCCGCTGCTTGAGCGCAAGGAAGAGCGTCTGGGCTGCCGCTGCCGTTCATGCGGCCGGCGGGTCAATTTCCTGGACGTTCCACCGCAGGTGCCGCATTGCAAGCCGAAGGTGCCGTTACTCCCGCGCATCTATCAGGTGTTCCCGCTCTTGCCCGCGACCGGCAGGTGGGGGGCGGAAGCAGTCCGGCGCCTGGACAGAGGCTATGGTGCTTCGGACTCGGTCGAGGGGTACTCCGTCAGGCGGCCTGATTTCTTCAGGAGGCGAACGCAGACATACACGGTGCTCACGGGTAACAGCCACCACAGGAGAGCCTCGATGTCGGGCAACGCCTCGTCGCCGAGTACCCGGTAGAGCGTCAGAGCGCCGATGCCTATGAAGGCGACCGCCAAGCCGAACATCGTGCCGTACTCGCGAATGGCAAGCCGCCTCCAGTTGAAGCGCATGCCCCCAATCGAATGCCGGAAGCCCTTCCAGTTGGGCCAGATGCGGTTCACCCGCGCGCAATAGGCTTCGTACTCCGCACCGAACTTCCCGCGCAGGAAGTTCTCTTCTGCAGCGATGATGCTGGCGTACACGAAAATGAAGAGCGGGATGCCGACGAGGTAGAGCAGGGTGGAGTGCACCATCACCGCGAGGCCGATGATGATGAGCAGGTTGCCGAGATACAGAGGGTTGCGCGAGTGCCCGAAGACGCCCCCTTGCACCAGCCGCTCGGCGTAGACTTTTCCCTCGCGACCGCCACGCACGATGTATTCGTAGCCGATCGTCAGCATCCGAAGACCTTGACCGCCGAGTGCGATGGCGGCGCCGACGAGGTCCAGCCAGAGGTCGAGCATACGGTCGCCAAAGGCAAACTGCGGTGAGCAGAAGAGCACGGTCGCCGCGACGAAGGCGGGAAACAGCATGTTGCGGTAGTGAAAAAAGAAGTTTCCCGCTGTGATCATGGCGGGAAGTCGCATCAGACTCATGCTCTACGCTCGCTTGAAGGCCAGGAAGCCGCAGAAGTTGTACCACCGGTAGAAGGTTTCCACTTCCCGGAATCCGCTTCGCCTGAGAAGCTCCACGTTTTCCTCCACCCGATAGGGGATCAGCACGTTCTCGAGCGCTTCACGCTTCTGCGCGATTTCCATCTCTTCGTAGCCGTTGCGCCGCTTCATGTCGTAATAGAACTTGATGAACAGGCGATTGAGGGTCGAGTCCACCGCGAGCACCTTCTCCACGAGAATCAGGGCGCCGTTATCGTTGAGGCCGGAGAAGACCTGGCGCATGAGATTGTCGCGGTAGAGGGGGCGGATGAACTGCAGGGTGAGGTTCAGCACGACCACCGACGCATTCTCGATCACACAGCCACGGTTCAGGTCCGCGTGTTCGAGCCGCAAGCGCCCCGACTCGACCAGGGGTTGAAACCTGTGCCGCGCACGTTCGAGCATGGGCTCCGAGTAGTCGAGCCCGACCAGCGTCGTGTGGGGGCCCAGGGCCAGATGCAGCGTTTCCAGCGTGAGACCGGTCGAGCATCCCAAGTCATAGACGTTCGTGCCTTCGCTCGCGAATTCGCCAGCAATCTCGCCGATCATGCGCTGCAGTTCCCGGTACATCGGAATGCTGCGGTCGAGCATGTCGTCGAACACTTCGGCAGTCTGCTCGCCGAAGTTGAAGTCGCCAACACTGCGGGTCGTGTCAGTAAAGAGCGCGTCGCGCTTTGGTGGCATGAGCATATCCTGAGCGAAAAAGTCGCTATTTTCGACCAAGTGCGATGCACTTGTCCAGCAAGCGGAGTCCGAACTTAGCGGCTTCTCCAGGTGAAGATGGCGCTTGCCGCGTAGTTCCAGACGGTGCCGACGACCGCGCCCGCGATGCCGGCGAGCCACCATTTGTAGTGCTCGTGGAAGACGAAGCTCGCGACGCCGACGTTGGCGACGACACCGACGCTGCAGATGGCGTAGAAAGAAAAAAGGCCGGTCAGAAACTTGAAGCCCCGCCGCCGGCGGTCGCGGTACGTGAGAAGGTTGTTGAGCCAGTAGTTGCTCGTCATTGCCACCAGCGTGGCGATGGTCTGCGCGAGACTGAAGTTGATCCGACCCACCTCGTAGAGCAGTCCGAGCGTGCCCAGGTGGACGGCGACCCCGGTGAGCCCTACCAGTGAGAACATGATGAAGCGCGCCGGCAGGATGTGGCCGAAGCGCTTGTCGGCGATGAGCATCAGATACTCCCACATCACCGCGGAGTCGAGCTTGCTCTGCCCGGCCAGTCGGTTGCGGAAGGTGTAGGAGAACTCGGCGAAGCGCAGCGGCGTCGGGCTGGAGGCGAACAGGTCGAGCAGGATCTTGTAGCCTTCGCCGGACAAGTTGCGCACGGTGCGCAGGAACGCATCGCGGCGGATCATGAAGAATCCGCTCATGGGATCGGAGAGATCGGCGGTCACGACCAGGCGCGAGATCGCGGTCGCAAAGCGGCTCATGGCGGCGCGGGAACTCTTCCACTTACCGACGGAGCCGCCGGCGGCATAACGACTGCCGACGACGATGTCGAGATCGCCCTGACGCAGCCGCGCGAGCATCCTGGGCAGCAGCGTCTCGTCGTGCTGCAGGTCGGCGTCCATCACGGCAATGTAGGGCGCCGTGGTCGCGAGTATGCCTTCGACCACCGCCCGCGACAGGCCGCGGCGGCCGATGCGCCGCAGGCACCTCACATTCGGGCGCGACTGCGCAAGTTCCACCACGACCTCTGCCGTGCCATCAGGTGAGTCGTCGTCGACAAAGACGACTTCCCACGGGATGCCCTGGAGGGCCGTTTCCAGCCGCGCCGTCAGCTCGCCGACGTTGTCCTTTTCGTTGAATGTCGGCGCGACTACCGAAAGTTCGATCACTGAGGAGGTCCGCGGGGGTGGGCAAAGGTGCGCTTGGCGCGCCTCAAGCGCCTTTCTCGCGCAGCAGCAGGAACTTGCCGTACTGGCCTATGGCGTCGAGGCGCTCCCGCATGGAAGCGGGGAGGGTCTGCATCTGGTCGCGGTGTGCGACGTAGAAGTCGCGCGGACTATCCATGAGATACGGTTCCGCTTCGTTGGGTCCCCAGGCGCGCGTGAGCCTTCCCAGCGTGTAGAACTCGCCCGAGGGCGGTGCCGGCCACAGATAGACCAGGCGCTCTGCGCTGCTTGCGCGAAGCGCGAGATAGCGCTCGATCAGTGCCTTCTGCGAATTCTCCTGCCCGACTCTCGGAATCACCAGGAGCAGGATCAGCAGCATGACCCCCGGCGTGGCGAGGCCCGTCCAGGCCAGACTTCGTGCGCGCTGCGAGGCGGCACGACTCGTTTCAGCGGACGGGCCACCCCACGCCTCTGCCACGAGCAAAGCGAAGGCGGGCAGACTCGTGATGACATAGGTGAACATGATGTTGCCGGCGAGCGTGAAGAAGATCGGGGAGGAGAGCGCCCACAGCCAGAGGTAGGCACGCCAGCCATCGGCGTCCGGGCGATTCTGAAGCATGTCGCCCCTGCCGCGTCGCTGCTGCCACAGCAGCCAGGGCAGCACGAGTGACCAGGGCAGGGTATCGGCCAGCGCAAAGAGCCAGATCGTGCCGCGCATCTGGGTGTGCGGGGTGCCGTAGAGGTCGCCGCGCCAGGTGCTGTCGGTGAATCGCTTCCAGTGTTCGCCGACGAGAAAATATTCGACAAAGCCTGGCGTTCGCGCTTCTGCCGCGATGTACCAAGGCACGCCGAGGAGCAGCGCCAGGCATATCCCGCCGACCCATGGCAGACGCTTCCACAGTGCCCGCCAGGATCCGCTCCAGACGACCCAGCCCGCGATCGGGGCGAGCGTCAAGACCGTCGCCACCGGCCCTTTGGCGACGAGCCCGAGGCCGAGTCCGGCGAAAAAGACGTAACCCCACAGACGCCCGCGCCGGCCCTCGGTCGTCAGTGCGTTCCAGAACCCGACCATCGACAGGGTCGTGGTGAGCGCGAGCGTCATGTCGGTCATCACGGCACCCGCCGCGATGAAGAAGAGCGGGGTCGTACAAAGCACCAGCGTCGCGCGCAGCGCGCAGTCGCGACCGCTGCGTCGGGCGGCGAACAAGTAGGTGAGCCAGGCAACGAGGGCGGCGACGAGGAACTGCGGCAGGCGCGCGGCGAACTCGTTGACACCGAAGGCCGCGAACGATGCGCCGGTGAACCAGAAGGACAGCGGCGGTTTGGCCCAGAACGGCACGCCGTACTGGACCTGGGGCGTGATCCAGTCGCCGGTTTCGAGCATCTTGCGCGCGACCTCCGCGTAGCGTGACTCGGTGTTGTCCATCAGCGGATACGCACCGAGTGTGGCCAGGCGCATCAGCGCCATCGCGAAGATGAGGGCGACGAGCCGGAAGCGTTCGCCGCGGCGCGCGCTGCCGACGACCCCGGCCGCCGTCCCGACGGTCGCCGTTGCGGCGGACTCAGGCACGAACAGCGGTTACAGCGATTGCGGAGGACGGACGACGCAAGTGCGCGTCAACAACCGTATCGCGAGACGTCGTGATTGGCGGCATGCGGGCAGCGGTGCGGTCAGGGCAGCGGCAGCAGCTGCCAGCGATCGTCGATCAGTCCCTCCATCGGCCGAAAGTTGATCTTGTAGACCATCTTCCGGCTTTGGGCAATCCAGTGATTCAGGATGCTTTTGTGACGGGAAATGACGCGCAGTAGGCGCATGTATGATGCTCGGCAGAAGGCGCATCGCACTTTGCCGCCCCCCCAGTGAAAGCGACGTCAAAAAAGTGTCAAGAATTTGTGAAATGGAGCGCCTGCCAAGCAAGCGTTCGGCCGCTTTCGGAGCTGTAAATGCGCATTCTGGTGATCGAGGACAACCGCGACATTCTGGCCAACATCATCAGTTTTCTTGAACTGAAGGGGTATCAAGTCGACTGCGCAGCGGATGGCCTTGGTGGTTTGCACCTCGCCGTCACCCACCTCTTCGACCTGATCGTTCTTGACGTCATGCTGCCGGGTATCGACGGTATTCAGCTCTGTCGCCGTCTTCGAGAAGAAGTCAGTTCCACGACGCCAATCATCATGCTCACCGCCAGAGACACCCTTGAGGACCGGTTGCGGGGACTAAACGCGGGCGCCGACGACTACATCGTCAAGCCCTTTGCACTTGCCGAGCTTGCCGCCAGAATCGAAGCGGTCCTGCGCAGGACGACCGGAACTCATCGGCGGAATCTTCGTGTTTCAGACTTGACATATGATCTTGACACGCTGGAAGTCAGCCGCGCCGGCAAAACAATTAAACTCAACCCGATCGGTAGCCGCTTGCTGGCCTTCCTGATGCAGCGCAGCCCCGCCGTTGTTCGACGGGAGACCCTTGAAGAAGCTCTTTGGGGCGACGAAGTACCCGACAGCGACAGCTTGCGCAGTCATATTCACCAACTGCGTCAGGTCGTAGATAAACCTTTCACGACCTCGCTCATCCATACAGTGCCCAGGGTTGGCTATCGATTGGCTGAGGACCATGAAATTGCTCACTAGCCGTCAGCCACTCGCCCGGAGAATTATTGCGGGATTCGTGATCATGACCGGGCTGGTCAGCGGAATTTTTTCGCTGGGTATCGTTTCGGTGGTGCTCACGATCGAAGCCCGCCTGGTTTCACGTGAGCTCGACCAGGCGATCGTCAATGCAATGCAAGACATCAAGAACGGTGCAGCGCCCAGACTGGGGCCCAACACAAGGTTCTTTGCTTCGGGGATCGAAGGCTTTTCAGCCCCTGCCGGAATACGTGAGCTGGCGCCGGGCTTCTCCGAATATCTTGAAAATGGCGATGCCTACTATGTCCTCACCAAGGAACAAAACGGCCATCGCTATCAGGTCGTTCAGGACCAGGACGATTTTGAAACCCGTGAGCGGGTGCTCTATGGCGTGGTCGCCGGCGGATTTGTGCTCAGTATCGCACTGGCATGGATACTGGGCGCCCTGATCGCGCGACGCGTCATTTCGCCCGTCACCGAACTGGCGGCCGCGGTTGGGAACCTCCGGAAAAACCGCGATGAAGCAACAGAACTTGCCACAAACTATCCGTGCGACGAGGTTGGCGATTTGGCAAGAACGTTCGATGTGACAATAAAAGAACTGCATGCATCGCTGGCTCGTGAAAAATTGTTCACCGGCGACATCAGCCATGAGCTTAGAACACCGCTCATGATCATCTCAAGCTCATGCGAACTGCTTGATACCTACGTAAACGATCCCAAATCCAGGGTACAGGTTGCACGGATCGCAGAGGCCAGCAAGGGGATCGGCCACCTGGTGGAGTTGCTGATGCTGCTGGCCAGAGAAAAATCGAATCGTGCGAGCACGGTGGCCCAGGAAACCCTTGAGCAAGTCGCGCTGAAGGTTACGTCGCAACGATCATCCGAAATCGAGATGAAGGGACTTGCTCTCACGCTCCAAACCGAAGGTGCCCCGAAATGCCGCTTTACAGAAATTGCACTCAGAACGGTCCTCGATAATTTGTTGCGGAATGCCATTCATTACACGGACCGGGGGACCCTCCGGCTTACGCTCACGGCAACCGGATTCACGATCGAGGATACGGGGATTGGCATTCCGACAGCAGAACACCAAAAGATATTGGAGCCCTTCGCACGCGGCAGCCAGGCTAGGGGAGAAGGCACAGGTCTCGGGCTTTCGTTGGTGAAACGCATATGCGTCAGCCAAGGATGGCAATTGGGTATTTCCGACCTGGATTCCGGGGGCACACGGTTTTCAGTCGACCTGTTGCCAAGTCAACCCCCGAGCGGAAACGGCCACGAATACGATTTGCTTATCGGCGAATCGTTCAGCCCTCGCCCTTGACGTGCTTCTGATAGAGCAGTTGATAGCGCTGGTCCGACTGCCTTAGCCGCTCGGCAGCGATCCGGAAGAAGATCTGCAGCAGCTTGGTCGATGCCGGCGTGCGTTCCTTATGCTTTTCTGATACGGCTTGAATCGTTGCTGTCATCGCGCTCCGCTACCGTTTGGTTGGTGTAGTGATACGGAATCGCCAAGTAGGTTTTGGAAAGAAGCATTCTCGGCGTTTCGCGCTACGGGATACTGCCGAGCAGACGCAAGTCAGAAGAAGTCGATGCCGAAGTCGCCTTCGCGCAGGACTTCCCGCTGGCGCCTGAGCCAGCTCTTGGTCGCCGTCCCTTCGGCCAGTATCCGCATGTCGCGCTCCACCTGAGCCATTGCCGCACGCAGGTGCCGCGCGTTCTGCTCGATCACCGCGCCTAGCTTGCGCGGGTTGATCCCCCAGCGCGGCTCCACGCCGAACTCGAAGCAGAATCCCGATTCGACTCGGGCGATCTCGCCCTTCAATTCCGAAACCTGTTCGGACAACACCTTGTTGTAGTGCTTCAAGCGTTGAGCGCTCGCGTTCGCGATGTGGCTCGCGTCCACCTGCTCGATCTGCAACTGCAGCTCCAGCAGCGTCAGCAGGTCGTTGGCGGCATAGGCTCGATTGACCTGCTGCATCAGCGCGGTCTTGACCTCGTGCTCCTTTGGATCGGTCTCACGGTCGGGGTGCAGGGCGCTCGCGAGCTTGCGGAAGATCTCGCGCACCGACTGCGTCACCTGCTGCTCTTCGGCCTCGCGCCGCTGCTGCGCGGCAGTCTTGCGACGGCGTGCGGTCTTCGCGGCGCGTTCGGCCTCCGCATGAGCTGCCTGCGCTTCCATCTCCTCATGCAGGCGCTGCAGCAGGTCGGCATCGGTACGGATGCCCTCCTTGTCGCCGAGGTCGAGGCCGGTCATCGTTTCAGTCAGATCCTTCATGGCGTGAAGCATCTGCTGCCTTTCGGTGTCGAAATCGACCTTGTTGTGCTTGGCGAACACTGCGTGAAGCGCCGCGTCGTCGTTCCCGTCGAGCAATGCGCCAGTAGTCCCGAGCAACAGTTCGCGCATGGTTTTGCGCTCGGTCCGCGTCCAGCCCTTCTGGCCGAGCAGCGTGTCGACCGCAAACACCCACTCCCTTCGAGCAGCCATCAGCGAGGTCTGCAGCGGTAACACGACCTGCGTATGGGCCTGCCGGTACAGAGTGATGTTCTCGTGCCACGCGGCCAGCGTCTGGCGCGCCTGCTCGATCTGCCGGATCAGCGAGTTGAACCGCTTCTGGTCCGGCGTGAGCGCTTTGCCGGCCTCGCCAGAACGGACTCGTAGGGCTTCGATTCGCGACATGCGCCGGATCCTCGTGCAAAGGCACGATTATCGGCGATATCAGCGCGCATTGCCGCACCGCGGCGGAGCCGATGGGTCGCTCATGCGAGGGGCCGGAAGCGAATTCTGGAGATCTCGCAGCGACGCCGAGATGTCGCGCGAGCTGCCTGTCGTGCTGCAAGCGTGGTTCGCGATGCGACTCTGCTTCGCGAGTTTCAACAGCCGACCGTCTCCTTGTGGGGTCCGCCGCTCCAGTCCCTACCTGTGCGAGCCGGACAGCACTGGGCCGATGGACCGCGCGCAGGCAAGTCAGGTCCGCTGCGCTGTCTACCTTCTGTGACGCGTGTCGACACGACTTCCTGATTGCATTTTCCTGCAAGGGGCGCGGCGTGTGCCCCGCGTGCAATGCCCGGCGGATGGTGGAGACCGCAGCGCATCTCACCGAGCACGTCATGGCGCGGCTCACGGTGCGCCAATGGGTGCTTTCGTGGTGCCGAAGCGGCTACGCTATTTCCTGCAAAACGATGCGGCCGTGCAAACCCTGGCGCTGCACCTCTTCCTGAGCACGGTGAAGCGGGGTTTGCACCGGTGCAGCCCGGGGGCGAGCCCAGCCTCCCGGATCGGCGCTGTGGCCTTCATCCACCGCTTTGGCGCCCTGCTCAATGCCCACGTCCATTTCCACTGCGTCGTGGTCGAGGGGGTTTCGAGGCCGATGGCGCAGGCGGCGTGCGCTTTCATGAAGCCCGGGGCGTCGGTCCCGCAACCTTGCGCCGAGATTCAGGTCCAGGTGCACAACCGTCTGCTGAGCGTTCTCGCCCGCCGCGGACGATCGCCTCGGTCTGGAGCGACTGCTGCGCTATTGCGCCCGGCCGGCCTTTGCGCTGGAACGGCTGCGTGAAATCGATGCCGAGCATCTGGTATATGAGAGCGTCAAGCCGGGCCCGCGCGGCAGCGTCAGCCTGATGCTGACCCCACTCGAACTGATCGAGCGACTGGCGGCCCTCATTCCGCCGCCACGCCGGCATCGCCACCGCTACTACGGCGTGCTGGCGCTCAATGCGCCGCTGCGCTCGGCGGTTACCGCGCTGGCCGGTGCGGGGGCCGCCGGAAGAGCCGCCCCATCGGCGGGCGACTCGATACGCCTGGGCGCTGCTGCTGGCCCTGATCTATGAGGTCTTCCCGCTCCTCTGTCCCAAGTGTGGCACCGAGATGCGCATCCTCGGTGTCAGTCGCCGGACGGGAGTCGGCGACGGGAGCATCGTCGTGCTCTGGGTAGAGCAGCGCAAGCGTCGGTAGCTGCGCCACCGCTCGACGAAGGATTCCTGGTCCTCGTTTCGATCGGCCACGGTCACCGGAACGACATCGATCGCCGGTGCCCGGCAGCTGTTCACGCAACCTCTGTATCCTTATACGCATATGCTGTTCGACGCGATCCCAGACATCGGGATGAGCGGCAAGCTACGCGCGCCGGTCTCTGGCGAACTTCCCAATCCGCTTGATCCACCTGCGGGCTGCGCCTTCCATCCCCGTTGCCCGCACGCGCCGATGAGCGGTGCCGGTGCGAACGTCCCGACCTGTTGTTGGCAGGCGCAGGAAGTCTCGTCGCCTGTCATGCCGTTGCGGAGGGACGCATCGCGACGCGCAGCAGCGCGTAGTGTATGTACTCAATCTCGCCAAGCGTGGTCACTGATCATGGGGCAGGCACCCCGATCTCCATCACCTGGCCGCGGTTGCGGGCTGCTTGATAGGCTTCAAGCGCCACCAGATCTTCGCTACCCAACTCCCGGCGTTTACCGTGAAGTGCGACGATTATGCACCAATTCATGAACTCTCCGACGGTGACTACTCGGTCGAACTGCTGCTTGTACTTGGGGTAGGTTTCCGGGTGCGTCACTGCGGCGTCGGCATGGCACATGTTGCAGTTGAGACCATTGCTGCCCAAGCTTCGGTCGTGCCAAAGGGCTTCGCCGCGCTTGATCGCTTTCACAGTCTCTTCCTCTGTTTTCTTGACAAGTTCCGGCGGCATGTTCGGGCTTTGAAGATGCGATCCGCGTGGAGTGTCCGCCGCGTGCAGCGCAGCAGCCGCTCCGAGCCCGATCAGCACAGCTCCTGACAACGCAACGTTTAACATCGATTTTCGTTTCATGGGGTTTCCCTTCACCGTCATCACTATTCCTGATTAGCCACCGACCTCAGCTGCGCGGATGATCCGTTCTGGGTGAGGAGAAGTGACAGACGATGCCCGGAGCAATCGGGCGAGGATGACGGATAGATCGAAGCGACGGTTGAATCGATACTGAAGCTCGGCGAGATAGCGATGGGCATACTTGGCAAAGTCGAACGAATGGTAGGTACCGGAAAGCGCGGTCTTCAGGTTGCCCAGAAGCGTGTTGACGGCGCGGAACTTCTCCAGTTTCACGCTGGCAGTACCGCCGCCGGTCACCGTGCGCTCGTGGCTGGCACCCGCAGCGCTAACGGCCTGGAAACACCACAGCCCGTCGGAGACGACCCGGGCCGAAGCGGACAGCGACTTCTTTGCCCATTGGGCGATCGCCTCCTTGGTGAATTCCAGTTTGCTCAGGCAGACCCACAGCGGATGGCCAGCCTCGGTGGTCTGTACCGCGGCCACGAAGGGCACCTTGTTCTCGGAGCCCGGCCGCTCTTGCCGCCGGGCAACTCACCGCCCAGATAGGCGTCGTCGATCTCGACGCGGCCGTCGAGGCAGCGCGAGTCCTCCCGCAGACACATGACCTGCATGAGCTTGTGCTTCATCAGCCAGGCGGTCTTGTAGCGCACCCCCAGGTGGCGCTTGAGTTCCAGCGCCGAGACATTGTTCTTGGCCTGTGTCAGCAAGTGCATCGCCAAGAACCAGCGCGTCAGCGGCAGCTTGGTGGCTTGAAAGATCGTCCCGCATGTCGCCGTGGTCTGCTCACGGCACGCCGTGCATTGCCAGTATTGAAGCCCTTTACGCTCGAACGTGCTGTGGCGCGAGCCCCCGCAGCTCGGGCAGACGAACCCCGCAGGCCAGCGCGAATTCACCAGCGCCGCGTGGCATCGCTCCTCCGTGCCGTACCGCTCCATAAACTCCGCCATCGACAGTCCTTTTTGAAACTGAACTTTGTTCATCCCCATGGCGCATCTCCTTTCGCGACGATGCGCTCATCTTCCACCATGCCAGTCTCACTGGATCGAGCGCAAAGGGGATCGGGTGAAAAGGGGTCAGGCACGAGGTCGTCGACCGCCACCGGCGTGCCGGACACGTCCTCGGCGGTGGCCCGGAGGTCGACCGGCTGATCCGGCGGCAGCGGGTCGACATCGCGTGGCGAGGTGATCCGGACACGGATCGCGAGTGAAAAGGGGTCGGGTGAAAAGGGGTGAACAGACACGATTCTTTATGGCAATCTCTGCGATGAACGCGCGTATGGCAATCTCGAATAAAAGGTGCGAATAAAAGGGGTCCGAATAAAAGGGGTCAGACACCATATCAGCGCCGGCATCGCCACCGCTACTACGGAGTGCTGGCGCCCAACGCCTCGCCGCTGCGCCGCGCACGGCCTACCGCTGTGGGAGATACCGGATATGCCGGGAAGGACCGATTCGACCCCCGGGCCCAGCCGGCACCGGACTACGAATTCGATCAACGCATCGCGTGGCAGGGAGCAGCAAGACAGTACTTGCGTTGCGATTGTGGCGCGGTTTTCAGCCTCCGTCGGCACACAGATCCCGAAACGATCACTGCTGTGAGTGCCAAGACTGCCCAGATACTTGCGGAAGTGGCGTTGGAGCTCCTATCCATCGTCCGCAGGACGAACGGGGCGACAGATCGGCCTTGCGTTCGCGCGCATTCGCCTCCGAAAATCCGAATCTTCGACCCTTTCGCGGAACCGCCATGTCCTGGACCTATCTCTTCCTCGCCGGCTTCTCGAGATCGTGTGGGCGATCGGGCTCAAGTACGCGGAAGGCTTTACCAGGCTCCGGGCGTCGGTGGTGACGCTGATCGCGGCACTGCTGAGTTGTTACCTGCTCGCGCTGGCCATCAGGACGATTCCCGTCGGCACCGGCTATGCGATCTGGACTGGCATCGGCGCTGCCGGCGTCGCGATCCTCGGCATGGTGCTCTTCGGCGAACCTGCGAACGCCGCGCGCTTTCTCTTTCTCGCAATGATCATCAGCGGCTTCGTTGGCCTCAAGCTCGCTGGTGGCGGTTTTCCTAGATAAGTCCGCGGGTCACGAGCTCGTCTTTCAGGTAGGCGTAGAAGATGGGCGCCGCAACCAGGCCCGGAATGCCGAAGGCGGCTTCCATCACCAGCATCGCCGTCAGCAGCTCCCACGCGGCGGCGCGAATCTGACCGCCGATGATGCGCGCGTTCAGGAAATACTCGAGCTTGTGGATGAGGATCAGATACCCGAGCGATACGAGCGCAGTGACCTGCGAGTGGCTCAGGCTGATGACGAAAATCACGGTGTTCGAGACGAGGTTGCCGAGCACGGGAATCAGCCCAACGACGAAGGTGACCGCGACCATCGTCTTGGTCAGCGGCAGGTGCACGCCGGCCAGCGGCAGGGCGACACCGAGGTAAAGCCAGGTCAGGAAGGAGTTGATGGCGGAGATGCGGATCTGGGCGAAGACTACGCGGCGGAATGCGTTCGCGAGATTGCTCAGGCGCGCAATGAGGGATTGTGCAAGGGGCCCGAACGCCCCGTGCCGCCGCTCCTCCACCAGCGCGATCATGCCGCCGACAATCATCCCGATGGCGAGGCGGAACAGGCCGTGACCGGCTTCCCCGCCCATGGTGCGGATCTCCGCCGCGTGATCGCGCAGCCATTCCACGATCCGGTGCTGGAGCATTTCCGCGTCCGCATCGGGCAGCCAGCGCTGCAACGACTCGGGGAGCGCATCGCGGGAGGTCTCGATGACCTCCGCCATCTGTTGCAGCAGGCCGGCCAAGTCGCCGGATTCGCCACGGAAGAAAGCAACGCCGCCGCCGATCAGGAGTGAAATCACTCCGACGACCGCCACGGCAATCACGGACACGGCAAAGAGCCGCGCCGCCCCGAGTGTGAGGCGCCGCCCGACGATACGCGCGGCGAGCAGGTGGACCAGGTAGTACACGAGCAGGCCCGCGAGCAGCGCCGGCAGCAGTCGCAGCTTGAGAACCAGAAACAGTCCGACCGCCATCAACAGCCAGGCTGCGTAGTCGCAAAGTGTGGGACGCGGCGGTGCGCTCATCGAGGCGGGATTATCCGGGCAGGGCTACGGCCTCGTCGAGCCTGACTGGGGCAATCACTGATCCGCTCGCCATACCCGCAGGCGTCGGGTCGCGCGGGTCAGGAAACGGGGCGATACCAGTCCGGCATGCGATCGTCGGCGGCGTACGCCGGATCCAGGGGGTGCACTCCGTAAGCGGCGCGCACGTCCTCGAGCGGCCGCGCTGCCGCCGTCGCGATCGCCGGTGCTGAACTGAAAACCGCTTTGCCGGCCGCGCGCGGCTCAAGTTCCGGCGCTACGCAGACTACCTGCGCACGCCGATCTTCGCGCAGCACTACAGGGCGACGCAGAAGCGGGACACCAGGGGCACATGAGCGCCGCGCCGGGAATGAAAGCCGCGATCGCCAGCGTCTTTGCGGCGGCGAGTTGAGTTCGTGGACATCGTCCTGGCCCCGTAGGGACGGGCCGCGTTCGAATTGCTCACGTCGGCAGAGTTGCCGCTTGGCTCGCGTGGAAGACCATTCCCACACTACGCGCCGATACCAGCGATGCGTGCATCGCGCACCCGAACCTATGAAAGGTGGGCGTGGTGGATGACAATGCCAATGTAGATGCGTCGCATGCCAATCCGAAACCGATCCCTGCGGCCAAGGCTGGCGCCACCAGCCTGCTGGCGGTGCAGCAATTGCAGTCTGCGCAGATGTCCAACCAGCCGCCTGGCAACCACACTGCGCAGCGTCCAGCTGCTCGTGAACGTCCTACGGCATGCGGACCTTACGCATCACAGAACGCCCCCCGTATCACGTGCTTGATAAACTTGCGGAGCCATAAGGCACCCACGGACTCTTTTGACGAAACGCAAGTCCCATGGTCCACGGCGTCGGTGTAACCACCCTCAACCGTCGTGTTCCGAAACCTTCAACGAATCCAGAAACCCCATTCATGAAACCTTTCCGATCCGCTCTACTCCTGGCCAGCGCGGCCTCCGTGCTTTCGCTGGCTGCCTGCAACTCTGCCAAGGATGAGAAGGCGTCCGCCCCGGTCGCACTGCGGCTCCCGGCCGCCACTGCGTCCACAAGTGAAACCGTGGCCAGCGTCAATGGCGCGCCGATCAGCAAGAGCAGTATCGACCTGATTGTCAAGCAGGGCGGCGAGCAGGGCCAGCCCGACAACCCTGAAACCCGTAACGCCATCCTCGACCAGCTCACCACGCAGATGGTGCTTGCCGAAGAGGCAGTGAAGAAGGGCCTCGACAAAACGGCCGACGTGACGGAGAAGCTGAATCTCATCCGACTGTCCGTCCTCGCCGAGGCCTATTTGCAGGACTACATCAAGAACAACCCGGTCAGCGAAGACGCTCTGAAAGCCGAGTACGACCGCATCAAGCCCACCATCACCGGCAGCGAATACAAGGCCCGTCACATCCTGGTCGAGAAGGAGTCCGAGGCGAGGGAGATCATCGCCAAACTGAAGAAGGATCCGGGTGCCTTTGCGAAGCTGGCCGCCGAAAAATCCAAAGATCCAGGCTCCAAGGCGAAGGGCGGCGAACTTGGCTGGTTTGACCCGAGCAGGATGGTGCCCGAATTCGGCGCGGCCGTGAGCAAGCTGGAAAAGGGCAAGGTCACCGAGGAGCCCGTGAAGACCCAGTTTGGCTACCACGTCATCCAGCTGGAAGATTCCAAGCCGATCGAGGCGCCCCCATTCGAAGAGATCAAGCCGAATCTTTCACAGCAGCTACAGCAACAGAACCTGAAGAAGCAAGTCGATGATCTGAAGGCCAAGGCGAAGATCGAGGTGGCAGGCGCGCTAACGCCAGCGGCATCGGCACCAGCCGCTTCTGCAGCGCCGGGGGCAGCCTCCGCCGCCAAATAAGGGCCGCGCAGTTACGACGGGTTCCGGCGGGCCAACGGTCAGCCCGATGAACCGTGAACTTCGGCGAAGGACTTTGCTCGATCGGCTCTGGAAGGCCGCCGGGACTGTGGGGAACAGAATCCCGGCGGGGCGTCGACGTATTCCTCGGCTATGCCGGCAGAGTGATTGAGCTCCAGCAGGTTCGCGTGATGGTGCGCCAACGGAGCCGAGTACCCGGCACCTGATGGGCCGTTCTCTACTTCGTCACGCCCCTTGCGGCGCCGTTAGCGGGCTACCGCGGCGGCACAGCCAGAACGACCCGAAGCCCGGGGGGCGGTCCCGCAACCATCGCCGAGATTCAGGCCCAGGTGCGCCACCGTCTGCTGAGCGTTCTCGCCAGTCGCGGAGTGCCATGGGCGGTACTCGCGTTGCGATCTTGGCCCGGTTTCCAGCCTCCCGCGGCAGGCAGCTCCCGAACGATGACTGCTGTGAGGGCCAGGACTGCCCAGCTACTTGCGCAAGTGGCGTTGGCGCTCCTATCCTTTCCTTGCGGATCCTGATAGAACACGTTCGGTCACTTGCCACTGAAGGAGGCAGCCATGTACGCAGTAATGCGGAAGTACCAGTTCGATCAGCGTCACAGCGAGGAAGCAAATCGCAAAGTCCGGGAGGTCTTCGTGCCGCTCCTCAAAAAGGCACCGGGGTTTGTCGCGTACTACTGGTTGGATACCGGTGAGGCCTCAGGAGCTTCGCTGACTGTGTTCGAGGACAAAGCAGGAGCCGAGGAGTCGGTGCGCATTGCGGCCGAGTTTGTCCGGGAGCACTTGGCTGGGATGACATTCAGCAGCCCTGAGATCACACAAGGCGAGGTGCGGGCGCACGCCTGACCGCAGCGATATCGCGCATCGGAGATGGGACGCATGCGCGAAATTATCGCGCCTGCTTGCACTGGGCTGGACTTCTCCCTCGAGGCCAGCGTGCGCATCGAAGTGACACGATCGCAGCGGGCAGGAGCGCCTGCTGCGCTACTGCGCCCGTCCGAACTTCGCGCTGGAGCGGCTGCGTGAAATCGATGCCGAGCACCTGGTCCATGAGAGCGTCAAGCACGCACCGAGCGCATCGCCTGCGCTGGACAGACATGGAGTGAATCCCAAGAAATAGTGGTGTTTGGCGATGTCGTCTGCCGGTTGCACTGCCGTTGTTTAATGCACCGCTGCAGCCACGCGCACCGCAGACGCGGGGTGTGCTGCCGGCTCCAGCGCCGCTCCCGTGATGAGTCGCGTGCCGCTGCGGAAGGTGAGGTAAGCCCAGAACCAGTCGAGCATGACGGAGAAGCGGTTGCGCACTCCCACCAGCAACGCCACGTGCACCGCGCCCCAGAACCACCAAGCGAGCGCCCCGGTGAGCCGCAGGCGACCGAAGTCGGCGACTGCTGCCTTGCGCCCGATGGTCGCGAGGCTGCCCAGGTGCCGATAGACGAAGCGCTGCGGACCACGTTGGCCCAGCAAACGAGCGCCGATCACCCGTGCGACGAATTCGCCGCCTTGTTTGGCGGCGGGCGCGAGCCCCGGCACCGGCTGACCGTTCCAGGCGTTGGAGGCGGCGGTATCGCCGATGACGAAGACATTCGGCAGACCTGCCACCGAGAGGTCCGGCTCGACCTTAACGCGACCGGCGTTGTCGGCCTCTGTGCCCAGCCATTTGGCCGCAGGTGACGCGGTCACACCTGCCGCCCACAATACGGTGCGCGAGGCGATGCGCTCGCCGTTGACGATGACCCCTTCGTCGTCGATGCGCTCGACCCGGCTGTTCACCAGAACATCGACGCCGAGCTTCTCCAGCGACTGCTGGGTCTGCACCGACAGCGGTTCGGGAAACGTCGGCAACACCCGCGGCCCGGCCTGCACCAGCACAACCCGCGCCGCCGCCGGATCGTAGCGCCGGAAGTCCTTGTCCATGCCGAACTTCGCGAGCTCCGCGATGGCGCCGGCAAGCTCGACCCCGGTCGGTCCGCCGCCGACGATCAGGAACGTGAGCAGGCGTCGGCGTTCTGCCTCGTCGTCGGTGGCTTCGGCGCGCTCGAAAGCGGAAAGCAGCCGCCGCCGCATCTCGACGGCATCCTCCACGCGCTTCAGCCCCGGCGCATGAGTCGCCCACTCGTCGCGCCCGAAGTAGCTGTGCGCGGCACCAGTCGCGAGCACGAGATAGTCGTACGGCAATCGCTGTTGGCCCACGATCACGTCGCGGCTCTGCGTGTCGACGCCGGTCACGGTGCCGAGCAGCACTGTCGCGTTGAAGTGATCGCGAAACAGGCCGCGGATCGGCGCCGCGATGTCGCCCGGCGAGAGCGCAGTGGTGGCCACCTGGTAGAGCAGCGGCTGGAACAGGTGATAGTTCTGGCGATCGACGATCGTCACCTGCACCGGCAGCCGCGCGAGGCGCGTGGCGCACGCGAGCCCGCCGAAACCCGCGCCGACGATGACGACTCGCGGCACCGCATCGAGCGCGAAGGCGGGCCTGCCGGCGAGCTGCGGATACTGCCGTTCCAGATGCTGCTCGATCAGCGCATCGAGCGAGAACCGACCAGCGCCGCGCAAGACGAGCAGACCCGCAACCAGCGCGGCGGCGAAGGGTGCGGCGTTTCCAGGCGCGCCCATGTGCGCGAACAGTAATGCTGCGAGCATGATCGCCACGACGCGTGTGCCAAGGCCCAGTGCCAGCAATATCGCGGCGACATCCGCGAAACCGGGTCGGACCACGGCGAAGGTGTGGGCGGCGATGGCGGCACCTCCCCACACCACGACCGATGCGCCCACCCAGAGCCGCAGCGCGAACTGGAACACCGGGCCGAGGCCGCGCGTCATCCATGCCGCGCCTTTCATCATGCTTGTCGCGAACGGTAGTGCGCTGTCCGAGAGCCCGCGCGAGACCGCCCGGTCGACTGACACCGGTCCCGCGCCGAAGCACACGTACCAGCCGAGCAGCGCGACCCACAGCAGGTGTACGTCGAGCGCCCGATATTCGAACTGGATGATGAGGGTCAGGGCGAGCAGGGCCGCTGCGCCGGCACGCGTGGCGAGTCCGAGCGCGAGCAGGACGGCACCGCCGAGCTCGACGCTCGTTCCTAGAACCGCCGCGGTGGAAGGCGCGAGCCACGACACCGGATACTCGAACTCCGCGAGGTAGAGCGCCGTGTCCCAGTTTGCGAGCTTGAGCACGCCGGACACGAAGAAGCCCTGCGCCAGCCAAAGCCGCACGAAGAGATCGAACGGCGGCCAGATCGCCTGCGCGCCGCGGCGCGTAGCTTCGACAGCGGACACGACGGCGGCACCGAAACGAGTGGGCCGCAGCCCGTGGGGCAAGGTGTCTGTGCTCATGCGGTCTTCCCTCCGGGTGGGCCGTAGTTGCAACGGAAAATGCAGCGGCTCGCGTTGTCGTGATGCAGCTTGCAGCAGAGCACCGACTGCGCGCCCTTCCAGCGAGCGTAGGTCTCGGCGGCGAGCAGCATGCCGAGCGGCGGGGCGACGAAATAGAGCCACGCGTGCCGCCACGACGCCGCCGGCAGCGCGGAGGCGACGGTGCGTGCCGGGTTCATGCTCATCCCCGAAAGCGGTGCTTCGAAGGTAATGTAGAGCGCGACCAGTGCGCCGGCGAAAAGCCCCGTATGGCGATTGAGATCGCGCCGATTGGAGACCACGAGCACCGTCAGCATGAGGCCGAAGGAGATGGCGAATTCGGCCGCGAACGCGACCCATCGACCGGCCTCGCCGGGTTGGGTCACCGCGTAGTTGACGGTGTCGTGCGCGAGCAGCCGCGTCCCGACGAGCGCGGCGGCCACCGCGACGCCCAGCGCTCCGCCAACGAACTGCGCGACGACATAGCAGACGGCATCCCGATCCTCGATCTTGCCGAGCCGCCAGAATGTCAACGTCACCGCCGGGTTGAGGTGAGCGCCGGAGCGCTTGCCGAATGGCGAATAGATGATCGCGATCGCCGTGAGCCCCATCGCGACGCCAATCAGTGCACGACGAAGCAGCGGATCGGACAGCGCCTGCCGCACGGTGGAGTCCGGATGCTCGATGGCCACGGTGACAACGCAGGCCGAGAGCATGAAGAAGCCAAGTCCCGCGGCTTCCATCAGGTACTCGGGCCAGTGTTGGGTCAGCGCGTTGCGCACGTTTCGCTTCCGATCAGCAAGTAGTTTCCCGCCAGTCTGGCGGGTAAGGATCACGCCATCGTCGCGCGCTGATCACGCTTCTATCACCTCTTGCCAAGCGCAGGTGTGATGAAGTTCACAGAAAAGAGATTACGACTCTTGAAATGTGAGCCTGAATGCCGGAGAATTCTCTCCAACACCAGAAAAGCGGTTACTACTAAATGAAGAGTTTGGGGAAAGTCGCAAGCATCCGAATGGGGTTTCCGTTCCGGTCACGCCTTCGACATGATCCGCTAGGGTCAATCGCAGTCGTGCAGATGAAGGACATCGACCGGGCCAATGTGCTGCATGTCGACGACCTAGTCCGGGTGAACCTGGCGGGACTCAAGGAGCACCATGTAATCCGGGAAGGCGATATGGTGTTCCGCTCCCGCGGGCGGACCAATTCGGTTGCCCTTGTTTCTGGAGACTTGGGGGCAGCGGTGCTGGCCGCGCCAATGCTTCTGATTCGCCCTACAGAGGTGCTGCCGGCTTACCTGCTCTGGTACATCAACCTGCCTGCAACCCAAGCAGTCTTGGCGGCGCAAGCTGAGGGCACGTCGGTGCGCATGATTAGCAAAGCAGCACTAGATGCGCTTCAAGTCCCGATGCCGCCGCTACGGACGCAGCAAGCGATCGTCAAGATCGCAGGGCTGGCAGCGCATGAGGCTGAACTGCTGCGGCGTGTCGCCCGACTCAGAAAGATCCAGACGGACAGCCGATTGATGAAGCTCGCGATCCGCGAGACACGATGAGTAATGCCGCATGACTAAACAACGCAAGACGCGCAAGCACTTCCGTCAAGACACGATAGCGCTGGTATATGACTTTGACGGCACCTTGTCCCCTCAAGCCATGCAGGAGTACACGGTCCTCCCGGAGCTTGGCATTGCGCCTGATGTGTTTTGGGACGAGGTTAACAAGCAGGCGCGGGAACTGGGTGAAGAGCCGATGCTCACCTACATGAGGCTGCTCGTCGAAAAAGCCGAGAAGCACGACAAGCACATCGGTCGTTCCGAGTTCCGGCGTCTCGGAGAGCGTGTTCAGTATTTTCCCGGTGTGGAAACCTGGTTCGACCGAATCACAGCCTTCGTGCGTGACCACGGCGCCGACGCAATCAAAGTTCGGCACTACGTTATCTCGGCAGGGTTGAAGGAGATTCTCGAGGGGGTCTCGATCAAGCGGTTCTTCGCCAATATCTTCGCTTCCGAGTACCACTACGGGCTACATAAGCAGCCCACGTTTCCAAAACTGCTCGTTACGGACACAACAAAGACCCAGTTCCTCTTTCGCATTAATAAGGGGCGGGAGAACATCGATGAGTCCATTAACTGCCACATGCCGCTCAAGGAACGGCCGATTCCCTTCGAGAACATCATCTATCTCGGCGACGGCGAGACGGATGTACCAAGCATGACTGTAACGCGTCAGTCGGGCGGCAACGCAATCGCAGTCTACAAGGGTGGCAGAACCGCCAGGGAGCGCAAGACCCTCCATACGTGCAAGACGTTGCTCGATGCCGGTCGGGTGAACTTCATCGCCCCGGCTGACTACTCGGAGGGGTCTCTCCTGGAACGGCGTGTCCATCTGTTGCTGAAGTCTGTTATGGCACGTATCGAGTACGAGCGTGAACTGCATGAATGTCGGCGGCAGTTCGACGACCACTAAGACCGACCCCTATGTCCGAATATCAGAACATCACATGAGCGACCAACTCACCCAGCAGGACGTCAACGCCACCGCCTGGGCGGCTTGCGATACCTTCCGCGGCGTCGTCGATCCCGCCCAGTACAAGGACTACATCCTCGTGATGCTGTTCCTGAAGTACGTCAGCGATCTGTGGAAGGACCACTACGAGGCCTACCGAAAGCAGTATGGCGATGATGATGAGCGCATCCGGCGAAAACTGGACCGCGAGCGCTTCACCCTGCCCTTCGTCGAGTTCAAGAACGAGAAGACGGGCAAGCTGATCGACCGTTTCCCGGGCGATTTCTACAGTCTCTACGACCGCCGCAACGAGGCCAATCTCGGCGAGCTGATCAATATCGTGCTCGACGGCGTCGAGGAGGCCAACAAGGCCAAGCTCGACCGCGTATTCCGAAACATCGACTTCAACTCCGAAGCTAACCTGGGGCAGACCAAGGACCGCAACCGGCGGCTGAAGAACCTGCTGGAGGATTTCGCCAAGCTCGATCTGCGGTCCTCGCGCGTGTCCGAGGACGTGATCGGCAACGCCTACATCTACCTGATCGAGCGCTTCGCCGCCGACGCTGGCAAGAAGGCCGGCGAGTTCTACACGCCGAAGCAGGTCTCCCGGCTCCTCGGCCGCCTGGCCAAGCCCAGGCCCGGCAACCGCATCTGCGACCCAGCCTGCGGTTCCGGCGGCCTGCTGATCGAGGCCGGCGAACTGCTGCGTGCCCAAGGCAGCAACGACTACGCTCTGTACGGCCAGGAGGTGAATGGCAGCACCTGGGCGCTGGCGCGGATGAACATGTTCCTGCACGGCAAAGATGCCGCACGCATTGAGTGGGGTGACACCCTCAACAGCCCGGCCCTGATCGAGGCGGACCGCCTGATGCGCTTCGACGTAGTGGTGGCCAATCCGCCCTTCAGCCTCGACAAATGGGGCGCCGAGCACGCCGAGTCGGACCGCTTCAACCGCTTCTGGCGGGGCGTGCCGCCCAAGTCGAAGGGCGATTACGCCTTCATCACCCACATGATCGAAACGGCACTGCCCCAGGCCGGGCGAGTGGCTGTTGTGGTGCCCCACGGCGTGCTGTTCCGGGGCGGGGCCGAAGGCCGCATCCGACAGAAGCTGATTGAGGAGAACCTGCTCGACACCGTGATCGGCTTGCCGGCCAATCTCTTTCCCACCACCTCGATTCCGGTGGCCATCCTGGTCTTCGACCGGGCGAGGGAAAAGGGTGGTGAGCGCGAATCCTGCCGCGACGTGCTGTTCATCGACGCCAGCCGCGAGTTCCAGGCCGCCAAGACCCAGAACGCCCTGTTCGACAGCCATCTGGACAAGATTGTCGCCACCTTCGAGGGCCGGCAGACCGTGGACAAGTATGCCTATGTCACCCAACTCGCCGAGATCGGCGAGAACGACTTCAACCTCAACATTCCACGCTACGTCGACACCTTCGAGGAGGAGGAGGAAATCGACGTGGCCGCCGTGGAGCGGGAGATCGAACGCTTGGAGGCCGAGCTTGCGGAAGTGCGGGCGAAGATGAAGCACTACCTCAAGGAGTTGGGCGTATGAGCAAGAAGACAACAATGCCGACTTTACGTGCCGAAGAGCGCATCGTGGTCTTCCAGGAAAAGACCATTCGTCGTGTCTGGCACGAGAACGAATGGTGGTTCTCCATCGCCGATGCCTGCGCCGTTCTCACCGAAAGCGCCGATGCCGGCGCCTACTGGCGCAAGCTCAAGCAGCGGCTGGGCGCGGAAGGCAGTGAAGTCGTGACATTTTGTCACGCGTTGAAGCTCGAAGCTCTGGACGGCAAGCAGCGCGTCACCGACTGCGCCAACACCGAAGGCCTGTTCCGCATCATCCAGTCCATCCCCTCGCCCAAGGCCGAGCCCTTCAAGCGCTGGCTGGCCCAGGTCGGCTACGAGCGGGTCAAGGAAATCGAAGACCCGGAACTCGCCAGCGCCCGCGCCCGCGAACTCTACGAAGCCAAGGGCTACCCCAAGGACTGGATCGAGAAAGCGCATGCGCTCCATCGCTGTGCGGGGTGCGCTTACAGACGAGTGGAAAGCAGCGCGGGGTGAAGGAGGGGCGCGAATATTCCATCCTGACCGCCGAGATCGCCCGCGCCACTTTCGGCGTCACGCCCGGCGACCACAAAAAGCTCAAGGGACTGGAGCAGGTCAAGGCGGCCAACCTGCGCGACCACATGACCGACCTGGAGCTGATCTTCACCATGCTCGGCGAGGCCAGCACCACCGAAATCGCCAAGCGCAAGGACGCACAGGGCTTCCCGCAGAACCGCGGCGCCGCCAGAGAAGGTGGCACCGTGGCGGGCAATGCGCGCAAGGAGCTGGAAGCGAAATCTGGCACGCCGGTCGTCAGCAATGCCAACTATCTAGGTACGCCCGTAGCGACGGGCACCATCAGTGACTCGGAAATTCCGAAGAACCCCGATCGTCCCGCAAAGGCAGGGAAAGCCAAATGACCGGCGGCGAACTCGTCCTCTACACCGCTGAGGACGGCACCGTCGAGATCCAGCTTTGGGCCGAAGGCGGCACGGTGTGGCTTACCCAGGCCGAGATGGCGGCGCTGTTCCATACCACGCCGCAGAACATCACGCTGCACACCAAGGCGATCTATGCCGAGGGCGAGCTGCTGCCAGAGGCAACTTGTAAGGAATACTTACAAGTTCGCGAGGAAGGCGGGCGTCAGGTCAGCGCAGCCTCAAGCACTACAACCTCGACATGATCCTGGCCGTCGGCTACCGGGTGCGCTCGCCGCGCGGCACCCAGTTCCGGCAGTGGGCCACCACCCACCTGCGCGAGTACCTGGTCAAGGGCTTCGTCATGGACGATGAGCGGCTGAAGGAGCCCGGCGGCTGGGACTACTTCGACGAGCTGCTTGAACGTATCCGGGACATCCGCGCCACGGAGAAGCGCTTCTACCAGAAGATCCGGGACATCTACGCTCGCCGTCGACTACGACACCAAGACCGAGGCCGCCCAGCTGTTCTTCAAGAACGTGCAGAACAAGCTGCACTGGGCCGTCACCGGCAACACCGCGGCGGAGCTCATCGCCGAGCGGGCCGACCCGGCGCAGCCCAACATGGGACTGACTACCTGGCCGGGCGGCCGGGTCCGCAAGCAGGACGTGACCGTCGCCAAGAACTACCTGAACAAAGACGAGATTGATACCCTAAACCGCATTGTGGTCATGTACCTCGACTACGCCGAGGACCAGGCGCGCGGCGCAAGACCGTGACTG
>CAVRDD010000033.1:0-110216 GCA_963719715.1 uncultured beta proteobacterium
GCGCGCGTTGAATTTTGACCCCCCGTGTGCGATGAATTTTGACCCCGGGGGTGTAGTCGTTCGTCATTGAACGACTGTGGATGAGTGTAGCCGATAGGGGTGCGGTGAGAGTAGTCCAGAAGCGATTTTCACTGCACGGGTGTCGGTCAGAAGGGTTCCGGTTCGACCTCCTTCGGCGCGATCGTGGCGTCTGCCTCCTGGGCGCGCTTGCTTTGTTCGCGTGCCTTAACCCTTGCTGGCTGCTCTGCCGGAAGCGGAACGACTCGTTGCCCGTCTCGACGATGTGGCAGTGGTGCGTCAGACGATCGGGCCGACGCCGTCGTCGACTTCGGCATCGCCAAAGACCGCCGGCCACTGAGCGAAGGTAAGGTTTGTCGTGATGATCACGCTGGTGCGCTCATAGAGCTTCGAGAGCAGGTGGAACAGCAACGCCCCGCCGGCTTGGCTGAACGGCAGATAGCCCAGTTCGTCGAGGACGACCAAGTCGACGTGCATCAGACTGTAGGCGAGCCGACCCTGTCTGCCGGCCGCCTTCTCCAACTCCAGGCTATTGACCAGATCGACGGTCGAGAAGAAGCGCACCCGCTTGCCGTGCTGAGTGATCGCCTTGACGCCAAGCGCGGTCGCTAGATGCGTCTTGCCGGTCCCGGTGCCACCGATGAAGACGACGTTGGCCGCCGCATCGGGAATCAGCCGTGGCCAGCTGCCCGATCAGTTTTCGTCGACTCGCGATTTGCCGAAGTCGAAACCGGCCAGGTCCGATGCACCGGGAACTTGGCCGCGCCCATCTGGTAACGAATCGAGCGCACGTGTCGGTCGGTGACCTCGGCGTCGAGCAGGCGACTGGACCAGCCAACCGGCACTCTGAATGCCGGAACCGGGCTCGGCTAGCAGTTCCTCGTAACGCTGCGCCATGCCGTGCAGACGCAGCGACTTGAGTTCGGCAACGACCTCACGCATGGTCCACCTCCACATGCAGGCGGTCGTAGCGGCCGGCATCAGCAAGCGGCGCCTCCTCGATCGTCAGGGCGGTCTCGACGGTTTGCTGGCGGTGGTGCTTCCTTGAGCCGAGACAGTATGTTCTTGGACGTGTCTCGGCACTGGTGTTGCCGGATTCGACGATCAGTTCTGTCGCCACCAGGACGCTCTCCAGGCAGTGCTTCGGGATAGCACGCCGGATGTCCGCCATCAGGCGATCGCCACCGGGGCGCCTGATCACACTCGCCCGCAGGCGTAGCAGGGCTTCCGGCATGCCGTCGAACGGCGCACCGTTCCTCAAGGCCCCGGGCTTACGCTCGACCAGCGGAATGTAGTGCTGCCAGTCGTAGCGGACTTCGCCACGCTCGAAGCTGCGCTCATGGAGCGCAACGACGCCGTTCTCGTCGTGCGCTTCGACTCGGTCCGGATAAAGGCGCACGCTTAGCTTCTGGTTGGCAAAGGCGCACGGCACCGAGTACTCGTTACGTTCGATGCTGACGAGGCAGGTCGTGGAGACGCTGACGATCGTTTCGACGTAACCGTCGAAGCTCACCACCTCGGCATCAGGGTGTCGCGCTCCATAGTCAGGGCATCGGCGACGCTCAAATGCTCGACCTCGGGGGACGGCAGTTTCGACCACAGCGCCCTGGCAGCGCGATTCGAGCCAGACGTTGAGTTCTGCGAAGCTGCCGAAGCGCAAGTTGGCGGCGTCTTGCCAGATCCGCCGCCGGCTGTCCTGCACGTTCTTCTCGACGACGCCTTTCTCCCAGCCGGCGGCAACGTTGCAGAAGTCGGCATCGAACAGGTAATGAGAGGCCATCGCGGCAAAGCGCGTGTTGACGATCCGCCGCTTGCCGACGCCGACCTTGTCCACCGCGGTCTTCATGTTGTCGTAGATGCCGGCGCTTCGGTATACCCCCGAAGACCCGGAACGCCCGCGCGTGTGGGCGTCAAAGAGCATCTGGTGGCTTTGAAGGTCGGATAGGCCGTGAGCAGAAAAGGCACGGCTGGCGCAGAGCTTGGTGTGAGCGACCAGCAGCTTGCGGTGAAAGCCGCCGAGATGACCAACGACTCCTCGCTCCAGTCGAACTGGAAAGCTTCGCCGAATTCAAACTTCAGCGGGATGTACGCCGCCTGCGGCGCCTTGGCACCGTCCCGCCGCCAGCGCCGGACGTACTCGCTGACCCGAGCGTAGCTGCCGGTGAAACCCAGCGTCGCAACTGCCCGAACAACGCCAGCGCCGTGCGTCGGTCTCGCTTCGCTCGCCTCGCGTCGGCTTCGAGCCATTGCTTCAGGCGATCCTCATCGGCGTCAGGATCGTCGTCTCGCCCCTTCCGCTCGTACCTCGGCTCAACCCCTTCGCCCGCCCTGAGCCAGTATCGAACGGTGTTCCTCGCCAACCCGGTGCGGCGGCAGATCTCCTTGATCGACAACCCACCCCGATAATGCAACCGCCGAATCTTGCCCATCATGTTCATGGTGATCATCTCCTTTTTCCGCTCAAATTTCGAGCAGGCAGGTTAATCACCGGGGTCATTTTTCAGCGCGCACAACCCTCGAAAAGGGGTCAATTTTCAATGCGCAGCAACATTGCAGGGATGAACGACGGCCATCTTGATCCGCCCCAGCGGCCGCACGTAATGCAGCACCCGAACGAGGTCGTCGCCTTGGGCGAGCGCAATTCGCACGTGCGGCAGCGTGCCGCGCGGGCGCTCGATGCGCTCCGTAGGGGCAGGCACGGTCGCCTCGCCAGAGACCGGCAGGCGGGTCCCAAGCACCGCGGAGATCAGCGCGGCGCCCCACATGCCGTGGGCGATGACGCCGTGGAACCGTGTCGACGCGGCGAACTCGGCATCGATGTGCTGCGGGTTGATGTCACCCGACATCGCGGCGAACAGCTGGATGTCGGCGGCTGTCAGCGTGCGCTCGATGCTTACGCTATCGCCAACGGCGATCTCGTCGAAGGTGCGGTTGCGGATGACCTCCAAGTCATCGTAAGAAAAGGTGCTGGCCACGATCAGTGCCTCTGGTCGATGCCATCGCTGCGATGGCTCGTGGTTGGGGGCGCCGCGGTGAACCGTGCAGGCATGCCGCGGAGGGTCACGCGAGGATGTGGAATCCGCCGTCCACGTAGTGAATATCGCCGGTGATGCTCTGTGCAGCGTCGCTCACGAGAAACGCGCACATCGAGCCGACGTCGTCGATCGCGACCTCGCGCGGCAACGGTGCGCGGCGGCGCGCCTCGTCGACCAGCTCATCGAAGCCCGGGATGCCGGAGGCGGCGCGCGTCATGATCGGTCCCGGCGACACGGCGTTCGCGCGGATGCGGCGTGGACCGAGCTCGGTCGCGAGGTAGCGCACGGCCGCTTCGAGCGCGGCTTTCACCGGACCCATCACGCCGTAGTTCGGCACCACTTCGACCGCCCCGAGGTAGCTCATGGTGAGCAGCGTCCCACCCCGGTCCATCAGCGGTTCGGCGAGGCGCGCCATGCGGATGAACGAATGGCACGAGATGTCCATCGCGCGGGCGAAGCCCTCGCGCGAGGTCTCGGTCAGGGGGCCGTGCAGGTCTGCCGCGGGTGCGTATGCGATCGAGTGCAGCACGAAGTCGAGCCGTCCCCAACGCTCGCGGATCGTGTCGAAGACCGCTTCCATCGCACCGGATTGCTCGACATCGAGCGCCATCATGATCGGCGCCGACAGCTCTCGCGCCAGCGGTTCGACGTAAGGCCGAGCCTTGTCGTTGAGCCAGGTCACCGCGAGCTCGGCGCCGCAGCCGCGGAACATGCGGGCACAGCCATAGGCGATGCTCTGCTCGTTCGCGATGCCGACCACCAAGCCCTTGCGGCCGCTTAGCAGCGATTCGGATTGGACGTCCATATCACTTCTCCAGAAACATTGAGCGGGTCGCTGAAATCGATAAGCGCAGGGTAGGCGGAAAGCGATTTGGGGTCGTCAGCGAAACATCGCTCTTTGGTCGAAGTCGAGTAAGAGGCCCGGGGTCGTCCAGAACGCACGAGAGTGCTTGAGCGCGGCGTGAGCCGGGGCCGTCAGGGCTGAATGCGCCCTCACCGAGGTCCGGGCCGGATCGCGACGTTTCGCTTACGATTTGAGTGAGCGCAGGCTTTAGAATGACTTGCCGCTGGCGAAGAAACTGAACCGCCGCTACGTAGGTGAGAGGGTGGACGCGCATGGAGCAAGGGAGGAAGCAACTAGGCATCGGCACCGTCCCTGACCAGCCAGCAGGCGGTGGTCGCTCCGCCATGAAGGTTATGCTCCCCGGGGGCTGGTTCTATGGCGCGCTGATCGTCGCCCTGTCCGTCTGGATTCTGCACAGCTTCCTTCAGGCGTTGCTGGTGGCGTGCGTGACTGCGATCGCGAGCTGGCCGCTCTACCGGCAGTTTGCGGCCCGCCTGCCGCGGCGAATGCCGCGTACCGCGACTTCTCTCATCTTCACGTCCGTGATGACGATTTTCGTGCTGGCACCGTTGATGTTTGGCTTCGGTGCACTGCTCACTGAAGCCCACGCGCTACTTCTGGATATCGCAGCCGCCGACAAGCAGGGGATCGCCGTTCCTCACGGGCTGGAGAACTTGCCACTGGTCGGACCTTGGGTGGCCGCCCGCTGGCAGAGCGAGCTCGCGCAGCCCGGAGCTCTCTTGGTGTGGGCGCAGCGGACGGACGCAACGGCGCTCCTTGCCTGGGCGCAGCCCCTCGGACAGTTCATGTTTCGACACCTGTTCATCGTCACGTTCACGATCCTGGTTCTGTTTTCCCTGTATCAGGAAGGCGAATCACTCGCGGAGGGATTCAGGCGACTGCTTCGTTACCGCATCGGCGAGCGGGCCGAAGGTTATGTCGATCTCGCCGTGCGCGCCCTGCGCGCGTCGGTCAACAGCATGCTGGTCGTAGGGCTGTTCGATGGATTCGCATCCTGGGCGGCGTTCGCGGTCGCCGGCGTGCCGCACGCCGCTCTCTGGGCCGTGATCACCGGCTCGCTCGCCCTGGTCCCCTTCCTCGGTTATGTCGCCGTTGCCGCGTTGACGTTGAAACTCGAGATGGCGGGCGCCTCGACGCCGGCGCTTGTCGCGTTCGGGCTGGGGTGTGCCGTCCTGTTCTGCGGCGACAAGATCGTGCGGCCCATGGTCGCGCGCGACGCGACCCGTTTGCGCTTCGTCTGGATCCTCATGGGCTGCCTCGGTGGCTTTGAAGTTCTTGGCCTCGTGGGGCTCGTTGTAGGTCCGGTCTTGCTCACCATCACGAGGGAATTGTGGGAACAGCGCGTTCGCGATCTCGCTCCTCCGGACCTCACCGACCCAACGTCCCCGGTCGACAACAGCGCGTGACAAGGCCCATGCGGCACGCTAAGCGACCGTTCACGCGAGCGTCGTTCAGGCCGAGCTTCGCTTTGTCGAGCAGCGCTCGCGCTCTCGTGACGGCGGTTGTATCGATCGCTTCGGGAAGCTGATCGACGAGTGCAGCAAGCGCCTGCCGGTCTTCGGCGGTTGCACCGTCGTGTTCGCAGAGCTCGAGCAGCGCCATCAATTCGAGCCATGGCGCCTCCTGTGCTCGGGCCTCTGCGATCGCGCGCCGAACCGAAGCGTGCGGCGACAGCGGACTCGCCACGCGCACGGGCAATCGCCGCCTCGATCAGGAACAGCTGCGGCAGATACACGCGCTCGCCGTGCGTGTTCGCGACTTGGAGCGCTTCCTCGAGTTGGTGTTGGGCCGCATCCCAGTCGCCGGCGAGCACCAGCGCCTCGGCGGCATACCCCAGGACCTCGCTTCCTCCCGCCAGCATCCCGAGCCGCGTATTCTCTTCGTACGCCTCGCGAATGCGGCGATAGCCCTCGCGCGGGTCGCCCATTCGGGCGTCCGCCCAACCGCGAAACCACCGGCACGCCATTCCGACCGTGCGCGAGCGCGAACTCGTCGACGAGCGCGCGCATCTCGTCGGCAAGAGCGGCGACACGCTCGGCGTTGCCGAGCCGCACCTCGAACAGCGCGTCGTACCAGATGGCCGACCAGCCGCGCCATCGGCTGTGCCAGCTGGCGCGCGCGCGCGTGCGCCTGCTCGCAGGCGCGCGCGCGCCCTGCTCGACCAAGCCGAGGTGAAGGAGCTGGATGGCGAGCAGCCCGAGCAGCGTGACCTGCGGATCGGCCACGAAGCTTTCTCCCGGCGCGCAGTCGAGCGGCTCCGCGGCAGCGAGACCGCGCTCGATCCATGTCGCGGGCCGCGCGCGATCGCCCCTGCAGCTGGTCCACCTCTCCGTGCACGATGCACGCGACGAGCATAAGGACCGGATCGTTCGTCGCGGACGAGAGCGCCTCGGCTCGTTCCGCCACCGCCAGCGCCTCGGCATATTCGCGCGCGCAGACAAAGCACGAACCCGAACGCCGTGCAGCAGGCGTCCGCGCATCGGATGTTCGCGGGACATCGGCGAGCAGCGAGTAGCGCACGCTGGAAGGCGCTCTTCGCTTCGGGACGCCGATGCCAAGCAGATGGGTGGCCGATACGCCGTGAAGCGTTGCGAGCGCGATCTCCAGCGCCTGGCGCTCGGTGCCCTCCGGCGCCTGATCGAGAAGGGTCAACGCGCGCTCGGTAAGGCTCATGCACTCCGCCGGGCTCAAGTGCCGCAGCGCCGCTTCGGCAGCCTCGGCGTAGTAGCGCAACGCGGTCATCGGCTCGCGGCCGCGCTCGAAGTGCATGGCGAGCTCCGCAGCGGCGACCGGCACGCCCGCGGCACGCTCCCGTTCCAGCGCGGCGCCGACTTTGCGGTGGAGCTGCGCGCGGGCCGACGGCGCCGTGCGCTCGTACAGCACCTGGCGGAAGAGCGCGTGCCTGAACGAATACGGCAGCTCCGGCCGCATCGCTTCCCTGTCTCGGCACGCGGGGCGGTGAGCCACAGCTGCTCGCGCGCGAGCTCGTCGCAGGTCTGGCCGACCCACGCGGCGTCGCGCTCGAGCGCATCCGAGATCGTGCTGACACGGAACTCGACCCCGCAAACGGCCGCCGCCGAGAGCAACGCGCGCTGCTCGTTCCCGAGCTTGGCGATGTAATGATCGATGATGGCCGCCAGATTCTCCGGCACCGCCACGTTCGCGAGTTGCGCCGCGGCAGCAGCGTCGTCACCGCCTTGCGCAGCACGCGCCATGACGTCGCTCATGACAGACGCCACGAACAGCGGCACGCCGTCGGTGCGCTCGTGCAACGCACGCACGAACGCTTCGTCGCGGGCGAGCGATGGCGACCGTTCCGCCACGTAGTCGGCGACCTCCGCTTCCGAGAACGGAATCGAGCACGATCTCCTCGCACAGCCCGTGCAGGCGCAGCTCGTGCCGCAAGGGGTTGAGCGGATGATCCAGCGCGACCACCTCGGCGAGACGGAAGCTTGCCAGCCACATGAGGCGCGCGCTGCCACGCCGTCGCGCGATATAGTCGATGAGCTGAATCGTCGCGCGGTCGCTCCAATGCAGGTCCTCGGTGACCAGCAACAGCGGCCGGCGCTCGGTGTAGCGATCGAGCACCTCGCCCATCTCGCGCAGCATGCGATCCGGGCTGACGCCCGCGAGCTCTCGTCGCAGGGCGTCGCGCTCTTCCGCGGTGCTGAGCCACGGCAGTTGCAGCAGCCAGGTCGGCGCCACGGCGCGCAGCAAGGCCGGGACGCGCGCTGTCGCTGCGGCACAGCTCCGCGAGGGCTTCGAGAACGGGAAGGTACGGCTCGCCAGTACCGTAGTGCTCCACGCATTGGCCGCGTGCGCAAGCGACGTCGCCGAGGCCCGCGACGAAATGCTCGATCAGCGTCGTCTTGCCGATACCCGGTTCGCCGGCGACCCAGACCACCGCGCGCTTGCCGCTGCACGCACAGATCCCAGGCGCTGCGAAGCCGCGAGAGCGCTTCCGCGCGACCGATGAAGGGTGGCGCCTGGCGACGAGCGGATTGGCGAGACGCTCGTGCGCGCCGACGACGCGGTGGGTATCGCAGTCGCGACGGCAATGAAGCGATAGCCTCGCCGCGACACCGTTTCGATGAAGCGCGCGCTGACGGGCATCGTCATCGAGCGCCGCCCTCAGTTCGCTGATGGCGGTCTTCAACACCGAGTCGCTGACGAACCGGTGGCCCCACACCTCGTCGAGCAACGCGTGCTTGGTCAGCAGCGACCCCGGTTGCCGCACGAGCGCGCACAACACGGCGAATGGCGTCGGCGCGAGAGCGACGGCTTTTCCGTCGCGCAGCAGGCGATGCATTCGCCTCGTCCAGTTCGAATCGGTCGAAGCGCACCTGTACCGGATTCGACTGCGCCAGGGACTGAGCCGGGGCGTTCCGTTCTGCCATGCTGAGGTTCCGAGACCGGGCTGCGGGTAAGTAGCATAGACGCCCTGTCTTCGGTACTCAACAGGCG
Organism: uncultured beta proteobacterium; assembly: GCA_963719715.1. GTDB lineage: Bacteria > Pseudomonadota > Gammaproteobacteria > Burkholderiales > JAEUMW01 > JAEUMW01. The sequence continues at coordinate 8,383 of CAVRDD010000033.1, forward strand.
GTGCGCCAGCCAGGCGAGCCCAGCTCGCCTGCGCGCGCCGCGGGGGTCTGCCCGGCGGCACCCCTGTGGCCGGGTTGGCAGCCCTGCGACTGGAAATCGCACCGGAGCCACGGTTTGTTTTGGAAGCGTTTCGCAGCAGGATGATTGCCGCGATCCCGAGCATCAGGATCAGAGCACCGAGGGCCGCAACCGACATCAGCCAGTGCCAGGCCTTGGTCGACTCGTTATTCAACGTCGCTCGATGATCGACTCCCGCGTTCAGAGGGTACTGCAGGGGTTCGCGCGGACATCGCTAACCGATCTCGAGCACGATCCGTCCATCCACCTTGCCGTGCTTCAGATCGGCGAAGACCTCGTTGATCTCCTCCAAACGTCTTCGATGGATATGCGCCTTCACCTTTCCTTCGGCAGCGAAATCGATCGCCTCTGCCAGGTCCTCACGCGAGCCGACGATGGACCCGCGCAGTGTGATGCGCTTGAGAACCACGTCGAAGATGGGCGTCGCAAAATCTCCGGGCGGCAACCCCACGAGGCTGATCGTGCCCTTGCGACGCACCAGGTGCAGTGCCTGTGCAAACGCCGGCGGCGAGACGGCAGTCACCAGCACGCCGTGAGCACCACCCTCCGTTTCCCGGATGACCTGCTCCGCTGCGTCGGGCGACTTGGCGTCGATGGCGAGGTCAGCCCCGACGCTCCGCGCCAATGACAGCTTCTCCTCCGACACGTCCAAGGCCACGACATGGAGCCCCATCGCCTTCGCATACTGGATCGCGATATGGCCGAGGCCACCGATGCCTGAGACTGCGATCCATTCGCCGGGACGGGCCTCGGTTTCCTTGATGCCCTTGTAGGTAGTCACGCCGGCACACAGGATCGGGGCCATCGCGACAAAATCCACGTTGGCGGGCAGCCGTGCGACATAGGCGGCCGAACCGATGGCATATTCCGCGAAGCTGCCGTTCACGCCGTAGCCGCTGTTGTGCTGCTTCTCACACAACGTCTCCCAACCGGTGTAGCAATACTCGCAGGCGCCGCACGCGTCGTGCAGCCAGGCGATGCCGACGCAGTCCCCTTCCTTCAACTGCGTGACCCCGGCCCCAACGGCTGCGACGATGCCGGCGCCCTCGTGGCCCGGAATGAACGGTGGAACGGGTTTTACCGGCCAGTCGCCGTCGGCCGCATGCAAATCCGTGTGGCAGACGCCGGTCGCCACGATCTTAACGAGAACCTCGCCGGGCCCCGGCGACGGAACGGGAACCGCTTCGATCGTCAGCGGAGCTGCAAAGCGCTGTACTACCGCTGCTTTCATCGTTGTCGCCATATCGACCTCCGGACTTGGGTTGAACCCCGCTACTCCTGGTACACGTAGGATCCGGGCGCCGGCCCGAGCACGGAGAATCCCTCGTCTGCGGCGCCCATAGCCGGTGGCGACACCCGCCCGGGCGCGGAGTGTTCGACAATCCAACGCTCCCATTCCGGCCACCATGACCCTCGGACGACGGGCACCTGTGCGGCCCAGGTCTCTGCATCGACGTACAGCTCGCCCTCCCGCCGCGTCTCGATCTGATAGTGGCGCCGCGGGTGACCGGGTTCGCTCACGACGCCGGCATTGTGACCACCCTTGGCGAGCAGGAACGTGACGTCGGTGTCGGCAAGCAGGTGGAGCTTGTACACCGACTTCCAGGGCGCGACGTGATCCTCGGTGGTAGCCACGGCGAAGATCGGCACGTGGATGTCGGTGATCACCACCGGTCGACCTTCTACCTTGTGGCGACCCTGGGCGAGATCGTTGTCGAGAAACAGCGAGCGCAGCAGCTCGGAGTGCATCGCGTACGGCGCGCGGGTCACGTCGGCATTCCACGCCGTCAGATCGCTCATCCCCTGGCGTTCGCCCAGCAGATACTCCCGCATCATCTTCGACCAGATCAGGTCGTTCGAGCGCAGCAACTGGAAGGCGCCCGAGAACTGCTTGCCGTCGAGGTAGCCTTGGTCCCACATGATGTCCTCGATGTAGGTCACCTCGCTTTCGTCGATGAAAGGCATCAACTCACCCGGCTCGCTGAAGTCGAGCTCGGTGGTGAAAAGCGTCATCGAGCGAATCCGGTCCTCGCCATCGCGGGCCATGGCAGCCGCAGTCGTCGTGAGGAGGATGCCGCCCAGACAGTAGCCGACTGCATGCGGCTTCACGTTCGGCACGATGGCTTCGATTGCCCTTAGTGCTGCGCGGACACCGAGCCGGCGATAGTCGTCCAGGCTCAAATCCCGGTCCTCGGGACCGGGGTTCTTCCACGAGATCATGAACACCGTGTGGCCCTGCTCGACCAGATATCTCACCATGGAGTTCTCGGGCGAGAGGTCCAGGATGTAGTACTTCATGATCGGCGCCGGCACGAACAGGATTGGCTCGGCGTAGACCGAGTCCGTGGTCGGCGCGTACTGTATGAGCTCGATCAGGCGGTTGCGGAACACCACCTGGCCCGGCGTCACGGCCACGTCACGTCCCACCGTGAACGCCTCGGCGCCCACCGGCTTGCGGCCGGCAGCAGCGCCTTCTATGTCCTGAATCAGGTTGAAGAAGCCGCGCATGAAGTTGAGGCCGCCGGACATGGCGGCCGCCTTCAGGACCTCGGGATTGGTCCACACGAAGTTCGAGGGCGACAGCACGTCGAGAACCTGTCGCCCTACGAAGTTCTGCGCGTACTCCTTCTGCGGCGACATGCCGCGGATGTCCGTGGTGGCGTTCGACCACCACTGCTGGTTCAGAAGAAACCACTGATAGAAGAAATTGAAGGGCGGCTGCTGCCACTCTTCAGCGGTGAACCGGTGGTCCTGGCGCAGCGGCTCGATGCACGGCGGCGTCCCCGGCTGCAACGCGGCGCGGGCGGACCACATGGCGAATCGGGCAGCCTTGCGCCACGCCTTCTGCGCGAGCTCGGCCTGCCTGCCCGGCGCCATTGCCAGGTTGGCGAGCCAGTCCAGGTAGCCCAGGATCGGGGCAACGGGTGACACGCCCAGGGTGAGTCTGCCGAGGACGGCATGAACAAAGCGGTCGATGGTGCGTGCGCTCGCCGGAAAGGTAATGGCGTCGGTAGTCTCTCGGCGCTGCTCGCCTGGGATGTGTGGCGCAGGCACGCGCCGCTCGGCGCGACGCTCGGCACTGACTTCAGATGGCCCGGATTTCGGGCCGGTCGGAATAGGGGTGAGGGGATTGGCTTTCGGGTTGGAGTCAGACATGGTCATACCCCCTGATGGCAGGCTAGTGTCTTCTACGCCTGAAGCGTAACGGCCCGCGCGCGCCGAGTCGTCAGGGAAACGTCGGCATTCAGTCAAGATTTGGAACGAGGCGGCTTCCTGGAGCTGCGCTCGAGATTCAATCCGGAGTTGAACAAGACGTGGTTCGGGGCACTCACGTCGATCATCGACCAGATCACCATGCTCTCAATCATGTCACCGGCGCCGCGCTGATTTCTCCCTGCCCAGACGCATGTGCGTCCGCGCGAGAAGCTGGTGATGCGAGCCCACATGCCGGTATCGCAAGAGCGCGCCTGCCCGTGCTGGGCAGGCAGCGTCGGAGATTCGCTAATACCAGGGCTCCCAGCCCCACGCGCCCAAGGCGCCAGAATCACCGTAGAGTTCCGTCGCCGTCGCGGCCTGCGCCTCGTCGGTAGCAACGGCCTGGTTCATCGCCAGCTTCCAGTAGCGACCGTATGCCGCCTCCGTCCCGGCATAGATGCACTTGCAGAATTGCGCATCGGCCCAGACGTAGCGGACCGTCCCGTCCTTGTACGGCACCTTGGTGAACTTCCGCTGCGGCATCGCGGCGACCTTCTTCATCCGCTCCGGCGTGTCGGCCAGCTTCATCTGGAAGCCCGCTGCCGCCAGCATGCGTTCCTCTTCCGAAGTGTTCGTCTTTTCGATGGCGGCGCAGCCGGCCGCAAGCGATCCCGCGATGGACAGCACCCCGATGATTCCGATGTTTCGCGAACGCACTTTGCACTCCTGCAGTATTTGGAACCGGCGCAATTCTATCGATCGGTGCATGCGACTGCCAGCAATTGTGTACGCAGGCGGAGCGCTCTCGTCGGCCGAAGACTCAGTCGCCTGCCGTATCGCGGCTCACGATCTCGCAGAATTCGAGCGGGTCACGTAGCTCGTTCGACGCGATAGCGTAGACACGCGCGGGATCGAGCGCTGCGTACCGATGAGCGACCAGGGTGCGAAAGCTCGCGGCTGCAGCTAGGCGCTGCGCCAGAGCGCGCGGAATCCGCTGCCGGTCGGCGAGTTCGAGAAAGATTTCGCGGTAACTCCCGGGGACACTCATTCCCCTGTCGGCCAGCCAGTGCGCGGCAAGCGAAACCGTTTCCTGCAACGCTACGAAGACGTTGAGAACGACGACCTCGCGAGCGGTCCGGTCTGCTGACGCGCACCACTGTCGGGTCAGCTCTTGGTCGCATGCCGAAGAAGCCGCCGCTCAGTCCACTCGAACGCGCCCTGCGCCAGGAGCGCGAGCACCGCAGCGGGTATCGCGCCGGCGAGCAGGAGCGTTTTGTCGTTGAGCGCGAGGCCTTGAACGATGCGCTCGCCGTAGCCGCCGGCGCCAATGAAGGCCGCGATGGTCGCGGTGCCGACGTTGATCACCGCAGAGGTCTTGATGCCGGCCAGGATCGACGGCGCCGCGAGTGGCAGCTCTATCGACAGCAGGCGATCGCGCGCCGAGAGACCAAGCGCAGCCGCGGCCTGCCGCAGGCCGTCGCGAACGCCGGTGAGCCCCGCATGCGTGTTGCGCACGATTGGCAGCAGCGCATACAGCGACAGCGCCACCAGCGCGGGCAGCGTCCCGATGGTGCCGAGAGCGGCGATGAGAAAGGCCAGCAGCGCGAGCGCCGGGATTGTCTGGACGACGCCCACCATCGCGAGCACCACTTGACCGAGCAGCGGCCGGCGGGCGGCGAGCACGCCGAGCGGAATACCGATGACCGTCGATACGGCAAGCGACACTGCAACCAGCATCACGTGCTCGCGTGTGAGCCTCCAGAAGTCGGTGCCGAACAGTGCCGCGAGAAGGCCGCCGCGCGCGCCGCTGCTACCGCTCGTGTTCGTTGTTTGCGCGAAGAAGCTGTCGGCGGCGGCGGTGAAGCTCTTGCCGTTGAGCTCGACCGCGGCGTTCATGCGCCGCATGGCGACTTCATCGATGCTGCCTGCGAGCCCGCCGATTGCCGCCCACGCCTCCGGGAAGCGCTGCGGTACGTCGAGCCGATAGACGAGCACCGCGTCATAGCGCGGGAACACGCCGCGGTCGTCGTCGAGCGTGCGCAGCCCGTAGCGTGCGATCTTGGCGTCAGTGGTGTAGGCGTCGATCACGTCGATGTCGCCCTGCGCGATCGCCTCGTAGGCGAGGCCGTGATCGAGGCCGCGCGGCACCACCCTCGTCAACCCGTAGGCGCGCTGGAGCGCGGGCCAGCCATCGCTGCGCCCCATGAACTCCTGCGAGAAACCGAAGCGCAGGTCGGGATGACGCGCCAGATCGGAAAGGGTACGAATGCCGAGCGCATCGGCTCGGTCGGCCCGCATCGCGAGCGCATAGCTGTTGGCAAAGCCGAGCGGCACGGCAGCGCCGATGCCGCGTGCGGCCAGGTGCTGGTTGAGCTCGTCGAGGGGCACATCGCCGCCGAGGTGCAGCACCTCGCGCGCGAGCGTCCCCGTGTAGTCGGGATAGATGTCGACGCTGCCCGCCTCCAGCGCAGCGAACACGATGCCGGTGTTGCCGAGCCCCGGACGATAGTGCACGGGTGCGTGCTCGCGGGCGGTCCGCGCGATGATCTCGCCGAGGATGTAAGACTCGGTGAAGCGCTTGGAGCCGATGACGAGGGTGTCGCCCGCCGTGGCCGCCGTCGATGCCAGCGCGCATAGCAGGGCCATCGCCCAGCATGCCGCGCACCGCCCCATGTCAGAGCGACTCGACGAGTTGCACCATGCGCCGGCGTGTCGCTTCGTCCGGCAAGTGCCCGCTGCCGGCAATCAGGTTGTCGACCAGATGCTCGGGATTGGCGGTGGCCGGGATGACGCACGTAACTGCCTTGTTGGCCAGGATGTACTTGAGGAAGAACTGCGCCCAGCTCGTGCAGTCGAAGTCCGCCGCCCACGCAGGCAGCGGCTTGTCCTGCACGCGGGAGAACAGGTTGCCCTGTGCGAACGGCCGGTTGACGATCACCGCGACCCCGCGCTCCGCGGCCAGCGGCAGAATTGTCTGCTCTGCCTTGCGCTCGCGGATGGAATAGTTGATCTGCAGGAAATCGAAATCCTCGCTGCGCAGCAGTCGCTCAAGTTCGCGGTACGCATCCTCTTGATAGTGCGTGATGCCGAAGTAACGGATCTTCCGCGCCGCCTTCCACTCGCGCAGTGTGCGCATGTTGGTGGGCAGGCCGAGCAGGTTGTGCACCTGCATGAGGTCGATGCGATCGGTGCGCAGAAGACGGAACGACTCGTCCATCTGCTTGATGCCAGCTTCGTGACCCGTAGTCCAGACCTTGGTTGCGAGGAACAGCGATTTCGTGATGCCCAACTCGGCCGCGAGTTCGCCGACCACGAGTTCCGAACGACCATACATGGGCGAGGTGTCGACGACCGTGCCCCCCGCCTGTGCAAAGATTTCGAGCACTTCGACGAGCGGTGCGCGCTCGTCCTGCGATGCGCCGACGTCGAACGTGCGGTAGGTGCCGAGCCCGACGGCAGGCAGCAGTTCGCCGCTTTTCGGGATCGCGCGCTTGAGCAGCGGCGTTGATTCGCCGCGCGCGGAGCGCGCGCCGCCTGCGGCGAGCAGACCTGTCGCCGCCAGCACCTTGAGCGCCGCGCGTCGCGAGAAACCTGCCCGATGCGATCTCATCACCGGCGGTCCCGTTCGAGATCCCATTTGCATTGCACGCCGGTGTCGAGGGATCCATCCGGCAATTGGCGCCGGTATTCGTAGTCGACGTGGGTGAACGCCAGCGTCACCTGCTCGACAAGCCCGCCTACTGCTTCCGTGGCCGAGATGTCCACGCCCGTGACGCAGACGTCCTGCAGCGCGATGACCAGAAACTCCTCGGTCGTCGTAGCATCGGGGCGGCGCACCGTCAGCTTCGCGTCGCGGAAGCGCTGCGCCGAGGCGCACGCGAGCATGAGGCTCGGCGATGCCCGATCGACGAGGTGCGTGAAGGCGATGTCGCGGAAGGCGGCGCGCCCGCCCGCTCCCCCTCCCCCGCCGTGCGAACCGTCCGGGGGATTCGTCAGTCCCCACGTCCAGGAGACGACCTCGATCTCGTCCTGATGCCGGTTGTCGTGGGATCCCCCCTTGATGTCGCCGATGCGGATGAACATGTTCGTGGACATTCCCTCTCCCTCGCCGTGCGATCCCGGTCGCGATTATGCACCCGCAGAGGGCGCCCACGCGCCATCACCGCTCCGTCCTGCCCGCCGACGCAGGTGCCCGTATCCACTGGAGGGCAGCGTGTTTGCGCCCGAGGTAGAGCGCGACGCCGACCCATGCCGCCGCGATGAGCACACCGGCGTACGATACCCCGGCGATGGACATGCCTGCCGCGCGCAGGCCCGTAGACACCCAGCCCGAGAGCGTGTCGCCGGCGCGGTAGACGACCGTGTCGATGAAGTTCTTCGACTTGTACTTCTCCTCGCGCGTGAGGATGTTGAAGAGGGTCTCGCGCGTTGGCTTGGAGAGCGCGAACTCGCCCGCGCGGCGCATCACACCGAATACGATGAGCACGGCGAGGAACGGCCAGGTGCCGAGCACGAAGAAGCCCGCGCAGGAGACCAAAGGCATCAGCACGAGCATCACCGTCGTGCCGATTGCTTTCGACAGGCGACCAAAGACGAGGACCTGGATCGCGAGCGTGAGCAGGTTCACGGTCAGGTCGAGCTTCGCGAAGAGCGCGGTGCGCTGCGCCGAATCCGCAATCGCCTCCTTCACGAGATGCGCCTGCTGAAAATAGAGCAGCGTCGAGAGCACCGTGTAGCACATGAGATAGGCGCACATGGCAAGCAGATAGGGTGAGCGCAGCACCGTGGTGAGGCCGGCCCAGATGCTGCCGCCGAGGGGTTCACCCTCTGCTGCCTGCCGCGTCGTCTCGTGGCCGTGCGCCCACGTCCCCAGCCGCCGGATGCAAACGACGGCGAGCATCAGGAAGCCGGCTGAAACAACCAGCAGATTCGTCGGCCCCAGCGCCGTCGCGAGTGATGCGGTTGCGAGCGGACCCGCGATGGCACCGGCCGTGCCGCCGGCAGCGATGAAGCCGTACAACCGCTTCGCCTGCTCTGTGCTGTAGAGGTCCGCCATGAAACTCCAGAACACCGACACGACGAAGAGGTTGAATACGCTCGCCCAGACGAAGAACACCATCGCCACGACGTCCGTCTCGGCACCGCCGCGCAACGCGCTCCAGAACCCGAGCAGGTTCAGCGCGAAGAACACGTACATGATCGGCAGCAGACGCCGCCGCGGCAATCGCGCGGTCAACCAGCCGAAGATCGGCACCACGACGAGCATGACCACGAACGTGGCCGTGAAGAGCCACTGCAACTGGTCGACGCCGGCCTGAATGCCCATCTCGTCGCGCACCGGCCGCAGGATGTAGTAGCCGCAGAGCAGGCAGAAGAAATAGGCGAAGGACCAGACGAGCGCCGCCACTTCCTCGCGCTCGACGTTGACCGCCCGCTTGAGCAGCCCGTGCATGACGCCCCCAAGGTGCAGGAGGGGAAATTCTAGCGGGGATGAGTCACGGCTCGGGGTATCCGGAGCAACCCAAGGTCATCAAACGTCAACGCGTCGGCCCCGGCACGCCGAGATCTTTGCAGATCTTCCGTGCCAGATGGTCGTCGATCTCGCTGTGCCTTGGCACGGCACTTCGAGTGTTGAGCTTGTCGTTGTGCCACCACGAGTGTCGAGCACCTTCTCGGAGCAAGCTGCAGCCGTGCGCTGTGAGGTGCGCCAGCAGGTCCCGGCGCTTCATACCGCGATCTGGAACTCTTCATAGCCCTTGCCAGCGGCCTCGATGGCCTGTTGGCGATTGAGTTGAATGGCCTCGGTGAGCGTGACTTTGAGCGACTCGAGCAGTTCGTCTCGCGACGCCTCCTGGCAGTTCACACCCGGCACTTCCTCGATCCATCCGATCCACCAAGCTCCGGACTGCTTGACGACAGCGGTGAACGTTCTCTGCATGGGTGTACCTCCTTTCACAGCAAGAATACCGCAGCCACGATCGGCGGTCTTACTACTCGCAGGCCGCTCAAGCTTCGAGCCTTTGCCCAGGGTTCCTGCACGTCGCCGATCTTCTTGCCGACCCCACGTTTCACTCCCTCAAAGAGTGGCTCCGACAGCGCCGAGTGGACATCGACGAGTTGCAAGCTGACTTGAATAGGATGCTAAGGCGCGTCCGCCACAAGGCATATAGCTGAGCGCCATCAGGGCTGAGCCGTGCCAACGGGAGCGTGTGCGTGTCGAACACCCTACTGCTCCAGCGCACGAGCGCATTTTCGATTGCTCCGCGCTTCCTTTCTTCGCTATCCTTTCGCCCTGCGGACTCGCACGCTCGTCGATGCATTGATCGTCACGATCACTGCGTAACCTGGGCGCATTGCCTCAGTCATCTCGAGTCCGCCGCACTTCCCTCTGAGGGAAGTCGCGCCACTCTCGTTACTCCCCACGTCGCGTGTCAACTTCCTCCAGATCCACTAACAAGCCGCTCGTCACGAATATCCTGCCTGGTACGCCTGCTCCGCTCGGCGCCACCTGGGACGGCACGGGAGTCAACTTCGCACTTTTCTCCGCACATGCGCAGAAAGTCGAACTCTGTCTCTTCGATGCATCCGGGCGCCACGAAGTGCAGCGCATCGACGTCGTGTCCTGCACCGACGGCGTCTGGCACTGCCATCTGCCACAGGCGCGGCCAGGCATGCTGTACGGGTATCGCGTTCACGGGCCGTACATGCCGGAACAGGGTCACCGCTTCAATCCGCACAAGCTGCTGATCGACCCGTATGCCAAGGCGCTCGTCGGCGAGATCAAGTGGAGCGACGCGCACTTCGGCTATCGCATCGGCGACGAACAGACCGACTTGTCCCTCGATACGCGGGACGATGCGCATGCCATGCCGAAGTGCCGCGTGATCGACCCGACCTACAACTGGGAGGGCGACACGCCGCTGCGCACCCCGTGGCAGGACACGATGATCTACGAGCTCCACGTGAAGGGCTTCACGATGAATCACCCCGGTGTGCCGCCCGAGTTGCGCGGCACGTATCTGGGGCTTGCGAGCGTTCCGGTGATCGAGTACCTGCAGCGGCTGGGCGTCACGGCGGTGGAACTGATGCCGGTGCACGCGTTCGCCGACGACCGCCATCTGGTGGAACGCGGGCTGCGCAACTACTGGGGCTACAACACGCTCGCCTTCCTCGCGCCTGAGCCGCGCTACGCTGCCACCGGCCAGGTGACCGAATTCAAGACGATGGTCAAGGCGCTGCATGCGGCGGGCATCGAGGTGATCCTCGACGTCGTCTACAACCACACTGCGGAAGGCAACCACCTCGGCCCGACGCTGTCGCTGCGCGGTATCGACAACGCCAGCTACTACCGGCTCGTGCCGGGCGATGCACGCCACTACATGGACTTCACCGGCTGCGGCAACACGCTGGACACGACCAATCCGCGCGCGCTGGCACTCGTCCGCGACAGCCTGCGCTACTGGGTCGAGGAAATGCACGTCGACGGTTTTCGCTTCGATCTCGCTGTGGCGCTCACCCGCGGGATGTACGACGTGGAGATGCATGGTGCGTTCGTCGAGACCGTCACGCGCGATCCCGTTCTGTCGCAGGTCAAGCTCATCGCCGAACCGTGGGATCTCAATCCCGGCGGCTACCAGCTCGGCAACTTCCCGCCGGGCTGGGCCGAATGGAACGACCGCTACCGCGACACCATCCGCGCCTTCGGGAAGGCCCACGGCGCGACCATCGGGGAGTTCGCCACGCGCTTCACGGGATCGAGCGACCTCTACGAATGGAGTGACCGCAAGCCGCAAGCGAGCATCAACTTTGTCTGCGCGCACGACGGCTTCACGCTGCACGACCTGGTGAGCTACAACGACAAGCACAACGAGGCCAATCTGGAGGGCAATGGGGACGGACACAGTCACAACCTGAGCTGGAACTGCGGGGCGGAAGGTGAGAGCGACGATGCCGGCATCAACGCGCTGCGCCGACGCCAGAGGCGGAACTTCCTCGCGATGCTGCTGCTTTCGCAGGGCGTACCCATGCTGCTTGCCGGCGACGAGATGGGAAGGACGCAGCGCGGCAACAACAACGCCTACTGTCAGGACAACGAGATCTGCTGGGTCGACTGGAATCTGCGGCCGGAAGACCGCGAGCTGTGCGAGTTTGTCCGCAGACTGACCCGGCTGCGCCGACGGCATCCTGTCTTCCGCCGTGGCGAGTACTTCCACGGACATCCTGACGGACACGGCGAAGTGAAGGGCATCACGTGGCTCACGCCCGACGGACACGAAATGAGCGACGAAGCGTGGCAGCACTCGCACGCCCGCTGTCTCGGCATGTGCCTGGTCGATGAGCAACCGCGGGAAGCACGGCACGGCCGCGTCTCGCGGCATCTCGCATGGCTGTGGAAGTGGCTGCTGGTGCTGGTTGGCGGCCTGGGGAGATCGAAGGAGGATCCGCACGGCGTGCCAGACACTGCAGGATCACCGTCGCATGAGATCGCGCACGCATCGCTGACGCGGACCCATGCGGGCGCCAGTGAAAGCTTTCTCATTCTCGTGAACGCGCATCACGAGACGATCCCGTTCGTGGTCCCGCGCGTACACGAACACGCTAAGTGGACCGCCGTGGTCGACACACGATTCGAGGAAGGTCGGCCGCCATCGCTGCGGGTTCGAAGTGGCGATGCCTACGAATTGCATGGCCGCGCTTTCGTCGTTCTCCATGCGACAACGAGAAGGCGATTGCTGCCGAGCCTTTTCGCTCGCGGGCAGCATTAACCTCGCTTCACAGCGCCAGGTCGACCCATACGACGTGATGGTCCGACGCCTGCGGCGCTCGCTCGTCACGCTGTCGAACGCCTTCCAGCGCCGCGGTGCGTAGTGCCCCCGCCGCTCTATGCCAGCGTGCTTCGCAATGGCCGAGACTGCCGGCGACATGAGGAGATAATCGAGCTGCTGCCTGCCGTCCTCGTAGGTGCCGAGGCGCTTGCCGGACGGATCGACGTCGTTCGCGAACTGCGCGACCGCGTCCCTGAGGTCGGGGTGCGTGGTCAGCGGCGCGAGCCCAGGCGACGTCGGTGAGTCGTTCAGGTCGCCGGCGATGATGATGTGGGTGAAGCCCTGCTGCATACGGTCGTCGAATGTCCTTTTCACACGGCTCGACTGCGGCAGCCTGCGCCTGAGACCGTCGTGATCGCTGCCTTGGCTCGTGAAATGGTTGGCCATCACGAGCAAGGGCTTGGTGAGACCCTGAATCTCTACGAAGTACTCGGCGCAGTCGCGTGCGAACACGGGCGGCGCGCCCGGCACATCGAAGATGTGTGTGCTGATGTCGAAGATGGGGTATCGAGACAGCACTGCAACGTCGATGCCGCGCGCATCGTTTCCATCCAGCAGGAGGATGTAGGGATACGGCGTGCGCCCGGTGCGGGTGAGAATCGGCGCCAGCAGCGCATCGTGAAACTGCTTGAGCGCCGGTCGACTGTCGATCTCGCACAGCACCTGGATATCGGCGTCGACGGCCGCAATCGTGCGCGCCGTGTTGAGGATGGCCTGGTCGCGGATGTGCTGGGTCTTGAGCTCGATCCAGCCGACCCAGTCCGCGCGTCCGCGGGCGGCGACCGTCACCGTCCCGCCCTGCCGCTTCAGAAGCTGACCGCGGATCTTTCGCAGATCGAGATAGCGGTTCTGGGGGCGTACCCCCGTCAATCCGAACTGCCGCAGCAACTCCACGATGCGCGCCTGGTCCTGCGGCGAATAGACCGGCTTGTCGAAGAGCGAATTTAAAGCTCGTGATACGCATCGAGGTAGGGCTGCCCCTTTGCGTTGTCGTCGAGGTTCATCGCGATCGGCCGTGGGAACAGGTTCTCGCAGTTGAACGTCGCGACGCGCAGGTGCGACGGACGCGTGCGCAAGACGATGTCGGCAGCGTAGTCGGGCGCCTTTGGCATGACACACCTCCTCGGCTCAAGCGAGACGTCAGTGCGCCAAAGCGTGCGGGAACGGAAAGGGAATGTATTCAGCGCCGCGAGAACCGCAGCGGGGTGCTGCCGAGCTGACGGGGGAAACCTGGTCGGGGTGAGAGGATTCGAACCTCCGACTCCTGCGTCCCGAACGCAGTACTCTACCAGGCTGAGCTACACCCCGAAAAAATTTGGCCGGCATGAAGAACTCTGCCGGCACGCTTCACTACACGGGACTTCAGAAACTCCGCGCGACCGCGAAGTCGGCCAATTGTAGCAAAGAATCCTTGAAGGATGAATGCGGCAGATCGCCGATCGCTTCGCACGCCAGGCGCGCCTCGCCCTGCGCCAGATCGCGCGCGTAGTCGAGGGCACCGGTATCGCGGATGACGTTCACCACCGGCCCGAACTCGCCTGAACCGCCGCTTTCGATGGCGGCGCGAATCAGCGCTGACTGCTGCGGCGTACCGCAGTCCATCGCACGAATGAGCGGCAGCGTCGGCTTGCCCTCGGCGAGATCGTCACCCAGATTCTTGCCGGTGGTATCGAGGTCGCCGGAATAATCGAGCACGTCGTCGATCAACTGGAAGGCGGTACCCAGGTGCATGCCGTAGCGCGCGGCAGCGTCTTCCTGCTCGCCTTCGACGCCCCCGAGGATGGCGCCGATGCGCGCGGCCGCCTCGAACAGTTTCGCAGTCTTGTAGCGGATGACGCGCAGGTACCCGTCCTCGTCGATCTCAGGGTTGTGGCAGTTCAGCAGTTGCAGCACCTCGCCTTCGGCGATGATGTTGGTGGCGTCGGCCAGGACTTCGAGCACGCGCATGTTGCGCACTGTGACCATCATCTGGAACGAACGTGAGTAGAGGAAGTCCCCCACGAGCACGCTCGCCTCGTTGCCGAAGAGGGCATTCGCGGTCGCCCGACCGCGCCGCATCTCGGAGGCATCGACCACGTCGTCGTGCAGCAGGGTCGCCGTGTGTATGAACTCCACGACTGCCGCCAGCGCGTGATGATGCGGTCCCTGATAGCCGTGGGCGCGCGCCGACAGGCAGAGCAGCGCAGGCCGCAGCCGCTTGCCGCCGCTTTGCACGATGTACTCCGCCACCTGCCGGATGAGGACGACATCGGAGCGCAGATGATGGCGGATGGACTCGTCCACCGCGCGCATGTCTTCCGCGACGGCGGCACGAATCGCTTCAAGTTGGGACACGACGCGAGCCCGAAGAAAAAGGCTGGATGGTAGGGAGCACGCCGGATCGGGTCAAGCAGAACCCGGGAAACCGGCCTCGCGCCCAGGTCCGACGGTCGAGGTTGAGCCTGGTACTGGCCCGCGCTATACTGCACGGCTTTTCGCAAGAGTCATTCGCGGGGTTGAAATGTTCGCGGTCATCAAAACCGGTGGCAAGCAGTATCGTGTGGCGAGCGGTGACAAGCTCAAGGTCGAGAAGCTCACGGGCGAGGTCGGCAGCGAGCTCGTCCTCGACGTGCTCGCAGTCGGCCAGGGTGCCGACGTCGCGCTCGGCACCCCGCTCGTGTCGGGCGCTTCGGTGCGCGCGACGGTGGTGTCGCACGGACGGCACGACAAAGTTACGATCTTCAAGATGCGTCGCCGCAAGCATTATCGGAAGTCTCAGGGTCATCGGCAGAGCTACACCGAAATCCGCATCGAAGCGATCACCGTCTAGGTCGCACGAGGAGTGTAATCATGGCACACAAGAAAGCAGGCGGCAGCTCTCGTAACGGCCGCGATTCGCAATCGAAGCGGCTGGGCGTCAAGCGCTTCGGCGGCGAGGTGATCAAGGCCGGCAGCATCATCATTCGTCAGCGTGGCACCCAAGTGCATCCCGGCGAAAACGTCGGCATCGGTCGCGACCACACGCTCTTCGCAAAGGTGGCCGGGCAGGTCCGCTTCTCGGTGAAGGGCCCGGCGAGTCGCAAGATGGTGAGCATCGTCCCGGCGTAGTCCGTACCCGGTCAGGCGAGGCCCTATCGTCCGCGATAGGGCCTTTTTCATTCCGGTATCTCCACCATGAAGTTCATCGACGAGGCACTCATCGAGGTTCACGCTGGGAAGGGCGGCGACGGCGTCGCGAGCTTCCGGCGCGAGAAATACGTACCGCGGGGCGGACCCAACGGCGGTGACGGGGGGCGTGGCGGCAGCGTCTATGCGCTCGCCGATCGCAACGTCAACACACTGGTCGAATACCGCTTCGCGCGCCTGCATCGGGCGAAAGGCGGACAGAACGGCATGGGATCCGAGTGCACCGGCCGCAGCGGTGACGACATCGTTCTCACCATGCCGGTCGGCACCGTCGTCAGGGATGCGGACACCAGCCAGCTCGTTGCCGACCTCTGCCACGACGGCCAGCGCGCATTGCTTGTCCGCGGCGGACAGGGTGGGCTCGGCAACGTGCATTTCAAGTCGAGCACGAACCGCGCGCCGCGGCAATGCACGCCGGGGGAGCAAGGGCAGGCGCGGCGTCTCGCGCTTGAGCTTCGCGTGCTGGCCGATGTCGGTCTGCTCGGGCTGCCCAATGCTGGGAAGTCGAGCTTCATTCGCGCGGTGTCGGCGGCCCGCCCCAAGGTGGCGGACTACCCGTTCACGACGCTGCACCCGAATCTCGGCGTGGTGCGCGTCGACGATCGACGCAGCTTCGTGGTCGCCGACATTCCTGGGCTGATCGAAGGTGCAGCCGACGGCGCCGGACTCGGGCATCAGTTTCTGCGGCACCTGGCGCGCACGCGCCTGCTGTTGCACATCGTCGACATTGCCCCCTTCGACCCCGGCGCCGACCCGGTGCGTGACGCTGCCGCCATCGCCCGTGAGCTGCAAAGGCACGATGAATCCCTGTTCCAGAAGCCGAGATGGCTGGTGCTGAACAAACTCGATCTCCTGCCCGATGACGAGCGTGTGCAGCGCGTGAAGGAACTGCTCGAACGCTTCGATCACCCGGCTCCGGTATTCGAGATCTCGGCCATCACAGGCGAGGGCTGTCGCGCGCTATGCTTTGCGGTCATGGATTTTCTCGACGCGCACCGCGCGCCGGAGACGGCAGACGACGGGGAGATCGAGAACACCGATGCAGCGTCCGAATCCGGTGATGGCTGATCAACCCGGCGCCGCGACGCTCGAACGCTGATGGTATCGATACTCGCGACAGCGACGCGGCTCGTGATCAAGGTCGGCAGCAGCCTCGTCACCAACGACGGCCAAGGCCTCGACCACGCCGCCCTCGCCGGCTGGGCGGAACAGGTGGCGGCGCTGCGCCAGCACGGTCGCGAAGTGATCCTGGTCTCAAGCGGCGCCATCGCCGAAGGCATGCAGCGGCTCGGCTGGAGGAAGCGTCCGCGCGCCGTGCATGAGCTGCAGGCGGCCGCCGCGGTCGGCCAGATGGGGTTGGTGCAGGCGTACGAGTCCTGCTTCGCCAAGCACCGGCTTGTCACCTCGCAGATCCTGCTCACGCATGACGACCTCGCGGATCGCAAGCGCTATCTCAACGCGCGCACCACCCTGCGCACGCTGCTCGCGCTAGGCGTGATCCCGGTCATCAACGAGAACGACACGGTCGTCACCGACGAGATCCGCTTCGGCGACAACGACACGCTCGCCGCGCTCGTCACCAATCTCGTCGACGCGGACGCGCTGATCATCCTCACCGATCAGGCCGGTCTCTTCACCGCCGACCCGCAGAAAAGACGAGCGTGCCGAACTCGTCCGCCGCGCCACCGCGGGCGACCCCGCACTCGAGCGCATGGCCGGCAGCGCCGGCAGCGAAATCGGCCGCGGCGGCATGCTGACCAAGGTGATCGCCGCCAAGCGTGCGTCACGCAGCGGCGCCCATACCGTGATCGTCTCCGGGCGCGAGCCCGACGTGCTGGTGCGCCTGATTTCGGGCGAACCGATCGGCACCGAACTCGCCGCCGCCGCAATGACGCTGGCGGCGCGCAAGCAGTGGATGGCCGATCACCTGCAGATCAGAGGTCGCCTCGAGCTCGACGCCGGCGCGGCGCGCGCGCTGCAGCACGAGGGGAAGAGCCTGCTGCCGATCGGCGTGCACGCACTGACCGGCGAGTTCGAACGCGGAGAAGTGGTGAGTTGCATCGACCCTGCGGGGCGCGAGATCGCGCGCGGACTCGTCAACTACGGGGCGACGGAGGCACGCCGCATCCTGCGGGCGCCGAGCGCGGACATCGAGGCACGCCTGGGTTACGTCGACGAACCCGAGCTCATTCACCGCGACAACCTGGTGCTGCTGTAAACCCCGTCAGTAGCTGTCCTCGGATTGCGCGTGAGTGCCTGACTTGAGCGCGCGAATCGCCTCACCTTGGCTTCGTACCGGCACTCTCTTCGGGCAGAAGAAATCCTTGAAGAGCACGATCCGGTAGCGGTTGATCTCGGTGAAGCCGATCGGGCGCCACTGTGGCAGCTTCACCTGCGCCCAAGTGCCGTCGGGATGGCCGGTCGCGTAAAGCTTGTACGTGTAGTCGGTGCAATCGATACCTTCGTAGCTCACGGTGCGCGCACCCCGCGGCGAGACAATCACCGACGTGAAGCGGATCGCCCAGTCCTCGCCAACGCTGATGGATTCGGGATCGACGTAAAACGCATTGCGTGAGGCACCGCCCACGTCGAAGGGCAGCAGGCGGTTCTCCTCCGGGTAGGGCGGCAGTGCGAGCTTGTCCTCCTTGCGCGGCCCGCCCTCTTCCGCGCTCTTTTCATCGTCGGGATCGGGCACTCGCAGCCAGCTGTCCCCGCCGCTCTTGCATCCCGCGAGCGCAAGCGCTGCCAGCAGAACGCATACGGTCCTAGTGCAACTCATGAACATCGCGACGCGCGCGCGCTCAGAGCCTCTGCCAGTCGCCTGGCGGCGACGCCCTGGTGGTCTGCGGTGTTGGCCGCCGTGATCGCGCGGTCGCGATGGTCGATCCCCATCATGCGAGCCGCTAGCTCGCCCGGGCCAGCATGGCTTCCACCTCGGCAAAGGTGCGCGCGACTTCGGTCGTCTGGATGTCGACGCCGAGTTGTCGCGCGATCTGCGAGGCCGAAAAGATGCCGCGCACCTGTTGATGGCCACGCTGGTCCAGGTCGACCACGATCGCGTGCTGCCGCCCCGCCGCCTTCAGGGTCGAGACGATGTGGCCGACCTTCGCGAGACGTACGTCCTCCATCTGCAGCACGTGCAATTCTTCCTGCGGGGTCATGACGTCACGAACGAGGACATCGGTGCGCCGCACGCCACGACTCTGCACGACCTGCATGGGGCGCTCGCCAAGGATGTCGGCGGAAGAAATCACGCCCTTGAGGCGCCGCGCCTCGTCGATCACCAAGAGCAAGCGCACACCGCGTTGCTTCATGTGCTCGTTGGCGAGGTCTATCGTCTCGTCCACGCGCCCGGTCACCGCTGTCACCAGCCGCAAGTCCGTCATGCAGTCGACCGCGTGGTTGTCCAGCGTCACCCTCTCGGGCACATCCTGGTTCGGTTCGTGATAGGTAACGTCGCGCTGCACCGCAGTGGCGGGCAATGGAATGTATTGACGCAGCATGCGTCCGACCCTCCTGTTGGTGGTAAGGGGCGCCGTCGTGGTCGGCGGGCGCTCTCCTGCACCATCCTAGAAGGAGCGGATCACTTCTTCAAGGGGTATCGGCAGCGGGCGAATTCGTCGGCCGCACTTCGGCCGCGCTTTTGATGAGGCCTAAGGAACCTCCGCTTAACTCCGTCGCGGGCGCGACGGAGTTAAGCGGAGGTTCCTTAGCGCACATCGAGACCGGTGCGACGCCAGCGCGCCGAACGCGTGGGAAGAAACCGCACCAGCTCGGTCAGCGCCCTCTGATACACGTCGCGCTTGAACTCGATCACCGACTCGAGCGGCACCCAGTACTCGTGCCAGCGCCATGCATCGAACTCCGGCTTGGCGCTCGCACGCAGCGAAACATCGCAATCGCGACCGACCATCTTGAGCAGGAACCAGATCTGTTTCTGTCCGCGATAACTGCCGCGCCACTCCCGCCGCACCCAATGCTCGGGCACGTCGTAGCGCAGCCAGTCCCGCGTGCGCCCGAGGATCCTGACGTGCTCCGGAAGCAATCCAACCTCCTCACCCAGCTCCCGGAACATCGCCTCTTCGGGCGACTCACCCATCTTGATTCCGCCTTGTGGAAACTGCCAAGCGTGTTCGCGAACCCGCTTGCCCCAGAAAACCTCGTTCCGGGTGTTGCACAAGACGATGCCGACATTGGGTCTGTACCCATCCCGGTCAATCATGCCAACCACCTGTATATGCGAGATTATTTTTTTGATTGTGGCACACTTCGAAAGCGAAAAAAAGCGGCCGTCGAGGTACTGGCAAGGCGCCGTCATCACCCGTCTCAGATGAACAGACGGCGGGAATCGTGGGCATTGCGTTCCTTGAGACGCTCCACGAAGCGGGAGAACTCCAGACCGTACTCGGCTTCTAGGTCGTGCGCCCGCCGCTCCAGTGTCCGCCAGCTCGGTCGTCCCTGGGCGCTTACAAACCCAAGCGCGATCAGATTGCCGCGCAGTTCGTCGGTGAGGTAAAGCAGCCGCCCGGGAAAAGCCTGCTCGAGCAACCGGAGATGGCGCTGAAGACCCGACTGACTGGTGAACAGATTGCTCACCAGCACACCGTTGTCGGCAAGCGCGCGCTCGCAGTCCTCGTAGAAGACACGCGTTGCCAACTCCGGTGCGGCAGCGTCGGTTCCATAGCCATCCACGAAGAGCACGTCCGCCGCGCCCGCCAGCCCCTGGACGAAGGCCGAACCTTCCGCCGTCTCGATTGCGAACCGACCCGGTATCTGGGGCAGCGCAAAAAACTGCTGTGCGGCAGCGATGACCTGCGGGTTGATCTCGACCGCTGTGACCCGCGTGAGCGGCATGCGAGAGAGGATGAACTTCGCCAGCGAGCCGCCGCCGAGGCCGATCATCACCACGTGCAGCGGCATCGGGACGAAAAGAAGAAACGCGAGCATGCATCGCGTGTAGGCGAGTTCGAGGTCGTTCGGGCGTGCGATCCGCATGGCGCTCTGGATCGTGTCGCTGCCCAGGTGCAGATAGCGCACGCCGTCGCGCTCGCTCACCTCCACGCTGGCATGGGCGGCGACGTCCTTATGGATGCGGTGGCGGGAGTATCTCGGCATGGTGCGAAAACGAGCGCGGCAGAGACCACGACACTAAGGAACCTCCGCGTATCTGGCTAGAATACGGGTTTTTCGCCAGCGGGGAGTCCATGCGCGTCAGTCAGTACTTTATCTCGACCCTCAAGGAGGCACCGGCCGAGGCGGAACTGGTTAGCCATGCGCTGATGCTGCGCGCCGGCCTCATCCGCCGGCTTGGCAGCGGGCTCTATACGTGGATGCCGCTTGGCCTGCGCGTGCTGCGCAAGGTCGAGTCGGTGGTGCGGGAGGAAATGGACCGCAGCGGCGCGATCGAACTGCTGATGCCCGCGGTGCAGCCTGCCGAGCTCTGGCAGGAGTCCGGCCGCTGGGCAGTCTTCGGCCCGCAGATGCTGAAGATCCGTGACCGGCACGAGCGCGACTTCTGCTTTGGGCCGACGCACGAGGAAGTGATCACAGACCTCGCGCGACGGGAAATCCGCAGCTACCGTCAGCTGCCGCTCAACTTCTACCAGATCCAGACCAAGTTCCGCGACGAGATCCGGCCTCGCTTCGGGGTGATGCGCGCGCGCGAGTTCGTGATGAAGGACGCCTACTCCTTCCACATCGACCAGGCCAGTCTCGAACAGACCTACCAGGTGATGTACGAGACCTATCGGCGCATCTTCAGCCGCCTGGGGCTGCGCTTCCGGGAGGTCGCAGCCGACACTGGCGCGATCGGCGGCACCGGTTCGCACGAATTCCACGTGCTCGCAGACTCGGGCGAGGATGCGATCGCTTTCTCGCCCGAGTCGGATTACGCCGCGAACATCGAGCTCGCCGAGGCGGTGGCGCCGCGCACGCCGAGGCCATCACCGGACGCGCCATTCCAGAAGATCGCCACGCCCGGGCAGCGGACCATCAATGAGGTGAGCGTCCACTTGGGCGTGCCCTCGGCGCAGATCGTGAAGAGCCTGATGGTGGTCACCGGTGACGGACAGGAATGTCTCTTGCTCGTCCGTGGCGACCATACCCTCAATGAAATCAAGGCCGGCAAAGTGCTCAACGGCGTCCGCTTCGCCACAGAACCCGAGATCCGCAGCCGCTTCGCCGCGGGCCCGGGATCGATCGGCCCGGTGGGCACGGACATTCCCGTGATCGCCGACCGTGCCCTAATGGCGCTGGGCGATTTCGTCTGCGGGGCGAACGAGGACGGTCATCACTTCACCGGCGTCAATTTCGGTCGCGACCTGCCTGAGCCGACACAAGTCGCCGACCTGCGCAACGTCGTCGCCGGCGACCCCTCTCCCGACGGCAAAGGATCCCTCGAAATCTGCCGCGGCATTGAGGTTGGCCACATTTTCCAGCTCGGCACCAAGTATGCCGACGCGATGGGAGCGACGGTCCTCGACGAAAACGGCCAGGCTCGCGCCATGGAGATGGGCTGCTACGGGATCGGGGTCTCGCGCATCGTGGCTGCGGCAATCGAACAGAACCACGATGCACGGGGTATCGTGTTTCCCGATGCCATGGCGCCGTTCGCTGTCGCCATCGTGCCTATCGGGCTCTCCAAGAGCGCGCAGGTGGCCGAGGTAGTGGCGCGCCTGCACGATGCCCTCGCGGACTCGAATATCGAAGTCCTGCTGGACGATCGCGACGAACGCCCCGGTGTGATGTTCGCGGACATGGAACTGATCGGCGTTCCCCACCGGATCGTGGTCGGCGAACGGGGACTGAAGCAGGGCATGGTCGAGTACCAGGGTCGCCGCGATGCGGCGGCCCAGCAGGTTCCCGTCGCCGAGGCGGCCGCGTTCGTTCGCGCGAAGGTATGCGGCGCGCACTGACGCTCATCGTCTGCCTCGCGCTGCTGGCTCCGCTGGCGGCACGTGCCGGCGCACAGGCGGAGCAGCCGCTGTCGGCAAGCGTGCAGGCATCGATGCAGAAGGCGGTGAGCGACCACGCGGTGTCATCGCTGGTGCTCGCGTCCGACAGCGAATCCCGCCGCTGGCTCGCCACGATGTCGTCCAGGCTCGAACGCCAGATGGTGGACGAAACGCTGCGCCTCGACTTCCTGCGCACCGTCTACTACGAGGCCACCCGTGCCGGACTCGAGCCTGAGTTGGTGCTCGGCCTGATCCAGGTGGAAAGCGCGTTTCGCAAGTACGCCGTGTCCACCGCCGGCGCACGCGGCTTCATGCAGGTGATGCCGTTCTGGGTGTCGGCCATCGGCAAGGACGAACACAACCTCTTCCACCTGCGCACGAACCTGCGCTACGGCTGCGCGATCCTCCGCCACTACGTCGACATCGAGCGTGGCAACCTGTTCCGCGCCCTCGGCCGCTACAACGGCAGTCTCGGTCAGGCCGAATATCCCAATCTGGTGCTGCGCGCGTGGCGCACCT
Source organism: uncultured beta proteobacterium (assembly GCA_963719715.1). GTDB lineage: Bacteria > Pseudomonadota > Gammaproteobacteria > Burkholderiales > JAEUMW01 > JAEUMW01. The sequence goes on from CAVRDD010000033.1 coordinate 31,118, forward strand.
GGCAGGTCCCGACGGTGCGCAACGTCGAGTACCGTCCGCCTGCAGGATCGCCCCTCGCGCGCTGAGCCGTAAGCGTTCGCGTCAGCGGCGAGCGTCGATGATTGCCTCAATCTGCTTGCGCGTGATCGCGCCGACGTGGGACTTCACGAGCTGGCCCGACGGATCGTAGATCAGCGTGGTGGGCAGGCCGCGCACACGTGCAAACTGCTGCGTCACGCTCTTGTCGCCGAGCACGATCGGATACGAAACCAGCATGTTGTCGGCGAACTCGACCACTTCCGTCGAATCTCGGTAATCCATCGCGATGCCGATCACCACGAGGTCCTTCTGCCGGCGCGCATCGTAGATCGCGCCGAGATCGGGCATCTCTTCGAGACACGGCGGACACCACGTCGCCCAGAAGTTCACCAGGACCCACTTGCCCCGGTAGTCCGACAGCCTGTGGGTCTTTCCCTTGGCATCGGTGACCGCGAATTCCTGGGCATTCACCGCTGCTACCCAGCAGCAGAGAACCGCCATCAGCAGCAATCGCTGCACGCTCGCGTGGTTAGCGCGCAAGTGCTGCGACGCTCCGGTCTTCATTGCTGCGTCCCGGGTTCGCGGGCGCCTCCGGAAAAAAGACCGTGGAAAGCGGCACCGCGAGATCGCCGCTGGAACTCGATTCGATGCGTGCGAGCATGTCCCGCACCTCGGACAGCTCCGCTGGCACCGGCAGATCGAGGGGCGCGAACACGAAGCGCTGGAACACGTCTGCCAGCATGATCTCGCCAATATCACGACCGAGCACCCAGCCGCCTCGCACCACCTCGCATACCCACCCGCTGCCTGCGAGTTCGATCAGCAGCGTCTCGGTGTCGGAGCCGCTCAGCGCTGCCTGTTGCTGCAGCCGGAGCGTGGATAGCACCGTGCCCATGCGATGAGCCATCGCGAGCTCGCGCAGGAGCGTCAGCACCCGGTAGAACTGATGTCCGGCGCGGCGCTGCCCGGCCAGTGCTCCGGCACGCCAGTCCGGCAGCGTTGCGGCGACGACAGCGCCGATGAGGACGATGAGCCACGAGAGATAGATCCACAGCAGAAACACCGGCAGACTGGCGAACGTCCCATAGATCAAGGTGTAGGTTGGAAACAGGGTGAGATAACGCGTGAAGCCCAACTTCACCACTTCGAACATCACGGCCGCGAGGACACCGCCCACCAGCGCGTCACGCAGCGCGACCTGCCGGTTCGGAACCAGGGTGTAGATGAACGTCATTGCGACCATCGTGAGGAACAGCGGCAGCTTCTGGAGTAGAAGCCCCTGGACGCCAGGCGCAACCTCGCCGAGATCACCCGAGAGTGCAAGTAGCCACGATGTTACCGACAGACTGCCACCCACCAGGATCGGTCCCACCGTCAGCACCGCCCAGTACAGCGCGAAGCGCACGGCGAACGGGCGCGGCCGTCGCACGCGCCAGATGCGGTTGAATGCATCGAGGATGGTGTGCATCACCAGCACGGCGGTGATCGCGAGACCCCCGATGCCGACGATGGTGAGCCGCGTGGCATTCTCCACGAACTGCCGGCCGTAAACGGTGATGACCTTGGCCGCAGCCTCGGGCACCAGATTGGCGAGCAGAAAATCCTTGATCTGATCGGTGAGCGATGCGAAAACGGGAAACGCGGAGAACACCGTGAGCGCGATTGTGACGAGCGGCACCAGCGCGAGCAGGGTGCTGAAGGTAAGGCTCGCCGCCGTGTCGAGCAGACGCTCCTCGTCCATGCGTTCGCGCACCAGGCCGACGAGGGCGCGAAGGCGTGCGGTGGCGACGGGAACCGACGCGGAAAGTCGCTGCCTCATGACCCGACATATGATACCCGCGATTCCCCGGGCTTCCTCCGTGCACGAAATCCTGGTTCTCTACTACAGTCAGAATGGCGCTGTCAGCAACATGGCACGTCTGGTTGCCCGTGGCATCGACGAGGTCGCAGGCTGCACCGCGCGCATCCGCACCGTGCCGAAGGTTTCCACGGTGTGCGAAACGGTCGCCCCCGCGGTGCCCGACAGCGGTGCGCCGTACGTGGAACTGAAGGACCTGGAGACGTGCGCCGGCCTCGCGCTCGGCTCACCGACGCGCTTCGGCAGCATGGCAGCGCCGCTCAAGTACTTTCTCGACGGCACCGCGTCGCTGTGGCTGACGGGCGTGCTCGCGGGCAAACCCGCTGCCCTCTTCACGTCCACCGGAACACTGCACGGCGGCCAGGAAACGACGCTCGTCTCGATGATGCTGCCACTCCTGCACCACGGCATGCTGTTGCTCGGACTGCCTTACACGCTGCCCGAACTCGGCACGACTACGAGCGGCGGCACACCGTATGGCGCCAGCCACTGGGCCGGGCTCAGCGGTGAACGTGCCTTGACCGACGACGAGAGAAAACTCTGCGTCGCGCTCGGCCGTCGACTGGCGGACGCAGCGGTGAGGCTCGCCCGGTGATGACGGCGGGGGACAAGGCGCGCCGGCTCCTTCGCCACTGCCGCCACGGCGCACTCGCCACCTCGTCGCTGCGCCTGGCCGGTCACCCCTTCGCGACCGTCGTTCCCTACGCGACGGACCACGAGGGTTGTCCACTGCTGCTCATCAGCGCGCTCGCAGAGCACACGAAGAACCTGCGAGCGGATTCGCGCGTGAGTCTCATGGCGCATGCCGCGGGCGAAGACGTGCTGGCTGCCGCGCGCGTGACCTGCGTCGGCCGCGCCGAGCGGCTCGAAGATCCTCGAGCCCCGGATGCGGAGCGCTACCTGCGCTATCTGCCGAAGTCGCGAGGGCTACTCGACTTCGGCGATTTCGCGTTCTATCGGATCGTGCCGGAAGCGCTGCACTGGGTCGGCGGTTTCGGCGACATTCAATGGCTCGATGCAGACGTGGCGCGGGCTCCGGCCGCGACCCTGGCGGAGTCCGAGGTGGGCATCCTGCAGCACATGAACGCGGATCACCGCCACAACCTGCGCGATTACTGCCGCCTGGTGCATCGGCGCGAGCCGCTCGACGCCGAGATGATCGGCATCGACTGCGACGGATTCGACGTGAAAGCCGATGGGGAACTGCTGCGCATCGATTTCGAGACAGCGGTCACCACGCCTGCAGACGCCCGCAGCGGGCTCGTCGCGCTGGCGCGGCGTTGCCGCGAGGCGTCGGACGGCAGCGAGTGAAGCGGGATTGCGCGCGCTACGCGCTGGCAGCATCCGCCATCCTGGTCGCGCTAGCGCTGCTCATGATCGCGTGGGAAGTACGCATCGCACCGATCCGGCAAGGTGGCTCCTGGCTGCTGCTGAAGGCGCTGCCGCCGCTGCTGCTGCTGCCCCGGATCTGGCGCGGCGATATCTACACCTTCAAGTGGGCGCCGCTGGTGATCCTCCTCTACTTCACCGAGGGGATTGTGCGGGCGTGGTCGGAGTCAGGCGCGTCGCGACTGCTGGCAAGCGTCGAAGTCGCGCTCGCGGTGGCGTTCATCTTCTGCTGCTGGAGGTACATCAAGGGACAGCCGCGCTCGTCGGGCTGACATCCCGAACTGCCAGCGCCGCGATCAGCAGGTCTGCGTCGCCGGGCCCGAGCACCTGCACCGCACAGCCGCTGGCCGCGATTAAGCGCGGGAACGCGACATCGACCACGCCCAGGTCGGCGAGCCGCTGCGGATCCTGAGCCGCGACGGAGCAGGACTTCACCAGCCACAGCGTCGAGGCACCGAGTTCGTGCGCGAGCCAGGCGGCGAGGCTGTCGGAAGTGACCTGCCAGCTTTCGTCGATTCCATCGGCATCAACGACCATGCGCGCTGGCATCCACACGGGAACACGCCGGCAGCGCAGCGCCTCGCGCAGGCTGCCGAGCGTGTCGGCCATGGCGAGAGACGGCGCCAGCGACGCCAGCAGATGGCCATATTGCTCCATGGCGAGCAGCGCCATCCTGTGTGCCGTGCGATCGTCGATACCGGTTCTCTGCTGTGCCATGCGCACGGCGTCCGCAAACGGGCCGCCTCCCGGCACCACCACCACCTTGCCGCCCGCTTCGGCGATCGGCCGCAGCCAGCGGCGCAGCGCATCGGGCGCATCGAGCAGGCTGCCGCCGAGCTTGACGACCTGCAGCATCGCTTCAGGCGCGCGCGGAATTGTCGGCGCACTGCTGCAGCAATCTCAGCAGCGCCGCCGCCTTGTCGAAGGATTCCTGGTACTCCTCCTGAACGCGCGAATCGGCGACGATGCCGCCTCCCGCCCAGAAGCGTACCGTGCCGCCCGAATTCACCAGCGTGCGGATGGCGATGTTCGTGTCCATCGCACCGTCGTAGCCGATATACCCGATGGCACCGCAGTAGACACCGCGCCGATGCGGCTCGAGTTCCTCGATGATCTCCATTGCGCGCAGCTTCGGCGCCCCGGTGATGGAGCCGCCGGGGAAACAGCCGCGCAGCAGATCGAGCGCATGCGCCTGCGGCTGCAAGCGCCCGGTAACGGTGGAAACGAGGTGGTGCACGGTGGCGAAACTTTCCACGTCGAAGAGCTTCGGCACCTTCACCGATCCCGGCGCACAGGTCTTCGACAGATCGTTGCGCAGAAGATCGACGATCATCACGTTCTCCGCGCGGTCCTTCTCGCTCTCCTTCAGCAACTCGGCAAGCGCGGCATCGAGGCGCGGATGGCCGGCACGCGGCCGCGTGCCCTTGATCGGCTTGGTCTCGACCGCACCACCCTGCACACGCAGGAACCGCTCTGGCGAAGCCGACAGAATCTGTCCAAAGCGAAGGTTGAGATAGGCCGCGAATGGCGCCGGGTTGAGGATGCGCAGCGCCTGAAACGCAACCCACGGATCCCCCACGGCGCTCGCCGCGAAGCGTTGCGCAAGGTTGACCTGATAGCAGTCACCATTGCGCGATGTAGCGCTGCACGCGCTGGAAGGCGTCCGCATAACCTTCGGGCGTCAGGTTGGAGGCAACGTTGGACGTGACCCTGAACGGCGCGCGATAACGCTCGCGCCGGGGGACCGAGAAGCGATCGACGAGTGCCGGCCAGGCGGCGGCTGTCAGCGGATCGCGACCGGCGCTGACGAGCCAGCTCCGACGCTCGTGGTGATCGACCACGCAGGCCCAGTCGTAGAGGCCGACCGCCATCTCCGGCAGCTTCTCGGCGTCCTCCGCGACGCTTGGCAGACGTTCGAACCGACGCCCCAGGTCGTACGCGAAATAGCCGATGGCGCCGCCCGCGAACGGCAGTCTGGAGACGGGCTCGGCGACCGCGCCGAGCGCCTGCCTGAGCAGGCTGAACGGATCCTCCGGAGACAAGCGGACCTCGTCACCCGTGCGAATCTCGGTCATGTTTCCGCGCGTGACGAGTGTCGTCGTCGGGTTCGCCGCAAGGATGTCGAAACGCGAGTGACCCGGCAGATGGCGGCCGCTGTCCAGGAACACCGCCCACGGCTCGTCAGCGATGCTGTCGAACAGCGATCCCGTATCTTCGCGATACGGTAACTCGACGATCAGATGCGGCATGGTGTCTGTACTCGAGATCGAAAGTACGAGTCGCTTCGACCGCGATTCTAGCGTCAGGCTCCTGCGCTGCGGAAAAGTCGTGCCACTGCAAACGCCGGTGCGCACGCCATCACGTCTGCCGCCCCCGCGCCGGAGAGCGGTGCGAGGGACGAGAAATCCATGTAGAAGCGGTCAAGCCGCAAGGCAAGCTTGCGCGCCAGCAACGCCCCGCTGCCCGCCCCGATGACGGGCGCACGTGCCGGCAGGTCGGCGCGCGCGATGACCCGTCTCGCGGCATCCGCCAGCCGATCGAGCTGCCGCTCGGCGAAGAAGCGCGCAAGTTCGGTCCAGGCATCGAGCGGCGCAGACGCAGCATCACGTCCGATCATGCGTGCGAGCCGCCGCGCGCTGCCCTCGCGTGTCTTCGGTCCACCGTCCGCGGCTGGGTGCATGTCGACCGACTCGGTGAGCTCGCCGGTCAGGCGATAGATATCGGCAGTCGTTGCGAAATGTTCCGCCATGAGCGCGACCTCCCGTCCCTCGAACTGCACCCGCTGCACGAGCGACATCAGCGGTGTGCGGCTGATCCCCGTGTACACCAGTTCATCGCTGGCAAGCCGCGTGAAGTCGTCGTTTCCAACGCTGCGCACCTCGGCGCCTGCGATCGGCGCCAGGTCGGTTGTCGTGCTGCCGGAATCGACCAGCAGCGCCGCATCCGTTACGGTCGCCAGGTACATCGCGGTGGCAAGCCAGTTGGCGGAGGCAATCTGCGCCGCCTGCGCGTTTGCCGCGTCTGCGGAAACGAAGCCGGTGCGCCCGGCAAACAAATGCAACTCGCCGTCCGGCACCCGCGTGAGCATGGCGGCGACGATCGCCGCAATGCCAGCTGCACGATCGGCAAAGCAATCCGCCAGTTCGCCAGTCATGGTGACCGCATGCGCGGACGGCATCGTTGGCATCCGTGCAAGCGTTTCGTCGATGGCTTGCTCCAGATGCAACACGCCCTGCCACAACGGACATGGCAGTTCCAAAGCCGCGGCGACCGCACCGTCGGCATCGACCAGCACAGCCTTCAGGTGGGCACCGCCCACGTCCCAGCCGAGCACCGCCTCAGGCATCTGAAGCCTCCTGCGGGACGCCAACTTCGACACTGCGCAGCGCTGCGGGCGGCGCGGGCAGCGGCACTGCTTCGTCGAGCAGCGCGAGCACCCAGGCAGCCGGGTTGATACCGATCGATTCGCGCAGACCGACGTAAGACGTGGTCAGCCGCGGATTCACTTCCAGCACTTGCGCCCCGTGCTCGCTCAGGATGAGATCGAGGCCGACGTATCCCCAGAGGTCGGGCAATGCCTCGGCGATGCCCTGGGCGAGGTCCGCCAGGAGCGGCTGCCACGGCGCGAGTGCGTTGACGCCACAGCCGTGGAATCGCAGCACACTTCCTTCCCGGGTCACGTGCTGGCGATTCACGGAGAGGATCACCGCACGGCCGTCCCGCACGAGCAGCGAGACGCTCGCCGCCTCACCCTCGATGTACGGTTGCAGCACCAGCCGACGATCGCGTCCGCGCGCTTCCCAGTCGCGCAGGGCGGATGCGGCGTCGGCATACACGCGCGTGTCGACGCAACCGGCGCCGTCGTCCGGCTTGAGCACTACCGAACCGGTAAGCGATAGCAGTGTGTCCACGGCTGGATCATGAACCGGTACCACCGGCACGCCGCGCCACGCAAGTGCGCGTGCCGTCTGCGTCTTGCTCGCGGCAACCGCGATGGCCGGTGGGCGGCTGCCGAGCAGATATCTGTCTCGTGCCAACACCTCAGCGGAAAGCCGTTCGAGCACACCGCCAGTCTCGGGCGCGATGATCCATGTCGCATCCGCGTTGTCCACACAGTGTGCGAAGCGGGCGAGCGCTTCGCTCTCGCTGCGTGGCACATGGACCTCGAACCCGGATGGCAGCACCGCCGAGCGCGCATCGCGCATGACGCAGACCTCGGTACCGGCGACGTCCAGCAGGTCGCGCAGGAGCGCGCGTGCCATGAGTTCGCCCTCATGCGCCAGCGAGCGCGGAAGGGCGTGGTCGATCAGCCCCCCGCCCGTGATAAATTCGTAGACGAATAACCGCATCTGATTGTGCAGATCATCCCGGTCATCGACTTGCAGGACGGGCGCGTCGTGCATGCCCGCCGCGGCGAGCGCGCGGCGTACGCGCCGATTCGCTCGTCACTGGCGACGGGAGCGAGCCCCGCCGAAATCGCGGCTGCGCTCCTGGCAGTCTACCCGTTCGCCTCGCTCTATCTGGCAGACCTCGATGCGATCCAGCGGCGAGGCCACAACAACGAAGCGATCGCGGCGATCCACGCGCAGTTTCCGGAAGTCGAGTTGTGGGTGGACACGGGCATTGCCGACATCGACGGTGTGCGCGCATGGCGGGCTCAAGGCTTGGGACGTCCCGTGCTCGGCACGGAGTGCATGACCGATCACCGACTCATCGATGAATTGCGCGCGGTGCAGAGCGAACCTCCGCCCGTGCTCTCGCTCGACTTTGGCGCGGACGGCAGCGCGCTGGGCCCCATTGACCTCCTCGCCCGTCCGGCGGCGTGGCCCAATGAAGTGATCGCGATGACGCTGGCTCGCGTCGGCGCCGACACTGGCCCGGACTGGACACGCCTGCGGCAGATCGTCGCCGCAGCGTCGCGCCGGCGCGTCTATGCCGCGGGAGGCGTGCGCAGCGCAGAGGACCTGCGGGCGCTGCAACGCCTCGGTGTCGCCGGCGCCCTCGTCGCATCGAGCCTGCACGACGGGCGCCTCACGTCCGCCGACCTCGCGCGTGTGGCAACCCGCTAGGAGTGCGCGGCGAAGGGGTGTGGCGTGGAGCGCGCCTTGGCGATCACTTCCTGCACTTTCGGCGTGCCGGCGATGGCACGCTTGAGCGCGAGCTTGGTCGCCTCGTAGTTGTAGTCCTGGATCTTGTTGTCGTCCTCTGCCAGCCAGTGGATGAAGACACCCACGCTCAGGTAGAGATCGTCGGCCTGATGCGCGGGGATCGTGCCATCGGCAAGGCAGTCGGTCACCGCCATCGCCACTGCACGCTGCGCTGGACCGAACATCTGCACCGCCTGCTTCGCGCCCTTGATCGTCACCTTGTTGAACATGACGGCGTTGGGCTTGGCCGCGAGGTTCGGGGCGACCACCGCCAAGAGCGTGGTGAAACCATCCTTGTTGTTGGCGAGCGCGTTCGCGAAGGCGCGCTCCGCAGCCGAGCCGCGGGGACCGATGATGAGATCGATGTGTGCAATCTCGTTGCCGTCGCCGACCAGTGCTTCGCCGACCAGCACCCGATCGATACTCTTCGCCGCATTCGGAGCCGGGGCCGGTTTCGCGGCCGGCTTCGGTGCCGGCGCAGCCGCCGGTCGGGGGGATGGCGCGGCCGGCTTTGCTGGCGCTGGCTTCTTTCCGCCACCGAAGATTCCCAGAATTGCATCCCAGATCGACATTTCTAGTGCCCTCCCATTCTGCTCCCCGTGCGCTTAGGTTGCCCTCGACGTTCGCGGGAACGGGATGTGGAAAACGGCCGGCGAAAAGCGCCGCCGGCCGTGCAACTGACGCTTACACGTGGCCGGCGAACGGATGTGGCGTGCCCTTCTTCGCGATGACATCCGCGGCCTTCGGCTCGTTGGCGACCGCGCGCTTGATCGCCTGCTTGGTGGCCTCGTAGTTGAAGTCCTGGATCTTGTTGTCGTCTTCCGCCATCCAGTGGATGAAGACGCCGACGCAGACGTACAGATCATCCGCCTCGGACTGCGGGATGGTGCCATCGGCCACGCAGTCGGTGACCGCCATGGCCACCCCACGCTGCGCCGGACCAAACATCTGCACCGCCTGCTTCGCGCCCTTGATCGTCACCTTGTTGAACATCAGGGTGCTCGGCTTGCACGGCAGATTCGGAGCGACCACCGCGAGCAGCGAGGTGAAACCGTCCTTGTTGTTGGTCAGCGCGTTGCAGAACGCATACTCCGCGGCGCTGCCACGGGGCCCGATGATGAGGTCGATATGGGCAACCTCGTTGCCGTCGCCGATCAGCGATTCCCCGACCAGTACCCGATCAATCTTTGCCATTTACCATCTCCTACCTTGTGGTTGACGTACAAATGTGGATTCGACAGACGCGTTCACTCGCGCAAACCCATTCCATGCATCCACGTCACTTTGCGGACCGGCACCTGGGGTTCGTCCCGCTCCGAAAACCGTCCGGCGAACGCGCCCTGCAGCCGGGCCGCGATGAGGCTTGCCACGGTGAGATCGGCGCTCGTGCCGGGATTGATGCCACGAGCCTTGAGCGACGCATCCCAGTTGCGCAGCACCGCGAGGGGTGCGGCGCCGCCGGGCGCGCCGATGGCCGATTCCAGGTGCGCTGCCTCCGCGCTCACCTGGCACGCTACCTCGTTGCCGTGCTTGCGTGCGATGTGCGTATCGGGGAAGCGCGCAAGCCACCCGATGTAGCAGTCCACCGTCGCCTGCTGCGCACTGCGTCCGCGGCGCAGTGCCGCCAGCAATCGCGGCACACCGAACCGGAACACGTCGCTGAACCCGTTCGCATACTGTCGGGCAATGGTGTCCCGATGTGCCGCCGCGCGCATGGCATCGAGCAGAGTCGTCTCGGCGCGTTGCCGCACGTCGAATTGATCGGCCTCGCCGAGCCCCGCCGGATTCGCCTGAACGATCGCGCGGAAGGCGTGGACAGCATCCTGGGCATCGAGTTCGGCCAGTACGCGCACGGTGGCGCGCTCGAACGGCTCTCCAGCCTGTGCGGTCAAGGTGGCCTGCGCGAGCGGCGCCGCCAGCAGCACGATACCGAGATTGGTGTTCATGCCGACCCGCTTCCAGGTGGCGTCGACCGCGTCCGCGATGCGCTCGCCGACCGAACGGCCGGGCGCCGAGAGTGGACCTGCGATCGCCTCCGCGCTGGCGAGGAAGTCCTCGGCGCGCATCCGGTGTCCCGGGCTCGCAATACTGACGTTGCCCGGCTTGGCTGCCTGCACGTCGAGCCGGCAGGCCCATCCCACTGCTGCCGCGACGAAGGCGGCGCGCGACCCACTCAGCATACGGCTTCGAACTCCCGCACGGCGCAGCCGTCCAGATGACTGCGAATGAAATTGTCGACGAGCGCCGCGGCGATGTCCACGCCGGCAACGCCCTGCAGCCCTTTCCAGGCGGGAATGCCATTCACTTCGATCACCCACAGGCTGCCGTCCTGGTCGCGCACGATGTCGACCCCGGCGTAGTCGGCGCCGACGGCGCGCGTTGCCGCTTCCGCGAGCTGCTCCAGTTCCGATGTGGGTTCCAGAGGTTCGCAGCGTGCGCCCCTGGCCACGTTGTTCACCCAGGAGACGCCGCGGCGCACCATCGCCGCAACGGTCCGTCCGGCGATGACGAAGACCCGGTGGTCGTGCCAGCGCCCGTCACCACTGTCGATGTAGCGTTGCAGATAGCAGACGTTGCCATAGAGCTCCATGCCGGGAATATCCGTGTCCGCGGCAAGCCGCCTCAGTCCGGTGCCCTGCGACCCGAACAGCGGCTTGATCACCAGTTCATTGCCGGCCGCGCTCTCGCGCTGCAGCACGGCGCGTGCTTCCGTCGCGTTTTCGGTCACCCAGGTCGGCGGTGTCGGCACGCCTGCACGCTGCAGCAGGAAGCTCGTCATGCCCTTGTCCACGGTGCATTCGATCGCGCGAGCATCGTTGTAGACGGGTATTCCCAGCGCCTTCAGCGCGTGCAGGATGCCGAGGCGGAAGGTCACCTGCTCGAGCGTCCCGCCGGGAACACCGCGCACGAAAACACCCTCGGGCAGTGTACCCGCAAAGCCGGGCATGACGACACCATCGACACCGCGGGCGAGATCGAAACGACAGTCGCGCAGCGAGACGTAGCTCGCCGCGACGCCGCGCGCAGCGAAGGCGGCGCGCAAACGCGCGCCATGCCATCCGGGTTCGTCGGTGCAGATCGCCACCTGCCGCATGTCGTATCCCAAGCGCTCACTCGCCGAACGAAGCGGCGAGCAGGGCGTCGTTCACGACGCCCGCCCGGAACACCTTGCCACTGCGCACGTTGCACACCACGGCGGCGGCTGGTGCGAAGAGGTTTGCATCGATCTTGTAGAAGTCGTACTTGACCTCCTTGAACACCTGCGCGAAGGGACGTCCGTAGTCACCGCAGGTGTTGGAGGGCAGCCGCTCGGCGAGGTCCTTCGCCGCGTCGTCGTCGGTGTCGACGAAAAGCTCCACGACGCCACCGAAGATGATCGCGTCGTTGGTGCGCCCCATCGCGTTGAGAAAGTCGGGCGCCGGTGGCGGCACCGGCGCGGACCCGGAACCGTCGATCAACTGTTCGAGCGGAAAGCCGAGGGTGTGCACCTTGTGCAAAGCCACCTCGAGCACACGCGCAACGATCTGCACCACGCCGGCGAGACTGTGCGTCGGGGTCAGTATGAAGGTGAGGCGCTCGGGTGCGATGCCGCAGTCGCGCGTGACCTTCTCCACCACCGCATCGGGCGGGGTCTTGTCGACTTCGAGCACGAGGCAGGTGGCATCCGCCGCATCGCGGTAGTCGAGTTCCTGGAAAAGTGCTTCCTTGACCGAGAGCGAGCGTCCCGGTCCGGAGCCGAGTGCGTGGAAAGCCCCCTTGCCCTCACCTGCGCTGAGGCTCCACCCCGCGTACTGACTACCGAGGCAGGCAAGCACGGGATCGGAGGCGGTCACGCTCAGGCGCAACGGCCAACGCTCGGCGGTCGACAGCAGGCGCACATCGCCCAGGCCGCCGAGGCAGATGCCAGCGATGCGCCGCCCTGCCTCCAGGCTGCCGGAGTGGTCGATGCCGGCGTCGACAACGCGGCAACCCGTGGCATGCGTCGAGACGCCGACCCGCAGTTGCGGGGCATCGCGGACCAGTGCCTCCACCAGCGGCTGCGCGGCGGCATTGATGCTCGGACGCGCGCGCACGCCGTCCACTGCCCGTTCGGACACGTTCATATCTTCCCTCCTCCAACCACCAGGTCACGCGGCAAGCGGCGTAACGTTGCGCCGTATGATTCGGCTTCGTTCGTAAAGCTGATTGCGAACTGCAGCAGCACTCGTCCCCGCCGCATGCACACTGCACACAGGTGCGGCGATCGGGAACGGCGTCCCGGCTGCCGGGCGATCGCTTGCCCAGTCCGGCCAGCACAGCGGCGGCAGCGTCATCGAGGCCGGCGCATAGACGATCGCCTGCCCGCGCACTGCGCCGGCTTCGAGGCGGCGCGTCGGCAGACGGCCTTCGCAGGCGTCGAGGTGCCACGCGAAAAGGCCGACCGCTGCGCGATCATCGTACAGTTCTGCGGTGGCGGTCGGACGCGGGTTGATCTCGATGCAGTGCGGCCGAAGCGCATCGTCCAGAATGAAATCGATGCCGTTCAGGCCGACCAGACCGACACGGTCGGTGAGTCGCTCACTCCATTCCTCGACCTGCGCCCGCACCTCTGCCGGCACCTGCGCGTCCGAAATTGCGCCGCCGAAACTGAACGGCCGCCGCGGACAATCTGCGCCCGCGGCCCACTGCTCGCTCACGCCGATCGGCCGTGCCTGGCGTCCGTCGGCCACGAAGAGCAGGGAAAGCACGCGCCCGGCGATGAAGCGCTGAAAATAGCGGCCGCGACGGGGCGACGCGATGTGCTTCGCAGCGCGCACGTGCACGCCTCCGGCCCCGCCCGCCTGTTTGACGAGCCAGCTGCGCGGATCGAGCGGCGGATCGAAACGCACCGCTGGCGTGCGAATACCGAGAGACGCGAGCAGCTGCGCAAGCGCCTGCGGGTCCTTCACTCGGGCAACGGTTTCCGGCGCATTGCCAAACAATTTCCGCTCGCGCGCAAGCCGAGCAAGCAGAGGCAGTCTGCCCTCGAGCCCGGAACCGATAATCACCCCTGCACATGCCGATGGCGGCGCGAGCGCAGCGGCCGCATCGAGCAAGCGACGACGGTGAAAGCGCAGCGCGCGGTCGGACGTAACGCAGCGCACTGCATCGCAACACACAGCGGTGTCCGCATCCGCAAAGAGGTCGAGCACGACCGTGCGCGCCCCGGCGCGCTGCGCCATCGTGGCGAGCGCCCGCCCGGATGCGGAGACGACGAGAAACGGTTTCCCGTCAGGCCGCATAAGTGCGCGCCATCGCGAAGGCGTCGCGGAAATCCAGATAGAGCGGTTTCTGCGCATCGAGCATGGCCTCGAAGAGACCCCGCTGCACCTTGTATTTGATGTCGCCCGACGGCGAGCGCGCCGATCCCGACCGCTTTGCCGGAAGCTGCTTCCAGCGGTTCGCCGCGATCCATCACGCCCACCCCCTCGATGCCTGCTGGCGGCACCGCGTTGACGTCGCCTGCCACGAGCAGGCGCTTTGCCTTCGCGAGTTCGCTGCTTGGAGAGCACCTGGATGCCGGCCTTGGCGGTCGCCAGCACGACGTCGACGCTCTCGATGAGCGTTGCCTTCTGCTCGGTCGAACCGGCCTCGGCCGGCTGCGTCGACGCGCCGTAGCGCGCGTTGCAGACTTCCGAAGTCATGCGCGCTGCGATTGGCGCTGGAGTGGCTGGCGATCATCACCCGCGCACCCGCGCCGGAGGCGAGCACTGCCGCCGCCGCGCCGACCGGGCCGGTGCCGCCGAGCACGAGGACGTTCTTGCCCTGGAAATCGGTCTGGAACTTCTGCTTGAGTTGCGCTTCAGCGCAGGCAACGAGGGCAGCGGCGGTGGTGAAAGCACCGCTCGGGTCGGCGAAGACCGACACCTCGAACGGCGGCACCATCGCGCCGCGCGCCGCATCCAGCATGTCGGCCGCCATGCCGATCTCGCCGACCGCCGAGGAAGATGCCGGTGCGCTTCACGCCCGAAGGCCCGCGCGAGAAGATCGCGTCCTGCGTGAGCGGCTGCACCTGGTCGAGCGTGACATCGGTGTACGGCACGACCGCATCGTAGCCGGCGTCATACGCCATGTTCACGTCGAAGGGGCTGACGTTCCGGGTCGGCGTCAGCATGTGCAGGATGTAGAGTTTTTCCATGATCTCCATCGAGGATGAACTAGCGCGCGCGCTGCGCCGCGTTCAGGCCCGCGGCCCGGGCCGGCTGGAGCGCGATCTCGCCGCCCCGATTGCGACCGCGGGTGATCGACGAACGACAAGCCCTGCGCCCGCGAATTCCTTCTCCAGCAGAGCGACCGCCTGCGCGGCGACCGCTTCCGATTCGACCACCGCGAATCCGGTCGGGCCCCAGGAGCTTTGCCCGACGCAAGTCACGCCTTCGGCTTCGAGCCGCGCCAGCGCCGCCGCCACCCGTGCGCTCGCGAACCGTCCGCCTTGGGCCGACGCGAAATGATCGCCGACGATGCGCTGCAGCTCGCTGCACCGCGCGCCCGAATTCGAAGAGGTCACGCTCGGCCAGTGCCGGCAGCAGGCTCATCATCGACCGAGGCGGCACAGGTGCGCAGCCCGCGCCTCCGGGAACGGCGGCAACGCGCGGAAGGCCGCCTTCTCCGCCGCGCCGTGCAGCCCCGCGCGCCGGGATGCAGGATGAGCACCACGCGCCAGTCCTCGGGAAACTCGATGCGACTGGTGATCGGTGGCGGCGCATCGCCCGCGCCCCGTCCGCCGTCGACGAGAAATCCGCCGCGCTCGAAGGCGCCGATGCCGATGCCCGAGCGGCCGCCCCGATCGAGAATGCCGGCGATGTCCCGCGGCGCGAGCGCGAGCCCGAAGACCTTCGCGAACGCACAGCCCACGGCGAGCGCGAGCTGGGTCCCGGAGCCCAGGCCGGCGTGCTCGGGAATCGCCTTCGTCACCACGACGCGCATACCACGGCGAACGCCCGGTTACCTCGCGCAGCACATCGAGCGATCGCAGCACACGCTGCACTCTGCAGCCCGTCGACCTCGACCCGCATCCGCCAGCGTCGCGCACACGCGCGTGCAGACGCTCTCGAGGGTGAGACCCACGCTGCCGAAGCGACGCCCGACACCGCTGCTCAGGTCCATGAATCCCAGATGCAGACGCGCCGGCGCCTCGACGATCACGCTGTCCTGACGCACTGCGGAAAGCGGCGGCGTCATGCCGCCCACCTCTGCATGGGGGCGCCTGCGGCAGCAATCGCTATGCCAATGAGATTCACCCTGCTGTTCATGAAAATCGGCGCATTCGAGAGCCGCGGCGTGCGACAGGATCGGAGCACAGTGTCCCGCGTCAGGAGCAGTTTGCGCGACGCCCGAAAACCGCCTCGAACACGGTGCCTGACAGCGCAAGATCGCCGTCGAACTATAGCAAATCGAAACCTGCGCCGGGGACTCGCGTAGCGCGTGCAAACACCGCTAGATCACGGGTACACTCTCGCCACAATCGCGCCACGATCGAAGCGTTCGCTGCCCGCAGTGCAGCACCGGTGGTCATCCCGATGAGCAGTCCAGCCAACGAACGACACGACGTTACCTGTCCCTTCTGCGGGCTCGCCTGCGACGACCTGCGCGTCGCTGTCAGTGACAGCGGCATCGAGGTGAGAGCCAACGGCTGTCCGGTCAGCGTGGCTGGCTTCGCGCGCGCCGGGCGTCCCGCACCGCAACAGGCCCGCGTTAAGGGCGCGGCGGCCCCTCTCGCAGAGGCCGCGGCGCATGCCGCCCGGATTCTCTCGGCAGCGCGGCTGCCGCTCCTGGCTGGACTCGCCACCGATGTCGCCGGCGCGCGCAGCGCCATGACGCTCGCGGATCGCATAGGCGCCGTGATGGATCATATGGGATCGACGGCGAAGCTGCGCAATCTGCTCGTGGTGCAGGATGCGGGCTGGATCACGACCACGCTGACCGAGGTGCGCAACCGCGCCGACCTTCTGATCCTCGTCGGCACCGATGTCGTCTCTCGCTTCCCCCGCTTCTTCGAGCGCATGGTGTGGGTGCGCGAGAGCATGTTCGATCTCGACCCGGCAAAGCGCGATATCGTCTACCTGGGTGAGGCGAAGAACAGGGACGCGGGCATTGCTCCCGACGGCCGTGAACCAACGGTCATCCCGTGCGAGAACCGCCGTCTGGGTGAAGTGCTCGGCGCGTTGCGTGCCGTGCTGGCGGGTCGCGACGTTGCGCGCGACGACGTCGCCGGGGTGCCGGTCGCCGCTCTCGCCGCGCTCGCCGAACGGATGAAGCGCGCGAAATATGGCGTTGCAGCATGGGCCGCCGGCGATCTCGATTTCCCGCATGCCGAGCTCACGGTGCAGACGCTGACCGACCTCGTTCGTGACCTCAACAAGAGCACCCGCTTCAGCGGGCTGGCGCTGTCCGGCACCGACGGCGACTTCACCTTCAACCAAGTGCATACCTGGCAGACCGGCTTCCCGTTTCGCACCAGCCTGGCGACGGGACACCCCGCCTACGATCCGTATCACTTCAGCGCACAGCGCCTGCTGGCGAGCGGCGAGGCCGATGCGCTGGTATGGGTGTCGAGCCTGAACGCTGCGCGCTTGCCACCCGAGGCCGACGTGCCGACGATCGTGCTCGGGCCCGCGAGCATGGAGTTGCCGCGCGAGCCGGACGTCTTCATTTCGGTCGCCACCCCCGGCATCGATGACAGTGGCCACTTCTATCGGGCGGACAAGGTCGTCGCGCTGCCGCTGCGCAAGCTGCGCGACTCGCCGCTGCCCGCCACCGCGGCGGCGCTCGATGCGATCCTTGCGGCGCTCGGGTGACGACGATGCTGCTCAAGCTCAAAGGCGGAACCGTCGTCGATCCGGCTCACGGCGTGCGCGAGGAAGTGCGCGACGTCTTTGTGGAGAACGGCCGCATCATCGCCGACCCTGGGTCGTCGGCCAGGATCCACCAGGAAATCGACGTGACCGGCATGATCGTCATGGCCGGTGCGATCGACCTGCACACCCATATCGGCGGCGGCAAGGTCAACATCGCGCGCGCCATGCTGCCGGAGGACCATCGCGGGGACCTGGTCGACCGCACCCCGCTGACCCGTTCGGGCTGCGGTCACGCCGCGCCGTCCACGTTAACGACCGGCTACCGCTACGCCGAGATGGGTTACACCGCGTGCTTCGAGCCGGCCATGCTGCCGATCAACGCGCGCCAGGCCCACATGGAGATGGGCGATACGCCGATTGTCGACAAGGGCGCCTACGCGATGCTCGGCAGCGATGACTTCCTGCTGCGCATGCTGGCGGCGAACGACGACCAGCGCGCGATCAACGACTACGTCGCCTGGACCATCACGCACGCCCAGGGCATCGGGCTCAAGGTGGTGAACCCGGGCGGCATCTCGGCCTTCAAGTTCAATCAGCGCATGCTCGACCTCGACGAGGCGCATGCCTACTACCGCGTCACGCCACGGCAGATCCTGAAGACGCTGGCGCAGGCCGTGCACGACATCGGCGTGCCGCACCCGCTGCACGTGCACGGCTGCAACCTGGGCGTGCCCGGCAACGTCGAGACGACGCTGGCGACGATGGACGCGGTCGAAGGCCTGCCGATGCACCTGACGCACATCCAGTTCCACAGCGTACGGAACCGAGGGCGACCGCAAGTTCTCGTCCGGCGCCGCGCGCATCGCGGAGGCGATCAACACGCGGCCCAACATCAGCGCCGACGTCGGTCAGATCCTGTTCGGGCAGACCGTGACTGCCTCCGGCGACAACATGGCGCAGTTTCGCAATGCGGGCGCCGGCAGCCCGAAGAAGTCGGTGGTGATGGACATCGAGTGCGACGCCGGCTGCGGCGTCGTGCCGTTCAAGTATCGCGACCAGAACTTCGTCAATGCCCTGCAGTGGTCGATCGGCCTGGAGATCTTCCTGCTCGTCGACGACCCGTGGCGCATCTTTCTCACCACCGATCACCCCAACGGCGCGCCGTTCACGACCTATCCGCATCTAATCCGACTGCTGATGGACAAGACGTTCCGCAACGAGAAGTTGGCGGGCCTCAATGCGGACGCGCAGAAGCTCTCTCAGCTGGGTGCGATCGACCGCGAGTACTCGTTGTACGAGATCGCGATCATGACGCGCGCCGCGCCGGCACGCACGCTCGGACTCACCGACCGCGGCCACCTCGCGCCGGGCGCTGCCGCGGACATCACCGTCTATCGCCCGACACGATGATCCCGAGATCATGTTCGGCAAGCCGGCCTACGTCTTCAAGGACGGCGAACTCGTCGCACGCGACGGCGCGATCGTGAAGGTGACCTGGGGCAACACCCACGTCGTGAAGCCTCAGTACGATGCCGCGATCGAGCGGCGGATCGAGCCCTATTTCGAGCGCTACCACACCATGCGCATGGGCAATTTCAAGATCAGTGACGACGAGATGTGCGAGTGCGGACACGGTTCCAGGCTGATTCATCACAATTGCCGGAAGCAGTGACATGCGAGGCGTGAAGGAACCGGCGAGCAGCGTGCGTGACGGAACCGGCCTGCTACTTCGGCGGAGTGTCCTGCGCTCGACGGCGCGTTCCCGCCCATTGTCTCTCCCCTCTTCCCTGCTTGCAGCACGATGAACATCAACGGCGTCGACATCGACGATACCTTCGCGGAAGCCTTCGGCATGAAGGCAACGCGGGTGCTGGTGACGGCACAGAACCTGAAGTGGGCGATGCACGCGGCGAACGCTGCCACCGGCTTCGCCACCTCGGTCATCGCCTGCGGCTGCGAGGCGGCGGTCGAGCGCAGGCTCGATCCTGCGGAGACGCCGGACGGGCGCCCGGGCGCAGCGATGCTCTTCTTCGCCATGTCGTCCAAGGAGCTCGCGAAACAGGTCGAGCGCCGCGTCGGCCAATGCGTGCTGACGTCCCCGACCAGCGCCGCGTTCGCCGGTATCGACGAGGGCGAGCCGATCGCGCTGGGCAAGAACCTGCGCTTCTTCGGCGACGGCTTCCAGCTCTCCAAGCTGATCGGCGGCAAGCGCTACTGGCGCGTCCCGGTCATGGACGGCGAGTTCCTCGTGCAGGAGACGACCGGCATGGTGAAGGCCGTCGGCGGCGGCAATTTCCTCGTCCTCGCCGATTCGCAGCCGCAGGCACTCGCCGCCTGCGAGGCCGCCATCGATGCCATGCGCAAGGTGCCGAACGTCATCATGCCGTTCCCCGGCGGCGTGGTGCGGTCTGGCTCCAAGGTCGGCTCGAAGTACAAGGCGCTGATGGCGTCCACCAACGATGCGTTCTGTCCGACGATCCGCGGCATCACACGTTCCGAACTCGCGCC
Organism: uncultured beta proteobacterium; assembly: GCA_963719715.1. Taxonomy (GTDB): domain Bacteria; phylum Pseudomonadota; class Gammaproteobacteria; order Burkholderiales; family JAEUMW01; genus JAEUMW01. The sequence goes on from CAVRDD010000033.1 coordinate 50,854, forward strand.
GGGGATCGAGTCGGTGATGGAGATCGTCATCGACGGGCTGACCGACCCCGATATTCGCGTCGCCATGCGCGCCGGCATCTCCGCCGCATGCGCACTCGGTGCAGCGAAAGGCATCCGCCGCATCAGCGCCGGGAACTATGGCGGCAAGCTCGGCCAGTTCCACTTCAAGCTGCGGGAGATCATGGCATGAGTCACCCGGCGCGGTTCCCTCGCAGAGGGATCGACGGCAAGGCGAGTGCCATCAGCCGCCGAGACTGCAGCGTATCGAACAACCCGTTTGCAAACGAGTGCGGCGGCATGAGTCACCCGGCGAGGGGTCCCCGCCGTGGCGGGGATCGACGGCAGGACGAATGCCATCAGCCGCCGACACCGCGGCATGTCGACACGGCGCTTCGCAAAGGAGGCGGCGGCATGAGCCCGGCGAGGTTCCCTTGCAGATGGATCGACGGCAAGCGCGCGTGCGCCTGTGGTTCGGCAGCGCGCCAGTTGCCCGCTGCGGGGTCGCACCTTCCCCTCACCAGCGAAGGCACTGCTCCACCCTTCGCGGGCGAGTGCCATCAGCCGCCGACACCCCGGCATGTCGACATGGCACTTCGCAAAGGAGGCGGTGGCATGAGCCGGTTCCCCCGCTGCGTGATCGATAGCAACCCCTCCGCGACGATGAGGATATCGTGAGCGCGCTGACTCTCACTCTGAGAGAGATCCCGCGCCAGCCCGTCGACTGCTCCGCGCTGACGCCGACGCGGCTCACCGGCAGAACGCCGGCCGAGATCGCCGCCATCGAGCTTGCGTGCGGCAATCGCAAACTGCGCGTCGACGCGCTTTTCGATCTCACTGGAGATGACGCCGCGAACCTCGTCTTCCGCAACGGCTGCGACAAACTCGACCGCATCGGCGAGGGGATGTTCGATGGCTTGATCGAGATCGACGGCGATGCCGGCGCGTATCTCGGGCTCGGCCTGCGCGGCGGCCGCATCCGCGTGAGTGGAAACTGCGGCGCTTTCGCGGCAGCGGAGATGAAGCGCGGGCTCGTCCACATCCTGGGCGATGCCGGAGACTTCCTCGGCGCGCCCCTGCCCGGCGACCGCCAGGGCATGCGCGGCGGCACGGTCATCGTGCGCGGCAATGCCGGCGATCGTTGTGGCGATCGTCTGCGCCGCGGCAACATCCTGATCGAAGGCAACGCGGGAGATTACTGCGCCTCACGCATGATTGCCGGCACCTTGTCCGTGCTCGGCACGCTCGGCGCCTATCCGGCCTTCGCGATGCGACGGGGCACGCTGCTTCTGAGCGTGCTGCCCGCCTCACTGCCGGCGACGTTCGGCGACTGCGGCACGCACGATCTGCGCTTCCTGCCGCTGCTCAGCCAGTCGTGGCGTTCGCTCGAATCGCGCTTTGCAGATCTCGAGGTACGCTCCAGAGTGCGTCGGCTGATGGGCGATCTCGCCTGTGATGGCCAGGGCGAAGTGCTGGTCTGGGTGTGACGGGCGGTTGAACTGGAGGAGATGGCTGCGCCTTCTGACACCGTGCATCGAGCGCAGTGATCGCAGCAGAAGCGAAGAACGAACGGCATGACGCGAGAGGCGCTCACCCGCTTTGCGTGGCTTTCGATCGCGGCCGCGCTCACCACCATCGTGCTCAAGACCTGCGCATGGTGGCTTACGGGGTCCGTCGGCTTGCTGTCCGATGCGCTAGAGTCGCTGGTGAATCTGGCGACGGCGGTTGTGGCGCTCTGGCTCCTCGGGATCGCTGCGCGGCCGCCCGATGAGGAACACAGCTTCGGCCACTCCAAGGCGGAGTACTTCGCGGGCGGCATCGAGGGTCTGTTCATTCTCGCGGCAGCCGCCGGCATAGCGTTCACCGCAGTGCCGCGCCTGATGCAGCCGGCGCCGTTGGAGCAGGTGGGATGGGGGCTCGCCGTGTCCGCGCTCGCCGCCGTCGTCAATCTGGTGGTGGGCAGGATCCTCATGCGGGCGGGGAAGACGCATCGCAGCCTCACGCTCGAAGCGGAGGGACAGCACCTGATGACGGACGTGTGGACGTCCGGCGGCGTCATCATCGGTGTGGCGCTCGTTGCGTGGACAGGATGGCAGCGCCTCGATCCGCTGATCGCGCTGGCGGTGGCGGGGCATATCTGCTTCACGGGCTACCACCTGATGCGGACATCCGTCGGAGGTCTGATGGATGTATCGCTCCCACGGGAGGAACGCGAGCGTGTGAGCGCGATTCTCGAGCGCCGGTGCACGGCGGGTGTGAAGTACCACGCGTTGCGCACTCGCCAGGCCGGGCACAGGCGCTTCGTTTATTTTCATCTGCTGGTGCCGGGCGCATGGTCGGTGGAACAGGGACACAAGCTGATGGAAGAGATCGAAGAGGAGATCCGCGCAAGCATTCCCTACGTGACCGTCATCGCACATCTGGAGCCGGTCGATGATCCGAGTTCGTATCAGGACCAGCAGCTTGATCGATAGCGTGCAGGCATCCGCCATCCTCTGGGCCCGCCGCGCCGGTGCGCTCGCGCTGCTCGCAGTGCTCCTGCTGCCTACGCACTTGTCCGCCGACAAGTCCGCACCCGTTGTGCGCCCCACGGTGCTCGCCACCGGATCCGAACGGGGCGTCTACTACCCGGTCGGCTCGGCGCTTTGCACGCTCTTCAACGTGGAACAGCAAACCGGATCGCGTTGCGTGGCCGTGCGCTCGCGCGGTTCGGTGGCCAACATCACGGCGCTCAGAGCAGGCCGGGCGCAGTTTGCACTCGTACAGTCGGACACGCAGACCGCTGCCTACCGCGGCATCGCACAGTTTGCAAACAAGGGTCCCGACCCGCGACTGCGCTCGCTCTTCGCGCTCTACAACGAGTATCTAGCGGTGCTGGTGCGCGCAGACTCGGACTTGCGGCAGATCGGCGACCTCAAGGGCAGGCGCATCAACGTCGGGCGTCCGGAATCGGGGCAGCACGAGCTGGTCGAGATGGTGCTCGGCGCGGTCGGTCTCAGGCCGCAGGACTTCGCCGTCTACCGCGAGCGCGGGCCTGCCCAACTGCGGCAGCTGTGCACCGGGGAACTCGACGCCGCCACATTCGTCGGCGGATCGCCGAACGGCCACGTAACTGCGCTCGCGCTCGCTTGCGATGTGCGCCTGCTGCCCGTTACCGGCCCGGAGATCCAGCGCCTGCTCGATAAGCATCCGGAACTTTCACGTGGCTTCATTGCGGGCGGGCAATATCCCGGCAATCCGGACGACATACCTACCGTCAGCGTCCCTGCGACTCTGGTGACGACCGCGGCGCAGCCGGAGGACGAGGTCTATGCCTTCGTGCGCACGATCTTCGACAACTTCCAGATCCTCGCAGAGCTCCACCCGGTGCTGAACGAGCTTGAACCGCGTGAGATGGCCGGCAGCCACGGCGCGGCTCCGCTGCATCCGGGCGCCTTACGTTTCTTCCGCGAACGCGGGCTGATCGAGCAGGACCGGCGATGACGATCACGCGTCGCAGCGCGCTCGGCATGATCGCGGCGGGTGCACTCGCCACATTGACCACGCGCCCGGCGTTGGCCAGTCCGCTGCCGACTGCCCTCAGGTTCAGGGTGCTGCGCGAGAGCACGCAGATCGGCACGCACGCAGTAACTTTTGAAGCGGCGGGCAGCGGAATGCGCGTCTCGACGAAGATCGACCTCGAGGTCAGGATCGCGTTCATCCCGGCGTTTCGCTTTTCGCACCGCGGGACGGAGCAATGGGAAGGCGATCGCCTGGTCGAACTGCAGGGCACGACCGACGAGAACGGCGAGCGCTTCGAGGTGCGGGGCAGGCTCTCCGGCGGCAAGCTGCAGATCGTTGCACCCAATGGCACGACGCTCGCCGACGCTGCCGCCTTCACCACCAACAATCTCTGGAACCCCGATGCACTGCTGGCGAAGAATCTGGTCGACGCGCATCACGGCGGCATCGTCGGCATCGTCGGCCGTGCCGAGGCGGACGAGGACATTCTGCTGGACGGCCAGAAGATCGCGAGCAGCCGGTACCGCGTCATCAGTCCCTTTCTGGCCGGCACGATCTGGTACGACGGGACCGGGCGCTGGCGCAAGAGCGACTTCGAGATCAAGGGCGAGCGCGTCGAATACCGGCCGGCCTGATGCACGGCCCAGTGAGATTGGTTTGCGTCGCCGGCGACACGCTGCGTAGAATCCCCGCCGGCTCGTGCAAAACCACGGCCGCACACCACTTCCGGAGATGTGAATATGAAGAAGGTATTGATTGCCGCTGCCGCGGCGGCCAGTCTGACGACGGCCCTGCCGCTTCTGGCCGACCCGCCAAAAGAAAAGATCGTGGACGCCGGAGTGCGCGGCGAAACAGCCACCGTCACGGCAACGGTGCAATCCGTCGACCTCGACCGCCGCATCGTCACGCTGAAGGGATCGGATGGCAAGGTATTCGACCTCAAGGTCGGGCCCGAAGGGCGCAACCTGCCGCAGGTGAAGCCGGGTGACATCGTCGTGGCGCAGTACTCCGAGGCCGTCGCCGTAGAGGTCAAGAAAGGCGGTGTCGGCATCCGCGGCAAGGAAACCGAAACCGCGGTGTCGCGTTCACCGCTCGGCGAGAAGCCGGCGGGTGCCGTCGCAACGACGACCACCATCACCGCCAACGTGACCGCGGTCGACGCTAATAAGCAGATCGTCACGCTCGAAGGACCGAGCGGACATTCCGTGAACGTGAAGGTGAAGGATCCGGCGGTGTTCGCTCAGATCAAGGCAGGCGAACAGGTCGAGATGGTGATCACGGAGGCGATTGCCATCGCCGTGGAGACGCCGAAAAAGTAACGCGAGCCATCCGCAGAAACGGGATAGGGGGGCCAGATTACCTGACCCACCCCTCCCACACCACCCGGCATGCGGGTCCGCACCGGGCGGTTCGAGTAGTTGAGATCATGAGAGACGCGGCACGCCGAGCCGGTCGAAGTAAGCGATGGGCATGATTCGATTCAGTTCCAAGCGGCTGTTTTGCCACCAGCGACAGGCATTGGCCGCCACCCGCTCCGCTTGATCTGAACTCGCACCCAACGCCCGCAATTCCCGATATATCGTCGGTCCCCGTCGCCAGTGCTTGAGCTGCAAAGCACGCAGGCGGTGTCGCAGCCATTCGTCCAGTCTGCGGAATATTCCCGGTGTCTGCGCCAGACGGAAATACGCTTTCCAGCCCGGTATATAACACCGCAGTTCTTCCGCAACTTCACTCAGGTTGCGTCCGCACGTCCGGCGAGTCATCCGCCGGATGCGCTGTCTGAAGGTGGCGATGGCCTTGGCCGCGACCGCTCGCTTGACTTCACCCCCCGGCGGTTCGCCACAGGGCATAGCCGAGAAACTTGCGGCCGGTCGCACGAGCTACAGCGGTCTTGGTCTCATTCACCTTCAGGTGAAGTCGCTCGTAGAGTTTCCGCAGTCCGCCCAGCACTCGTTCGCCCGCTTTCCGACTACGCACATAAACATTGCAGTCGTCGGCGTAGCGCACGAACCGGTGTCCGCGTCGCTCCAGTTCCCGATCCACTTCATCCAGCAACACCTTGGCCAAGAGCGGCGAGAGCGGCCCACCTTGCGGTGTGCCCTCAAAACGCTCCGTGACCACGCCGCCACCCATGATCCCAGCCGTAAGATATCGCCGGATCAGCCGTAGCACGGCTTTGTCGTCGATACGCTTGGCAAGGCGATCCATCAGAACGTCGTGATTGACCCGGTCAAAGAATTTCTCCAAGTCGATATCAACCACCACCTGCCAGCCTTCTTGCACATGGCGCTGTGCTTGTAGCACCGCGTCCTGGGCGCGTCGGCCCGGCCGGAAGCCGTAACTGTGTTCGCAGAACGTCGGATCGATCAGCGGTTGCAGAACTTGCAGCAGGGCTTGCTGAATCAGCCGGTCGCTCACCGTGGGTATCCCCAGTTCCCGCATGCCGCCCCCAGACTTGGGTATCTGCACCCGACGTACCGGTTGGGGCCGGTAGCGTCCCGTTTGCAGCTTTTCCCGTATCCGGGGCCATTGGGTCTTGAGATACTCGACGGTGGCATCGATCGTCAATCCATCCACCCCAGCACTGCCGCGATTGGCCTTGACACGTTTCCACGCCAAGACCATGTTCTCTCTCGCGAGTGCCTGCGTAAGCAGGTCGGCTCGCCCCAAGCCTTCGGGTTCAGGTCGCGCCAACCGTGCTTCATCGCGTCCAATACCCAGCAAGGCTTCACCTTGCCCTATCTCGGCTCGCCCCGGTTGCCCAGGCTTCTGATGCTCTGCACGTCCAAGCGACATGATCGTCGGCTTTCCTTCTCGTTCGGCCCTTCGCCCCTTGCAGGCAGCTACTACGGCCTCTGCTGACTCCTCGCTCCGCGTTTCCGCGTCGGCCTTTCAGCCGTGAGGCGAGGTCTCCCCAGGTAAGAACGCGATCCTTCCCCGCACAACCGCCGCATTTACACCGCCTGAGCCTTGACCACAACAGCTTCGCGGAACGTTGCCCGCTCGCCCTGCTCGCCAGCGCCTCATATCCGGTTCTTGTCCATCGGCTCGCGGTTTCGCTCCACGCTTCCTCCCCACACTCGGTCGCCCTCATGCAGTTGCGCTTCGCTTCGTTCGCTGTGGCCAACTCACGGGAGGACTTCCACCTCCAAGATCGCGCCCATGCTGGGCGCACAACAAAAAGGGCGACCGTGGCCGCCCCTTGCCAGCGTCACCGCAGCCAGCGTCACTCCACCGCGGCGGCTCCCTTGCTGCTCACCTGGATCTTCTCCCGAATGCGCGCAGACTTGCCGGAGCGGCTGCGAAGGTAATAGAGCTTGGCACGGCGCACGTCGCCGCGTCGCTTTACCTCGACACTCGCAATGAGCGGCGAATAGCTCTGGAAGGTTCGCTCGACCCCCTCACCGGAGGAAATCTTGCGCACGGTGAACGAGGAGTTCAAGCCGCGATTACGCCGCGCGATCACGACGCCCTCGTAGGCTTGGACACGCTTGCGCTCGCCCTCGACCACGTTCACGCTCACGACCACGGTATCGCCCGGCGCGAAGTCGGGAAGCGACTTGCCGAGACGCTGCACTTCCTCCTGCTCGAGTTGTTCAATAATGTTCATGTTCCGCTCCTCGATCCACACGTTCCTTCAAGAATTCTTCCAGCAACGCCTGCTCCTCGGCACTCATGCTGCGCTTGGCCAACAGATCGGGCCGGCGCAAATGGGTGCGGCCGATGGCCTGCTTGAGCCGCCAGCGCCGAATCTCGGCGTGGTGACCCGACATCAGCACGCTGGGCACCACCGACCCCTCGTAGTCCTCGGGTCTCGTGTAGTGTGGACAATCCAGCAGTCCGTCCACGAATGAGTCTTCCTGGACTGACTGCGCATCACCCAGCACTCCCGGCAGTTGCCGCACCACACTGTCGATGAGAACCATCGCGGGCAGCTCGCCCCCGGTCAGCACATAGTCGCCGACGCTGATTTCCTCATCCACCTCACGCTCGATGACGCGCTCGTCCACGCCCTCGTAGCGGCCTGCAACCAGCACGAGTCCCCCGCGTGCCGCCATTTCCATCACCTTGCCGTGATCCAGTACCCGCCCCTGCGGCGAGAGATAGATCACGCGGGAATCCGTCACACCACAACCCGCCTGCCGCTGCCGTGCTGCCCTGATCGCCTGCGCCAGCGGCGATGCGAGCATCACCATCCCGGGCCCCCCGCCGAAGGGGCGATCGTCCACCGTCCGGTAAGCATCCTGAGCGAAGTCCCGGGGGTTCCACGCCACCAAGTCCCACAGCCGCCTGTCGCTGGCTCGACCCGTGATGCCGCAGGCAGTCACTGCCTCGAACATCTGCGGGAAGATGCTGACCACGTCCACTTGGAGCATCCGCCTCACCCTGCCCGCAAACGCAGCTTCAGTAATCCGCCGCCCAGTCCACCTTCAATCTTCCAGCCGCCACGTCGACTTCGAGAATCACCGGCGCGATGAAGGGAATCAATCGCTCGCGCTCGCCGGCAACGACCAGTACGTCGTTCGCACCGGTCTCGATGAGCGATGCCACCCTGCCCAGCGCATCGCCCTCGACGTTCGATACCGCAAGACCGATCAGGTCGCTCCAGTAGTACTCGCCCGCCTCGGTTCGGGGCAGCGCCGCTCGCGGCACGGCGATCTCCGCACGCGCCAAGGCCGCTGCGGCATCCCTGTCGTCACAGCCCTGCAATTTTACCGTGAGCCCCTGCCGACAGGGTTCGATGGACTCCACCGTCCACGGCACCCAGCTAGCGTCGCTGCCCAGCCACCACCGTGGATAATCGGCAAGACCGTCCGCCGTCTCAGTGAACGCCCGCACGCGGATCCAGCCGTGCACTCCATGCGGCGCGGTAACCCGCCCCATCACCACCATGCATTCAGGACTTGGCGGCTGCACCGTACTGCTTGACGAGGCGCCGCACGGTATCCGAAGGCTTCGCCCCCTGCGCCTTCCAGTATTCGAGCCGCGGAACATCGATCCGCAGACTTTCGCGACCCTCCGGCGCCTTGGGATCGTAAAAACCTACGCGCTCGACGAACCGACCGTCGCGCGCATTGCGGGAATCCGCTACCACCATGTTGAAGAAGGGCCGCTTCTTCGCCCCACCTCGTGCGAGCCTGATCACAACCATCTCTGGGACCGTCCAAATGCAGAAAAGCTTTGGAGTATATTCGTGAACCAGTAGCTCTGACAAGGATTCTCAGTGCATGCCGGGAAGCATGCCCTTCATGCCGCGCATGAGTTTCGCCATCCCTCCCTTCTGCACCATCTTCATCATCTTCTGCGCCTGTTCGAACTGGTTGAGGAGTCGGTTGACTTCCTGCACGGTCACGCCAGCCCCGGCCGCGATCCGGCGTTTGCGCGACGCCTTCAGGATCTCCGGCTTGGCGCGCTCCTGCGCGGTCATCGAGTTGATGATGCCTTCGATGCGGTTGAACGCCCGGTCATCCACGTTCGCCTGGCTGGCGACCTGGCCGAATTGCCCGGGAAGCTTGTCGAGAAAAGCGCCGACGCCGCCCATCTTCCGCATCTGGTTGATCTGGGCCTTGAAGTCCTCCAAATCGAATCCCTTTCCGGTCTTGAACTTCTTCGCCAGCCGCTCCGCTTCGTCGCGGTCGACCTTGCGCTGCGCGTCCTCGATCAGCGTCAGCACGTCTCCCATGCCGAGTATGCGCGATGCCATGCGGTCGGGATGGAACGCCTCGATGCCGGTGAGCTTCTCGCCCACGCCGACGAACTTGAGCGGCTTGCCGGTGACATGTCGCACCGAGAGTGCCGCGCCGCCACGGGCGTCGCCGTCGAGCTTGGTCAGAATCAACCCGGTGAGCGGCAGCGCGTCGGCAAAGGCGCGCGCGGTGTTCACCGCATCCTGACCCTGCATCGCATCCACCACCAGAAAGGTCTCGACGGGGTGCACCGCCGCGTGCAAATCCTCGATCTCGCGCATCATCTCCGTATCGATCGTAAGTCGTCCTGCGGTATCGACGATGACGACATCGAAGAAGTGCCGCCGCGCGTGCTCGACCGCCTGTTCGGCAATGGCCACCGCCGCGAGCCCCGGGCCGGGCGGAAAAAACTCGATGGCAAGCTGGTTGCCGAGTGTCTGCAAGCTGCTCGATGGCAGCCGGACGATAGACGTCGCAGCTCACGAGCAGCACCTTCTTCTTCATCTGCTCCTTGAGCAGCCGTGCGAGCTTGCCGGATGTCGTCGTCTTCCCGGACCCCTGCAGACCCGCCATCAACAGCACCGCCGGCGGCACCGCCGAGAGATTGATCGCATCGTTGCGGTCGCCCATCAGATGCGTGAGTTCCTGATGCACGACTCCGACGAGCGCCTGACCGGGAGTCAGGTTTCCTACCACCTCATGGCCGAGTGCCTTCTCCCTGACGCGCGCGACGAACTCCTTCACCACCGGTAGCGCGACGTCTGCCTCGAGCAGCGCCATGCGCACCTCGCGCAACGCGTCCTGGATGTTGTCCTCGGTGAGCCGTGCCTGGCCACGCAGGTTCTTGACGACGGCAGACAGTCGCTGGGTGAGGCCTTCGAGCATGGCGGAAGAAATCCTTGGAATGAGGGGCAGGCCGGGATACCCGTCCGAATGGTATCGAGAGCGATTGGTGTAGACTTCTGCTGCGATCGCACACGCGAGGCGTCGTGCGGGCGCGCAACATGCCGAGCATCTTACTCCATCTCATCAACGCCTTGCTGTACGCAGGCGCAGGTACCTACTTCTGGCGAACACGGTGGCGGCCGACCACGGTCCCGACCACCGCCGCCGAGGGTCGGCAGTCTCCGTCATGGGAGCACGCGGTCATCCTGGTCCCGCTCGCCCTTCATGCGTGGCTGCTGTATTCCACGATGTTCAGGGCGGACGGACTCTACCTCGGCGTGGGCACCGCGCTGTCCACGATCGCATGGCTGTCGATGTTGATCTACTGGCTGGCAAGCTTGGTCTACCGTCAGGAAGGACTGCAGACGCTGATCCTGCCGGTGGCCGCAGTCGCCGTGCTGCTACCCGTGATCTTTCCCGCGCTCAAGCCTCTCGCCCATACCGAGGTGCCGGCATTCAAGTTCCACCTGGTGCTCTCGATGCTCGCCTACAGCCTGTTTACCATCGCGTCGCTGCACGTGCTCCTGATGGCGTTGCTGGAGCGCAGTCTGCATGGCGGCGCGCTCAAGCGTGCACCGCGCTGGATGCCGCCGCTGCTGACGATGGAAGCGCTGCTCTTTCGCATCATCGCGGCCGGCTTCGTGCTGCTGACGCTGGTGCTGGTGAGCGGCATCTTCTTCTCCGAGGAAGTCTTCGGCAAACCCCTCTCTTTCAGCCACAAGACTATCTTCGCGTTCCTCTCGTGGGGCATCTTCGCCGCGCTGCTGGCAGGTCGCAGCGTCTACGGCTGGCGCGGACGCGTCGCCGTGCGCTGGACCTTGGCAGGCTTCCTCACGCTCGTGCTCGCCTACATCGGCAGCAAGTTCGTGCTGGAGGTATTGCTGGGCCGCGTTTAGAGCTTACGGCCTGCGCACACCGAACGCGTTTGGACGACATCCCGATATCCGGCCTGCTGATCGCGCTCGCGGTCTGTTTGCTGATCTCTGCTTTCTTCTCGATTTCCGAGACGAGCATGATGGCGCTCAACCGTTATCGACTGAAGCACCTCGCCGACCAGGGTCACCGGGGCGCGCGACTCACGCAGAATCTCCTCTCCCAGATCGACAAGCTCCTGGGCGTCGTGCTGCTCGGGAACAACCTCGTCAATGCGACCGCGGCGGCATTGGTGACCGTGATCACCTTCCGCCTGCTGGGCGAGAACGAGTGGGCCGTGACCATCGGTACGCTCGCGGTGACGTTTGCGATCCTCGTTTTCAGCGAGGTGACGCCGAAGGTGATCGGCGCTACCTATCCCGAGCGAATCGCCCTGCCGGCGAGCTTCATCCTGTCGCCGCTGCTCAAGATCACTCGCCCCATTGTCTGGTTCGTCAACCTGTTCGTCCGCGCGCTCCTGTGGCTGCTCCGCATCAACCCTCAGCCCGAGGGCGCGCACAAGCTCAGCCTGGAAGAACTCCGCTCGCTCGTGCTGGAATCGGGCACCTTCTTTCCGCAGAAGCACCGCAGCATCCTCATGAACCTGTTCGACCTCGAAGACATCACGGTGGACGACGTGATGACACCGCGCAGGCGCATCGAGGCGATCGACATCGACGGCCCGATCGAAGAAGCGCAGCGCCAGATCGCCACCAGCTATCACACGCGGCTGCCGGCGTACAAAGGGCATCTGGACGAGATCGTCGGCGTCATCCATGTCCGTAAGCTCATGAACCTCGTCAAGTACGGCGACCTCACCCGGGACAGCCTCGAAAGGGTGCTTCGGGACGGCTACTACATTCCTTCCGGAACGCCGCTCTTGAGCCAGCTGCAGCGGTTCCAGGAAAGCCGCGAAAAGCTCGGCCTGGTGGTGGACGAATACGGAGAGCTCATGGGGCTCGTCACGGTCGAGGACATTCTCGAGGAGATCATCGGCGAGTTCACCACCCAGTCACCGCTCCACGGCGGCACCTTCCAGGTCCAGGAGGACGGCAGCATCCTGGTCGAAGGCAATGCCGCGCTGCGGGAGTTGAACCGCAAGCTCGGCCTCGATCTGCCCGTGGATGGCCCCAAGACCGTCAACGGCCTCTTGCTCGAACACCTGCAGGACATCCCCGAGCCCGGCACGGGGGTCAAGATCGCGGGCTACCCGATCGAGATCCTGCAGGCGCAGGAACGCGTCATCAAGTCGGTCCGGATCTTTCCCCGTCACCCCGTCTAGATCGCGCGGCACACTCCTTGCTGCAACGCCGGTCGGCGGTCTGCAGCCACATATCGGGCACGCTTTCCGAACACCTCGTCACGCTTGGGTCCACGCACCCTGCACCGACACCTGCCCGCCAGGAAATCTTCTCTAGCTTGAATGAATCTCGCGCCGACACTGACTCGGCGCGTTCATCGGGGGACATAGAATGGCAACCGCTGCCGCCGCCATAGGCGCCAAGAAGGAAGCTGCCAAGGAACTGACCTTCATCTGGGAAGGACAGGACCGCACCGGCAAGACCGTGCGCGGCGAAGTCAGGGCGCCGGGCGAGGCGCTGGCCAACGTCATCCTGCGGCGCCAGGGCATTCGCGTCCGCAAGCTCAAAAAGCAGCGTCTCGGCCGTGGTCGAAAGGTCTCGGACAAGGACATCACCTTCTTTACGCGACAGCTTGCGGTGATGATGAAGTCGGGTGTTCCCTTGCTGCAGGCCTTCGACATCGTCGCCAAGGGTCATTCCAACCCCGCGGTGCAACGCATGCTCATGTCGATCAAGCTCGAAGTCGAGACCGGCAGCAACCTGGCGCAGGCATTCGCGAAGTTTCCTCTGCACTTCGATCCGCTCTACTGCAACCTCGTCCGTGCCGGCGAATCCGCCGGTATCCTCGACAGCCTGCTCGATCGACTGGCGACGTACAAGGAAAAGATCCTCGCCATCAAGAGCAAGATCAAGTCGGCCCTGTTCTATCCGGCCGCGGTCGTCGCGGTGGCGTTTCTTGTCACGGCGGTGATCATGATTTTCGTGATCCCCGCGTTCAAGCAGGTCTTCAGCAGTTTCGGTGCAGATCTGCCCGCGCCGACGATGATCGTGATCGCAATTTCCGACTACTTCGTGTCGAACTGGTGGTGGATGTTCGGACTCATCGCCGGTAGCATCTGGTTCTTCTTCTACACGTGGAAGCGCTCGGCGAAGATGCAGGCGTACATGGACCGCCTGATGTTGCGCTTGCCGGTGTTCGGAGATGTCATTCGCAAGGCGACCATGGCTCGCTGGGCGCGAACTCTGTCGACGATGTTCGCTGCCGGGGTGCCGCTGGTGGAAGCACTCGACTCGGTGGCCGGAGCATCCGGCAATTTCGTCTATTACGTGGCAACCAAGCAGATTCAGCAGGAAATCAGCACGGGTGTGAGCCTGACGCAGTCCATGCAGAACAGCCGAGTATTCCCGAACATGGTGCTCCAGATGGTGTCGATCGGCGAGGAGGCGGGATCGCTGGACGCGATGTTGGGCAAGGTCGCTGACTTCTTCGAGCAGGAGGTGGACGACGCGGTGGACGCCCTGTCGAGCCTGATGGAGCCCATGATCATGGTCATCCTGGGCACACTCATCGGCGGCATGGTGGTCGCGATGTATCTGCCGATCTTCAAGATGGGTGCGGTGGTCTGATCCGGTAACGGATCCGACCTAGCGCCGCGCCGGACTTCAAATGGAGCTCATCGGCGCCCTCAAGGCATCGCCCGAACTCTTTGCCGGCGTGGCCCTGATCCTGGGACTGCTGATCGGCAGTTTCCTCAACGTCGTCATCCATCGCCTGCCGCGGATGATGGAGCGCGAATGGCAGGTGCAGTGCGCCGAACTGCGCGGCGAGACACTCGATACGCTCCCGCAGTACAGCCTCCTTACACCGCGCTCGAATTGCCCCGCCTGCGGCCAAGTCATTACACCGCTGCAGAACATCCCGATCCTTAGCTGGGTCGTTCTCCGCGGTCGTTGCGCAGCATGCAAGACACGCATTTCGGCACGCTATCCGCTGGTGGAGGTCCTCACCGGCGTGCTGAGCGCGTGTGTTGCGTGGCACTTCGGCTTCGGCGTCAGCGCACTCTCGGGATTGTGCTTTCTGTGGTCGCTGATTGCGCTCGCGTTCATCGATTTCGATACGCAGCTCCTGCCCGACAGCATTACCTTGCCCCTGCTTTGGGTCGGATTGCTGCTCAATCTGTTCGATACGTTCACCGATCTTCAGTCCGCGGTCATCGGTGCGATGGCCGGCTACCTCATCCTGTGGACGGTGTACTGGCTCTTCAGGCTCCTGACCGGGAAGGAAGGCATGGGATTCGGCGACTTCAAGCTGCTTGCCGCAATCGGCGCCTGGCTCGGCTGGAAGCTGCTGCCGGCCGTCATCCTTCTCTCAGCTGGCGTCGGCGCCGTCATCGGCATCGCCCTCATCCTGTTTGCCCGCCATGGGCGCGGCACTCCCATCCCGTTCGGACCCTATCTCGCCCTGGGCGGGTTTGCCGCTCTCCTGTGGGGCGAACCCCTCACTCGCTTATACTTTCCGGGCGCCTGACGCCCGCTCGCTACCTCCCCTGCCTTTTCCATTTGGAGATTCGCGCCGACAATGGCGGGAGAGCATTAGCATGACTTTCGTCGTAGGTCTCACAGGCGGTATCGGTAGCGGCAAGTCCACGGTCGCGCGGATCTTCGCGCAGCTTGGGGCAGCCGTTGTCGACACGGACGCCATCTCGCACGAGCTGACCGGGCCCGGCGGCGCAGCCATGCACGCGCTGCAGGACGCATTTGGCGCCAAATGCGTGCGCCCCGACGGCGGGCTCGACCGTCTGAGGATGCGCGAGACAGTGTTCCGGGACGCCGCTGCACGACAACTTCTTGAGAAGATATTGCACCCGCTGATCCGGATCGAGGCGGAAAGGCAGATTGCCGCTACCACGGCAATCTATATGCTATTGGTCGTTCCACTCCTCCTCGAAAGCGGACGCTATGCTCCGCTCTTGCAGCGCGTATTGGTGGTGGACTGCGAACCGGAGATACAGATTCGCCGCACCATGGAACGCAGCGGGCTCACGAGCGACGCGGTTGCCGCCATCATGTCCGCTCAGCTCGATCGGCGGGCGCGTCTCGACGGGGCCGACGACATCATCGACAACAGCGGTGATGAGTCCGCCCTTCGCGCACAGGTGGATCGTCTCAACGCCACTTACGTCCGCCTCGCTGCCGACGCAAACGATCGTTGAAACGCTGGCTTCGCACAGCGTTTTCGTTTATTTTTGCGCGAGCCAATGGACACACTCGACCTTCCTGCCGCACCGACACTGCGCACCGCAGTGATCACGTACGAATACCCGCTGAACGAGCGGATTCGGACGCTTCTCCGCCTCGAGGATCTGCAGAAGCGGGCGCGTTACTTCGTCGCCGGTACGGAGCCCTTGGAGCACCACGTCGCACTCGGTCACGCTGTTCGACATGCTCGAGATCACGGCACGCGCCGATCTCAAGTCTGAACTGCTGCAGGAGCTCGACCGTCAGTGCCAAGCTCTGGAAGCGCTGCGAACAAACCCCGCGATTGCGCAAGGTGCGCTGGAAGCCATTCTTGCCGACATCGAGCGCGCGCACTCGCGCATGTTGTCGGTCTCCGGCAAGGTGGGCCAGGAGCTGCGCGAGAACGAATGGCTGATGGGCATCAAGCAGCGCACGGCGATCCCTGGCGGCGCGTGCGTGTTCGACCTGCCTTCGTATCACTACTGGCTCAATGGTGATCCCGAGTCTCGTCACGCTGACCTCAAAGTCTGGATGCAGGTCTTCGAACCCGTCTGCGACGGACTCTCCATCGTGCTTCGACTGTTGCGTGAACAGGGAAAGACGAGCCTGCAGAGACGCGCAGCGGGGTGTGTTCCAGCTCATGCTCGCTGGCAAGGTGGCACAGCTCGTCCGCCTGCGGCTTGATCACGCGTTCGCCTGCGTGCCGGAGATCAGTGCCAACAAGTACGCTCTCAATGTCCGTTTCACCGGCTCGACCAGTGCCGATCGCTCGCGCGTCGTCGAACAGGACATCCCGTTCGAGCTGACGTTCTGCAGTCTTTAGCCGCGCAGGCCGTCATGCCGAGCCCGAAGCCCAAGGTGGTTGCCTGTCCGCAATGCGGCACACCCGTCGAATGGAATTCGACGAACCGCTTCCGTCCCTTCTGCTCCGAGCGCTGCAAGCTGATCGATCTCGGCGCTTGGGCAAGCGAGCAGTACCGGGTTCCAGCGCCTGACGCACCGCGTCGTCCCGAAGACGACAACGAATAGGGCCGGCGTCGACTCAGTTCCCGGCGGAGAAGGGAACCGAGACGTGCTCGCCGTCTATCGTCAGCGCCAGGCAGCCAGTTCGAACGCCCGGAAACGCAGACCGGCAGAACGACCTTCGTCTGCCAATGACTCTCGGTCCATGCGTGCGAGCTGGTAGCGATTGGGCAGCATGTCCATGTCGGGCATGGCGAAGTCCGCAGCCACGGTAGCGGCCTGCCCCGCCTCCACGTCGAACAGGAATGGCCGCATCGGCCGCGGTGCCTCCGAGAATCGCAATGCCACGGCGTACGCCGGCGAGCTTGAAGCGACAGCCCGCGACCGGATCAGGGCAGTTCACGCGATTCGCATCAGGCGCCGGGTGGACTACATCCGCAGGCGACGAGCGCCATCAGGGCTACGCCGATGCGGCGGAAGCTAACGCGCATGGCATCAGCTACGCCCATCGCCCGGCCACGCACCGCGCATCATGCGATATGCCGTGCGCGCCCTGCATCCACGCGGCCGCGAGATCATCGGGACCTACGCCTCCCAACGCGAAAACCGGCAGCGAATAACCCTTGATGAGGTGCGCAAATCGTTCCCAGCCAAGTGTCGCCATGCCTGGGTGCGTGGGAGTCGGATGCACCGGTCCGAGCACCACGAAGTCAGCTCCAAGATCGGCGGCGAGATCGAGTTCGGCGCGATTGTGGCAAGACGCCGCGCAGAGTTCCGCGTCGGGTCGCTGTGCAAGGGACATAAGGCGCGCTGCGGAGAGATGAACTCCGTCGGCACCGACACGCCGGCATCAGGTCCACCTCGCCGTTGACGAGGACTCGCGCACCGTTCGGCGTGACAACGGCGTGTGATCTCCCGCCCGACCGTTACCAGTGCGTCATGTACCGAGGCCTTCTCGCGCAGCTGTATCAGACGCAGACCCGCCGCCGAGAGCAGC
The DNA here is from genome assembly GCA_963719715.1 of uncultured beta proteobacterium. Classification (GTDB taxonomy): domain Bacteria; phylum Pseudomonadota; class Gammaproteobacteria; order Burkholderiales; family JAEUMW01; genus JAEUMW01. The sequence continues at coordinate 68,175 of CAVRDD010000033.1, forward strand.
ATCGAGGCGTGCGAGAAAGCGCGACTGTCCGAGCTGCGCGACGCGCGTGATGCCATACACGTGCGGCAATGCGAGCGCGCGCAGCACTGGTGCATTGGCAGGCAGCAGCGGAGACACGTCGACCTGGTCGACGCACTGCCAGGCGACCTCCTGACCTTCGTGCGGATGAAGGTTTCCCATCCAGCCAGCGACGCGGAAGAAATGCAGTCGCACACATGCGTGCGGATACTGGTAGGTCAGGGTGATCCAGGGAAATGCCGTGCGCACCGCGATGCCGAGTTCCTCGACGAGCTCGCGATCGCAGCGCCTGCCGCGGCGTTTCGCCCGGCCTCCACCTTGCCGCCCGGAAACTCCCAGTACCCCGCGTAGACTTTTCCGGGCGGACGCTGCGCGAGCAGAAAGCGACCCGATGCCGTCGATCAGGACCGCGGCCGCGACCTCGGTGATCGGCGGCGTGGCCTCAGTCGGCACGTTCCGGCGTTGCGCTGCACCGGGCGCCGTGCCCGCTGCCGCCGGCCCAGTCCCGGGCGAACTGGAAGGCAACGCGCCCGCTGCGCGAGCCGCGTCCGAGCGCCCACTGCAGCGCCTCGCGCTCGAGCTCGTGCCGCGTCCTTCGCCGCCGCGCCGTGCCAGCCGACCCAGTAGCGCACGATGTCGAGATACTGCGTCCTGCCGGAACGGGTGGAACGACACCCACAGGCCGAAGCGCTCGGAGAGCGAGATCTTCTCCTCCACCGACTCCCCCGGATGGATCTCGTCGCCCACGCGATGCGTCTCGAGGTTCTCCTGCATGTACTCGGGCATGAGATGGCGACGATTGGAGGTCGCGTAGACGACGAGGTTCTCCGAGGTCGCCGCGAGCGAACCGTCCAGCACGGCCTTCAGGGCCTGGTACCCCGGTTCCTCGGCGGCAGAAGGAGAGGTCGTCGCAGTAGAGGATGAAGCGCTCCGGGCGATCGCAGACCAGGTCGACGAGTTCGGGCAGGTCGCCGAGGTCCTGCTTTTCGATCTCGATGACCCGCAGCTTGCGGTGCGCGTACTCGTTCAGGAGCGCCTTCACGAGCGATGACTTGCCGGTGCCGCGTGCACCCGTGAGCAGCACGTTGTTGGCCGGGTAGCCGGCGACGAACTGGCGCGTGTTGCGGTCGACGAGCGCCTTCTGCGCGTCGATGCCGTGCAGGTCGGCAAGCTGGATGGCGTGCGGACGCCGCACGGGCTGCAGCGCGCCGCCCGGCGACCGCCGCCGCCAGCGCCAGGCAATCGCCGTGCGCCAGTCGGGCGCCGCGGCCGCGGGCGCGTCCAGCAGCGTCTCGGCACGCTCGAGCAGCGCGTCGAGGCGGGCGAGCACCGCGTCGAGGCGGAGCGGGCGGCTCCGGCTGTCGGCTGCACGCAGTCAACTGCGGTAGTCGGCGTTGATGCTCACGTAGTCGTGCGACAGGTCGCAGGTCCAGACGGTTGCGCGCGCCGCCCCGCGATGGAGTTCGACCCGCACCGTGATCTCGCTTTGCTGCATCACGCGCTGGCCGTCGGCTTCGCGATAATCGGGATTGCGCCCGCCGTTCACCGCCACCAGCACGTCGTCGAGGAAGAGATCGATGCGCGTCTGATCGAGATCGTCGATGCCGGCCTTGCCGACCGCCGCGAGGATGCGTCCCAGATTCGGGTCGGAGGCGAAGAACGCCGTCTTCACCAGCGGCGAGTGGGCGATGGAGAACGCGACCCGGTCGCACTCCTCGCGATGCGCGCCCGCCCGTGACGTCGATGGTGATGAACTTGGTGGCGCCTTCGCCGTCGCGGACGATCGCCTGCGCGAGCGCGACCGCAACGTCGGTCACCGCTTCGGCAAACGCCCGAAACTCCGGACTTTGCCGCCTCCGCGATCTCGGGCATGTCGGCTTGCCCGGTCGCGACCAGCATGAACGCGTCGTTGGTCGACGTGTCGCCATCGACCGTGATGCGATTGAACGAACGGTCGGTCGCCTCGCGCAGCGCCGCTTCGAGCAGCGGCTGCGCGACGCGCGCATCGGTCGCGACGAAGGCGAGCATGGTCGCCATGTTCGGATGGATCATGCCGGCACCCTTGGCGATGCCGGTCAGGCTGACCGTGCGGCCGCCGACCGCCACCTGGCGCGAGGCCGCCTTCGGCAGCGTGTCGGTGGTCATGATCGCCTCGGCGGCGGAGGCCCAGTTGTCGGCGCGCAGATCGGCGAGCGCAGCGGGTATGCCGTCGGAGAGATGACCCGACCGGCAGGGGCTCCATGATGACGCCGGTGGAAAAGGGCAGCACCTGCAGGCTTTCGCAGTCCATGCGCATGGCGAGCGCGGCGCAGCTCTCGCGCGCCCGCCACAGCCCGTCCTCGCCGGTGCCGGCATTGGCGCAGCCGGTGTTGACGAGCAGCGCACGGATCTCGTGTCCGCAGTCGAGGTGCTCCCGCGCCACGATCACCGGCGCGGCGCAGAAGCGGTTGCGGGTGAACACGCCTGCGACCCGTGCGCCAGGATCAAGCGCCATGACCAGGAGATCCTTGCGGTTCGCTTTGCGTATGCCTGCTTCGGCAATACCCAAGCGCACGCCGGCGAATAGGCAGCAGAGCGGAAGGGTCCGGGGCAGTGAGATTGACGGGCATGGTTGCGCGCTCAGCTCAGCTTGCCGTGGCACTGCTTGTACTTCTTGCCGGAGCCGCACGGGCACGGGTCGTTGCGACCGACCTTCTCGCCGGTACGCACGAAGGGTTGCGCCTTCTGCTGCTGCATTCGCTTCGGCGAGCGCCTCGTCGTAGTCGGCATGCTGATAGCGCACGTTCTGCAGTTCGGGCGACTGCTCGGCAACCGCTTCCACTTCCTCCGCCGTGCGCACCTGCACGTTCATGAGTATGCGCGTGACTTCGGTCTTGACCTGCTCGAACATCGCCGAGAACAGCTCGAAGGCCTCGCGCTTGTATTCCTGCTTCGGATTCTTCTGCGCGTAGCCGCGCAGGTGGATGCCCTGTCGCAAGTGGTCGAGCGCCGACAGGTGCTCGCGCCAGTGGGTGTCCAGGCTCTGCAGCATCATTGCCCGTTCGTACTGATGCATCGCGGCGCGGTCGACCAGCGCAACCTTCGCCTCGTAGGTTTCGCCCGCAGCGGCAACGATGCGGCTGCGCAACTGCTCCTCGTCGACATCCGGCTCGTGCCTGCAGCCAGTCCTGGACCGGCAGCTGCAGCTTGAGATCGGCCGCCAGCGTTTTCTCGAGGGCGGGGACGTCCCACTGTTCCTCCAGGCTCTGCGGCGGCACGTGCTGGCTCACGAGCGTGTCGACGACCTCGTTGCGCCACTCGCCGAGCGTCTCGGTCACGTCGCTGGACTCCAGCAGCTGGTTGCGATCGGCATACACGATGCGGCGCTGCTCGTTGGAGACATCGTCGTACTCGAGCAGCTGCTTGCGGATGTCGAAGTTGCGCGCCTCGACCTTGCGCTGCGCGTTCTCGATTGCGCGCGTCACCCACGGGTGCTCGATCGGCTCACCCTCCGGCATCTTGCAGTCGCTCCATGATCGCCCCGACGCGGTCGGACGCAAAGATGCGCAGCAGCGGATCTTCGAGCGACAGGTAGAAGCGGCTCGACCCGGGGTCGCCCTGACGTCCCGCGCGCCCGCGCAGCTGATTGTCGACGCGGCGGGATTCGTGGCGCTCGGTGCCGACGATGTGCAGGCCGCCCGCTGCCGATCACCTGCTCGTGCAGTTGCTGCCACTTCGGCGCGGATGTCCGCGATGCGTGCCTCCTTCTTCTCGGGCGGCAGCGTCTCGTCCGCCTGCACTTCGACCACCTCCGGCTCGGGATTGCCGCCGAGGATGATGTCGGTGCCGCGGCCTGCCATGTTGGTGGCGATGGTGACCATCTTCGGGCGCCCGGCCTGCGCGATGACGTGCGCTTCGCGCGCGTGCTGCTTGGCATTCAGCACCTGGTGCGGGAGCTTCTCCTTGTCCAGCAGCCGCGACAGCAGGTCGTTGTTCTCGATCGAGGTCGTGCCGACCAGCACCGGCTGGCCGCGTGCATAGCAGTCCTTGATGTCGCCGATCACCGCCTGGTACTTCTCGTCGGCGGTGCGGAACACCTGGTCCATGCGGTCCTCGCGGATCATGTCGCGGTGGGTCGGGATCACCACCGTCTCCAGGTTGTAGATCTGCTGGAACTCGTAGGCCTCGGTGTCGGCCGTGCCGGTCATGCCGGCGAGCTTCTGGTACATGCGGAAGTAGTTCTGGAACGTGATCGAGGCGAGCGTCTGGTTCTCCTTCTGGATCTGCACGCCCTCCTTCGCTTCCACCGCCTGGTGCAGCCCGTCCGACCAGCGCCGCCCGGCCATGAGGCGCCCGGTGAACTCGTCCACGATGACGACCTCGCCGTTCTGCACGACGTAGTGCTGATCGCGGAAGAACAGGCTGTGAGCGCGCAGCGACGCGTACAGGTAATGCATCAGGGTGATGTTCGCGGCGTCGTAGAGACTGCCGCCGGGTGCGAGCAGCCCGGCGTCGGTCATCAGCTGCTCGGCGCGCTCGTGCCCGGCCTCGGTGAGCAGCACCTGATGCGCCTTTTCGTCGACGTGATAGTCGCCCGGACCCTCTTCCTCCTGCTGGCGCGCGAGCTTCGGCACCAGTTCGTTGATGCGGTAATAGAGATCGGTGTTGTCGTCGGCCTGGCCGGAGATGATCAGCGGCGTGCGCGCCTCGTCGATCAGGATCGAGTCGACCTCGTCGACGATGGCGTAGTGCAGCGGCCGCTGCACGCGCTCGGTCGTCTCGTAGACCATGTTGTCGCGCAGGTAGTCGAAGCCGTATTCGTTGTTCGTGCCGTAGGTGATGTCGGCGGCGTAGGCCTGCTGCTTCTGGTGGTGCGGCATCTGCGACAGGTTGACGCCGACGGTGAGGCCGAGGAAGCGGTAGATCTTGCCCATCCAGTCCGCATCGCGGCTGGCGAGGTAGTCGTTCACCGTGACGATGTGGACACCCTTGCCGGCGAAGCGCGTTCAGGTAGCGCCGGCAGCGTCGCCACCAGCGTCTTGCCCTCGCCGGTGCGCATCTCGGCGATCTTGCCGTTGTGCAGGACGATGCCGCCGATCAACTGCACGTCGAAGTGGCGCATGTCGAGCACGCGCTTCGACGCCTCCCGCACCACCGCGAACGCTTCCGGCAGCAGCGCATCGAGCGCGTGCCCCGTCGGCCAGACCCGCTGCTTGAACTCGACCGTCTTGGCGGCCAGCGCGTCATCGGAAAGCTGCGCGACCTCCGGCTCGAGCGCGTTGATACGCCGCACCGCCTGCACTGTATTCCTTGATCAGTCGCTGGTTGCGGGTGCCGAAGACCTTCTTGAGTACGTTGCCTAGCATCGGATGCCGAATCGGACCTCAAGATGAATGCAAAAGGGGTGAGGAGCCTACCGTGCGCTCCCCACCCCCTTGTCCTGATCTCAGTGCACGATCGCTCGCGGCACCTGCGGACCGCACGGCGCGGCCGGCACTTCCGGCGCCTCGATCACGCGACGCCGGACCGACCGCGCCGCGACTTCGACCCGTCTGGCACGCGTGCGCACGGCGCGCGAGGCTGGTTGTTCCCGTAATCGAAGCTGCGCCATACTACCACATCGGGTTGTCACGGAGCGGCTGGCCTGAACCCTGGCGCCCCGAGGACGGCGACGAACGATGACCGATGCGAAAGTTCCAGGATTATCTCGGCCGCGGCGACGCCTTGCGTCGCCTGCAGCGCGAGGCGCAGCGACTCGCCGAGCTCGATCAGCGCCTACCGTCGCGCGGTGCCGGGCAGCGCTGGCGCGCAGGCGAGCGGCGTCGATCACATCGACGGCGCAACGCTGTACCTGTGGGCCGATGGCGGCGCGGTCGCCGCCAAGTTGCGGCAGCTCGCGCCGATGGCTGCTGGGTCAAGCTGCAGCAACACTGCGCGCCGGAATGTACGACGGTCCGGGTGGTGGTGCGAATCGGCGCGAGCGAAACCGTCGCCCGCGGCAGCCGCCAGCCACGGATCGGAGACGCGTGGCGCCGAGGCACTGCGGGAGCTGGCGAACGCACTGCCGGCCTCGCTCGCTCAGGACGGCGCTCACCCGGCTTGCGGCGCACGCGTCGACACCGGTCAGAGGACGGGGAGTAGCAGCCGCTCGCCCAGCATGAGCAGCCCGACCGCCGCCGCCAGCACTGCGCCGAACTTGAAGACCTGCCACGCGAAGCGCAGCCAGCGCCGGTCCCGGGTGACGAAGTAGGCGACCACCGCCACACCGATGATGGCGAGCGCCGATCACGGCAGATAAAGCGCAGGACCACCATCGGCGCTTGCTGCGACGGGTGTAGGCGCGTGCGCAGCCGCCGACGCGCAGGGCGCTCAGGCCGCCATCTGGAACTGCTGCTGCAGCGCCTGCGGCGCCGACGGCCGCTTCGCTCGAAACTCACGAGCTCCCAGGCGTCCTTGTCTTCCAGCAGCTTGCGCAGGAGCGCGTTGTTCAGCGCGTGACCCGACTTGTACGCGGTGTAGGCGCCGATGACCGGGTGGCCAAGCAGATACAGGTCGCCGATGGCGTCGAGGATCTTGTGCTTGACGAACTCGTTCGCGTAGCGCAAACCGTCAGCGTTCAGAATGCGGTACTCGTCCATCACGATCGCGTTGTTCAGGCTGCCCCCGAGGGCGAGTCCCTGCGAGCGCATCATCTCGACGTCGGACATGAATCCGAAGGTGCGCGCACGGCTCACCTCCTTCACGTACGAGCTGCCGGCGAAATCGATCACGACATGATTGCCGGCGGAATCGAACGCCGGGTGATTGAAATCGATGCTGAAGTCGAGCCGGTAGCCCTCGAATGGGTCGAAGCGCACGAACTTGTCGCCTTGCCGCACTTCGACCGGCTCAGAACGCGCACGAAGCGCTTCGGCGCCGACTGCGCCTCGATCCCCGCCGACTGGATCAGATAGACGAAGGGCGCGCTGCTGCCGTCCATGATCGGAATCTCCGGACCGGTCAGATCGACCCGTACGTTGTCCACCCCGAGACCGGCGAGCGCCGACATCAGATGCTCCACCGTCGACACCCGCACGCCATCCTTGACGAGGCAGGAGGAAAGCCGCGTATCGCCGACCGCATAGGGATTGGCCTCGATCTCGACCGCGGGATCCAGGTCGATGCGGCGAAACACGATGCCGGAATCCGCTGCAGCCGGGGCGAGCACGAGCCGCACCTTCTCGCCGGTATGGAGACCGACGCCGGTGGCCGTGACTTCGCGCTGTAATGTCCGCTGCCTGATCATGGGTTAGGTTCGACGCTTAAACGGGTTCGACGTTCAAACGACTTGGAATTATAGCGCTGCGGCGGGGACATGCCTGCCCCCGCCGCAGCCGTGCCTCAGTCGGCCTGTTTGCGCAGGAAGGCCGGGATGTCGAGCATATCCACGCCCGACTGCTTCATTGCCTCGAGGGTGGCATCGCGGTTGCGACGGCGCATCACCGCCGGCTGCTCCAGATCCGCGTAGTTCACGAACTCCATCGGCGCGGCGTCGGTGCCGTTCCTGACCACGAGCGTCACCTGCTGCTTGGCGTCCTTGCGAGCGATCGGCGAACCGAGCCCGGTAGCGACCATGGTCACGCGCAGGTCGTCGTCGAGGGTCTCGTCGATCACCGTGCCGACAATCACCGTCGCGTCGTCGGCGGCAAAGCCGTTGATGGTGTGCATGACCTCATGCACTTCCTTCATCTTGAGTCGCGGCACTCGCCGTGATGTTGACCAGCACGCCGCGCGCGTCCGGAAAGGTTGACGTCCTCCAGCAGCGGGCTCGCCACCGCCTGCTCGGCCGCCAGACGTGCGCGACCGGCGCCGGTCGAGCGCGCCGAACCCATCATCGCCATGCCCATCTCGGACATCACCGTCTTCACGTCGGCAAAGTCGACGTTGACCAGGCCCGGGCAGCTGATGATTTCCGCGATGCCGGCGACCGCGCCGTGCAGCACGTCGTTGGCGCGCGCCGGAACGCGTCGAGCAGCGTGACGTCATCACCCAGCACCTGCATCAGCTTGTCGTTCGGAATCACGATCAGCGAGTCGACGTGCGCGGCACAGATCGCGTCCAGCCCCTGCCTGCGCGATCCTCTGCCGCTTGCCCTCGAACGCGAACGGCTTGGTCACCACGGCCACGGTCAGGATGCCGAGCTCCTGGGCGACCTCCGCGACCACCGGCGCCGCGCCGGTGCCGGTGCCGCCGCCCATGCCGGCAGTGAGAAACAGCATGTCGGCGCCGTCGATCAGTTCGGCGATGCGCTCGCGGTCCTCGAGCGCGGCCTGCCGGCCGATATCGGGATTGGCACCCGCGCCCGAGGCCCTTGGTGATCGCAGGCGCCGAGCTGGAGCTGGATTTGCGCCGTGATTGCGCTTGAGCGCCTGCGCAGTCGGTGTTGGCGCAGATGAATTCCACGCCCTGCACGCCGCGCGCGATCATGTGGTCGACTGCGTTGCCGCCGCAGCCGCCTACGCCCGACCACCTTGATTACCGCTTCCTGGGCGCTGCGCATCCATCATTTCAAACATGTCATATCCTCCTTTCGTTACCGAAGTACTCACCCGATTCAATCGCCGCCCAACGAACGATCCAATCCCGTCATTTCCATGCTGCTGCTCTCCTTAACCAACCTCGTCGCCACACTGCTCAGAAGTTTCCCGTGAACCAGCTCTTCATCCTCTCCAGGACCGACTGGAACGATCCCGATCTGCAGCTTCGCGCAGCTCCCGCCGCTGTTGTTGTTGCATGCCGATGAGGAGCAGACCGACCCCGGTGGAAAAGCGCGGGTTGCGCACCACCTCCGCGAGTCCGCCCTCGTAGTCGGGAATGCCCGATGCGCACCGGCATGTGGAAATATTTCCTCGCCCAGCTCGACCATGCCCTGCATCGCGCTGCAGCCGCCGGTGATCACGACCCCCGACGACAGCAGTTCCTCGTAGCCGCTGCGGCGCAGTTCCGCCTGCACCAGCGAGTAGAGTTCCTCGACGCGCGGCTCGATCACCTCGGCCAGGGTCTGGCGCGACAGCTGCCGCGAACCGCGCTCGCCCACGCCCGGCACCTCGATCATCTGCTGCGGATCGGCGAGCTGGCGCAGCGCGCAGCCGTAGCGCTGCGCTTGATGTCCTCGGCGTCCTTGGTCGGCGTGCGCAGCGCCATCGCGATGTCGTTGGTGATCTGGTCGCCGGCGATCGGGATCACGGCGGTGTGCCGGATCGCGCCATCCGTGAACACCGCGATGTCGGTGGTGCCGCCACCGATGTCGACCAGGCACACGCCGAGGTCCTTCTCGTCCTCGGACAGCACCGCGATCGCCGAGGCGAGCGGCTGCAGGATCAGGTCGCGCACTTCGAGCCCGCAGCGGCGCACGCATTTCATGATGTTCTGCGCGGCCGACACGGCGCCGGTCACGATGTGCACCTTGACCTCGAGGCGCACGCCGCTCATGCCGAGCGGCTCGCGCACGTCCTCCTGGCCGTCGATGATGAACTCCTGGTTCAGGATGTGCAGGATCTGCTGGTCGGTCGGGATCGAGACCGCCTTGGCGGTTTCGATCACGCGATCGACGTCCATCTGCGTGACCTCCTTGTCCTTGATCGCGACCATGCCGTGCGAGTTGAAGCTCTTGATGTGGCTGCCGGCGATGCCGGTGTAGACATCCCGGATCTTGCAGTCGGCCATCAGCTCCGCCTCCTCCAGCGCGCGCTGGATGGCGTTCACCGTGGAGTCGATGTTGACCACCACGCCCTTCTTGAGGCCGCGCGAGGGATGGCTGCCCATGCCGATGATCTCGAAGTGCCCGTCCGGCGTGATCTCGGCGACGATGGCGGCGATCTTCGAGGTGCCGATGTCGAGCCCGACGATCAGGTTCTTGCCTTCCCTTGCCTTGGTCATGGACTGCCCTGTTCGCTGAGCTCTTTCGATTTCCCGTCGCGACCACGCGCCTCCGGCATGCGGATCGCGAATCCGTTGGCGTAGCGCAGATCGACGTGCGCGACGCTCGGCGGCAGGCGCCCGAGGGTGCGGTCGTACACCATCACGAAGCGCGCGAGCCGCGCCTCCATGTCCGAGCGCCCGAGTTCGAGCGTCAGTCCGTCGTCGAGCCGCAACTGCCAGGCGCGCCGCGCCGACAGCGTCAGATGCGCGACGCGCCGCTCGATCGACGCCAGTTGCGCCGTGAAGTGGTCGTACTGGCTGCGCCATCTCGTCCGCCTGGCCGTCGGGTCCGACGAAGATCGGCAGCGTGTCGTCGTCGGTCGCCGCCTCGAACACTTCGCCGTAACGTGTTGACCAGCGCGGTGTCGCCCCAGCGCGCGAGCGCGATGTGCTCCTCGACCTCGAGTTCGAGACGGTCCGGCCATTGCCGGCGCACTTCGACGCTGCCGCACCCACGGCAGCTTCTCGAACTGCCTGGCGCGTCTGCTCGAGGTCGAGCGTGAAGAAGGTGCCGCGCACGTCGCGCCTGACGATCGCCTGCGAGCTGTTCGCCGTCACGTGCTCGAGCGCCCCGTCACCTCGCACCTCGCGCAGCGCGAATGCCGGCAGGCGACGCGACATGCAGCGCGGCGACCGCGAGACCGCCATCAGCGCGCGCAGCGATGAGCAGATTCGCGATGCGGTTCAGGAGCCGCGCGTTATCCCACATCGCTGTCGCCTCTCGCCATGCCGATTGCCGCGCTCACGTGCCTGCTCCAGGATCGCTAGCACCAGGTCCTCGAAGCTGTAGCCGGCGGCTCGCGCCGCCATCGGCACGAGGCAGTGGTCGGTCATGCCGGGGATCGTGTTCACTTCGAGGAAGTACGGACTTGCCGGCATGGTCGAGCATCAGGTCGACACGTCCGCAGCCGCGGCAGCCGGGCGCCGCGAAGGCCTGCAGCACCAGTTGCTGGAGCGCGCGCTCCTGCGCCTCGCGGCAGACCCGCACGGCAGGATGTAGCGGGTCGAATCGACGAGATACTTCGCCTCGTAGTCGTAGAAGGCGCGCGGCGTCTCGAGCCGGATCAGCGGCAGCGCCCGGTGCCGAGCACCGCCGCGGTGAGCTCTGTGCCCTCGATGAACTGCTCGGCGATGATGACTTTGTCGTACTGCGCGGCCTGCTCGTAGGCCTGCTGCAGGTCCTCCGCCCGCACGACCTTGCTCATGCCGATGCTCGATCCCTCGCACACGGGCTTGACCATCAGCGGCAGGCCCAGCCTCTGCACCGACCGCGGCGAAGTCGGTCGTCGCCTCCAGTCGCGCCCAGCGTGGCGTAGGAATGCCCGAGGCCTCCCACAGCAGCTTCGTGCGCATCTTGTCCATCGCAATCGCGCTCGCCAGCACGCCGCTGCCGGTATACGGGATGCCGAGCCATTCGAGCACGCCCTGGATCGTGCCGTCCTCGCCGAAGCGGCCGTGCAGCACGATGAAGGCGCGATCGAAGCCACCGGCGATGAGTTCGGGCAACTCCTGATCTCGCGGGTCGAACGCGTGCGCGTCGACGCCGCGCGCCTGCAGCGCCTCAAGCACACGCGAGCCGCTCTTGAGCGATACCTCGCGCTCGGCGGAGCGTCCGCCGAACAACACCACCACTTTGCCGAATTTCTTCACGTCCATCTTTTCCGCCTCAAGCCTCGCCGACGATCAATACCTCGCGCACCAGCGCAATACCCGTACGGCTTGCCACCGTGGCCTGCACGTGGCTGATCAGCTGTTCGATGTCCGCCGCCGTCGCGTTCCCCAGGTTGACGATGAAGTTCGCGTGCTTCGTCGACACGTGCGCGCCGCCCACGGTGTAACCTTTCAGCCCGCACGATTCGATCAGCCGCGCGGCGTGGTCTGCCGGCGGATTGCGAAACACCGAACCGGCGTTCGGGCGCTCGAGCGGCTGGCTCGCGATGCGCCGTGCCAGCAGGTCCCGCACGCGCGCTCGCGCTTTCTCGCCGTCGCCCGGCGCGAACCCGAACCAGGCGGCGGCGAACCATTCGTCATGGCCGCCTTCCTTGCGCCGGCAGTGGCGATAGGCGATGTCATAGTCGCCGGGCAGCCGTGCGCGCAGACGGCCGGCGCGGTCGAGCGTCAGCACGCGATCGACCACCTGCCAGGTTTCGCCGCCGTAGCAGCCCGCGTTCATCGCCAGCGCGCCGCCCACCGTGCCGGGAATGCCGGCGAGGAACTCGGCACCCTGCAATCCGTGGTTCGCGGCAAAGCGCGCGACTTTCGGGCTCGCCACGCCGGCCTCGGCGTAGACCAGCACCCTGTCGTCGTGACCTTCGTCGAGCCGCAGCGTCTTCAGGCCCTGATGCATGAAGACCACCGTGCCGCGGATGCCGCCGTCGCGCACCAGCAGATTGCTGCCGAGTCCCACCATGAACACCGGTTCCTGCTGCGGCAGGCGGGCGAGGAAAACGCCCAGGTCCGCGAGATCGGCCGGCAGGTAAGCGCGATCCGCGGGGCCGCCGACGCGCCAGCTGGTGTGGCGGCTCATCGGCTCGTCGCGGCGAAGTCGGCCGCGCAGTCCGGAATCGGCAATCGGCTCGGCCATGTTCATTCCTGTCCGCCCCCGGCGGTGCTCACGGCGAGCTTCACCGGCACGCTGCCGATCGAACCTGCGCCCATCACCAGCACGACGTCGTCCGGCTTCGCCACCGACAGAATCGCGTCCGGCAACTCGCCCACCTGCTCGACGAAGATCGGCTCGGTGCGACCCTGCACGCGCACCGCGCGCGCAAGTGCCCGCGCATCTGCCGCAACGATCGGCGCCTCGCCGGCCGGATAGACCTCGGTCAGCAGCGCGCACGTCGACGGTCGACAGCACGCTGCACGAAATCCTCGAAGCAATCGCGCGTGCGCGTGTAGCGATGCGGCTGGAAGGCGAGCACGAGGCGGCGTCCGGGAAACGCACCGCGCACGGCCGCGAGGGTCGCCGCCATCTCCGCCGGGTGATGACCGTAGTCGTCGATCAGCGCGAAGGTGCCGCCGCCGGAAAGCGGTACGTCGCCGTAGCGCTGGAAGCGCCGACCGACACCGCGAAACTCGGCCAGCGCCTTCACGATGGCGGCGTCCGGCGCACCGACTTCCATGCCGACGGCGATCGCGGCGAGCGCGTTCTGCACGTTGTGCACGCCGGGCAGGTTGAGCGTGATCGACAGATCCGGACCCTCGCGCACGCCGCCCGGCACCGCGTGCCGCACGACGCGAAAGCGCATGCGCCCGGCCTCGTGGCGCACGTCGACCGCGCGGATCTGCGCTGCCTCGCTCAGGCCGTAGGTGGTGATCGGCTTGGTGATGATCGGCATGATCGAGCGCACATTCGCGTCGTCCACGCACAGCACCGCCATGCCGTAGAACGGCAGGCGCTGGACGAAATCGACGAAGGCCTGGCGCAGGCGCGCGAAATCGTGACCGTAGGTCTCCATGTGATCGGCATCGATGTTGGTGACCACCGCAAGCACTGGCTGCAGGTAAAGGAAGGACGCGTCGGATTCGTCGGCTTCGGCGACGATGAATTCGCCGCGCGCCGAGCTTGGCGTTGCTGCCGGCGCTTCCAGCCGGCCGCCGATGACGAAGGTCGGATCCATGCCGGCCTCGCGCCAGCACGCTGGCGATGAGGCTGGTGGTGGTGGTCTTGCCGTGGGTGCCGGCGATCGCGATGCCCTGCTTCAGCCGCATCAGCTCGGCCAGCATCAGCGCGCGCGGCACCACCGGAATGCGCTTCGCGCGCGCCGCCACGACTTCGGGGTTGTCGGCGCGCACCGCGGTGGAGGTGACGACCACGTCGGCGCCGCTGCACGTAGTCGCGCATCGTGGCCGCGTGAACACCTTCGCGCCCAGCGCGTGCGAGGCGGCGGGTGGCAGCGCTGTCGGCAAGATCCGATCCGCTCACCTCGTAACCCAGGTTGAGCAGCACCTCGGCGATGCCGCTCATGCCGGCGCCGCCGATGCCGACGAAGTGGACGCGCTTGACCTTGTGCTTCACCGCGCAAACTCCACACAACCATTGGCAACCACCCGCGCTGCGTCTGGCTTGGCCAGCGCGCGGGCCTTCGTTGCCATCGCCTCGAGCCGCGCGCGGTCGAGCGAGCGCAGCATTTCCGCCAGGCGCTCCGGTGTCAGTTCGGACTGCGGCACGAGCAGCGCGGCCCCATGCGCGGCGAGAAATCGCGCGTTCGCCGTCTGATGATCGTCGGTGGCAAACGGGAAGGGCACCAGAATGCTGGCCACACCGGCGCAGGCGAGCTCGGCGATGGTGGTCGCACCAGCGCGGCAAACGACGAGATCGGCATCGGCATAATTCCGCGCCATGTCATCGATGAATGGCACGAGTTCACCGCTGACCCCTGCTTCGCGATAGTGCTGCTTGCAGCGCATCGATGTGCTTGACGCCGGCCTGATGAATCACCCGCGGGCGCTCGGCTTCTGGCAGCAGGGCAAGCGCCTTCGGCACGGCGTCGTTCAGCGCCTGTGCGCCGAGACTCCCGCCGACGACGAAGAGCTGGAGCGGACCGCTGCGACCGGCGAAGCGCGCCTCGGGCGACGGCACCGCGGCGATCTCGGCTCGCACCGGATTGCCGCTCCAGCGCGCCTTGCGCAGCGCGTCGGGAAATGCCGCGTACACGCGATCGGCCACCTGCGCCAGCACCGATTGGCGAGCCCGGGAATCGCATTCTGTTCGTGGATCAGCGAACGGGCGCTGCAGGAAGGACGCCATCATGCCGCCGGGAAATGCCGCGAAACCGCCCATGCCGAGCACGACGTCGGGCCGCACGCGAAAAATCACCCGCGCGCTCTGCCAGAACGCGACGAGCAGCGCCAGCGGCAACAGCGCCCAGCGCAGCAGGCCCTTGCCGCGCACGCCGCGAAAGCGGATGGTCTCGAGCGCGAAACCGTGTTTCGGCACGAGCGTCGTCTCCATGCCGCCCTCGGCGCCGAGCCAGACCACGTTCCAGCCGCGGCCCCGCATCTCTTCGCCGACCGCCAGGGCTGGAAACACGTGACCTCCGGTACCGCCCGCCATGATCAGGATCGTCCTCGCCACAGTTCGCTCTCACTCGGCTTGCTCGCCCGCCGCCCATCAACTGCCTCACTTCGAAGTCGACGCGCAGCAGGATCGCGAGCGCGACGCAGTTCGCCATCAAGCCACTGCCGCCGAACGAGAGCAGCGGCAGGGTCAGCCCCTTGGTCGGCAGCAGTCCCATGTTCACGCCCATGTTGATGATGGCCTGCACCGATATCCAAAGCCCGATGCCCTGCGCCACCAGCGCGGAGTAGTAGCGCTCGACGCTGGCCGCGCGGTTGCCGATGGCGAATGCGCGCATCGCGATCAGCGCAAAGAGCGCGATCACGGTGGCCGACGCCGACGAAACCGAGTTCCTCGCCGATCACCGCGAGCAGGAAGTCGGTGTGCGCCTCCGGCAGGTAGAAGAGCTTCTCGACGCTGCTGCCGAGACCGACCCCGAGCCATTCGCCGCGACCGAACGCGATGAGCGCGTGCGAGAGCTGGTAGCCTTTGCCGTAGGGATCCGCCCACGGGTCCATGAAGGCGACGATGCGCTGCATGCGATACGGCGAGGTCACGATCAGTACGACGAAACCGACGGCGAGCATGATGATCAGTCCGACGAAGAGCCGCCAGTTCATCCCGCCGAGGAAGAGGATGCCCATGGCAATGAGCGTGATCACCGCGAAGGCGCCGAAGTCGGGCTCCAGCAGGAGCAGGCAACCGGTGGCCAGCATCACCAGGAACATCGGCGCGAAGCCGCTTGCGCAGACTCGCCATGTGCGCCGCCTTGCGCACCGTGTAGTCCGCCGCGTAGAGGACAACGGCAAGCTTCATCAGCTCGGACGGCTGCAGGTTGACGATGCCAAGCGGCAGCCAGCGGCGCGCGCCGTTCACCTCGCGCCCCACGCCCGGAATCAGCACCAGCACCAGCAGCGCCGCAGCGGACAGGAAGCAGTACGGCGCGATCCGCTGCCAGGTGGCAAGCGGCACCTGATAGGCAATGAGGCCGGCCGCGAAACCGACGGCGAGGAAGAGCGCCTGGCGCGAGAGGAAGTAGCTCGCCTGATAGCCCGTGTACTTGCTCGCCTCGGCCGTGGCGATCGATGACGAGTACACCATCACGAGCCCGATCAGCAGCAGCGACGAGCGTCGCCCACACCAGTACCTGGTCGTGCTCGGCCACGGGTCCGGTCTGCTGCCAGCCGCTGATGGAGGGCGCTGCGATGTTCACCGGTGGCCCTCCAGCGTACGCACCGCGGTGACGAAGACTTCTGCCCGGTGCTGGTAGTTGCGAAACATGTCGAAGCTCGCGCACGCGGGCGATAGCAGCACCGCGTCGCCGCGCTGGGCGAGCCCGAACGCGAGTTCGACCGCCGCCGGCAGGGTAGCCGCTGCCAGCGTCGGCACGCCGCAGAGCGCGAGCGCGCGCCCGATCGCCGGGCCATCGCGACCGATGAGGATGACCGCGCGTGCGTGCGCAGCCACTGCCGGGGCGAGCGGCGCGAAATCCTGGGCCTTGCCCTCGCCGCCGGCGATCAACACCGTTGGCCGGCCGAGGCCTTCGAGCGCGGCGACCGTGGCGCCGACGTTGGTGCCCTTGGAATCGTCGAAGAACACCACGCCCTCGATCTCGGCGACCTGCTGGACCCGGTGCGGCAGACCGCGGAAGGCGCGCAGCCCGTCGGTGAGCTGCGCATACGGAAGGTCGATCGCGCGGCACAGGGCCAGCGCGGCGAGCGCGTTGGCCGCGTTCTGCAGGCCCGCGACCTGCAGATCGTCCACCGCCATCAGGCGATCGCCATTCTCGGCCAGCCACGCGCGACCGCCCTCTTCGACGATGCCCCATTCGCCCTTGCGCTCGGGCTCGTCGAGGCCGAAGCTGAAGGCGGGGCGGCCGGCCTTCGCCATGCTGCGGCTGCGCGCATCGTCCCGATTCACGATCTGCACGCCGGTACCATTGAACGCGCGCGACTTGGCGGAGGCATATTCCTCCATGCCGCGATAACGATCGCAGTGGTCCTGCGTGAGATTCAGCACGACTGCGGCGGTCGCGTTCAGGCTGTACGTGGTTTCGAGCTGGAAGCTCGACAGCTCGATCACCCAAACATCGGGCGGCGTGCCCGCGTCCTCGCGCGCCATCAGCGCATCCAGCACCGGTGGCGCGATGTTGCCGGCAACGCAGGCGTCAAGGCCGGCCGCGCGGCACAGCGCACCGGTCATGGAAGTCACGGTCGTCTTGCCGTTGGTGCCGGTGATGGCAAGAATGCGGGGACGCCCCTGCGCCTGCACGGCCTGCGCAAAGAGCTCGATGTCGCCCCAGACCGGCACG
Organism: uncultured beta proteobacterium; assembly: GCA_963719715.1. Taxonomy (GTDB): domain Bacteria; phylum Pseudomonadota; class Gammaproteobacteria; order Burkholderiales; family JAEUMW01; genus JAEUMW01. The sequence goes on from CAVRDD010000033.1 coordinate 85,502, forward strand.
CCGCGCGCCTTTGCGCGGGCAATCGCCGGCTCGCGCGCGGAAATCCCCGGACTGATCGCTATCAGGTCCGCCGTATCGAAGCTCGCGTCGCCGAAGGCACCGGTCTCAAGCCTCGCCTGCGGCAGCGTGCGCGCGAGTTCCGCAGCACGCGGTGGCGTCGCACGCGTATCGGCCACGCGCACGAACGCGCCGCGGCGCGCGAGCCAGCGCGCCATCGACAGGCCGCTGTCACCGAGTCCGAGCACCACCGCGTGTTTTCCGTTCAGATCCAATCGTCCCGTCCTGACTGCCCAGCCCAGATGTCGCGCTTCGAGTCCTGCACCCATCACCGCAGCTTCAGGGTCGACAGCCCGATCAGCAGCAGAATCATGCTGATGATCCAGAAGCGCACCACGACCTGATTCTCCTTCCAGCCCTTAAGCTCGAAGTGGTGGTGCAGCGGCGCCATGCGGAAGATGCGCTTGCCGGTGAGCTTGAAGGAGGCGACCTGCAGCACGACGGACAGTGTCTCGATCACGAACACGCCGCCCATCACCAGCAGCACGATCTCCTGGCGCACGATGACCGCCATGACGCCGAGCGCGGCACCGAGCGCCAGCGCGCCGACGTCGCCCATGAAGACTTCGGCCGGATAGGCGTTGAACCAGAGAAAGCCAAGCCCAGCCCCGCCAATGGCCGCGCACACGACCGTCAACTCGCCGGCGCCCGGAATGTGCGGGAAGCCGAGGTACTTCGAGAATACGATGTTGCCGGTGACATAGGCGAAGACGCCGAGACCGGCCGCGACCATCACCGTCGGCATGATGGCGAGTCCGTCGAGGCCGTCGGTGAGGTTGACGGCGTTGCTGCTGCCGACGATGACGAAGTAGGTGAGCGTGACGAAGCCGATCGCGCCGAGCGGGTACGTCACGTTCTTGAAGAACGGGACGATGAATTCGGTCTGCGCCGGCAGGTCGGTGCTGAAGGCCAGAAAGAGCGCCGCGAAGAGGCCGATCACCGACTGCCAGAAGTACTTGGTGCGCGCCGACAGCCCCTTCGGGATTGCGGTGCACGACCTTGCGATAGTCGTCGACCCAGCCGATGGCGCCGAAACCGATGGTCACGCCGAGCACGACCCAGATGAAGCGGTTGAACGGATCGCCCCACAAGAGCGTGGTGACCGCGATCGACGACCAGGATCAGCGCACCGCCCATGGTCGGCGTGCCGGCCTTGGAAAGGTGCGTCTTCGGACCATCGTCGCGCACCGACTGGCCGATCTTGTAGGCCGTGAGCTTGCGGATCATCGCCGGGCCGACGATGAAGCACATGCCGAGCGCGGTGAGTGCGGCCAGCACCGCCCGCAGCGTGATGTAGGAAAAGACGTTGAAGGCGCGCACGTCCTGTCCCGAGCCATTCAGCGATCAAGAGCAGCATCGCTAGTGCTCCGCCTGCCGATCTGGCGCGAGGGCGCGGCGAGCGCCGCCACGACGCGCTCCATCTGCATGAAGCGCGAGCCCTTGACGAGCACCGTGACCTGCGGTCCGAGCCCGGGGCGGAGAGCCTCGACCAGCTTCCTGCACGCTGCCGCAATGACGGGCATGCGGCGCCGAAGGCCCTGACCGCGTGCGCCGACGTGCGTGCCGAGCGCAAAGAGCTCGTCGATGCCGGCGACCTTGGCGAAGTCGCCGACCTCGGCGTGCAGGGCGGCGGCGCTGGAACCGAGCTCACCCATGTCGCCGAGTACGAGCACGCGTCGACCGGGCGCCGCGGCGAGCACCGAGATCGCAGCCGCCACGGAATCGGGATTCGCGTTGTAGGTGTCGTCGATGAGGTGCGCACCCGCCGCACCCGCCTTCGGCTGCAGACGGCCCTTGATGCCGCGGTAGGCGGCAAGCCCGCCGACGATGGCGTCGATGCCGACGCCGAGGGCGACGGCCGCTGCGGCTGCGGCGAGCGCGTTGCGCGCGTTGTGCTCGCCGGCCACCGCCAGTTCGACGGTGCCGCTGCCCGCCGGCGTCTGGAGCTCCAGCGTGCTGCCGTCTGCGCGCAGCGTGCACCTGCCGCGCACGTCCGCCTGACCGGTCGAGCGCGAAGGAGATCTGACGGCGCGCTCCTGCGGCCTGCGCCACAGCGGCGCGAAGTGATCGTCCGCGTTGATCACCGCCGTGCCGTCGGACGCTGAGCCCCGCGAAGATCTCGCCTTTCGCCCGCGCGATCGCCTCGCGTGAGCCCAGGTTCTCGAGGTGCGCGGTCCCGGCATTGTTGACGAGCGCGACGTCGGGGCTCGCGAGCGCGAGAGATAGCGGATCTCGCCCGCGTGGTTCATGCCCATCTCGACGACGGCGTAGCGATGCTCCGGCGCGAGGCGCAGCAGCGTGAGCGGCACGCCGATGTCGTTGTTGAGATTGCCGACGGTGGCGAGCACGCGCTCCGCGGCCGCCGGCGGCGATCGCCGAGGATGGCGGCGGTCATCTCCTTCACCGTGGTCTTGCCGTTGCTGCCGGTGAGCGCCAGCAGCGGATTGGCGTAGCGCGCCGCGCCAGTGTGCGCCGAGGCGGCCGAGCGCGAGCCGCGTGTCGTCGACCGACACGAGACGCTCGCGCGGCGCATCCGGTCCAGGCGCTCCAGGGCGCTGCGCGCAACCACCGCAGCCAGCCGCACCCTTGGCCAGCGCATCGGGCACGAACGTCGGCGCCGTCGAAGCGCTCGCCACGCAGCGCAAAGAAGAGCTCACCGCTCGCAACCATGACGCGTGTCGGTGGAGACGGCGTCGAACTGCGTGTCGGGACCGCAGTACTCCGCCTGCATGGCGCGCGCGGCATCGCATCAGGGTCAGGAACGGATGCGCTCATCGCCCACCGCCGCCGCCGTCGAGCGCGACCTGCGCGACTTCCGCATCGCTGAAGGGCAAGCGCGTCGTGCCGATCTCCTGGTACGGCTCGTGACCCTTGCCGGCGATGAGCACGATGTCGCCCGGCCGGGCGCGCGCGATACCTTCGGCAATGGCGGTCGCGCGGTCCTCGATCACGTGGTAGTTGGCACGCGCTCCGGCGATGATCTGGTCGATGATTGCGAGCGGATCCTCGCGGCGCGGGTTGTCGCTGGTGACGATCACCTCGTCTGCGAGCCGCGTGGCGACTTCGCCCATCAGCGGGCCGCTTGCCGGTGTCACGGTTGCCGCCGCAGCCAAAGATGCAGATGAGCCGTGCGCCCGGCAGCCGCGCTGCGGACGCGGCAAGCAGCTCGCGCAAGGCGTGCAGCACCTTCTCCAGCGCGTCCGGCGTGTGCGCGTAATCGACGACCACGAGCGGACGGCCGTTGCCGCCGAGGCGCTCGACGCGCCCGGGAATCCGGCGCGACGCGCGCGAGCGCGTCAACCGCGTCCGCCAGCGGCGACGTCGGATGCCAGCAGCGCGGCGAGGCAGCCGAGCAGGTTCGCCGCGTTGAAGCGGCCAAGTTGCGGGCTTTCGAGCCGGGCGCTGCCCCACGGGCTGGCGACGTCGAAGCCGATCCCGGCCTCGGTGACGCGCAGTTTGCTGCCGCGCACCCGCCACACGTTGCGCGGCACGTCGACCGCGCGCTGGAAGCCGTAGCCGATGACACCTGCCTTGCCGCCCGCGAGCTGCCCGGCAAGGCGAAACACCGAAGGCATCGTCGAGGTTGAGCACCACGTGCTTGAGCGTAGGCAGTCGGAAGAGCTTCGCCTTTGCCGCCCGATAGCGCCGCATCGTTCCGTGGTAGTCGAGATGATCGCGCGTCAGGTTGGTCAGCAGTCGCAACGTCGAACTCGGTGCCGTTGGCGCGCCCCTGATCGAGCCCGTGCGACGACACCTCCATGGCAACGCCCTGCGCACCGCGCGCTGCGAAGTCCGCGAGGAGCGCCTGCAGGGCGATCGCGTCCGGCGTCGTGTGGGTCGCCCCGCCAAGCGCACCTGGAAAGCCGTTGCCGAGGGTACCGATGACAGCGGTGCGCCGGCCCGCAGCGCGTCGAGCGACTGCGCGAGCCAGTGACTGCACGAGGTCTTGCCGTTGGTGCCGGTCACGCCGACCATCCACATTGCGCGCGAGGGGTGGCCGTGCAGCGCCGCGGCGAGCTCGCCGACACGGGTCCTGAGCTTCGGCACGCCGAGATTCGGCACGCGCCAGCCCGGTATTCCAGCGGAAGCCGTCGGCGTCCCACAGCACCGAGGCCGCGCCGGCCGCGATCGCCTGCGCGATGAAGTCGCGTCCGTCGTGCGTGTCGCCGGGACATGCGACGAACGTGTCGCCGCGCCGCACGCGGCGGCTGTCGGACTCCAGCCGCGCCACCGTCACGCCGAGCGATGCCAGTGCCGCCGGCTCCAGCCGGCGCGGCGCGTGCGAGCGTGCAGCGCGACTCATACTTCCTCCCGGATCTCGGGCGCGTCGAGCGGCGAGCCGAGCGCCTCCGGCGCGTCCGGCGGCACCGCCAGCAGGCGCAGCGACCCGGCCATCACGCTGCTGAACACGGGCGCAGCGACGACGCCGCCGTAGTACGCGCCCGCGCGCGGATCGTCGATCATCACGGCGACGATGAGACGCGGATCGGAAGCCGGCGCGAAGCCGACGAAGGACGACACGTACTTGTCCGATGCATAGCCGCCGTTTTCGAGCTTGTGCGCGGTGCCGGTCTTGCCGGCGACGCGATAGCCCGTGACCTGCGCCTTCGGGGCCGTGCCGCCCGGCTGTGTCGCCATCTCCAGCATGTGGCGCACGGCAAGCGCCGCTGCCGGCTTCACCACCCGCTGCGGCGCCGGCGGCGTGGCGGTGTGCAGGATCGTGACCGGCATCAGCTCGCCGTCGCTGGTGAAGATCGTGTAGGCGCGCGCGAGTTGCAGCAGGCTCACCGAAATGCCGTGGCCGTACGACATCGTGGCCTGCTCGATCGGCTGCCAGCTCGCAGTGGCTGCGCAGCCGCCCGGCGACCTCGCCCGGCATGCCGCTTTGCGGCAGCGTGCCGAAGCCCGACGCCGGAGAGCATCGTCCACAGTTTCTCCTTGGGCAGCGAGAGCGCCATCTTGGCCGCGCCGACGTTGGAGGACTTCTGGATCACCTGCGCCACCGTGAGCGCGCCGTTCGGGTGTGCGTCGTGGATGGTCTGACGGCCGATCGAAAGCCGGCCCGGGGCCGTCTGGATCACCGTGTCCGGTGTGTAGAGACCGGCCGCGAGCGCGGCGGCGGCGGTAAACGGCTTGAGCGTCGATCCCGGCTCGAACAGGTCGGTGACGGCGCGGTTGCGGTAGCGCGCCGGATCGCGCGTCTCGCGATTGTTCGGGTTGTAGCTCGGGTAGTTGGCCAGCGCGAGCACCTCGCCGCTCTTGGCGTCGAGCACGACGATGCCGCCGGCGCGCGCCTTGTGCGAAAGCACCGCGTTCTTGAGTTCGCGGTAGGCGAGGTACTGGATCTTGCTGTCGATCGACAGCCGCAGGTCGCGGCCGTCCTGCGGCGCGCGGATACCCTCGACGTCCTCGACGATGTGGCCGAGGCGGTCCTTGATGACGCGCCGGCTGCCGGTCTTGCCGGCCAGCCATTTCTGCTGCGCGAGCTCGAGTCCCTCCTGACCGGCTTCGTCCACGCTGGTGAAACCGACGAGATGCGAGGCAACCTCACCCGCCGGGTAGTAGCGGCGGTACTCGCGCTGCAGGAAGACGCCGGGCACATGCAGCCGCATCACCTTTGCCGCCTCCTCCGGCGGCATCTGCCGCCGCAGATAGACGAAGTCGCGGCTCTTGTCCTGCAGGCGCTTGCGCAATTCGGCAGCGGGGAGCCCGAGCAGCTTCACCAGCTGGCGCTCCTGTTCGGGCGCCACACGCACGTCGTCAGGGCTCGCCCACACCGATTCGACTGGCGGTGCTCACCGCGAGCGGTTCACCGTGGCGGTCGGTGATGATGCCGCGGTGCGCCGTCATCTCGAGCACCCGCGCGTAGCGCGCCTCGCCGCGCTCGCGCAGGAAGTCGTTGTTGAGTCCCTGCAGATATACCGCGCGGCCGAGCAGCACGACAAACGCGGCCAGCAGCACAAGCAGCATCAACCGCGAGCGCCACGCCGGCAGCAGGAGGCGCAGGGCGGGATTGGCGGCGGGGTTCACGGGGCGACGCCTGCGACCTTGGTGTCGAGCGGGACGACCTGCACCTTCGCCGGCTGCGGTGCACGCATCTGCAGGCGGTCGCGCCGCGAGCTTCTCGATGCGTGCGTGCTTCGCCCACGTGCTCTGCTCCAGCTGCAGCTGCCCCCATTCGACTTCGAGGCTGCGCGTCACTTCCTGTTCGTGCTCGAGTTCGACGAAGAGCTTGCGCGCGTGGTGCTGGCTCGTCACCACGCCGAGCGCACAGAGCACGGCGATTACCGCGAGCATCAGGTTGAAGCGGCTCACGGCGCGTCCGTCCGTTCGGCAACGCGCATGACGGCGCTGCGGGCGCGCGGGTTGACCGCCACTTCCTGCGCCGAGGCTCGCACCGGCTTGCCGACCGCAAGCGAGCCGCGGCCGCGGCATCTCCGCGGCGCGCAGCGGCAGCCGATCGGGAATCGCACCGTGTCGCGGCGGCGTCACGGATGAAGCGCTTCACGATCCGGTCTTCGAGCGAATGAAAGCTGATCACCACGAGCCGGCCTCCGCGGCGCAGCAGATCGACGGCTGCCGGCAGCACTAGCGACAGCTCCTCAAGCTCCTGATTGACGTGGATCCGTAGAGCCTGAAACGTACGCGTCGCCGGATCTTGGTGAGGTTCACGCGTGCGGACGGCCGCTGCGACGAGCGCGGCCAGTTCGCGTGTTGTGCGAAGAGGTCCCCGCGTTCGAGCCGCAACAATCGCTCTTGCAATCTGTTTAGCAAACCGTTCTTCGCCATAGTCCCTGATCACCTCCCCGATTTCGCGCTCCGACGCGCTGGCCAGAAACTGCGCCGCGCTCTCGCCCGCGGTCGGATCCATCCGCATGTCGAGCGGCCCGTCCGCCCGAAAGCTGAAGCCGCGCTCCGGGCTGCGTCGAGCTGCGGCGACGACACGCCCAGATCGAGCAGCACGCCGTCCACACGGTCACATCCCGAGACGCGCCAGCACTTCCGGCAGTCGCGAGAAGCGGCTGTGCACGAGCGCGAAGCGCGGATCGTCGAGCGCAGCGCCGGCCGCAATCGCCTGCGGATCTCGGTCGAGCGCATACGAGCCGTCCGGCCGGTCCCAAGGCGCGCCAGGATCGCACGGCTGTGTCCACCGCGGCCGAAGGTGCCATCCACGTAGCAGCCGTCGGCGACGCACCGCAGCGCATCGACCGCCTCGTCCGCGCAGCACCGCGGTGTGCGCGACGGCCGCCATGGCTCACGGCATCGCCCCGCGGACCGCGTGGCGCGGGAATCGCGCGGCGTCGTCACAGCGCGAAGTCCTCCATCCCCGGCGGCAGCGACTGTCTCCGGTTCGGCGGTGATGTCGGCCAATCTGCCGCTCCCACGCCTCGATGCGCCCAGATCTCGAAGTGGCTGCCCTGGCCCACCATCATCACGCGCTTGTCGAGATGGGCGAAGTTGCGCAGTTCCGGAGACACGAGCACGCGGCCCGCGCCGTCGAGCTCGACGTCCTCGGCGAAACCGACGAGGAGCCGCTTCCACTTGCTGGCGAGCGTGTTGAAGCTCGGGAAAGCCCATGACCTTGGTGCGGACCGGCTCCCAGGCAGGCGCCGGGATAGAGGAGCAGGCAGCCCTCGGGATGCGCCGTCAGCACCAACTTGCCGTCGGCGTCCCGCGTGAGGGCTCACGATGACGCGTCGGGACGGCAATTCGCCCCTTCGCGTCCATGTTGAGCGCCGCCGCACCCTGAAACACGTATCTCCTCCTTTCTGGTCCGAATTAGCCTGATTTTCCCACTTACACCCACTTTTCTCCACTGTAGAGCAAGCGCATGTTCCAGGTCAAGCGACAGAACAGGGCTTTTTCTTTTTTCCGACAATGACTTACCGAGCCTCGTGACAGGCGAATATGGGGGACTTGGCCATTCTCATTGAGAAAGAATTAGTTACCGAAAAAAATAAAGGTTTGACGTGAGATAGGGGAAATAGCAAGTATTTCCCACTGGAAAACGAAAGGAGAACAATGGCCCGATCGCCGCCGGGGCGGACATGCGGAGGCAACGCCCTGATCAGAGGAAGAAAGCGGGGTGAAGCTGGCCGATAAGCCGGGTTCTGTCGTGGACAGTCATTCATCTGGGCCTCGAGTTACCCCGAGGCTCTAGCAACCTACCCGCAAGCTCGGCGAGCAGCGTCGTCGCTTGCTTATTCGGTCTTGCTCCGGATGGGGTTTGCCGTGCCGTCCGTGTTACCACGTCCGCGGTGCGCTCTTACCGCACCGTTTCACCCTTGCCTGATCCGCCGGACTCACGACCGAGTCGAAGGCGATCCCGACAGCCATCGGCGGTTTGCTTTCTGTTGCACTTTCCATCGCCTCGCGGCGTCCGGCCGTTAGCCGGCATCCTGCTCTGCGGAGCCCGGACTTTCCTCTGCGGACACGAGATCCGCAGCGACTGTCTGGCCAGCTTCGAAGACAGCCTAACAGATCGACCGCACGAGGCGCAGCGAGCGAATCGATGCCGTTTCGCGCGCGGGCACCGGCGCGGTCGCCGACAAGCCCGATGCTATACTGCCGCAGCCAAATATTTTGACGGGGTATTCGCCATGCGCACGTTGATCTGCGGCTCTCTCGCTTACGACACGATCATGGTGTTTCAGGATCGCTTCGAGAACCACATCCTCCCCGACAAGATTCACATCCTGAACGTTTCGTTTCTCGTCCCGAACATGCGCCGCGAGTTCGGCGGCTGTGCAGGCAACATCGCCTACAACCTCGATCTGCTCGGCGGCGAACCGGTGATCATGGCGACCGTCGGCGAGGATTTCGAGCCCTACGCCAAGCGCCTGGAGCAATTGCAACTCGATCAAACCCATGTGCGCCGCGTCGCCGAGACCTATACCGCGCAGGCGTTCATCACGACCGATCTCAACGACAACCAGATCACCGCCTTCCATCCCGGCGCGATGAATCAATCCGAGCTCAATCACGTCGATGACGCGGCGGACATCAAGCTCGGGATCGTTGCACCGGACGGTCGCGAAGGCATGATTCAGCACGCGCGGGAGTTCGCTGGAGCCGGAATTCCCTTCCTGTTCGACCCCGGACAGGGTATGCCGATGTTCAATGGAGAAGATCTGCTGCGCTTTCTCGACCTCGCTGACTACCTTGCGCTGAACGACTACGAAGCGCAGCTATTGCAGGAGCGCACCGGCGAGTCGCTGGAGATGCTCGCGCGTCGCGTGAAAGCGCTGATCGTCACCCTCGGCGCCGAAGGTTCGGTGATCCTCGCCCATGGCAGACGCTACGCGATTCCAAGCGTGAAGCCCGAAGCGGTGGTCGATCCCACAGGCTGCGGCGATGCCTATCGCGCCGGCGTGCTGTACGGCATCGCAAACGATCTGGACTGGCCGATGACAGGGCGGCTCGCCGCGCTTCTCGGTTCGCTCAAGATCGCACGCCGTGGCGGGCAGAACCATTTCGCCAGCCGCAGTCAAATAGAGGACAAATTCAGAGAGGTCTACGGCACGGCACCATGGTGAACATCTGCAATCGCGGGTTCGCAGCCAGTTTCGTTCTGCTGTTGGCTGCGCTGCTTTCCGGTTGTGTCAGCAGCAAGGCAGGGGATGTCTATTCGCGCGATCAGGCGCGCACCGAGCAGTCAGTGCGCCTGGGCACCGTCGAGGCGGTGCGCGAGGTGCAGATCGAAGGCACCAAGAGCGGTTTGGGGGCCGTCGCGGGTGGTGTTACCGGTGGCATTGCAGCGAGCACGATCGGCCACGGCACAGGGAGTGCGGTGGCGGCCGCCGTCGGCGCCATCGCCGGTGGACTCGCCGGTGCAGCGGCGGAAGAAGGTTTCACCAAAAACTCGGGGCTGGAGTTGACCGTGAAGCTCGACAGCGGGCAGGTGATCGCGGTGGTGCAGGGGGTCGACGCCAGTACGACGTTTCAGCCAGGCGACCGCGTACGCGTGCTCTCCGGCCAGGGCGTGACCCGCGTCAGTCGCTAACACTCGAGCTGCGTGTCTACGCGCCCCGCAGTTGCGGGCAACCGTTCGTTTGAGTTACCGTAGAAGCACGTATTCTTAACCTGACGGTAACTTTAAGGTCATCGCGCGCCCGTACCTTGGCGCGCATGGATCACACATCACCCGATATGCTTCTCAGGGAGAGCGGGCTCCACAAGAGTTACCGCCATCGCCTCTCACTCAATTTCGCATCCTCCGTCGCCGAGGTGCGAGAAGCGCAGCGTCTCCGCTACAAGGTATTCGTGGAGGAGATGCACGCGCGCCTGCCGTCGCGCGAAGCGGGTGTCGACAGCGATGCGTTCGATCCCTATTGCGAGCATCTACTGGTTCGCGATACCGGGACGAACGACGTGGTCGGCACCTATCGAGTACTTTCCAGCACTCAGGCGCAACGCGTCGGCGGCCTGTATTCCGACGCGGAGTTCGATCTCGTGCGGCTCGCTCATCTGCGCGATCGCATGGTGGAGGTGGGCCGCTCCTGCGTGCATGCTGACTATCGCAGTGGGGCGACCATCTCGCTGCTGTGGTCAGGTCTCGGCGAGTACATGATCGAGCACGGCTACGACTATCTTATCGGTTGCGCGAGCATCAGCATGGCCGATGGTGGTCACGTGGCGGCAAGCGTCTACAATCGCATCAAGCAGACCCACCTGAGTCCGGTCGAGTATCGCGTCTTCCCGCGCTGCCCACTCCCCCTCGACGCGCTGAACGGCACGCTCGCCGCATCGACGCCGCCCCTCATCAAGGGTTACCTCCGACTGGGCGCCTACGTTTGCGGCGCACCGGCGTGGGATCCCGATTTCAACACTGCCGATCTGCTGATACTGTTGCCGCTGTCCCGGTTCCCACCGCGCTACCGCAAGCGATTCCTGAAGGGATGAGCACCGGAAGCACGTCTCTTCCGGTCCGCGGTTGGCGCCTCGCGCACCTCGTCTACCTCCTCCTGGAAGGACTGGTGCGTGTGCTGTGCGTCTATCCATTCCTCTCGCACCTCGCGCGGCTGGCCATGATGCAGCGCTGGTGCGCTCGCTTGCTCGCCGCGGTCAATCTGCGCGTCGATGCCCGCGGCCAGCCCCCCCTCGATCGGGCGCAGCCCGCGCTGGTGGTCGCCAACCACGTATCCTGGCTCGATATCTTCGCGATCAACGTTGTCTGCCCGACCCGCTTCGTCGCGAAGTCTGAGATTCGAGGCTGGCCGCTCATGGGCATTCTTTGCGAGCGCGCTGGAACGCTCTTCATCGAACGCGCACGTCGCCGCGACACCGGGCGGCTGAACGAGATCATGCGCGAAGCACTCCTGGGCGGGGATCGCGTCGCGGTGTTTCCGGAAGGCACCACGAGCGATGGCCGCTTCCTGCATCACTTTCACGCGTCACTGCTGCAACCGGCGGTGACCGTGGGCGCACCGCTCTACCCGACCGCCATACGCTACCGCAATCCAGACGGAACGGTGAACGTGGACGTGGCCTACTGGGGGGACATGACGATGATGCAGTCCCTCGCGCTGATCATCGCTCAGCGCGAGATCCGCGTGGAAGTGTTTTTCGCGCCGCCGATCGCCACCGTGGACCGCAAGCGGCGTGAACTGGTGCGCGAGGTGGAGCAGGTCATCGCGACCGCGCTGGCGCTCGAAGTCGCGCACAAGGCACCTGGAAAAGCCGCCGGTCTTCCAGCCGCACCGCAGACAATGTACCCCCCCAAAGACAGCCACTATCCAGCGCGAGCAGCCGTTTCTCCTGGCGCAGACCCAGCGCCGACCAGTGCCCACAAATGACGGTGTGGTCGCGACTCGCACGCCCCGGTACCGCGAACCACGGTAGATAGTCCTTTGGAGCCTGCTCCGGCGAACCCTTGAAGCTGAACTCCATCGTGCCGTCGCTGCTGCACACCCGCATTCGGGTCATCGCGTTCACCACAACACGAAGCCGCTCCGCGCCTGTGAGCGCGTCGTCCCAGCGGGCGGGTTCGTTGCAGTAAAGACGGCTGAGAAACGCATGCAGGTCCGGTCCGCGCAACGCCGATTCCACCTCGTGCGCGAGCGCGATCGCCTGTGGGATCGTCCACCCGGGCAACAGCCCGGCGTGCACCATCGCGTACTCGCCCTCGGCGTGCATGAGATTGCGGTGACGAAGCCAGTCGATGATCTCGGGCCTGTCGGAAGCGGCCAGTACGTCGTCGAGCGTGTCGCTGCGATGCGGCTTGCGAAAGCCTTCGGCCACCGCCAGCAGATGCAGATCGTGATTTCCCAGCACGGTTACCGCTGCCGTACCCAACGCCATCACGCGTCGCAACACCGCCAGCGATGAAGGACCGCGATTGACCAGGTCGCCGACCAGCCAGAGCCGGTCACGGGACGGATCGAACGCGATCGCGTCGAGCATTCGTCCGAGTGCGACATCGCACCCCTGGATATCGCCGATTGCGTAGGTAGGCACCTCAGGTCCTGCACGCAGCGAGCGGGAAACGCCGCATCGGGCGCTCGTCAGGCGCGTGCCGGAAGCGCCCTTGCAGGAACCTGCAAAGGTGTTCCGGCCGCGCAGTCCCGCGCGCTATTTCGCGAGGCTCGTGAGATAGTCCACCGCCGCCTTGACCTCGGCGTCGGAGAGGCTCGCATTGCCCCCCTTCGGCGGCATCGCGCCCTTGCCCTTGATTGCGTGCTCGTAGAGGGTATTCATCCCCTGCTTGAGCCGTGCTTCCCACGCGGCCTTGTCTCCCGCTTTCGGGGCATTGGCAGCACCGGTCATGTGGCATGCCGCACAGGTCTTCTCGTAGATGGCTTTGCCGTCGACCGCCCCGCCACCTGCCGCCGCTGCAGCGGCTGGCGCCGTTGGTTCCTTCAACTTCTGCCCGGACTGATTCGCCATGTAGACGACGGCACGCGCCACCTCGAGATCCGACAGCGTGGCGTTGCCACCACGTGCCGGCATCTGGCGGATGCCGTGGATCGCATGGTCGACCATCTTGTCGAGACCCTGAGTCGCCACCTTGCCCCAGGCGGCGCTGTCGCCAATCTTGGGGGAATTGAGTGCGCCCGTTCCATGACAGGCAGAGCAAACGGCCTGCACGACCTGCTCCCCGGTCTTGGCCTCCTGAGCGCCGCCCTTGGCGGAGACAACGACCAGCCTTCCTACCGGCCGCAGACGCTCTGCGACGTATTCAGGCATCATCAAGGTGCTGTTGGGGTCGAGCTTGACGCCGGTGGTCAGGAACTGCGTCAACAGGACGATGATGGCGATGGGCACGGCAAACGCCAGAATGACCGTGACGATCAGCTGCTTCGGGGTCCGGATGGGACTGTGATGTTCTTCGAGATGTATCTCGCTCATGAGCGGTGTCCTTGGGTAAGCCCGACGCGGTGGGTGATGAGCGCCCGATTATAGCGGCAACCCGGGGACCGGAAAACCACAGTGCATGGACGAGGCAGCCGAAAAACACTAAACTTAGAAACAGTTAGGCGCCCGTAGCTCAGCTGGATAGAGTACTGCCCTCCGAAGGCAGGGGTCGCACGTTCGAATCGTGTCGGGCGCGCCAGCTTCACGCCAGAGACGGGCACTCCTCTCGCGCCTGCCTGGCGAACTCTTGCAAGAACCCCTAAGCCGTCTTGCAACGTCACCCTGGAAGGCGCCTCACACGCAGCCATATGGACCTGACATCGTCCTCCCCCGCGACCTTCGGCCAGCAACAACCCCTCGGCAGCCCGCTTTCGACGCTGGCGACGCGTGCTCCGGTACGTTGCCGTCCGGAGACGCCGCTCGCCGAAGTCGTCGGCTTGATGAAGTCACACGACGTCGGCTCGATGCTCGTCTGTGACGCAGAGGAGCGACCGCTCGGCATCTTCACGCTCTACGACCTGCTGCAGCACGTTCCCATCGGCAGCGGCGCGATGGAGCAACCGATTGCCGGCGTGATGCGCGCGGGCGTGATCGGTCTGCCGCCGGACGCGCCTGCGTTCGAAGCCGCGCTCGCGATGGAGCAGCACGGCATCCGCCACGTGGCGGTGATCAATGATGGCAAGCTGGTGGGTGTCGTCTCCGAGCGCGATCTCTTCACGCTGCAGCAGATCGGACTGCGTGCCGTTGGCGGCAACATCCGCGCCGCGACATCGATCGACGACCTGGTGCGGGTGTCCGCGGACATCCGGGAACTCGCGCAAGGTATGATCGATCAGGGTATCGGTGCGGAGCAGATCACGCGCTTCATCTCGACGCTGAACGATATGCTCACCGCCCGCATCATCGACCTCGAGTTCGAGCATGCCCCTTTCGCAGGCACGCAATGGTGCTGGATGGCGATGGGCAGCGAGGGGAGGTTCGAGCAGACCCTCTACACCGACCAGGACAACGGGATTCTCTTCGATCCGCCCGAGGGCAGTTCAGTCGACGACCTGCGTCAGCAGTTCCTGCAGGCCGCGCAACGCATCAACCGACATCTCGATCGCTGCGGCTTCACGCTGTGCAAGGGCGGGATCATGGCCGGCAATCCGCTATGGTGCCTGTCGCTCGCGGAATGGAAGAACCGCTTCGCCACCTGGATCCACCGCGGCTCGGCGCCGGAACTGCTGAATGCCACGATCTTCTTCGATTTCCGTGCCCTGCACGGTGCCGCGCATCTGGTGGAAGAACTGCGCGGGTCCCTCGACAATCTGGTCAAGGAGAACCGTCTCTTTCTCAAGAAGATGGCCGAGAATGCCCTCGGCAATCGGCCTCCGCTCGGCCTCTTTCGCGATTTCACCGTCGGCCGCGTCGACGGCGATGAGTCACCCAGCATCGATCTCAAGATGAACGGCGTCGCGCTCTTCGTCGACGCCGCTCGCATTTTCAGTCTTTCCGCGCACGTGCACGAAACCAGCACGGTGCGCCGTTTCGGGAAGTCCGCCGACAAGATGGGCCTTGCTTCGGCGAAAATCGAGGGCTGGATCGAGGCGCTTCACTTCATCCAGCAGTTGCGTCTGCGCCACCACCGCAAACAGATTCTGCGCGGCATTCCGAACTCGAACCGCATCGACCCATACGCCCTCAATCACCTCGACCGCCAATTCCTCAAGGAGGCGCTGCGGCAGGCGAAGGACGTCCAGGGATTCCTCGAGAAGTACTACCGGTTCTGACAGCAATGTCGGAATCCTTGTGCTCGCCAGGAGGCTTAGCAGGCGGCTGCAAGTGCGGGGAAACCCTTATGGTTTTTGTTTTCCGGTGCGAGTTATACTCCGCACCGTGACATGGAATTTCGGCGTCACCTGGGCGAAGGTCGTCCTTCGCCGGTCAATTGTTCTCAAACCAAACTACCCCGGGTCGTACCGGGAAGAACGGCTTTCTTGATCGAGGAGGAAGGTGTCATGTCCCAGCCAGCCATCAACTGGGCCGCGATCGACGCGGACCCGCGGTTCCAGGAGTTGCACAAGAAGAAGTCGTCATTTCTCTGGAGCCTGATGATCATTTCGATCGTCTATTACTTCCTGCTGCCGATCGGCGCGGGATGGTTTCACGAACTGTTTGAGAAGAAGCTCTGGGGGCCCATCAACTTCGGTTATGCCTTCGCCCTTTCCCAGTTCGTCGTTGCCTGGGCGATCGCCGCGATCTACGCGCGGCGGGCGAACAGTGAATTCGACGCCGCCACAACCGACCTGGTGAAGCGTTCGAACCTCATAGGAGCCGGCAAATGAGAAAATCGATCACGCTCCCTGTAAGCGCAGCCCTTCTGCTCATGCTGCCCAGCGCCGCGGCGCTGGCCCAGCAGCAGGGCGTTGTCGCCGACAAGTTCAAGTGGCTGACCTTTGTCGTGTTCGGTGCGATCATCGGACTCACCATGTTCGTCACCTACCTGGCGGCGAAGCGCGTGAAGAGCGCGTCGCAGTTTTACGCCGCCGGGCGATCCGTATCGGGTATCCAGAATGGCTGGGCGATCGCCGGTGACTATCTGTCTGCGGCCTCCTTCCTCGGCATCGCGGGCCTCATCTCGCTCTACGGCTACGACGGCTTCATGTACTCCGTCGGCTGGCTGGTCGCCTACATCACGGTGCTTTTGGTGATCGCCGAGCCGTGCCGCAACATCGGCAAGTACACCCTCGGTGACATTCTCGCCTTCCGCAACAATCCGAAGACGGCGAAGACCATGGCCGCGATCTCGACCATCGTGGTCTCCATCTTCTACCTGACGGCGCAGATGGTGGGCGGCGGCGTGCTCGTGAAGACGCTGGTCGGCATCGACTACGAGATCTCGGTGATCGTCGTGGGCGTACTCATGTTGGCCTACGTGCTCTTCGGTGGCATGGTCGCGACGACTTGGGTGCAGATCATCAAGGCCGTGCTGCTGGTGACTGCCTCCATCATTCTCGTCATTCTCACCTGGGCGCCCTACGGCTTCAGCCTTCCCGGCTTTATGCAGGCAGTCGTCGGCGACGCCAAAGTGCAGGCGCGGGTGGCGTCGCTGATCGGTGATGCAGCGACCAACATGACACCCGAGCAGCTCGGACAGCGCTTCCTCGAGCCCGGACTTCTGCTCAAGGATCCGATCGACCAGATATCGCTCGGCATGGCGCTCGTGCTCGGCACCGCCGGCATGCCGCATATCCTGATGCGGTTCTTCACCGTGCCAACGGCCAAGGACGCGCGCGTCTCGGTGATCTGGGCCATGGCCATCATCGGTGGCTTCTACGTCCTGACCCTGTTCCTCGGAAACGGCGCGGCGATCAACATCGGCGCGGCCAACATCATCGCCGTCGACAAGGGCGGCAACATGGCCGGTCCGCTACTCGCCCAGTACCTGGGTGGCGGCGCGGATTCGATGCTCGGCAACTTCTTCCTGGCGTTCGTGGCAGCCGTCGCTTTCGCGACCATCGTCGCCGTGGTGGCGGGGCTGGTCCTTGCCTCCGCCTCGGCCATGTCCCACGACATCTGGGTCGGCGTGATCAAGGGCGAGCATGCAACGCAGGAGGAGGAAGTACGCGCCGCACGCATCTCGTCGGTCATCGTCGGTATCGTCGCGATCATCATCGGCATCGCGGCCAAGGGCCAGAACGTGGCGCATCTTGTGGCGCTGGCCTTTGCTGTCGCGGCATCGAGCAACCTGCCATGCGTGCTCCTCACGCTCTATTGGAAGAAGTGCAACACCGGGGGCATCGTACTCGGCATGATCGTCGGCGCGCTCACGGCGATCGGGCTCGTGATGGTTTCTCCCAACATGACCTATCCGCTCGCGGTCAAGGCAACCAACGAAACGGCGATCAAGGTAGCTGACGATAAAATCGCCAAGGCCAGCGTCGACCTCGCAGCCGCAACTGATCCGGCTGTCCAGGACAAGGTCAAAAAGGTGATCGCTGCGCAGGAAAAGGCGAAGAGTGTTGCGCAGGATGCAATCGCCAAGCTCGGCGATGATCGCACCAGCATGGTTGGCTTGGAGAAGCCGCTCTTCAACCTGAAGAATCCGGGGCTCATCTCGATCCCGCTCGGCTTCCTGTGCGTGATCATCGGCTCGCTCCTTTACCGCGACCGACGCGCTGACGAGTTGTGGGAAGAGCTCTACGTGCGGCAGAACACCGGGATTGCGGCCGAAGGGGCCGTCGCGCACTAAGTCCCGATCAGCTGACTCAATCAAGGCCCCCGGAGATGTCCGGGGGCCTTTTTCTTTTCTGCGCCCGGAATGCCCCGCGGACACCGACTGTCCTGGACACCTCGGCACTGCCGGTCGTAAAGCCTGCGTCTGTTGGAACCCGATCGCTGGACACAATCAGGGGAAACCGGCTTGTTGGAAGTCGGCAGGCGATGCTAATATCCGCAGCCGTCGATTCCGCCTCGCGGGTGCGCCGCATCGGCTTCCCCAAGCATACGGGTTCCAAACGCTTGTGGTTTATGGCGAAACCGAAGCTGCGGTGTTCGTCGCCGAAGCAGTTCCGTGCAGGTATGGCCAAGTAGCTCAGTCGGTAGAGCAGAGGACTGAAAATCCTTGTGTCGGTGGTTCGATTCCGCCCTTGGCCACCAATAATCAAGGCCTTACAGACTACGAGTGTTTCGACTGTGCCAAATTTGTGTCTATGAGGCCATCCAGCAACTGTGCCCGATGGGCCAAATGCGCTGGCGAGAGGTGTGCGTACCGCTGCACCATCGCCGGCGTTTCCCATCCGCCCATCTCCTGAATGTCGCTTAGCGGCACGCCTTTCTGAGCGAGCCAGCTCGCCCAGGTGTGGCGCAGGTCATGCCATCGGAAATTCTCGATACCTGCCCGCTTCAACGCCTTTTGCCACGCCTTGGTATAGGCCCGGTCGTAAGGCTCACCCTTGTACGTAAAGACCCGTACAGGATGGATGCCCAACTGCCGGCGCAACACCGCTAGCGCTGTCTCATTCAGGGACACGTGGATGTCCCGACCGCCTTTGGCTTGGTCGGCATGAATCCACGCCGTCTTGCCCGCCAGATTCACTTGCGACCACTCAAGCCGCACCACATTTGCCTGTCTTAGTCCCGTCGCCGCGGCGAAAATGACCGTTTCGCGCTGGTGTTCTGGCAACTCCAGGAGAAGCCGGTTCAGCTCTTCCGGAGTCAGCCAGCGCACCCGGCGCTTCGGTTCCCGATACATCCGTATCGCTGGCGACTTTTCGAGCCAGTCCCACTCCAGCTCGGCCCTTCGCAGCACCGCGCGAACGAGCGCGATGACGCGATTGGCGCGCGCAGGCGAGGTTTCCTTGCGCTTGATGTCGGCGATCTTCGCAACCAAATCGCGCGAAATCTCGTGAAGCAGCTTCATTCTCAAATGGGGCTGTAGCCACTTCACGATGAACACGTCGCTGTGGTGTGACTTCTTGTCTTCCGTTTCTTGAAGCCACCGGTAAGCGGCCTCGTCCCAGGTGCGAATGGGCGTTTGACCCAGTTTCTTTACCCGCCACGACTCGGCTTTTAGCTTGTCGTGGAGTTCCTTCGCGGCTTGCCTGTCTTCTGTTTGAGCAGACTGTCTAACAAGCTGGCCGCTCGGTGCGGTGAAGCGAATCCACCACACTGATCCGCGTTTGTAGAGTGACATTCCTTTATCTCCTTTCCTGGCGTCACTCGCAACGCTTGCCGAGGACTAGCGTATAGCGCGCGCAAGTGGTCTGCAAGGTCGACGTCCAGGAACACCCAACACTTCCCGACCTTCGCGCCAGGAATCAATCCCGCCTTGGTGCGACGGCGTAGTTCTTCCGGATGCATCTTCAAGAAGTCAGCGGCCTCGCGAAGAGTGAGGGACTTCATCGCCATTCCTCAGGAATGCCCCGCGCACGAGATCTCGGATGGCATCGGCGCGGCACTACCGAGCCGTCTCGTCGATGAACGTGGGCGCGGTAGGCCGCTGCCCGGTTCTCTTCCTCGAGACGCTCAGTCAGGACGGGAATCACGGCGGCAACAATGAACCTGTCGACCCATTGCCGAGCGTGATCGATGTCCTCCGTTCCGTGAACGGCTAGACCAAACGCGCTGACGTTGTTTTCCCCGCCAAACTCGATGAATGGGGGCAGCGCGCTGCTCCCCCTGTTGGCGGATAGCTCGGTACGCAAGTCTTCGCGAACCCGCTTCAGGATCGCCAGGGCGATATCGGCGACTCCACCGAGGTTTGCGCCGACATCGAGGAACTCGTCCTGCGGATAAACCAGAACGAAGTTCCAGCAAATGCTCGCTGGTGTCGAGTCGTTTGATTCCGCGAACTCGGTTGCATCCGTCCGTTCCTCAAAGATCCGCGACCACTTGAACTCGTAGCCCACTGGGGACCTGCAGTTCACTTCGCAATCGGCAAGTGGTGTTCGGTTGCCGCCCTTCTCTTTCCATTCCCGATCAGACGACTCGGGAGTGATAAGCGGTGCCGCACCGCCCGTCGGGAAATTGCACATCGACATGATGGATCCCCGCAAGTCGAACCTGCACAGCCTTCGTCGGCGCGCTGTTCGAGAGTTTTCCGTTGTGTCTGGCCCGATATCGCTACTCGGGCCCGGTTCAAGGGCGTTCTGAATCGCTGGCCGCCTGGGTAAGACGTTCGCCCCCAATTCCTGAATACGAGATTCCCCGAAGAAGTGTCGGGACGCCCGCACGTCTAACGGGCTTACCGACTGATTTTTAGCACACTTTTCTCTGGCCTGAGCGTGAGTCGCGCTTGTTCGACCCCCCGTCGCATGACGAACGGGGGGCGCAATGGCGCTCAAGCGCGGGGAAGAACTTCAGGGGTGGGAGATTGCGGTAGCGAAGAAACTGATTGGCGAATTCCGAAGGCGATCACGAAGCCTGAACCGCGAGGATTTCGACGATCTCCTGCAGGAATGCCTGGCGCACTGGCTCGAAGTGCGCCAGAAGCTCGACCCGGACCCGAACGGCCCGCCGATCGGCCTACATGGCCCGTGTAGTCCGCAACAAGCTGATCGATCTCGCGCGCGAACGCGAGTCCGCCAAGCGGCGCGGTGACCTGGACAGCGTTTCCCTCGACGAAACGGTGAGCGAGTCGGACGACGCGCCCACCTTCTCCGACCTGGTCGATGCAGCGAGCAGCAGCCAACCGGGCGAAGAAGGCTCCCTCGATCCCGATGATGCGCGCATCGACCTCGCCAAGGCGATGCAGAAGCTCACGCCGCACCAGCGGCGCCTGTGCGAGCTGCTGATCCAGCACGGGTTCAACGTCAAGGAGGTGGCAGAGCAACTCCGAATCCCCCGGGGCACGCTCTACGAGGAGATCAAGCGCATCCGGAAGGTCTTTGCGGATCAGGGTCTGGGCGAATATCTGAAGCGCTGACCCGACACTCTTCGCGCGATTTCCGTATTGCTGATCTGAGACCCCAATTTGCGGATTCGATGATCAAGCTGACCGTGACCAGCACCAAGGGTGGCGTCGTCCGCGAGTTCGCGCTAGCGCGGAGGACGTGATGCTGCCGCTACGCGACCCGCAACTGCGCCTGGTCTTGCTCAACCACATCGCGGTCCGACTGAGCGAAGGCGCGCCCGCCGACCTTCACTCCGCGGGGATCGAGAGCGAGCAACTGGCGCGCTTGCGGGAACTGTCCGCCGTCGATCTCAGCCGGCTGGCCGCCATGCGCGAACTGGGGATGGGTGTCGCACTGGACAACGGCGGCCTCAAGGCGGGGCTGCGCGCCATTTCGCTCGTCAAGGAAGCCCAGGCGCTGGAGGCGTACTTCATCCGCCACGGCGCGTCCTGGCAGATGATGGCCACGCTCTTCAAGATGCGCCACAAGCTCACCCTCCAGCGCCGCCGCGAGGTGGGCGCCTGGCGACCGGCGGGACGACCGCCGCTTCCCGACCTCATCACCCGCGAGCGCATCTACCGCGCCTGGAGGGCGATCGAGGCTCGCAACCCCCGGGTGCGCTACTACCAGCTGCACCAGACCTTCCCGCACTTCCCCATCGCCGTGCTGGCCGCCGTGGTGGGCGAGTTCGAGGCCGACGCATGACCACCCAGCGCGAAGCCTCGCCGCAGGTCACCGCTGAGCTGCTGCTGCAGGTCTTCGACCTCCCGGTGAGCTTTCACCGCTGCCTGGTGCCGATCACCGGAGGGATCACCGCGGCGCTCATGCTCTCCCAGGCCATCTGGACGACGCAGGAACTCGATCCCGAGTCGAACGGCTGGTTCATGAAGTCGCAGGAGGAATGGACGGAAGACACCGGCCTCTCCCGCTGGGAGCAGGAGACGGCACGTCGGGCGCTGCGCAGCGCAGGCTTCCTGGAAGAGCGGCGCGTCGGCATGCCGGCGAAGCTCTGGTATCGGGTGCGCCCCGATCACGTGTGGCAGGCGCTGCGGGATCGAGCCGCCAGCGTGGCCGCGAACCGCGACGCCGGAGAGCAGGGTCGCGCATGAAGGATAGTCGGCTCACCACGGTTGCAGAGGACACTCAGCGATCCACCCGGCTCGCGGAGGAGCTCGCGATCGTCTGGCCCCTGCTCGGCAGACACATCGCCTTCCATCGTCGGCTCGTGGACCTGACCGCAAGCGTCAAGGCCGCGCTCCTTCTGTCGCAGACGATCTACTGGACGCGGCACGGGAAGGACATCGCGCGAACCGGCGGCTGGTTCTACAAGACGACCGCAGCAGTGGGAGCGGGAGACCGGGCTTTCGGCGAATGAACAGTTGACCGCGCGGCAGATCCTGCGCGGTCTCGCGATTCTCAACGAGCAGCGCATGGGCATACCGGCCAAGCTGCACTTCCGGCTCGCGGTCGAACAGCTCGGCGAATGGCTTTCCCGCCGCATCGGCAGGGCCGGCGCTCGCGTGGATTGGGACGACGCTGCGGCGCTCGCCGAGCTACTCGGACCGACGCTCGCCTATCACCGCACGCTGGCCGCGGTGGCAGGTGGCGTCAACGCGGGCCTGCTGCTCTCACGCGCCCTGCACCTCACCCGCCTGCAGTCGAAGCGGCAGTCGGACGGCTGGTTCTCGCGATCGATCCCGCAGTGGACCGAGGAGCTGGGGCTCACCCGGCGGGAACAGGAGCGGGCGCGCCGGGCGCTGGCCGGTGCCGGACTCTGGGAAGAGGAAATCACCGGGACCCCGGCCCACCTCGTCGCTCGCATCCGAATCGACGCGCTTCTGGCACTGCTAGGCGAGTCCGTTGGCGGCGAACGCGGGCGTCCGCACCGGGCGCTCGATGCCCGCCTCCCAGACTGCGGCAATCCCGCAACCAGCCATGCACCAAAAGGCGAAACAAGTATGCGGGAATCCCACATTCATGTTTCGGGAAAAGCGCCTAACTTGTTTCACGAAAAGCGCCATGCTTGTTTCGGGAAAAGCGCCATCCCCTATATAGAAGTAATTACAAGAAGTTCATTACAACCACTACACACAGACCCGGCATCGATCGAGACCGGGGCGTCGCAGGGTGGTGGTGAACTGATTCTTCCCGAAAGGCTGCTGCCCGAAGAGCGCACCACGGCACTCGCCCTGGTCCAGCGCTTTCCCGATCTCGCCCAGGCGCTGCTCGACGAGCTGAGCGCACGCCTGCAGGCGAATGCAGTGCATGCCAGTCCGATCGGCTACCTGCGCGGCATGGTCACGCGTGCGGAAGCCGGGACGTTCGTCCCGGAGCTGGGACTGCGTGTTGCCGCAGCGAGGCGCATGCACGAAGAGCAAGCGTTACTGCGCCAACAACGGGAAGCAGAAGCCAAGCGCCTGGCAGTCGAGCGCACGAGCCCCGAATACCAGGCGAAGGTCGCAGCACGGCGAGAGGAGATCCGCCGGATGCTCGGTGCCATGCAGGCAGGTCGGTCGGAGCGTAAGACGCGATGAAGCGGACCGGCGCTGTTGCACCGCTAACGCCTCGGGAGTCCCGACGCAGGTCAACCCAAGGTCAACCAGTGAGGAGTCACGAATGACAGCAAGCACGGCAGAGCAATCGCAAGTGACACAGACCACCGAAGACGCGTCGGTGGGCGCACCCGCGTTTCCATTGAGTCTCGATTCCCCCTTTCCGGACGGCTATGACATCGGCGCCGCGCGCGATGCCCTGGTGGACCTCCTGGCTGCCGCGCACGTCGAGCGGAGTGAGCCGCGGCGTTGAGCTGCGAGAGCAGGAGGAGCGCACTGCGCCACGGAGCGGACGCCGTGGTGCCGAATCACGAGGCGGGGCGGATCGCTGAAGTGGGGCAGCTGACGGACGCCGAGCCGGACACCATGACGCTCCACACCCAGGACGCATTTCGCATGTTCACCGGCCGGCAGGCGGACACCGAGGGCAAGGTCGTCGCCATCGCTGGCGGCCGGCGCTTCGCGGCGGTGCTGAAGTCCATCTGGTACCTGTCCGGCAACGACAACCCCTACGCGGACTGGATCCTGATCCGGATGTATGACGGTCTGACCGCGGTCCGCGTGCACCTTGCCCGCGCCACGCAGGCGCGACAGGACGCCATCGACCTGCTGAAGCGCAAGGGACTCTCCTTCTCCGTCATGGCCTCCCGCAGCCCCAAGAGCGTCGAGCTCGGGTTTCGCAGCCCCTACGGATACGCGACGGCGGAGGCCATCGTCGAGTTCGACTACACCGTGCGGATGATCAAGACGCTCATCCACAAGGACCGCCTGAGCGACGGCGAAGGCCGGGCCGCGATCCGCGAACTGGGCCGGTCGATGCGCGCCTTGTTCCTGCAGCCCATCCGCTGGGAGCGCTGCCTCCTGCGCGAGGAACTGCGGACGTTGAGCCGCAGCGACTTCCTCCCCGGCGCGGACGAGGCGGCCCAGAAGCGTGTGCAGGCAGCGGTTGCCCTGTTCGGCGAGCTGCCGCGAGCGGTGTTCACCGGCGCCGAGGCACCCCGGCATACGCGGCGCCGGGTGAAGCTGACGGACGCGGAGTTGCGGCTCCTGGAGCAGGCGTCGCTTCGCGCAGATGCCGACGCCGAGCAGTCGGACACGGAGCTCTTGTGACGGCGCGCAAGGGCGACGCAACAACACCCTCAACCAAACGGAGGTCAAACGATGTCGAATGAGTTTCGTGGAACCGGCAACGTCGGCGGTACCCCGTCCTTGACGACGGTCATGGTCGGCGACGAGCCGCGTCAGGTCACCGCGCTGCGCGTCTTCTTCGACGACTATCGACCGGACGGGGCTGGCGGTGTGGAACAGACCGGCGGATTCTGGCTCGACGTCAATGTCTGGGGCGAGCGCCATGCAGCGGAGGTGGCACAGCTCGTC
>CAVRDD010000034.1:0-67608 GCA_963719715.1 uncultured beta proteobacterium
GCCATCAGTGCAAGTTTGCGATCATCAAGCAAGGTGTTGATGGATTTCAGCGCCTGCTCGAACATCCGCACCAGAGCGTCGAAATAACCTTCATCCTGCAGGCGGACGCCGTCGCAGAAGCCGGCGGCGCGCTCGCAGTAGACCACCATCAGTTCGGTGACCCTGCCCCGGTTTCACGTACATCAGATTGTTGGTAACTTTCTGATGAACGGAGGGCAAGATGGGAAAGAAGGAGATCGGTTCCGAATCGGCGGTACACGGAGGAGTTCAAGACCGAGGCGGTCAGGTTGGCATTGTCGACGGGTGGCAATGCGGCGGCCAAGCGGCTGGGGATTCCGCAGTCGACGATGACGAACTGGGTTCGGCAGAGTCGCGAAGGGACGTCGGTTCCGGTCGCGGGCGCAGCGGCGCCGGTCAAGCGGCCGGTCTCGGAGCTGGAGGCCGAGAATGCGCGGCTGCGCCGCGAGCTGGCCAGTGCCAAGCTTGATCTGGAGATCGTAAAAAAAGCGGCGGCGTATTTCGCGAAGGAGTCGCGGTGAGATACGCCTGGATCGAGCAGCATCGCGACGACTACGCGGTCGAGCCGGATGTGCCGCCTGCTGGTGGTGTCGCGCACGGGCTATCTGCAATGGCGGTGTCGTCCGCCGAGCGCCCGGGCGCAGGCCAATGCGCGGCTGGATGCGCAGGTGGCGGCGATGCACGCGGCGAGCCAAGGCAGCTATGGGCGTCCGCGCATCGTGCGCGGGCTGCGCGAGCAGGGCCTGCGGGTGGGCCCGGAGCGGGTCCGCCGCAGCCTGCAACGGCAAGCGCTGCGACCGGTCTACAAGCGCCCCTACCGGGTGACGACGGATTCCAACCACCGTAAGCCGGTGGCGCCGAACGTTCTCGATCGCCGGTTCGACGGCTGGAACCTCAATCGCGCCTGGGTCGCCGACATCACCTATCTCAGCACGGTCGAGGGCTGGTTGTATCTGGCCGTGGTGATGGATCTGGCCAGCCGCCGGATCGTCGGCTGGTCGATGAGCGAACGGCTGCACGCCGAGCTGGTCTGCCAGGCGCTGCAAATGGCCTACTGGCGCCGCAAACCGGCGCCGGGACTGATCCTGCATTCCGACCGCGGCAGCCAATACGCGAGTGATCGCTACCGAAAGCTGATCAAGGATTTCCGGATGCTGCAGTCGATGAGCCGCAGGGCCAATTGCTGGGACAACTCGCCGATGGAGAGCTTCTTCAAGACGCTGAAGGTCGAACGCGTCTATCAACTCCGATACGAAACCCGCGCCCAGGCTCGACTCGACATCGTTGACTGGATCGAAGGCTTCTACAATCATCGGCGCTTGCACTCGTCGATCGGATATCGGATCCCGGCACACGTGGAATCCAGCCTCATGGCTGCGTAGCCTGGTGTACGTCAAATCGAGGCAAGGTCAGACGCTTGTCGCGCTCGGCACCAGCTTTGATCTTCTGCCCAACAACCCAGGCACAAATGAAGGGGGTGCCTGACATCGCACCAGACGAAGCAATGTCCTGCACGTAGCCGTCCGCCTGATTGACTTCATTGCGCGTCAGTTCGAATCCGCCCTTCTTCAACTCAATCACCAGAACGTGTTGAATATGCGTGAGCGTTGGGTCGCTCGGATCGAATGACTCGATGCCCGTCATCTGCCACGTTGTCTTCGCCGGCAAGACGACAATGTCCGGGCGGTGGCGCTCGTTGATGAACTGTGCTCCTGTGTTCTTGAACAGCGCGCGGGCCACGGTTTCCGACGTTAGTGTTGAGCAACTCCTGCGACTCGGACTCGGGGCCGAACAGCCACCGCGAGCGCCGGATCAACGGGTGCAAGGTGTGTAACTCGTCGGTGTGCGGTCATCGGCCAAGCGCCGGATGGTTTCGATCACGCTGATCCGGTTGTCGATTCGTCGAGGACGCGCAGCGCATCCTTGACCGTCCACTCGGTCAGCAGGCGATCCAACCCATCGACGTCGTCGGGCGGCAGTCCAGAGAGTTTCTGCAGCAATGCCGCGCCACTCTTGGTTTTTTCGAGATGAATGACCGCCTTGACGGCCGTGGCAAGAAGTCCGGCGACATCGTCGGCTGAGCCTGCGCCACCACCTTGGTGAACTCTGCGACCTCCAGCCGCGCTCCCTGGCCCAGGGTCGCCAACTCGGAACGGTTCTGGGTCAGCGCGTCTTCCGCAGCCGCCTCGACGACCTCGGCCGCAGTTCCTCGAGCGACCTTGCTAACGTGCTCGGCGGTCGCCCGGGTATAAATCACGTACGGCGTCCGTTGTACGGAAAGCTGTCCAGCCTGCTCGACGTCTGACTCGTAACCCTGGGTGTCGACGACCACCTTGTAGCGTCGCGCAAAGCGTGTTCGGCCGTCGAAGTTGGCGATCTGCCCGACTGCCCACGAGGGCGAGCCGACCAGCCTCCGCTGCACCCAGAAAGCAATACCCTGATGCACAGACGAGTGATTCAGGCGCGTCGAGTCGATCACTATCACCGTGGCGCTGCGCCCCGCACCAAGGCCCAGCGTTTCCTCACTGACCCGTCCTTCGATCTCGGTGAAGGGCTGTTGGACGCCGTTGACCCGGATCGCGAACTCGGGATGGTGGATGAAGCGCGCGGCAAGGACGGTCAGGATTTCATCGGCATTGGGCAGCTTGCGCGACACGCCCACCGAAAGCCGCGTGCCGCTGCCGCTTTGCACTCCCAGGGTCTCGCTGCGCAGCACGAAAGGGCTGAGCCCCGATTCAGAGCCGACCACGAAGGTGGCCAAGACGTTCGATCCAGCACCCCGCGTCGAGGCGATAGGGGCCGGTATCGAAGCCGGCGCCGATGCTCACCACCATAGTCGCACGTTCTCTGGCGAACTCATTGCGCAGAAGGTCGTCGATGATGCGGCAGCGCGTTATGTTGAAGATGTTCGGCATTGTCTCCGTGCGAAATGGCGCGAATACCTCCAGCCCGCGCGCATCCATGAAGCGCTGCGCGTAATGATCGCTGCACAGCGAGGGCGTACGCTCGGCATCGTCCATGCGCACGCCACAACAGTAGTACGGCAGTGTTCGAGATTGGGTTCATCTGCTCCTCCGGTGCCGCAATGCCGTTGCAAAACTCACCAGCAGTCCGTGCTCCCGGTCCCCGCATGACTGCGCGGCGATCCGCAAACATTCTCGGTGGTGACTCGTTCAGCAGAAAAAATGCAACAGGGCGCCGCATGCAGTACAGTCCGTCCGCACTAGGAACACGCCAGAAGAACCCCCACTTCCGAGTATCGATCAGATCACGAAGAAGCAAACATCTACTTCTGTCTTCGACTAAAACATTACTCGGCAGTGCGGACTTTGGAGAGGACGCGCTATGGCGGCTTGAGGGCGACCGGGGAGGCAGTTTCGGCTGCTGGCCGAGCCGATGCCATCGTGTTCGACAGGCCATTCATTCCAATCCTGATCTCGTGGAGCGACTCCGGCTCGACCCCCTTTGAATCCCGTGGATATGCAAACCCTTTACGGCGGCGGTGATCACGGCTACACGGATTACCCCTTGCTCGGAAAGACGGTGTGAGTTCGATTGCCGGGTCGCCCAACAAGACGAGCCAACAGCCGCCAGCGATTCTGTTTGCGATAGGTTGGCCCGCATGGCGGCTGTGGCTCAGCCTTTACGTTAAGGCCCGCATCCTTTTGGACAATGCCGCATGAAGATCAAGGGTTCCCACGTCGTGTTTCACCGGCTGCTGAGAACGCACTCGGCGTCGTCTGTCTGCGTGGTCCTGCTTTACAAGCGAACGCAGGACGCTCCCATGTACCCAGGCTACTGGGGACTGATTGGCGGCACCCTGGACGGGGGCGAAGAGCCATTGGCCGGAGTGCTGCGAGAAGTAGAAGAAGAACTGGGAATCTCCGCGACTGAGTTCACCCTGGAACCGCTGTGCGACGTCCGAATCCAGCGGGACGCAGATCCACACGAGGCCGGCCCACATGAGGCCGGCGCGCGCTACTTTGCGGCGCCCTTGAACTTGGGCATGGACAAGCTGACCCTGAGGTACAACTCCGAAGAGGGGAAGGTGGAAGGTGAGGGATTGGGCTGGTTCACTGCGGAGGAAATCCACCACATGTGGCTTCGACCCGAAGACCGAGTTGCAGTGGAGACGTTCTTTGAACGGAGGGGGGCGTGACCCTTTCTCTCCGACCGATCGGTTGATGGCTAACGTCTGACGTCGCTAAGTGGAGTCATCAACACTGTCGTTCTTCAAGTACGCTCACTGTGATTCCATGAAGATCCGCCTCAAGCTCTTCGCCACCCTGCGCGATTACCTGCCTGCAGGTTCGACCTCGAATCAGGCCGAGTTAGACGTCGACGAAGGCCTCTCGGTGCAGGGGCTGATCGACTTGGAGCCGGTGCCAGCAAAGCGGGTGCATCTGGTTCTCGTGAACGGCTACCATGTGCCGGTCGGCGCCTTCGGCTCCGCGATCCTCAAGGAAGGCGACGTGGTCGCCATCTGGCCACCGGTGGCTGGCGGATGACGCCGTGACCGCGACTGCCACCGTCGTTCACCATATGGGCATCAGCCGCGGTGAGTTCTTCCGCACGCTCCCGGATGCGCTTGGCACCACCGCGTTTGCGACCAGCGGGGACCAGATAACTGTCGACACGCCCGGGCGCCGCCTCGAGATCCACTTTCGCGAAGAGACTCCATTGCGAATCGCCTCGCTCACGCTGCCGTCGGCGACAGTCGAACTGCGGTTCGAGGGTTATGGCGTAGCGGAGATTGTCGCGTCTTTGCAGCGCTTCGAACTCTATTTCCGCCGCGGCGGCGGTTAGCTGGCGTCGCCCCTGAAGATGCGCTCGCGCGCCGCCTGCGTGATCGCGAGCACACAGGGGTGAGTGAGCCGGCGCTCGACGGAAATCGCGAAGTACTCCGCGACGACTTCCGCTGTCTCACCGAGCGCGACGGCGCCGTGTCGGGTCTCCATCTCATCCTTGAGGATCGTCGGCGCGACGAACACGCCGACGCCCGCCTCGCCGAACGCAAACATGAGGGAGCTGCCGTCGAACTCACCGACGAAGTTCGGGCGCAGCCGGTGCTGGCTGAACCAGCGCACGAGCTTGCCGCGAAGCGCGGAGTCCTCGCGCGGCATTAGCATGGGCATGCCGTTGAGGCACTCGGGAAAGGGCTCGCGGCAGCGCTGCGCCAGTTCCTTGGCGGCGAAGAAGGTAAGCGGCGATTCCCCGAGCCGATGGTTGTAGGCGCGTACGTCGATGGACTGCGGGATCGGCGAATCTGAGAGGACGAGATCGAGGCGATGGACCGCGAGTTCCGACAGAAGGATGTCGAGCTTCCACTCCGGGCATTCGATGCGCACCGGATCGGGCATGCGGGTCGCGGGCTCCAGCAGCCGGTAGGCGAGGGATTCCGGCATCGCATCCGAGACGCCGCAGCGAAATTCCGACGGCCGTCCGTGCGGCTGCAGGCGAATCAGTGCCTCAAGCTCCGATTTCAGTGAGAAAATCTCCTTCGCGTAGCCGAGCGCAAAGCGGCCTGCCTCCGTCAGTTCCAGGCGGCGCCCGCTGCGGGCGAAGAGCTCCGTGTCGAGGTCCCGCTCCAGGAGCTGGACCTGGCCGCTGATGGTCTGCGGCGAAAGGTGCAATTCATCGCTTGCGCGGGCAACGCTGCCGCTCGATGCGACCTTCCAGAAGTAGAACAGGTGTTTCAGATTCATTCGTGGACTCGGCTGATGATTCGAGAAAAGCGAAGTGTATCGATCGAATAATCGACTTTACCTGATGATCAGGGTTCCGTAGATTGATCACGTTGTTTCTGCAACAACAGGAGGAGTGTCAACCATGAGGATCGAAATTCAGGCGCGCCGTTTCGCACTTACCGAGGGGCTACGCCAGCACGTCATCCGTCGCATCGAGTACGCACTGCGGTCCTTCCGCATCTGGGTGGATCGGGTGGAGGTCCAGGTCGGCGACGTGAACGGCCCGCGCGGCGGCGCCGACAAGTTCTGCCGGGTGATGGTGCAGTTGCCGCAGTTGCCGGCGCTGGTCATCCGCGATCTCGGCGCCGATCTGTACGCCGTGATCAGTTCCGCCGCGGACCGCACCGGCCGTACCTTGGGCAGACGCATGGCCCATCGCATACGAACGAAGCGCCGCCTCGGCATGAGGCGAGTCTCGCGACTTCAGGTCGCTTGACCTTCATCGTCGACAGCATTCGTCAGGAGATTTCATGAGTACACCGCGTGTAACCGTCTTAAATCGCCCGGCAGGGTCGGTCACGACGACTCTGGCGAGCAACCGGGTTCTTCGCAATACCTACTGGTTGCTGGGACTCACGCTCGCTTTCAGCGCTTTCGTGGCAGGGGTGTCGGCGGGCTTGAAGCTGCCGCATCCGGGGCTCGTCGTCACGCTGGTCGGCTATTTCGGCCTGCTCTACCTGACTTCGCGCTTCCGCGACCAGGCACTCGGACTCGTCTTCGTGTTCGCGCTCACAGGCTTCATGGGCTACACCCTGGGGCCGATCGTGAGCGCGTACCTGTCGTTGCCGAATGGGCACCAGATCGTGATGACCGCAATGGGTGCCACCGCGGTGACGTTCCTGGGTCTGTCTGCCTGTGCGCTCGTCAGCAAGAAGGACTTCAGCTTCATCGGCGGCTTCCTCTTCGCGGGCATCCTGGTCGCCTTCCTCGCGGGCCTGGCGGCGATCTTCCTCGAGATGCAGGCGCTGTCTCTGGCCGTGTCGGCGATCTTCGTTGTCTTGATGGCCGGGCTCATCCTGTTCGAGACGAGCAGCATCATCCATGGCGGAGAGACCAACTACATCATGGCCACGGTCAGCCTGTACGTGTCGATCTACAACCTGTTCCTGAGCCTGATGCACCTGCTGGGATTCACCAGCAGCGACTGAGGGCAGCGAAAGGGATGCGCTACACCCGGCGAAGCACCGCCGGGTGTAGCGCGTTCTTATTTAATGAGGCGTGGGGGCAGGGCGTGGCCGGTGCGTCTCGCGCACTCCCGCAAGTCCGGGCACGCAGAGCTGCGAGGCGCGCCCGTCCGCGAGCGTCGCCGTGACGATCTCCACATCGACCCCGTAAAGACGCTGCAGGTTGTGGCGGGTGATGACCTCGGCCGGGCGACCCGTCGCCAGAATGCGGCCGTCGCGCAGCATCACCACGCGTTCGGCGCACAGGAACGCGTGATCCGGGTCGTGAGTCGAGAACAGCACGCCGATGCCTCGCTCGGCGAGCGCGCGCAGTTGATCCAGCACGCGCAACTGATTGCCGAAGTCGAGGCTCGCGGTCGGCTCGTCCAGCAGCAGCAGTTCGGCTTCCTGCGCGAGCGCGCGGGCAATCAGCGAGAGTTGCCGTTCACCGCCGCTCACCTCCGTGTAGGCGCGATCGGCGAGGTGCGCGACACCGAGCGTGGCGAGCGCTGCGTCAGCGGCTTCGCGATCACGATGCGACGGCGCCGCGAAAGCGCCGATATGCGCCGTCCGGCCCATGAGCACGATCTCGCGCACCGTGAACGCGAAATTCGCCGCATGCGCCTGTGGCACATAGCCGACAACGCGCGCGAGGTTGCGGCGTGACCAGTCCTGCAGCGGGCGTCCGCCAAGTGCGATGTGGCCCCGCTGCGCCGGCAGCAGCCCGAGCAGGGTGCGAAACAGGGTGGTCTTGCCACCGCCGTTCGGCCCCAGCACGCAGACGACCTCACCGGCGGCAAGCGCGACTTCGACGTCGCTGCCGATGACGCGGCCGGGGTATCCGTAGGCGAGATTCTCGGCGCGCAGTTCCATCACCAGGCGCGTCTCGATTTTGCCAGCAGCCACAGGAAGAGCGGGGTGCCGAGCACGGCGGTCAGCACGCCGGGCGGCACCTCGAGGGTGGCGATCGTGCGCGCGAGGGTGTCGACGGCAAGCATGAAGCCGGCGCCGAGGATCATCGTCATCGGCAGCATGCGCGCGAAGGCGGGGCCCACCAGCATGCGCGCGGCGTGAGGCACGAGCAGGCCGATCCAGCCGATGATGCCGGAAACGGCAACGCTCGCTGCAGTGATCAGCGTCGCAGCGCAGATCACGGCAAGACGCAGGCGGCGGGTGTCCACGCCGAGTGCGCGCGCTTCGTCGTCCGGCAGGGTCAGCAGGTTCATGCGCCAGCGCAGCAGCGCCAGCGGCACGAGGCCGATCAGCACCGTCGGCACGACCACCTTGAGATCGTCGGGGCTCGCTGCGGCGAGGCTGCCGAGCAGCCAGAACGTGATCGCCGGCAACTGGTTGTAAGGGTCGGCGAGATACTTGAGCAGCGACACGCAGGAGCCGAACATGCGTGCCGATCACCACGCCGGCGAGGATCAGCGTCAGCAGCGGGTCGCGTCCGCGCAGCGACGCGCCGACTGCCGTAGACCAGGGAGACGGCCGCAAGGCCGCCGCGAACGCCAGCGCCTGGATGCCGACGATGCCCCACGACATGAAGATGGCGACCGCCGCACCGAGCGCCGCGCCGGACGATACGCCGAGGATGTCGGGCGAGACGAGCGGATTGCGGAACATGCCCTGGTAGGCGGCGCCGGCGGTCGGCGAGCGCCGCGCCCACCACGAGCGCGGCCAGCACGCGCGGGCCGCGTACCTGGAAGATGACGGTTTCCACGGTGGCGGGCACCGGGCGATCCAGACCCATCAGCCGGCCGAAGGTTGCCGCGAACAGATCTCCCAGCGCTCACCGGAAAACGGCCGACGGCGAACGCCAGAACGACGAGCACCGCGAGCCCCACAAGCGGCAGGGTGTAGCGCCCGAGGGTGCCAAGGCGCGGCGTGTCGACCGCCTGGGTCGTCATCGGCCGGCCAGCTCCGGCGTTTCGAGGAGGGCGTCGAGCTGCGCGGGCGTGGGTTCCTGGTGGTAGAAGAGGCGGTAGAACTCCGCGACCTGGGTGCGCAGATCGTCGTCGAAGACGTCCGGATAAAGGATGTTCGCGAGCCAGCAGCAGGCCGACCAGCCGGTTGGGGCCAGGCGGGAAATCGAACCAGCCGAACGGCAGCTGCGGCGACAGGTAGACGCGGGCGTTCTTGACGGCCGCCGATGCCCGACCAGCGCGCATCGGTCCAGACGCGCGCGAAAAACGCGGGGTCGGTGGTCACGATGACGTCCGGGTTCCAGGCGAGCACCTGCTCCATCGAGACGCTCGGCGAGCCCGCCGGCCTGCGCCTGGCTGCCGGCCACGTTGACGGCGCCCGAGGATGTCGAGCACCTCGGCGTTGATCGAGCCCGGAGAGCGCGGTCTGCAGTCCGCTCGCTGCCGCGAGCGTAGTAGACGCGAGGCCGGCGCTCGCGCGGAATCGATGCGACCTTGGCCTTCACCATCGCCACCCTGCGCTCGACGTAGTCCGCCAGCAGTTCGCCACGCTGTGGGTTGCCCAGAGCACGCGCCGAGCGCGCGCAGGGACGCGCTGGTCGCGGCAAAGGTGCCGTCGTAGAGGAGCGTAGGCGAATGCCGGTCTGCTGTTGCACGCGATCCGCGAGCGACACGTAGGTCTCGCCGGTGGCGCCGGCGTCGACGATGAGATCGGGTTTGGCCGTCAGCACCACCTCGACGTTGGCGGTGTTGCCGCGACCAGTGAGGCGTCCAAGCGACGGCAGTTCCGCGTAGCGCTGCGGCAGGAATGCCGCCTCGTCCGCGGTCATCGCCGCGCGTCCAGCCCAGCAGCTTTTCCGGCGCGATGGCATACACCATGATGCACGCCGGGCGGCCCGCGGCGTACACGCGCTCGACCTTCGCCGGCACTTTCACCGTGCGGCCCGCCGAATCGACGACGTCGCGTGCGCTCGCGTGTCGCAGACAACCCGCCGCCAGCATGAGCGCCACGGCCGCGCGCAGGTAGACAGCGGCGGCCGGTCGCCGCGGGTCGCCCGGTCGCCGCGGGTCGCCCGGTCGCCGCCGATCAACTTGCAGCATGTTTGCGAACGGCCTCAGGGAGGTTTACTGCTCCACGCCGACCATCACACTCGTCGCCTTGATGAGCGCGTACGCATTCATGCCCTTCTTGAGGCCGAGGGAGTGTGCGGCGGTGGAGGTGATGGAGGACACGATCTCGGCCTTCGGTCCGATCTTGATGGTGACCTCCGTGCTTACGGGGCCTTCGACGATCTTGGTGATCTTGCCCTTGAGCATGTTGCGGGCGCTGATTTTCATGGCTGTTCTCCTAGACGGGACTGCGGGGTGAAGGTGCGACTGTCTGCGGGTTGTTGTCGCCCGCGTCGTCGCGTTCGACGGCGCTCGCGCGGTCGTACCAGGGGAACGCTTCACGCACGGTCAGCACCTCGCCCGCACGCGAGGCATCGTAGCCGGGCAAGCCGGCCACGATGGACCGAAAGGCCGTGCCCTTGAGCGCATCGAGCAGTTCGTGCACGGTGGGCTCAGTCGAGCGACTCGTTGCGACAGACGAGGAAATAGCGCTCGTTCACCAGTGGTATGAAGTCGAGACCGTACTCGCGGCAGCGGCCTTGATGCCGTAGCCTGCGTCGGCCTGTCCGCCGCCGATGGTGGCGGCGACCGCGAGGTGGGTGAACTCCTCGTTCTGATAGCCTTCGATCGAATACTTGTCGAGGCCGGCTTCCCACAGCAACTGGTCGAACTGGAGGCGCGTGCCTGATCCGCGCTGCCGGTTCACGAATCGCACGCCCGGCTGCGCGAGATCCGCCAGCGCTTCGGATGCGCTTCGGATTGCCGCTTGCCACGACCAGCCCCTGCTGGCGCGTCACGAAGTCGATGAGCCGGTGGGACGCGCGGCTTCAGCCAGCGGCGGAAGGCGAGGTGCGAGAGCGTGCCGCGACCGTGATACTCGGCGACGTGGAATCCGGCCAGATCGCACGGCCGCCTGCCGAGCGCTTCCAGGCTGTCGAGGCTGCCGCGGAATTCGAGGTCGAGCTGCACGCCGGGCCGCTGCGCGAGCAGATCGCGCAATCCGGCGAGCGCGAGGTCATGGCTCGCGCACACGCTCACGGCTGGATGCGCGGCGAAGAAGACCCCCGACAGCTCGCGCTGCATCTCCGCGCTGAAAGATTCGAGTTGCGGCGTCAGGCGCGCGCGCAGCCGCTGTTCGGCCCACAGCAGCGACTCGCCGAGCGGGTGCCAGGCGCGCGCCGCGGCCACGCTCCTTCAGCACGATCGGCTGGCCGAGGAGATTCTGCCATTTGCCGACGAGACCCCAGGCATAGCGATACGACGTACCGATCTGTTTGGCCGCCTTGCCGAGCGATCCTGAATCGCGGATCGCCTGCAGCAGCGGGAAGAGCGGGCCGTCGAGCTCCTGCGGGATCGTCGCGGTCGAGAAACCACGAGCAGTTCACTTTGACCTGAAACATTATGCTTTTCCGTGCTTATTGCCCGTGTACAACGATGCGTCGATAGTATTGAAAGCAGGCTCGGCGAACAAGATCGCAACTTGC
Organism: uncultured beta proteobacterium; assembly: GCA_963719715.1. Taxonomy (GTDB): domain Bacteria; phylum Pseudomonadota; class Gammaproteobacteria; order Burkholderiales; family JAEUMW01; genus JAEUMW01. The sequence goes on from CAVRDD010000034.1 coordinate 11,448, forward strand.
AGCGACAATATTCGCGACCCTGCTCGCGGTGAGGTTGGAACGTCCGGGGACACCTGTTTCAGGATGCAACGCTTTGCCGAGTAGATTGCGAGGGTTTCCGCGGCACCGTTCCCACTCAGGAGCCCCGGACGCCACCTAACCGACTGAGGGAACAGAGAAGTTGTGCATCCTAGGGTGGACAGGCACGCGTTCGCAATCTACTAGGCTCGGTATGCAGTCTCCCGATCATTCCAATACCATATTTCCATCGAGCAAAGGAGGATTCCATGAAAGTCGAGCCCGGCAAATACGGTTTTCCTATCCAGTTCAAGTCGCGCTACGGGAACTTCATCGGCGGCAAGTGGGTTGCGCCGGTCAAGGGCGAGTACTTTGAGAACACTGACCCCGGTCACCGGCAAGGTGCTGTGCGAGATTCCGCGGTCCACCGCCGACGACGTGGAGCTTGCGCTAGACGCTGCCCACGCGGCGAAAGGGGCTTGGGGCCGCGCGTCCGCGGCAGAGCGCGCCGCGGTGCTCAACAAGATCGCCGACCGCATTGAGGCCAATCTGAACCTGATCGCGGCCAGCGAGACCTGGGACAACGGCAAGCCGATCCGCGAGACGATGGCGGCAGACATTCCGCTCGCGGCCGACCACTTCCGTTACTTCGCAGCGTGCGTTCGCGCCCAGGAAGGCTCCATCGGCGAGATCGACCACAACACGGTGGCCTATCACTTCCACGAGCCGCTGGGCGTCGTCGGGTCAGATCATCCCGTGGAACTTCCCGATCCTGATGGCGGCGTGGAAGCTCGCGCCCGCCCTCGCTGCCGGTAACTGCGTCGTGCTCGAAGCCGGCCGAGCAGACACCGGCGTCGATCCTGGTGTTGCTCGAGGTGATCCAGGACCTGCTGCCGGCCGGGCGTGCTCAATGTCGTCAACGGCTTCGGCGTCGAGGCCGGCAAGCCGCTCGCCACCAGCAGCCGCATTGCCAAGATCTCATTCACCGGTGAGACCACGACCGGTCGGCTCATCATGCAGTACGCGGCGCAGAGCCTGATCCCGGTGACGCTGGAACTGGGTGGCAAGTCGCCCAACATCTTCTTCGCTGATGTCACCGACCAGCGACGACGATTTCTTCGACAAAGCGCTGGAAGGCTTCACGATGTTCGCGCTGAACCAGGGTGAAGTGTGCACGTGCCCGTCGCGTGCGCTGGTGCAGGAATCGATCTACGAGCGTTTCATCGAGCGCGCGCTCGAGCGCGTGAAGAAGGTCAAGCAGGGCAACCCGCTCGACGATTCGACCATGATCGGCGCGCAGGCGTCGAGCGAGCAGCTGCAGAAGATTCTGTCCTACGTCGACATCGGCAAGCAGGAGGGCGCGAAGCTCCTTACCGGCGGCGCCAAGGCGGATCTCGAGGGTGATCTGGCAGGCGGCTACTACGTGAAGCCGACCGTGTTCCAGGGTCACAACAAGATGCGCATCTTCCAGGAGGAGATCTTCGGGCCGGTGCTCTCGGTCACGACCTTCAAGGACGAGGAAGAGGCGCTCGCCATCGCCAACGACACCCTCTACGGTCTCGGCTCCGGCGTGTGGACGCGCAGCATCCACCGCGCCTTCCGCATGGGCCGCGGCGATCCAGGCCGGCCGCGTGTGGACCAACTGCTACCACCTGTATCCGGCGCACGCTGCGTTCGGCGGCTACAAGCAGTCCGGCATCGGCCGCGAGAATCACAAGATGATGCTCGACCACTATCAGCAGACGAAGAACATGCTGGTGAGCTACGATCCGAAGCCGATGGGCTTCTTCTGATCAGCAGTTTCTTCTTCACCAGTGACGAGGCCCGGGCGCCATGCCCGGGCCTTTCTTCGGAGGTGCGACAGCGATGAACGATGTGACCCGCGTGACCGCGACCGATGCCGCGCTGCAGCTGATCGAACGGCTTGCAGGGGAAGCACGGTCCGCTGCTTTTCCACCAGTCGGGCGGCTGCTGCGACGGCAGTTCGCCCATGTGCTATCCGCGCGGCGAGTTCCTGGTCGGTGCAAACGACGTCAAGCTGGGCGAGATTGGCGGCACACCGTTCTACATGAGCGCGTCCCAGTTCGAGTACTGGCAGCACACGCATCTCATCATCGACGTGGTTCCCGGCCGCGGCGGAATGTTCTCGCTCGAAGGCCCGGAAGGGCTGCGCTTTCTCACGCGCTCGCGCCTCTACTCCGACGACGAGTGGGCGGTGCTCAAGGATTCGCCGGTCGAGAAAGCAGTGTAGATAAAGGTCGTTCACGCGGCACCTGCCACGCCGTGACACCTATGCAGGGTATTTCATATTTGTGCTGACTGGCCGCATTTGTATGATGCCGTGGTCCGCTGCGCCGTCTTCGCAGCATCCCGGTGAGTCGAATGGCCGAATCAGGCAGGACGTTGCGGGTCAGCGCGTGGGACTGCTGTTCGAGAGTAACCTCGCCTGCGCGCCAACGTCCGCGTCTTCGCGGCCGGCAGCCTGTGCCTCGCGCTGGATGAGGCGGTTGCGCGTATACGGCGCGCACGGTAAATCGCGTCGTTGCGTCATCTGGCCCGTCAGGCAGGCTGTGGCAGATGATGGGGGGCGGCGACGTGCCGGATCTCTTCCCTTCGCCTTCACTCGACTATATGGCAGCGCCGCAGCATCCTAACTTCCAGCATATCTGCCCGGACGGGACGCCGGCGGACTCTTCCCTTCCGTTCCTGGAGAGCGCCGACGGTCGCCCGATCTTCGCGCGCTACGGGTCCCAGTGAAGATCCGAGAGGTCGTCGACGGGCCGTCGCAACGGTTGGAGCGTGCCGACCCAGGGGCGATCGGAACCGGCGGCGTGCGCTTCGGCGTGATGGAGTGTGCCGGCGCCTTCGGCGATCTCGGCACCCTGGTGCCATTTCTGGTGGCGTACATCACGCTCGCCCACGTCGACCCATATGGCATGCTGCTCGGGTTCGGCGTGGCAATGATCGCGTCCGGACTGTTCTATCGCACGCCCTTTCCGGTGCAGCCGATGAAGGCCATCGGCGCAGTGGCCACCACCAATGCGGCGCAAGGCGTGGCGCTTACCAACCCGAACGTCGTCTATGCCGCGGGGCTCGCGAGCGGGCTCATCTGGATCGTGCTCGGCACCACCGGTCTTGCGAACCATGTCGCCCGCCTCATGGGGCGGCCAGTGGGGCAGGGGATCGTGCTCGGACTGGGTTTCTCCTTCATGCTCGACGGTGTCGAGATGGCGGCGAGCGGCTGGGTTCTCGGCGCGGTCGGGCGTCGTCGTCACGCTGCTCCTGCATCAGAGCCGCCGCATGCCGGCGATGCTGGTGCTGCTCGGCCTGGGCGTCGCGGTGACGTGGCTGCAGGAGCCGGACCTGGTGCGCCGACTGGCGCGAGATCGAGATGGTTTTTCGCGCGCCGACGTGGACGCTCGGCAGTCTCACCTGGAACGACGTCGTCATCGGCACGCTCTTCCTCGCGCTGCCGCAGGTGCCGCTCACCTTGGGCAATGCGGTGGTCGCGACGACGACGCAGAACAACCGGCTGTTCCCGGAGCGGCCGGTCACGGAACGGCAGGTCGCGATCTCGACCGGCCTCATGAATCTGATCGCGCCTGCGTTCGGTGGCGTACCGATGTGCCATGGCGCCGGCGGCATGGCGGGGCAGGTGCGCTTCGGTGCGCGTTCGGGCGGTGCGCCGATCATCCTCGGCACGATCCTCTTGCTGCTGGCGATCTTCTTCAGCACGTCGCTCGAGACGCTGATGCTGCTGTTCCCGAAGCCGATCCTCGGCGTGATCCTGTTCTTCGCCGGCAGCGAGCTTGCGGTCGGCGCATTCGACCTCGAAGACATCGCGCGCGGCGAGCGCTTCATCTTCTATACGGTCGCCGCACTCACGGTCTGGAACGTGGGCGTCGCGTTCGTCTTCGGTGCGTCGGTCCATGCGCTCTACCGGCGCGGCTGGCTCAAGCTCTGATCCATTTATCGCAGTCCCCAAAGGAGAAACCACAACATGACTACCCCGATCCGCTGGCTCACTCTCGCAGTCGCCTCGATGTTCATCGCCGCCGCGCCGCTACGGGCGGCCGACGATATCCGTCTCGCGACGACCACCAGCACCGAGAACTCAGGATTGCTCGGTGCGATCCTGCCGAAGTTCGAGGCGAAGTACGGTGCGAAGGTGCGCGTGGTCGCGGTGGGCACCGGTGCGGCACTCAAGCTCGGCGAGAACTGCGATGCCGACGTGCTGCTGGTCCACGCCCGTCCACTGGAGGACAAGTTCATGGCCGCGGGCTTCGGATCGGTGCGCAAGGACGTGATGTACAACGACTTCATCATCGTCGGTCCGAAGTCCGACCCCGCCGGCGTCCGTGGGAGCAAGGACGTGATCGCGGCCATGAAGAAGATCGCGGGCAGCGGGGCGAAATTCGTTTCGCGCGGCGACGAGTCGGGCACCCATCAGATGGAGAAGGGCTACTGGAAGGATGCCGGCGCGCAACCGCAGGGCGCGGCCTACGTTTCGTCGGGGCAGGGCATGGGGCAGGTGCTGACCATGGCAGGAGAACTGCAGGGCTACACGCTGACGGATCGTGCGACATTCGCCGCCTACCGCGACAAGATCGGCCTGGAGATTCTGGTGGAAGGTGATTCTCGCATGTTCAATCCGTATGGCGTGATCGCCGTGAACCCGCAGAAGTGCACGGGGGTGAACAACAAGGGTGCCATGGCGCTGGTCGAGTGGCTGATCTCACCGGAAGGGCAGCAGGCCATCGCGGCCTTCAAGGTCAATGGCCAGCAGATGTTCTTCCCCGACGCCAAGCAGGCGCTGAAGCCAGCAGCCTGAAGACGGCCCGGACGAGCGCGCACCGGCGGTGGACCTGATCGAGCCGACGCGGCAGGCGTTCGTCCTGCTCTTCACGGGCGATCCGCACGCTGTGGCGGATCATCTGGACTTCGCTCTATTGCTCGACGGTGGCGATCGTCCTGATCGCCCCGCTGGCGGTCGCCCTTGGCTTTCTGGTGGCGAAGGTGCGCTTTCCGGGGCGGCGTGCGCTGGTGGTCGTGGTGCAGGGGCTCCTCTCCTTCCCGACCGTGGTGGTGGGCCTGACCCTCTACATGTTGCTGTCGCGCCAGGGGCCACTCGGCTTCCTCAAGCTGCTCTTCACACCCGAAGCCATGATCTTCGGCTACATGACGATCGCGTTTCCGGTGCTCGTCGTGTTCACGCTCTCCGCGGTTCAGGGTGCCGACCCGCGCGCGTACGAAACCGCACGCAGTCTCGGCGCTCACAGGCTGGTGGCCGCCTGGACCACGCTGCGCGAGGTGCGCTTCGGCGTGATGGCGTCGATCTTCAACGGTTTCGGGCGCGTGGTCTCGGAGGTCGGGTGCGCGGTCATGGTGGGCGGGAACATTGCCGGGCTCACGCGCAATATCCCGACGGCGATCGCGCTCGAGACGAGCAAGGGCGAGTTCGCGCAGGGCATTGCCTTGGGGTTCGTCCTGATCGTTCTGGCGCTCGGCATCAACGCCGTGCTTTCCGTCATGCAGGGCGAGGGCGGGATGACATGAGCGAATGGGCGCGGCCGTGACGGGCCATTTCGTCCGCATCGACGGCGTGACGAAACGCTTCGGCGTGCGTACGGTGCTCGCCGGTGTGGCCGCCCGCTTCCTCTCCGGCGAGAGTTATGTGCTCACCGGCGACAACGGCTCCGGCAAATCGACGCTGATGCGCATCCTCGCCGGGCTCGACGCCGCGGACGCCGGCACGCTCGAAATCGATGGACGCATCGCGGACCTGCGCCGCTTCCCCGAGGCGCTGCGCGGCGAGATCATCTACGTTCACCAGCATCCCTATCTGTTCGACACCAGCATCGCCGAGAACATCGAGTTCGGCCTGAAGGCGCGGCACGTCGCGGCGGGTGAGCGCCGGCGGATCGTGGCGCAGGCGCTGGAGTGGGCGGGCCTCGGTCACGTGGCCGGCGTGCGTCCAGGCAAGCTCTCCGGCGGGGAGAAACAGCGGGTCGCCATGGCGCGCGCCAAGGTTCTGCACCCGCGGCTTTTCCTCCTTGACGAGCCGACCGCCAACCTGGACCGCGAAGGTCGCCAGTGCGTGCTCGACCTCATTCACGATCTGGGGCAGGGTGATCACTGCGTCGTGGTCGCGTGCCACGACCAGGAGATCATCGAGCTGCCCTTCATGCGCCAGATGCGGCTTGACGCCGGTCACCTCCACGCCTTGCCGCGGCCCGGCACGAGGCCGGTCTCCGCACGCCAGGCACCCTGACCGCAACCTCCTGAACGCTGGATTGTCACAGGCCATAGCCAGGTGGTATGACGCGACGCGAAAGAGGAGACAGCCATGGTCCTGCACATCGAGCCAGCAGGGGGCGAGGCGGTCGGGAAGTGCGATGCTGTTCCCTTCGGCCCGTGGCTGCAGCACTCGGTGTTGGTGGTGGACGACGACGAAGGCATGCGCAGAGTGCTCTTCCGTGCCCTTGGCACGCGCTGCGGACTCGTGGAGACGGCCGCGAGTGCGGAAGAGGCGGCGCGACTGGTCGCGCGCTATCAATTCGACATGATCGTTCTCAACATCGCCTTGCCGGCAAAGAACGGAGTCGAGTGGCTGCGCGATCTGCGCGATGAGGGCTTCCTCGGTGACGTCGTGCTGATCGCCGCCTCTGCCGACATCGAGACCGCAATCGGAACCCTGCGCGGCGGCGCGTCCGATTTCATCCTGAAGCCCTTCCGGCTCGACCAGATCCTGAATTCGATGCAGCGCTGCTTCGAGAGTGCGCGGCTTGCCCGCGAGAACTACGTACTCAGGCGCGAGATGCGTGAGTTCGCCGGCGTGGCCGGACTCGTCGGGGTGAGTCAGGAGATTCGCGAGATCTCGGCACTCATCCAGCGCATCGCGCCGCTGCCCGACACGGTCCTGATCGAGGGCGAATCGGGCACCGGCAAGGAAGTCGCCGCGCGCGCCTTGCACCGCCTGAGCCCGCGCTCCGGGCGCCCGTTCGTCCCGGTCAATTGCTCCGCCATACCGGCGAACCGGATCGAGGCCGAGCTCTTCGGCTGCGTCAAGGGCGCGTTCACGGCTGACCGCCTGGACCGCAACGGCCTCTTGCATTATGCACACGGCGGCACTCTGTTCCTGCACGACGTTGGTGCGCTGCCGCTGCCGATGCAGACCAAGCTGCTGCGCGTGCTCGAAGAGCGGGTGATCCACCCGGTCGGTTCCGAACGCGAAGTGCCGGTCGACGTGCGCATCGTTGCAGCGACCAGTCGCAGTCTGGCGCCGGAGGTAACAGTGGGCCGCTTCCGGCAGGACCTGTTCTATCTCCTTGGTGTCGTCAACATTGCCTTGCCGCCGCTGCGCGATCGACCGGAGGACGTGCCGGTGCTCGCGCGCCAATTCGTCGAGCAGCTGGCTCCCCAGCTCGGCGTGGGCCCGTTGGCGGTGACGCCGGACATCGCGCGGTGGCTGATGGCCTGCACCTGGCCGGGTAACGCGCGCGAGCTTCGCAACCTCGTCGAGCGCGCGCTCATCCTCGGTCACTTCCCGACGGACCGCAGCGCCGCGTGGGCATCCGGAGCGGCGAGTGCCGGCGTGGCGGATGTGCCGGCGCCGGATGCGACACTCGACGTGGTGCAGAAGGCCCACATCCTCCGTGTTCTTGCGAGCGTCCGCGGCAACAAGACCGAGGCCGCGCGCCGTCTCGGCGTGTCGCGCAAGACACTCGAACGCAAGCACGCACTCTGGCAAGGCAAGGGCGCCGAATCTTGATCGCGACGCTTGCCGCATCTGCACGACGGGCACTGCAGGGTGGGGACGCGCGGGGTGTGCGCTCGCTGCTGGTCGGACAAACTGGTCGGTGGCGCGGGGAGCGCTTGAAGGCGAAACGGGCACAGCGGCCGACGTCTACAGCGCGGCGCAGCTCTCCGACCCTGTGTACTCTCGAAATGGCAGTGGGGTGCCGGAAAACGGTATCATCGCCGGCTGTCTCACAAGGAGCCCGCTCAAGTCGTACAGGAGAAACGCTCGGCGATGAAGGTATTCGGCTTTGCAGGGTTTTCCGGCAGCGGCAAGACGACGCTGATCGAGGCGCTGATACCGCGTTTCGTGATGGGGGGGCTGCGCGTCTCGCTCATCAAGCACGCACATCACGAGTTCGACATCGACCGGCCAGGCAAGGATTCGTATCGGCACCGCGAGGCCGGGGCGACGGAGGTGGTGCTCGCATCTGCCAAGCGCTGGGTGCTCATGCACGAGCTGCGCAGCGCGCCGGAGCCGGAATTGCCGGAACTGCTCGACCGCTTCGCGCCCTGCGACCTCGTGCTCGTCGAAGGCTTCAAGCGGAAGCCGATCCCGATGCTCGAGATCCATCGCGCCGCGGCGGCACACCCGCTGCTGTTCCGTCATGACGAGCACATCGTCGCGATCGCCACCGACGAGCCCCTCGATACGCTGCTCCCGCAATTCGATCTCGACGACTACGACTCGATCACCGAGTTCATCCTCGCGCATCTGGAGCTTCTGCGCGAGGTGCCGCGACTGCGTCAGGTGACTTGATGGGTACCGCGGACGACAAGGTGCCTGCCACTTCCACGATCATCGTGACCATTCTGTACTTCGCGCGGTTGCGCGCAATCGCTCGGGCTTGCCATCGAGCGCCTGGAACTGCCGGCCTCGACCTCCAGTGTGAGCACGCTGCGCGAACTGCTGCGCGCACGCGGCAGTGCCTGGACCCAGGAACTGGCAGCAGACCGTGCCGTGTGCATCGCGGTCAACCAGGAAATGGCCGAGCCGGAAACCGTGCTGCGCGACGGGGACGAGGTTGCGTTCTTTCCGCCGGTGACCGGGGGCTAGCGCGTGGACGAGATTCGCGTGCAGCACGAAGACTTCGACGCCGGTCGCGAGATCGCGCGGCTGCGCGCGGGAAATCCCCGCATCGGCGCCATCGCGAGCTTCATCGGTGTCGTGCGCGACGTAAACGACGGCGACGCGGTCGCGACACTCACCCTCGAGCATTACCCCGGCATGACCGAGAAGGCGCTCGCGAGAATCGTCGCGCAAGCGCGCAGCCGCTGGGACATCATCGACACAATGGTGATCCACCGCGTCGGAACGCTCGCGCCGACCGACCAGATCGTGCTCGTGGTCGTTACCAGCGCGCATCGCGGGGACGCCTTCGCCGCGTGCGAGTTTTTGATGGATTATCTCAAGACCCGCGCGCCTTTCTGGAAAAGGGAGTGCACGCCGGAGGGCGAGCGCTGGGTGGAGGCACGCGCGAGCGACGACACGGCAGCCGCCCGCTGGACGCGGCAGACATGAAGGCATTCGCCGCAGGTGGCATGTTGGCGTGGGACGCGCATAATCTATAACATCAAGATCGCGCTTTCACACGAGATAGAGATCGGAGGACAGCGAAATGGCCAAGTCGCAGGATACGAAGAAGGAAAAGAAAAAAACGCCGCAGAAGACGCCGCAAGAGAAGAAGCAGGCGAAGCGGGAGAAGAAGGGCAAGTAGGCGAGGGCATCAGCGCCGGTTGCCGCGGGGGGGCTGCACCCGTGCTGCGTCGCGCTCGCTGTCGACCGCTTTGAGATGTGACGGGGGATCGAAGGGGGGCGCCAGTTGTCATCCCTCGCGAAGATCACCGCACCGCGTCTGCGGGCGATTCATCGCAATGAACGGCTGTTCGGCGTGGTGGACCGCGCCTGCGCGCATCCCGTGGTATGGATCCACGGGCCGCCGGGCGTGGGCAAGACCACGCTCGTCGCAAGCTACCTCAAGGCCCGACGTCTACGCCCCCTGTGGTATCGGCTGGACGATGGTGATGCCGATCCGGCAACCTACTTCTATTATCTCTCCCTCGCCGCGAAGCATGCCGCGACGCGGGACAAGCCCCCGCTGCCGCTGCTGACGCCCGAATACAGCCGCGGGCTCCCCGCGTTCACGCGACGCTTCTTCCAGAACTTGTACGAGCGCCTGCCGCCGCGATCGGTGCTCGTCTTCGACGACTACCATGAGGTCGCCCTCGACTCGCCCCTGCATGACCTGATAGCCCACGGTCTGGCTGAAATCCCGGATGCTGGTCACGTTTTCATGGTGAGCCGCGGAGAGCCGCCACCACAATTGGCGCGACTGCGCGCCAATGACCTGATGGAAATTATCACCCCCGACGCGCTACGCCTCGGGGTCGAAGAGGTGATGGGTGTCGTTGCCTCGCGTGGAAGGGGCGACATTAGCGACCTCGATCTGGCCGCGTTGGCGGAGGCCACTCAGGGTTGGGTGGCCGGCGTGATACTGATGCTGGAATCTGGCATGGCGCCACCGCCGTGCGGGACAAAGGCACCGGAGTGCGGTTCGCCGCAGGTCGTGTTCGATTATTTTGCCGAGGAGGTATTTCGCCGACTGGATGGGGCGTCGCGCGAAGTGCTGCTGGCGACTGCGGTGCCGCCCGCGATTTCCGCGGAGATGGCGGGGCGACTCACCGGCAACAGCGAAGCTGGCGATATCCTCGAAGCGCTCGTCCACAAGAACTACTTCACTGTGCGGGATACGCAGACCCAGCCTGTCTACCGGTATCACCCTTTGTTTCGCGAGTTTCTCCTGGCGCGGGCGAAGAAGGCATTCGCAACGGATCGACTCTCTGCCATCTCGCAGCGCGCCGCGGAACTCCTGGCGGCCACTGATCAGCCCGAAGCCGCCATGGACTTGCTGCAGGGGATAGGGGACTGGGAAGGCGTCTCCGCGATCCTGTTGAAGTGCGCCAGGTCCCTCATGGAACAGGGAAGGCACGGCGTGCTCACGCGCTGGCTCGAATGCCTTCCCGCGTCCTTGTTCGACGGCAATGGCTGGCTTTGCTACTGGCGCGGGTTCGCCCTGCTGCCGGTCGCGCCCGCGAGCTCCATACCGTGGTGCCAGCGGGCATTCACCCTGCTCGAGCGCGATCGCGACAGAACCGGTTTGCTGCTGTCGTGGGTCCGGATCATTCAGGCCATCCGGTTCGACCCCAAGGGGGACGTCAAGCAGATGGACCCGTGGATTGCCGTGGCCGACAAGCTCCTCGCCGAGGACTCCGGTTTCCCCTCGGAAGACATCGAGTACCAGTTCGTCTATGGCATGTATGTCGCCCTGCAGCACCGGATGCCCTGGCATCCCCGGTTCGATGCGTGGCGGCGTCGCGCCATTGCGCTGGGCCTCTCCGCAACCGACAGCGCGAACCGCGCCTATCTGGCGTACCTGGCGGTGAGCTATGAGACGCAGCGTGGACACCTGGTGCAGGCGAAGCTCGTGCTCGACGCCGTGTCGCGCGTGCAAGAGCTCTCCGCGCTCGCCAGAAGCTTCAGCTATCTCGGCCGCATACAGCTCCAGATCGAGCTGGGTCAGCTCGACGAGGCGCTCGCTACCATGTCCGCCGGACTAGAGTACGCACGAACCACCGGGATACATACATGGGATACGTTTCTGCGCTGGCACGGCGGCCGCGCAGCGCTCATGCGCGGCGACATCCCGATGGCGCTGAGCCTGTTGTCGGATATTTCGGCCAATGCCGATGTTACCCGTGGCGTTGCGGGCTGTTACTACAACTACCTGGCCGCGTTTGCGGCGTTGCTTCGGCGCGACCTGCCGACAGCGGCAAGCCACGCAGAGAAGGCGATCGAGCTGGCCGAAGCAACCGGATGGCTCATTTCACAAGCACGCTCCCGTCTGCTCTACAGCCGGGTGTTGCAGGAGATGGGCAGGCTCAGCGAGGCGAGCGCACAGCTCGAGCAGATGCTCCCGCTCGCGGCCCGCATCGACTATCCAGCGGTCGTGAGCCAGGGGCTGTTGCAGGAAGCAATGCTTGCGTTCGCAGAAGACGATTCCACTGCGGCTCTGGATGCGCTGAGGAAAGGCCTGAGGCTGGCACGCGAGCTCACATTCAAGCAGAGCCTCTGGTTCTGTCCTGGCGACGGCAGCCTTTTGTGCTCGCACGCACTGGAGGCGGGCATCGAACCGGATTTCGTCAAGGAAGTGATCCGGCAGCGCCAAGTGGTGCCGAACGCCCCTGACGTCGCGGACTGGCCGTGGCCGGTGAAGCTTTTCACACTCGGACGGTTCGTGCTGCTCAAGGATGACCGACCGGTCGAGTTCTCCCGCAAGGCACCCAAGAAGCCCTTGGCATTACTGAAGGCGGTCATCGCCTTTGGCGGCGAGGCAGTTCCCGAGAGTCGCTTCACCGAAGCCCTATGGCATGACGAAGAAGGCGATGCCGGTCACCAGGCCTTCGCCGTCGCCGTGCACCGCCTGCGCAGGCTGCTCGGCAACGACGAGCTCATCCAGATTCATGAGGGGCGCTTGACCCTGAATCCGCGCTACTGCTGGGTCGATGTCTGGGCCTTCGAGCGGCTGCTTACCCAGGCCGATCATGCTGTCCGAGAGGGAAGGTGGGAAGCGTCGGTGCGCCCCCTGCAGAAGGCCTTGGACCTCTACCGCGGCATGCTCTTCGTGGAGGACAGCGACGCCCCGTGGACCATTTCGGCCCGGGAACGCCTGCGCAGCCTGTTCATTCGTCACGTCGGAGCGCTTGCTGGCAATCTGCGTGAACTGGGCCGGCATGACGAAGCGGTCGCTCTGTACCAGCGCGGCATCGACGCCGATCCCCTGGCCGAGGAGTTCTATCAGGGACTGATGCGCTGCTACCGGGACACCGCACGCCGCGCTGAAGGACTGGCCATCTACCGGCGATTGCGGCAGACGATTTCGGTGACGCTCGGGGTGACGCCGTCGCCAGCTTCCGAGGCGCTCTACCGCGCACTGCTCGCCGGAGCCGACGGACCGTGAGACCCTTTTCGGCGACCCAAGCGCTGGGAAAGTTTGCAATCCGTAACTGATCCGTATATCTCTCGCGGCCAGTGTGCTGCTGGAGAACGGGCGAGCTGTTTACGAACCTCGGCTCGTCATTCCGGGGCCGCGTAGGGGAACCCGGAATCCAGAAACAGAGGCCATGAAATCTCCTGGATTCCGGGTTCTCCCCTGCGAGCAGCCCCGGAATGACGGCTTCGGTTCAGCTCACGAGTTGAGGTTCGGTCAAGTCACCAATCAGGAGCGGGAGATCGCGCTATGCCGGCCACGGGCGGGGACACCTTCGTTATACGAATCTACCGACAGGCAACCGGAGATCCGCCGCAACCGATCGGCATGGCGGAGCAGATTCGAGGCGGCAAGAAGACTCCGTTCCACACGATGGAGGAACTCTGGAGGATCCTGATGCAGCGACGGGGGCGCAAGTCCGCCGGGCCCACCGGCACGGTTGACTCAGCCTGACTTCGTCTTGGCGTCTTGGTGCTGCCCGTTTTCGGACATGCGGTTCCCTTCCTCTTCGCCACTGCCTCCCGCGGGCCGCGCTACCGGTAGGTGCCGGCATACTGGGTGGGGTCCGCTGGGCATCCGGCGCGAGCGCCGCTACCCAGGCTCAGTAGATACCGTTCGGTGGATACGGATAGAGAACTCCGCCGCGCACGTCGAACTGGTACCGGACGTGCGGCTGCACCGTGCTGTCCAGAGGAACAGCGGGCAGTTGTCGACCTGGACTCTGATGAAACGTCAAGGGAGCGCCTGGTCGCACGGTCAGGGCGCTGGAGGGCGCAGCGCTGAGGAAATAGGCAGCCCCGGCGATTCCTTCATTGGCTGCTACTCTGCACGCGACGGCGCTGCTGCAGGTCGTACTCTTGTTGGCGTTCAACGTGTCGTACTCGATGAGCAACGCGGACTGCTCGTCGGCCCCGATGGCGCGCGCCTCGGTGCTCTTCGTATCACCAGACACGACGCTACCTTGCGCAATGGGACGCAGACGACTATGAATAGAGGGTAGGAACGCGTTGCCCAGGGGAGGGCGGAGTGACAACCGTGATGGTGGTCGAGGACGACCCCGCGTTTCTGACGCGGTTTTGCGGGATCGTCGCCTGCGACCCGGAGTTTGAGCTGTTCGCCGCAGTGACCGACCTCGCCTCGGCCCGGCAGGCCATGAGCAGGGCTGCCCCGGATGTGCTCCTGACCGACCTCGGCCTGCCTGACGGGAGCGGCATCGAGCTGATCCGCGAAACGGCGCGCCGCTTCCCCGCGACCGACATCATGGTGATCACCGTCTTCAACGACGAGGACCATGTGCTCGCCAGCGTCGAAGCCGGCGCCACCGGCTATATCCTGAAGGACAGCATGCCCGAAGAGTTCGTCGGGCTGATCCGGCAGTTGCGCGACGGGGGCTCCCCGATCAGTCCGGTGATCGCGCGGCAATTGCTGAAGCGTTTCAAGCCTACGGCCGCCGTCCCCGACGCCAGACCCCATGAGGACGCCGGTCTCTCGGCGCGGGAGTCGGAAGTCCTGTCCTTCATCGCCAAGGGCTTCAGCTACTGCGAAATCGCCCGCCTGCTGGGTATTTCCCCGCATACTGTCACCACCCATGTGAAGAAGATCTACCAGAAACTCGCCGTGCATTCGCGAGGGGAGGCGGTCTATGAAGCGGGCAAGATGGGTCTTATTTAGCATGACGCCGAAGCCGCGCTCGGCGGCTGGCGGGTTCAAGGTAAGGGCGGTCGTCCTGTTGCTCTGTCTCGGTCTGCTTGGCCACCTGGGCCTGTTCTGGCCGTCGCTCGCGCAGGCGGCGGAACCCGTCGTGCAGCTTGCTTCCGCAGAGTTCATCTTGAGCGATTCACCCGAGCCGCCGCCCGACTCCGCAGCCTGGCAGCCGCAGACGCTGCCCGATGACTGGCGCGTTTCCCGCCCGGGCACCTACGGCTACGGTTGGTACCGGCTGCGATTCGACTTGGCTGCCGAACCGGACCAGTTGTTCTCGGCCTACATGCCCGTGCTGCAGACCGTCGGGGCGCTATACGTGAACGGGGTTCACGTGGGTCAGAGCGGGACATTCGACCGGCCGCCGCCAGGATTTCACCCACGGTGGTCCTTGTACGAGCATCCCCCAGAACTCTTCGCCATCCGGCCGAACCTCTTGCACGCCGGCGCGAACACCCTCCATCTGCGCCTGTGGGTCTACCCAGGCGCTCGCGGGGTCGCCTCCGCCGTCACGCTGGGGCCGGAGCCCCTGGTGCACGCCGTGTATGAACGACGGCTGTTCGTGACGCTCTACGGCCTGCAGATGATCGTGTTTTTTGGCGTCGGCTTCGGGCTGTTCATGCTGCTCCTGTGGCTGCGTCGGCCTCACGAGTCCATGTACGGCTACTTCGGCGTGACCGCGCTGCTGTTCCCGATCTGGATTGCAGGCAAGTACATCATCGTCGAACCGCCCTTTCCGAACCCCTATTGGGGGGTCATCGTTCGCGTCGGTCTTGACGGATACAGCGTGCTCATGTGCTTCTTCGCGCTGCGCTACGGCGGCTGGCGCTTGCCACGCCTCGAGCGGGGGCTCTTGATCTATGTGGTGCTGTCAGCCTTCATCAACTATTACTACTACTCCGGCGGCGATGGATGGATAGTGCGAAACTGGTGGCACCTGACCTTCGTGGCCGCCGCCACCTACGTCACGATCTTCTGGGCGGTTGCCTGGCAGCGCAAGACGCCGGAAACGATCTGTCTCGCCGCCGCGAGCTCGTTCAAGCTGGCTGTCGCCATCAACGAGAACCTGCTTCCCTATCCGGTCGATCTGCCGCGCTACATGCCGTATTCCTATCTGCCGATGTTCATCATGATCGGGTGGATCCTCATCGACCGCTTCGTGAAGGCCCTGAACGAATCCGAGAGCCTCAACACCGAGCTCGAGCAGCGCGTGGCGCAGAAGCACGCCGAATTGCAGGAGAACTATCGGCGCATGCAACAGATGGAGCGGCAGCAGGCCATGGTCGAGGAGCGTCAGCGCATCATGAGCGACATGCACGATGGTATCGGCGCGCATCTGATTTCCGCCTTGAGCCAGATCGAGCATGGCCAGTTGTCGTCGGAGGAAGTGGCTGCGGCACTGCGTGAGTGCATCGAGGACCTGCGACTCACGATCGACTCGCTGGAGCCCGTCGACGACGACCTGCTCACGGTACTGGGGAACCTGCGCTATCGGCTCGAGCCGCGATTGAAGAAGTGCGGGATCCAGCTCGACTGGCAAGTGCAGGACGTGCCCAAGCTTGCCTGTCTCGATCCGAAAAACGTCATGCATATCCTGCGCATTCTGCAGGAAGGCTTCACCAACATCCTGAAGCACGCCGATGCCGACCGGGTCAGTGTCGAGACCGGCGTGGACCACGGCAAGGTGTTCGTTCGCGTGAAGGACAACGGCCACGGCTTCGCAAACTCACACACGGGACATGGCCTCGCGAGCATGCAACACCGCGCTCAGGTGATCGGCGGGCAGCTCGACATTCAGCCTTCCACCGCCGGCACGACCCTCAACCTGCTGCTACCGGTCTCGAAGTCCAGCACGTCCTCGTAGCTCGTCCAGCCCAGCCCGAGATCGCTCACCCTTTCTCCCGCGACCTTCTCTGCAGGCGGGAGAGAGGGCGCCGCCGCCGCCGTATCCCGTGTTCATGGGATGCGCTTCCGCGTTCGCGGGATTCCGCGCAATCCATCGTCGTCCTAAGGTGAAAACGGGAAGCAGGCAACGCCTGTCTCACCCAAGCCTTAGGAGGCGATCATGACCACTCGATCACAGCGAATTCTTCCAGTCTCGCGCCTGACGATCCTGGCAGCCGCAGCGCTGACCTTTGCGCCGCTCGCGTCGGCCGAGGACGTGCCCAAGCAAGGGAGCTTCGCGGTGACGTATACCGCTGCGGGAACCCTCACCCATACCATCGACCTCGGCGACGGCACGAAAGTCGTCGCGAATGACGCAAGGCTGATCGCGACCAACGATGCCGGGCAGGGCATCTTTCACAACGCCACGGGGGAATGTATCGCGGTGAAAGGGGCTGAAGCGAGGAACGGCTACTGCGTGTTCACCGACAAGGACGGTGACAAGTTCGTCGAGCCCTGGAGCCTCGCACCGGGCGCCAAGAAGGGAACGGGCACGCTGGGGCCGGGCACAGGCAAGTACAAAGGCATCGAAGGCAACCTCGAATGGGAGGTCGTCACCAATCTTCCCGCGTCAACCGGCACCTACAACTTCATAGGGAAGAAGCGAGGCAGCTACCGGATTCCGTGATCCGCGGACCGCATGGCCGTCTGCGGGCTTCAACATGCTGTTTGAGAGACGCGGTTCGCGAAACGTACCCAATCTGTACCCGGAACGTCTTTACGCTTGCGTCGTACCCATGCTGGGTGCGTGTACGGGGTGGAAACTGAATACCGGAACGTTGGTCACCGTTTCGAGGCCATCGTGCCATGCGTTGCGGGTGTTCGCCCGAGAGCAAAGCAACATCAAACATGACCTGAAGAGAGGAGGGTTCGAGATGAAGCGCAACTATTCGGTATCGATCGTGTCGGGGCTCTGCGGTGCAGCGTTGCTGTTCGGGCTGGCCTCGACGGCGTCTGCCCACAACGGTGAGCAGGACGGTAAGCCCCTGGGCCCGCTCGTCTGGGTGGACAAGGACGGCAAGACCATTGGCAGGGCGGTGGGCGGCGACAACGGTGGCAATAGTGCGGTTCAGGTCAAGGTCCAGGGGCTTTCCCTCATTGTCCCCGTTCGTACCAAGACCGAAGACAAGACCGAATGCGCCCCGGGCCCGTTTCCGTTTCCGTTTGGCTGCAACAGTCTTCTTGAGGTGACGTGGGCGTTTGGGGGTCTCTTCTTCGAAGATGCGGAATGCAAGGGCAAGGCATACGTGAATACTCTTTTCGCGGGGTCTGACAGAGCGGTGGGTCTATACCGTCACACCCTCTACATTGGCGACAGCCAACCGAAGTCCAAAGTAGTCACTTACAAGGCTGTTGTGATCTACGGCGTGTGCGACTCCAACGTTGGGGCTCCCCCTTTCAACACTGCTCCCGGGTGGGAGGTCGAAAAGACGGTGGGTCTCTGGACGCTCGGATTTAAGCCGCCTTTTCGTCTGAAGTAGCTTCGCGTCAGGGACGAAGAACCCGCTACGGCGCGTTCTTCGTCGGGTGCCATCGTTCCGGATGACGAAGGGAGACGATTGGGAGTGCGTCGAATCGGGTGCAGCACGCGCCATGACATGTCCACTTGAGCGACTGGCGCAAAGCGATTCCCACGCCGGTTACCTGAGTGTGCAACAAGGAGGAGTCATCATGAAGAAAATCATCCGCGGGCTCATTGCGGTGTTTTTGGTCGGCTGGACACTTCTGGCTGAGGCGCACGACGTGGAGGTCGTGCTGTATCCGACCATCGGCCCGGTGAGTGTGCTTCCCAGCCCCTATAGTGGGCCTAACGGCATCATCTCTCCCAGCTTCGCAGCCTTTGCGGCCAACGTCCTCAACGGCATGCAGAAGGGACGGGGGTACTATGGTGGAAGCATCCTGGTCACGCCGACCGCGTTCAACACGATCGGATTTCCCATCGTCAACCGCACCGGCAAGGTGACGGTGGGCATGTACGACACGTGGGCGACCAAGGGTAATTCCTGGCGGGGCTTCAGCTTCCCCCAAGGTCCGTTCGCAAAAGAGAAGGGCACCCACTTTCGCGCGGCTGTAACCATCAGCAGTCGCTCGACCTTCACGCTCAAGGACGTTAACTTGTCCTTCACGTATCCCGACGAGGAGGATCCGGGCCCCTTCACCGCAGCGCTGGGTGACTTCTATACGTCATTCAATTCGGACCGCCTGCGTGGCATGTCGTGGGGTCCCGACAAAAGGCCGGGTGGAGGCGACGACATCGTCTACGACAAGAAGAACCCCGGATCGAACACGACCCCAATCAATCAACTCTTTTTCGTCGGCCAAGGGCAGTAAGTTTTTCAGAGCCTGACGATCTCGATCCCAGGAGCGACGCGGAGCAGATTGCAGAAGATTACCTGCCTATTCTGGAGGCAGCCAACCCGTATACGTTTATCAACACTTATAGCCTCCGCGGTGTTTCGAGCACGGTAACTGTAGCCGTGAAGGTGAAGAATAAGCCGGGTTCGATCCATCCGCCGGGGCCTCACCACCACTTCCGGCCGTTCCGGCTGTATCCGATTCGCTGAGGTGCTTCTCTCAGCAAAAACACGCGACCAACATGAGTCACCGCGAGTGACCTCACCAAAGGAGGGCATTACCATGTTGAAGAGCAAGGGGCATTTCAGAGGCATCGGAATTGCTGCCGGTGTCGCTCTGCTGACGCTTGCAGGAGTGGTCAGCACTGATGGTTGGGCAGGAGATCGTGGCCACGAGGGCAGACCGGATTCGCTTTATGTCGCTGACACAAGTCCTGCTGAAGACTTCTTCGCTGATACGGTGAAGCGCTTCGGTGCAATCACCGGAAAGTACCAAGGCGTCTTCGTCCAGCCTGCTGCGGGCGGTTTGCACGGACCGAGGGGACTTATCTTTAACTATCGTGGCGATCTGTTGGTCTCCAACCAAAACGTCAACCTTGATCCACCATTGCCCGGGGACGTGTTGCGTTTCGATGGCCGAAGCGGCGCGTTCAAGAATGAACTAGTCGCGATTAGCGACCCCAACGCACCGGTCTCGCCGCAAGGCATCGCAAGCTCTGAGGATGGCAGACACCTGTTTGTCACCGACCTGGGGGAGACCCACCAGAACTACTGCCACCAGGCGCACTCAAGGTGTTTACCGCATACGGAGGGTTCGTCGCCGAATCTTATCCCTCCCCCCGGCAAACTGGCCGCAGACTCCTACCATCCCCGCGCTGTAGTCATCGGCCCTGATAGGCGCGTGTATGTATCGAACATGCCGAATTATCCGGTGCCGGGTGCGGCGGGGACCGGCGGGCAGGTTCTGCGTTTCGATCAGAAGACACTACTGTCCGGTTAAAAACCTTGGAGACTCAACTGGTTGGTGTTTTTGGGGTCGACCTGGACCACGGTGCTGTTAGCAAGGACTTGTTGCAGCGGTATTTTTTCGAAGAGCGTCACGGAGAGAATCTGTAGCAGCGTGTACAGCGACGGCTCGAGATGCAACTCCTTCTTGACGATAGCCACCAGGACGTAGACCGCGACCGCGGTCCAGATCTGGGTCTTGACCGCGTTCTCGGTGGTGCCGTAGAAGCGCTTGATCCGCAGATGCTGTTTGATCCACTTGAAGAACAGTTCGACCTGCCACCGACTCTTGTACAGCGCGGCAATCGTCGGCGCCGGCAAGATGGTGTTGTTGGTCAGGAACACCAAGGTCTTGCCCGACTCCGGCACTTTGAAGCGGATGCGCCGCAGATGCTCGGGGTAGTCCTTGCTGGCGTAGAAGCCGTTGAGGGCGATGGTCTGGTCGCAGATCACTCCGGTGCTGCGGTCGGTGGGCGCGGAGTACACGCGCCGCGCATCGAGATTCGACTTCGCCCGAGTGACGAAGAACGCTGCGGCCTGATGCAGCACGTACAGGCGCGCGTAGTCGATGTAGCCGCGATCCATGATGTAGAAGGCGCCAGGCTCGGGCACCAGCAGATCGAGCACGTTGACATCGTGCAGCTTGCCGTCGCTGACGTGGATGAAGCTGGGGATGTTGCCGCGCAGGTCGAGCAGCGTGTGCATCTTCACCGCGGCCTTGGTCGAGCGAAAGTGCGCCCACGGAAACACCGACAGACACAGATCGATGGTGGTCGAATCGAGCGCGTAGACCGTGTTGTCCAAGTCCGCGGCAAGGCTGTCGGTGGCGTACAAGCGACGCGCCCGACGAATCAGGACTTGCGCCAACTCGGCCCACATGCGCCAGTCGCGCGCCTCGTTCGCATCGGCCAGCGTGGAGCGTGCCACCGCCTCCCGCAAGCCCATGTGGTAGAGCTTGCTCGCTTGCGCCGACAAGCAGACTTCGATGTCGCGCAGGCTTTCGCGCCACGTCAGCTGAGCGAACGCCAAGACCCGGAACTGCTCCGCGCAATTGAGCGTTCGTACCCGGCGATCGCCGCCATAGCGCGTGACGATGCGACGAAAGCTGGTCCACGGCACGAACTCCATGATCTGCGCGAACAGCGTCTTGCCGACGTACATGGGCGCTCCCGGGTTGGCGATACCCGGCAACATCGCCACAAGCGGCGATCACATTCAAGTAGGCACCAAGCAAAATGCGTCGCAACACCATGTCATCAAACACGTTTTCGCCACCGTCGTCCAAGTTAACCGGACAGTGTTCAAGTTCATAGATGTGTTCACTGACGATGCAGGCGGTGTCGGTCGACTGAACCGGCCTCAAGGCTTGGTCTTCGGTCCGGACGGAAATCTCTATGTCACGAGTTTCCGCGACAACTCCCAGCCAAACACGCCGGGTAATACGGACGCGATCCGGATTTACAATGGAAAAACCGGGAAGTTCCTGGGCAAGATCGACCTCGACAATCCTCCGAGCAATGGAGGCGCACGAGCCTATGCACAGGCGCTGCTATTCGGCCCTCACGGGAAACTTTTCGTGCCGATTCTCGGCAACGGGCCGAGCACGGGAGAAGTGCGCCGCTACGACGTTCGCACCAAGCTATTCGATGTGTTCGTGCCGGCGAATGCGAATGGCGGCCCGCTTGTGGCGCCGTGGTTCCTGACCTTCGGCAAGACAAACCCTGCCACACTTGCATACGACGTCAGGGACTGAATCGGCGATTGAAAGTCAGCGGGTGGGAGAGTGCTCATTCTCGTGGGCTCCGGCGAAAAGGGCCCTGCGGTGACTTGCAGGGCCCGGCGGGGCTCGCCCGGCGTATAGTCTTCCCCGCTGCTGTCGTCACGACAGCGAGGTCTTCAGGTCCGGGCATCCCGTTGAATGAACGTTTTCCTGCTCCGTTTTCCGCCCGGACCGCGCGCTCCCTTCAAGCTCTTGGCGCGGGCTTGGCTGGTTACCGTAGCCGCCGCGACCGTACCGTATGCGGCTCTGGCTTCACCTCGACTGCACTGTCAGATCGAGCAAGGGGACGTTTCGCAAGTTCTGGAATTCGCGCCGGTGGCCGATCCCTATCGCGTCAAAGCCATCGATGTCGGCGAGCGCTTCCGCTTCAAGGCAGTGGTGGTCGGCGACGAGCGCCATGTCGATTACATCAAGCTCTACACGTACTCCCGGAATCACCGGCAAGCCGTGTTGCTGCATGAGGCCGAATATCGGTCACCTCAAGCCCACAGCATTTCCACGCCCGCCGCGCTGACTGGGACACAGCGTCTGTACTCGTCACCGTTGGGACGGGAACTCTCCTATGGCTGCGCCTTGGTCGAGGTCGAACCGTGAACAGCAGGTGCACGCTGGCGCTGGTGGCTGTCGTGTTCGTGGCAATTTGTCACCGTGCCGTGGCCGAGAGTATCGCGCAGGCGGAAGCGACCGTCTCGGTCGTTTTCGTTGGGGACGTCATGCTCGCCGGGACGCCGGGCAAAGTCGTAAAGCGCGGCGGCGACCCTTTTGCCCAGTTCGCCGCGATCCTGGATGCAGCGGATATCCGGGTGGGAAATCTGGAATGTGTCGTCGCCGTCGGCGGAACCGCCGAGGCGGACAAGCCCTACACGTTCCGCGCCCATCCGCGCGTTGCGCGAGTCCTCAGACGGCATTTCGATGCCGTCAGTCTCGCAAACAATCATTCCGGTGACTACGGCCCAACGGCCTTCGAGGAAATGCTCGATTTGCTTCAGAAGCGCGGTATCCGCTATTTCGGCGGCGGTCGCGATCTGGCGCACGCCCACGCTCCCCTCCTGATCGAGCGGAAAGGACTGCGCATCGCCCTGCTCGGCTACAACGAGTTCTTCCCACGCAGCTTCGAGGCTGACGCGGACAAACCCGGCATCGCCTGGAGCGAGGACGAACAGGTCCGGCTGGACATCGTCGATGCACGCGCCCGCCTGGGCGCCGATATCGTCATTCCGTTCATGCACTGGGGCTGGGAATACCAGCGTGCCCCCAGTTCGCGCCAACGGCAACTGGCGCGGTTGATGATCGACGCCGGAGCCGACGCCATCGTGGGCGCGCACCCGCACGTGACCCAGGGCGTCGAGTCTTACCGCGGCAAGCCGATCGTGTACAGCCTGGGTAACTTTGTGTTCGATGGCTTCACGGACGGCGCGAGCAACACCGGCTGGCTGCTGCGGTTGGAACTGGATCGCCGGGGCGTGCGCGAATGGCAGACCGTCATCGCACGTATCGACCGTCAGGGGGTTCCGCATCCATTGCCCGGGTCTGGTCGATCCCCATGAATAGGGGTGACAGGCGTCGGCGGGTTCGCTAACGGTATCCAATCCGTATCGGCGGCGTGTGTATCTTGCATATGGCTGCACATTCCAAACGGCTTGAAAGAGTCGGATGGGTTAGCGACGACAACCGGAGGAGAAGATCATGCAACGCAAACATCGAAAGGCGATCCTGTTCACGCTGGGTCTGGCGGTCTCAATGTCAGTGGCTCACGCGGCGGAGAAAACGCTCGAGTTTCAGCTGGTGTCGAAGGCGCTGGATCCGCAAACACTCGATGCGCCAAATATCGAGAACCAGACGATCATGCAGTCGAAGGGATTCGGGGTTGCGGTTTTCAAGGACGGACGGGTGGGCACGAAGGACTACATCTTGACGCGCGACGCCAACAAAGGAGTGGGGACGCTCGTGGGCTACAGCACCTACTACTTCGATGAGGGGTCCGTCACCGCGCGCTTCACGGCCACCATTGGTGGTCCGCAGGGCACGCACGGCGACTACAAGATTGTCGGAGGGGCCGGCGCCTATGCGGGAGCGACTGGAACAGGCACCTTCGACAGCGTCCCCAATCCATTCAAGAACGCGAATCTGTACAAGGCCAGGCTGCAGATCATCACACCCTGATCCTCGGGCGATGTAACTTACCGATTTCTCCTGGTGGCCGTTGGGCGAAGGGACTCGCCTACTACTGGCCAAACGAATTGGCCCACCCGGTAGGATGGTCCGAAGCTGCGCCTCAAAGGCTGACCACGCAACGCCATGGTCTCCGAACGCGGTGCGGTTCCGGGCACTCGCGAAAGCTGCTCTCACACAGAGGGAAACATGACCAGAAGACATTTCGTGGCCGCCGCGCTCGCGGCTGCTCTCGCGAGCATCTATGGCGCGCCCGCTCGAAGCGAACCCCCGGTCTCGGATCTGATGCCGGCCGAAGTGAAATGGAAGGACTCGCCTTTTCCGGGCGTGCAAGTGGCGGTCATTTCAGGCGATCCGACGCAAGCCGGGCTCTACGTCGTTCGCGCGAAGTACGCGGCCGGAGGCAAGGTGATGCCGCATACGCATTCGGACACCCGATACGACACGGTCCTGTCCGGTGAGCTGTACTTCGGTTTCGGCGAGACCTTCGATCCGAACAATACCAAGCTCTATCCAGCGGGCGCGCAGATAACCGTACCCGCGAACACGCCGCACTTCGCGTGGGTGAAGAACGGCGAGGCCGTGCTCCAGGAGGTAGGGATCGGACCGTCTGCGACCGTCGCATACAAGAAGTGACAGGCAAGCCTTCGGGTCGAGCAGCCGCGTGCTGTTGTCGAAGGTAAAGGCGCGGCACAAGCGAGCCCACGCGATTCAGATCCCACCGACGATTTCTTGGTGCGGGGTCTATACTGCGATTGGCGATCCACGTCTGTAACGTGGATGCGCCGCCATCATGCCCAAGAAGATCAGCGTTTTGGCCAAGCTGTCGCGTCCGCGGCTGCGCGGCACCTATTCGCGCCAGCGATTGTTCGCGCTCCTCGATGAGCGCAGGCGCTGCCCGGTACTCTGGATCGCTGGTCCGCCCGGTGCCGGCAAGACCACCGTCGCGGCAAGTTATCTCGATGCTCGTAATCTCCCGGGCCTGTGGTACCAGGTAGACAGCGGTGACGGCGACCCGGCGAGCTTCTTCTACTATCTGAGGCAGGCTGCCTCCGGCCGTGGTGGGCGCGGGCGCGCACCCCTCCCGCTTCTGACATCGGAATATCTTGCCGACCTGCCCGGCTTCGCTCGCCGCTGGCTGCGGGAACTCTTGCTGCGATTGCCAGGCAATGCGACGCTGGTGCTCGACAACTATCAGGAGTTACCTCCCGAATCCGTACTGCACCGGATGCTGGCGGCTGCCGCGGAGGAGATCCCGGAAGGCGCGAATCTGATCGTTCTGAGTCGGACCGATCCGCCCCCCGCGTTTTCGCGGCTGCTCGCCTCCGACCGGCTCGCCACAGTCGGATGGGGCGATCTGCGTTTGACGTTCGAGGAAGCTCAGGGCATAGCGGCCGCGCGCGAGCCCATCGAGGACACGAAGCTTGAAGAACTCTACGCGATGTGCGATGGATGGGCCGCCGGGTTCACGCTTATGCGCGAGCGGTTGCGCAAGACTGGCGAAGTAAACCGGTTGGGTGAGGCGCTGCCCCACGAAACGGTGTTCGACTACTTTGCCACGCAAATCTTCGATGACGCGCCACCCGAAACCCGCGAGACGCTGGTCCGTACCGCTGTTGTGCCGCGGTTCACGGTGTCGATGGCCGAGCAGCTCAGCGGCAACCCGAACGTAGGCCAGCTGCTGACCCATATGCAGCAACGTCACCTGTTCATCGACTGCCGTCGCGGCGCGGAGCTGACTTACCAGTACCACGCACTCTTTCGTGCCTTCCTGTTGACTCAGGCACGGGCTTACTACACGTCCCGCGGCATGGCACAGCTCCAAGAGCGGGCGGCCGGCCTCGTCGAAAGACAGCTCCAGGTCGACGAAGCGGTCGAGTTGTACCTAGCGGCCGGGGCCTGCGAATCTGTGGTGCGATTGATCCTGCGTCATGCCGAATCCATGATCGCCACGGGTCGTGCCCAAACCCTGCAGGAGTGGATCGGCGGCCTACTCTCGGAAAGCGTCAGCCGATTACCCTGGATTGTTTACTGGTCCGGCGCGTGTTCCCTGCCTACCGATCCCGTCTCGGCACGGAGCATCTTCGAGCGCGCGTGTGCCCTGTTCGGGGAACGCTTCGACACCCTCGGCGAGATCAAGGCGGCGGTCGGGATCATTGACAGCTATTACCTCGAGCGGGCCGACCTGACTCCGCTTGACCCCTGGATCGACTTCATTGTCCACCGCATCGAGCGGCATCCCTCTTTTGCCAGCGCGGGAGACGAGCTTGCCGCCGTTTCCAGCACGATGATCGCAACGCTGTACCGGCAGCCGTCTCACCCCCGCCTTCCCTTGCTTGCCGAGAGGACGCGCGCGCTCATCGAAGCGGAAGTGAGTGTGAACCAGAAGGTCGCAGCAGGTGCGTTTCTGCTCAACTACTATGTCTGGACGGGAGAGCCGACACGTGCCGATGAGTTGGTTGCGCTCACCAACCCGCTGCTTTCGCACCCGGAGCTTTCACCGCTGCGTCGGGCATCGTGGGGACTCCGGCTCGCGATCCATCATCTGGTATTGGGCGAGTTCGAAAAGGCGCTCGAAAACGTAACGCTGTCAGCACGTATCGCACGGGACCACAGTTTCGCGGCGATTGAGTTGACTGCGTTCATGTACGAGGCCCTTCTGTTTCTTAGCGCAGCCGATATTGGCCGCGCGGAAGCGGCGCTCAAACGGGTGGATACACAACTTCACGCGGCGCGCCGACTGGACTTCCCGCTCCCGATCAGGTTAAAGGGCTGGGTCGCGCTCGCCAAGGGTGATCTCGATAAGGCGGTGCTGTTTGGCGAGCACGCGCGCGATGTCGGTGAGGCGGCAGGCGTGCCCAACATGCAATGCCACACGTTGATCTACCTCGCGCACTTTTACAGCGAGCGGCACGACTACGACAAGGCACACACCGCATTGAAGGCCGCGGATGCCCGCACGACGCTGGAGCGCTATCCCATCTTTCACTACGACGCGGAGCTCGTGCGCGCCGATCTCCTGTTGGGCGAAGGAAACCGCGAAGGCTGCGAAGCGGCGCTCAGGACCGCGCTCGCCCTGGGTGCCCGGCGCGGCTATTACAGCAGTATGTTCTGGGTGTCACGCATGATGGAGCGCCTGTGCGTGGTGGCGCTCGAGGCCGGCATCGAGACCGCTTACGTCAAGCGGCTGATCGCACGGCGCGGCCTTCGGGCACCCACGCCGGACATCGCGGACTGGCCTTGGCCACTGCGTGTGTTCACCCTGGGCAGGTTCTCACTGGAGCGCAACCAGGAGCCGATGCGGTTCAAGGGCAAAGTGCCCAAGAAGCCGCTGGAGCTGCTCAAGGCCCTGATTGCGCACGGGGGAGGCGAAGTCAGTAGCGAAACGCTGTGCGGGGATCTCTGGCCGGACGGCGAGGCGGATGCTGCCGAGAATGCCCTCGGCATTACGGTGCAACGGCTTCGCAAACTTCTCGGGGATGATAGGGCGGTCACCCAGCACGGCGGCAAACTTGCGCTGGATTCACATCGCTGCTGGGTGGATGCGTGGGCGCTTCAGGCGCTGCTGCACCGGGCAGAAAGGCTCCTCCGGTCCGACAGCAGCGCCGAAGAGATAGAGGCCATGGCAGCCCGCATCTGCGATGCGAACCGCGGTGGATTCCTGACGACTGAACCCGAGCAGCCCTGGTTGTTGCCGCTGCGCGACCGGCTGAAGGCGAGGATCACGCGTGTGGTGCTCTCGCTCGGCCAGGCGCTGGAGGACGCGGGCAAAACGGAAGCCGCCATCGAGCTCTATCGCCGTGCCCTGGAGCAGGACAACCTCGCCGAAGACATCCACCGTCGCCTCATCGCGTGCCATGTCAGGCTCGGGCAACGGGCGGAGGCAATGGCCGCCTACCGCCGTTGCCGGGAACTGCTCTCCGTCGTACTTGGCATCCAGCCCAGCGCGGAAACCGAACAGGTCTGCCGCGCTGTTCAAGCGGTCTGACTTTCGCGGAGTTCCTAGCGTCACGATTGGTGGTTTCATCCTGCATCCCCTGCGGACAATCCCGCCCGCCCATTGGCCTCTGTTATCACTTGCAGTACATCATCCGGCGTAACTCTCGCCTCGGCGCGGTGCTGGGTATCACCCGCCCGCGTACGGTGGTGCCGCGGTGCTGTCCGGAGAAAGTACCGGTGGTCGTAGAAGTAAACCGTGGGAGAGGGTGACGGTTGCGCTCTATATCATGGGACTCATCGCGACGCGGGAGTGTGAGGTGTTTTGCGCCGCATTCAAAATCGCTCGTGATTAGCGTCGCCAAGCGAGGCGACTACTCCGCAGTCCAAAAGGCAGTAGTAGTTCAAAAGGCTGATGGCGCAGCGGTGGGAAGGCGTAGCGTTTGTTGCGTGAGTGCGCCGATGTGAAACTCAGGAGCCAACCGTGAAGACTCGCATGCGCTTCGAAAGGTCACCGCTTCCACCTTCACGCGGTTATCACCGAGTGATTTGGCCGCGGTCGCTTCTTTTCAATCCGTAGGCAATCGGTAGCGGGCCGAGGCGTAGTTTGAGGTTGTGAGCCGGGAGGAGTCTGGTGCAGGCACCGCGATGCACCCGTCCTGGTTTGCTCACGGAGAAGTCCTTTTTTCTCGCCCTTGGCGAGTGGCAACCTCTAAAGGAGGATCGCCATGAAACGCTCAATTAGATCTCGAGGTTTGCTGATCGCGACGCTGATCAGCGTGACGGCCACGTTTGGCCCAGTAACGTTTACCGGCTCCGCCGGCGCTGCGGAGTGCACCAACGTCAAGGTGACTGCAGCGGCAGTTACCCCCAGTGCCTCACCAGCGTCCGAGCAGTCGTCCGGCACGAACGGCTCGCCGGTGACGCTGTTCATCGAACCGCCGACAGGAAGCACTTTTCGGCTCATCTATTCGCCGGGTGACGGTTGGAGGTTCGCCGATCGCGCGGTGGGTCCCAGGCCGACCGAAGCCGCGCTGACCGCGACAGCGACACCGCGGTCGGAGGAGAGCCTAGGAGCGGACGAGCCGCTGACGGTGTTCATCGACGGTCCAACGGGGTACAGCTACGTCTGGATGCGCGATGCCGGTTGGAAGTTCGTCGGCCGCGTCGCCGAGCAGAAGCGCTGACGGGTGCCGATGTGATCCGGCAGTTCCTCGCAGCTCCAAAACGCAAAGCTTCTGGTTACAGTGCGGTGGAGGATGCCTGCGGAGGCCGAACCTGAAGCGCGACAAGATGCCGACTGCGGATTCCGACGAACGTGACCGGCTGCACCGACGAACGTGACCGATGGGTGAGCGCGGATGCGTGGTGTTCAAATTCTACCCTGATCGGTCACGATGACCAGACGCAGGGTTGTCCACGGGCGCCCGCCAGCGCGCCCCTATCGCTGGCGGGCGGTCGCCTGTGGGGAACCCGTGTTTGATGCGCGGGACTCACAATTTCCCTTTTTTTCGCATTGATTCGCCCGCTAGGGCGAGCTTGTGTGCCGAATGCAGGATGCGGTCGAGGATTGCATCGGCCAAGGTCGGCTCGCCCAGATAATCGTGCCAGTGCTCGACCGGCAGCTGGCTCGTGATTACGGTGGATCGCGTCCCGACCCGGTCATCGAGCACCTCCAGCAGGTCGGAGCGCTCTTTCGCCGAAGGCGGCGCCAGTCCCCAATCGTCGATCAGCAAGAGTTCCGTCTTCGCTAACGCCGACAGGCGTTTGCCGAAGCTGCCATCGCCGTGCGCGATGCGCAGTTCCTCGAAGAACCTCGGCAGACGCACGTACAGGACCGACAGTCCCTGCCGGCAGGCGGCGTTGCCGAGTGCGCAGGCGAGCCAAGTCTTGCCGCTGCCGGTCGGACCCGTGATCAGGCAATTGTGGTGATGGCGGATCCAGTCGCCGCTGCCGAGCGCAGCGAGCAGCTTCTTCTCCAGTCCGCGCCCGGTGCGGTAATCGACATCCTCCAGGCAGGCGCTGCTCGTCTTGAGCTTCGAGGGCTTGAGCAGGCGATCGACACGCTTCGTGTCGCGAACCGACACCTCGCGGTCGATGATCATGGCGAGGCGTTCCTCGAACGACAGCTCGGCGCAGCCGGGCTGCGCCAGTTGCTCCTCAAACGCTCGGGCCATCCCGTCGAGGCGCAGGGACTTGAGCTGGGTCAGGCTGTGGTGGGCAAGCATGAAACTCCTTTCGCGGGTCAGTGGTAATATCGTGCTGCCGCGCACTTGCTCGTGGATCGGGCAGACGGCAGCTCGGGTTGGGGTTGCGGTCGGGAAGCGGCTGGCGGTCCAGTCCGGACTTGAGGATCGAAGCGACCGACCGGTAACGCATTGCGCCGAGTGCGACGGCGCGGGCACAGGCTGCCTCCAGCCGTTCCTTCGCCGTAGTGGCGCGCCAGGCGCAGATGCCCAGGCAGGCGCGGTAGCCCTGTTCGGGATGCGGTCGCGATTCGAGCTGGTCGCGGACGAGGTCGGCGGTGCGCGGACCGATCGTCATCGCCCAGTTGAGCATTCGGCCCGGCGACCACTCGGCGTGCGCCCGGTGCGAGGCTGGCATGTGCTCGGGCAAGGTGGTGTGGCAACCGCGTCGGTCGCTGCGCGGATGCGCCGGCCACGCGCTTGCCCCTGACGAAGCATTCGACCGATCCGCTCGTTACCCGGACATCGATCGTCCTGCCGCACCAGTGCGTTGGGCACGCTGTAGTAGTGATCGTCGATCTCGACGTGGTAGTCGATGTTGACCTGGCAGCGTTCTTCCAGTGCGCCATCTGGAAGGGCGTGCACCGGCAACGGCCGCAGCGCCGGTCGGTCGATCGTCTCGAACCAGAACGAGCCGGCAGCCGGGCAGCTTCCGGAACGGACGCCGGTTGAGATCGCTCGAGGAGTTCGCCGATGGCGCTGATTCAAGTTCGGCCAGCGAGAAGAAGCGGCGGTAGCGCAGGCGCGCCAGAATCCAGCGCTCGACGAGCTGCACACCGACTTCGACCTTGGCCTTGTCCTGGGGACGATAAGGACGTGCCGGCAGGATCACGGTGCCGTAGTGACGGGCGAATTCGGCACGGCCCGCTGCAGCTCGGCTCGTAGCGGTTCGCGTCGGCGATCAGGGCGCGCGGGTTGTCGGGGACGATCAGTTCGGGGACGCCGCCGATGAACGCTGCAGGGCCTGAGCGAGACCCGAGCCAGTCGGCCTGCGTTTCGCGCGCCGTCGCGCAGGCGTAGGTGTAGTTCGAGGCGCCGAGGACGGCGACGAAGATGTGCGCCGTCGAATCTCGCCGGTGCCGGCATCGATCATCGGCACGGTGTGCCCGGCGAAGTCGACGAACAGCTTCTCGCCGGCCCGATGCGTCTGCCGCATCGAGCGCTTCAGGCACTTCGCGAATTCGCGGTAGAGGTCGCAAAAGCGCGAATACTGGTAGCTCGCCTCACCATGCGCCTGCCGATATTCCTCCCAGAGGAGCGCCAGCGTGACGCCCTTCCTCTTGAGTTCCTGATGAATATGCGCGAAGCCCGGCGCGACATGCCCGTGCGCCGGGCCGCGTCCGTGGCGAAGGTTCAGGCGACGCTCAATTGTCTCGTCGTCAGTTCCTTCCACTGCGGCCAGTCGAGCCCGGCCACTTCCGCCGCCTTGACGTACTTGGCGACAACTCCCTTGGAAATCTTCAGCGCCCGCGCAATCCGCTCGAACGACAGTGCGCATTCGTACTTGAGCCGCAACAGCTCCTTGATCCTGTGCATGGCAATCCGTTCCGCCGACATCCCCGTCTCCGCAAAAAATCCGGGAGGGTAGCCGTCTCGTTAAACGTCTTTGCCACGCTTCCACTTCTCAACCCAACATCATGAGCAGCATTTCCGAAAAACCGTGACCGCCGATTCCGACAAACAGCCAAATTCGGTCACGACTATCTCGAGTACCTTGGTTATGTCCCGGTTCGGATCGCCCTCCTTCAGCATTCGGAAAATGCGCCGCTCCAACTCCGCCATGCGCTCGCCCGACAGCTTTTCCGTGTAGATTGGCTCCGGCTCCTCGACTACGCGCACGATGCGCTTCGCCAGTACGGCGGCGTTTTCCTTGATCGCCTCACCACTCGCCGATTCCCGCTCGGCTTCAATCTGCCGCCGGATGCCGTCGAACAATTTGCCGGCAATGCTGAATGGCAGCGCTTTCTCACACAGGCCGCGGATTTCACTTTCCACCTGCGCCAAGCGGTTGGCCGCGAATACCCGCTTTTTCTCCTGCTCGCGCATGGCTTCGCGCGACTCCGGCGCGGCGTGGAAGGCCGCCTCGAAACGCTTCTTGGCCTCTTCCAACTGGCCCTTAAATCCGTCCAACTCCGACCGTAGGCCGTCGCGCTCTTGATGCTTGCGCGCCAAACTTGCTTTTCTCGCGCTTTAGCTCGCTCTGTTTGAACTCCAGGTCCTCGTCGGAAATTTCGACAAAGCCTTTTCGCTCTTCCTGCTTTATGTAGACGATGTCGCTTGCCAGTCGGTTGATGTACTGAATGCCGAGCGCGGCCTCCAGCGAGGATTTCAGGCGCACTTCCGAATGGTCGTCGGCGGCAATTTCCTGAATCTTCTCGCCGTCGAAAAAGAAGAACTGCGTGATGCCGGGCGGAATCGCCGCGCGGATGAAGTCCTGCCAGATCTCCTGGTTCTGCACCGATACCCGCTTGCCGTCGCGCACCACCACTAGCCGTTCGGTCAGGTCGCGCGGTTTGGGCTCGCTGACCGCACCGGCTGTCCAAGAGCGTTTGACCACGAGTTCCGAACCGTCGTCCATCTCGATGACGATCTCCGGCCACATTGGCATTGCCCTTGGCCTTCTCGCGCCGGTTGATATTGCGGTAAACGTCGTCGGCCTTGCTGCCGTAGAGGCAATAAATAGGTCACTGCCTCCATGATTGAAGTCTTGCCTGCCCCGTTCATGCCGCCAATCAGAAAGATGCTGCGGCCGTCCTCGCCCATAGGGAAGACGATTTCGGTGGCGAACTGGAAGGACTTGTAGTTCTCGATCGTCAGTTTGCGAAACTTCATCTGGCACCGCCTTCATTCATGGCTCATCAGGAAATCGAGTGGGTGATTCTGGGGCATTTCAACCTAAATCCGGCGGTTGACGATCCCCCTGGCAGGCTGCGAGCAAGCACTGGCGCGGGTTTCCGGCCGATTGCCAAGTCTGCGGAGCGGTTCCATTTGGGTGATTCCGTTGTCGTCCGATATGCCTCGCCGATCAACCGCACACGTCGCGTTCGACGAGCCAACTGCCGAATCTATTGATCTTTCCGTAACTCATGACAACCGTTGAAGCGGTCATGCGTTGTACCGATACTTGGCAAGTATTGGGCGCGAGACATGGCAACAAAGCGATTGGACGAAACGGTGCTGCGCAGGCTGCGGGCGGGGCGGATGCTGCTGGCGGGCAAGACAGCGGCGCAGGCGGCGCACGCGGTGGGCGTGGCGCGGCAGACTGCATACACATGGAAGGCCGTGCTCAATGAAGGCGGCATCGACGCGCTGCGCGCCATGCCCACGCGAGGACGCCCGGCTCGGCTCGACGAAGCGCAACTCCAGGCCCTGGGTCGCGCTCTGCTGCAAAGCCCGACCGCGCATGGCTTTGGCACCGAGTTGTGGACGCTCAAGCGCGTGGGCGTTCTTATCGAACGGCTGTACGGCGTCAAGTACGGCCAGACGCAAATCTGGCGCATCCTTGGTGGCCTTGGCTTCTCGGTGCAAAAACCCGAGCGCCGCGCCATCGAGGGCGACGAGGACGCTTATCGCTTGAAAGACCTTGCCTTCAATCTCTCCGGCGGCCAGCAGCAGCGATTGTGCATCGCGCGCGCACTCGCCACCGACCCCGAGATTCTGCTGTTCGACGAACCGACGTCGGCGCTCGACCCGATCGCGACGGCGAGCATCGAGGAACTCGTGAACGACCTGAAAAGCAAGGTCACCATCGTCATCGTCACCCACAACATGTAGCAGGCGGCACGCGTGTCCGACTTCACGGCATACATGTACCTGGGCGACGTGATCGAGTTCGATCTCACCGACACCATCTTCCTGAAGCCCAGGCACAAGCAGACGGAAGACTACATCACGGGGCGCTTTGGCTAGTGTTGCTGGCGTCCCGATTTATCGCGCAAACCAAGCCCGGCGTTGACCGGAAGAGGTCGAGGCGATACCATCTGCGGGCTTTGCGAGGGGGGATAAAATGCGCAAAAAGCTGGTAGCAGGTAACTGGAAGATGTTTGGCAGCATCGCGGATAATGCCGCGCTGCTCGACGCAGTCCGCAAGGGTGCACCTGACGGAAGCAAGGTGGAAGCGGCGGTGTGCGTGCCTTATCCGTTCCTCGCGCAGGCGCAGCAGGCGCTGACCGGTAGCACGGTGGCGTGGGGCGCGCAGAATCTGAGCGAGTTCGCCAAGGGCGCATACACCGGTGAAGTCGCCGGCGGAATGTTGCGGGATTTCGCCTGCAAGTACGTGATCATCGGTCACTCTGAGCGACGCACGCTGTATGGCGAAGACAGTGCGTTGGTGGCGCGCAAGGCACGCGCGGCGCTCGATGCGGGGCTCGTGCCCATCGTGTGTGTCGGCGAGACGCTCGAGGAGCGGGAAGCCGATGTCACCGAGCGGGTCGTGGGCGAGCAGCTCGACGCCGTGACCAGTGCACTTGGCGCAGAAGATTTTGGGCGCGTCGTGGTCGCGTACGAGCCGGTGTGGGCCATTGGCACCGGACGCACGGCCACGCCGGAGCAGGCGCAGGCGGTGCATGCATTCATCCGCGCTCGCGTGGCAAAGCTTGACGCGAAAGTCGCGGCGAACCTCCTGATCCTTTATGGTGGCAGCATGAAGCCGAACAACGCGGTGAGCCTGCTCGGGATGGCGGATATCGATGGCGGTCTCATCGGCGGCGCCGCGCTCGTTGCGAATGATTTCCTCGCAATTTGCGAAGCAGGCAGCGGAGCCAAGTAAGAGCGGTGCGGCGGACCCACGTCCGGGCCGCGCCGGACGGGGTTTGAGCGAGAGAAGGCGGAAGCGATGGAAGTTGTGATCATGGTGTTGCACGTGCTGGCGGCGCTGGTCGTCATCGGCTTGGTGCTTCTGCAGCACGGCAAGGGTGCGGATATGGGCGCGGCGTTCGGCAGTGGCGCATCGGGCAGTCTGTTCGGTGCGACCGGCTCGGCGAACTTCCTGAGCCGCGCCACGGCTGTGCTGGCGGCAGTGTTTTTCGTCACCAGCCTCGGGCTCACCTATTATTCCGCGACCAAGTCGCGGGATCGGGGTGTGATGGCGACACACAAGAGCGAGCCGGCGGCGCCTGCGGCGGAGAAGTCCGTGCCACCCCCGGCCGCTGCCGAAAGCTCCAGGGCGCCGGAGGTTCCGAAATGACTGAGGCGTGCCCGGGAGCGTAAGGCACCCGGAACGTTGCAAGCCGGGCCGATGTGGTGAAATTGGTAGACACGCCGTCTTGAGGGGGCGGTGGCGAAAGCCTTGGGAGTTCGAGTCTCCCCATCGGCACCAACCGGTTGAAAGTTTTCCGCACCGCGTTATTGCGCGGCGCAGTCCTGATCGAACGACAACGAGGATCAGATAGGTAATGACGACTCCAAGATTCGTGTCCTCGCAGTGCTGTTGACCGAGATCGTGTGCGATGCTTGAAAACTACTTTCCCGTTCTGCTTTTCGTCCTCGTCGGTCTTGCTGTTGGCGTCGGTCCCATGATGATGGGCGGCGGGGTTTCGCGGCTGCTTGGCGTGCACCGGCCGGACAGCGAGAAGCTATCTCCCTACGAGTGCGGCTTCGAGGCATTCGAAGACGCGCGCATGAAGTTCGACGTTCGCTATTATCTCGTCGCCATTCTCTTCATCCTCTTTGATCTCGAGATCGCGTTTCTCTTTCCGTGGGCAGTCGTGCTCGACGATATCGGTGTGTTCGGATTCGTCGCCATGATGATTTTCCTCGGCATCCTCGTCGTGGGATTCATTTACGAGTGGAAGAAGGGAGCGCTGGAGTGGGAGTAACACTGCGCTCGTCAGGGCAGGGGCCCCGCGTTGTTGCGGGGATGCGACGCGAGAGCGCGGCGTTGGCGGCCAAGGTACCGATGGTCGGTGTTTTCGGAAGTGCGCTGTGGTTGCGAAGCGTGGCGGCGCTCGCGCGGAGGGTCTGACGATGGGCGCGGAAGGTGGTCTCGAGAAGGGATTCGTCACGGCTTCCATCGACACGGTCCTCAATTGGACGCGGACCGGGTCGATGTGGCCTGTGACCTTCGGTCTCGCCTGCTGTGCGATCGAAATGATGCATGCAGGCGCGTCGCGCTACGATCTGGACCGCTTCGGCATTGTGTTCCGCCCCAGCCCGCGCCAGTCGGACGTGATGATCGTGGCGGGCACTCTCTGCAACAAGATGGCACCGGCGCTGCGCAAGGTTTACGATCAGATGGCCGAGCCGCGCTGGGTGATCTCGATGGGTTCCTGCGCGAACGGGGGCGGTTATTACCACTACTCCTACTCGGTCGTGCGCGGCTGTGACCGCATCGTCCCGGTCGATGTTTACGTGCCGGGCTGTCCGCCGACCGCCGAGGCGCTGCTCTACGGCATCATCCAGTTGCAGAACAAGATCAAGCGCACCAACACGATCGCCCGTTGAGCACACCATGACTTCCCGACTCGACACTCTCGAAACCGCGCTGCGCGACGTGCTGGGCGATCGCATCACACGCCTGGTGCGCGCCTGTGGCGAGACCACGATCGAAACGAAGAGCGAGGATCTCGCTGCGGTGGCGAAGACATTGCGCGATCACCCCGAACTCGCGTTCTCGGTGCTCATTGACCTGTGCGGCGTCGATTACAGCGATTACGGCAACGGCACAGGGGAAGGGCCGCGCTTCGCCGTCGTCTATCACCTGCTGTCGATCCCGCGCAACTGGCGGCTGCGGCTGCGGGTGTATTGCCCTGACGATGACTTTCCCAGCGTCGATTCGATGGTGGATGTCTGGCCGTGCGCAAACTGGTACGAGCGCGAGACGTTCGATTTCTACGGCATCGTGTTTCCCGGCCATTCCGATCTTCGGCGGATTCTCACCGACTACGGATTCATCGGGCATCCGTTCCGCAAGGATTTTCCGGTCTCTGGTAACGTGGAAATGCGCTACGACCCGGAGCAGGCGCGGGTCATCTATCAGCCGGTGACGATCGAGCCGCGGGACGTCACGCCGCGCGTGCTGCGCGAAGACAGCTACGGTGAGGGACCGGGGTTCAGGAATGGGTAACTGTGTTCCGGCAGGCATGCTTCGACAGTCGTGGATGAACCATGGCTGAGATCCGCAACTACACGCTGAACTTCGGGCCACAGCACCCGGCCGCGCACGGTGTGCTGCGCCTCGTGCTCGAACTCGACGGCGAGGTGATCCAGCGCGCCGATCCGCACATCGGGCTTCTGCACCGCGCCACGGAGAAGTTGGCCGAGCAGAAGACCTACCTGCAGAACCTGCCGTACATGGACCGGCTCGACTACGTGTCCATGCTGTGCAGCGAACACGCCTACGTGATGGCGATCGAGCGCCTGCTGGGAATCGAGGTTCCGCTTCGCGCGCAGTACATCCGCGTGATGTTCGACGAGATCACGCGGCTCCTCAACCACCTGCTCTGGCTGGGGACGCATGCGCTCGATATTGGCGCGATGACGCTGTTCCTCTACTGCTTCCGCGAGCGCGAGGACCTCTTCGACGCTTACGAGGCGGTGTCCGGCGCCCGCATGCACGCCGCCTACTACCGACCTGGCGGGGTGTACCGTGACCTCCCCGACAGCATGCCCCACTACCAGGCTTCGCGCATTCACGGCGAGGCCGCAGTGGCGCGTCTCAACGAGAACCGTCAGGGATCTCTGCTCGACTTCATCGAGGATTTCGTCAAGCGCTTCCCGAAGTGCGTCGACGAATACGAAACGCTCCTCACCGAAAACCGCATCTGGAAGCAGCGCACGGTCGGCATCGGCGTGGTGACGCCGGAGCGGGCGCAGGCGCTCGGCTTCAGCGGCGTGATGCTGCGCGGCTCCGGCATCGAATGGGATCTGCGCAGAAAGCAGTCGTATGCGGCATACGATCGGGTGGAGTTCGACATTCCGGTGGGCGTGAACGGGGATTGCTACGACCGCTACCTCGTGCGCATCGAGGAGATGCGTCAATCGAATCGCATCGTCGGTCAGTGCGTCGACTGGCTGCGCAAGAACCCCGGTCCGGTCATCACGGACAACCGCAAGGTTGCCCCGCCGTCGCGCGTGGCCATGAAGACCGACATGGAAGCGCTGATCCACCACTTCAAGCTCTTCACCGAGGGTTTCCACGTCCCGCCCGGCGAAGCCTACGCGGCGGTTGAGCATCCGAAGGGGGAATTCGGCATCTACCTCGTGTCCGACGGAGCCAACAAGCCTTACCGCCTGAAGATCCGCGCAGCCGGCTTTCCCCATCTTGCCGCCATGGACGAGATCGCCAAGGGGCACATGATTGCCGACGTGGTAGCGATCATCGGAACGCTCGACATCGTCTTCGGCGAGGTCGACCGTTGAAGCACAGTCTCCAGGCCATTCAGCTGTCATCATGAACGCACCCATGATCCTGTCGCCGGCCGCGCTCACGAAGATCGACCGTGAGGTGGCCAAGTACCCGCCCGACCAGAAGCGCTCGGCGGTGATGGCGGCGCTCGCGATTGCCCAGGACGAAAAGGGCTGGCTCTCGTCCGAGACGATGGCGTTCGTCGCCCGTTATCTCGACATGGCGCCTGTCGCCGTGTACGAGGTGGCGACGTTCTACAACATGTACGACCTCGCGCCGGTCGGCAAGTACAAGCTCACCGTCTGCACCAATCTTCCCTGTGCGCTCTCCGGCGCCGGCGAGGCAGTCGCGTATCTCAAGGAGAAGCTTGGAATCGGTTTCGGTCAGACGACTGCAGATGGCCGCATCACGCTGCAGGAGGGGGAGTGCTTCGGCGCTTGTGGTGATTCGCCGGTGCTGCTGGTGAACAACAAACGCATGTGCAGCTTCATGAGCCGCGAGGCGATCGATCAGCTGCTGTCGGAGCTTGCCGAGTGAACGCGCCGATTCTGCCTTTCTCGCCCGATATCTACGGTCCCGATGCGGTTCTGATGAAGGGGCTCGACGGTCTCAACTGGCGCATCGAGGATTACCGCAAGCGCGGCGGCTACGAGGCGCTGCGCAAGGTTCTGGCGGACAAGATCACCCCCGAGCAGGTGGTTGCCGAGGTGAAGTTGAGCGCGCTGCGCGGCCGCGGCGGCGCCGGTTTTCCGACGGGCCTCAAGTGGAGCTTCATGCCGCGCCAGTACACCGGGCCCAAGTACGTGGTCTGCAACTCCGACGAAGGCGAGCCGGGCACCTTCAAGGATCGGGACCTGCTGCGCTACAACCCGCACATGGTTATCGAGGGCATGATCCTCGGCGGCTACGCGATGGGTGCGGGGTTCGGCTACAACTACATCCACGGCGAGATCTGGGACGACTACAAGCGCTTCGAGGAAGCGCTGGATCAGGCGCGGGCCGCCGGCTTGCTCGGCCAGAACATTCTGGGCTCGGATTTCAGCTTCGAGCTTTACGCGCACCATGGCTACGGCGCCTACATCTGCGGTGAGGAGACGGCGCTGCTCGATTCGATCGAGGGCAGGAAGGGTCAGCCGCGCTTCAAGCCGCCGTTTCCTGCCACGTTCGGCCTCTACGGGCGGCCGACGACAGTCAACAACACCGAGACGTTCGCCTCCGTGCCGTACATCCTCCAGCACGGTGGACACAAGTTTCTCGAACTCGGCAAGCCGAACAACGGCGGCACCAAGCTCTTCTCCGTGTCGGGGCACGTGAACCGTCCGGGCAATTACGAGATCCGGATGGGGACGCCGTTTGCGAAGTTGCTCGAAATGGCGGGCGGCATGCGCGGTGGCCGCAAGTTGAAGGGGTGCATTCCCGGCGGCTCTTCGATGCCGGTGCTGCCGGGCGACGTGATGATGGCGTGCGACATGGACTACGATTCGATCGCGAAGGCCGGCTCGATGCTGGGCTCCGGCGCGGTCATCATCATGGACGACCGGACGTGCATGGTGCGCGCGCTGCGCCGCCTGTCCTACTTCTACTACGAGGAATCCTGCGGGCAGTGCACACCCTGTCGCGAAGGCACGGGCTGGCTGTACCGTGTGGTCGACCGCATCGAGAGCGGGCGTGGCAAGCCCGAGGACCTCGACCTGCTGACGAGCGTGTCGGACAACATCATGGGGCGGACGATCTGCGCGCTCGGGGACGCCGCGGCGCTCCCGGTGAAGAGCTTCGTGCAGCACTTCCGAGACGAATTCGCATACCACATCGAGCACAAGCAGTGCCTCGTGGCGGGCGGCCTGTGACGCCCGCGCGCCGCTGACGGATGACCATGGCGAACATGATTTCTCTCGAGATCGATGGCAACACGGTGGAGGTTCCGGCGGGCTCCACGGTGATGGATGCCGCCAACCAACTCGGCATCTATATCCCGCACTTCTGCTGGCACAAGAAGCTGTCGATCGCGGCCAACTGCCGTATGTGCCTGGTGCAGGTCGAGAAGGCACCGAAGCCTCTGCCGGCGTGTGCGACGCCAGTCGCGAACGGGCAGAAGGTGTTCACCCAATCCGATTACGCGCAAAAGGCGCAGCACTCGGTGATGGAGTTCCTGCTCATTAATCATCCCCTCGACTGCCCGATCTGCGACCAGGGCGGCGAGTGTCAGTTGCAGGATCTGGCGGTGGGCTACGGCGCCAGCGCCTCCCGCTTCGAAGAGATGAAGCGCGTGGTGCCGAACAAGAACCTCGGGCCGCTCATCTCCACCGACATGACGCGCTGCATTCACTGCACGCGCTGTGTGCGCTTCGGCCAGGAGATCGCCGGAGTGATGGAACTCGGCATGGCGGGGCGCGGCGAGCACTCCGAGATCCTTTCCTTCGTCGGCAAGACCGTGGACTCCGAGCTCTCGGGCAACGTCATCGATCTGTGTCCGGTGGGTGCGCTGACCTCGAAGCCGTTCCGCTACAGCGCGCGCACTTGGGAACTCGCGCGCGAGCGTTCGGTGAGCCCGCATTGCGGACTGGGCGCGAACCTCATCGTCCAGGTCAAGCAGAACCGCGTGATGCGGGTGCTGCCGCTGGAGAACGAAGCAGTCAATGAATGCTGGCTCTCCGACAAGGACCGCTTCTCCTACCAGGGGCTGAACGCCCCCGACCGGCTGACGACACCGATGTTGCGCCAGGGCGATGGCTGGCGCGAGGTCGACTGGCACACCGCGCTCGACGCCGTTGTGAAGGGGCTCTCGAAAGCACGCGAGGCGCACGGTCGCGATGGCATCGGTTTTCTCGCCACGCCGCATTCGACCCTGGAGGAACTCTACCTTCTGGCGAAGCTCGCGCGCGGGCTCGGCAGCGACAACGTTGATTTCCGCCTGCGTCAGACCGATTTTCGCGCTGACGGCCAGATGGCGGGTATCCCTTGGCTCGGCATGAAGATCGAGGAGGTCAGCAGCCTCGACCGCGTGCTGGTGGTGGGCAGCGTGCTGCGCAAGGATCATCCGCTGCTCACGCATCGTCTGCGTCAGGCGGCGAAGCACGGGCTCCAACTCGCCGTCGTCAATTTCAGCGACGACGACCTGCTGATGCCTGTTGCCGGCAAGCTCATCGTGTCGCCCGCCAACCTGGTGCACGCTCTGGCGCAGGCGGTAAAGGCAGCCATGGATCTGCGTGGCGCGCCGGCGGCGCACGACCTTGCACAGGCCTTGACCCTTGGCACGCTGCTGCGCGACGTGGCAGTGACCGAGGCCGCGCGGCAGATCGCGCAGGGACTGCTCGCTGGCAGCCGGGTTGGTATCTTTCTCGGCAATCAGGCACAGCATCATCCCCGCGCTGCCGAACTGCAGGTCCTGGCGCAGGCGCTCGCCGCCGTTACCGGCGCACGCTTTGGATTTCTCGGCGAGGCCGCAAACAGCGTCGGCGGCTATCTCGCCGGTGCCGTCCCCTTCGCCAATCGGGCGGCGGGCGCGAATGCCCAGGCGATGCTCGCGACACCGCTGTCCGCCTACGTCCTGCTCAACACCGAGCCCGAACTGGACTGCTCCAACCCGCGGCAGGCGCTGGCGGCGATGGACGCCGCACAGTTCGTCGTCGCCCTGTCAGCCTACAGGCACGGCGCCCTCGGTTATGCGGACGTGCTGCTGCCGATCGCGCCTTTCACCGAGACCTCGGGGACGTTCGTCAACACCGAAGGTCGCGCGCAGAGCTTCAACGGCTGTACCCGGCCGCTCGGGGATGCACGTCCGGG
Source organism: uncultured beta proteobacterium (assembly GCA_963719715.1). Classification (GTDB taxonomy): domain Bacteria; phylum Pseudomonadota; class Gammaproteobacteria; order Burkholderiales; family JAEUMW01; genus JAEUMW01. The sequence goes on from CAVRDD010000034.1 coordinate 53,555, forward strand.
GTGGAAGGTCCTGCGGGTGCTCGGCAATCTTCTCGGCATCCCCGGGTTCGACTACGACACCAGCGAAGCGGTGCGGGCGGATCTGCAGACCGGGCATCCGGATCTTGCGGGCGTGCTCGGCAACAGGATTGCCGGCGTGACGCTGGGTGCCCTTGGTGCGGCAGCGCAGGCCGGCATCGAGCGCATCGCGGAAGTGCGCATTCACGACGCCGATGCCGTCGTGCGGCGCGCGCCGGCTTTGCAGCGCACGCGCGACGGTCAGCCACCGGTTGCCGCCGTGCACGGTTCCCTCTTTCAGAAGCTGCAGCTCACCCAGGGCGACAGCGTGCGCATCGCGCAGGGCGGCGGCGAGGCCATCCTCTTCGTCGAGCGCGACGATCGCTTGCCCGAGGGCTGCGTGCGCGTGCCGGCCGGCCACGTGCTCACATCGTCGCTCGGTGCGGAAGATGCCGCAGTCACGCTCGAAGGCGTGCCCGGCGAGCAACGGGTCGCGGTCTAAGGGATACGAACCATGGAATTTTTCGAGCAGATCCTCGGTCCCGCTTGGATACCCGTGTGGACGCTGGTGAAGATCATCGTGATCGTCGCACCGCTCATGGGCTGTGTCGCATACCTGACATTCGCCGAGCGCAAGGTGATCGGCTACATGCAGGTGCGCATCGGTCCGAACCGCGTCGGGCCGAAGGGGTGGCTGCAGCCGATCGCCGATGCGTTGAAGCTGCTCACCAAGGAAATCATTATCCCGAGCGAGGCGAGCAAGGGCCTGTTCGTGCTGGCGCCGGTGCTCGTGATCATGCCTGCCCTCGTGGCGTGGGCGGTGGTGCCGTTCGATGCCGGTCTCGTGCTCGCCGACGTCAACGCCGGTCTGCTCTACGTGATGGCGGTCACGTCGATGGGCGTGTACGGCATCATCATCGCGGGCTGGGCGTCGAATTCGAAATATGCCTTTATCGGCAGCCTGCGCTCTGCCGCGCAGGTGGTGTCTTATGAGCTAGCGATGGGTTTCGCGCTGGTGTGCGTGCTGATGGTGTCGCAGAGCCTCAACCTCTCGGACATCGTGCGCTCGCAGCAGGGCAGCGGATTCTGGAGCTGGAACATGGTGCCGCTCTTCCCCATGTTCATGGTCTACCTCATCTCGGGCGTGGCGGAGACCAACCGCGCACCGTTCGACGTGGCCGAGGGAGAGAGCGAGATCGTCGCCGGTTTCCACGTCGAGTATTCAGGGATGGCCTTCGCGGTCTTCTTCCTGGCGGAATACGCGAACATGATCCTGGTCGGTGCGCTGACGAGCGTCATGTTCCTGGGTGGCTGGTTGCCGCCGATCAACATCTGGCCGCTCAACGCCATTCCGGGAGTTTTCTGGCTGCTCGCGAAGATCTGCTTCGTGCTGTTTCTCTTTCTCTGGTTCCGCGCCACCTTTCCGCGCTATCGTTACGACCAGATCATGCGTCTCGGCTGGAAGGTGTTCATTCCGCTCACCCTGGTCTGGATCGTGGTCGTTGGCCTCTGGCGCATGACTCCGCTCTGGGTGTGGGGCGGAGCACAAGGCTGAACGAGGATACGTAATGATCGAACGCGTTCGCAGCTTCTTCCACACATTCCTGCTCTACGAATTGCTGCAGGGGATGGTGGTCACGGGTCGAAATATGTTCGCCCGCAAGATCACGGTGCAGTATCCGGAGGAGAAGACGCCGCAGTCGCCGCGCTTCCGGGGTCTGCACGCGCTGCGCCGCTATCCGAACGGAGAGGAACGCTGCATCGCCTGCAAGCTGTGCGAGGCGGTCTGTCCGGCGATGGCGATCACCATCGAATCCGAGCAGCGCGACGATGGCACGCGCCGCACAACGCGCTACGACATCGACCTCGCGAAGTGCATCTTCTGTGGCTTCTGCGAGGAGTCGTGCCCGGTCGATTCGATCGTCGAGACGCGCATCCTCGAATATCACGGTGAGAAACGCGGCGATCTCATGTATACCAAGGAGATGCTGCTCGCGATCGGCGACCGCTACGAAGAGCAGATCGCCAAGGACCGGCTTGCGGATTCGAGGTTCCGTTGACGTGTTCCTCTTGCGGGATAGCGTCTTACGGATTCCCATGGCGCGGCTGAGCGGAACGGGACACTAGGGGAGCGCGGGCGTAGCCCGCGACAACGACAGGAATGACATTTCAGCTCTTTCTCTTCTACTGCTTCGCGGCGATCCTGATCTTCGCCTCGCTGCGGGTGGTCACGGCGCGCAATCCCGTGCACTCGGCACTCTTCCTGGTGCTGGCGTTCGTCAGTTGTTCCGGCAATCTGGCTGCTGCTGGAAGTTGAGTTCCTTGCCATCACGCTCGTGCTCGTCTACGTCGGCGCGGTGATGGTGCTGTTCCTGTTCGTGGTGATGATGCTCGACGTCAACCTCGACCAACTGCGCGAGGGTTTCTGGCGCTACCTGCCGCTGGGGGCGGTCGTCGCTCTCGTCATGGTGGTGCAGATGATCCTCGTGGTCGGCGGCAAGTACTTCGGTCTCGTCGAAATGCCGCTTCCCCCCTCCAGGTCGGCGACCTACAGCAACACGAAAGAACTGGGGCGGCTCATCTACACCGATTACGTTTACCCGTTCGAACTCGCCGCCGTCGTGCTGCTGGTGGCGATCGTGGCTGCGATAGCGCTCACGATGCGCAAGCGCAAGGACACCAAACACGTCGACCCCGCCCTGCAGGTCATGGCGAGGCGGGAGGGCCGAGTGCGCCTGGTGACGCTCGCTTCGGAAAAGCAGGACGCAAGCTCGACCAACAAGATTTAGCAGGCGCCACACGGCCTGCCGGCCCGACAGACCCGCCGCGCGACGACGGGGCAGTCGGTTACAGCATAGAAGGGGATTTTTGTGCTCTCTCTGACCCACGTCCTCGTGCTCGGGGCGATCCTGTTTTCGATCGCAATGGTGGGCATCTTCCTGAACCGCAAGAACGTCATCATCCTGTTCATGGCGATCGAGCTCATGCTGCTCGCCGTCAACATGAACTTCGTCGGCTTCTCGCGCTTTCTCGATGATCCTTCCGGGCAGATCTTCGTCTTCTTCATCCTGACGGTGGCGGCGGCGGAGGCGGCCATCGGACTGGCCATCCTGGTGGTGTTGTTCCGCGCGACGCGGACCATCAACGTGGACGACCTCGACCAGCTCAAAGGCTGAAGGACAAGAACGTGGACATGAAGGACCTGTACCTGCTCATCCCGCTGGCGCCGCTCGCCGGATCCCTGATCGCGGGCCTGTTCGGTCGTGCCATCGGTCGCGCCGGCGCGCACTCGGTGACGATCCTGAGCGTGCTCGTCGCCTTCGTGGGGTCGGCGCTGGTTCTTCTCGACGTGCTCAAGGGCAACACCTTCGACGGCAACCTCTACACCTGGACCACGGTGGGCGACGTGAGCCTGCATGTCGGCTTCCTGATCGACCGCCTCTCGGCGCTGATGATGGTGACGGTGACCTTCGTCTCGCTGCTCGTGCACATCTACACCATCGGCTACATGGCAGACGACACGACGTCTCCCGGCGGCTACCAGCGGTTCTTCAGCTACATTTCGCTGTTCACGTTCTCCATGCTCATGCTCGTCATGAGCAACAACTTCCTGCAGCTTTTCTTCGGCTGGGAAGCGGTCGGTCTCGTCTCCTATCTGCTGATCGGCTACTACTACGGCAAGCCGACCGCGATCTACGCCAACATGAAGGCGTTCCTGGTGAACCGGGTCGGCGATTTCGGATTCCTGCTCGGTATCGCCATCATCTTCGGCGTCTTCGGCACCCTGCATTACGGCACGGTGTTCGAGCTCGCGCCGAACGTTGCGGACATCACGGTCGATGTCATTCCGCATGTGCAGTGGTCGCTGCTCACGCTGACTCTGCATCCTGCTTTTCATCGGCGCCATGGGCAAGTCCGCGCAGGTTCCGCTGCACGTCTGGCTGCCCGATTCGATGGAGGGTCCGACGCCGATCTCCGCCCTGATCCATGCGGCGACCATGGTGACCGCCGGCATCTTCATGGTCTCGCGCATGTCGCCGCTCTTCGAGTTCTCGGACACGGCGCGATCGGTGGTCATCATCATCGGCGGCATCACCGCGCTCTCCATGGGGCTTGTCGCCATCGTGGTCTACGACATCAAGCGCGTGGTCGCCTACTCGACGCTTTCGCAGCTCGGCTACATGACCGTCGCGCTCGGGGCGTCCGCGTATCCCGCCGCGATGTTCCACCTGTTCACGCACGCCTTCTTCAAGGCGGCCCTGTTCCTTGCGGCGGGCTCGGTGATCATCGCCATGCATCACGAGCAGGACATGCGCAAGATGGGCGGATTGTGGAAGTACATGCCCATTACGTACGCCACGATGCTGATCGGCGGCTTGGCAAACGCTGCGTTTCCTCCGTTCGCGGGCTTCTTCTCTAAGGACGCGATCATCGAGGCGGCGCACCTTGCCGACGTGCCCGGCGCGGGCTTCGCCCATTTCTGCGTGCTGGCCTGCGCCTTCGTCACGGCGCTCTATACCTTCCGCCTGATCTTCTACGCCTTCCACGGCAAGCCGCGGTGGGGGGCGAACGGCGACGCACACGGTCATGCGGCCCACGGGCACGGCCACGACGATCACCACGGCCACGGCGGCACGCCGCATGAATCACCGGCGGTGGTGACCATTCCGCTCATTCTGCTTGCGATCCCCTCGATCTGCGCCGGCTGGCTGGTGGGCGAGATGGTCTTCGGCGACTACTTCGCCAACACGATCTACATCGCTCCCGCGCACGAAGGGCTGGCGGAGATGGCAAGTGAGTACCACGGCGTGATCGCGATGGTGACGCACGGCCTCTTCACGGCGCCGTTTTGGCTGGTGGTGGCGGGCATTGTCACCGCGTTCTACCTCTACATCGTGAATCCCGAACTGCCGGGCCGCCTGCGCGAACGGTTCGGCTTCATCACCCGCATCCTTGACAACAAGTACGGATTCGACGACTTCAACGAGCGTGTTTTCGCTCGCGGCGCCCTCGGCCTCGGCAAGGGCCTGTACCGAGTGGGAGACGTCACCCTTATCGACGGCGTGATGGTGAACGGTTCGGCGCGGCTCGTGGGCTGGTTCGCCAAGTTGAGCCGTCACCTTCAGACCGGTTACATCTATACGTACGCCTTTACGATGATCATTGGCGTGGTCCTGCTGCTCACGCTCTGGTTCAACCGCACCTGAGCGACGCGGACTCCCGACCCCATCACACAGCGAACACATGCTCCTCGGCCTGCCACTCCTCTCCACTGTCATCTGGTTCCCGATCCTGGCGGGTATCGTCGTCCTCTTCACCGGCAACGACCGCAACGCGCCGCTCGCGCGCCTGCTCGCGCTTGCAGGCGCCATCGGCGGATTGCTGGTGGCGATACCGCTGTACACGCAGTTCGATCGCGCGCAGACCGGCTTTCAGTTCACGGAACTGGTGCCGTGGATCGAGACTTTCAACGTCAACTACCACCTGGGTGTCGACGGCATCGCGTTGCCGCTGATCTTGCTCAACTGCTTTACCACGGTGCTGGTCGTGCTGGCAGGCTGGCAGGTGATACAGACTCGCGTGGCGCAGTACATGGCCTCGTTCCTGATTCTCTCAGGCATCATGAACGGGGTGTTCTCGGCGCTCGACGGACTGCTTTTCTATGTCTTCTTCGAGTCGACGCTGATCCCGATGTTCATCATCATCGGGGTGTGGGGTGGCGCGAACCGGGTGTACGCGGCCCTCAAGTTCTTCCTCTATACGCTGCTCGGCTCGCTCCTAACGCTGATCGCGTTCATCTATCTCTACAACGCGTCCGACGGCAGCTTCGCCCTCACCGACTGGTATCAACTGCGGATCGGGATGAGCACGCAGATCCTGTTGTTCTTCGCGCTTTTCGCTGCCTTCTCAGTCAAGGTTCCGATGTGGCCGGTGCACACATGGCTGCCGGATGCGCACCCGGAGGCGCCCACCGGCGGATCGGTGGTGCTGGCGGCGATCATGCTGAAGCTCGGCGCTTACGGCTTCATCCGCTTCTCGCTGCCGATCCTCCCGGACGCCAGTCACAAGCTCTCCGGCCTGATGATCGCCCTCTCGCTCATCGCCATCGTCTACATCGGGCTGGTGGCGCTGGTGCAGACCGACATGAAGCGGCTGATCGCGTACTCATCGATTTCGCACATGGGCTTCGTCACGCTCGGAGCGTTCCTGTTCAACGCGGCGGGGCTCGAGGGCGCCATCGTGCAGATGGTTTCCCATGGCTTCGTGGCCGGTGCACTGTTTCTCTGCGTGGGTGTCGTCTACGACCGCATGCACTCTCACCTCATCGCGGATTACGGCGGGGTGGTGAACACGATGCCGGTATTTGCCGCGTTCTTCATGCTCTTCGCGATGGCGAACTCCGGCCTGCCGGGGACGAGCGGTTTCGTCGGCGAATTCATGGTGGTGATGGGCGCGATGAAGGTGAACTTCTTCTTCGCCGCCCTGGCGGCGCTCACGCTCATCTTCGGTGCCGCCTACACGCTGTGGATGTACAAGCGCGTCGTCTTCGGGGCGGTCGCCAATGATCACGTCGCCAAGCTCCAAGACATCGGCTCCCGCGAAACGCTGGTGCTCGCGCTTGCCGCAGCAGCAGTGCTGGTGATCGGCATCTATCCGCTCCCGCTCACCGAAATGATGCACACCTCCGTCGGCGAACTGCTCGGCCAGGTGGCGAAGAGCAAGCTGCCCCTGTGAGGTGTAGGCCAATATGACCATCCCGATGCCGGACCTGCTGCCCGCCCTGCCCGAGATCTTCCTTCTCGTCATGGTGTCGGTGGTGCTGATCGCAGACCTGTTTGCCGACCCGTCGCGCCGTGGCATCGGCTACGGCCTTACGCTGTTCGCGCTGGCCGGCGCCGCGATCATCACGGTCATGACCGCCACGCCCGAGCCACAGTACACGCTGAACGACATGTTCATCGACGACCCGATGTCCGACGCCCTCAAGCTGACGATCTACGCCTCCGTCGCTACCGTGCTCGTCTACTCACGCGACTACGTGCGGCTGCGCGGGATGCTGCGGGGCGAGTTCTTCGCGCTCGCGCTCTTCGCCACGATCGGCATGATGGTGATGATCTCGGCCGGTCACTTCCTCACGCTCTATCTCGGCCTGGAACTGCTGACCCTGTCGCTCTATGCGATGGTTGCCCTGCGCCGCGACGACCGCAACGCGGTCGAGGCGGCCATGAAGTACTTCGTGCTCGGCGCACTCGCCTCGGGCATGCTGCTCTACGGCATGTCGATGATTTACGGTGCGACCGGCAGCCTCGATATCGGCGAAGTCGCTGCGGTGATCGACAGCGGTGAAGCCGCCGGCCCGGTGCTCGTGTTCGGCCTCGTGTTCGTCGTCGCGGGCATCGGCTTCAAACTCGGCGCCGTGCCGTTCCACATGTGGGTGCCGGATGTCTACCAGGGGGCGCCGACGGCGGTCACGCTCTTCATCGGCTCCGCGCCAAAACTCGCGGCGTTCGGTTTCGTCATGCGTCTGCTGGTCGAAGCGCTGCCGGGGCTCGCGCCCGACTGGAGCGGCATGCTGATGATCCTGGCGGCATTGTCGCTCGTGCTCGGCAACGTCACGGCGATCGCGCAGACCAATATCAAGCGCATGCTTGCCTACTCCACCATCTCGCACATGGGCTTCGTGCTGCTCGGCATCATGAGCGGGACGACCGATGGTTTCAGCGCGTCGATGTTTTACGTTGTCACCTACGTGCTGATGACCCTCGTCTCCTTCGGCATCATCATGCTGCTCTCGCGCGAGGGTTTCGAGGCGGATAATCTGGAGGACTTCAAGGGACTCAACCAGCGCAACTCGTGGCACGCCTTCCTCATGCTGCTCGCAATGTTCTCGCTCGCCGGCGTCCCACCCACCGTCGGCTTTTACGCGAAACTCTCCGTGCTCTCCGCGGTGCTCGACGCGGGGCATGTCTGGCTCGCCGTGTTCGCGGTCGTCTTCTCGCTCATCGGAGCTTTCTACTACCTGCGCGTGGTGAAGCTCATGTACTTCGATGCACCGACGGAGACGGCACCCATCAGGCCGAATCCGGAAGTGAAACTCCTGCTCGGCGTGAATGCTCTTGCACTGCTTTTCTTCGGCATCCTGCCGCAGCCGCTGATGGCCTTCTGCGCGCGGGCGATCGCCGGGTCGTTCTAGGCGCTGCGGGGCGGGTATCCCCCCCGCCCGGGAGTGAGGTAGTGGCGCCTGCCGCTACGCCCTTGGCCTATCCTTTCCGTTAGCCTTCCCACGGTCGCGGCCCCTACCGACCGCCTGCGTGCAGCGAGCTCTTTCGGGTGTTCGAGTTCACCTCGTTCGAGGATGCCATTGCGTTCATGGGCGCGGCGGTTGCCGAAATCGCCCGCCTCGATCACCATCCGCGTTGGGCGAACATTTGGCGCAGCGTCTCGGTGTGGCTCAACACTTGGGACATCGGTCACAAGCCGTCCGTGCTCGATATCGAGTTCGCTGCATTTCTGAACGAGCTGCGGAAGAATTACGCAACTCCAAAAGCTGGGCGTGTTGAGAACTGACCCAGTGCTCCGACCGAGGCCGGCATTGGGTGATGCCACTCAACGGGAGCCATTGTTGATGACGCGAGCACCATGGCGGCACTTGTTCGCACTGAGCCTCTCCATACTTTCGATGACGTTTGCAGACGCTGCACCCAGCTGTGATCCGCCGACAACCGTTCGGGAAGCCACACCCGAGGAGGTCAGCGCATTCTTCAAGAGCAAGGGGATGAAGGTCCTGACGTTCCTCGGCTATTCCGGCGCGGGTTACGAAGACGAGGCGGCGATGTTCGCGCAGGCCGAGCGGGTCCTTGCCCGGTTCGATCCGAAAACCACCATCGTCAACATCGGCGCGACTGCCGAGGGCATCGGCACCGCCTACAAGCGCGCGAGGGCAAAGGGTTTCCTCACCTCCGGCATCGTGTCCACCCAAGCGCGAGAGAACGACGTCCCGCTCTCACCCCGCGTCGACTTCGTTTTCTTCGTGAAGGACGAAACCTGGGGCGGCATCCTTCCCGGAACAGACAAGCTTTCGCCCACCTCGACGGCGATGGTGGAGTCGAGCGACGTGCTGGTTGCCATCGGCGGCGGGGAGGTCGCGCGAGACGAGCTAGCCGCGGCAAAGCGATCGGGCAAGCGGGTCGAGTTCATCCCAGCCGACATGAATCACCAGATTGCGCGAGACAAGGCGCAGAAGAAAGGGCAACCGCCCCCGACCGATTTTCGGGGTGCGGCGGCGGGCGCGTTCTGACCTCCTCTGTCACATGGCACGTCCGACCAGTTTCCGAATTCGCAGCGAGGCGTTCTCGTGTGATCGGCGGGTTCGAGAATGCCAACGTGCCTGTACCTCAGCCTCCGAAGAGCGCGCAGATATACACCAACGCGCTTTGCAGAGCCGTTTCCCTGAGGCGGTATCTCCCTTCAGCAAGCTCGGCGCGTCAGGTCGACCGCATCTCAGTAAAGCCCTGCGAGATCGCTCTTAAGCGGTGAAGGAAGATTCGGCTGTTCGGCGATCCGCTCCAGGAAGTCGCCGTCGTCGGCCACGGTCAACGGGTCGAGCGCGATCGGCTTGAGAATCGTAGAAAGCAGCGGCGCTGCCTTGGCTAACGCGCGCGGCGCGCGCTCGGGGCCGGTGAAATCGCGCGGTCCGGCATACGGCAGCCGCGGGCCCAATGCTTCGCCGCTCTGCGAACAGTTCGTCCAGCGCGAGGGACCAGACGGGAGCAACCCGAGCATCCAGCAGGCGCCGAGCAGCGCGCGCGGGCTTCGGTTTCTCCAAGTCCTTGGCTAGCTTCCCGATGTCGCGCAAGGCTTCCTCAAGGGTGTCGCTGGCTTTGCTCAACGAGACTCGCGCCACGTCCGGGTCGGCGGTCTCCTGCTTGAGGAAGAACCGGCGCGTTTCTCCACCGACACGGACCGTCTGGTCGCTGGGCGCCAGTTGCCGCATGACGTCGGCGGTGCCGTAACGCGCGACGCCATTAATCATCACCAAGCGCAGGTCCGTCTCGCTGGCGCGGATGAGGGCGTCGTAGGAGTCGGCGCTGGTGCTGTCGATCACGATCAGATCCGCGCGCTTGCCGGCTTCGATGCTGCCCAGCGTGCGCTCCCACTTGAGGATGCGAGCGGCATCGCGCGTGGCCATAGCCACGATGTCCCGGGCGGAGAGACCTCCGTTGAGCGCCTGCTGGCTGTAGAGCCACGCCACTTTCATTTCGCCGAGCAGGTTCTTGCTGCCGGTCGGCGACCAGTCGCTGCCGAGACCGATGGTCGACGCCGGCGCTCCTGGCGGCGTCCACGCGCGCGGTGCCGCCGTAGAGGAGCAGGTTGCTGAGGGGCGACCAGACCATCGAACTGCCGTGGCCGCGCGAGCACCTCGAAGTCCTGCGGCAGCAGGCCAGCGGCATGGATGCCGGTAAACACGTTGTTGAGCGCCCATTCGCCGGGCGCGACCTCGAGGGCAAGGAAGTGCTTGCCGGGCAGGTGAGAGCGGCTTGGCGGGATCGGTGACGCCCTCGCTCAGGTGCAGCAGGAAGCAGCTGTCCTCCTTCTTGAGCCGCGACAGGAAACTCACGCGCGTCCTTGGCGTCGACGTCCGCGATGCGTCCTTGGGCTTCGGGCAGATCCGGTTCGTCGGTGCTGCTCGACGTTGCGAACGATGCCGCGGTAGTAGCGCTGAATGCCGGCATTGCTGGAGAGCATCACACCCTGGCTGGTGGTGACGCCGCCAAGCAGGCACTTGCATTCGACATAGCGCACCAGCGGTGCCAGGAACGGGGAAAGACCGTCGGTGTCCCGGTACTGCCCGAGGACCGTCATCGGGCCGCTGATCAGCGGGCGGTAGTCCTTGTGGTTGGGCCACTGGCCGCGGTGCTCGAAGCGCTTCGGCACCGGAGACCAGAGCGGAAGCGCGTTGTAGCTCAGATGATTGTGCAGTTCGATCAGCCCGGGAAAGATTGTTCCGCCTGTCTCCACGACGGGGACGTCGGCGAAACCTGGCGGAGCAGGCTGTCGCGCGATCCTGAACCGCGACGATGGTGCCTTTTTCGACGTACACGATGGCGTCCGTTCGAACCGAGAACGAGTCGTCCATCGTCACCACGCGCCCGGCGAGCGCGAGCGGCGGCCCAGTCAGCGGATCGATCGGGCTCTTCTTCTTGCGGGCTGCTGCAAGCGGTCCGCGCGCGCGGGTGACCGGGCCGGTCAAGGGGAACCAAGTGCGCTCGGTCGTCATGAGACGATGTCCTTCGGGACGTTAATCGTGATGTTGCGGCGCTTGGCAAGATCGTCCTTGCCCGCGCGCTTGGCCCAGCCGTCCTGCTCGTGCATCCAAGCCGGCAAGCCGGCCGGGAAGTCGTCTTCCGGCAAGGATATCCGATCACCGTCGGCCCAGGCGTCGCCGTAGAGCACGAGTGGGACACTGACATCGGGATGTGCGATGGCCGGCTGCAGGGACTGGAGGCCGAGGTTCCAGTTGCTGAGAAGATTCTTCGTGGCGTGCGCGAGCTTCGTCTTGTCGCCCTTGGAGGAACTCTCCGGCTGCGTGGGGTGAGTGATCGCAGCGAACGCCACGCCGGACGCCTGCCCGGCGCGTCGCCTTCCAGAACTGCCACGCCTCGTCGGCCGCCGTGCCCAGCGTTACGACTGCCTCGACGCTGCCGCCGGCCATGAGTGCATCGATCCATTGGTTGCGATAGCCAACGAGGGCCGGGTTTCTTCTGGTCGCCGCCTTGACGCTGCCGTAGACGCTGTAGATGAAAGTGTTGATCAGCACGTAGCTCGACGTGATGCCGAGCTTGGCGAGGAACCCCTGGATGCGTCGCCCCGCTTCTCCCACGAGGATGCGTCGCACGATGGTCTCATGCTGCGCCGGATCCTGGCCGATGACGAGCACCCGCGCTGAGCCGTCCAGCCGTCCACGGTGAAAGATCGGTCCCCATTCGACCCGGAACTGGCCGGGCGGGTACACGTCGGCCTCGGGGTAGTTGGCAACCAAGGTGCGAAAGGGCTCGTCGCCATAGCCGGGATCGAAGGGGTGGTTCATGGTCTATCGTCTATCGTGGCACTGGCATAGGTGGGGTCGTCTACCGCTCCAACTCTCAAGGAAGTCAGCTGCTTCGTTGCTCCCGTGCGCACGCTAATCGCCCCCCACGAATGCCTGTCCCGAGTTCTTTCTTTATAGGCAATTTCGGGCTGTTTCGCTTGGGGCAGACGGACTAGGACAGATGGATGATGAGTCGACTGCTCTTGGGAAGACACTTGTGGTGCGACACAATTCTTCAGGTTACGCATGCGCGGTGGCCGTTGCGTCGCGGCGCGCACCATCGACCCGGGCGACTACCTGCGCAGGCTGACCGGCCGCGTCGACGACCTATTCGTCACCTCGCGTGCGGACCTCGACGACGCTCCTCGCGCCGCAACACCGGATTCGCGAGTAGCGCTATCGTCGACGGACGGGGCAGGGCGCGCTAGAGTGATGGGCAGTCGCATTCCTACCCGTTCGACATGAAGCCACCGCTTCGATTGAAAGTCTTCCTCGCCTCTCCCGGCGACGTGTCGAACGAGCGCTCGCTCGCACGCGAGGTGCTCGGTCAGCTTCCCTACGATCCGCTGCTGCGCGGCAAGGTGGAGTTCGAGATCGTCGCCTGGGATCAGCCCGGCGCGGGCGTGCCGATGCTGGCGACGATGACGCCGCAGGCCGCCATCGCGGCGGGGCTGCCCAAGCCGTCCAGTGCGACATCGTCGTCGTCATCCTCTGGTCGCGGATGGGCACGCCGCTGCCGCACGATTACCGCAAGCCCGACGGCACGCCCTACCTCTCTGGCACCGAGTGGGAATACCTCGATGCACTGGCGGCGGCGGAGCAGGGCAGCACGCCGGTCGTGCTCGTCTATCGGCGCACGGAGAAATGCCTGCTCGACCAGGACGACCCGGAGTACGAAGAAAAGCGCACGCAATATCAGCGCGTGAAGACCTTCTTCGCCGCCTTCATTTATGCTGGTGGGGATATTAAAACCCGATATATCGATAGTATGCTTCGATATCTTGAAGTTCGTCGCATAGGCCTCCATCGGCGTTTACCTTGAACCGCAGGTCTTTCCGCCCCTTAACGGCTCTCCGGGCGCTCATACTGCGGCAGTGAAAATAGCCGGGACCGCGTTCCTCGACTATCTCAAAATCAACTTCAAGATATTTTTCCGAAAGGCCATAGATGCTGATTATCTTGTCCGTTTTATACGAAGGATCGGTGACGACCATAACCGTGCGATCATCAAGAAACTCGTTGATAGTAATTTCGGTTTTTTCCACAGAATAGCGGACATAGAGCTTTCTATTCCTGAACTGTTCTTTCAGGATGTCAAAAACATCCTCGACAGCTTCCATCGTATCGAAATCACGCTGCTTTCTCTGATTTACCTTCACCCGACCACGACCTCATGGGTTTTATTAATTATTATACACAAATGCAATTGATTCCACTTTAAACATCTTAATAAAATATCGTGCATTCTTCCCGATTACTTCAATAAATTATTCGAGAAGAACGGGCCGACAGAGATCATTAAAAGAAAAAAAAGGGGTTCTTCTCTCTTTTTTTCTTTTACCTGATAAATAAAACACTGCCTACTTCTTAGCTTTAGCTTTCGCCTTAGCTTTCGCTTTAGCTTTGGGCTTGGGCTTGCTAGCAACTTCTTTTTTCTTTGCAGCATCGATGTCTTTCTTCAGTTTGCCGACAGCGGCTTCTTCGGCCTTCAGCTCTTTCTGGAGCTTGGACACTTTCGCTGACTTTCTCTTGAGTGAGTCGCTCAACTGTTTTACTGATTTACCTGCCATGTTTATTACACCTCAATTTTTAAATTAAGTTTACTTGGTTAATGATACTCATCATTAATTTTAATGCAAGCAAAAAAAAATTTTTTGCGTATAACTGACGTAATGCTGTTAATTATAATTAATCACTTGACGCTGCAACCATCATCTAATAGTTGATTATGGTATTGAGCAATCTATAA
>CAVRDD010000035.1:0-14922 GCA_963719715.1 uncultured beta proteobacterium
CCCATGGTCTCGATACCGAGAGACAGCGGCGTGACATCGAGAAGGAGCAAACCATCGCCGCCGCGGTTGCCGGCCAGCGCGTCTGCCTGAATTGCGGCACCGAGCGCCACGACCTTGTCCGGATCGAGATCGGTCAGGGGCGGGCGACCGAAAAACTCCGCGACGGTCTGCCGCACGTGCGGCATGCGGGTTGCGCCGCCGACCAGCACCACGCCGTCGATGTCACGCACTGTGAGCTTGGCGTCGCGCAACGCACGCCGCACCGGCGCCAGCGTTTTCTCCACCAGAGACCGCGTGAGCGCCACGAACGTTTCCGCGGTCAGCGACAGTGCGACATGCCCGCCGCCCGCAAGCGGGCAGTCAAGCACCGCATCGGGCTGCGTGGAAAGCGCTTCCTTGCATTCGCGCGCGCGCATGAGCAGCGTGCTCGCCTCGGCCGGCGCGAGCGCCGCAACTGCGGATGCCTGGCGTGCCCACTCGGCAATCACGTGGTCGAAGTCATCCCCACCCAGGGCGGCATCGCCGCTCGTGGCGAGCACCTCGAACACGCCGCGTGCGAGCCGCAGCACGGAAAAGTCGAAGGTCCCGCCGCCGAGGTCGTACACGGCATAGATTCCCTCGGCACCGCAGTCGAGCCCGTAGGCAACCGCAGCAGCCGTCGGCTCGTTCAGCAGCCGCAGCACGTTGAGCCCTGCCAGCCGCGCCGCGTCGCGCGTCGCCTGACGCTGGGCGTCGTCGAAATATGCGGGAACCGTGATCACCGCACCGACCAAGTCGCCACCGAGCGCACTTTCGGCGCGCGTGCGCAGCGACTTCAGGATCTCGGCTGAAACTTCCACCGGACTCTTCACACCGGCACAGGTCTCGATCTGCACCATGCCGGGCGCATCGACCAAGCGGTTCGGCAGGTTGGCGGCAGCAGCGACGTCGGCGAGCCCGCGCCCCATTAGGCGCTTCACCGAAGCAATGGTATTGGCGGGATCGCTGCAGTGATTCGTGCGCGGCGCGTGCCCCACCTCCGGCGCGGCGTCCGCGCGGTAGCGCACCACCGACGGCAGCAGGCTACGGCCGTCCTCATCCTCGATCACCTGCGCCGTGCCACTGCGCACCGCGGCAACCAGTGAGTGCGTCGTGCCGAGGTCGATCCCCACAGCAAGGCGATGCTGGTGCGGTACGGCCGAAAGACCGGGCTCGCTGATCTGGAGGAGGGCCATGCGCCGCGTCTCGCGTCTCAGACGGCAGTCGGCGCGGCGACGTCGGCGGCAACCGCTTCGAGTGCCTGCTCTACATCCTCCCGCAACCGCAGGAGGAAGCGCAACTTGCCGACGGCTTCTGACGCGTTCGCATAGTCGCGCATCGTGTCGAGGAGTCGTGCGAGTTCGCGCTCGAGCGCGGACGTTGCCGCTGCCAGCTCGTCGTCGAGTGTCTGCAGCGCCTCGTGACCGCGCAGCGCACGCGCGTCGTCGATGCGGCTGCGCCATTCCAGCTGCTCGATGAGAAACGCTGTGGGCATGACTGCACTCGCGGGAGCGAGCGCGTCTATGCCCTGCAACTGCAGCAGGTGGCAGGCGCGCGCAACCGTATCCTTAAGGGTGTGATAGCCCTCGTTCGCAAGCATCGACCAGCGTGCTGCAACGAGCTGCTCGTTCTTGCCGGCGGCGACGTGACGGTCCGGGTGAACACGGGACTGCAGCTCACGGTAGGCGCGGTCGAGGTGGCCGGCATCGATGGAGAAGGACGGCGGCACGCCGAACAGCTCGAAGAAATTGGACGTGCCCTGGCCGTGCAGCGATGCCGTCGAATCAGACATTGAAGCTCTCCCCGCAGCCGCACTGGGCGCTGACGTTGGGGTTGTGGAACTTGAACCCCTCGTTGAGACCTTCCCTGGCGAAGTCGAGCTCGGTTCCGTCGAGGAACGAGAGACTCTTCGGGTCGACCAGAACGCACACACCATGGCTCTGGAAAGTGATGTCGTCTTCGTTCGCCGAATCGACAAATTCGAGCGCGTAGGCGAGGCCGGAGCAGCCGGACGTCTTGACGCCCAGGCGAAGCCCGATACCCTTGCCGCGACTGGCGAGGAACTTCTTGACCCGCTCTGCCGCAGCTTCGCTCAGGGTGACTGCCATCTTGATGAGCTCCTTCGAATCGTATCCGTGGTCATGCTGAAAAGGACGAACCGCAGCCGCAGGTGCCGGAGGCACTCGGGTTCTTGATGAGGAAGCGCGCGCCCTCCAGACCCTCCTCGAAGTCCACCTCGGCGCCGGCCATGTACTGAAAGCTCACCGAGTCGATGAGCAGCGTCACAGCATCCTTCTGCACGACCTGATCGTCGTCCTCGACCTTCTCGTCGAAGGCGAAGTTGTACATGAGACCGGAGCAGCCGCCACCGGACACATAGATGCGCAGCTTGAGACCGGGATTGCCGTCGGCAGCGATCAGCTCGGCAACCTTGGTGACCGCGCTGTCGGTGAGGTGAATGGCGGCCGGGGGCGTCGTTGTCAATGCTTCATTCATGATGTCGTTTCCGCGGGGTTGATCGGGCGCGTCTTCAGGCTTCTGGCGCACAGGCCACATAGCCTTCTTCTGCAACACCACGTTTCGAGCGATAGTCGGCAACCGCTGCCTTGATCGCATCCTCTGCGAGCACGGAGCAGTGGATCTTCACCGGCGGCAGCGCCAGCTCCTCCGCGATGTCGGCGTTGCGGATCGCAAGTGCCTGCGTGACGGTCTTGCCTTTCACCCATTCGGTGACGAGCGAGCTCGATGCGATCGCGGAGCCGCAGCCGTAAGTCTTGAAGCGGGCATCCTCAATGACCCCGGCCTCGTTGACCTTGATCTGAAGCTTCATCACATCGCCGCACGCGGGTGCGCCGACGATGCCAGTGCCGACCGCTTCGTCGGCCTGATCGAGAGACCCGACGTTCCGCGGGTTCTCATAATGGTCGAGCACCTTGTCGCTGTATGCCATTCCAATCTCCTTGGGTCGGGTGGTGACAGATCAACTGCCGACGAGGATGCGGTCGCGGGCGAGGCCCTCGCCTTCGAGCCCGTGATGTCCGGCCCACTGCACACTGTCGAGGTCGATGCCGTCCTGGTACATCTCCCACAGCGGCGAGAGCGCGCGCAGCTTCGCAACTTTCTCCCGCATCAGCGCGACGGTGTAGTCGATGTCCGCTTCGGTGGTGAAGCGGCCGATCGAGAAACGGATCGAGCTGTGGGCAAGCTCGTCGCTGCGGCCCAGAGCCTTGAGCACGTACGACGGCTCCAAGCTCGCCGAGGTACAGGCGGAGCCGCTCGATACCGCGATGTTCTTCACCGCCATCATCAGCGACTCGCCCTCCACGTAGTTGAAGCTCACGTTGAGGTTGTGGGATATGCGACTCGCGAGGTCGCCGTTAACAAAGGTCTCCTCCATGGACTGCACGCCCGCGAGGAGCCGGTCACGGAGCGCCCGGATGCGTACGTTCTCCGCGGCCATCTCCGCACGCGCGATGCGAAACGCTTCACCCATGGCGACGAGCTGATGGGTTGGCAGCGTGCCGGAGCGCATTCCTGACTCATGGCCGCCGCCGTGCATCTGCGCCTGGACACGGATTCGCGGCTTGCGCCGCACGTACAGCGCACCGACCCCCTTGGGTCCGTAGGTCTTGTGGGCAGACAGGGACAGAAGATCCACCGGCAGCTGCGAGAGGTCGATCTCCACCTTGCCCGTCGCCTGGGCCGCATCCACGTGGAAGATCACCTTGCGCTCGCGACAGATTGTTCCGAGCGCGGCAATGTCCTGGATGACGCCGATCTCGTTGTTCACGAGCATGACGGAAGCAAGCACGGTGTCGGGACGCAGCGCCGCACGGAATGTTTCGGTGTTAACGAGCCCGTCCGGCTGCGGATCGAGATACGTGACCTCGAAGCCTTCGCGCTCGAGCTCGCGCATGGTGTCGAGCACGGACTTGTGCTCGGTCGTCACCGTGATGAGATGCTTGCCCTTGCTCGAATAGAAATGCGCGGCACCCTTGATCGCGAGGTTGTTGGATTCCGTCGCGCCCGAGGTCCATACGATTTCCTTGGAGTCCGCACCGATGAGCGCCGCCACTTGCTCGCGCGCATCCTCCACCGCCGCTTCGGCACGCCATCCGTACGCATGCGAGCGGCTCGCCGGATTGCCGAAATGCTCGGTGAGATACGGGATCATTTTCTCCGCGACCCGCGGGTCGACCGGCGTAGTCGCGGCGTAGTCGAGATAGATGGGCAGGCTTTCCATTGACGAGTCCTCGCACCAGCCCGAGCCTGCGAGGAGTCGCACGGCAGACTGGTTTGCCCACCGTTTTTGCAATCGCCGTGCCACTGCGTAAGCCACTGAGTAGAAATGCGTTTCTGCCGACCCCAAGAGGATTGGCAGAGGCGTTGTCGGGTTTTGTAGATAACCGGACACGACCAGCGTGGGGTCGCCAACGTTGGCGTCGAGGGGACCAGAATCGGTTCAGATGCCGCGCCCTGAAAACACTACCCGCACGCGGGTCGAAGCCCAGCGCTATGCGGGGTAAGGCGGCGAGTTCGCCGACTGCGCGGCGCGTTGCCGCGCGTGCCAGGGAACCTAGAGGTTGTAGCGCAGCGCCAGCTTTATCTGCAGCTTGCGCGCCTGCTTGAACGCTTCCTTGAGCATGTGCCGATCCATCTCGTTGAGCGAGTAAGGATCGACGCGATTCGCGCCACCTGGCGGCGTTGCCGGATTGATCTGCCGCCGCAGCCGCAGCATGTGGATGAAGTAGAAGCCGTTCAGCACGGCAGCCAGGTCGTCGCCGATCAGACCGATGTGCTCGCCCACCCCGCGCAGCCGCTCTGCCGTGTTCGTGTGGGGCACGCCGTGGACGAGCGAGAAAACACGCGCCGCATCGACGAAGGGACGCGACCCGTACATCTTGAGGTTGATCGTGCGCGGAAACTCCTTGTCACTGTCGAGCACGAAATCGCGGATCTTGCCGAGAGGCGGACGACAGGTGAGTGCGTTGCCGGCCGCGTGAACAAGGAACATGGCATTCGTCGGCGCCGCCCGCATGAGCCAGTCGCGCAGCCGCTCCGCGAGCGCCTCCTCCCCGTACAGCGGACGGAAGTCGAAGAAGATGGTGGCGTTGAGAAGCGCGTCGGGCGTCGGGCGCACGATCCAGTCGGTGAACTTCTCCTTCCACTCCGCGAAGCTGAGACACCACAGCGGATTGCTTGCCATCACATCGCCGCGGCACAGCGGGAAGCCGCAGGCATCCAGCGCCTGGTTGACCGCCAGCGCAAACGGGAGAAAGCGCGCCCTGACCGCTTCCGCATCCGCCTCGGTAGCGGGCTCGAAGATGATGCCGTTATCCTGATCCGTGCTCAGCGTCTGCTCGAAGCGCCCCTCCGAACCCAACGCGATCCAGCACATCGGCACTGCCGGTAGATCGAAGCGCGGTGCGATGAGCTCGATCACGCGCATGGTCAGCAGATCGTTCAGCGTCGAAATGAGCTGAGTCAGCGTCTCGGCGCCGGTGCCCTGGCGCAGCATGCGCTCCGCGAGCTGGCGGATGTCCCGCGCCGAGCGCGCCAGCGTCTCGACGTCCGACGCCTGGCGGATGTCCGCGCTGATCTCGCGCACGCCGACACGCTGCAAGTTGAACAGGTCGTTCTGCGAAACCACACCGATCAGCCGCTCGCCGTCAACCACCAGAAGATGTCGCAGTCCGCTGCGCGCCATGGCAAGCGCCGCCCGGTAGGCCGAGGCCTCCGCCGGCAGGGACACGAGATCTCGCGTCATCACCTCATCGATGCGGCGGTCGAGGTCGCACTCCGACAACGCCACCCGCTGCAGCAGGTCGCGCAGCGTGAAGATGCCGATCGGCTTCGCGGTTTGCGGATCGGCGATCACCATCGAGCCGACCCTGTTCTCGTTGATGCGACCAAGGACTGCGCGCACACTCAGATCGGGCGGACAGGTAAGCGGTGCGCGATTGATCACGCGCGCAAGCGGGCTGTACATCGAATGCGGATCCGTCTCTGCGGACGGCGCTACGCCGGTCACGTCTGCCGCCACTTCCATGGTTCTCGCGTGCATGCCTCAGTACTCCACCCGCGCGTGCATGGTCTTCTGCGACGCCTCACGCGCGGCCCCCAGGGTGTGAATGCCATGCGCTTCCAGAACAGGGATCATGCGCAGAAAGACCTCCCCCGTGACGAGCGCGTCGCCCAGAGCGGTATGCCGAGCCACGACGTTGACGCCGAGCCGCTCGGCGATCGCATCGAGCGAGTGCGATGTCTGATTGGGGTGCAGCACCTCAGACAGCAGCAGCGTGTCGAGCACGGGTTGCGTGAAGCGCACGCCGCTGCCCGCTTCCTTGATCTGCAGGAAACGCATGTCGAACGCCATATTGTGTCCCAGCAGCACGGTGTCTGCGCAGTACTGGTGGAACTGGGGCAGCACCTCCTCAATGACGGGCTGGCCCCGCAACATCTCCTGCGAGATGCCGTGAATCGTTTCGGCCGTCGTGCCGACCAGCCGCTTGGGGTCAACAAGCTGCTCGTAGGTCTCGTAGCGCAATAGACGCCCGTTGACGATGCGCACCGCTCCGATCGCGATTATCTCGTCGCCGCCCGAAGGGTCGAGTCCGGTGGTCTCGGTATCGAGGACGGTGTAGTTGAGCAGCGCAAGCGGCACGTTGTCGAGTTCCGACGACTGGCTGCCCTGACGAAAGAGGTCGAAGTCGTAGAACACCGGTCTGCTCTCTTCCGGGCGACCGGCGAGACCTTGCACCGATTGCAGCGGCTTCGCGAGCGGCATGAGCAAACGGAACACGGCATGCTGCTTGACCTTGTCCAGTATGAACACGGTCTCGGCGTCGTGGCGCGTGGTGACGTCCCGTAAGGTGAGAGGACTGTATTCGCCGCCGGAGTGCATTTCGTCCATCTCCCAGTCATACACGGTCTGCTGCGAAATTGTCGGCCCCGACCACACGAGGTCGAGTTCGGCGAAGCGCCCGTTGGCTGACAGGTTGAAGCGCAGTTCGCGGATCTTGAATTCCTCCTTAAGCCGCCCTGCGAGATATGTGAGCGCCTGCATCAGCGTGTAGCTGTCGGCCTTGATCCAGAGCGCGTCGTCGACATTCTGCGCCTTCGTGGCGAGACCCAGCCGGCTTTCGATCTGCCGTCGCAATGCCTCTATCACGTCGGCGCCGAGCATTTCCTCGAGCGGCCATCGCGTCTTCAGAGCGGAGGCGTAGTCCGCGGTTGTCTGCTCCAGTTTGTTGCCCAGGTCACCCACCTCCTCGCGGATCACCCTGACGAAGCGCTCACGTCGATGCATCTCGCAGTCCGGATACTGAGTCAACGTCTCCACCGCGGCGCGAATGCTTGCGAGCGACGCACGACTCGCTTCCGTGAATGACTGCAGCAACAGATCGCGTGCGGTGTCGCGCTCGAAGCTTCGCGTGATGTTCTCCAGCATCATCACGAAGCCGGTGATCTTCGTGCGCCCCGCCTGCTCCGGTTCGAGCCCGTTCGTGTGCGCTGCCGTAGCGGTCGCTGCAGCAGCGAGCACCGGCGCCATCTGGACGCGGATCAACTGGCCAGCGCGCGTGCTGGTCACGAACTTCGCATTGAGGTCGGCCTCGTTCCTGCCCAGACGCGACTCCACCGTCTCCAGTGCGTGGGCGAGCAAACTGCGATCGACGACCGTGAAGATGGAACGCCCGAGGCCGATGAGCGTGGCGGCGGCCGGACCCACTGCGTGGCCATTTCCCGCTGCGCCGAGAGCCTGTCGCGCACTCTCGTTATAGAGCAGGATGCGACCATCTCTATTGCATACCATTACGCCCTGAGACAGCTCCGACATCAGCGCAGCGAGACGGTGCTTTTCCTCCTCCACCGACGACTTCGCCTGTGCGACCTTGCTTTCCATGTCGCGCGCCAGCGCCTGGGTATGCTCCGCGAGTGCGTTGGCAGTTTGCGCAAGCCGCCTGATTTCGGTCGGGCCCGTCGCATCGATGCGATGCGCAGGATTGGCTTCGAGCATGATGCGCATCGCCTCCGCGATCTTCATCGCACTGCGCACGTAGCGATCGTACGCAATGAGAAAGGCGGTTGCGAGTGCGCCTGTGACCAGTACCAGCAGTCCGAGCGCGAGCTGCGTGCGGGTGCCAAGAATCTCGTCGATGCGCCGCTTGCTCTCGGCGTCAAGATCCGCAAGGAACGCCCACCCGGCGAGTGCGAACAGGCCCAGGAAGAGCCCGATGAAGCCGACGAGAGCAAGCGCCGCTCTGGAATTCGCTTTCACTGTAGCCGGTAGCGCGAAAAAACTACTTGGAAGATAATCCAGCTTGGATAAGACGCGGCGGCCTCCTACCAATCAACTCAACTATTAGAGGTCCGCTGCCCCGCGCATGGCTTGTATCATTCCGGGGCGCTCGGGTCCAGTCCTGCGGTCCGTGCGCTCTTTGCAGCAAGTAACGTCCATCAACCTTGGGAGGGGAGAAGATGTCGACGGATGTCTATGAACGCATAAGACGCAATCCGAAGTTCGGGGAACTCGTCGCGAAGCGCACTCGGTTCGCGGTGACCCTGTCGATCCTCGTGCTGGTGATCTTCTACGGCTTCATTCTCGTAGTTGCCTTCAAGCCTTCACTGCTGGCAGCGCCCCTGTGGCAAGGCGCCACCACCACCGTCGCCATTCCCATCGGCGCCGGCATCATCTGGTTCTTCTGGTTGTTGACCGGGTTTTACATCTACCGCGCCAACAGGGATTTCGATGGCATCAACGCGGACATCGTGAAGGAGGCCATGAAATGATTCGGCGCGATCCTAACCAGGGCTTCGGCCCTGATCCTGATGGTGTGGACCGGATGCGCGCTGGCCGCCGGGCCGGCGGTGGCGGAGACGCAGCAACAGCCGCTCAACATCCCTGCGATCGTGATGTTCCTGGTCTTCGTGGCGATGACGCTGGTCATCACCTACTGGGCCGCCAAGCGCACCAAGACCGCAAGCGATTACTATGCGGCGGGCGGCGGCATCACCGGCACGCAGAACGGACTCGCGATCGCTGGCGACTACATGTCCGCGGCCACGCTGCTCGGAATCACGGGCCTCGTGTATTCGAAGGGCTTCGACGGCTTCATCTACTGCATCGCCTTCTTCGCGTGCTGGCCGATCATCATGTTCCTGATGGCGGAGCGACTGCGCAACCTCGGCAAGTTCACCTTCGCGGACATCACGTCGTACCGTCTGGATCAGCGGAAGGTTCGCACCATGGCGGCGATCGGTTCGCTCGCCGTGGTCATCTTCTACCTGATCGCGCAGATGGTCGGCGCCGGGCAGCTCATCAAGCTGCTGTTCGGTCTGCCCTACTGGATGGCGGTGGTGGTGGTGGGCGTGATGATGGTCATCTATGTCACCTTCGGCGGCATGCTCGCGACGACCTGGGTGCAGATCATCAAGGCCTGCCTGCTGCTCGGTGGCGGTACCGTCGTGATGCTGCTGGCCATGTCGCAGTTCGGCTTCAACTTCGAGACGCTGGCGACAGACGGCGGTGTCGCTGCACAAGGACGGCGGCAAGATCATGGTCCCCGGCAACATGCTGGCGGACCCGGTCACGGCGGTGTCGCTGGGGATCGGCCTCATGTTCGGCACCGCGGGGCTGCCGCACATCCTGATGCGGTTCTTCACCGTGCCGGATGCCAAGCAGGCGCGCAAGAGCGTGTTCGTCGCGACCTTCTGCGTCGGTTTCTTCTTCTGCGTCGTCGAGCCTGATGGGCCTGTCGGCGATCGTGATCGTCGGCCAGAACCCGAGCCTACTTCGAGGGCGGCAACATCGCGGGCAAGATGATCGGCGGCACCAACATGCCGGCGCTGCACCTCGCCCACGCCGTCGGCGGCAATCTGCTGCTCGGCTTCCTCGCGGCGGTCGCCTTCGCCACCATCCTCGCGGTGGTATCGGGTCTGGCGCTCGCTGGCGCCTCGGCACTGTCGCACGACATCTATGCCAACGCGATCAAGCTGGGCAAGGTGTCGGAAGCTTCGGAGGTGCGAATCTCCAAAATTTCGTCCCTGGGGCTCGGGGTGCTCGCGGTGCTGCTCGGTATTCTGTTCGAGAAGCTCAACATCGCATTCATGGTCGGCCTGGCCTTCGGCATCGCGGCCTCGTGCAACTTCCCGGTGCTGTTCCTTTCCATGTACTGGAAAGGGCTGACCACGAGGGGTGCGGTCTGGGGCGGTCTGATCGGACTGGTCTCGGCCGTCGCCATCGTGGTGTTCTCGAAGGCTGTATGGGTGACCGTGCTCGGCCACGAGAAGGCGCTCTTCCCGTACGAGCAGCCTGCCGTCTTCTCGATGCCGCTTGCGTTCTTCGTCTGCTGGCTCGTCTCCAAACTCGACACCAGCGCGCAGGCAGCCAAGGAGAAGGGCTGCGTTCGAAGACCAGTATGTGCGAGCACAGACGGGGTTCGGCGCAGCCGGAGCGGCGTCGCACTAGCGCGAAGAGAACGCCACCAAGAGGCGTCCACTCCGAGGACGCCTCCCCGAGTAATCTGTCTTCTGACGCCGGCCAGCCGCCGGCGTTTTTCTTTTTCAGTCCTTAACGCCGCCGTCACACACTTGGCATACCCTTGTGCCATCTCGCGTTCCACGCGCGGTGCTTGCAAGGAGTTTGCCCTGAAACCAGATCAATCGCTCGCAGACCAGTTCGTCCAGAAGATGTTCGGCGGGCGCTGCCTGGACGGGCAGCGGCACCTGTGCGCCGCCGCCACGCATGTCTTCTGGCCACGCCGGTTCGCACACGACGGCGCCCACCTGTTTCCCGATCGTCGGACGTACCTCGAGCCGCATGGCGATGCGCTGTGCTGCGCGGAACACCTGTGCCCCGTGCCCTGCTTCTGACAAGGCTGATCTTCTTCGGCTGCAAGACGACACCAACGGAGCCCTGATCGAGATGCCGCAGGTGCGCTCGATCTTCCTCTCGGATGTCCACCTCGGCACTCGCGCGTGCCAGGCCGAATGCCTGCTCGAGTTCCTGCGCAAGTACGAATCCGAGCACCTTTTCCTAGTCGGTGACATTATCGACTTCTGGGCAATGAACCGCGGTGTCCACTGGACCGCAGCGCAGAACACGGTGGTGCAGAAGATACTCAAGCGCGCGCGGCATGGCGTGCATGTCGTGTTCATTCCGGGCAATCACGACGAGGCGATTCGCGAGCACACGGGGAGTCTCCTTCGGCGACATTCTGGTGGCGCACGAGCACGTGCACCTGGCCGCCGACGGCAGGCGCTATCTGCTGCTGCACGGCGACGAATTCGATACGGTTACGCGCTACCATCGATGGCTGGCGTTGCTCGGGGACCGCGCCTACGCCTGCCTCGTGCGACTGAACGTGACCCTGTCGTGGATCCGGCGCACGCTTGGCGTTCACGGATACTGGTCCCTCTCCGGCTACGCCAAGCGCAAAGTCAAAAGCGCAGTCAGCTTCATCGACGATTTCGAACAGTCTGTGGTGCGCAACGTCAAGGATCGCAACTTGGACGGCGTGATCTGCGGCCACATACACGCCGCCACCATTCGCGACATCGAGGGCGTCAGGTACATCAACTGCGGTGACTGGGTCGACAGTTGCACCGCAATCGTGGAGCACGCCGACGGCAACATGGAAATCATCCCCTGGGGGACACACGCCCGGCTCGCGAAGGTTGAACCGGGCCCGGCGTTCGACGGCGCCGACAGCGCGACCGCTGCCGTACCACCGCGTATCGCAGCCTGATCGCCCTCTCTCCGCACCCGGTCGCGGCGGCATAGTAGGAGCGCCGCGCCTGGCGAGAATGCCTGCTCGGTGCAGCCATTTTCGGAGGTGCCACGAAGGCAGGGCAACGCAGTGTTTCAGTGGAGCTGCGGCACGGGGCTCGCCGCCGGAAATTGCTTCTACCCGCGCGCGGTTCGATTCCCCTCGCATTCTCGAAGTCCCAATGATGCCTGCGCGACCGTATCAACCCGAGCGGCGGGCTGCCGGGGCCACCCGGCATCTTCACCAAACTGACGTAACAGGCGTGGCTTTCCTGTCTGGCGATCGGATCACCCTGAGCGCCGGCATCGCGAAGCATGGCGCAGACTATCCCGCTCTATGCACTCAACGTGACGGGTAGGCGCGCCGCGCGCGTGTTCGCGTTTCGCGCGTTTGCCGCACGAGCTGAGAGCGGACGAGCCGCGACCGCCGTCTCGCTGGCTGCGTCGTACCGACGGTGGGTGATTCGTTACCCATGTTTTTCGTCTGCGCAATCTCCGGCATCATGGTGAACATCGTCCCTCGACCTCCGCCTGGTGCGTCGACGGCGATGTGAGATGTCGCCTCTGCCCGCAGGGCATCGACAGCTCACCCAAGGTGAACCGCGTGCGATTCGCGGGCGCGCCGTGGCGCGCGGCCGCAGTTCGACTACGCCCGAAAGCGAGCCGCTCCATTTCGTCGGCGGATGCATTATGACGGACTTGCACTCCACTCCCCTGCGCGGGCGACGTGCCTTTATTAGCCGCCGCTTTCCAGGCATTTTCAGCGCTTCGCGCTCGCGGCCACCCGGGTCACCACCTGCCAGCGGTTCGCACGAAGCGTTGGTGAAGGCGGAGCAGATCCGGCTGCTTTATGTGCAACTTCCGACAGTGCTTATCACCTCCGGCATCGGCGGCTGCGCAGTCGTTTACGTGCTGTGGCAGCAGGTGCCGCACGCACTGCTCCTCGCCTGGCTGTGCCTCCTGACCCTGCTCACGCTCGGCAGAGTCTGGCTCATGCGGCGTTATTCCCAGATCGACCCGCCCCCCGACGAGGCGCAGGCATGGGGCCACGCCTTCGTGGTCGCGGTCGGGTTTTCAGGTGCAGTGTGGGGTACGGCGGGTATCCTCCCGTTTCGCGATCCCAGTCTGCTGCACGAGGTGTTTCTCGCCTTCATGACCGCTGGTCTTTCAGCCGGCGCGATGAGCACCCTGTCGTCATTCCGCGGCGCCTATTTCGCGTTTCTGTTACCCGCGATCCTGCCGCTCGCAGTGCGCATGCTGCTTCACTTCGAGCAGGTCTATGTCGTGATGAGCGGCATGCTCGTGCTGTTCGCGGTGATGATGGGCGTGATCTCGCGCCGCTTCTACCGGTCGCTGATGCAGTCCCTCCAACTGCGCTTCGATAACGTGGTGCTGCTCAACGAACTGGCGACGGCACGTGACCACCAGCAGACCGCGCTCGTAGGGCTCGAGGCAGAAATCGCCGAGCATGAGCGCACCGAGGAAGCACTGCAGGCGGGCAACGAGATCTACCGGATTCTCGTCGATACAACCGGTACTGGTTATCACATCATGGATGAGGAAGGGCGCCTCCTTGATGCGAATCGCGAGTATGTCTGCCTGACCGGACGCGCCACCCTCTCGGAGATTCAGGGTAAGAAGGTCACCGATTGGATTGCGCCGTACGACGTCACGCGCAAGGCCACCGAGCTCGTCCACTGCCTGGCGCGCGGGTTCGTGCGCAACCTCGAAGTCGACTACATTGACCCGACAGGTCGCGTCACTCCAATCGAGGTCAATGCCACCGTCGTCAACATGCAGGACCAGCGGCGCATCATGGCGCTCTGTCGCGACATCAGCGCGCGCAAGCGCGCAGAGCGCGGCCTCCGGCTGGCAAATGAAGATCTGGAACACAAGGTCGGTGAACGCACAGCGCAGCTCGCCCGGGCCAACGAAATTCTGCAGACGGAGAAGGAACTCTTCCGGGTGACGCTCGCCAGCATTGGAGATGCTGTGATCACCACCGATGCGGAACAGGTCATCACCTATCTCAACAAGGTCGCCGTGGAGTTGACCGGTTGGCCGAAGGAGAAGGCCCGGGGGCGGCCCGTTCGTGATGTGTTGCGCATCGTTCAGGAAGACACGCGCAAGCCCGTGGACGACCCCATCGGCGAAGACCTGCGCGCAATGGAAGAAATGGGGCCAGCCGACCATACGGTCCTGATGTGCCTCGATGGGCGCGAGATCAGCATCGACACCACCGTTTCCCCCATTCTCGACCGCCATAACGCCGCTATCGGCGCGGTACTCGTATTCCGTGACGTGACCGCACAGCGCAAGCTCGCGCAACAGCTATCTCATCAGGCCACGCATGACACGCTGACGGAACTCGTCAACCGGCGGGAATTCGAGCGCCGGCTGACGGATTTGCTCGCTTCGGCGAGACCTTACGCACCGCACGCACTGCTCTATCTGGATCTCGATCAGTTCAAAGTGGTGAACGACACCTGCGGCCACGCCGCGGGTGATGATCTTCTGCGGCAGATCTCCGCGCTGCTGCGAACCAAGTTGCGCGCCCGTGACACTCTGGCGCGGCTTGGCGGTGACGAGTTCGGAGTTCTCCTCGAACACTGCGCCGTGCCGGAAGCAAAACGCATCGCGGATCACTTGCGTGAACTGGTGCACGGCTTCCGCTTCGTCTGGCAGGACAAGGGCTTCCAGATCGGCGTCAGCATAGGTCTCGTTCCCCTGATCCAAACGGGGGAAACGCCTTCAGATGTGTTGAGCGCGGCTGACAGCTCATGCTACGCAGCTAAGGAGAAGGGTCGCAATCGCGTACATGTCTACCAGGCTAACGACACCATGCTTGCCCAGCGTCACGGCGAGATGCGCTGGATGCCGCGCATCCAGCAGGCGCTCGCCGACGATCGCTTTCGTCTGTACTACCAGCCCATCGTACCCATTGCACCGTGCGCGCTCGCCGGCCATCACGGCGAGATACTGCTGCGCATGCTGGACGAGGAAGGGCACATCGTTCCCCCAGGCGCCTTTTTGCCGGCGGCCGAGCGCTACGGACTCATGCTCGCGATCGATCGCTGGGTGGTCCGCAAGACACTCGACGCCCTGTCCACGGCGCCGCCCCGAGCGGGTCACTTGAT
>CAVRDD010000036.1:0-107593 GCA_963719715.1 uncultured beta proteobacterium
GCTTTTCAACAGACGCAATACACGCAGGGCAAATTCCTGATCCAACAACTGGAGCGGTAATAACTCCGATTTATCAAACATCAACATATGCCCAGTACGAGCTTGGTAAAAGTACAGGATTTGAATATGCTCGTACTCATAACTTTACAAGGCAGGCGCTTGAAAAAAATATTGCCGTTCTTGAAAAAGGGAAGTTTGGGATCGCATTCGCCTCAGGCTTAGCGGCAACGCATGCACTTATGAGCTTAGTAAAAGCAGGCGACCACATTGTTATATCAAATAATGTTTATGGCGGTACTTATAGATTGTACGAATTAAATATGAAAAATTACGGATTAGATTTTTCCTGGGTTGATAGTAACATTTAAAAAATGTTGAAAATGCAATTCGCCCAACACAAAAATGATTTACGTTGAAACTCCAACAAATCCAATGTTAAACCTAACTGACTTAAAAGGTATAACTGAAATTGCAAAAAGGAACAATTTAATTTCTGTTTGTGATAACACTTTTATGAGTCCGTATTTTCAAAATCCATTAACATTAGGAATCGATATTGTCCTTCACAGCACTACAATAATAAAACATTTAAATGGGCACAGCGATATTATAGGTGGTATGCTGATTACAAGCGATGAAAAAATTCACGATA
Source organism: uncultured beta proteobacterium (assembly GCA_963719715.1). Taxonomy (GTDB): domain Bacteria; phylum Pseudomonadota; class Gammaproteobacteria; order Burkholderiales; family JAEUMW01; genus JAEUMW01. The sequence continues at coordinate 653 of CAVRDD010000036.1, forward strand.
GAATTCGTTACATACAAAACGCTGCCGGGCGGAGTTCCATCCCCTTTTGATTGCTGGCTTGTTCTTCGTTCAACAAAAACTCTGGCTGTTAGAATGAACAACATGAAGAAAATGCAAATGCATTTGCAAAGTTTCTTTCGGAATCCGGTTATGATAAGTTATTTACCCAGGATTAAAAAATCATCCTCAGCATGAAAGCTTGCCAAAAAACAAATGCGCGGGTTTGGAGGAATGGTTTCCGCTGATTTTGGTTCGCTCGACGCAGCAAAAAAAGTTTTAAACAATGTTAAGATTTTTACTCTTGCAGAATCACTCGGTGGAGTAGAAAGTTTAATATCTCATCCAGCATCAATGACTCACGCATCAGTTCCAAAAGAAGAAAGAGATAAAATGGGCTTGACAGAAAGTCTTGTGCGTTTTTCTGTTGGTATAGAAGATGTAGAAGATTTAATCGCTGATGTTGAACAGGCATTGAGATAGAATCTTAAAAACAAGATTATGAAATTAATAAATTATCTATCAATCTGCGATGATAATTAATCTGTCCGAGGTGATAATTAAAATGTGTAAGCAAATGTAAAAGCATAAAATCTGTTTTAACAGTCTTATCATGTTTGAACTGGAAAATCTTTTTCAAAATCCTCTGTCGATAGATTATTTAAGGTATTACGAACTACCTCAATCGTTTTTTCTATTTCAATAACTAATTCAATTCTTGAATATTTTTAGCAACGAATTCGTTATCTCTATTCCTTACATAACCTGTATTCCCAAGTATTGCTCCGATAAAATGATTAAGATTTCCTATTAAATGTAAACATAAATTTCCTGCTGAGTTGCTAATTTCTTTTTTTATAACCCATAAGGAATTTTCATCTTTATATAAACTGATTTCATCTTTCAATTTATTAAGATCTCTTTCAAAAATTTCGAGTAATGATTCTTTTAGCATATGTCATTCTGGTTTAGTTAGAGATTTATATTGATGCTAACTCGGAGTTGGACTCCACATTTTTAATACGGTAATGTTTCGTGTTCTGCGGCATCTTCAACTTGTAAAATTTCTGTAACAATATAATTACTATTTCCCCTCCAGGGAATCGCATTCAAAATATCTTTGTATCCAAAGCTCCACAAACTTGCCGCTATATCGCTCAAGCACCTGTGCAACTTGATCATCTAAAATGCTGAATTCAAATTCATTGCTTTGCATTTGATTTGGTAGTGGAGTCTTAAATCCTTCCTGAATAAGTCTGCCTTCCCAGGTTTTAAAAACATAACCTTTTTTAACCACAAAATTTAAGTTGCCTGCTTTTACACCTTCGCCGAAAACAAAATAATATCTCCACCAAAAAACGATGGCGAGAATAATTATTAAAACCGGGATTCCTATCTTTAAAAACTTTTTCATCTTAAATTTTCTGAATTGTTATAACTAATATTAAGTGAAACATGCCAATATTTCAAATTACTGGTGGTCTCATTTTTAAGAGCACGAATAAATCAAATCATTTTACTAACTTTACACCAGTTTTAACAATAAATTGAAATCAATGAAAAAATTTATTTTATTCTCAATACTCTTAGTTTCACTCTCATCTTCAATAATTGCTCAGGAAGTATTTGAAACAAAAGTTGATACCAGCGGAATTGAAGTTTTTTTAATTGATGCTTATGTAAAACAAGAGCCCCCGTATATTTTTATTTTATCATTCTACACAAGCGAAGTTTGTTTAAGCAATGTGACGAGTTTCTGGTTTCTAATGGATTAAGCGAAGCACATTCAGCTAAAATTGATATAAGTGGACTTAAATTTTTAGAAAAAAATGTAAGCTTTGTTATTGAGACTATAGATTCATTAGGCGACGGATTCAACCACCGTAAGCCGGTGGCGCCGAACGTTCTCGATCGCCGGTTCGATGGCTGGAACCTCAATCGCGCTGGGTCGCTGATGTTGACCTGATCGAGCACGGCCCGAGGGTGGCTCTATCTGGCGGTCGCGGGTCACCGCGAGCCGCTGGATCGTTCGGCTGGTCGATCAGCGACGGCTGCACGCCAAGCTGGTCCGCCAGGCGCTGGAAATGGCCGACTGGCGTCGAAACTGGTGCCTGGACTGATCATGATCCGCCGACCGTGGAGCGACACGCCAGTGATCGCTACGAAGGCCTACGAGGACTTCCGGACGCCGCAATCGATGAGCCGGAAGGCCAACTGGAAATGGGCATCCCCTATGGAGAGCTTCTCCAGACGCTGAAGCGATGTTCATCAACTGGGCTACCAACCCGCGCCCAGGCCTCGGCTCGACGTCGTCGACCTGGATCGAGGCCTTCAAGATCATCGGCGCCTGCATCGTCATCGGGTTCGGCAACCTGCGGCACCGCACCAGCCTCATGGCTGGAGCCTGGGCGACGTCAGATCGAGGCAAGGTCAGCCGGCTCGACGGCCGAATCGGCCAACCGCCTCGAAGCCTCGCACCTGACTGGCCTGAACTGGCCAGCTCGCTGGAACTGGTCTGGAAGTTGTCGAGCCCACCGCCAGTCGGGGATCGCCCAGCATCGTGCCGGGCGCACTGGCCCGACACCGGCTGGCTGCGACGGACCTGCAGTTGCGGGAACGACACCGGTCTCAGCCCGCTGGGGTGGCAGGAGTAACATCTGGAAAGCTCGGAACTGCTACCCCGACCCTCCGGTACGAAGCCATTCGCAGTGCGCGAGTAGCCCCGGAAGGCCACCACGGAGCCCTCGTCGATCGGGGACATCTCGTCCGAGACGAGCTGGCGCGCTAAGAAGTCCACGTTCCGGCCCAGCCTGCCAGTGCTTCTGCTGATCGCGATCTGAATCCATTGCTCGAAGCGCGGCGGATCTTCGGTATCGGGCACTCGCACCAAGACGCGGTCAGCGCCATCACTGTCATTGTCCACCGACGTCGAGCTGAACTTCAACCAGGTCGCGCCGGGAATTACGGCGACGGCGTCGATCAGGTCTTGCACGCGGCCGCTCTTCGAAGCGTCCTCCAGGGCGCTCGGCACCCGCATCAGGTCGCCGACGCCGGCCGACCCCGAGCGAAAGATCGCGTCGGCCGCTTCCGGTACTCGTCGTCGGTGATCGACAACCCCATCTGACTGTCCGTTCCGCTTCCGGTCGGTCGGCGCGTGCTCGCGGGCGCCGTCGTGCGTCGGCAGTTGTACTTCAGGAAGCCGAACGCCTTGACCATGGGAGTGATGACGTCCGCGCTGCCGCACTCCCAGTTGCAAGCTCGGTTTACCCGGTTCGGACCGCCTTCGTTGAGCGAAAGCGGGTTAGCGGTCGTCGCGTAGGTCTTGGCGATCTCGGCCGCGCCCGTCTCAAGAGTCGTCTGCAGTGCCGGGCCCGTGAGCGAACAAACGTCTTGGGCTCCGGACGGAAGCGCGACGACCACGAGCAGCGCAGTGCCGGATGCCGCGACCGAGACCCGACGAATCGCTCGTGCTCGATAGCCCCGTCGCCAAGCCAGGACGTCGCTCTGGTTGTCGGGCTGCGCGGTGGTGATCCGATAAGGTCCGCCGCCTAATTCGTGCTCAACGCGAAGAACGGTCATAACAGTTGCTCCCAAGGGACGCACTGCATCAAAGCCGCGCGACCAAAGTCCTTAGCGTTGTCATAACGTAGCTCGCATTCAAGGTGGCAGCTTGTGAACCGGCAATGCGGCTCGGTTCGCTGCTTCTTCAAGACGCGAGTGCACATTAGCTAATCACCCTTGCGGGCTCAATCATCCAATTGGCCTAGAATCGGATCTGGGCTCGAATTGCGGAATGACTGCGTAAGGATCGGGCGGTGGTTCTTGCAGTCAAATACCACCGGCAGAGCCGGTGGCTTGAATTGTTAGCGCCTCAAAGGCGCCTTCAACACCGTTAGCCGCTGCGCGGCAGGTAGGTCGAGCCATGTTCAAACACTCGCCGCTCATGCAAAGAGCACTTCGAGGCCACGTCGTCATGGGCGCAACCGCCGCATTGGAGACCCCTCGACCGCCGCATAGGTCAAACCTTTCGGAGTCCTCCGGCAGAGCCGGAGGTTTACCTCTGTGAATTGCTTTATCTATCGATTTGGTCAGCCGCGCCTTCTGGCTGCTCTCGCGTTGGCTTCGAACGTACCTGTCAGCACAAGGCCTGTGCTCGAAGTCGCTAGTGGCGTTGGACACCTTGATCATTACCTGACTCGTCGACGACGGCAGGTTTCGGTGGTAGGCGTCGATATGAACTTCAATCACGTCTGGATTGCCCGGCATTGGGTCGCGCCGGCGGCACAGTATGTCTGCTGCAACGTGGCGATCGCCACGTTGCAGCAGACATACTGTGCCGCCGGCGCGACCCAATGCCGGGCAATCCAGACGTGATTGAAGTTCATATCGACGCCTACCACCGAAACCTGCCGTCGTCGACGAGTCAGGTAATGATCAAGGTGTCCAACGCCACTAGCGACTTCGAGCACAGACCTTGTGCTGACAGGTACGTTCGAAGCCAACGCGAGAGCAGCCAGAAGGCGCGGCTGACCAAATCGATAGATAAAGCAATTCACAGAGGTAAACCTCCGGCTCTGCCGGAGGACTCCGAAAGGTTTGACCTATGCGGCGGTCGAGGGGGTCTCCAATGCGGCGGTTCCGCCAATGACGACGTGGCCTCGAAGTGCTCTTTGCATGAGCGGCGAGTGTTTGAACATGGCTCGACCTACCTGCCGCGCAGCGGCTAACGGTGTTGAAGGCGCCTTTGAGGCGCTAACAATTCAAGCCACCGGCTCTGCCGGTGGTATTTCGACTGCAAGAACCACCGCCCGATCCTTACGCAGTCATTCCGCAATTCGAGCCCAGATCCGATTCTAGGCCAATTGGATGATTGAGCCCGCAAGGGTGATTAGCTAATGTGCACTCGCGTCTTAAAGAAGCAGCGAACCGAGCCGCATTGCCGGTTCACAAGCTGCCACCTTGAATGCGAGCTGACGCTTATGACAACGCTAAGGACTTTGGTCGCGCGGCTTTGATGCAGTGCGTCCCTTGGGAGCAACTGTTATGACCGTTCTTCGCGTTGAGCACGAATTAGGCGGCGGACCTTATCGGATCACCACCGCGCAGCCCGACAACCAGAGCGACGTCCTGGCTTGGCGACGGGGCTATCGAGCACGAGCGATTCGTCGGGTCTCGGTCGCGGCATCCGGCACTGCGCTGCTCGTGGTCGTCGCGCTTCCGTCCGGAGCCCAAGACGTTTGTTCGCTCACGGGCCCGGCACTGCAGACGACTCTTGAGACGGGCGCGGCCGAGATCGCCAGACGCGACGACCGCTAACCCGCTTTCGCTCAACGAAGGCGGTCCGAACCGGGTAAACCGAGCTTGCAACTGGGAGTGCGGCAGCGCGGACGTCATCACTCCCATGGTCAAGGCGTTCGGCTTCCTGAAGTACAACTGCCGACGCACGACGGCGCCCGCGAGCACGCGCCGACCGACCGGAAGCGGAACGGACAGTCAGATGGGGTTGTCGATCACCGACGACGAGTACCGGGAAGCGGCCGACGCGATCTTTCGCTCGGGGTCGGCCGGCGTGGGCGACCTGATGCGGGTGCCGAGCGCCCTGGAGGACGCTTCGAAGAGCGGCCGCGTGCAAGACCTGATCGACGCCGTCGCCGTAATTCCCGGCGCGACCTGGTTGAAGTTCAGCTCGACGGCCGCCAGCAACACGATGCGCGCCCGCCGCACCGCCCGAACGTCCAGCGTTTGCGATCTCGTCCGACGCTCCCGTTCGGCGCGTTGCTCATCGGTCAGACTGATCGGCGTTCCGCGATTCATCATTCGCTCCGTGGACAAGATACGAATATGACATACGCAAACATAAACGGTTCAGACAATTCGCAAGCACTACACTAGAAGTCTGCGCACCCCGCGAAGCCGCAGTGATCGCTTCCGAAACCCCACGGTTTAGGAACGCGCCGTCGAGCCGCGATTGTGGGGCGACGGTAATGCATCGCAAAGCGGTCATCGCTGCCTTGGAGCGGCAAACGACCGCTCAGGGTCGAGAGGGTGAGTAGGGTCTTTCGGTAAGCGGCCGCTCAGATCCGCGGGCCCAGACTTTCTTTCGCCGAACCAATTGCTGGGGCAGCAATGGGAAGCGGAGCTGCCGGTCAAGCCGCTTCCCTCGAACGACCGTTCGGGCCGAGGAGCGGCCATTGCCGCTGGCATCCTCGATCGTCTCTGCGTGGCCGAACGGCGACCAGCAGAGGTTGTTGGTGACGCTCTTTCCTACTGCGGACCTCTGTTTTTAGTCGGATTGATGCGCCGGAACATGCACAGGCTCACTGTCGTCGGGGCGGCGGGCCGGCAGCCTACCCTTGACTACCCTGCTCGCGCTCTGGTCATCCGGCGATCCCTGCGTTCTCTCGCGGCATCCACCCCGATGGACCTGGCGTCAGAACCTCCGCTCGCCCGCTTATGCGATTAAAGTCCCCAAGGATCAGGGCGGACGTGGCGCGATTCTCAATCTTCTGTGCGACCCCGCCGGCCGATGGCTGGGGGTAAGCGCTCAACTTTGGGACGGTTACGGCAATTGCGTTTGGTTCCATTACCGTGGTAATGTTTCGCTCATGGCGATCGCTCATTCAAAAGTTACTGCGCAGGGGCAAATTTCCGTCCCCGCGGAGGTCCGGCGCAAGCTCGGTATCGGCCCCGGCTCGGTCCTCGAGTGGCACGAGGAAGGGGATCTGGTCGTGGTTCGTCGCGCAGGACGCTATACGTCCGAGGATATTCATCGGGCGCTGTTTCCCATGCGGCCGCCGGAGGCCCGGACCGTGGAGGAGATGAAAGCCGGCGTGCGCCGGTACCTGAAAAAGCGCCATGCGCGCGGTTGACACCAACGTGCTCGTGCGGCTGGTCACGCGCGATGATGCGCGACAGGTGGCTGCGGCCGAGGCGTTTGTGGAGAAGGGCGCTTGGGTGCCGCAGCTTGCGCTCGCGGAGGCTACCTGGGTTCTTTCGGCCGTCTACGATTTGGATGCTTCGGCGATCGCGACCGCGGTCGAGATGCTTCTGCTTCACAAGGACCTGACGCTGGAAGAGTCGGAAGTCGTCGCGAGCGCCCTGGAGGTCTTCCGCAGGCGGCCGGCCCTCGGGTTCTCCGACTGTCTCATGCTCGAGGTGGCCCGCAAGGCGGGGCACCTGCCGCTCGGAACTTTCGACCGCAACCTAGGCAAGCTGGATGGCGTCGTAAAGCTCTAAACGGGACCAAGCCAACTGCGGGCGCGCCTCAATGTCATGCGTCGCCCACGGCATCGATTGCAAGTGCGATACGGGTGGCGAGCAATCGCGGCGGATCGCGATCTTTACGCCGAGGGTGTGAGAGGGCAGGAGCGCGTTGACTTGCACGTTCCTGGTCTTCCACGCGAGCACCGCGGGGATAACGGTCAGGTCGCCGAATCCGTCGACCTTGTTGTTGACGCGGACGGAGCCCGGTCCCCTAGCGGCTCCGCCGTCGCGATAGAAACCATCCGACGAAGCCGCCCGTCACTCCGCAATAGCGGTCCTCCTTGGATCAAGAAGCTGCCGTTTTTCGCCCTGGCGCGATATTACGCGTTGACGACCGTGGAGCAATTACTCAAGGATTTCCTCGCTGAGTGCGAGTTGCTGGGATGGAGGAAAGGCGATGAAGCGGATTCACGTTGAAGTGATGGGATCTGAGGCGGCTGCGCAGCGTCTGGCTAAGTAGTCCATTTCAGAAGTACGCGCACGTATTCTCACGGGGCGGCTTCGGGCCGCTGCCTCTGGGCATTGCGTAAGCGCAATCACAATACGTTAGCGTAGTTGCGAAAAGGGGTACTAAGGCATGGCTCTCGGCGGAGAAGCGGGAACCGGTCGAACCTGTCGTCGGTGTGGGTTCTATCAGCGAGCTCACGGCGCTGCTCTCGCCCAAACGGATGGAGTTGCTGCGCTTCGTGGCCGATCACCCCGGGCTTTCGGTGCGCGCACTAGTGTAGTGCTTCGGTTTTCTTCGAACCGAGCTGCCGATTGGCACGAATGACTTTCTGCAGGATGTCATTGGCCTTGGCGGTCCAGACGAAGGGTTTGGGATTCTGGTTATGCGTGGCGATGTATTGCGCGATGGCGGCGATCGGTTCCGGGACGCTTTTGAACACGCCACGCTGCAGGCGATCGGTGGACAGGCTTCGGAAGAAGCGCTCGACCATGTTCAGCCACGAGGCCGAGGTGGGCGTGAAGTGGACATGGAAGCGCGGATGTTTTTCCAACCACGCCTGAACGTTGGGATGCTTGTGGGTGGCGTAGTTGTCACAGATCAGATGGAGGTCTTTGTCCTTGGGCGTGTCGCGGTTGATCTGGCGCAGGAACTCCAGCCACTCGGTGTGGCGGTGGCGTTGGGCACAACGCGAGATCACCGAGCCATCCAGCGTGCTCATGGCCGCGAACAGGGTGGTCGTGCCATGTCGCTTGTAGTCATAAGTCATCGTTTCCGCCCGGCCCTTCTTCAGCGGCAGCCCGGGCTGGGTACGATCCAGCGCCTGCACCTGGCTCTTCTCGTCGCAGCACAGCACCAGGGCATGCTCGGGCGGCGACAGGTACAGCCCGACGATATTCTCCAACTTCTCGACGAACCTCGGGTCGCGCGAGACTTTGAAGGTCTCGACCCGGTGCGGCTTCAAGCCATGGGCACGCCACACCTTCAGTACCGAGCGCTGGCCGGGGGAATTTGGACGGTGGGAAAGTGAAAGAGCTGCTCTAAACTGAGGCGACTTGGAAAGGAGCAGAGGGCAATGAGCAGGAGACCGAGGAAGAACCACGGGGCGGGGTTCAAGGCGAAGGTGGCGCTGGCGGCAATCAAGGGGGAACAGACGTTGGCGGAGTTGGCGCAGCGCTTCGACGTGCATCCGAGCCAGATCAGTCAGTGGAAGCAGCAACTGCTGGAGCGGGCGGAGGACGTATTTGCCCGGGAAAGTCCGGCGCCGGCGGGTCCGACGGTGGCGGATATGCAGGCCAAGATCGGGCAGCTGGCGTTGGAGAACGATTTTTTGGGCAAAGCGCTCGGGCGCATCGCCGTACCGAGCGCCAAGCGATGATCGATCGCGGGCACGACTTGCCGCTGGCGCAGCAGTGCCGGATTCTGGAGCTGTCGCGTTCCAGCCAGTATTACCAGCCAGTGCCGGTCTCGGAACGGGATCTCGAGCTGATGCGGGCGATCGACGAGGTCCACCTCAAGCACCCGTTCTATGGCAGCCGGCGCATACGCGATGCACTGAACGACGAGGGCCACGACGTCGGCCGCGATCATGTGCGTACGCTGATGCGCAAGATGGGCATCGAGGCGCTGTACCGAAAGCCGAACCTGTCCAAGGCGAACCCGGCGCACAAGGTCTATCCGTACCTGTTGCGCGAGCTTGAGATTACGCGGGCCAATCAGGTGTGGGCCACCGACATCACGTACATTCCGATGGCCAGAGGCTTCGCGTATCTGGTCGCCATCATGGACTGGCATTCGCGGCGGGTATTGTCCTGGCGGCTGTCCAATACGCTCGACACGGGCTTCTGCATCGAGGCACTACAAGAAGCGATCGAGCGCTATGGGGTGCCGGAGATCTTCAACACCGATCAAGGCAGTCAATTCACCAGTGCCGAATTCACCGACGTGCTCAAGGCGCACCAGATCCAGATCAGCATGGACGGCAAGGGGCGGTGGATCGACAACGTCTTCGTCGAGCGGTTGTGGTGGAGCCTGAAGTACGAGGAAGTCTATCTGTGCGCCTACGACTCAATGGGCGAAGCACGACAGCATATCGGCGCCTGGATCGAGTTCTACAACACCAAGCGGCGACACCAAAGCCTGAATCGGCAAACGCCGGATCAGGCGTACTGGGCTACACTGCCGCAGCTGGAGTCGGCGGCATGAGCATTGGGTTTCCCACCGCGCCCCTCGCCCTCCGCCATAGAGAGGGCGGGCGGCGGTGCCATGGAAAACCCGCAAGCGGCGCAGCACTTTCATTATCCCGACAGAAAACCTGTTCAACTTGGACTCCGACCGATGCCCAGCTCACGGCCAATCTGGCGATTGCCCAGCCCCTCGGCCGCCAGCAACACGATGCGCGCCCGCCGCACCGCCCGAACGTCCAGCGTTTGCGATCTCGTCCGACGCTCCCGTTCGGCGCGTTGCTCATCGGTCAGACTGATCGGCGTTCCGCGATTCATCATTCGCTCCGTGGACAAGATACGAATATGACATACGCAAACATAAACGGTTCAGACAATTCGCAAGCACTACACTATTGAGCTAGCACTGGTCGGGGTAAGTTGAACAGGTTTTCTGTCGGGATAATGAAAGTGCTGCGCCGCTCGGGTTTTCCATGGCACCGCCGCCCGCCCTCTCTATGGCGGAGGGCGAGGGGCGCGGTGGGAAACCCAATGCTCATGCCGCCGACTCCAGCTGCGGCAGTGTAGCCCAGTACGCCTGATCCGGCGTTTGCCGACTCAGGCTTTGGTGTCGCCGCTTGGTGTTGTAGAACTCGATCCAGGCGCCGATATGCTGTCGTGCTTCGCCCATTGAGTCGTAGGCGCACAGATAGACTTCCTCGTACTTCAGGCTCCACCACAACCGCTCGACGAAGACGTTGTCGATCCACCGCCCCTTGCCGTCCATGCTGATCTGGATCTGGTGCGCCTTGAGCACGTCGGTGAATTCGGCACTGGTGAATTGACTGCCTTGATCGGTGTTGAAGATCTCCGGCACCCCATAGCGCTCGATCGCTTCTTGTAGTGCCTCGATGCAGAAGCCCGTGTCGAGCGTATTGGACAGCCGCCAGGACAATACCCGCCGCGAATGCCAGTCCATGATGGCGACCAGATACGCGAAGCCTCCGGCCATCGGAATGTGAGGTAGGCTGAAAAAAATGGAGTTCGACGATTCGTAGAATTGGACGAACGGAGGACGCAGATGGAACGGATGCCGAAGGGGGTATACACGCTGGAATTTCGGGCGGAAGCGGTAAAGCTGGTGGAGTCGGAAGGGTTATCAATTGATCAGGCAGCAAAGCGCTTGTCAGTGCCGAAGAGCAGCCTGAGCAACTGGGTCAGGGCAGCGCGGGCCGGCAAGCTTGCCGAGGTCGGGAAAGGTCAGCGGGTGCCGAGCGAATTGGAGCTTGAATTGGCGCGCACGCGGAAAGAATTGGCGGAAGTGAAGTTGGAGCGTGACCTGCTAAAAAAGTGTGCGGCGTATTTCGCGAAGGAGTCGCGGTGAAATACGGCCGGATAAATGAATTGCGGCGCCAGCATCCCGTAGCCGCGATGTGTCGCGTGCTCGACGTATCGGAAAGCGGCTATTACGCCTGGCGCAAGCGGCCGCGGTCGCCACGCGCGCAGAAGAATGCCCAGCTGGAAACGCAGATCAAGGCGGCGCACGAGAGAACGCGGCAGACCTACGGTCCGGAGCGGCTGCAAGCCGACCTGGCCGACAACGGCATTCAGGTGGGCATTCATCGCATCAGGCGGATTCGCAAAAAACTCGGGCTACGCTGCAAGCAGAAACGCAAGTTCAAGGCGACGACGGACTCGAATCATGCCCTGCCGGTCGCACCGAACCTTCTGGATCGGCAGTTTGCCGTTGCTGCGCCGAACAAAGCCTGGGTAACAGACATCACCTACATCGCCACCGACGAAGGCTGGCTCTACCTTGCGGGCATCAAGGATTTGTTCAACGGCGAGCTCGTTGGCTATGCTATGGACGCACGCATGACGCAGAAGCTGGTGATGCAGGCGCTGTTCGGGGCAGTGGCCACGAAACGTCCTGGGAAAGGGCTAATCCACCACTCGGACCGCGGCAGTCAATACTGCGCGCATGCTTACCAGAAACTGCTCCGGGAATTCGGCATGCAGGCGTCAATGAGTCGCAAAGGCAACTGCTGGGATAATGCCCCGATGGAAAGCTGCTGGGGCTGCCTGAAGACGGAACTGATACATCAACGACGCTTCGCTACCCGCGAACAGGCAAAACGCGAGATTACGGAGTACATCGAGATCTTCTACAACCGCATCCGAAAGCAGGCACGGCTTGGCCATCTGTCACCCGCCGCTTTCTGTCAGCAGTACTATGCAATTCAAATGGCCGCTTAACCCGTTGGACTCTACGATTTGCATCCGACCTCAATGTGACCTTGCCTCGATCTGACGTACACCAGGCTACGCAGCCATGAGGCTGGATTCCAAGTGTGCCGGGGTCCGAAACCCGATCGACGAATGCAGGCGCCGATGATTGTAGAAGCCTTCGATCCAGTCAACGACGTCGAGCCGAGCCTGGGCGCGGGTTTGGTAGCAGAGTTGATGGACGCGTTCGACTTTCAGCGTCTTGAAGAAGCTCTCCATCGGGGAATTGTCCCAGCAGTTGGCCTTGCGGCTCATCGATTGCAGCATCCGGAAATCCTTGATCAGCCTTCGGTAGCGATCACTCGCGTATTGGCTGCCGCGGTCGGAATGCATGATCAGTCCCGGCGCCGGTTTGCGACGCCAGTAGGCCATTTGCAGCGCCTGGCAGACCAGCTCGGCGTGCAGCCGGTCGCTCATCGACCAGCCGACGATCCGGCGGCTGGCCAGATCCATCACGACCGCCAGATAGAGCCAGCCCTCGGCCGTGCTGAGATAGGTGACGTCGGCGACCCAGGCGCGATTGAGGTTCCAGCCATCGAACCGGCGATCGAGAACGTTCGGCGCCACCGGCTTACGGTGGTTGGAATCCGTCGTCACCCGGTAGGGGCGCTTGTAGACCGGTCGCAGCGCTTGCCGTCGCAGGCTGCGGCGGACCCGCTCCGGACCAACCCGCAAGCCCTGCTCGCGCAACCCGCGAACGATGCGCGCACGCCCATAGCTGCCGCGGCTCGCCGCGTGCATCGCCGCTACCTGTGCATCCAGCCGCGCATTGGCCTGCGCCCGGGTGCTCGGCGGACGACACCGCCATTGCAGATACCCCGTGCGCGACACTGCCAGCAATCGGCACATCCGGCTCGCCGCATAGTCGTCGCGATGCTGCTCGATCCAGGCGTATCTCACCGCGACTCCTTCGCGAAATACGCCGCCGCTTTTTTTACGATTTCCAGATCCAGCTTGGCACTGGCCAGCTCGCGCCGAAGCCGCGCATTCTCGGCCTCCAACTCCGAGACCGGTCGCTTGACCGGCACTGCTGCGCCCGCGACCGGGACCGGCGTACCTTCGCGACGCTGCCGAACCCAGTTCGAATCCCCAGCCGCTTCGCCGCCGCATTGCCACCCGTCGACAATGCCAGCCTGACCGCCTCAGTCTTGAACTCCTCCGTGTACCGCCGATTCGCAACCGATTCCTTCGTCCCCATCTCGCCCTCCCTTCATCAGAAAGTTACCAACAATCTGATGTACGTGAAACCGGGACAGGGTCAGCTCCTTCTTGACCGAGCCCTCGTGCAGCCGGAACAGGCAGTTCGAGCGGCTCAACCCGGCGATCACCGAGATGTGGGTCCAGTTGAAGTGGAACTGGATGATCGGGGTCTGCCCCTTGGGCGCCCAGGTGCGCACCCGCGTGGGCCGCTCGCCCCGCCCGCAGCCTGCGCCGCACCGTTTCGTCCAATCGCTTTGTTGCCATGTCTCGCGCCCAATACTTGCCAAGTATCGGTACAACGCATGACCGCTTCAACGGTTGTCATGAGTTACGGAAAGATCAATAGTGCACCCACCGTAAGCTGCCGCGAGTTTCTGCGCGAACTCAAAGGTTTGGCCGTAGCTCCAGAAGGTCGTCAAGACCTTCTCGTGCCCCAAGTTCTGGCTCCACACGTTGAACTCCTCGGGAGTCTGGCAGACGGTCTGCCCCAGGCGGACGAGTGCGCTCAGCCAATTTCCCTGACGACATCGATGACGGTGCCGTCGCGGTACTCGACCACCGCCACCGCGCGCCCTTCCGCTGCACGTGCGACGGGTGCGTTCACCCGTTGCGCCGCGGCCTTGTTCCGCAGTGCATCGATGGACACGACCTGAAGGTCGGCAGACACGAGGCGATCGCGGAGGTCTTCGCGCTTCGGATTCACCGCCACACCGGCCTCCGTCACGAGGACATCCACTGTTTCACCGGGTGTCGTGACAGTCGTCACGCGCTCCACCACCTTCGCATAACCACCGGCGTTGAGCCGTGTCGTCACCAGGGCGAGCCTGGCACCCGCCGCGCAGTCGGCATGTCCGCCGGAGCCGCCCATGATGCGACCGTCCGTGCCCGTGGTGACGTTGACGTTGAACTCGCAATCGATTTCCGCGGCGCCCAGTATCATCGCGCTCAGGCGGTTAACCACGGCGCCGCGGTTGTGCGGATTCGCGTACATCGACGCCGTCATCGCCTGGTGCCTCCGATTGCGCCGATAGGAGTCGACGGCACGCAGATCGAAGCACTGCACGTCGAAGAGCGCGCGGAAGAGTCCGGTCTCGAGCATGTCCACGATGTACCCCGTGATGCCGCCGGCGGCGAAGCTGCCCTGCACGTTCCTGCGGTACATGGTCTCCCGCAGCGAGTCGGCCACCGCAAGGGAGATGCCGCCGGCGCCGGTCTGGAACGAGAAGTCCTCACCGAGCAGACCGGAAGCCTCGATCACCCTTGTCGCCATGTCCGCGATCTGCAGACCGACGGGATCGGTCGTCGCCCGCGTGATGCCCGACACGATTCCTTTCGGGTCGCCGATGGAATCCACCTCGACGACGAAGTCGACCTGGTCCTGCGTGATGTCGATCGGGCAGGCCGGATAGGGAACCAGATGGTCGGTTACCGCGACCACCCAGTCGGCATAGCGCACGTCGGTCGCCGCGTAGCCGAGCGTCCCGCACGCGGACGCACCGTCGACGCCATTGATGTTGCCGTAGGTGTCGGCGGTCGGCGCGGCGACGAAGGCGACGTCGATATGCAGATCGCCCGCCTCGATGGCCCGCGCGCGACCACCATGCGTGTACATGACGATCGGCTTGGCGAGGGCGCCGCGCGCGATCGCTTCGCCGACCGGTCCGGCGATGTAGGTCGCGTGAATTCCCGTGACCACACCGCTGCGGAAGTGATCGACCAGTGGCGCGTGCACCGGGAAGAGCGAACTCGATGCGACGCAGATGTCGCGAATTCCCAGCCTTGAGATCTCGGCGAGCACCATGTTGAGCACGTGATCGCCATTGCGCAGATGGTGATGGAACGAGACGGTGGCACCATCCTTGAGACCGCATGCGGCAATCGCTGCAGCAATATCGGGCAGCACCTTCTGCCGGTCCGGCGCAGCGCTCCTCAACGTCGCCGCGGTGCGCGTCACCACACCGAGATTGTCGAACGCACCGGTGAACGGCCTGACCGCGCGGTAGCCCGCGATGTGGGTCGGTATCTCCCTGCCCACGCTGTTCTTCACTTCCCCCTCCCTTGCGGCGCCGCTTTGCGCAGCGCACGCGTCGTCATTCGAGGTCGCGCAGAATCTGTGCAGCGATGATACGACATCGCTGCGCTGCGGCCGGAGGTCGCCGTTGCGTCTCTGTTTCGACCGCCCCGAGATCTCCGGCTCGCTGATGCCGTCACCGCGACGGCAGAGGTGCTCACAAGATCATCCCGAGCACCCCGCGGATCGGTAGTCGTACTCGGGCGGGGCGGAGCGGTCCCGGCAACAACCTGCAGTTACCGCTTCGCGGCGGTCAAGGTCGTGTAGCCGGTGATGAGATTGCGGTAGTCGGGAATGTGGTTGGAGAAGAGGGAGCCCAGACCTTCGATGTCGTTGCGCGAGTCACGGTGCAGTTCGCACGCCACGCCGAACCACGTCTGAGCTGCGCCCCGGCCTGCGCCATGCGGCTCCAGGCCGCGTCCCGGGTAATATCGTTGAAGGTGCCGGAGGCATCTGTCACGACGAATACCTCGTAGCTATCCTCGATCGCCGACAACGCTGGGAAGGCAACGCAGACCTCGGTGACCACCCCGGCGATGATGAGCTGCTTCCTGCCGGTGTCCTTGACGGCCTTGACGAAGTCCGCGTTGTCCCACGCGTTGATCTGCCTAGGGCGAGGGATGAAGGGCGCGTCCGGAAAGAGTTGCCTCAGTTCCGGCACGAGCGGACCGTTGGGACCATCCTCGAAGCTCGTGGTGAGAATGGTCGGCAGCTTGAATAACTGGCAAGGTCCGCCAGCGCGAGCACGTTGTTCTTGAACTTGTCGGGCTCGATGTCGCGGACGAGCGAAAGCAGTCCGCTCTGGTGATCGACCAGCAGGACTGCGGCGTTGCTCTTGTCCAGACGATGGTACGGCTTGCTTCATGACCTTCTCCTTGGTTGAGGCAGGTTTCTCCGGTGCAAGACATTGCATGGGTTGCGCGTGGAGCGAGCCACGCGCCGACCGAGCGCTCAGGGCGCCATCGCGCCGAAGCGTCCGCTGTTGAAATCGCTGATGGCCTGGCGGATCTCGGCCTGCGTGTTCATCACGAACGGCCCGTAGCCGACGATCGGCTCGTCGATCGGCGCACCGGCGAGAAGCAGGATGGTCGCGTCGCTCAGCGCCTCCACAAAGATACCGCTGCCTGCGCGCGCCAGCACGACCATCTGTGCATCGCGCACCGGCTCGCCGTCGTTCACCCGAACCGATCCGTGCAGAACGACGAGAGCTGCCGTATGGCCTTCGGACACGTCCAGTTCGACGTGGCTGCCCTGCTTCACGCGCACGTCCCACACATCCATCGGCGTGAAGGTTCGTGCCGGACCACGGTGACCGTCGTATTCGCCCGCGATCACGCGCACGCGTGCCCGCTGCGTCGGGCAGATCGACGGCGGGAATATCGCGGTCGATCAAGGTCTGGTAACCCGGTGCGGCGCATCTTGTCCTTGGCCGGAAGGTTCACCCACAGCTGCACCATCTCGAGCGTGCCGCCGCTCTCGGTGAACTCGGTCGAGTGGAACTCCTCGTGCAGGATGCCCGACGCGGCCGTCATCCACTGCACGTCGCCGGCGCCGATGCGCGCCGCCACTGCCGGTCGAGTCGCGATGCTCGAGCTCGCCCTGGTAGACGATGGTCACCGTCTCGAACCCCCGGTGCGGATGCTCGCCTACGCCGCGCGGGTGCGATGCCGGAGCGAACTGGGCCGGTCCCGCGTAGTCGAGCATCAGGAAGGGGCTCAGGTGCGCACCCATCGTGTCGTAGGAAAACAGCGTGCGAACCGGAAACCCGTCGCCCACCCAATGCGATCGCGGACTACTGTAGACACCGACAATCTTCTTCATTGCTTTGCTCCTTTCGCGAGGCCGATGCGGCCTTGCAGGGAAGGAAGAATAGGCACAGCAGGACGCGGGCGGTAGACGCCGTAATGTATCCTCAGCGTCCTGCTCATGGAACGATGTGGCCGGGATGCAGCAGGACCTCGACCTGTATTACTTCGCGCAGGTGGTGGACCACCAAGGCTTCGCGCCTGCAGCCCGCGCACTCGGTCTGCCGAAGTCGAAGTTGAGCCGACGCATCGCGCTGCTGGAGGAACGGCTCGGCGTGCGCCTAATCCAGCGGTCGACCCGACGCTTCTCGGTCACGGACACCGGCCAGCGCTATTACGCTGACTGCAAGGCGATGCTGGTGGAAGCGGAAGCCGCCCAGGAGGCCATCGACGTGACGCACTCGGGGCCGCGGGGTGTCCGTGCGGATCACGTGCCCTGTCGCGCTCCTGCATGCGCGGGTGGCCGAAATGCTCGCGGCGTTCCTGATCGACAATCCGCGCGTGACGCTGCATCTCGGAGAAACGAACCGTCGCATCGACGTCATCGCGGAAGGCGTCGATGTGGCGATCCGCGCACGCGTGCCGCCACTGCAGGACAGTGACCTGATCGTGAAGGTTCTAGGGAAGCGCGCGTGGTGCCTGGTCGCGAGCCCGTCACTGCTCGACCGCTATCCTGCGCCAACGGTGCCCGCAGATCTCATCACCCTGCCGACCCTCGACCAGGGACCGCCGCGACCGGAACACGTTTGGCAGTTCGAAGGTCCCGACGGCGCGGGCGCGGCGGTAAGGCACACCCCGCGCCTCGTCACCGACGACATGAGCGCGCTGCGCGCCGCAGTCGCAGGTGCCGGCATCGCGTCGCTGACGACGATGATGAAGCAACGAGCTGCGGGAAGGCGTGCTGGTGAAAGTCCTTCCGTAATGGTCTCCGAAGTGCGGCATCATCCACGCCGTGTTTCCCTCCCGGCGAGGATTGCTGCCCGCAGTGCGCCGGCTCATCGATTTCCTGGCGGAACGCTTCCGGCAGATCGACGAAGCGTAGCAGGGCGCATCGGGCCTGACGCACAGATACCTCCGTTTTCCCAGAGCTGCAATCGGTTCTCCACGAACGCGATTGTCCGGTTCCATCCGAAAGCACGACGATGCGCTTGGGCATGAGGGCGCTCCGACCGAAGACTCCGACGCCTCGATTTTCCTCTCGCGGCTGCGGCTGGCAAGAGCAGCGAAGCATTGCGACGCGCACCAAGAAATTCCGCGACTTTTCCCGCCGATCGCGGTCAGAATGCGGGTCCGCGTCTCCTGCTCCGCACGCACTCCCGATGTCCAAGGCCCCCGCTCCTTTCATTGCCATCCGCGGCGCGCGCCAGAACAACCTCAAGAACCTCGACCTCGACCTGCCGCTGAACGAACTCATCGTCGTCACCGGCGTGTCGGGATCGGGGAAATCGTCCCTGGTCTTCGACACGCTCTACGCCGAAGGACAGCGCCGCTACGTCGAGACGTTCAGCCCCTACGCGCGACAGTTCCTCGACCGTCAGGACCGTCCGCAGGTGGACCGCATCGATGGCATCCCGCCGGCCATCGCCATCGACCAGACCAACCCGGTGCGCACTTCGCGCTCCACGGTCGGGACGATGACCGAGTTGAACGACCATCTGAAGCTGCTCTTCGCACGGGCCGCGCAGCTGTTCTGCCGCCAGTGCGCGCGCCCTGTGCGGCGCGATACGCCGGACACGATCTTTGATGATCTCGCCGCCCGCGCGCGTTGTGCAGACGACCCGCGGCTCACGGTGACATTTCCCGTCGAGGTACCCGCCAACTTCGGTCGCGATGAGGTAGTGACGCTTCTGGAAGCGCAGGGATACACCCGCATCCATGCGCGATCCGACACCGCTGTCGAGGCGATACAGGATCGCTTCCGCCTCGGCAGCGTCGAGCGCGCTCGCGTGATCGAGGCGCTCGAGGCGGCGCTGCGCATCGGGCGCGGCCGCGTGAACGTACGTCCGCAACCGAATGGCGTGGATGACGCAGCAGCGGCGGACGCTGCCGCCGCAGTCTGGCGTTATTCCACCGACCTTCACTGCGCCGACTGCGACATCCACTACCGCGATCCCACGCCGAGCCTTTTTTCCTTCAACTCGCCGCTGGGGGCGTGCGACACCTGCCGCGGCTTTGGGCGGGTGATCGGCATCGACTTCGGGCTCGTCATTCCGGATGCATCGAAGAGCCTGCGCGACGGCGCGATCAAACCGTGGCAGTCGCCGAGCTTCCACGAGAGCCAGGACGATCTGGAGCGGCACGCGCGCAGTGCGGGAATCCCGCTCGACGTGCCGTGGCGCGAACTGCCGGAAGCTGCGCGCCGCTGGGTGCTGGAAGGCGAGGACGGTTGGGTGAGCTGGGAGAAGTCGTGGCCGGGCTTGTGGTATGGCGTGCGCCGCTTCTTCGCGTGGCTCGAAAGCAAGAGCTACAAGATGCACATCCGCGTGCTGCTGTCGAAGTATCGCACCTATACGCCGTGCACGGCGTGTGGCGGCGCACGGCTCAAGCCCGAGGCGCTGCTCTGGCGACTCGGCACGCAGGCCGATGCCGATGGCGTGCTTGAACCGCGGCAGCGCTTGCAGCCGGCCGGCACGCAGTGGCTGCCGCAGCAGCTCGTGGCGCTGCCTGGACTCGCGCTGCACGATCTGATGCTGCGGCCGATCGAGCGTGCGGCGGCGTTCTTCGCCCGACTGCATCTGCCGGCGCCGATCGACGAGGCGACCGACCTCCTGCTCGGCGAGATCCGCGCGCGCCTCAAGTATCTGCGCGAGGTCGGTCTGGGATATCTCACGCTCGATCGCCAGTCGCGCACGCTCTCCGGCGGCGAGGTCCAGCGCATCAACCTCACGACGGCGCTGGGCACCTCGCTCGTAAATACGCTCTTCGTCCTCGACGAGCCCTCGATCGGCCTGCATCCGCGCGACATGGGGCGCGTGATCGAGGTGATGCAGCGTCTGCGCGACGCCGGCAACGCGCTGGTGGTGGTCGAGCACGATCCGCAGATCATGCTCGCCGCCGACCGCGTGATCGACATGGGCCCGGGACCCGGTGAGCGCGGCGGCGAAGTGGTCTTCTGCGGGGCGCCGGATGACTTGCGGCGAACACAGACGCTGACCGCGCAGTATCTTTCGGGCCGCAGGCGCGCCGACACGGGTGCCGACGCCGCGCCCCTGACCGACGACGGGCCGTGGCTGGAAGTGCTCGGTGCCACCGAGCACAACCTGAAGGGCATCGACGTCGCGCTGCCGCTGCGGCGTCTGGTGTGCGTGACTGGTGTTTCGGGTTCTGGCAAGTCCACGCTCGTGCAGGATGTGCTGCACCGCGCACTGCTGCAGATCACGGGCAAACCCACTGCCGCCCCCGGAGCGTTCCGCGAGCTTCGCGGCAGTGCGCACATCGACGAGGTTGTGCTCGTGGACCAGACGCCGATCGGACGGACCACGCGCTCCAATCCGGCGAGCTATGTCGGCGCCTTCGACGCGATCCGCAACCGCTTCGCGGCCGAGCCCCTCGCACGCGACCGCGGCTACACGGCCGGGACCTTCAGCTTCAACTCCGGCAATGGCCGCTGCCCGAGCTGTGGCGGCAACGGCTTCGAGCACGTGGAGATGCAGTTCCTGTCGGACGTTTACCTGCGCTGCCCGGACTGCGACGGCAAGCGCTTCCGGCCCGAGGTGCTGGAAGTGACAGTGACCGGTTGTACCTCGACGCGCTCGCAATCGATCGCCGACGTGCTGGAAATGACGATCGCCGAGACGCTGGCCTTTTTCGCCGACCACGTGCAAATGACGACCGCGTTGCAACCGCTGGTCGACGTCGGCCTCGAATACCTGCGGCTGGGGCAGCCGGTGCCGACGCTGTCGGGCGGCGAGGCACAGCGTCTCAAGCTCGCCGGCCATCTCGCGCAGGCGGCGCGCCCGCGAAGCACGCGCGCCGCACCTCGTGCGCAGCGGCAGAAGACGCTTTTCCTGTTCGACGAACCCACCAGCGGCCTGCACTTCGATGACATTGCCAAGCTGCTGCGAGCGTTCCGCAGCCTCATCGCCGCCGGGCACTCGCTGGTGGTGATCGAGCACAACCTCGACGTAATCCGCGCGGCCGACTGGATCATCGATCTCGGACTGGAAGGCGGTGATGCTGGCGGCGAGATCGTCGCCGTCGGGCGGCCCGCGGACATCAAGGCGAACGCGCGCTCACACACCGGCCGCGCCCTGAGCGATTACGAAGCAGCGCTCGCGGAGCCACCGTCGCTCAGCGGCGGCCTCGTTGCGGAGCCGCCCGTTCGCGCAGTGCCGGAAACGATCCGCGTGCACAACGCGCGCGAACACAACCTGAAATCCATCGACGTCGAGATTCCGCGCGGCAAGTTCACGGTCATCACCGGCGTGTCGGGCTCCGGCAAGTCCACGCTCGCCTTCGACATCCTGTTCACGGAAGGACAGCGCCGCTATCTCGAATCGCTGAATGCGTATGCGCGGCAATTCGTGCAGCCGGCTTCGCGACCGGATGTCGACGCCATTCTCGGCATTCCGCCGACCGTCGCCATCGAGCAGCGCACGAGCCGCGGCGGCCGCAAGAGCACGGTGGCGACACTCACCGAGCTGTATCACTTCCTGCGCCTGCTCTTCGTCAAGCTCGCCACGCAGTACTGCCCGACATGCGACGTCCCGATCGAGCCGCAGAGCTTCGATGCGATTGCAGCGCGGCTGGCACGCGATTACCGCGGCGAGCACATCGGCCTGCTCGCTCCACTGGTGGTCAACCGCAAGGGCTATTACACCGACCTCGCGAAGTGGGCGGCGGCGAAGGGGTACACGCACCTGCGGGTCGACGGCGAGTTCCTGCCGACCGAACCCTGGCCGCGACTGTCGCGCTTTCAGGAGCACACGATCGAGCTGCCGGTGGCCGATGTGCGCGTCGAGCCGGCGTCCGCGCCGTCGCTGCGTGAAGGGCTCGGCCGCGCGCTCGATTTCGGCAAGGGCGTCGTGCATGTGATCGCCCCGCTGGATGGCCTCATGCAGGGCAGCGCGTGCGTGCGTGAGGCGGTGTTCTCGACACGTCGCGCCTGCCCGTCGTGCGGCACGAGCTTCCCCGAACTCGACCCTCGGCTCTTCTCGTTCAACTCGAAGCACGGCTGGTGTCCGGCGTGTTATGGCACCGGCCTCAAGCTGTCGGACATCGACTGGAACGACGAGCGCGCAAAGACCGGCGCCGAGGATCACGTGCTCGATTCCTGGATCGAATGGCTGGAAGTGGACGAAACCTGCCCGGCCTGCGACGGCCGCCGGCTCAACCCCACCGCCCTGCACGTGCGCTTTCGCGAACGCTCGATCGCGGATCTCGTCGCGTTGCCGGTCGAGCGCGTCGCGGAGTTCTGCGACGGACTCGAGCTCACCGGGCGCGAAGCCGAAATCGCCCGCGACCTCCTCGCCGAGCTTCGCTCGCGGCTTGTCTTCCTGCAGGAGGTCGGGCTCTCCTATCTCGCGCTCGACCGCGCCGCACCGACGCTGTCTGGCGGCGAAGCGCAGCGCATCCGGCTCGCCGCGCAACTCGGCTCGAACCTGCGCGGCGTCTGCTACGTTCTCGACGAGCCCACCATCGGACTGCACCCGCGCGACAACCGCATCCTGCTCGACACGCTCGCGAAGCTCGAGGCGAAGGGCAATACGCTCATCGTCGTCGAGCACGACGAGGACACGATTCGCCGTGCCGAGCATGTGATCGATCTCGGGCCCGGCGCCGGCAAGCTCGGCGGAGAAGTGATCGCGGCCGGCTCCGCGGCAGCGCTGATGTGCGATGCGCGTTCGCTCACCGGTCGCATGCTGAGGCAGCCGCTGCGTCACCCGCTCGGCGCGCGCCGTGCCGTCGACGCGAGCACGCCGCGCATCGAGATCGTCGGCGCGAATCTGCACAACCTGAAGGATCTCTGCACCGGGATTCCACTCGGTCGCCTCACCGTCGTTACCGGCGTCTCGGGATCGGGCAAGTCCACGCTCGCGCGCGACGTGCTTTTCACGAATCTGCAGCGACTCGTGGCCAGTGAGCGCCGCCAGAAGAACGCTCCGCTCGCGGGTTGCCGCGAACTGAACGGATGGGATTCGGTGGGCCGGGTGCTGGAGGTCGATCAGACGCCGATCGGCAAGACGCCGCGGTCGTGCCCGGCCACCTACGTCGGCTTCTGGGATACCGTGCGGCGCATCTTCGCCGACACCCGCGAGGCGCGCATCCGCGGCTACACGGCGAGCCGCTTCTCCTTCAACGTCGCCGGCGGACGCTGCGAGGCGTGCGAAGGGCAGGGCATCAAGACCATCGAGATGAGCTTCCTGCCCGACGTCAAGGTGACGTGCGAAGCGTGCGCCGGGGCGCGCTTCAATGCGGAGACGCTGATGGTCCGCTTCAAGGATCGCAGCGTCGGCGACGTGCTCGCGATGAGCGTCGACGAGGCGGTGGAGTTCTTTGCCGCGCACCGCTCGATTCACCATGCCCTGCGCCTGCTGCAGGATGTCGGCCTGGGCTACCTCACGCTCGGGCAGCAAAGCCCGACGCTCTCCGGTGGCGAGGCGCAGCGCATCAAGCTGGTGACGGAACTCGCCAAGGTGCGCGCTGACGGGAACGACCTGCCTGCGCGCGGGCGGCGCGCGTCACCGCATACGCTCTACGTCCTCGACGAGCCTACCGTGGGACTGCACATGGCGGATGTCGAGAAGCTCATCGTCGTGCTGCACCGGCTGGTGAACGCCGGCAACACGGTCGTCATCGTCGAACACAACCTCGACCTGATGGCAGAAGCAGACTGGATTCTCGACCTTGGGCCGGAAGGCGGCGAGGGCGGCGGCGAACTGGTGGCCCACGGCACGCCGGAAACGATTGCGGTGCAGGTCGGGCGCTCGCACACGGCGCGTGTGCTGGCGGAGTTTCTCGAGGAGCGGCGGGCGTGAGCCCCGCGACGGCGTGCGATCAGCCGACGATTTTCAGATACGAGGCGAGTCCCATCGACAGCTTGCGCGCCTGCAGATACTGTCCGGCGTCTTCCTCGCCCTGGAACGCACCTTTGACGAAGCGCGGGTGGCCTTGCATGTCGACGCTGTCGCCGAGCACGGTAGAACCGAGATGCTCGCCGAACAGGTTGCGGTAGCCGGCAGCCATCATGGCGAGGCTCTCGCCGTGATCGTCGACGCCAAGCATCTGCAGCACGCGATCGTGGTAACCATAAACGTAGCCCAGCGCGAATGGATCCTCGCGAATGGCGGAGGGCACGGCGCAGGCAAGGCTGATTTGCAGCGCCAGGATGTTGCTGACCGCCTGGGTGGCGAAGTGGCGGCGGTCCGAGGTCTTGCGCAATGTCACCTGGGTCATCGGGGCCTCCTTTCGTGGGGTGTGTGTCAGGGTGATAGGACTTGGGTGCACGGTCACAGCAAAACGTTCCCGCGGGTTCCGATCGCGTTCACGCTGCTTCGACCGTGCAGGGCATTGAATGGCAACGGTCGTGCCAACGCCTCGCCGATGGTTGCATCCGACATACGACCGACGGAAAACCCCTTTGCACGCGGAACCTTACCGCCTCGCTCCGCCGCCGCTCGCGGCGCACGGCGGCGGCTGCACGCGCGCCGCGAACGTCGCCTGACAGCGACAGCGCAAGCCCGTCGGCCAGATGTTGCGGCGATTCGCGCCCGACACGGTTCGCCTCACCGTACGCTTCGGTGCGAACATTCGGGTAGCGCGGAATCACAACACCCGCAATCGGGAGACCCCCAATGACGAACGCCCCCTTCACCCTGCTCAAGCCCCACGCGAAGGACCTCGGTGGCTTCCAGGTGCGCCGGCTGTTGCCGGGGCATCCGATCCGTATGGTCGGTCCGTTCATCTTCTTCGACCATATGGGGCCGGCAGTCTTTCCGCCCGGTACAGGCGTCGACGTGCGGCCACATCCGCACATCGGGCTCGCCACCGTGACCTATCTCTTCGAAGGCGCCCTGATGCACCGCGACAGCCTCGGCAGCGTGCAGCGCATCACGCCGGGCGACGTCAACTGGATGACTGCCGGATGCGGCATCGCGCACTCGGAACGCTCGCCCGACGACGAGCGCGCCACCGGAGCGCGTCTGCACGGCATCCAGACCTGGATCGCGCTGCCGAGAGCGCACGAGGATGCGGAACCCGCGTTCAGCCATCACGCAAAGGAGACGCTGCCGGTGATCGAACGACCGGGCGTGAGCATGCGGCTCATCGCCGGCAGCGCATTCGGCGAGCGCGCGCCGGTAGCGACCTTCAGCGAGATGTTCTACCTCGCGCTCGACCTGACGGCGGGCGCGATGCTCGCACTGCCCGCCGAGCACGAGGAGCGGGGCGTCTACGTTGTGGAAGGCGACGTGCGCGTGGC
This sequence comes from uncultured beta proteobacterium, assembly GCA_963719715.1. Classification (GTDB taxonomy): domain Bacteria; phylum Pseudomonadota; class Gammaproteobacteria; order Burkholderiales; family JAEUMW01; genus JAEUMW01. The sequence continues at coordinate 26,301 of CAVRDD010000036.1, forward strand.
GGGACTGTCGCTGGCACCGCTCCACCTCGGCGTGCTCGCCGCAGGCGAGCCAGTGGAGATCACCGCAATGAGCGAAGCACGCCTCATCGTCTTCGGGGGTGAGAAAATAGACGGCGAGCGCCTCATCTGGTGGAACTTCGTCGCGAGTGCAACGGAACGTATCGAAGCGGCGAAGCTCAGATGGGCTCGACAAGAGTTTCCGCCCGTGCCTGGCGAAACCGAATTCATTCCCCTGCCTGCGTGAGTCCCATGCGTGAACCGACACCCCAGCCCATCCAGCTCGAAGACTACACATCGCCCGCCTTTCTGATCGACAGCGTCGACCTCGACTTCGACATCCACGTCACCTACACCGACGTGCGCGCACGGCTGACGGTCCGCCGCAACAGCGCCGCGGTGGACGCGGCAGCTTCGCTCAGACTCGACGGCGAAGTGCTCTCGTTGCAGTCGATCGCCATCGACGGTCGGCAACTCGCGGCAGACGAGTACGAAGTTGCCGACCGGCAACTCAGCATCGCGCGCGTTCCGCCCGCCTTCACGCTCGACACCACGGTGCGCATCCACCCGCGCGATAACACGACGCTGATGGGGCTTTTCGCCTCGAAGGACGGACTCTTCACGCAGTGCGAAGCCGAGGGCTTTCGCCGCATGACCTACATGATCGACCGCCCGGACGTGATGGCGCGCTACACGACGACCATCCGCGCGGACCAGGCGCGGTATCCGGTACTGCTGTCGAACGGAAACCTGGTTGGCGCAGGAATCGAGGACGCCGACGCGACGCCTGATGAGCGCGGCGGCATCAATCTGCTGCGCGCTTCGCGCAGCACCCGGCATTGGGCGAAATGGCAGGACCCGTTCGTGAAGCCGTCGTACCTGTTCGCGCTCGTCGCCGCGACATCTTGACCGCCTGGACGACAACTTCGTCACCCGCTCAGGGCGGAGCGTCGCGCTCTCGATCTACGTCGAGCCCGGCAAGCTGGACCAGTGCGGCTTCGCCATGCAGGCGCTGAAGAAAAGCATGAAATGGGACGAGGACGTGTTCGGTCTGGAGATGGACCTCGACCGTTACATGATCGTCGCCGTCGGCGATTTCAACATGGGCGCGATGGAGAACAAGGGCCTCAACATCTTCAACACGAAGTACGTGCTGGCCCGCCCCGACACCGCGTCCGACGGCGATTTCCTCAACATCGACCGCGTGGTGGCGCACGAGTATTTCCACAACTGGACGGGCAACCGCGTCACCTGCCGCGACTGGTTCCAGCTTTCGCTGAAGGAAGGGCTCACCGTCTTCCGCGACCAGGAGTTCGGCGCCGACATGTACTCGCGCGCCGTGCAGCGCATCCAGGAGGTGCGCGCGCTGCGCGCCGCCCAGTTCCCCGAGGATGCGGGACCGATGGCGCATCCGGTACGGCCGCAGTCGTATCTCGAGATTTCCAACTTCTACACCGCAACCGTGTACGAGAAGGGCGCGGAGGTGGTGCGGATGATCCACACGCTGCTCGGCGCGGCAGCGTTCCGCCGCGGCATGGACCTCTACTTCGCGCGTCACGACGGACAGGCGGTGACGACGGACGACTTCGTCGCCGCGATGGCTGATGCCTCGGGCATCGACCTCTCGCACTTCAAGCGCTGGTACGATCAGGCCGGCACACCAGTGGTGGTCTCCCACGGCCAATATGATCCGGGCGCGTGCACCTATACGCTCACACTGCGTCAGTACACCCCGCCCACACCGGGACAGGCGGAGAAGCTACCACTGCACATCCCGTTCGCGGTCGGTCTGGTCGGCCCCGACGGGCGCGACCTGCCGCTGCAGTTGTCGGGTGAACCCGCTGCAGGTGCTACCACGCACGTGCTCTCGCTGACCGAGCCGCGGCAGAGCTTCGTCTTCGCTAACGTGTTCGCGCATCCGGTGCCTTCGCTCCTGCGCAATTTCTCGGCGCCTGTCGTTCTCGAGCACGACTACAGCGACGCCCAGCTGGCGCATCTGATGGCGCACGACAGCGACGCCTTCAACCGCTGGGAGGCGGGTCAGCGGCTGGCGACGCAGATTCTCCTGCGCGGTGTCGATGCGGCGATTCAGGGCGCGCCACTCGAAGTGCCCGATGCCTTCATCACGGCGTTTGCCCGCACGCTCGCCAACGGCGAGGGCGATCCCGCGCTTGCGGCCGAGGCGCTGGCGCTGCCGAGCGAGGCGTATCTCGCGGAACAGATGAGCCTCGCCGAACCTGAAGTTCTGCATGCCATTCGCGTCGAGCTGCGCCGCCGCATCGCCACTTCACTGCGCGAGTCGCTCCTGCGCAACTATCACGCGCAGACGACCACCGGCCCCTTCAGCCCGGACGCCCAGTCCGCCGGCAAGCGCGCGCTGCGCAACGCATGTCTCGGCTACCTGATGGAACTCGACGAGTTGGAGCCGCGCGCGCTCGCCATGCGCCAGTTCGAGACTGCGGACAACATGACAGATGCGATCGCGGCGCTGTCCGCGCTGGCGAACACCGATTGCCCCGAGCGCGTCATCGCCCTGCAATCGTTCTACGAAAAGTGGCAGGATGAACCGCTGGTGGTCGACAAGTGGCTCGCGGTGCAGTCAACTTCCCGTCTGCCGGGCACGCTCGCCGAAGTGGAGCGTCTCACCCGGCACGACGCGTTCGACCTGCGCAACCCGAACAAGGTGTACGCGCTGATCCGCGGGTTCGCTGCCAATTACGTGCGCTTCAACGCGGCCGACGGCGGCGGTTATGCCTTCCTCGCCGAGCAGGTCATCGCGCTCGATGCACTGAATCCGCAGGTGGCGGCGCGGCTCGCGCGCGGGTTCGATCGCTGGAGGAAGTTCGATGCCACGCGCCAGGCGCACGCACGCCGCGCGCTCGAACGCATTCGCGATGCGCAAACCCCATCGCGTGACGTGCTAGAAGTGGTGAGCAAGGCGCTGGCGTAAGACTCCATCCGCGACCGGCGGGCCGAGAGGCAGCGGCCGCCGCGTGCGGCTGCGCCGGTGTACCGCAGGATCAGTCCTTATCCGAAGCAGACTCGGGCGCCGCAGCAGGCATCAGCAGCTCGCGCGTTGTCGAGTGATCCTTCGCATCCCATGCCTCAATCATGATTTTCGTGGGCATGTCGTCGGCAAGCCCGAGCTGTGCTGTCGGCACCCGCAGCCAGCCGGCGTTGGTACGCTCGGGTCCGAGCACAGATCGACCGTCGCGCGTGATTGCCACGCGATAGGGCTCCACGCCCCCGCTCACGCGAATGGTGAGTTCGGTCGGCGCGGTCAGCGCGTCGACGCCGAGTGCCGCCGCGCCGCCACTGCGGTCCACCGATCCGAAGTAGAAACCGACAATGGTGCCGAGGATGCCAACGAAAGGCGCCAGCACTTCGCGGCCGCGCCGAAAGCGCTCTTCCACTTCGTTCGCCTGCGTGCCTTCGAGGAAGAGCGCGCCAAGCATGAGGATGAGGGCGAGACACACCACCACCGCAGCGACGATGAAGGTGATCGCACCGCGCGCGAAGTCCGGACTCTGCAGCTGATCTATCAGCGGCTGCGTCGACTGCGTGAAGGCGTAGACGGTCGCAAGCACCAGCACCAGGATGATCACAACGGCAATCTTCAGCATCGGAGCACTCCTCGCTTGAACTTTATGCGCAACTCGGTACCATTGAGACAGGGAGTATTTGGTCGACTGACATCAGCAAACGATACATTCGAATGATCGATTCAGCGACCCGCCGCTGTTTCTCATGATGAGACCACGGAGGATCGAGATGCTGAAAGCGACCTGGAACGGCGCCGTCCTGGCGCAGAGTGATGCCTTCAAGACCGTCGAAGGCAATGTCTATTTTCCGCGCGACGCATTGAACTGGGAGTGCCTGCGGGAAAGTTCGTCGAGCACCGACTGCCCACGCAAGGGCATGGCTCGCTACCTTCACATTGTGGTGGATGGGGCCGTCAACACCGATGCAGGGTGGTACTACCCGGAGCCGAAACCTGCCGCGCACAACATCGCGGGACACGTCGCCTTCTGGCGCGGCGTGAAAATGGAGAAGTAAGCCCACGCGCAGCACGGGGCGCGCTCTCTTAGCGTCTGTCCGCCGTTATGCCGCCTGCTTGGAGTGGGCGACGATCTGCACCAGCATCGCTGAGGCCATCCACGACAGACGATCATCCGCGCGATCGGGCAATGCGATGGGAACGCGTGCGCCGAGAACGATGCCTGCCGCCAGCGCGTCAGCAAAGTGCGCAAGCTGCTGCGCGAGCATGTTGCCCGATTCGATGTCCGGCACGACGAGGATGTCCGCCTGCCCCGCCACCGGTGACAGCAGGCCGGCGCTGCGCGCCGCCTTGAGCGAGATCGCGTCCTCGAAAGCGAGGGGACCGTCGAGCACGGCGCCGGAGATCTGCCCACGGTCCGCCATCTTGCAGAGCGTCGCCGCGTCGAGCGTGGCGCGCATCCGCGGGTCGACCGTTGCCGTCGCCGCCAGCACCGCCACGCGCGGCAGCGTATTGCCGAGCATGTGCGCGAGGTCGATCACGTTCTGAACGATGTCGCACTTCTCCGCGAGGGTCGGCTCGATGTTGATCGCGGCATCGGTGATGAAGAGCGTTTTCGTGTACGCCGGAATGTCCATCGCGAAGACGTGGCTCAGGCGACGCTCGGTGCCGAGCCCCGTGCCAGGCGCGCGCACCGGCTCGATCAACTCTGCGGTATCGAGGCTGCCCTTGATGATCGCGCGCACTGCGCCCTGCCGTGCAAGCTGCACAGCCAGCGCCGCAGCTTCTCGAGGGTGGGCAGCCGGCTGCATCGCGATCCCCGTGAGATCGAGTTGCGCAGAGCGTGCGATCTCGTGCAGTTGCGCTTCGGGCCCGACCAGCACCGGCACGATGATGCCATCGCGCATCGCCCGCAGCGCGCAGGCAAGCGAGTCGACATCGCAGGGATGGACGACGGCTGCAGTCACCGGCGGAAGCTTGAGGCCTTTTACATGCTCGGCGATGTGACGGAAACGTGCTTCGCGGTCATCGATGCGCACGTCGGGCAGCGCCATGCGCGCGCGCCGCACTTTCTCGCGCGGCGCCAACACCTGCGCCGTACCCGAGACGACAACCTTGCCTTCCTGATTCACGCACTCGGTGGCGAGCGTGACGCGACCCTTCTCCACATCGCGTGCCGTCGCCGTCACCTTTACCGTGATCGCGTCGCCCACGGCGACCGGATGGCGGAAGCGCAGTTCCTGTCCGAGGTAGATGGTGCCGGGACCGGGGAATTGCGTGCCAAGCACGGTGGAGATCAGCGCACCGCTCCACATGCCGTGGCCGATCACCTCCCGGAACTGGCTGTTCCTTGCGTACTCAGGATCAACGTGCGCGGGATTGATGTCGCCCGACATCACCGCGAACAGCATGATGTCGCGCTCGGTGAGGGTACGCGTGAGCGTCGCGCAGTCACCGACCTTGATTTCGTCGAACGTCCGGTTCTCCAGATACTCCATGGCGCAAATCCTTCGCGGGCGATGCCCAAGCTAGGGATTTTACGCCGCCGATGTTACGCGAACGCGCGCGGCTGCCCTGTCGATTCGATCACCGACATCCAGAGATCGCCATCGACATCGACGTGGCGACTTTCGCGCGTGGCAAGCTTCATCGGGACATGCACGAAGCGCCCGTGCCAGCGCCCGATCAGCATTGCTGTGTTGCCGGCCATGGCAGCGTGCACCGCGTTCCTCGCCATGTGCCAGCAATAGATGCTGTCCGAAGGGCAGGCCGGGATGCTGCGAATGGTGTAGCTCGGATCGATGTACTTCACCGTCGGCTCGCGTCCGAGCGAGCGCAGATGCTCGATGATGCGATCGCGCAGGAAGACGCCGACATCCTTGAGCTTCGCGTTGCCGCTCTTGTCGCGCTTCTCACCGCTTGCAGGATCGGCAATCTGATCCTGGGCGGCTCCCTCCGCCACCACGATGACGGCGTGCCCCTTGCGCGCCAGCACCCGCTCGACACAGGCGAACACGCCGCGTTTGCCGTCGAACACGACCGGCACCTCGGGAATCAACACGAGATCCGCCTCGGTCGACGCCAGCGCCGCCTGGCACGTCAGAAAACCGGAATGGCGGCCCATCAGCTTGACGAGACCGATGCCGTCGCGCGCCGCCACTGCCTCGACGCGCGCGCTGCTGATCACGTCAACGGCTGCCGAATAGGCACTGACGTAGCCGAAGCTTCGATCGATGAAGGGAATGTCGTTGTCGATCGTCTTTGGCACGCCGATCACGCCAATGCGCAGGCCACGGCGCGCGACCTCCTCGGCGATGCGCATCGCGCCGCGCATGGTGCCGTCGCCGCCGATGACGAAGAGAATGCCGATGCCGTTGGCTTCCAGGTTGTCCACCACCTCGGCGCTGTCCTGCGATCCGCGCGATGACCCGAGCACGGTGCCGCCATCGTGGTGGATCTCCGCGACGGATTCTGGCGTGAGCGTCAGCGGCAGGAGGCCGTGGCGCGCGATCAGCCCTTCGTAACCGAAGCGGAAACCCATGACGTGGCGCACGCCATAGCCCGCCCAAAGCTCGAGGACGATGCCGCGCACGACGTTGTTGAGACCCGGCGCCAAGCCACCGCAGGTCACGATGCCGCAGCGGACCGTGCGCGGATCGAAGTAGATCTTGTCGCGCGGACCCGCTAGCTCGAACGCCGGACGCGATGCAAGATCGATGGGCGCTCCGCTCTGGCTCGAGAGTCCATCATCGAGCAATACCTTGTCGGCCGCACCGACAAAGTGCATGCTGCGTGCACCGAGATGCTCCGCCACCGGCGATGGCAGTGCGCATCGACCGAGAATATCAATGGCAAGGTCGTCTGCAGTCAGGCATTTAGCTGGTTCGGCTTCGGGTGCATGTCCGTTATCACTCATGAGCGCTCCGACAGTCTGAGCGAGACCGATTGCAAGAGGCCCGTGTTCTGCAATCTCCACGCCAAGCGCACCGCCCGCCCTCAATTTCAGCGCCGTGGTCATCGCCCGACCAGGAGAAGCAGATGCGCCACGCTTCTCGCATCGTCGATGGCTGTCGCTTCGCATCACCACGCGTGTATCGCACCTCACTAACTGCAAGAGATCGAAGAACAGGCAATGGCGCAGTGGCCATTCACTCGATCAATCGCGGGACCTAACGGGAACAACAGGGTACGGGTATGCATTGGCTGATGAAGTCCGAACCGGACGTCTACGGCATCGATCATCTCGCCGCAGCACCGGATGCGACGACCGCATGGTGGGGTGTGCGCAACTACCAGGCGCGCAACTTCATGCGCGACAGCATGCGCGTGGGCGATCAAGCCTTCTTCTACCATTCGAGCTGTCCGCAGCCCGGCATCGCCGGCATCGTCGAGGTCGCGAGCGTGTCCTACCCCGACGAGACGCAGTTCGACCCGGCGAGCGACTACCATGATCCAAAGGCGACGCGCGAGAATCCGCGCTGGTTCCTCGTCGATGTGAAGTTCGTGCGGAAGAACCCGCTCGTTTCATTGGCAGAGCTGCGCCTGCATCCGGAGCTCGAGCACATGCGTGTGCTGCAGCGTGGAAACCGCTTGTCGATCACGCCCGTAGAGCCGGCGGAGTGGCGCTTCATTGTCGACCTGATCGCGCGTGATGAACGCTAGAGCGTGCGGCCGCAGCGACGTGACCGACGCACCCGGCGGGCACGGACACGCGCATGGCTAGCTTCTGGATGTGGTATCTCCTGCTCGGCGCCGGTGCGGGGTTTCTCGCGGGACTGCTCGGCATCGGCGGCGGCCTGGTTCAGGTGCCGCTGCTGGTCTTCCTGTTCGGGCTCCAGCACATCCCGGCGGAGCATGTGCTGCACCTCGCGCTCGGCACGGCCATGGCCAGCATTCTCTTCACCGCCGCATCGAGCGTGCGCGCGCACCACAATCACGCCGCGGTGAACTGGACGATCGTGCGACGCCTGGCACCGGGAATCGCGTTCGGCGTCGCCGTGGCGGCGGTGATCGCCGGTCAACTGCAGACGCGCTACCTGGCAATGTTCTTCACGGTGTTCGTCTACTTCGCGGCGACCCAGCTCATCCTCAACCTGCAGCCGACGGCCACGCGCACGCTGCCTGGCGCAGCCGGGATGTTCACGGTTGGCGCCCTCATCGGCGGCGTATCGAGCCTGGTGGCGGCCGGTGGAGCGCTCCTCTCCGTGCCCTACATGACCTGGTGCAACGTGCGCATGCACGAGGCGATCGGCACCGCCGCCGCGATCGGATTTCCGATCGCCATCGCCGGCACCATCGGTTACGTCGTCAACGGCTGGGGCGAGGCGGCACTGCCCGAGTGGAGCGTCGGCTACGTTTACCTGCCGGCGCTCGCGGTTCTCGTCACGGCGAGCATGGCGATCGCCCCGCTCGGCGCAAAGCTCGCGCACCGCACCTCGACGCGGAATTTGCGAACGCTGTTCGCGATCCTGCTCTACGCGCTTGCCACGCGCATGCTGGTGACGCTGGTCTAGCCTGGACCTCTCGTCTTGAGGCGGGCTTTCAAATCGCCGAAGGGCTGGTGTGTCGCCGGAGTGACTCCCGCGAGCGTTGGCGACTCCGGCTTCCGGCCTTGCTCGGTGAGGAAGCGCTGGTGCTCATTCTCGTGGCAATAGGTGCACAGGAGCTCCCAGTTGCTGCCGTCGGGCGGGTTGTTGTCGTGGTTGTGGTCGCGGTGATGGACTTCCAGCAGTTGCAGGTTGGCGTGGCCAAACTCGCGGGCGCAACGGCCGCATACCCACGGGTAAATCTTCAGTGCCCGCTCGCGGTAACCCTGAGCGCGCTCTTCGCTCGCGCGCCGCGCTTCGGCGACGACACGGTCGAGCCGGGCGTGGTCGGGTCCGGTCTTGAGCTTGGACATTGGGTTCCTCCACCTTGTGAGTCACTGTAACGCGAATCGGCGCCTGGCCGCGAGAGCTAGGCTGGGCCACCCCGCGGCGACGCTATCTCTCGACTTTGCGCTATGGTTCTTCCATGACGGAAAGGTATGAGGGGAGAGGTTTGCCGCGACTGGGGGCACCGATCATCGCCGTGCCTCTCACCGTGGGCCGCCTGGCACCCTACCGTTTCCCCTAAAAGGCATAGCCGCCACTCGGCCCGATCGAGGTCACGGTTCGTCGTCCCCGAGATCGTGGCTCTCCGCGCGCTTCAGGCGATCGCGCACGGCCAGCCATTCCGGTGCGTCCGGCACCGCTTCGACAAGCAGCAGATCGGCACCGACATCGTCGAGGCGGCGCAGCGTGCGGTACAAAACCCGCGCATAGTCGGTCGCGGAGGCTGGCGCCCGCACCGCCACCACAGCGTCTGAGGTCGGCAGTGAATGCCGTGAGAATACTGCCGGCCGCCGTCCCGCCTGTATCGCGGCATGCACTGCTGCCGCGAGCTGTCCCGGTTCGACCAGCGCCATGGCCGTGCGTGGCGCATAGTGCGAAGCCAGCCGCCCGGGGGCCCGCGGTGCGTCGTCACCCGCTGGCGGGATCTGCCTGCCGACGACGGCCTCCAACGCCGCCAGCCCGATCCCACCCGGCCGCAGCAGGCGTGGCTGCGGCCCACTCACATCGACGATGGTCGATTCGATGCCGACCTGACAGGCACCGCCGTCGAGGACCAGGTCCACCCGATCGCCGAGTTCCGCGAGTACATGCTCAGGCGAGGTCGGTGAGAGACATCCGAAGAGATTGGCCGACGGCGCGGCGACACCGCCGTCAAAAGCGTGCAGCAGGTCGAGCGCGACCGGGTGATACGGCACGCGCACGCCGACGGTATCCTGGCCACCGGTCACCGCATCGATCACCCCAGGTGCACGCTTGAGCACGAGCGTGAGCGGCCCGGGCCAGAACGCCGCCGCAAGCAGGGCCGCGGCCTCCGGCACGTCCCGCGTCCAGCGCGGCAAGTGGCTCGCGTCGGGGATGTGAACGATCAGGGGATGGTCGACCGGGCGTTGCTTGACGGCAAAGATACGGTGCACCGCGGCTTCGTTGCCGGCATCCGCCCCCAGCCCGTAAACGGTCTCGGTGGGAAAGGCGACCAGGCCGCCGCGCCGCAGGATGACGACGGCGCGTGCAACTGCGGGCGCAGTGTCGAGCGGAGCGTCACGCATCGACCGGGCGCCCGTGCCGCGCGTGCTTCAAGTGGCAATCAGCCGGAAAGCTTCCCGGTACTTCGCTGCCGTCTTCTCCGCGATATCAGGTGGGAGCGAAGGAGCGGGCGGCGTCTTGTTCCACGCGATCGACTCCAGCCAGTCGCGCACAAACTGCTTGTCGAAGCTGGGCGGGCTCGATCCCACCGCGTACGAAGCGCGCGGCCAGAAGCGGGAGGAGTCGGGGGTGAGCGCCTCGTCGATGAGATACAGCGTGCCGGCGGCATCCAGGCCGAATTCGAACTTGGTGTCGGCGATGATGATGCCGCGGGTATCCGCGTACTGCGCCGCTTCGGTATACAACTGCAGCGAGACGTCGCGCACGCGGGCGGCCAGCGCGGGCCCGACCGCCCGCTCCATCGCGGCGAAGGAGATATTCTCGTCGTGCGCGCCCGCCGGGGCCTTGCTCGCCGGCGTGAAGATGGGTGCCGGCAGCTTCGCCGCCTCCTGCAATCCCGGCGGCAGCGGGATGCCGCAGACCGCGCCACTGCGCCGGTAATCCTTCCAGCCCGATCCGGCGAGATAGCCGCGCACCACTGCTTCGATCGGCAGCGGCGCCAGGCGCCTGACCACGAACGAGCGACCCGCGACCTGCGATCGCTCGGACGCCTCCACCACGGTGTCCGGATCGACACCCATCAGATGATGCGGCACGACGTGCGCCAACCGGTCGAACCAGAAGGCGGACAGGGCGGTGAGCACCTGGCCCTTGCCGGGAATCGGCGTCGGCAGCACGACGTCGAACGCGGACAGCCGATCGGTCTGCACGACGAGAAGGCGGTCCGCGTCGATGCCGTAGAGGTCACGCACCTTGCCACGGTGCAGCAGCGGCAGACTGCGAATCTGCGACTCGAAGAGCGGCGATGGTTCGCGATCCATCATGGGCGTCGTGCGCTTGAGGAAAGGTCAGAGGTCACTTCTCGACGATCTTCTGCAGATTCGCGAGGCCCGACTGGTAGACGCCCGTGATGGCTTTCACGGCTGTTTCATCGTCCTGTCCGGGCGGCGGATTGTTGTTGGGATATGCGCGGTAGAAGGCGCCGCGCCACTCGACGAGCGCCTTACCGCCATCGGCCGGCTTGACGCTGATCGTCGAGCTGTAGTTGCTGACCGGCAGCGCGCCGCCATCGGACGCACGATACTTGTAGGTCATCTTCTCGGCGCTGTAATCCTCCAGCGTCTCCACGATCTTGCCGCCGTCCTTGAGGGTCAGCGTGCGCGCGGAACCGACCTCGTTGCCCTTGTCCGCCGGGCTCTGCGCCACCGCCGGGTGCCACTTCGCCAGCGCGTCGAAGTCCTTGATGACGTCCCAGACCTTCTGCGGGCTGGCGTTGATGGTGATGGTTTCAGTGACCTTCTGCCGCGTCGGACCGTGAGCGTTGGCGGCGGTGGCGATGCCCAGGCAAAGCGCCAGGGCAGGAACTGCTATGCGCATCGATGACTCCCGAAGTTGTACGGCGAATGAGACGAGCACAGCAGGGCGTGCTCAGGGGCTGCCGATGAACTGGCCGAAGCCGCGGCTGTTCCTGCCGGTGTCGATGGTGGCGAGCACCTGCAGGGTACGCACGTCCAGCACCGCGACATTGTCGTCCATCCAGTTGACGACGTACACCCGGCCGCCATGCACTGCGATCCCTTCTGGATAGCCGCCGACCGGCACGGTGGCGATCACCTGATTGCTGGCAGCATCGATGACCGAGACGCTGTCCGCATGCTGGTTGGTGACGAAGACCTTTCCCGCATCGACATCGACGGCGGCGCCATACGGCGAGCGCCCCACGTGCACGGTTGCGAGGCGCGCGCCGGACGCGGCGTCGAACACCGTCACGTCGTCGCTCAGTACGTTCACGGCATAGACGCGCTTGCCCGCCGGATCGAGCGCCACCGCGAAGGGATGGTTTCCTGCCGGCAGCACAGCGGTCACCGTGAGCGTGCCGGCATCGATCACCGAGACGGTATTGCTGTCGCGGTTCGCAACAAAGACGCGCCGGCCATCCGGGTGAACCACAACCCCCGCTGGCGCCGCGCCGACGGGCACGCGACCGACGAGTCGATGGTCGATGCCGTCGAAGACCAGCACCTGGTTGTTGAACCAGTCGGCGAGCCAGACCCGCGAGCCGTCGGGCGAGACCGCGATGCCGACCGGTCCGTCGCCCGCCGGCAAGGTGTCGACGACACGGTTCGACGCCAGGTCGATCACCGAAAGCGTCTTGCTCTCCGGATTGGAGACGAACGCGCGCGCGGTCGCGGAACTGACGGCGATGCCGGCCGGCGCGCGACCGACGGCGACGGTGGCGACGACCTTGCGCTGCGCGAGATCGATTACGGAGACGTCGTCGCTGCCCTGGTTGGTGATGTACGCGAACGGAGCAGCGGTCGCGATGCCGGCGCTGACCGAGAGCGTCGCGACGAGCCAGCGCACGAGGTGTCGCCGCGCCGTGCGCACGCTGCCCATCACGCCGCCGTGCGTGTCGCGTCCGCCGCCGCGGCAGGCGCGCTCAGCAGTTGCCGCTGGATGTCGAGCGCGAGCGCGAGATTCGCCTCGAGATCGTCGCCCAACACGGTGAAGTGCCCCATCTTGCGTCCGGCGCGCGCCTCACGCTTGCCGTACAGATGCAGCTTCACGCGCGGATGCGCGAGCACGCCTTCCCACCGCGGCTCGCCGTCGCGCCAGGCATCGCCCAGGATGTTCACCATCACCACCGGACAATGCAGGGAGGTATCGCCGAGCGGCAGCCCCGCCATCATCCGCACCTGCTGCTCGAACTGCGAGGTGACGCAGGCATCGATGCTGTAGTGGCCGCTGTTGTGCGGCCGTGGCGCGATCTCGTTGACGAGCAGACGATCGCCGTCGACGACAAAAAACTCCACGCACAGCACGCCCTGGTAATCCAGCGCCTCCGCCACGGTCACGGCCGCCGAACGCGCGCGCGCCGCGAGCACTTCGGGCACGCGAGCGGGCACGATGCAGTAGTCGAGTATCCCCTGCGCGTGGACGTTCTCCGCCACCGGAAAAGTCGTGAGTGCACCGTCCGCGCTGCGCGCCACGACGACCGAAAGCTCGAGATCCAGCGGCAGCATCCGCTCCAGTACGCACGGCTCCTCGCCCATGGCAACGAAGGCGACGCGCGCTTCCTGCAGCGTCTGCACCCGCGCCTGCCCCTTGCCGTCGTAGCCGAAACGGCTGCGCTTGAGGATGCCAGGCAGCACGGACGCATCGATTCCGTCGCCGAGATCGTCGCGCGTTTCGACAACGGCGAACGGCGCGGTATCGAGCCCGCTCGCGGCGAGGAAGCGTTTCTCGCGGACGCGGTCCTGTGCGACTTCGACACTTGCCGCAGCCGGGCTCACCACGCACCAGTTTGCGAGGCGATCGAGCGCGGCTGCCGGCACGTTCTCGAATTCCGTGGTCACCGCGTCACAGCAGCGGCCCAGTTCCGCCAGAGCGGTGGCATCGAGGTAGTCCGACCAGATGTGACGGTCCGCGACCGTGCCAGCCGGGCTGTGGCGGCCGGGGTCCAGCACCATCACGCGGTAGCCCATGGCCTGCGCGGCCATGGTGAACATGCGGCCGAGCTGCCCGCCGCCGAGCAGCCCGAGAAAGGCACCGGGCGCGATCATTCGGGCTCGGGCAGCACGAGCGACCGTACGTGCGCCGCCTGCGCTTCGCGGAAGTCGGCGAGCCGCGTCGCCAGCGCGGGTTGACCGAGCGCCAGCAGCGCGATGGCGAAGAGCGCGGCGTTCTCGGCGCCCGCCTCGCCGATGGCAAAGGTGGCAACCGGGACGCCCTTCGGCATCTGCACGATGGACAGCAGGGAATCGATCCCCTTCAGCGCCTTCGACGGCACCGGCACACCGAGCACGGGCAGGGTGGTCTTGGCGGCGATCATGCCGGGCAGGTGGGCGGCGCCGCCGGCGCCGGCGATCACGCAGTGCAGACCGCGCGCGGCTGCCGTCTCGGCGTACTCGAAAAGCAGATCAGGGGTACGGTGAGCGGAGACGACGCGGGCCTCATACGGCACCTCGAACGCCTTCAGGCGACGCGCGGCGTGCTGCATCACCGCCCAGTCGCTGTCGCTGCCCATGACGATGCCGATGCGCGTCCTGTCCATGTCCCGGCCCGCGAAAGCTCGAATTATAGTCGACGCGACACCTTCATTCGCGGCCGTAATCGCCTTTCCCTTTGCTCGGCAACTCGGGGCGCGTGTCGTCCTCGACGTATGGATAGCGCACGTGACCGAAGCGGATGACGAACACCGCCACCGCGATGAGCAGGATCGCGCCGGCCACGGCGAGCATGCGGATCTCGGTGATCTCCTTCACGTCGAGGATGATGTAGCGGGCAAGCGCGATGAGGGCGATGTAGAGCGGAAACCTCACCGGCAGCTTGCCCGACCGGTAATACAGGCCAACCATGGTCAGCACCTCGAGGAAGAGGAACATGAGCAGCAGGTCAGCGAGCGACACCCGCCCGTGGTCGACCATCACCATCACTTCCTGGTAGCCAGCGACAATAGTCGCTACCCCGATGATGAACAGCCCGATGTGCTCGACGATGGTGAGCGCGATGCGGGCGTAGCGGCTGGCGGGGGAATCGGTGTGCATGGCGACTCTTGCTGTTCAGGCGGCGGCCGTCGCGGCCTGCGCATGATAATCGACGAGGCGCTGCACTTCGTTGCGTGAGCCGAGAATCACCGGGACCCGCTGGTGGAGCGCCTCGGGTGTGATGTCGAGCAGTCGCTCACGCCCGCTCGAGGCAAGCCCGCCGGCCTGCTCGGCGACGAAGGCCATGGGATTCGCCTCGTACATGAGGCGCAGCCGCCCCGGCTTGGAAGGATCCTTGGTATCACGCGGGTACAAGAAGACGCCGCCGCGGATGAGGATGCGATGCACCTCCGCCACCATGGAGGCGACCCAGCGCATGTTGAAGTCGACGCCGCGCGGCCCGGCGCGGCCGGCGAGACACTCATCGACGTAACGCTGCACCGGCTTTTCCCAGAAGCGTTCGTTCGACGCGTTGATGGCGAACTCGCGGGTGTCGGCGGGAATCGCCATGCCCGGGTGAGTCAGGATGTATTCGCCGATATCGCGATCGAGCGTGAAGCCGTTGACGCCGTGCCCGGTGGTGAGCACCAGCATCGTCGACGGCCCGTACAGCGCATAGCCGGCTGCAACCTGCTGCGCTCCCGGCTGCAGGAAGTCGTCCACGGACGCTGCGTGGTCGGAATGCGACATGCGCAGGATCGAGAAGATCGTTCCGACCGAGATGTTGACGTCGCTGTTCGACGACCCATCGAGTGGATCGAAAAGCAGCAGGTATTTGCCGCGCGGGTACTCCGGCGGAATCGGGCTGATGTCGTCCAGCTCCTCGGAGGCCATCGCAGCGAGATGACCGCCCCACTCGTTGCAGCGAAGCATCAGTTCGTTCGCAATCACGTCGAGCTTCTTCTGGACTTCGCCCTGCACATTCGGGCCGGTGTCGGCCTCGCCGAGCACGCCGATGAGATCCCCGCGGTTGACCGCGTTGGCGATGGCCTTGCAGGCGAGCGCGACGTCCGTCAGGAGTCCGGTGAAATCCCCGGTGGCGCCGACGATGTGACGCTGCTCCTCGATGATGAACTGCGTAAGTGTGGTTCGATGTGGCATGGTGGCTCCCTTGTGTCTGATTTATGAATGCTTGGTATGGATCGGTTCGCGCGTCAGGACGCGCGCAGGCGCTCATCGAGCAGCGCTCTCCATCAGTTCGAGCACTCTGGCTCGCACCATCGAGGCGCCGAAATGGAAATACTTGAGCGTGCACGCGACCGGCCGGTGCAGCGTGGAGCGATCCGTCGCCGCTTGAAACCCGGTCCAGGCAACGATCGGCATGTCGTTCAACTGCGGATCGACGCAGATCCACGCCGCATCGGTCAGCACCAGCTCCAGCCCTTTCAGACCGGGAAGACCGAGCCGCAGGGGTAGCCCCAGGCGCCGGCTGGCGAGCCGCCACAGGTTGTAGGGCCGCGCCGTCACGCTGTCGGAGCGCGACGCGAAGGCGGGAAAGTCCTCATGCAGAGTGTACACGTCGCCGCCCTTCATGGCGCCCCGATTCCCGCGATCCAGCGCAACGTCATCATCGCGTCAGCCCCATGTAGAGCAACGGCAGCCGTTCCGGCAGGCGCTCGATGTGATCGACGACGAGGTAGTTCTGCGCGCCGAAGATACGCGCCACGTAATCGTCCGCGTGCGGGTCGAGGCTCATGCAGTAGGTCATGATGCCGGCACGCCCGAGTTCCTCCACCGCCTTCTTTGCATCGAGCCGCAGGTATTGCGGATCGCGCACGTCGACGTCGGCCGGCGCGCCGTCGGTCACGACGACGAGCAGCTTCTTCGCCTGCGGCTGCCGCTTGAGGAAGGTGCCGGCATGGCGCATCGCCGATCCCATGCGGGTGGAGAGCTGCGCCGTCATGCCCGCGAGTCGCGCCTTCGCCTGATCGTCGTAGTCGGCGCCGAAATCCTTGAAGCGGAAGTACTGCACGTCGTGGCGACCGTCCGAAGCGAAGCCGTGGATCGCGAACGGATCGCCGATGCCGTCGAGCGCCTCGGCAAGCAGCACGGTCGCCTCGCGCGCGAGGTCGAGAACGGAGAAGTCGGCGTCGCGCACGTGGTCGTTGGCGGATTCGCGACAGGTCGAGGAGGACCAGCACGGCGAGGTCGCGCACCTTGCGCACGTTGCGCATGGTGATGCGCGTGTCGGGACTGGCGCCGATGCGCAGATCCGTCATCGCGAGCACCGCGGCGTTGATGTCGATCTCGTCGCCATCCTCCTGCTTGCGCAGGCGCTGCACGCCCTGCGGCTGCAGGGCTTCGATCAGGTGCCGCAGCCGCGACGAGCAGCGCGCGATGGCGGTCGAGGATGGCGTCGATGCGATCGAGGTCGCCGGCGCGGGCGCGCTTCTCCAGCACGGTGCGTCCAGGACGGCCGCTCCAACTGGATGGCATAGTCCCACTCCGGATAGTGGCGCGGGGCCGCCACCGGCTCCTTGCCTTCGCGCGCGTTATAGCTGACGCCGTGATCCTCGTAGGGGAAGAGCTCGGTCGAGAGCATCCAGACTTCCTGCGCGTCGTCGCCCGCGGTCTCGACGTCGATCTCGTTCACGAACTCCATGAGGCTCACGTGTTCGGCGCACCTGCTGCTCCGCGGTAGAGCGCCGCCGAGCCGGCACCGTACTCGATGCCGTCGAATTCCCAGACGTAGCGGTTGTCGTCGCGATAGGCGATCGCCGGCACGTCGCTGCGCGGATTGAAGCGGGCGCCGGCCGACGACCAGTTCGTGCGCGAGGCGCGACACCCACGTCCCAGGACACGCGGTTGTCGTCGAGGCGATGCGCCTTCGCTGCGCGAACGCTTGGCGAGCCGTCGCGACGAGCGGATGCGGATCGACGTAAGGCGGGTCGAGCAGCGCCCGGGCGACGCGCGCCGAGCAGCGCGCCGGTGCCCGCCGTCGTCGGGGCTGGCCCTGTGCAGGCGGCGCCACAGTTCGCGCAGCCCCGGAAACTCGCGGATCGCGAGGGTCTCGATGCGCGCGTCCTCGATCACGCCGATCACCGCCATCTGCAGCGGCGTCAGCGCCTCGGCGGACAGCGGCCTCGCGCGTGTACGCGAGGTGGGCCGCGGCGTGCGTCGGCCATGGCGCGGTAGAGGTCGAGGGCCGCTGACGCCCGCCGATCGCGTCGAAGGCGTCGGGCAGGTGGATGATGAAGTCCGCGATGAAGGGCCGGTAGCCCTCGCGCGACTCGAAGTCGCCGCTCGTGGGCCGCAGGAAGAAATCGCGCCCCCACAGCGCGCGCAGGTACATCGCCGATGCGCCGCTGCACGTCGACGAAGAGCGTGCCCCGGCGCTCCTTCTGCAGGATGGCGAGCGCGTCCGGACTCGCCAGGGCGAAGTAGCGCACCTGCGCGTCGAAGTCGGTGCGTGCGCCTGCGCGCCCCACAGTCGCCCAGCGCCGCAGGCCCGCCGAGCGTGAGCGGGCGAGCAGCGTGTCGAGGTGATCGAGCATCGGGCGCACGCCGCGCGGCGCCTGCGCGAGCGAGCTGCTCGAGCAGGCGCAGATAGCCGCGGAAGAGCTCGATGTCGCCGAGGCGCCGCGCCGCGAGCGGGGCGGTCGCGCATACCAGCGCGATGACGGCGCCGCTCGTCTTCGACGCCATGGCGAGCGCCGCCCGCAGCAGATCGTCGACGGCGTCCTCGCCGATCTCGCGGGCGATGCCGGGCGCCCTGGATGAAGCGAGACGACGAGGTCGGTGCCGCGCCCCAGGGACTTGAGCGCGCGCGCGCCGCGCAGGTAGTCCTCGAGCCCGCGCGGCGAGAAGACGCGCGACGGCCTCCTGCCACGAGGCGCGCAGCACCTCGGCGGGGTGATCGCCGAGCTCGGTCAGCAGCTCGTCGTAGTCGTCGAGCTGGACGGTCATGGTGGTCGTGAGGGAGCGCGGGAGCTCACCGGTCATGCCTTGCCCCTTCCCTCTTCGCTCCTCCTAGAAGTAGGTGGTGACCGCCGCGTCGAGCGCGTCGCGCATGTCGGGGTCGTCGGTGATCGGCCGCACCAGCGCGACGCGGCACGCGTCGACGGCCTCGACGCCGCGCGCGATCAGCGAGCCCGGCGTGCACCAGCATGCGCGTGGAGATGCCCTCGTCGAGACCGTGCCCCTTGAGGTTGCGCGCGCGCTCGGCGATCGCCACCAGCTTGCCGGCCACCGCCGCGTCGACGCCCGCCTCGTGGGTGACGATCTCGACCTCGATCTCGTGGGCGGGATAGGAGAAGTCGAGCGCGCCGAAGCGCTGCTTGGTCGAGGGCTTCAGGTCCTTCATCAGGCTCTGGTAGCCGGGGTTGTAGGAGATCACCAGCAGGAAGTCGGGGTGGGCGTGCAGGAGTTCGCCCTTCTTGTCGAGGGGCAGCACGCGCCGCGTGTCGGTGAGCGGGTGGATGACGACGGTCGTGTCCTGGCGCGCCTCGACCACCTCGTCCAGGTAGCAGATGGCGCCGTGGCGCGCGGCGAGGGTGAGCGGACCGTCCTGCCAGCGCGTGCCGTTCGCATCGAGCAGGAAGCGGCCGACCAGGTCGGCGGCCGTCATGTCCTCGTTGCAGGCCACCGTCACGAGCGGCTTGCCGAGCTTCCACGCCATGTACTCGACGAAGCGCGTCTTGCCGCAGCCGGTCGGGCCCTTGAGCATCATCGGCATGCGCACCGACTACGCGGCCTCGTAGAGCGTCACCTCGTCGCCCACTGCGCGGTAGTAAGGCTGTTCGCGAACCAGGTATTGCTGGACCTCTTCGTTCATCTTCCGTGTCCTCTCAGTGTCTGTTCGCACTGTATTCGCGCGTGCGGAGCCTCGCTGGGGGCGGTCTGCCCGGCTTTCGTTTCGCGCCTCGCGCGTGACCCTTTTCGCTCGCAACGCATCGTACGAATACAGTGTGAACAGACTCCAGAAACAAAGCCCCCGACACCTTGCGGCGACGGGGGCTCTTGCGCGGGTGTCGCCGAAGGCTTAGACGGTGTCGCCGCGGTAGACCACCATGGCCGTGCCTTGGGACTGCCTGAAGTTGTCGTAACCGACGAGGCGCACGTGATGGTTCGGGTTCGCCTTGTGGCAGGCATCGGCCTCCGCCAGGATGCGGTCGACGTCGGTCTCGCCGAACATCGGCAGCTTCCACATGTACCAGTAGGAACCGGTCATGTGCTGAGGCTCGGTGTGCTCGACCGCCGGATTCCAGCCCTGCTTCACGACGAACTCCACCTGCTGCCGGATCTCTTCCGGCGTCATCGACGTGCAGGTAGGAGAAGGTCTCGAACTTGCGGCTTCGCCGGATCGGAAATGCGCGATTTGTAGTCCTGTATTTCGCTCATGCTTGTTGTCCTCGTGTGCGGTTCGACGCGGCCGGTCAGCGATGGCCCACGTCCAGCTTGTCGACGGTGTCGAACTCGAACTTGATCTCCTTCCAGGTTTCCATCGCGACCTTGA
The DNA here is from genome assembly GCA_963719715.1 of uncultured beta proteobacterium. Lineage (GTDB taxonomy): Bacteria > Pseudomonadota > Gammaproteobacteria > Burkholderiales > JAEUMW01 > JAEUMW01. The sequence continues at coordinate 46,473 of CAVRDD010000036.1, forward strand.
GCTCCGGGCTGGACTTGGCGGCTTCGGTCAGGATCTCCTTGCCTTCCTTCTCGATCGCGCGACCGTCGTTGCGCGCCTTCGACGCAGGCTTCGAGCGCGACGCGGTTGGCCGCGGCACCGGCCGCATTGCCCCACGGGTGCCCGAGCGTGCCGCCGCCGAACTGCAGGCAGGCGTCGTCGCCGAAGATCGCGACCAGCGCCGGCATGTGCCAGACGTGGATGCCGCCGGACGCCACCGGGAACACGCCCGGCATGGAGCCCCAGTCCTGATCGAAGATGATGCCGCGGCTGCGGTCTTCCTTGACGAAGCGCTCGCGCATGATGTCGATCCAGCCCAGCGTCGCTTCGCGGTCGCCCTCGAGCTTGCCGACCACGGTGCCGGAGTGCAGGTGGTCGCCGCCGGACAGCCGCAGCGCCTTGGCGAGCACGCGGAAGTGGATGCCGTGGTGCGGGTTGCGGTCGATCACGGCGTGCATGGCGCGGTGGATGTGCAGCAGCATGCCGTTCTTGCGGCACCAGCGCGCCAGTCCGGTGTTGGCGCAGAAGCCGCCGGTGAGGAAGTCGTGCATGATGATCGGCGTGCCCAGCTCCTTGGCGAACTCGGCCCGCTCGTACATTTCCTCCGGCGAGGGCGCGGTGCACGTTGAGGTAGTGGCCCTTGCGCTCGCCGGTCTCGGCCTCGGCCTTGCGGATCGCCTCGATCACGAACTGGAAGCGGTCGCGCCAGCGCATGAAGGGCTGCGAGTTGACGTTCTCGTCGTCCTTGGTGAGGTCCAGGCCGCCGCGCAGGCACTCGTAGACCGCGCGGCCGTAGTTCTTGGCCGACAGCCCCAGCTTGGGCTTGATGGTGCAGCCCAGCAGCGGCGCGGCCGTACTTGTTCAGCTTGTCGCGCTCGACCTGGATGCCGTGGGGCGGGCCGTCGCAGGTCATCACGTAGGCGATGGGGAAGCGCACGTCCTCCAGGCGCAGCGCGCGGATCGCCTTGAAGCCGAAGACGTTGCCCACGAGCGAGGTGAACACGTTCACCACCGAGCCCTCCTCGAAGAGGTCGATGGGATAGGCGATGAAGGCGTAGAAGCAGGTGTCGTCGCCCGGCACGTCCTCGATGCGGTAGGCGCGGCCCTTGTAGTAGTCGAGGTCGGTGAGGAGGTCGGTCCACACCGTGGTCCACGTGCCGGTCGACGATTCGGCGGCCACGGCGGCGGCGGCCTCCTCGCGGTCGACGCCGGGCTGCGGCGTGATCTTGAAGCAGGCCAGGATGTCGGTGTCCTTGACCTGGTAGTCGGGTTCCCAATAGGTGCTGCGGTACTCCTTGACGCCGGCGCTGTACTTCTTGACGGCCATGATTCTCCTCCAATTCGGCGGCTCGTTTCGGTCGCGAAGGATGCGGCTGTCTCTTCGCGACGACCCTGAAAACACAGGTGAACTATAGTCCGCGCCGAATCATCAGAACAAGTTAATTATTCTGATCATTATGATAAGATCACGCGGCACTCGAGAACAGGAATAAGCGCGCCGTGCTGCACCTCACGTTGCGTCAGTTGAGGGTTTTCGAGTCGGTCGCGCGCCACCTTTCGTTCTCCCGCGCGGCGGAGGAGTTGCACCTCACCCAGCCCGCGGTCTCGATGCAGATCAAGCAGCTCGAGGACAACGTCGGCCTCCCCCTCTTCGAGCAGCTCGGCAAGAAGATCTACCTCACCGACGCCGGTCGCGAGCTGTTCCAGTACAGCCGCTCCATCGCCCAGCAGCTCAAGGAGAGTGGAAGAGGTGCTCGACCAGATGAAGGGGCTCGAGCGCGGACGGCTCATCATCTCGGTCATCAGCACCGCCAAGTACTTCGTCCCCAAGCTGCTCGCGCGCTTCCAGAAGATGCACCCGCAAATCTCGGTGAGCATCTACGTCGCCAACCGCGAGCACGTGCTCAAACATCTGGCCGACAACGAGGTGGACCTCGCCATCATGGGTCGCCCGCCGCAGAACATGGACCTGCAGGCCGAGTCCATCATGGACAATCCGCTGGTGTGCGTCGGTGCTCCGGACCACCCGCTCGCCCGGCTGAAGAAGATTCCGCTGTCGCGCCTGGAGGAGGAAAGCTTCCTCGTGCGTGAGCCGGGGTCGGGGACCCGGCATGCCATGGAGCGTTTCTTCGTCGAGCACGGCATCAAGTTCAATCGCGGCATCGAGATGGATACGAACGAGGCGATCAAGGCGGTGGTAGGCGCGGGCATGGGACTGTCGGTCATTTCGCTGCATACCTGCGAGCTCGAAGTCGAAACCAGGCGGCTGGTGGTCCTCAACGTCGAGGGCTTTCCGATCGTGCGCCAGTGGTATCTGGTGCACCGGGCGCAGAAGCGCCTGACGGCGGCTGCGCTGGCGTTTCGCGAATATCTGCTTGCGGAAGCGCCCAAGATCATGCCGCTGCCGAAGCGCCCGCGCGCCCTGGCGCGTTCAGGCAATGCGGTAGGCGCTCAGCGTCGACGACGCGCCCCTGACGGAGCACACAATCTGGACCTGCCGCTTTCTCTCATTGCCATCGCGGTCGGCGCGGTCGGGCTGGCGTTTCTCGTCGCGGCCGTTTCCGCGCTCGCACGCTGGCGACCTCTCTCTTTCGCGCTTCGCGGCCTCGTCAGCGCCCTGCTGATTGTCGCCGCCGGGCTGCTGGCCATCATCAGCGTGGGTACGCTCGGCTATCAGGCCTTGCTGAAGGAGGAAGTCGCTGCCTGGGTGCGGGTCGAGCCCGCCGGGCCGGAGCGCTTCACGGCGAAGTTCCGCTTTCCCGATGGTCGCACGGCGACTTATCTGCTGGCCGGCAACGAGCTCTACGTCGATGCCCACATCCTCAAGTGGAAGGCGATCGCCAACCTGCTCGGCCTGCACACGCAGTACGAACTCGACCGCGTCGCCGGCCGTTACCGCCGCCTTGAAGACGAACAGGCGCGCGTGCGCACCGTGTACCCGCTGGCACGCTCCAAACCGCTCGACATGTTCGATCTGCGGCACGAGTTTCCGGCGTTGACGCCGCTGCTCGACGTCGAATACGGTTCGGCCTCGTTCGTGCCGGCGGACCGTTCCACTGAATGGGAGCTGCGAGTGTCGACGAGTGGACTGCTGTTCCGGCCGAGCACCGCCTCGCCGCGCCAGGGCGACGCCCTCAGCCGGGCCTGAGACTGCTCCACTGGCGCGGCCAGTATTCGAGCGGATCGCGCCTGAAGCCGCTTTTCGCGAACTGATGCCAGCGCCCGGCGACATAGGACATCATCAGATTCGCCTGCGCCGCCGCATCCAAGTCGGTCTGCTGCGTTTCGCTCTGACTGAGGGCGAAGCGCAGCGCCTGCCTGAGCGTTGCCTCCAGGCGGTCGTGCAGCTGATTGATGCGCTGTTGCAGCCGCTCGTTCTCGTGCACCAGCGCCTCGCCGATCAAGACCCGGGTCATGCCGCGATTCGTCCGCGCGAAGCCGAGCAACATCGAGATCATCCGTTCGAGCTGCTTCATGCCGCTCGTCTCCTCGACGCTGATCCTGTTGGCGAGCGCGAAGATCGTCTCCTCGATGAACTCGATCAGCCCTTCGAACATCTGCGCCTTGCTCGCGAAGTGGCGATAGAGCGCGGCCTCTGAGACATCGAGACGGGCCGCCAGCGCTGCGGTGGTGATCTTCTCGGCTGAGGGCTGCTCCAGCATCTCGGCCAGAACTTCGAGGATCTGCTTCTTTCGTTCCCCTGGTCTGGTGATCGGCATCGCACCTCCCGTCTTCCCCGTCAGCCCAGCGCCCTCGCGGCAACATGCAGGTCGCGCACGCTGCGCACGATCACGTCCACGTAATCCGGCGCTCTTCGCACCTCGCTCACCCACACCGTCTTCATCCCGAGCCGCCGCGCGGTGCGCAGATTCGGCAGCGAATCCTCCACCATCACGCAACCGCGTGGATGCAGCCCATGCCGCCGCAGCAGCCGCAGGAAGCCCGCCGGCTGCGGCTTCGGCCGGAAACCGGTGTGCTCGATGGAAAATACGCCATCGAACAGATCGGTGATGCGCAGGATGCGCAGCACTTCGCGGGCGTAGCGGACGGGTGAATTGGAGAACACCACCTTGCGCCCCGGCAGTCGGCACAGGGCCGCGCGCAGCCCAGGCTCGCGCAGGACCATTCGCGCCAGATCCGGAAATTCGTGCGTGACGCGGAGAAAATGATGCGGGTCGGTGCCGTGGTGGCGCATGAGACCCAGCAGGGTGGCACCGTAGCGCTGCCAGTAGTGGCGGCGGAGCCGGCTCGCCTGCTCCGGATCGAGGTCGAGGTGCTGCGCTAGGTAGGCGGTCATCGACCGGTTGAGATGCGGAAAGACGTGCAGTGTGGCGTCGTGAAGCGTGTTGTCCAGATCGAAGATCCAGGTCCACGAACGCCGTTGCCGGCCGCCCACCGAGGTCATTTCGACCGGATCAGCGTGCCCACGCCTTCGTCGGTCAGGACTTCCAGCAGCAGCGCGTGCTCCACCCGCCCGTCGATGATGTGCACGCTCCTCACGCCGCCGCGGGCGGCGTCCAGCGCGGAGGAGATCTTGGGCAGCATGCCGCCCGAGAGCGTGCCGTCGGCGACGAGATCGTCGATGCCTTTGGGCGTCAATCCCGTGAGCAGGGTGCCATTGCGGTCCAGCACCCCCGGCGTGTTCGTGAGCAGAATGAGCTTCTCTGCCTGCAGGATCTCGGCGAGCTTGCCGGCGACCAGATCCGCATTGATGTTGTAGGACTCGCCCTCTGGCCCCACGCCGATCGGCGCGACCACCGGGATGAATCCCCCGCTCTCGAGCGAATCGATCACGCCGGGATCGATACCGGCGATCTCTCCCACCTGCCCGATGTCGATCAGCTCCTCGGGCCGCTCGCGATTCGGCAGCAGCAGCTTGCGCGCATGAATGAAGTGGCCGTCCTGCCCGGTAAGGCCGACCGCCTTGCCGCCGGCGCGGTTGATCAGCGTCACGATGTCCTTGTTCACCGCGCCGCCCAGGACCATCTCGACCACGTCCATGGTCTCGGCGTCGGTCACCCGCATACCCTGCACGAACTCGCCCTTCTTGCCGAGGCGAGCGAGCAGCTGCTCGATCTGCGGGCCACCGCCGTGCACCACCACCGGGTTCATGCCGACCAGCTTGAGCAGCACGACGTCGTGGGCGAAGCTCTTCTGCAGGGCTACGTCGGTCATGGCGTTGCCGCCGTACTTGATCACGATCGTCTTGCCGTGAAAGCGGCGGATGTAGGGCAGCGCTTCGGCCAGGTAAAGGGCCTTCTGCGCAGCGGCGGACGGAGTGAGCGTCATGGCGGTGTCCGGTGGCGACAAAACGCGCGGATTCTACACCGGTGTGGCCGGCACGCGCGTCGATGAGAGCCGGGCTGGAGGTTCCGCGTCTTTCAGTCGACCGGAATCACGGTCAGCAAGGTTTCACGCCGCGGACTCAACGCGATCTGCAGCCAATAGTTACCAAAGGCAGGGAGCTGATAGACGATCACCTTCTGCGCGCCGCCGCAGTGGAAGGTGGCCTCATCCGGCGCGGGATCGATCAGCTTGCCGGTTTCCGCAACGACGTCGAGCCAGGCATCGCGGTCGAGTGCGATCCGGTAGCTTCTAGGGCGCTCCACGTGCAGTCGGACAACGCCGGCGAAAGTCGCTCCGCGCACCTTGGCGCGCTCACGGTCGAGATCCGCCGATGTGCCGGGCAGCACGACCGCTTTCTCGGGTGCGAGTTGTAGCGTCAGCCGCTGGCGCAGGGGCACGGCCCGCGCCTGCGTCGACGCCCGCAGCAAAGCCGTCATCTGCGCGGGTTTGGTCGCGCACAAGCGCTTCTCGGGTCCCGGATCGAGCGCGCCAGCGTTAGCCGTTGCAGCAATTCCCGCGGCCAGCGCGAACAGAAGGTACGGCTTTGCGCGTCGGATCATTGCTCGCGGGTTCTGTCTGTGCTGCCAGGATCAGTGGTGAGGGCCACCGCCCTGGGCGTCCCGCACCTCGGCGTCGATGTTCAGCTTCTCGGTCTTCCCGCCGGCGTCGAAGACCAGCGTGAGCGGAACTTTTTCGCCGACCTTGAGCGGCTGCTTGATGTCGATCAGCATCACGTGCAGACCACCGGGCGCAAGCTTCACTTCCGTACCGGCCGGCAGATCGATCTTCGGGACGGCACGCATTTTCATGACGCTGCCCTCCATCTTCATCTCGTGCAACTCGACGATCTTGGCAACCGGGGATTCCGCTCTGACCAGCGTCGCAGGGACGCCGCTCACCAGGTTGAGATAAGCGGCGCCGACGTTCTGCCCTGGCGCGGTCGCCCTCGCCCAGGCGTCGCTTACCTTGACACCGGCATCTGCGAGAGCGGAAGACGGTCCGAGAAGAACGAGAGTTGCAACGAGCGCGGCGCCGGTGCGGCGCACAGAAATGCCGAAGTTCATGATCGATCCTTGCTGATTGGAATTGGTAGAGGGAAACGTCCGCTGCTGCTTTGTCCGCGCAGCCGCGGGGGAGGTTAACTGAAGATGAGGCCGCGCGCGCCGCGCACGAGAAGTCGCGACATCGGCCCGCGCACGCGCCGCGGCAGGTCGACCGGCTTGAGCAGCATCTTCACCGACATCTCGAACGGAAAATTGCGCTGCATGATGCGCCGCAGGCTGCGATTGTAGTCGCGATAGTAACGCTCGTCGAACGCGAGCCCCGGGGAAACGCACCCGGAATGCATGCCGGTAGGCGACGAGTGAATCTTCGCTCTTCGCTTCGGCGATGCGCCTGAGGATTGCGCGCACGATGCGCGTCCTGCTCACGGTCTCGACGGCGCGGTAGCGCTGGAAGTAGCGGTAAAAGTAACTGAAGTGGCGGACCTCGTCGCTCTTGATGTGTGCGGTCAGTTCCTTGAGCAGCGGTTCCTCGGTGTAGTCGTGGATTGCACGATACAACGACGAGGTGCCGGTCTCGACGACGCAGCGCGCCGCCATCTCGAGCCCGCGGGTCGGCTCGAACTCGTCGAGCGTGCACATCGCGGAGTATTCCTCGAAGAAGCTGGCGTTGGCGCGCTCCCAGTCGAACTCCGGCCACACCGCCTGCACATAGGCGCGCAGGGCGCGACCGTGCTGCAATCTCCTCATGTTCCCAGTGCTGCTTCGAGCCAATTCTCGACTTCCACGTCGCCGGCGTAATAGGCGCTGAGATTGCGCGCGTACAGGTCGGACGCGACCTCGACGAACGAGGACATGACGAGGAAGAAGAAGAGCGTGTCATCGTCTCGAACGCGCTCGGCCTCGAGCTTCGAGAAGTCGATCTCTTCCAGTCGCCAAGGTAATCTGTGAGCCGCCGCCGGCTGCACCTCGATCTGTGGGGTGGTCACGGCACCTTCTGTTCAGGGCATTACGGAGATGTGACAGTGTAGCAGCGGCCCTTCCGGGCTGTCATGTCAGGCCGGCGCCCCCGCGATCATCATGACGGAATGCACACGACCGATCACTCACCCGTGGGATCTCTCGCCGCGTGAAGCAATCGCGCTGCAGCGGAGCTCGCCTCACGCGTGATCCGGACCGGCGTGCCCACTCCGTCCACCACGTGGCGGGCGTGGACGTCGGATTCGTCGGCGATCGCGCACGCGCCGCGGTCGCGGTGCTCTCGTTTCCGTCACTCGAGCTCGTGGATTCACGCCGTGGCCGAGGTGCCGGTCAGCGTTTCCCTACGTGCCGGGGCTGCTGTCGTTTCGCGAGGTACCCGTCGTGCTCGCAGGCGCTGGCACGAGTGGCAGTGCGTCCCGACGTCCTGCTGTGCGACGGGCAGGGCATTGCGCACCCGCGCCGTTGCGGGTTCGCAAGCCATCTCGGACTGTGGACGGATGTTCCCACGATCGGGGTCGCGAAGAGCCGGCTGATTGGCACGCACGACATCGGTGCCGAACGACAAGGGCGCGTGGGTGCCGCTGCATGCATGCTGAAGAGGTGATCGGTGCAGTGCTGCGGACGCGCGCCGGCGTCGCGCCGATCTACGTTTCGATCGGCCATCGCATCGATCTCGACAGCGCCATCCGCTGCGTGCTCGCGTGCACGACCCGCTACCGCCTGCCGGAAACCACACGTTGGGCGCATCGTCTTGCGTCCGGCGTCGAGGCCGGTGCCCCGAGTCGAGGGACTGGAAACGCAGCGGCGGCCCTGAGGCCGCCGCGGTGAACGATGACATTCCGGTTGCCAGCTACGAGGTCAGCTCGGTCCGCTGAACTCACGCACGACGTGCTGCTGGCGTCGCGAGACCGGGAGCTTCTCCGCCACCGCGTCCAGCCTCACGACCCAGTGACCGTCGCCGTTGTCGTTGGTGACGCGCTCGAAGCCGGTCACGAAGGCACGACCGACGAGACAGTTGCGGTGGACGCGCAGGAACTTGTCGGTGAACTCTTCCTCGAGCCGGGTCAACGATTCCTCGATCAGGTATTCGCGCTGTGCGGTGCGGATCGTGACGTATTTGAGCTCGGCCTTGAGGTAGATGATCTCCTTGATCGGGACCAGATGGACGCGGCCCGCGCTCCTGCACCGAAAGTTGGGAGCGCGGCTCCGGTTTCGGCTGCGGCAGCGTCGAGCGGTACCGGCATGCAGCTGGCGGACACGGTTGAGCGCATCGAAGAGACGGCCGAGACGGATCGGCTTCACGAGGTAGTCGACCGCGTGCAGTTCGAACGCCTTGATGGCATAGGCATCGTACGCGGTGGTGAAGATCACGATCGGCGGGTCGGGAAGCTTTCGCAGTTGCTCCGCGAACTCGATCCCGTCCATCTCCGGCATGCGGATGTCGAGCAGCACCACGTCGGCCGGCTGGCTGCTCGAGTACGTCGAGCGCCGTGCGCCCATCAGCCGCTTCGCCGACGATCGTCGATCGGCATTTTGTGGCTGCAGTCGCTCAGCAGATCCCGCAGACGGCTGCGGGCCGGCGCCTCGTCGTCGACGATGAGAATGCGCAGCTGCATGACCGACGATGTCGATCGGCGGATCCTCAGCGGACTGCAGCAGTGACATATGGGATAACGATGTGGACATTGTAAGTACTCTCCGTCGCGGTGTTCGTGATGCTGGCTTCGGCGTCGAAATGGAGCGAGAGACGCTCCCGGATATTCGCCATCGCCATCTTGTTGCCAGAGTGATGCCGCCCCTGCTTGCGCACGGGGTTCGTCACGATTGCGTGCAGCGCCTTGCCCTTGCGGTGAGATGCTGATGCTGACTGTTCCCGGCTCGATGGCGGGCTCGACGCCGTGGTAGACGGCGTTCTCGATGACGGGCTGCAGCAGGAGCGGGGGCACAGTGCATCCTCCGGCATGTCCTCGACATGCCACGCCACCTGCAGTCGCGCGCCGAGCCGCAGTTGCTCGAGGTCCAGGTACTGCCGGCAGAGGTCCACTTCGCGCGTGAGCGGAGCGAGCTGGCGGTTGTCCTGCATCAGGACCCGAAAGAGATCCGCGAGGTCTTCGAGCGCGGCCTCGGCGCGGCGCGGCTCGGCGCGGATCAGTGACAACACCGCGTTCAGGCTGTTGAAGAGAAAATGGGGCCGGATGCGCGCCTGCAGCGCCTGCAGGCGCGCGATGGTGAGCGCGGGCGACAGCAGGCGGCTGCGCATGTTGAAGTAGCTGAGCATGAGCGCAGAGGCGCCGACCGCGACGATGACGGCGCGTGCGAGTCCGTCACCGTCGCCGACCAGGGTTTCGCCGTACTGCCATACCAGCGATCGGTGACCAGCGCCGCCAATGCCAGGATCCCGCAGGATCCCGAGCGGATAGGACATCTTCTGCAGCACCGGACTGATCGCCATCAGGGCGAGCAAGCGTGAGCAGCAGCGTCGGCTGGAAGAGCGAGGAAATTTCGACGAGTTGACGACCCGTCGTGTCCAGGCTCGGCGCCTTCACCACTGCCGCCGCCAGCGCCATCGCGTTCGCGATGACGAGCACGCGCAGCATGACGCCAAGATTGCGAAAGTTCGGCAGCGCAACGGCTTCGCCGTTTTGATTTATACTCGCCATGTCACCGGGGGGTGGCAGAACTCAAGGATTTTTCAGGTATTTTTCGGAAAACTCAGCCGAGCGCTTCGCGCGCCCGAGCCACCTTCAAAGCAAACCCGATGCCCGACGAAAGGTCGCCTGGATCAGGCCCAGAAGGCGCCACATGGTCTGGCCGCTTCTCCGAACCACTGGACGAGCTGACGCAGCGCTACACCGCCTCGATCGGTTTCGACCATCGCCTGGCGGAGTTCGATATCCAGGGCTCGCTCGCCCATGCGCGCATGCTCGAGTCCGTCGGGAATCCTCACGGCTGAGGACAGGACCGCGATCGAGCGCGGCCTGTCGACCATCCTCGACGAGATACGCGCAGGCGCGTTCCCGTGGTCAGTCGCCGACGAGGATGTCCACCTCAATATCGAGAAGCGGCTCACCGCACTTGTCGGCGACGCGGGCAAGCGTCTGCACACGGCACGCTCTCGCAACGACCAGGTAGCGACCGACATCCGCCTCTACCTGCGCGCCGCAATTGACGAGATTGCCGGCCCTGATCGCCGACCTGCAGCGCGCCCTGCTCGACTTGGCGGAGGCGCACGCGGCGACGATCATGCCGGGCTTCACACATCTGCAGGTCGCGCAGCCGGTGACCTTTGGCCACCATCTCACGGCTTACGTGGAGATGCTCGAGCGGGACCGCGGCCGACTGCGGGACTGTCGGCGCCGCCTGAATCGCCTCCCGCTCGGCGCGGCGGCCCTGGCGGGAACTTCCTTCCCGATCGATCGGGAACGAGTGGCGCGGGAGCTTGGCTTCGAAGGTGTTTGCGAGAACTCGCTAGACGCCGTGTCGGATCGAGACTTCGCAATGGAATTCACTGCGGCGGCCTCGGTGGTGATGGTGCACCTGTCGCGACTCTCGGAAGAACTCATCCTGTGGATGAGCCCGCGCTTCGGCTTCATCGAGTTGGCGGACCGTCATTGCACGGGTTCGTCGATCATGCCGCAGAAGAAGAACCCCGACGTGCCGGAGCTGGTCCGCGGCAAGACCGGCCGCGTCACCGGCCACCTGGTCGCGCTGCTGATGCTGATGAAGGGCCAGCCGCTCGCCTACAACAAGGACAATCAGGAGGACAAGGAACCGCTCTTCGACACGGTCGACACGCTGACGCGACGCTTGCGATCTACGCCGACATGATGCGCGGCGTCACGGTCAACGCAGCACGCATGCGGGCCGCTGCGCTCGAAGGGTACTCGACGGCCACCGATCTGGCGGACTATCTGGTACGCAGGGGACTGCCGTTTCGGGACGCCCACGAGGCGGTGGCCCGTGCGGTGCGCTTGGCGGTCGAGCGCGGCTGTGACCTTGCCGCCCTGGACCTCGCCGACCTGCGCGCGTTCTCTCCGCTCGTGGAGGCGGACGTGTTCGACGTGCTGACCCCGGAAGGATCGGTGGCGGCGCGCGACCATATCGGCGGCACAGCCCCCGCGCAGGTTCGAGGGCGTGCCGATTTCGCGCGCGCGGGCGCGGCTCCGCGCAGAAATGACGAAGCCGGCACGAAGGCCGGCTTCCGACATGGGCGAGCGCTGTCCCGATCAGCCGGTGACCTTCTCCTTCACCAGCTTCTGCAACTCTCCGCTCTGGTACATCTCGCGCATGATGTCCGAGCCGCCAACGAACTCGCCCGCCGACGTACAGCTGGGGAATCGTCGGCCAGTTGGCGAACTCCTTGATGCCCTGGCGAATGTCCGGATCCTCGAGGACGTTGACCGAGAACAAGTCCGGCACGCCGCAGGCCTTGAGGATCTGCACGGCAGTGGCACTGAATCCACACTGCGGAAAATCAGGCGTGCCCTTCATGTAGAGGACGACCGGGTTGGTCGTGACCTGCTTTCTGATATCGTCCTGAACGCTCATGACAACTCCTTGAAAATGGGCGAACAAATGACTGATAGCGAGACTCGGGAATAGTACGGCGAGGGTCTTTCCCGGTCAATGGGGACGGGTTTGACCGCAAGTCACGCGTTCGATTCCCGACAGATCGCAGATCGTGGAAACACCTCCGGAAACACGCCCCCTCGAGGAGTTCCCGGCAGGCAGCAGCCTGGTCGTGGCCGTGCTCGAAGAAAAACGCGCCGCCCGGGCTCAGATGCCGGGCCGCGCCAGCCACGAGCGCCCGTATGCACTCGAGCCCGTCCGCACCTCCGACCAAGCGCGGAACGCGGTTCGAAGCGCAGGTCGCCGCAATCGAGATGCGGATCGCCTGCTGCGACGTACGGCGGGTTCGACACGATGACGTCGAACCGCTCCGAGTCGAGGGCCGGCGTACCAGTCGCTCTCCAGGAGCCGCACGCGCGCGGCCCAAGGCGCAGCGCATTCTCGCGAGCCACGGCCAGCGCGGCGATGCTGTTGTCGGTCGCCGTCACCTCGGCGCGCGGCCGCAGCCGCGCGAGCGTGATCGCAACGCGCGCCGCTGCCGGTACCGAGGTCCAGTATCCGCGCGTCGCAATCAGGTGCGACCCAGGCGAGCACGGCATCGACCAGCGGTTCCGTCTCGGGCCGCGGGATCAGCACCGCCGGGAGTGACGCTGAAGTCGAGGCCGTGGAACTCGCGCCGGCCGACTACATAGGCGTAGGGTTCGCCTCGGCAGCGCCGCAGCGATCAGTGCCTCGTACGCCTCATCGTACTCTGGCGATCCAGTCCGTCGCGCTGGCGCGCCGCGATCTGCGCGCGCGACAGACCGGCGACGCCGCGGCAAGCAGCCCCTGCGCCTCGCGGAAGCCATCCGCGAACTCGACGCCGAGCTGAGCCGCCAGCCGCGCGCCGTCGCGGACAAGCCTCGCGCCGACGGTGTCCGCTCTTGCGTCTACTGAGCCGCCCGTGAAAACCGCCTGCGTCACGTCGTCCTGCGGCCAAGGCAGCCAGCTGCTCGGCCTGATGTTCCGCGAGCAGCGCACCCACGAGCTCGTCGAGATCGCCGTCCATGATCGAATCGATCTTGTACAGGGTCAGATTGATGCGGTGATCGGTCACGCGGCCCTGCGGAAAGTTGTAGGTGCGGATGCGCTCAGAGCGATCGCCGCTGCCGATCAGGGTCTTGCGGGTCGCCGCTTCCTGCGCCATCTGCTCGCGCAGTTGCCGGTCCTTGATGCGCGCGCCCAGCACCGCCAGCGCCTGCGCCTTGTTCTTGTGCTGGGAGCGGTCGTCCTGGCACTCGACGACGATGCCGGTGGGCAGGTGCGTGATGCGCACGGCGGAGTCGGTCTTGTTGATGTGCTGTCCGCCAGCACCCGAGGCGCGGAAGGTGTCGATGCGGATCTCGGCCGGATTGATGACGACGTCGCCCACCTCGTCGGCTTCGGGCATCACCGCCACGGTGCAGGCGGAAGTATGGATGCGGCCCTGGGTTTCGGTGACCGGCACGCGCTGCACGCGGTGCCCGCCGGACTCGAACTTGAGCTTGGAGTAGACGCCGCTGCCGATGATCTTCGCGATGATTTCCTTGTAGCCGCCGAGATCGGACGGGCTTTGCGATACCAGCTCCACCTGCCAGCGATGGCGCTCGGCGAAGCGCGAATACATGCGAAACAGGTCGGCGGCGAAAAGCGCCGATTCGTCGCCGCCGGTGCCCGCGCGGATCTCGAGGAAGACGTTGCGCTCGTCGTTCGGATCCTTCGGCAGCAGCTCCCGCTGCAGATCGGCCTCGATCCGCTCGAGCGTTGGCGCGTCCGGCGCTTGCAGTTCTTCCTCGGCGAACTCACGCATCGACGGGTCGCTCGCCATCTCCTCGGCGGTGCGGACATCCTCCTGACCGCTGCAGGTAGGCCTGATACAGCGCGACTACCGGCGCGATTCCGGCGTGCTCGCGCGAGAGCTTGCGATAGGTGTCGAGGTCAGCGGTCGCGGTCTCGCTCGCCAGCAGGCGATCGAGCTCCGCCAGGCGCCGGGAAAGCTGTTCGAGCTTTCCGGCGATGGAAGGCTTCATTCGTGATGGTGAATGTTGTAGAGACGGGACAGGATGTCGAGCAGCTGCCTGCGGTCTTCCGACTCGGCGCTGCCGAGCGCGTGCGTGGGACCGTGCAGCAGCTTGTTGGTGAGGGCACGGCTCAGATGGTCGAGCACCTGCTCCGGATCGTCGCCGCGCGAAAGCCGGCGCAGCGCCCGCTCCATCTCGTGGCGGCGCGCGCGCTCCGCCTGATCCCGCAGAGCGCGGATGGAGGGTACCGCCTCACGGTTCTCGCAGCCAGTGCAGGAAGTCCTGCACCTTGTGGTCGATGATCGCTTCGGCCTGCGCCACGGCCGCCTGGCGCGAGCTCGCACCATCCTGCGCCACACGTCCGAGATCGTCCACGGTGTAGAGGAACACGTCGTCGAGCTCCGCCACTTCCGGCTCGACGTCGCGCGGCACGGCGAGGTCCACCATGAACATGGGTCGATGGCGGCGTGCCTTCAGCGTCCGCTCCATCGTGCCCTTGCCGATGATGGGCAGCGGACTCGCGGTACAGGTGATCACCACGTCGTGCGTCGGCAGATGTTCGGGCAGCTCGGTCAGGGTGATGGTCGATGCGCCGTAACGGCGGCCGAGCTCCTCGGCGCGCTCGATGGTGCGGTTGGCGAAGGTGACCCGGCGTGGCCGCGCGGCACAGAAATGCGTGGCACAGAGCTCGATCATCTCGCCCGCGCCGATGAAGAGCACGTTCTGCTCTGCGATCGACGGGAAAGATGCGCTCGGCGAGCTGCACCGCACAGGAAGCCATCGACACCGCGCTCGCGCCGATCTCGGTCTGTGTGCGCACCTCTTTCGCGACCGAGAACGTGCGCTGGAAGAGCTTGTGCAGCAGCACACCCAGCGTACCCGCTTGCTCCGCAGCGCGCACCGCCTGCTTGAACTGGCCGAGGATCTGCGGTTCACCGACCACCATCGAATCGAGCCCGCTGGCGACACGGAAAGCATGCTTCACCGCGCCTTCGGTGGGCAGCGCGTAGACGTAGGGTTGCAGGCTGTGAGTGGCGAGGCGATGGTACTCGGCGAGCCAGTCGATCGCTGCCTTCGGCTCGTCGGTGTTGCAGTAGAGCTCGGTGCGGTTGCAGGTCGACACGATCGCCGCTTCCTGCACGGGGCGGCGCTCGACTAGATCGCGCAGCGCGGATTCCGACCCCGTCGCCGGCAAAGGCGACCTGCTCGCGGACCGAAAGCGGAGCGGTGTGGTGGTTGATCCCGATGGTGTAGAGCTGCATGCCGAATGCGCGCGAGATTGCCGCAAATAGTGGAATTATATGCGGTTCTGCCCGGGGCTGCACACGGCCCCCGTGCCATCGCCGGCAGCCGATAGAAGGCTCGGCGGCAGCATCCGCGTCAGCACCGTCCAGGTTTCGGGATGGTGGTCGAGATACGCGATGCGCTCGCTGGCTGAACCATTCGTAGCGTTCGGCAAGCGTCACTGTGGTCACCCGATAGCCGAGCCCGTCGACGCGCGTCGCCGCCCCCGGCACGCGGTCGAACATCCAGTCCAGCATGACGTTGCCGAACTCGAAGTTGAAGTGCTCGGGATCCTGCCAGTAGCTCATGAGCGCGGGTGCGACCGGCTCGGTCGTGTACGGACCATAGCCCTGGAAGTCCCAGATCTCGACCGAGGCGGGCGGCGCCGGCGGATGCTGCTCGAGGTAGTGCGCCAGATGCCAGAGCGCCCGCCACCGGTCCATCTGGCGACCGCAGAGATAGTCGGTCTCGATGCTGAGCGCATGGCGCGGATAGATCGGCAGGCGCAGCGTCACGTCGCGGCCCGACACGCTGTCGACGATGCGCGCGAGGCCCTCGACATCGAAGGGTGCATCGGCGGCGACGGTCAGAGGCTGCGCCGGCGATTCGACCGAGCGCTGCAGGTTGGCGAAGCTGCAGCCCGACACGTCGTGCAGTATGGATGCAAAGTACTGGCTGAAGCGCCGTTCGACACCCGGGTCGAAGCGCGAGTAGTAGTACAGCCCCTCCCGTGTGTGGCTGCCGCGCTCGGTTCGCCGCTGATGCGCGACGGTCTCGATCGCCGCCCCGAGGGCGCGCGGTGAGAGCAGCAGTGAGATCCATGCGGTCTCGTGCATGTCGGCGATGCTCTCGCTGCAGTCGAACGCCGGCAGCGGCTGCGCGTGGATGCCGAGCACGACGCGGCGTGCAGGCGTCGTCGCCAGCACGTATTCCAGCGCGCAGAAGTTCATCTGCCAGGGCGCGCCGGCGAGTGCGAAGTTGTAGCTGCGCGCCGTGCCGTCGCGGGTAAGCGCCGGGTGCAGCGGGATCGAAACCGATCTCGGCAAAAGAGCTGCCGAGGATCACCGCTTCGGGCTGCTCGGCCGCCACCACCGCTGGCTTGACGTTGCGCTCGAAGCGCCGGAACTTGGTCTTGATCGCATTGAAGCCTTCGATCTCGACGTCGCGGAAGTACCAGAAGGGATCGACGACGCGCGTGAAAGCGCCGGTGAAACCCAGCAGCACGATGAGGCCGACAAGGACGCCGCACACGTAGCGCGAGGAACTGACAGATGATCTCGTCACCGGTCGGTCCCGCGGGCTGCGGCGGCAGCGGCCGGCTTGCCGACCCCGGCTTCGATCAGCGTCTCTGCCAGAGCGCGCGTGCGCACCGTCCGCGCTGCCGGCCGCAGGTGATTCACCGAATCCGAGAAATCGGAGTAGGGATACAAAAAATCGCGCGGCGCGCCGACGACCTGGAACGTACCGCGTTCGCGCAACTTCTCGGCCGTGGCGTCGATGAGCTGCTGATTGAGCGCGTACTCGCCTTCTGGAAACACGCCGAAGGTGAGCAGCACCCGCGCGCCGGCCGCCTGCAGACGCGTGGTGATTTCGTTGAGCTGATCGACGACCTCGGACTTGAACGCATCCGTCCGATACACCTGGTTGCGGCCGGCAAGCTGATCGGGTGCGGCCGGGCGGATCTCCTCGCTGCCATCACCCCAACGGTTGACCACCTGTTCGTAGCGAATGTAGCCATTGCCCGCGAGCGAGTGATTGCCCTTGAAGGGAATCACGAAGAGGGCGCCGAGCTTGTCGCGGATCAGCATCATGAAATCCGCAAGAAGCACCTGCGGTCGCTTCGACGAGTAGTAGAAGCGCCAGGCGGCGGCCGGGTCGACCGCCAGAAACCACCGGTAATAGTCCTTGGAGAACGGGGCGATCCCGGTGAAGAGCAGCTCGTACTCCGGCACGAGCACGACGTTGTCGCCGGGACGCACATGAGGCAGGATGACTTCCAGCGGCGCCAGCAGGCCAAGACCGCCGAAGACGCCCATGTTCGCCACCGAAACGCCCAGCGCGGGTTCGAGGGTGGCACTGTCGACGCCGAACATGAGGTTGCTGCCGCCGACGAGGATGACCCGCGGCGTGGGCGTCGCGTCGAGCATCACGCGCTTGTCGATCAGCATCGCGAGCTGATGCTTGTACGGCAGCGGCCCGAAGAACACGAACGCCAGGCTGCCAAGGACGAGCGCCGCAAGGAGCGCGAGGCGGCCGAACAGCTTCGCGACGTCGGCGCGCTCCTGCGCTCTAGAACTGGAAGTAGATGAAGGGCTGCGTTTCGACATACATGCCGTAGGAGAGGATCGCCCAGACGATCAGGAGGTAGAGGCTCCAGCGCAGCGCCCAGTGACGCTTCGCCAGCATCGTGCGGATGCGGCCTCGGTTCTGTACCGCCTGCACCGCCTCCAGCGCGACAATGGAGAAGAAGGCGATGCGCAACTCGGCGTCGTCCAGCCCGATGCTGCGATAGGAGAACGCCTCGCGCCAGTAGTGCTTGTCACCCCACGCACCGATATCGTGGAAGAGGTGGGTGATGATGTACCAGGCTTCGCCGAGCGACGTCGAGCGAAAGAAGATCAGCCCGAACACGAAGAGCGAAAAGGTGATGGCGATCTGCATCACCCGACGGGCAAGCGATGTCTGCCCGAGCCCGACGCTGCGGGCGATGGCGTCCCGCGTCTTCTTGGTCATCGCGCCGAGCGAGATCAGAAGACCGTTGAGGCCGCCCCAGACGACGAAGGTCCAGTTCGCGCCGTGCCACAGGCCGCTCAGCAGAAAGGTCACCATGATGTTGAACATCCTGCGGCCGGTTCCGTACTTGTTGCGCACCGAGCGGGATGTAGACATAGTCACGGAACCAGGTGGAAAGCGAGATGTGCCAGCGCGTCCAGAACGTTGCCGTCGTCCGCGAGGCGAAGGGTCGGCGGAAGTTGTCCATGAGGCGGATGCCCATGACCTGCGCCGAGCCGATCGCCATGTCCGAATAGCCGGAGAAGTCACAGTAGATCTGGATCGCAAAGAACACGGCCGCCAGCAGCAGCGCCGCGCCCGAGTGCGCCGTCGGGTCGGCATACACGGTGTTGACCACCACCGCCAGCCGGTCGGCGATCACCACCTTCTTGAACAGCCCCCACGCCATCAGCTTGAGCCCGTCGGCCACCCGCTGATACTCGAATGGATGCCGTTCCGCGCAACTGGTGCAGCAGGTTCTGCGGCCGTTCGATCGGGCCTGCCACCAACTGCGGATAGAACATCACGTACAGCGAGTAGATGCCGAAGTGCCGCTCTGCCTTCTGGTTGCCACGGTAGACCTCGATCACGTAGCTCAGGCTCTGGAACGTGTGAAACGACAGCCCAATCGGCAGCACGAGCGCCAGCGGGTCAACGGCGAAGTTCAGATTGAACTGGTCGGCAATCCAGTTCGCGTTGTTGCCGAAGAAGTTGTAGTACTTGAACACGAACAGCACCGCGCAGGTGACGATGATGCTCGTCACCAGATAGCGCCGACGCTCGCGACCGTGGCTGCGCTCGATCAGCAGCCCGGCCAGATAGTCGACAACAATGGTCACCACCAGGATCAGGATGTAGATCGGCACGAACGCCATGTAGAAAACGCAGCTCGCAATGAGCAGCCACAGCCAGCGCCAACGCTGCGGCAGGCAGAAAGTACCCGATCGTCACGATCGGGAAGAAAAACAAAAACTCCAGCGAGTTGAACAGCACGCTAGTGCAACCTCAGGACCCGCGCGGCAGCGGCGGCGACGCGAGTGTATCCGAATCGGCCAGTAAGCCGAATCTTGACGGCCCTCATTCTTCAGAACTGGAAGTAGATGAAGGGATGCACCTGCGGTATACATGCCGTAGGCGAGGATGACCCACACCAGCAGCAGATAGAGCGTCCAGCGCAGCGCCCAGTGCTGGCTTTCGAGCCGCGTACGGACGCGGCCGCGGCTCTGCACCGCCTGCACCAACTCGAGCCCGGCAATGGAGAAAAGGGCGATCTTGAGTTCGTCGTCGTCGAGCCCGAGGCTGTCGGTAGCGAAAGCGTCTCCCCGCCAGTAGCCGAGCTCGCCCCAGGAGCCGACATCGTGGAAGAGGTAGGTGACGATGTACCAGGCTTCGCCGATCGAAGCGGCACGGAAAAAGATCAAGGTGAGCACGAAGAGGAAGAACGTAATCGCAATCTGCGCTGTGCGATGCAGGCCCGGCAACCGCGCCAAACCGCTGACTCGTGCAATGGCAGCCCGCGCCCGCTTCGTCGCGTTGCCAAGCACGATGAAGAGGCCGTTCAATCCGCCCCAGACGACGAAGGTCCAGTTCGCGCCGTGCCACAGGCCGCTCAGCAGAAACGTCACCATGATGTTGAAGGCTTGGCGAGAGCGCCCGGCCCGATTGCCGCCCAGCGGAACGTAGACGTAGTCGCGAAACCAGGTCGACAGGGAAATGTGCCAGCGCGTCCACAGTTCCGACACTGAGCGCGAGGCGAAGGGTCTGCGGAAGTTGTCCATGAGGCGGATGCCCATGACCTGCGCCGAGCCGATCGCCATGTCCGAATAGCCTGAGAAGTCACAGTAGATCTGGATCGCAAAGAACACCGCCGCCAGCAGCAGCGCCGCCCCCGAGTGCGCCGTCGGGTCGGCATACACGGTGTTGACCACCACCGCCAGCCGGTCAGCGATCACCACCTTCTTGAACAGCCCCCACGCCATCAGCTTGAGCCCGTCGGCCACCCGCTGATACTCGAATGGATGCCGTTCCCGCAACTGGTGCAGCAGGTTCTGCGGCCGTTCGATCGGGCCTGCCACCAACTGCGGATAGAACATCACGTACAGCGAGTAGATGCCGAAGTGCCGCTCTGCCTTCTGGTTGCCACGGTAGACCTCAATCACGTAGCTCAGGCTCTGGAACGTGTGAAACGACAGCCCAATCGGCAGCACGAGCGCCAGCGGGTCAACGGCGAAGTTCACATTGAACTGGTCGGCAATCCAGTTCGCGTTGTTGCCGAAGAAGTTGTAGTACTTGAACACGAACAGCACCGCGCAGGTGACGATGATGCTCGTCACCAGATAGCGCCGACGCTCGCGACCGTGGCTGCGCTCGATCAGCAGCCCGGCCAGATAGTCGACAACAATGGTCACCACCAGGATCAGGATGTAGATCGGCACGAACGCCATGTAGAAAACGCAGCTCGCAATGAGCAGCCACAGCCAGCGCCAACGCTGCGGCAGGCAAAAGTACCCGATCGTCACGATCGGGAAGAAAAACAAAAACTCCAGCGAGTTGAACAGCACGCTAGTGCAACCTCAGGACCCGCGCGGCGACAGTCGCGGCACGTGGTCGGGCACCAGCCGCATCAGGGTGTCCCAAGTTTCGGGATGGGCGTGCAGAAAGGCGGAGCGCTGCTGGGCGAGCCAGGCGCGCCTGGCGGCAAGCGTCGTCGAGGCGACCCGGTAGCCAAAACCGGTCACATGGTCCGCGCCGGGTTCGCTGCGGCCGAACATCGCATCGAGGATGCGGTCGCCCACCACCGGATTGAAGTGGATCGGGTCCTGCCAGTGGATCGGTACACCGCTGCCCAGGGGCTCGTCAAACGGTGAGCCGTATCCCTGGAAATCCCACAGCTCGACGGAGGCCGGCGGCGCCGGCGGGTGCGCTTCGAGATAACGGGCGACACGGTCCATGACGAGCCACCGCTGCGCCTCCTCGCCGCACAGGTAGTCTGCTTCCGCGCCGACCACGTGGCGTGGGTAGAGGACGATGCGCAACTGTATGTCGCGGCCCGACACCTGGGCGACGATGCGTTCCAGCCCGGAGAGGTCGAAGGGCGCCGCGGCGTCGTTCGCGATCGGTGCAGCGGGCGTGTCGAGCGATTGGCGCAGGCGCGCCTCGGAACAGCCGGCTTTGCCCCGCAGGTTCTCCTCGAAAAACACCCGGGCCCGATGCTCGACGCGCGGATCGTCGCGAAAGAAGAGGTAGCGCCCTTCCGGCGTGTGCGTCTGCGGCTCGCGCGGATCCTGGCTGCGCAGGGTCTTGAGCGAGTGCTGCACTGCCTGCGGCGACAACAGCACCTCGGGCAGGCGGTTCTCGTCCATGGCGGCGAGGCTGGGCCCGCACTCCTCGTTGGGCATCGGCTGGGCGACCATGCCGAACACGATGCGCTTTGCGTGCGTGTGCGCGAGCACGTATTCGAGGTCGCAGAACACCTCCTTCCAGGGCGCGCCGGCCATGGCGAAGTTGTAGCTCTTCGCTTGCCCGTCGCGGGTCAAGGCCGGATGCAGCGGCTCGAAGCCGATCGCCGCGATCGAGCTGCCGAGGATGACGGCCTCCGGCTGCTCGCGGCCGACGACCACCGGCTTCACTTCGCGTTCGAAGAAGCGCAGCCGCGACTTGACCTCGTTGACGCCGTGAATGCGCGGGGCGCCGAAATACTGAAACGGATCGATGACGCGGTTGAAGGCGGCGGTGGCCAGCATGAAGAGCAGGCTGCCCGCGAGCAGCCCGCGACTGTAGCGGGCAAAGACGGCTTCTCCCACACTCAAAACTGGAAGTAGATGAACTCGCTGAAACCGCTCGACATATAGAGCATCCCGAAGTAGGCGACGATCGTCATCGCGAGCGCCCATGTCCTCGTCGGCTGCCAGCGCAGCCACGGCATCGCCGGCCGCGCCTCGGGCCGGTAATCGAGCGCCGGGTCGTAGCGCTCCATGATCTGCTGCGTGTTCGGCGCGAGCCACACAACGGCGAGCCCGGCAACGATCCAGGTGACGAGCTGTGTTCCAGCGAAGGTGGGCGAATCACGGAAGCGCACGCCGTGCTGGGTGAGCCATTCGCCCGCCGCACCCCAACTCGCCAGCCATTTGAACGGCATCTCGATGCCGTTCAGGCCAGCCATCCCCTTCAGCACCATGAGCGCCGCATCGAAGGAGGTCGCGCGGAAGAACACCCAGGCCACGACGACGGCGAGGAAGGTCAGCGCCTGCGCCGCGAGTCGCCCGCTGCGGCTGTGCGCAGATTTCCATCCAAAGCGCCGGCGCAGCGCCTGCCAGGCGTGATTTACCACCAGATAGAGTCCGTGCAGGCCGCCCCAGACCACGAAGGTCCAGTTCGCGCCGTGCCACAGCCCGCCCAGCAGCATCGTCGCCATCAGGTTCACGTAGCGGCGGCCGCCACCGCTGCGGTTGCCGCCGAGCGGGATGTAGAGGTAGTCGCGCAGGAAGCGCGACAGCGTCATGTGCCAGCGCCGCCAGAAATCGCTGATGTTCTCCGCCTTGTAGGGCGAATTGAAGTTGAGCGGCAGATTGATGCCGAACAGCCGCGACAGGCCGATCGCCATGTCGGAGTAGCCGGAGAAGTCGAAGTACAGGTGCAGGGTGTAGGCGAGCGCGCCGCCCCAGGCGTCGAGCAGAGGCAGCACGGTGCCAGCCGCCGCCGCATCGAACACGGTCGTCGAATGCGGGGCGATGCCATCGGCGAGGACCATCTTCTTGAACAGTCCGATGAAGAAAATCGTGAGCCCGACTGCGATGTTCTCCCAGCGCATGCGGTAGGTCGCCGGCCGGTCGAACTGCGGCATCATCTCCGCGTGGTGCAGGATCGGCCCGGCGATCAGGTGCGGAAAATAGGTGACGAAGAGCGCGTAGTGCACGAGGTTGTACTCGCGCACCTTGCCCTGCGCGGCGTCCACCAGGTAGGCGATCTGGGTGAAGGTGAAGAACGAGATGCCGAGCGGCAGAATGATCTCGCCGAGCGTCCACCCGGTCCCGAACGCGTGGTTGAAATTGTCGACGAAGAAATTTGCGTACTTGAAGTAGCCCAGCAGCAGCAGATTGAAGGCGATGCCGAGCACGAGCAGATGCCGCGCGCGCGTCGGCTCCCGCGACCGCAGCAGATGCTGAATCCCCTTGCCCACGTTGAAGTTGACTGCGATCGAAAACGCCAGCAGGAGGATGTACTTCGGGCTCCACCAGCCGTAGAAGAAGAAGGAAGCCAGCGCCAGCCATGCGGCAGCAGCCCGGTGGCTCTTCCGCGCCACCGCGAAGAAGACGAAGAAGGTGACCGGGAGAAACCCCAGGATGAAGGGGTAGGAGTTGAACAGCATCCCGGGTCAGCGGTGGGTGTCTGGCATCAGATCATCGGGGCTGCGCGACGCCTCGGCTTGCGCGCGTGACCGGCACGGCGGGGCTGAAGGGCAGATTTGCGCAGCAGGCTCAGGACAGGCAGTTCGCATCGGTCGCACGATGAACGCGGCGGGCGGGTATCGGGTACCTGCCCGCTCCAAAGCGGCGAAGTATGAAGGAAGCGCCGATGGCTGAGAATACGTGGCGCCTCCCCCTCGCTTTGCCTGCAGCCGGCCCCTGTCGGCCAAAAGCCGGACCAATCCACATCGTCTGCCGTCGCCCGGCACACCCTTCTACTGACGGGGACGCCGGCCCGTGCATCGGCGGCGAAGTTTCTTGATGCGCATCAAGGGCGCGTCACAAGCGACACACCTAAGCTGAATGTACGTTCTCTCACACAGAGAACATGCGGTTGCTCGGCGTGCCCGGAGGATCGATCCACCGGCGAGCCGTGAACACCGATCATCGCGGTAGCGCGAGGAGAGCGCGTGCGGTTGCAATTCGAACGCACGATGATCCACGGCCGATTTGGGAGGATTCGACATGAACGCTGCGGACGTCAGCGACTTCTATCTGGTATTGGACGCGCGCGGGTTGGAGCCGCCGGAACCCGTCGTGCGCGCGCTCGATGCCCTCGACCTGCTGCCTCCAGGCAAGCAGATGCTGCTTTTCGTCAGCGGCGATCTGCATGCGCTGCTGCGCGCACTGGATCTCAATGGCTACGAAGTGCGCTGGGAATCGGACGAGGTGGGTGGATTCCGCGTGGTGATCTGGCAAGAACACCCTGGCGGTCAGTCAGCCCACGCGCTGTAGTACCTCATCCCGGGCCGCGGTGAGCGATGTTGCCCGACCGCTGCCGTAAAGACAGCAGCCGAGTTGATCGATGAGTGAGGCCGGCACCGGCACGCCTCCGGCCAGCACCCGTTGCGTCCATTCGGCGGTGGTCCCGGCGTCGATGGCTGACGGCAGCTCGGGCAGTGCAGCGATACTTCCGGTCTCGGCCTCGCTGAGCACTTCCAGCTCGCCGTCGTGGAAGAACTCGATGCGCGGGCGGCGCTTCGGATTGGCAAACGGCTCACCTTCCGTCCCGCGCAGCAGCAACGCCCGCGCCGCCGTGTCGCACAGAAAGCGTCTCATGCGCTCGACATAGTCCGGGTGCGAGACCGAGACCACACGCAGGCCCCGCCCGCCGAACGGGTCGATCATCTTCGCGAGGCTGTGGGAACTCGAACGCAGGCCGAGACGCTTGCGCGTCGCGAGCAGCGGAGCGAGACCGTGAACCAGGACATCGACCGGCACATAGGCGATGTCGCCGCGTTCGAGCCGCGCGCGGGCTTCGGCGAGGTCGCCGCACAACGGAATCTCCATCGCCTCCAGCACCGCCTGCGTGGTGATGCGGCCGTGCGCGTCGGGCGCTCCGTGCACGAGCACCGGCACCCCCAGGCGAGACAACAGCAACGCGAAGAGGGGCGTGAGATTGGCCTGGTGGCGCGCGCCGTTGTAGCTCGGCAGCAGCACCGGGCAGCCGCGCGCCTCGTCCAGTTCCAGCCGCGGCAGATGCTGGTCGAGGGCACGGTAGAAGCCTCGCATCTCGTCCGGGCCTTCGCCCTTCATCCGCAGCGCGATGTGGATGGCACCGAGTTCCATCTCCGGCACCTGTCCGTCGAGCATTCTGCCGTAGAGATCGGCAGCGGCGTCCTCCGACAGGTCGCGCGACCCGTGCAGCCCCCGCCCCAGTTCGCGGATCAAGGCCGCCAGATTCATCTCACCCATTTCAGGCGCGCCTCAGTTCGTGCACCGCCCAGAGCGCCGCGGAAAACAGCACGACGGCCCCGGCTTGATGCGCGGCAGCCAATCCGACCGGCACAATGAGGAGCAGCGTGGCAATGCCCAGCGCAAGTTGCAGCAGGAGTGCCGCGAGCAATGCGTGGCATGCGAGCCGCGCAGCCGGCGAGAGGCGGGCGCCGCCGCTTTTCCACCAGAAGAGCGGCACCAGAAACGCCAGCGTCCAGGCGATCAGCCGATGATCGAATTGCACCGTCGTTATATTGCTGAAGAAGTTGAGCCACCATGGCTCAAGCATGAACATTCCGGGTGGCACCACGTAACCGTTCATGAGCGGGAACGTGTTGTAGGCGAAACCGGCGCGAAGGCCGGCGACGAAACCGCCGCTCAACACCATGACGAAGATCAGACCGACCAGCCAGGTCGCACCACGGCGCAAGCCGGCGCCCCGCGGATCGGGCTGCGAGTCGCGTGGGCGGACCAGGCCAAGCGCTGCCCAGAACATCAGGCCGTAGATCAGGAAAGCGAGCCCCAGGTGCGCGGTCAGTCGGAACTGACTCACTCGCGGATCGTCGACCAGCCCGCTCTTCACCATGTACCAGCCCATCGCCCCCTGCAGCGCACCCAGCAGAAAGATCCCGGCGAACTGCCAGGTGAGGCGGCGCTCGAGCCGCCTGCACACCAGGAAATAGAGAAACGGGACGATGAAGACGATCCCGATCAGGCGCCCGAGCAGGCGGTGCGCCCATTCCATCCAGAAGATCGGCTTGAACTCGTCGAGCGTCATCTGCCGATTCACGTGCTGGAATTCGGGCGTCTCGCGATACTTGGCGAAAGCGTCCTGCCATGCATCGTTCGAGAGCGGTGGCACCGCACCCACGATCGGTTGCCATTCGGTGATCGACAGCCCCGAGTGGGTAAGGCGCGTGACCCCGCCCACCACGATCATCGCAAAGACGAGCGCACAACAGGCGAATAGCCACGCACCGACGGCATTGCGCGCCCCCGGGTGACGTCCGCGCTCCGACGGCACGGCGCAGGCAGGCAGACTGGTTTCCATCAGCTCGATTCGCTCCGTTCAGCCCTTGAGTGGCCCGAACGAATCGGGCAGCCCGATTTTACCCGAGAGCGAGGCCGCGAACGCCAGGGCAAGCGCCCATCCCGGAAAGCTTGATGCGCATCAATTTCGGCAAAGCGGGTCGGCGCGTATAAGTTCGCTACGCGATCGCTCACGAATCGCCATCACACATCGGGGACGTTCCTATGAGCCGAAGTTTCAACAGCCAGATGGCGCGCAACATTTTCTACGGCGGCACGGTGTTCTTCGTGCTGCTGTTCGTAGCAATCATATTGGACACCGAGAACCGCATCCCCGAGCGCTCGAATGCCGCCGAGATCACGCCGGCCGTGGTTCGCGGGAAGCACCTTTGGGAGACGCGCAACTGCATCGGCTGTCACACCTTGCTCGGCGAGGGCGCGTACTTCGCCCCCGAACTCGGGAACGTCTACCAGCGACGTGGCCCCGACTTCATCAAGGCGTGGATCAAGGCGCAGCCTACGGGTGCGCCGGGGCGGCGCCAGATGCCGCAGTTCAACTTCACCGAATCGCAGCTCGACGATCTCGTTGAATTCTTGAAGTGGACCAATGGCGTGAACACCGAGAAGTGGCCGCCGAACATCGAAGGCTGAGGGAGACCACCATGAGAACCGCCACCGTCAGATTCAAGTCGCAGTCGGTTGCCAAGCTGTACTTCATCGCGGCGATCGGCCTTTTCGTCGGACAGATCGTGTTCGGCCTCACGCTCGGGCTGCAGTACGTGATCGGCGACCTGTTCTTCCCGGCGATCCCCTTCAATATCGCCCGCATGGTGCACACCAACCTGCTCATCGTCTGGCTGCTGATGGGCTTCATGGGATCGGCCTACTACATCATTCCCGAGGAAGCCGAGACCGAGCTCTACAGCCCCTTCCTCGCCAAGCTGCTGTTCTGGGTATTCCTGGCGGCCGGCGCGGCCACCATTCTCGGCTACCTGCTCGTTCCCTATGCAACGCTAGCACAGATGACGGGCAACGACTTCCTCGCGACCATGGGACGGGAGTTTCTCGAGCAACCTCTGCCCACGAAGGTGGGCATCGTGGTGGTCGCGCTCGGCTTGCTCTTCAACATCACCATGACCGTGTTGAAGGGCCGCAAGACCGCGATCTCGCTCGTGCTGCTGATGGGTCTGTGGGGCCTGGCGCTGATGTTCCTGTTCGCCTTCGTCAACCCGAGCAACTTGGTGCGCGACAAGATGTACTGGTGGTTCGTCGTCCATCTGTGGGTCGAGGGCACGTGGGAGCTCATCCTCGGCGCGCTGCTCGCCTTCGTGCTCATCAAGACCACGGGTGTCGACCGCGAGGTCATCGACAAGTGGCTGTATCTGATCGTCACCATGGCGCTCGTCACCGGTATCCTCGGCACCGGGCACCACTATTTTTTCATCGGTCTCCCGGGCTACTGGAGCTGGGTAGGCAGCGTGTTCGGCGCGCTCGAACCCATCCCGTTCTTCATGATGACGCTCTTCGCCTTCAACATGGTGCAGCGGCGCAAGCGCGAGCATCCCAACCAGGCTGCGGTGCTGTGGGCCGTCGGCACGGCGGTGATGGCCTTTCTCGGCGCCGGGCTTTGGGGTTTCCTTCATACGTTGAGCCCCGTCAACTACTACACGCACGGCACCCAGATCACTGCGGCGCACGGCCACCTGGCGTTCTACGGCGCCTACGTGCTGGTGGTGATTGCGATGATCAGCTATGCGATGCCGATCATGCGCGGTCGCGAGGCCAACCCGCGCCGCGCCCAGGCTTGGGAAATGTGGAGCTTCTGGATCATGACGATCGGCATGGCGGTGATGGTGCTCTCGCTTACCGCGGCCGGCATTCTCCAGGTGTGGCTGCAGCGCATGCCCACGCAGGGTGCAATGCCGTTCATGGCGGTCCAGGACCAGCTTCATTTCTTCTACTGGGCGCGAGTCGGCGGTGGTGTGTTCTTCCTGCTGGGATTGTTGGTCTACCTGACCAGCTTCTTCATCGGCCCGGCGGCAGACGAGGAAGATCTCCCGGTGACCGCCCGCGGGCAGTTGCAGGGCGCATGAGTCGCGCGCGATGAGGCAGGCAGCGATCCGTCCACCGCTCGTTGCATTGCCTTTCTACGCCGCCCAGGGGGACGAGTGCGGCCTCTTCGAGCACGCGCATGCCAACCAATTGCCCCTGCTCATCAAGGGGCCGACCGGCTGCGGCAAGACGCGCTTCGTCGAGCACATGGCAGCGCGTCTCGGCCGCCCCCTGGTGACTGTCAGCTGTCACGACGATCTCACCGCCGCCGACCTCGTGGGCCGTCACCTCATCGGTGCCGGCGACACGGTCTGGTGTGACGGGCCGCTGACGCGTGCGGTGCGCGAGGGCGCGATCTGTTATCTGGACGAAGTGGTCGAAGCGCGCAAGGACACCACGGTGGTGCTGCATCCGCTGGCGGATGATCGCCGCGTGCTGCCACTGGAGCGCACCGGAGAGATCCTGAAAGCGGCCCCCGGCTTCATGCTGGTGATCTCCTACAACCCCGGCTACCAGAACGTACTGAAGGGACTGAAACCGAGCACGCGGCAGCGCTTCGTCGCGCTCAAGCTGGATTACCCGGCGCCAGCGCTGGAGCTTTCCATCGTCGAGACCGAGGGGCGCTGCACAGCAGCGGTGGCGGCGCGACTGGTGGAACTCGCGCAAGCGCTGCGCCGGCTCACCGACCACGATCTCGAGGAAACCGCCAGCACCCGGCTACTGGTGATGGCGGCGCGGCTCACCGCCTCGGGATTGCCGCTGCAGGCAGCCTGCCGTGCGGCCATCGTCGATGCCCTGACCGATGATATCGAGACCGCCGATGCGCTCGCCGAGGTCGTGCGCGCGGTGATCGGCGATGCCCCCTGAAGCCACAGCAGCGCTGATCGCTGTCTCATCCTCCGAATCCACCCGTTGGGCGAAGCTGCAGCGGCGTCGGCGTACGCTCCAAGCTGGCTTCTTCCTGCTCTTCGTTCTCGCTCCCGCACTGAATCTGCTGCGCTTCGATCTCAACGAAACGCAGCTCTGGGTGCTCGGCTTCCGCTGGTCGCTCGGCATCGATGCCTTCCTGCACGGAGAAGCCAGCGCTGTGGAAACCGCGCTCTCGATCCTGCTGCGTGGCGTTCTGCCCCCTGTAGCTCTCGCCGCCGCTTTCCTGACGATCGCCTGGCACTACGGCCGCCTCTATTGCGGATGGCTGTGTCCGCACTTCTCGATAGTGGAAACGCTGAACGATCTGCTGCACCGGGCGAGCGGCAAGCTGAGTCTGTGGGATCCGCAGCGCACGCAGCGCGCCGCTCGCAACCCGGACGCCCGCTGGTGGCCCGTCTTCGTGGTTAGTTGCGCGACCTTCGGCTTCCTCTGGGCGATCACCCTGCTCACGTACCTGCTGCCGCCTGCGCAGGTATGGGGGCACCTCGTGCAGGGCACGCTGACGACGGGCGAGGCGCGCTTTCTCGTCGTCGCCACCCTCGTTTTCACCTGCGAGTTCCTGTTCGCGCGTCACCTGTTCTGCCGCTTCGGCTGCGCCGTCGGTCTCTTCCAGAGCGTCGCGTGGATGGGCAATCCGAAGGGTCTGGTGGTCGCATTCGATCGCAACCGGGCGCGCGATTGCCGCGGTTGCCAGAACGGTTCAGGCGCCGTCCGGATCGGCCTGCGACAACGCCTGCCCGATGCGGCTCAAGCCGCGCAACATCAAGCGGCTCATGTTCTCGTGCGTCCAGTGCGGCAAGTGCCTGACCGAGTGCGAAGAATCGCACGCCGCGAAATGCGGGCTGCCCAACCTCGCGTGGAAGGCGGGTGCAGATGCCGTGCGCGAAACACGGCACCCGCAGCGCGAACCCTAGCGCATGGAAGAGTGGATCGGCGAACGCTGGCACCGCATCATCACGCGTGCCGCCGACCGTTCCCGACCGCAACAGGCGGCGACGCTGGAGACGATGCAGCGTGCGGCGAGCCTGCTGTTTCACGCCGCCGGCGGCGCTCCCGGCGTGCGCGTCGTGCCGGCGGCGGCATCCCGCATCGGCGGACCGCGCGACTGGCTGCAACGGCTCGCAGGTAGCGGCAAGCGCGCCGCGTTGCCGCGGCTCGACGGCGATACGCTGGCGCTTCCGCCCGTCATCGCGGTGTTCGACGATGCGGCCCTCAATCGCGACCTCTACCTCTGGCTTGCCGCGCTCGCCGCAGTGCACACGCCCGGTGACGGCTGGATCGCCGGCAACGTCGCGGCGACCGATCGCGCCCTGCAACGCTGCCCCGGTTTCAGGCCGCGCTGGCAGAGGCTATTGGAGGCACATCTCGCCCAGCGGCCGGCAGCGGCCCGCCTGCGGGGATCGGCGGCCGCTGTCGAGGCTGCCGTGCAGCGCGCCTTGCGCGGCGAGACAGTGGTCGACTGCGATCCGGCGCCCACCGAGGTCGCCCCCGTGTGGATATGGATCGAGGTCCTGCCTGCGGTGATGCTGAGCGCGCCCGCTGAGAGCGCGGACCGCGCATCCGGAGCCGCCCACGCCACCGCCGAGAGCGCGCTGCGCCGTCGCACGCGACGCGTCGAGCATCGCCCGAGCCGTGCCCCGCTGCTGCTGGCATCGCGCGCCGAGGCGCTGCTCACGTGGAGCGAGCATCTGCCGCTGGATCGTGCGACCGATGACGAGGACGACGGGCAGGCGGCTGGCCGCCGCGGACGACATGGAGCGGCTGGCGATCGCACGCGATCGCACCGCCCCCGCCTCGCGCGTGAAGTTCGACCTCGATCTGCCGAGCGCCAGCGTCGACGATCTGCCGCTCGACGCCGGCGAGGCCCTGCCCGAGTGGGACTGGAAAGCGCAGCGACTGCGCCCCGATTACTGCCGTGCGACCCTGCTGGTGGCTCGTCCCGGCGATCCGTTCCAACCGACGCCGGCACTGCGCGTGACCGCGCGCCGCGTGCGCCGACGGCTCGAAGCGCTGCGCGCCGCACCGCACTGGCAGCGCCGCTGCACCGACGGCGACGATCTCGATCTGGATGGGTGGGTGCACAACGCCGCCGAAGCCTGTGCCGGCCCGCGATCGTGCGACCCGCCGATCTATGCTCGACGTGCGCGCATCGAGCGCAGCCTGGCGACGTTGCTGCTGGCCGACCTCTCGCTGTCCACCGACGCCTACGTGAACGACGACGTACGCGTGATCGACGTCATCCGCGATGCGCTGTTCGTCTTCGGCGAAGCCCTCGACGGCACGGGCGATGCGTTTGCCATGCTCGGCTTCAGCTCGGTGCGGCGCAGCCACGTGCGCATGCAGTTGCTCAAGGACTTCGAGGAAGCCTGGACGCCGGCCACGCAGACCCGCGTCGGCGCCATCAAGCCCGGCTACTACACGCGCATGGGCGCAGCGCTGCGGTGGGCGGCGAAGCGATTGGCGCAGCGCCCGGAGCGCCAGCGGCTGCTCCTCATCCTCACCGACGGCAAGCCCAACGACATCGACGTCTACGAAGGACGCTGGGGCATCGAGGACACGCGGCACGCAGTGCACGAAGCGCGGGCTGCGGGCGTGTTGCCGTTCTGCCTCAGTATCGACGAGGAAGCCCACGACTACCTGCCGCACCTTTTCGGACGGCAGGGCTGGGCGCACGTGCGCCGACCTGCACAACTGCCGTCGCGACTCGCTGCGGTCTACGGACGACTCACACGCTGACCGGCGGATGAGGCCTGAAACGACCGAAGGTAACCGGCCGCGTTGACCGAGCGGTCAGGCCGCAACCTGCTCGTACGAGAACCTTGGGATATCGGCACGTTCGGACGCGTGCTCGACGGTGATGGCACAAATGTTCCCGTTAGCATCGACATCAAGCAGAGTGTTCTCGTCAAGATCGCGGGTCTCGGCAACAGGGGCGTCCCGGAACTCGATGAACAAGGTGTCGGTTTCTACAAAATAGCGAATTCTCATGGCTCGAACCGCCGATCAAAGAATGCGTTGTGAACCGTCTCGCCGTCTGGGAGTAACACGACTCGCAGGAAACGATCTCCCATCTCTGGCACTTGAATCGATCGCCTTATCCGACCATCCGCTTGCAACGTGCTCACGGAGCGGTGTGGCAATCGCTCGCTCGATCCATTCGTCGCGGATCATCGCGCGATCCGAACGCGTCCGTACCGCAGCGAAGTAGGAGGTGACCTTCACGCCGCTAATGTAGCAAATCTACGTCTAGATCGTGATGCGGACAGGTTGCGCACCTTTCGGACCTGTTCGCCTTGAACTCCACCGTCTGCCCTGCAGGAAACGTCTTTGTGCCGCTAGCTCCACCCCACGAGCAACGCTATCGCCAGCGCGTCTTGCTCAACCTGTCCCGCCGCGCACAGCAACTCGGCATGAAGCTCGTCGCCATCGAACAGCCAGCCTGAAAACCTCATCGCAGATCAATCACTGAGAGAATCATTCGCACGACCTCCTGATCTTCTCCATTTGCCCCAGGAATTCATGCGTATCAAGGAAGTAATTCGGATACGCTCTTTTTAGCGAATCGATTGATCCAGCAGAAACCAACACCACTTGGGGCGTCTTTCCCCTTTGCCACCAGTTGCTCCAGCTCAGCGTACTTTGAATTTGCCTCCTCGAGGCGATCACGTGAGAAAGGAGTGACGTTGACATTTTTGCTTTCTCCACCCAACTCAAGCTCAACAAGATAGTAGGCACTCTGAGGTCGGATGCAAATCGTAGAGTCCAACGGGTTAAGCGGCCATTTGAATTGCATAGTACTGCTGACAGAAAGCGGCGGGTGACAGATGGCCAAGCCGTGCCTGCTTTCGGATGCGGTTGTAGAAGATCTCGATGTACTCCGTAATCTCGCGTTTTGCCTGTTCGCGGGTAGCGAAGCGTCGTTGATGTATCAGTTCCGTCTTCAGGCAGCCCCAGCAGCTTTCCATCGGGGCATTATCCCAGCAGTTGCCTTTGCGACTCATTGACGCCTGCATGCCGAATTCCCGGAGCAGTTTCTGGTAAGCATGCGCGCAGTATTGACTGCCGCGGTCCGAGTGGTGGATTAGCCCTTTCCCAGGACGTTTCGTGGCCACTGCCCCGAACAGCGCCTGCATCGCCAGCTTCTGCGTCATGCCTGCGTCCATAGCATAGCCAACGAGCTCGCCGTTGAACAAATCCTTGATGCCCGCAAGGTAGAGCCAGCCTTCGTCGGTGGCGATGTAGGTGATGTCTGTTACCCAGGCTTTGTTCGGCGCAGCAACGGCAAACTGCCGATCCAGAAGGTTCGGTGCGACCGGCAGGGCATGATTCGAGTCCGTCGTCGCCTTGAACTTGCGTTTCTGCTTGCAGCGTAGCCCGAGTTTTTTGCGAATCCGCCTGATGCGATGAATGCCCACCTGAATGCCGTTGTCGGCCAGGTCGGCTTGCAGCCGCTCCGGACCGTAGGTCTGCCGCGTTCTCTCGTGCGCCGCCTTGATCTGCGTTTCCAGCTGGGCATTCTTCTGCGCGCGTGGCGACCGCGGCCGCTTGCGCCAGGCGTAATAGCCGCTTTCCGATACGTCGAGCACGCGACACATCGCGGCTACGGGATGCTGGCGCCGCAATTCATTTATCCGGCCGTATTTAACCCTTCCGACTCCACCAGCTTTACCGCTTCCGCCCGAAATTCCAGCGTCTATACCCCCTTCGGCATCCGTTCCATCTGCGTCCTCCGTTCGTCCAATTCTACGAATCGTCGAACTCCATTTTCTTCAGCCTACCTCACTCCTAAGGCCACTTGATGGGATAGCTTTAACGGCTGAGCTGTACCCAAGCAGCAGATTCCGTACGCCAAGCCGGCTTGCTTCTACATTGGTTCTTAGGAAGGTATCTATTCTCGTCATAGAGTCGTACCCCGGAACTAAAGGAGTCTTTTCAATATGAGAAAAAGCTGATGAAGCGAGAGCGAAGAACTTAAGCCAAACCTCGGGGCCCTCGCTCGACTTTAAAGAGTGTTCGAGAAATGTACCTACGGTTTCGACAGCAGTAGCCCAAGCGTGTTGAAGCTTTGTTCTGAATTGAAGCTCAATTAGCAATCCGTCGTATGGAGATATATTGCGAAGCTTGTACCTATAGACCAAGTGGATGCTTCTGTATCCGGACGGTTTTGGGTTTGACACATAGTCAAACTCCGATGTCAGGGAGTGAGTAAAATTCGTTTCTTTGTAGTTCTTGTGCAGTCTTTGTAGCTGACTTAGATTTGATACAACAGCTCTCAACCCGCCAATGTCTTGCATTCTGGGCAGGCTCATACCGGGAAGCGTTTTAGCTTGATAAGAATAGACGGCGTTCTCTTTAGCCGCTGTGCAACAAGTGCGTCGGGGTCAATTTTCTTAAGCTTAGTTCTCAGCGTGGCCTGAAATGTATTTATCGGATAGCCATGGCATGCTCTCCAATTTGACAGAACGTCGAATGCATCAAGCCACCTGTTGACGTCATCGAGTCCGCTATCAGCGATTAGCAGATCTCCCGCTCGTTGAACCTGTGTTCTTGAACACTTAGGAATTGGGAAAGCCATTGCTCTGATGATTTCTAAGGTGACACATCTTCAACTTAGCCCGAACCGCACGCCTTCGCGCGGC
The DNA here is from genome assembly GCA_963719715.1 of uncultured beta proteobacterium. GTDB lineage: Bacteria > Pseudomonadota > Gammaproteobacteria > Burkholderiales > JAEUMW01 > JAEUMW01. The sequence goes on from CAVRDD010000036.1 coordinate 81,314, forward strand.
GTCCACGGGGAGGGCACCTCAAGCCGCATCGTCGCTGCCGGGTGGCTTGACGCCGCGGCGAATGCTCATGGACCAGCCGATTTCCGCCAGTGCCGCGGGCGGAAGGACGCGCTCGGCCAGCGCGATGACGTCGTTCTCCTCGATCGCCATGTGGTTGCGGTAGATGGTGCAGAACGCCCCGACCAGGACGCCATCGAGGCCGTCGATGGTGCCGCGAGCGATCGCTCCCAGCGGCGGTTCGATCTGCGCCCACAGCCGCTCCATCTCGCGATGATCGGCCACCATCGCAGCCACGAGGAGCGCGGCGCGCTGCGCGTCTTCGCCGGTTGCGGCATCGAGCAGGCGCGGAAAGAGGTCGCGCTCCTCGTCCGCGTGATGATGCGGTCCGGCCAGCGTGAAGTAGCGCAGCACCCCTGCCGCCGCCTCACGCGCGGCCGCGATCGCAGCCGTTGCGCCGCAGATGCGGCACCAGCCGCTCCAGGGTCGTGCACTGATGCGCAATACGGTCATGGCAGGCGCGCAACATCTCGATCGGTTCGTCGAAACCCGGCAGCGCGGGGACCAGCGGAAGTGTCATCGGCTGCGTGCTCAGAGGGAAAGAAAGCCGCGCGGGTCGTGGGTGAGTGCCACGGACACGACGTAGGAAAAACTCACCAGGGCGCCGGCGAAGGCGGCGATACGCACGGACAGCGTCTTGCCGCGCTTCAACGCAACAATACCGAGCAGGATGTAGACAAGGAGGCCGATCATCTTCGCCGTGAGCCAACCGGCGGTGCCGGGATACTGACCCAGCATGATCACCAGGGCAACCGCGCTCGCCAGCAATACCGTGTCGATGACGTGCGGCACCACCCGCACCCAGCGGCCCCGGTTGCGCAACGTACCCTGGATCATCCAGCCACCCCGAACGACGAAGAGCACGATGGTAGCCACCACGCAGGCGACGTGCACGTTTTTCAGCAGCGTGTAGGTCACGGAATCCAGAACCAGCCGTGGCTGCCGGCGACCGCGCCGGCCACGGCAAGCAGGCTGATGGCGAGCAGGAACCAGTGCATGCGCTGGATCAGCGCGAACGTGCCGACCGGATCGCGCTCTGCCCGGACCAGGAAGTGGCGGTGCAGAACGAGCGGTTCGAGCACGAAAAGCATCACCGAGAAGATGACCCACACGATCACCATCGCGTGCATCCACCAGAAGGCGGGCTGCGCGAAGCGATCCCAAGCGTTCATGTAGTGGACCATGTAGAAGCCGGACAGGCCCGTGACGAGCGTGGTGGCGCGCGCCTGCCAGGCGAAGCGGCCCTCGACGCGCTCGAAGAACTCGACGCGCTCGCGTGGCGTCTTCATGTTGCGGACCGCGGGCAGCAGGACCGTGGTGACCATGGCAACGCCACCGATCCAGAGCACCACCGCGAGCACGTGCAGCACCCGCGCAAGCGCGAAATCGTTCACCTGTTGTGCGCCTCAGCCAGGTTGCTGATCGACCCGCGGCGAGAGATACATCGGCAGATATCGCCACGCCCAGGACGCGAAACACACGAGCCAGAGAACGCCGGACGCCATCGCCAGCGTGTGTCCCAGAGGCGACCGGCACGCCCGGCAACTCGCTCACGACGCGCAACAGTGCGGCGGCGAGCATGCCGAGGAAGCAGTGCCACGTCAGACCGATCCGCCGCCAGCGTACGCCCCGAGTGGCCGAGTGAGACGCGCGAGACCATGCCGATCAGCATCGCCGAGAAGTATCCGATGGTCATGGCGTGCAGCGGTGCACGCCCGAGCACGTGCTCGCCGCTGGCAAGCAGCACCAGGCTCTGAATCGCGAAGAGCGCAAGGGCAAGGGTCAGCGCTGCGAGCGACAGATGGAGCACCGCCAGGAGATGCACCTGGAAGCTGCGGAAGAATCCCCAGCGCAGGGCAAGATACCCGACCGTCACACACATGGGCAGATCGAAGAGCCACGTCCACTGCGGATGGCCGAGGACGACGAGGACACCATGGCCGACACTGCAGGTGAGCAGCAGGGAATGCGACCAGGGCGGCCGGTCGATGGCAGGATCCTGCAGCGCCCGCCCGGCGAAGAACGGGACCATGCGATTGCTGATGCTGATGAAGACCGGCAGCGCGAAGAACCAGATGCCCCCTTCACCAAAGAAGACGGGCAACCACGAGCGGTCCGAGTAGAGCGCCGCAACGAGGCAGGCGATGCCGATCCAGCCGAAGGTCATCGCCGCGCAGAGAATCGCGGCGTGGCGCGCGTGCTCGGTGGTGAGCACGATCATCCGATAGAGTCCCGCGAGGCCCACGCCCCAGCCGGCAAGCACCAGCAGCAGCGCCGCGGTGACCACGCCACGGTTGGCGAGCAGTGCGGGGTAGAAAAGGGCGCAGCCCGCGACCATGAGCAGCATCGACGGCAGGTAGAAGCCGCGTGGCACGCCGACCTTGAGCCAGTTCGGCACCGCAGTCATGAGGAAGCCGAACATGAAAAACGGCAGGAACCCGTAGATCGCGAGGAAGGCGTGGGCCCAGGGTGCCGGGATCGACCACGCGATCGGCGCATACCAACCCGCGTAGCGCCCGCCAAGATCGACTAGCCACCAGGCGAGCGCCAGCACCGCCTGCACCATGCCGGCGAGAAACATCACCCGATGCGGCGCGGCGGAGAACACCTGCCAGCGCGAGCGTGGCGGCGCGGGCGTTTGCCGCGAGAGCGTCACTTGCTGCATGTTGCAGATTCTAGGGCGATGCTGCAGCGCACGCCACGCCGGCGCAGTGATTCCTTGATGCCGGTCAAGGGCGCCGCTGAGCGCATCCAGAATATGCGCTCACGCAACGTGGTTGTTGTGTCGCGGACCGCTGTGCTAGCGTCTACTCACATGGGAACCACGTCGATAAAAGTGCAGTCGTTCCTCGCCAACCTGCCACTGTTTCGGCAGATGAACCCCGAGGAGATCGATCGGCTCGCACTCGGCACGCGAGAGGTCTACGCCGAGCGCGGCACGATCCTCTTCCACAAGGGGGATCCCTGTGTCGGCTTTCATGTCGTCGTCTATGGCCAGATCAAGCTCGCCTTTACCTCGCCACACGGCGCGGAAAAGGTGGTCGACATCATCGGCCAGGGCGAAAGCTTCGGCGAGGCGCTCATGTTCGTCGACCGTCCCTACATCGTCTACGCGCAGGCGCTTGCGGACTCCATGCTGGTCCACGTCTCCAAGGAGGCGGTGCTCGCGGAACTCGATCGCGATCCAAAGTTTGCGCGCAAGATGATTGCCGGGCTGTCGTCCCGACTGCACACGTTGATGCGCGACGTCGAGGCGTATTCAATGGCCTCCGGTGCTCAGCGCGTGATCGGCTATCTGCTGCGCGACGAGCAGGAGGCGGCGCCTCCTTCGGTGACCAGCCTGACGGTAACGCTGCCGGTCACCAAGGGTGTGCTCGCATCGCGTCTCAACCTGACGCCCGAGCACTTTTCGCGCATCCTGCACGATCTCTCGGGGGAGGGCCTGATCACGGTGGAGGGCCGCAATGTCCACATCCCCAACATCGAGAAGCTTCGTGCGGTCAAGGTTTGACTTTCGATGCCTGCTTGCGGCGGCCTGTCTTCTCTGGTCGGCGTTCGCCCTCGCGGAGGACGAACCGGCATTCTTCCTGATCGCCTCGCCAAAGATCACGGACCCGAACTTCCGCGAGACCGTCGTGCTCGTCATCCAGCATACGCCGCTCGCGAGCCATGGCGTCATCATCAATCGGCCGCTTGAAACGCCTCTCGCACACCTTCTCCCCGGCGACGAATCCTCTCTGCACGCAGCGGATCACGTGTACTTCGGCGGGCCCGTCGCATTACCCGCCCTGAGCTGCGTGTTCCGCGCCGGTGAACGACCCAAAGGCAGCGTGCATGTCATCGAGGACGTGTACATCGCAGACAACCCGCGGCTGCTGCGGGATCTGTTCAGGCGCGACGCATCCAGCCACGTTCGCGTCTACGTCGGCCACGCGAGCTGGGGAGCGGGCCAGCTCGAAAGCGAGATCGAGGAGGGCGGCTGGTTCGCGACGCAGGCCACACCCGACTTCGTCTTCCACCGCAATCCCGAGAGCATCTGGGGCGAGCTCATCAGACGCGCCAGCCAACGCTCGGCGAAGGTCGAGACGGCAGACGACATGACAGCACGGTGACGTTCGCCAAGGGACGTTCACCCATCGAGGGTTGACCGCGCCCCAGCGCGCAAGACGTCCGCGTGGCGTCCTTGGTGTCCTGGCCTCGCACCCACACGTAAGCTCTCGCCGTGCTCGCGCCCCGCACCCCGAGTGGGCGGGCACGGGGTCACGTGCTCCCGTGCAGTGCACAACCATGCTGCGCGCGTTGCCATGCTCATCGCATCGCCATCAGGCAGGAAGCCCCTAACTGCGCGCCCTGTGCGGCTCCACCAGCAACCGGCCGAGCCGATTCCGCAGTCCGAAAATGCGCGCACGATTCTTGCCGCTTGTCATCCGCTGAGCAGCCCCTCCGACTCCGCGAGGCGGTTGGTCGCCACACTCCGGGGAGACAAAGCATGGCCGAATCCAAGACCGCCACGATCCAGGTCGACACCGCCGCACAGGGCATGGAGTTGCCACTGCTTTCCGGCACGATCGGGCCGGATGTCGTCGACATCCGCAGCCTGACGGCGAAGACCGGCGTCTTCACCTTTGACCCCGGATTCCTCGCCACCGCCAGTTGCAAGTCGCGGATCACCTACATCGACGGCGACGAGGGCGTGTTGCTCTACCGCGGCTACCCTATCGAACAACTCGCCGAGAACTGCGACTTCCTCGACGTGTGCTTCCTGCTCCTGCGCGGCGAATTGCCCAATGTGCAGGAAAAGGCGGACTTCCACACGACCATCCAGCGCCACACCATGGTGCACGAGCAGATGGCCCGCTTCTTCCAGGGCTTCCGCCGCGATGCGCACCCAATGGCGGTGCTGGTGGGCGTGGTCGGGGCGTTGTCGGCGTTCTATCCGGAGGCCATGCACGTTCAGGACGAGACGACGCGCGATCTTTGCGCGACGCGACTGATCGCGAAGCTGCCCACCATCACCGCGATGACGCACAAGTACGCGAAAGGCCAGCCCTTCATGCTTCCGCGCAACGAGTTGAGCTATGCGGCGAACTTCATGCACATGATGTTTGCGACGCCGTGCGAGAAGTACGAGCCGAATCCGGTGCTGGTGAAGGCGCTGGACCGGATTCTGATTCTGCATGCCGATCACGAGCAGAACGCGTCGACCTCGACGGTGCGGCTGGCGGGCTCCTCGGGGGCGAATCCCTTTGCCTGCATCTCGGCCGGGATTGCCTGCCTGTGGGGGCCGGCGCACGGGGGCGCGAACGAGGCCTGCCTGAACATGCTGGAGCAGATCGGGGACGTCTCGCGTGTGGGTGAGTACATTGCGCGGGCGAAGGACAAGAGCGACTCGTTCAAGCTGATGGGTTTCGGCCACCGCGTGTACAAGAACTACGATCCAAGGGCAAAGCTCATGCGCGAGACGTGTTACGACGTGCTGGGCGAACTCGGGCTGCAGAACGATCGGCTCTTCAAGCTGGCGATGGAACTGGAGAAGATCGCGCTGGAGGACGAGTACTTCGTCGAGAAGAAGTTGTATCCGAACGTGGATTTCTACTCGGGGATCGTGCAGAAGGCGCTGGGCATTCCGGTGTCGATGTTCACGGCGATCTTCGCGATGGCGCGCACGGTGGGCTGGATTACGCAGTGGAGCGAGATGATCGCCGATCCGGACTACAAGATCGGCCGTCCGCGACAGCTATACATTGGCGAACCGCGGCGCGACGTGGCCGCAGTACACGCGCAGACCGCGCCGACGAAGCTGTCATCGCTTAGTGCAGAAGCAGCCAAGTACAGCGCGGCAGCGTTGCCAGGGCGCGCGATGGGCTGAGAGCCCGCCGCGCGGCAGCGCGGGGGCTCGTGTACGTGCCGTGCAGCCGGCGCGAGCGAGGCCCCGCGGGCCTCAGGCTGACCAAGGCCTGTTCACACTACATTCGTGCGTGCGATCGGTGGCATGAGTAGTGTGAACAGGCCCTAACTTTTTCCCGCGAGCCGTCGCGGTGGCAGGATCGTCCATCCCTCCACGCATGCGAAATCCCGCGCACCCGCAATGGGTGTGACCGCAGTGATGCGGTCGAAACAGATCGATTCGCCCGCATGGCCGTGGCAAGCTGCCAGCGATGCGCGCTCGGCCTCGGGAAGCTCTTTGTAGAGCAGGCTCAGGTGCGGTTCCAGGCGGTACGCCACCGCAGGTTCCGCGCGCTTTGCATTCCCTGGCCGCCAGCGCGCGACGCCTCGCATGAGCGCTGCTGCAAGACCGACGATGTTGCCCCCATTCAGAGGGACGAACAGCGCCTTGAAGCGCAATTCGGAATGATCCGTGGAGCACGCCTGCATTTCGAACGGCGCGAAGCACGCGGCGACTTCGTCGAGCACGCCGCCGAGATCAGCCCGCTGCACCACATGATCCACGTGGAGCGTCACGTGCGGCGTGAAGCGGGGCGCATCGAAGCGACGTGCCAACGCGTCAACGCATTCGGCGAGGCGCTGCATGGCCGAGTCATGCGGCAACAGCCAGAACGCAACGGGCATATCCATCAGCAGCAGAGCGTCGCTAAGCCGCGGCTGACACTGGCCTCGTCGCCGCCGTTCGGCTTGCTCGGTCTTCGCGTCATGCGGGTGGGGCGCCCTGTCCGTCCCAGATGCCGGGAAAGCGGGCTGCATCCACGAGCCGTCGCGGTGCGCCGATGTCGAGAAACGTGCCGTGCGGGAAGTGCACGCTGCCCACCGCCAGCCCGGCCTCAATGGCCGAAGCAATCACACTGCCGACCGGCCACTCCGGCTCCCTGGTCCCGTCGCCGCCTTGCGCACGTGCAATCCGCGCCAGTTCACGCACCTTCTCGCGCAGGAATGCCGTGAAGCGCGGGCCCCAGGCCGCCAGTATCCAGGTGCTGCGCTGATCCCCCAGATCGGGATTGTCCTCCTTCGGAACCAGTCGAAACACGCGCCCGCTCGCATCGCTCTGCACGAGATCGCAAGCGTCTTCCGGCGGCGCCGGAAATGTGCCGAGGACCACGTCCGCGGCGGTAGCGTCGAGGTGCGCGACCGTTTGCGCAAGCGCATCCGGCGGATGGATGACGATGTCGGGGAAACCGACCACGACGGTGGCATCAGCCACGAAGGGCGCGGCCTGGCTCAGCGTGAATGGCGGTCCCCAGGGCTCGTGCATCATCAGATACGCGATGTCCAGGCCGAATCGCCGGCCGTCTGCGAAATAGTCCGCGATGTCCCACTTGCCACGACGCACGATGAAGAAGACCTGCGTGCAACCGGCCCGCTTCATCTGTTCGACCAGATACTGCGAGACCGGCTTCGGTCTCGGATGGCCTTCGCCGGCACCCGGCTGGAAACCGACCGGCAAAAGTTCCTTGCTCCAAGGCATGTCGCCGAGCCGCGTCGCACGACCCGCCGCCGGGATCAGGCCAGCGATTCGCCTTGGCCGTGGGCCGAGCATTTGACTCATGCGGGGCGCTGCAGGTATCGAGGCATGCAGGAAGTCTATCGCGTCTGCGTTCCGGTGAGACTCCCGTTGAGCCGTGCATTCATAACGCGCAGCGGTCTGCGTCGATCTGCAGCGGGACAGCACGCTCCGGCACGTTTGACCCTGCCGAACCCCTCTGCCATAGTTGTCCGCACCGTATCAACCAGTCTCATCACGCGAGAATGTCCCTTCGCAGCTTCGTTGCAGGCGAGTAGCCATTGAGAATCGTCTCTCTTCTTCCGAGCGCGACCGAGATTGTCTGCGCGCTCGGCCTCGAAGATCGGCTCGTCGGCGTCACCCACGAGTGTGACTACCCGTCATCCGTGCGGCGCCTGCCCACCGTCACGCGCACTCTGATCCCGACCGATGCGACCAGCGCAGAGATCGACCGTCTGGTGCGTGAGCAGCTGCGGACGAAGCAGGCCCTGTATTCGCTCGATCTCCCGGCGCTGGAAGAACTGCGGCCCGATCTCATCGTGACGCAAGCGCTGTGCGATGTGTGTGCGGTGGCAGAGGACGAGGTCGCCGCTGCTGCCTGCTCGCTGCCTGGCCAGCCCGACGTCATCAACCTTGAGCCGCAAACGCTGACGCAGGTCTTCGACGCGATCCACGACGTGGCACAGGCGGCGGATGCGGCGCGTAGCGGTCGGGAGGTGGTCGCTGCGTTGACGGCCCGCGTGGAGGCAGTCGCAGCAACCGCGGCGCAGGTGCAGCATCGGCCGCGGGTTGCGCTGCTCGAATGGCTCGATCCTCCATTTTCCTGCGGCCATTGGAGCCCGGAGCTGGTACAACTGGCGGGCGGCCTGGAAGGACTCGGGCGCACCGGCGAGCGCTCGCGGACGCTCTCCTGGGCCGAGATCGAAGCATGGCAGCCGGAGGTGGTGTTCATCGCCTGCTGCGGCTTCGATGTCGAGCGCACGCTGGAGGACGTTTCATCGTTGCAGTCCGTCGGCACCTGGCGGGAATTGCCTGCGGTGCGTTCGCGGCGCGTTTACGTGGCGGACGGCTCGCAATACTTCAACCGTCCCGGCCCACGCCTGGTCGACAGCCTCGAGATCCTCGCGCACGCGCTGCACCCGGCGCTGCAGCCGCTGCCCGCCGGACTGCCAGCACCGCTTCGCGTGTGGGCCTGATGCCGCGCCGCGTACTGCTTTAATGGAGCTCGGGGAAGGACAGCGCTTGGGCGCTGCATGTGCTGCGCCAAGAACCGGACGTCGAGATCGTCGGACTGCTCACCACCTTCAACGAAGTGGCGGACCGTGTCGCAATGCACGGCGTACGCCGCGCGCTGGTCGAAGCCCAGGTCGCCGCCACCGGGCTGCCGTTGTGGCCGGTCGAGTTGCCCTCGCCCTGCTCCAATGACGAATACGAAGCAAGGATGTCGGCGGTGATCGAGCGTGCGCGCGCGCAGCGGATCACGCACGCGGCGTTCGGTGACCTATACCTCGAAGATGTGCGCGACTACCGCATCCGCCAACTCGCCGGCACCGGCGTCGAGCCGCTCTTTCCCTTGTGGGGAACGGCGTCCGATATACCTCGGCTTGCGCAGCGCATGCTGGCTGCCGGCCTGCGCGCGGTGTTGACGTGCATTGATCCGAAACAAGCTCGCGGAGACGTTCGTGGGGCGCCAATACGATGCGGCACTGCTGGAGGAGTTGCCGCCCGAGGTGGATCCGTGCGGCGAGCGGGGCGAGTTTCACAGCTTCTGCTATCGAGGTCCGATGTTCGCGCACGAGATCGCGGTGCACGTGGGCGAGACTGTTTCCCGCGACGGTTTCTGTTTCGCGGACCTGGTGCCCGGTCACCATTAGCGCAAGCTGGCCAAGCCGGCTCGTGATCGACTCCCTGCGCTCTCGCCGTCCGCGCTGCCAAATATGCTCAACGGCTAATCGCGGCACACTCAGTGGCTCGTCCCCTCCGAGCGCATGATCTTGTTCCAGACGTTGTACTTGCCGACCGGCTTCTTCATCGGCAGCCGCTTCACTTCCTTGCAGCGACTCGGCGTCGTAGATCACCAGCGCACCGTCCTGCTCCCAGATCGACACCAGCGCGTAGCGTCCATCGCGCGTGAACTCGACGTGCGCGGCGGTCTTGCCGGGCTCGGGGCGCAGCGTCTTCACCACTTCCAGCGTGCGCTTGTCGATGAGCTGCATCGTGTCCTTGTCGCGGCTCATCATCGCGTCCACCCAGGCGTAGGGCGTGGCTTCGTGGCTGCGCATGAAGAACGCCGGGCCGAGCGTGGGAATCTCCTTCACCACCTGCCAGTTCTCCATGTCGATCACGCTCACCACGCCCTCCTTGAGGTTCGGTGTGGCCAGCACCCGCTTGCCGGCGTGTTCCCAGGAGATGCCCGAACCCAGGTGCGGCAATCCGGGCAGCGGCACGTCCGCGATCTTGCGGCGCACGTCGAGGTTCACCACCTGCCCCTTGCCGCCCGTGCGCGCTGCGCCGATGACATAGGCGTAGCTCGGATCGAAGAAGAAATCGTCGAGCACGTCGTCGAGCTGCGTGCGGCGCGCGTTGAGCTTGCCCGGTTGCGCGATCCCCTCGCCGAGCTTGTAGTCGTGCACGAGACCGTCGTAGATCGGCGCGGCGTTGTCGTCGTAGGAAATCTCCCAGATCTCGGGAATGTCCTTCAGCGCCGCGACGAAGCTCTTGCGCGGCGCCGCGTCGTACACCGCCGACACACGCGAGCTCTTGCCCTCCCTGTCGCGCACCTCGATCACCTTGAGCAGCGAAAGATCGCGCGCGTCCAGCACCACCAGCGTGTGCGGCAGGTAATTGGCCACCATCACGTAGCGGCCGTCGCCGGACACCGCGACGTTGCGCGTGTTGATGCCGGCGCGCACCTCGGCCACTGTCTTCAGGTTCCACAGATCGAACTTCGTCACCCAGCCGTCGCGCGAGCCGAAGAAGACGTAGCGCCCGTCGGGCGTGAACTTCGGTCCGCCGTGCAGGGCGTAGCGCGTCGGCACGCGGGCGATCGGCTCGAAGCGGTCGCCGTCGAGGATGGTGACGTGATGGTCGCCGGCTTCCACCACGACGAAGAGATTCAGCGGATCGGCCGCGAACTGCGGGCGGTCCGGCAGGCTGCCCGGCGCCACCGTCTCGATGCGCGAGGCCTCGATCTCCGCTGCGCCCCACTGCGGCGGCGGTTCGATCTTCGCGTACACGAAGCCGGCGAGCGCCTCGATCTCGTCCGCGGAGAGCCGGTCGGCGAAGCCCGGCATCTGTGTCGCCGCGCGCCCTTGGGCGATGACCGTGACGGCGTCAGCGCGCTTCAGGCGCTCGAGATTCTCCGGCAGCAGCGCCGGCCCCATGCCGCCCAAACGGTCGGCTCCGTGGCAACTCGCGCAGTGCGTGGCGTAGAGCGCCTGCGGGCTCAGGTGCCGCGACGGCGCACGTCGCCGCCAGGCAGGGCGCACAGCGCCATGCATGCGCTTCGCATCACGAACGGCTTACGCCCGCATCTGCGCTGACTGGTGTACGGCGTCACACGGATCCGTTCGCGCTCGCTGGAAATGCCGAGTTCGTGGTCTTCGAGATAGCAGCCCGGATCTTCCTCCCACGGATCGCCGGTCAGCTGGCGCGCGCGCGTGCGCGTGTTGCCGCCGCAGATGGAGAAATAGGCGCACTCGCCGCAGCGGCCCTTGATGACGCGCGGGCTCGCCTTCAGGCCGGCCATGATCGGATCGGACACGTCGCTCCAGATCTCGGAGAATGGTCGCTCGCGAACGTTGCCGAGGTTGTAGTCCCACCAGTAGGTGTCGGGGTGGACGTTGCCGAGGTTGTCGATGTTGGCGACGTTGACACCGGACGCATTGCCGCCCCATTGCGCGAGCTTCGCCCGCATGTGCCACGCGCGCATCGGGAAGCGGCGACGCACCCATTGCAGGAAGTAGACGCCATCGGCATCGTTGTTGCCGGTGACGAATTCCTTGTGCACCCCGCGCTCCTGGCAGTCCCAGCAGACGTCGAACAGCAGGTCCATCGCTTCGCGTGTCATCGCGTGATGCGCGTCGTCCTTGCGGTTGACGTTGCCGCGACCGGCGTAGTTCAGGTGCGAGAGGTAGAACTTGTCGATGCTCTTCCACCTCGATCATGGCGAGCAGCCACGGCAGGTCGGCGTAGTTGTCGCGGGTCAGGGTAAAGCGCACGCCCACCTTCACGCCCGCATCGCGGCAGAGCCGCAGTGCCGCCATCGAGGCATCGAACGCACCGGCGCGGCGGCGGAACCGGTCGTGCGTGTCGCGGCGACCGTCGAGACTGATGCCGACGTAGTCGAAACCGACGTCGGCGATGCGATCGATGTTCGCTGCGTCGATCAGCGTGCCGTTGGTGGAGAGCCCGACGTAGAAGCCCATCGCCTTGGCGCGCCGCGCGATGTCGAAGATATCGGGACGCAGCAGCGGCTCGCCGCCCGACAGGATCAGCACCGGCACATGGAACGCCTTGAGATCGTCCATCACCGAAAACACTTCGGACGTGCTGAGTTCGCCCGGGAAATCGTGATCGGCGGAGACGGAGTAGCAGTGCTTGCAGGTGAGATTGCAGCGCCGGATCAGGTTCCAGATCACCACCGGCCCGGGCGGATTGCGGCGCGGCCCGATCGGAGTCGGCGCGACGATCTCCTGCATGAATTGCGATAGCGAAACATCCCTTCCTCCTTGTCACTCAACCGGCGATGCGCAGCGCCGGTCTTTTTCAGTATGCGCGTGCTGTAGAGCACGTCGTGCGCGCGGCAATGCGCGCCCAGCAGTGTCGCGATACGCGACACCTGGTCCTGCGACTTCGGCGCGATCGCGCCCGTGCACCATCGCGAACAGATTGTACGGCCAGTCCGGCAGGTGGCGCGGCCGCCGGTAGCAGTGCGTCACGCAGTCGAGCGCGCCGACCGCTGCGCCGAGCGATCGACCGCACCGTCGTCGACGTCCCACACGCTCATGCCGTTCGCCGTGTAACCGATCGCGTAGTGGTTCGGCACGACGCCGATGCGGCGGATCGACGCCGCTGATCGAGCATGCGCTGCAGGCGCGTCTGCACCTCGTCCTCGCTCGTGCCGAGGCGCTGCGCGAGCTCGCATAAGGACGCGGCACGAGCGGTAACCCGGCCTGGGTGGCGACGATCAGCCTGCGATCTGCCTCGTCCATCGCGCCTCTCACGCCACGAGCCTCATCTCGACGAAGTACTCGCGCTCCTTCGGGAACGCGAAGACGTGGAGCCCGGTCTCGCGCTCGATGCGCGCGATGGCGGCGTCGATCCCGGCGTGCGTCTCCGTCGCGAGCACGAACCACATGTTGAGCCGATGCTCGCGGCGATAGTTGTGCGCCACCTCCGGCAGCGCGTTCACCTGTTCGGCGACGCGCTCGAAGTCGGCCTCGGGTACGGCCAGCGCGGCGAGCACGAACGCGCCCCCCATGCGCTCGACCTGATACATCGGGCCGAAGCGCGTCAGGATCTTTCGTCGAGCATGCGCTCGATGCGGGCGATGAGCTCCGCCTCGTCGAGCCCGAGGTCCGCCGCGACGGCGCGAAACGGCTCGTCGACGAGCGGGAAGCCGCCCTGCAGCGCATTGATGATGCGGCGGTCGACGGCGTCCAGCGCCCTAGCCATGCGCCAGCTCCGGCTCCCTCTCGGCTTCGAGATAGCGCGCGCCGCGCTGCTTGAAGCAGCGCAGCGAGAACAGCACGGCCGAGGGATAGCCGGCGAGCCCGCAGCGCGCGCGCGGATCGCCTCGATCTCGCGCTCGACGTCGACGCGGCGGCGGCCGTGCACCATGCAGAAGAGGTTGTACGGCCAGTCCGGCAGCGCCCGCGTGCGCCGGTAGCAGAGGGTCACGAGCGGTTCCCGGGCGAGCTTCGCACCGACCGCGTCGCACCTCCTCGTCCGGGACGTCCCACACGCACATGGCATTGGCCTGGTAGCCGAGCTCGCGGTGACGCACGACGACGCCGAAGCGCTTGATGAGCCCGGTGGCGATCCACTCCTCGATCAGTTCGAGCACCATCGCTTCGGTGAGCCCGGCGCGCGCCGCGAGCTGCTGCGAAGGGCCGCGGCATGATCTCGAGCCCGTCCTGCAGTGCGGCCAGCAGACGACGCCCGATGCGCGGGCAGCTGACAGGCCATGTCGGCGTGCGCGGCGTGGACGCCGCCTTCCGATCTTGCCGCGACCGCCGAGATCGAATCCGAGGTCGATGTGAAACTCCTCGAGCAGCCGCAGCCGGATGACGGGCAGACCGGTGCCGGCTTCGATGCGGTCGAGCAGGTCGCGCGAGCGCGCGCCGCGACGCAGCCGTGGCGACGAACCAGAGGTTGAAGCGATGCTCGCGCTGGTAGTTGTGGTTCACTCCGGGATGGGCGCTCGACGCGCGCGGCGACCTCCTCGAGCCGCTCTGGCGGAACCGCGATTGCAGCGAGCGCGCCGGCACCGAGCCGGTTCGGCGCGAACACCGCGCCGACCCGGCTCACCGCGCCACGTGCCTGCAGTTCGCGCAGCGCGCGCATCACCTCGCTCTTCGGTCGTGCCAAGGCGCCTGGCGATCACCCCGAACGGCTCCGACACCAGCGGAAAACCGCGCTGGAAGCTGTTGAGCAGGCTGAACTCGAGTTGCCTCATAAGCCGATCTTCTGCGCGCGCCAAGTGAAGAAGATCCCGCTCGGACTTTCCGCCGGCAACTCTGCGAGACGGCTGAACGTGCCGTGTCGTAGACGACGACGCGATTGTCGTCGCGCGCCGAAATCCACACCTCGTTGCCCGTGGTCGTGAACTCCATGTGCAGCACGGCCTTGCCCGGGGTGAGCGATTCGATCACCTGCAGTGTCGACACGTCGATCACCTGCACCTTGTCGTTGCCCGGAAACGCGAAATTCACCCACACCTGGCGACCGTCCGGCCGCGCCATGACGAATACCGGCTGGCCGTGGACCGGAATGGCCGCGACCTGCTTCCAGGTCGCGGTATCGACCACCAGTACCTCGTGCCGGCCGATCGCCGGCAGGAAGGCGTAGCCGCCCGCCATCGCCCAGCCGCGCAGGTGCGGCATCTTGTAGACCGGCAGCTTCTCCGCTGCCGCGGCCGTAGCCGTCGAGGATACGCCTGGCGCCGGCGTCCGGGTTGCGCATGTCGAGCAGCACGAGCCCGTCCTCGCCGAAGAGCCCCGCGATGTACCAGCGACCGTCGGTCGTGATGAGCCCGTCGTAGGGCTCCTTGCCCACGTTTCGAAACTTCCTGACCTGCGGCTGCCGCGGATCGGCTGCGTCGACGATCCAGATCTCGCCCGCCTCGAACAGGCTGAAGACGAAGCGATCGTCCGGCGCGTCGGCGATGCCGACCACCTTCGCGCGCTTGCCCTCCGTCGCCGTAGGTGGAAGGCATCTCGGACAGCAGCGTGAGCGTCTCGGCGTCGAAGATCTTGACGCCGCCCGGCTCGTAGTTCGCCACTGCGACGAGCTTGCCGTCGCGCGAGATGGCCCCGCCGATCGAGTTGCCCGCCTGGACGGTGCGCGCGCCACGGTCGTGCGCGTATCCAGGTCGATCTTGCTGAGCCCACCGTCGCGACCGAACACATAGGCATAGCGTGCGTCCTTGGAAAAGACGACCGCGGCGTGGGAGAGATCGCCGAGATCGGTGATGCGACCGCGCTCGCGCGCCGCGCGGGGTCCAGTACCTGCACGCTGCCGGTTGCGCGCTCGATCACCACGCCGGCCTCGCCTTCGGCGGCGTTGCGACTTCGCGGCCGGCGCAGGCGGCAAGCATGAGCAGCACGAGACCAGCGAGGCCGCGTCTAATGCGCATCGGGCAGTCCACGCTGCAGTTGTTCGACGATCCAGGCGGCTTCGCGGCGGAGACGGAAGTCCTGCCACGGCGGCATCGCGGTGCCGGGCCGGCCGTGAAGAATCGTGGCGGCGAGCGAATCGGCCGGCCTCGACTGCAGGGCGGCGGGCGTAAGCGCCGGTCCGAGGCCGCCCTTCAGCGTCATGCCGTGGCACGAACCGCAGTCCTGCCGCACCATCCGTACGAGTTCGCTGCGGCGCTCCGCGTCCGGTGGGACGACGCCGCTCGCGGCGTGCACTTGGAAAGCGAACTGGCCACAGGCGGCGAGCGCGAGCAGCACAGGCAACGCGCCGCGCATGAAGGGTGAAAGGAGCGTCCGCTTTACTCATGGAAAGCGCATCATCGGCCGCCAGCAGTGGCGGCGTCTTGATGCAACTCAAGGTTTCAGCTCCACGAACGAGAAAAATCGCCGGGCACGGTTCCGTGCCCGGCGCATGGAAGTACACCGAGAGAAGTGGGCTCGCTATTTCGAGAGAATCCACTCCACGACGCTTTTGAGGTCCGCGTCGCTGATCTTTTCGGCGCGGGTTCGGCGGCATCGGAATCTGTCCCCAGTTGCCGGCACCGCCCTTGCGCACCTTCTCGGACAGCATCGCAACCGCCTTCGCGTCGCCCTTGTACTTCTTCGCAATGTCCTGGAACGACGGTCCGACCAGCTTCTTGTCGACCGAGTGACAGGCCGTACAGCCAGCCTTGGACATCGCGGCGTTTGCCGCCGCATCGTCCATGGCAGCGAAGGCCTCCGTGCCGAAGACTACGGCAGCCGAAGCCGCGATTGCAGCGTGTAGCAGTAGCTTCATGTGGAACTCCCCCTCTTCATGTTAGTAGACATCGTGTTGTGTGTTGTAAACGTTGAACTTGCCGGTGGGCGTGATCAGTTTCGGATCCTTGATGACCTTCTTCAGTTTCCGGGTCTTGTCGTCGACGACTACCAGCGCCGACTGCTGATTCTTGGCGCTCCACACCGAGAACCACACCTCGTCGCCCGCCTTGTTGTACTCAGGCTGCACGACACGCTTGGAGCCTTCGCCCAAGCCCGCCCATTCGGCGATGGGCAGGACTTCGAAACCCTTGTCCAGATTGTTGATGTCGTACACGGCGACCGACTGGCTGATCTTGGCATCGGGGTTGAGCGGGGTGTCCACCCACAGGTTCTTCGACTTCGGATGCGTCTTGATGAACAGCGATCCGCCACCCTGCCCCTTCAGCGACCGCACCACCTTCCACGCACTGCCCTTGTGTTTTTCAGGGTCGGTACCGATCAGCGAAATCGATTCGTCGCCCAGGTGCGACGTCGCCCACACGGGTCCGAATTTGGGATCGACAAAGTTGGCGCCGCGGCCCGGGTGCGGGGTCTTGCCGACGTCGATCAACGCCGCGAGCTTGTCTTCCTTGGTGTCGACCACCGCAATCTTGTTCGAGGCGTTTGCGGCAGTCAGGAAGTAGCGGCCCGTCGAGTCGAAGCCACCGTCGTGCAGGAAACGGGCGGAGTCGATGCTGGTGATCTTGAGATTGTCGAGATCCTTATAGTTGACCAGGTTGATCTTCCCGGTTTCCTTGGAGTTCACGATGAACTCGGGATGATAATGTGACGCGACGATTGCCGCGACGCGCGGTTCGGGATGGTATTCCTGCGGGTCCACGGTCATGCCGCGAGTGGAGACAATCTTCAGCGGTTTCAGCGAATCGCCCTCCATGATCAGGAACTGCGGCGGCCAGTACGAGCCCGCGATCGCGTACTTGTCCTCGTATCCCTTGTATTTCGAGGTTTCGACCGAACGTGCCTCGAGGCCGATCTTGATCTCGGCGACGGTATCGGGACTCTCCATCCACAGGTCGATCAGGTTGATCTTGCCGTCGCGCCCGATTACGTACAGGTAGCGGCCGGAAGCCGACATGCGCGAGATGTGTACGGCGTAACCGGTCTTGAGGATCTTGATGATCTCCTTCGTGTCGCCGTCGATCAGCGCGACTTCGCCGGCGTCACGCAGCGTTACCGACATCAGATTCTCGATGTTGTACTTGTTCATCTTCTTCTTCGGCCGGTCGGCGACCGGGACGACGACCTTCCACGTCGCCTCCATTTCCTTCATCCCGAACTCGGGCGGTTGCGGCGGCGTTTGCTGAACGTAGCGCGCCATGAGGTCGACCTGTTCGGCAGTCATCTCGCCGGAGGTCTGCCAGTTCGGCATGCCGGCCGGTGAGCCATAGGCGATGAACACCTTGAGGTAGTCCGTACCTTTGGCAAGCGTGATGTCGGGTGTCAGCGGCTTGCCGGTGGCGCCCTTGCGCAGCACACCGTGACAGCCGGCGCAGCGCTCGAAGTAGATCTGACGCGCCTGATCGAATTCCGCCTTCGTCATCGCCGGCGCCTTGGGATTGACGTCCTGATGCATATCCACTCCGGCGAGGGGCGATCCGCCGGCTCCCTGGTACCTGAGTTCCTCGGACGTCACCCCGGGAGGGGTCTGCAAGTCTTTTTTTGGCTCATCCGCGACAGGCGTTGCTTATAGCGAGCTGAAGCGCGAGCAGAGCGATCCCGGACAGTGCTTTGAAACTTGTGTTCTTCATTTTTCCCCTCGTCCCGCGACGGAACGATGCGCCCGCAAGCATGCGCCGCGGCCAACTTTCCTATCTTTGATGCGCATCAAGTTTTTCCCGGCACGGTCATCGATACAGTGGCGGCCTCGGAAAGGAGAACCCCTTGGATCACACAGTCTCGCTCGCTCGAGTTGAAGCGCCCCGGCAGGGTGCACCTCGTCGGTGCCGGGCCGGGACATCCGGACCTGCTGACGGTGGCGGCACTGAAGGCGCTGCAGCAGGCCGATGTGGTCGTCTACGACCATCTGGTCGGCAGCGCGGTCCTCGAGCTCGTCGCCGCGCCGGACACAGCTCATCTACGCCGGCAAGGAGGCCGCCAACCACAGCATGCCGCAGGCAGACATCAACCACCTTCTGGTGGGGCTGGCGCGAAGCGGCAAACAGGTGGTGCGGCTCAAGGGCGGTGATCCATTCATCTTCGGGCGCGGCGGCGAGGAACTGGAAGCGCTGGCGCAGGCGTGTATCCCGTTCGAGGTGGTGCCGGGGGTGACGGCCGCCTCCGGCGTGTCCTGTTACACCGGCATCCCGCTCACGCACCGCGATCACGCGCAGGCCTGCATCTTCGTCACCGGGCACCTCAGGGACGGCAGCGTCAACCTGGACTGGCAGGCGCTGGCAAGGCCGCGGCAGACGATCGTGATCTACATGGGACTGGCGGCGCTGGCCGAGATCTGTAGACAGCTCATCGCCCACGGCCTGGCGGATTCGACGCCCGCAGCCGTGGTGGAGCAGGGCACCACGATGCAGCAGCGCGTGATCACTGGAACGCTCGCGACGTTACCGGCACACGCGGCGGACAACGCGGTCGCGCCGCCCGGTCTCATCATCGTGGGAACCGTTGTCGCCCTGCACGAAACGCTGACGTGGTTCGAACCCGCGCTGCACACTGGGCTCGATCGCGCAACGGAACACGAGGAGGAGAGGAACTCGTCGAACCCGCGGACAATGTCGGCCTCATCACCCTGACAGCGGTCGCAACCACGAGAGCACGGTGCGGCCTCGCGCCGACGTGGCACATCCGCCCGCAACTGTTTCGCCGCGCCTGCGCACGCCGCGGCGGCCGCACTCTATCCGAGTTGGTAATTTTCACAAAAACCGGCGGAACTATTCACGGCACGCGCCCGGCGCCCTCCCGTACGCTTCATTCCAGGCCGACCGGTGGGGTCGACCAGAAGCTCCGGAGGTACTTCGCATGAATGCCATCTCGACCAAACTCGCCGCGCCCGAGATTGAAGCGCTGCTCGGCGTTGCGTCCTCGTCGACCTTGGACGCAACGCGGACCGTGGCGCCGCGCACACATGCAGAGGTGAGACGTCCGGGCACGCAGCTTGACGCCGTCGTCGATATGACGCATAGCGGCGAACGGGTTTCCCTGGCCGAAGCCCTGCGCGAGCGCTATCCCTCGAGCCCGGTCGTGGTGCTTTTCCTCTCCGAGCACTCCGACGAAACGCTGCGCGCCATCGGCCTGCGCGAAATGGAGCGCACCGAAGGTCCCTGGTCTCATCGCGTGATCCACCCGCATCCGTCGCTCACGCCCGCGAACGGAGCGATCATGCCAGCGATACGCGAGAACGCCTTCGATGGCATCGAGCCGGTTGCCGCGAATCGCCCGCCGACGGCGCGAAGCCTGGGGCTCACGCAACGTCAGATGGACGTGCTGCGCCTGATCGTGCAGGGCAAGCCCAACAAACTGATCTGCCGCGAGCTCGATCTGGCCGAGGGCACGGTGAAATGTCACGTGTCCGCGATCCTGCGCGCGCTGGACGTCGGCACGCGTACACAGGCAGCGCTGAAAGGGGCGCGGCTCGGGCTCGGTGCGGATCGGCCGCAGGCGTTAGCGAGACGGGCAACCCTCAGACCCGTCTGCGCTCAAACCGCGGCAGGCAAGGACATGAAGCGGCGACGCGTGTTGTGTTGTATGGCTGCAGCAGCCGTCTTACACTGCGCATGGAACGCTCGTCATCGCCGCCACCCGCGCGAGCGTCCTGCGTCCGCGGTGGCACGTGGAATTCTGCGCGTCCGGAGCCGGCGAATATCGTTCCCATTCATGACAAGGCGTCTGCCGTCACCGACGGCGCGCCGTCCGTGCTTCACGCCCACGACGAACTCGTGCGGCTCGGCCGCATCCAGAACTTCCGCAAGGGTGTGGTCATCCTCCAGGAAGGGGACCACGGCGACACCCTCTACGTCATTCTCTCCGGCCGGGTAAAGATCTACGCCACCGGCGAGGACCAGCGCGAGATCGTGCTCGACATCCATGGTCCGGGCGAATTCGTGGGCGAGATGGCGCTCGACGGCGGTCCGCGCTCGGCTTCCGTGATCACCCTCGAACCGACGACCTGCTCCGTCATCACGCGCGAGGCGCTGCGCGAGCACATCGCAAGCAACCCGGACACGGCCTTCGAGATCCTGGCCAAGGTCATACGGCGCGCGCGGCGCGCGACCGCGAGCGTGAAGAGCCTCGCGCTGCTCGACGTGTACGGTCGCGTGACGCGGCTGCTGAACGAGCTTGCCGTGGAACAGGACGGTCAGCGGGTGGTCGCCGAGAGGTTGACGCACCA
Organism: uncultured beta proteobacterium; assembly: GCA_963719715.1. Lineage (GTDB taxonomy): Bacteria > Pseudomonadota > Gammaproteobacteria > Burkholderiales > JAEUMW01 > JAEUMW01. The sequence continues at coordinate 101,886 of CAVRDD010000036.1, forward strand.
GGAGATCGCCGAGCGCGTCGGCAGCTCGCGCGAGATGGTGACACGCCTCCTGAAGGATCTGACACAGGGCGGCTACGTCGAGGTTCGGGATCGCCAAATTCTCATCAAGAAGCCCTTGCCACCGGCGTGGTGAGCGCGATTGCGCCGCCCTCGTCAGTCTGCTGCTTCATTGTGTGTGGCGAACGCTCAACGACATCCGATGCCCGTGAAGGGGGAGCCCCGGACCTGGCCGCATCGCCCCGACGCACTGGCCAGCCATTTCCGTTCGGAGTAGATTTCGAGCGGGACAGCGCGCAAGTAGCGCGCTTCTGCTTATGGCATTCCAACGGGCTGGTTCCGAACCGTGTCACGATAGGCGGTTACCGTTGGATGGGAGAGGTCGTCTTGAGCGAAAACACGAGGCGTCGATCCTTTCCGCCCGAGATCGCCGCTTGCCCAGCCTGCGGATTCGAGAACCCTGCCGGCTTTCGCTTCTGCGGCGGCTGCGGCGGTTCGCTGCAGGGCAATACTGCGATTCCAAAGATCGCTCCGGTTCGCCATTCCGAGCCGGAGCGACGACAGGTCACCGTTCTCTTCTGCGATCTGGTCGGCTCGACCGCGCTCGCCAATCAGTTGGAACTCGAGGAGTTCCGCGACGTCATCCATTCCTTCCAGCTTGCCTGCAGCACCGTCATTGGTCGATTCGAAGGAACGATCTCGCGCTACATGGGCGACGGCATGCTGGTTCTGTTCGGATTTCCGCAGGCCCATGAAGACGCCGCCGAGCGTGCCGTGCGCGCCGGTCTCGGCATGGTCGAAGCCATGGCTGCGCTGGGCAGCCCGATTGGAGGAGGCACACCGCTCGCCATCCGCGTGGGGATTGCGACCGGTCTCGTCGTAATCGGCGACTTGATCGGCGAAGGGGCAGCAGAGGAAGAAGCGGTGCTGGGCGAGGCACCGAATCTTGCGGCCCGACTGCAGGCACTCGCCGCGCCGAACACCGTCGTCATTGCGCCGAGCACCCGTAATCTGGTGGGCGAGCATTTCGTCTTCGACGATCTCGGATGCCGCGCGCTCAAGGGTTTCGAAAAACCTGTCCCGGTCTGGCAAGTCAAGGCGGTACGAGCGGGCGACAGCCGCTTCCGGGCGGCAAGGCTGGCACAGCTGACACCCCTGGTCGGCCGCGACGACGAACTCGCCTGGCTCATGGATCTGTGGCGAAGCGCCGGCCAGGGTCGCGGCCGCGTTGCCTTGCTCGGAGGTGAAGCCGGTATCGGCAAGTCGCGTCTCGTGGAAGCACTGCGCGCGCGCATCGAATTCGATTCTGGCCCTTGCCTTCAGTATCAATGCTCCCAGCAGTTCGTCAACCGCGCTTTGCATCCGCTCATTCAGCATCTTGAGTACGCCACCGCCATTTCTCCCGAGGACCCGGAGGCATGCCGGGTCAGCAAGCTCGCCACCTGGCTCACCGCCATGACTGGCGACTGCCAGGGCCTTCCCCTGCTCGCCGCGCTGCTTTCGGTCGAGGGCGTCGATCAGGGAACCCTGACGGAAATGAGCGCGCCGCTGCGGAAGAAGCTGACGTTCGAATTGCTCTTCCGCCTGATGCAGCCGCGCGCGTCTGCAGGCCCCGTACTCATAGTGTTCGAGGATGTGCACTGGGCCGATCCCACGACGCTGGAGCTACTTTCGCAGCTGCATACACAGGTCGCGGCCATGCCGGTCCTGCTCGTCCTCACTTTTCGTGCCGATTCCACACCGCCATGGAACGGCGCCCATGTCTCGCGACGCGAACTCGAGCGGCTGCCGCCCACGTCCGCCTACGGTCTGGTCGAGCAGGTTGCCGGTGAGGGGCGCATGTCCAGGGCGCTCATCGAGAAACTGGTCGAGAAGACCGACGGCATTCCTCTCTATCTCGAAGAGATGACACGCGCAGTGCTCGGTGCGATGTCGGCGGACGCCGATGCGGGCGGCCGCAATGCTGCGCCGAGAGCGCCGGACTTGTCGATCCCCGCGACCTTGCGCGACTCTCTCCTGGCGCGCCTCGACCAGTTGGGTCCGGCGAAATCCGTGGCACAGCTGGCAAGTGCCATCGGCCGTGAATTCGATTACTCCCTGCTGGAGACGGTCGCCCCCCTTTCGCAGGATTCGCTGCGCCTTGGGCTGCGCGCGCTGCAACAGGCGGGGCTCGTATACGCAGAGCCATCGGCCGTCGGGGAGAGATACGCCTTCAAGCACGCGCTCGTGCAGGACGCGGCCTATCAGACGTTGCTGCGTGACCGGCGGCGCGAGTTGCACGCCCGTATCGCGGGCGCGCTGGAACAGCGCTTCGCGCAGATTGCGGAAGGCGCGCCGGAACTGGTTGCGCATCACTGGACGTCGGCTGGCAACGCCAGCTTCGCCGTTGTGCGCTGGCTGGCGGCGGGGAAGCGTGCCAGCGCGCGCTCGGAGTATGTCGAAGCCATCGGGCACCTGCGCAGGGGCATTGAGATGATCGCCGCGATCGGCGACGTGGCCGAGCGTACTCAGCGCGAACTCGAACTGCTGCTTGCGCTCGGTCCCGCGCTGATCGTGGCAGAGGGCGCAGGCAACGTGGAAGTCGCCCGCCTCTACGGACGTGCCCTGGACCTGTGCCAGGAGCTGCCGAAATCCGCGCTTCACTTTGCCGCGCATTGGGGCTGGTGGCGCGTTTCGATGGATCATCGTTCCGGGCGCGAGCGAGCGAACGCGTTGCTTCGTCTCGCCGAGGATCTGGGGGATCATGCATCGCTGCTGCAGGCGCACCACGGTCAGTGGGCCACCCTGTACATGCTGGGCGCGCACGAGGAGTGTTGCCGCCATGTCGATGCGGGCCTGCAGGCTTATGATCCGCAACAGCATCATGCCCACGCGGGCATCTACGGCGGGCACGACGCAAAAGTGTGTGCGCTGGGTGAGCGTGCGCTCGCGTTCTGGCTGGTGGGTCGGGTGGACGAGGCCGTCGGCGAGGTGCGCTCCGCCATCGCCTGGGCCGAAGAGTTATCGCACGTCGGCAGCCGCGTACACGCGCTGGACTATGCGCTGGTGCTGCACAAGTTCCGGCGCGACACGCCTGAGGTATCGCGCTGGTCAGACATACTACTGACATACGCGACGACCCAGAACCTGCGCGACCACCTCGCCAAGGGAGCGTTTTTTCGAGGCTGGGCGCGGATGCTGGGCGGCGATCTGGCGGACGGTCTCGACCAGATGCGGGAAGCGCTGGCATCCGAGCAAGGCGCGGGAACGCCCGAAGACTTTCCCCTCTACTACGAAATGCTTGCCGAAGCATACGGCCTGGCCCGCCGCTACGAGGAAGGATTGAGTGCCGTGGCGGAAGGTTTCGCCCACGCCGAGCGCGGCGGCATCGTCTACTGGAACGCCGAACTGCATCGTCGCCGCGGAGAATTGCTGCTCGCCCTTGGCCAGGATCGTTCCGGCAGCGCGAGCTGCTTTCGCGAGGCGATCGCATGTGCCCGCACCCATGGCGCGCGATCGCTTGAGCTGCGTGCCGCGGCTAGCCTTGCGCGGCTGCACTGTGCCGCCGACGAGCCGGCCCTGGCCGTCTCGACCCTTGGCCCGGTTTACCGGGCGTTCACGCAAGGCTTCGACACGCCTGACCTGATCGAGGCGCGAACCCTTCTCGAAGGATGCGCATGAGCGACTTTTCGCGACCCGCAGCAGCTGTGGCGGGTGCCATGCACGCGATACCACCGTCCGCGAGAACAGTCTCCGGTTCGGGCGCGGAGACCGCCAAGCGCTACCTGCTCGGCACGCACCGCAGCCATGCACCGGAGGAAACGCTCGCGCGCCTGCGGCCACTGCTGCCGTCGATGGGCATCACGCGCATCGCGAACGTCACCGGCCTCGATCGCACAGGAATACCAGTGGTCACGGCCTGCCGGCCGAATGCGCGGTCAGTCTCGGTTTCACAAGGCAAGGGCCTCAGCCTCGATGCAGCAAGAGCGTCCGCCGTGATGGAAGCCGTCGAAGGCTGGCACGGCGAGCACATCGTGAAGCCGCTGAAGCTCGCAAGCCTTGCCGAAATGCGACGCGAACACGCCGTGGTGGACGTGACGCAACTACCTATGGCGGCCGGCAGCCGATTCTTCGCCCGAGCTCGCCCTGCTCTGGATCGAGGGGACCGACTTGCTGGGCAACAGCGCGATTTGGCTCCCCTTCGAGCTCGTCAGCACCAACTACACACTGCCACTGCCGCCCGGGAGCGGATGTTTTCAGGCCAATACGAACGGCCTCGCTTCCGGAAATCATCCCGTGGAAGCGATCGTCCACGGCCTGTGCGAGGTGGTCGAGCGCGACGCAACGACGCTCTGGAGACTGCAAACCGCGCGCGCACGCAGCCAGCGTCTGCTCGATCCAGAGACCATCGACGACGCCGACGGGCAGTTTCTGCTGGCGCAATTCGCCGCTGCGAATCTTGCGGTGCAGCATCTGGGAGACCACGACCGACGTCGGCATTGCGAGCTTCGTCTGCCTCGTGATGGAACAGGACGGCGAGTACGCAGATCCCGAGTTCGGTGCCGGATGTCATCCGGCGCGCAGTGTCGCGCTGCTTCGCGCGCTCACCGAGGCGGCGCAGGCGCGAAACACCTATATCTCCGGTGCGAGAGACGACTATCCCATGCATGCCTGGGAGACCGGCCATCGGCGACGGCGTCATGCCTTCTGCCAGACCCTGATGTCCGCCGTGCATCCTGGACGCACCTTCGCCCATGTGCCGAACTTCGATTCGCCAACACTCGAAGGCGACTTGCGATGGCTGCTCGCGCGCCTGCGCAGCGTCGGCATCAGGCAGGTGATCTCGGTGGACCTCGCGAAGGAAGCTATCGGTATCCCTGTCGTGCGCGTGGTGGTGCCCGGCCTCGAAGGCGCGATGGAGGACGCCGGGGGCGACTACACACCCGGGCAACGGGCTCGCCACGCCATCCGGAGCAGAGCATGACAGCTTGCGTTTTTGTCGGACCGACGCTCGCCGTGGCCGATGCGCGAAACGTGTTCGATGCAACGTATTTTCCACCCGCGAAACACGGTGACGTGTACCGCGCCGTCGCGTTGCTGAAACCGCAGGCGATCGGCCTCATCGACGGCTACTTTCAGTGGTCGGGTTCAGTCTGGCACAAGGAAATCCTATGGTCGATGCGGGAGGGAGTTCACGTGTTCGGGGCGTCGAGCATGGGCGCCCTGCGGGCAGCGGAGTTGGCACCCTTCGGGATGCGCGGCGTCGGCCGCATCTTCGAAGCATATCGCGCGGGCGTGTTCGGCGCGGCGGGTGACGACGCCTTGGAAGATGACGACGAAGTTTGCGTCGTCCACGGCCCCGCGGAGAGCGGATATGTTGCTGCGTCCGAGGCACTGGTGAACATCCGCCGCACCCTGGCCGACGCGGTGAGCGCGAACGTGATCAGCGACGGGACGCGGGTGCGCCTCATCGCCTGGCCAAGGCCGCTTTCTTTCCCCATCGCGGCTACGCAGAATTGCTCTGCCAGGGGCGTGCCGCGAATCTGCCCCCAACTGAGCTTGCTGCCCTCGAACGCTGGTTGCCTGCGGGACGCGTCAACCAGAAACGCGAGGACGCGATAGCGATGCTAGCGGCGCTGCGCGACTTCCTCGCGGCGGAGCCGCCACCGGCGCGGGCAGACTTCGTGTTCGAGCGAACGACTCTGTGGGAGAGAGCAGTGGACGCGCTCCAG
>CAVRDD010000037.1:0-96048 GCA_963719715.1 uncultured beta proteobacterium
CGCGCAGTACGTGCCGTCCTTGGCAGGATCGAGCTTGGCACCCGCCTTGGTATCGTCCCCGAGCGGTCGGTGGCCGCGCCCCGGCACCGTCCAGACCTCGGTGCCGGTGAACGGGTTCACCTGCTTGATCGTGCCGTCCCGCATGCGGATCAGGTAATCCGCAACGGGCATCATTTCATACAACATGTGAAGACCTCCCCAGCGCGGAACAGCAAAGAGGCGTCATCATACAAGCGCCCGGGGAATCAAGGGCAGCCCGCGTGGGCCTCGCCTCAAATAGGCCAACGCTTCGCGCGATGGGGGCAGTCGGAAAGAAGCAAATGGAGCGGCCGCGTGTGTGGCGAATCAATCCGCGGATCTGTCGCCGTTGCTGCCTCGATCACCAGAAATGTCGTTGCCGGTGCGGCGGTGGGCATAGCCGGGTTTTGCAGCAGGCGCCGCATCGAGCTCACGCGACATTCCGTGCGCCCGGCAGCAGCGCGGTACAAGCGCCGCGAAAGCGCTCGCAGCGTTCGATGAACTCACGCGTGCTCTTCGGCATGGGCACCCGGGCGCGCGTGATGTAGGTGATGAGATCCCGCCCCGCCCGATCAGCGCGCGTGGCGTCGGCGACTTCCTGCTGCGCACGCGGCGGCGCATCGGCGGCAAGCCGCGGCTCGAAGGCGGCACAGGTGCTCGGCGGACACGACGAACGTCGTCCAGACGTCGAAGATGTCCGGATCGGTGCGCAGGGTCTCGCTCTTGACCTTTGGCCGCCCGCGCGAACTCGGCGATGCTCTCTCGATGCCGGGGAAGGCCGTGAGGCCGGCGAATGTCGTGATCAGCGTATCCGCGATACCGTCGATGTCCCGCATCGTCTGCGCGATCTTGATGTAGCGGCTCTCGTAGAAATTCTCGAGGGGCAGCAGGAACGCCTTGAAGGGCTCGCCCCACAGCTCGTCGATGCCTTCCTCGCCGCTACGGTGCAGCGACCAGCTTGCCGAGCTCCAGCGCTTCCTGCAGATGTTCGCCGCACTGCTGCATGAGCGCATTGTCGGGCAGGATCTCGACGCCGAGCGCCTGGATCTCCACCAGCTGGGTGAAGATGCCCGTGGCGCGGTTGAACAGGGCGCCCGCCAGCATCGCGCCCTTGACGCGGCGGCGCTGCGGATCGGTTTCCTCGCAGTAGGCGCGACGCGCTTCGTCGAGGCGCGTACCCGGCACGTTCAATCCGTGCTCGGTGTGATTGAAGAGTCGGCGCGTGAGCGCGGCGATCAGCTCCTTCTTGGCATACAGCGTGTCGGCGGGAACGGGATAGGTCTTGACCCAGTAGCCGTAGTAATGGACGCGCTCCTGGCCATCGATGATGCTCTTGGTGCCGAGGGGAATGGGACAGTCCATCGGTCCGGGCTCCGGAAGGCAGAATGATCAGCCCGAAATTCTACCGAGACCGGAGCCGTTTGTGCAGTGCAATATCGAGCGTCGTCGCAGCGAGGCGAGGCGGGCCAGCGTGACGGGACGAGAGCGCTAGCGCGGCAGCACTCCTCCTGTCGTCCTCGCGCACTCCACGGACTTGGCGTACGACGTCTAGGCCTGCCTCCCTGTTTCACCGCCGCCGAGAGAAGCCGGCCGTCGCAGTCAGCGCCGCGATCCTCGGCGATCGCCGCTGCAGCGGCACGACGAACGAGCCGCGGGCTCATTTGCACGTGATGAAGCATCGATCGGACTTGCACTGGTGGTCCTTGGTGCACGCCTTGCCCTTGGCGAGCTTGTCCTTGCAGACGTTCGTTCCGATGCCCGCAACACCTTCGTTGCAGTAGCGGCCTTCACCGCAGTGTCGGTCCTCGTTGCACACGCACTTGCCCTTGGTCGCACCTCCGATCGGCGCGGTGCACTGACCGGTTCGGCACTCGTCGTCGAAGCGGCAGTCTCCCCCATCGCGACCGACGCTTCGGCCGAGCAGAATCCGGTCTTGCAGCGTCCCGCGCTGCACTGGTGATCCTTGGTGCAGAGCGCGCCGTTGGCGAGCTTCGGCTTGCAGGCGTTCTTCCCGATATCGGCAACTGCCGACGTCGATGCCGACGTTGCAGTAGCCCGACGCGCAGTCGGAGTCCTCCATGCAGACGCATTTTCCGGCGGTGATGCCATCGAGCGAGCTGCAGCGGCCGGTTCGGCACTGCGCGTTGACCTAGGCATCTGCCGTCGATGCCGACCGAGGCCGGCGTGAAGCAGATGCTCGCATCGCACGCGCCGGAGCTGCACTGACGCTCGGACAGGCAGCGCTGCCCGTCTTCCAGTTTGGCCTTGCACTTGTTCGGCTCGAGCCCCGTCGAGCCCGGTCGAGCAGTACCAGCCGTTCGACGCAGTCGCCGTCGTCCCGGCACGCCGTCTCGTTGGTGACAGTCGGCCACCTTGACGTCGTAGGCGCGCTCCCACATCTGGATGAACGCCTCGGCCGAGTTGTCGACGCGGGCGACTCCCGGCGTGTTCAGCGCTCTCAGGTCGGCTACGAAATCGGGCAGGAGTCCGACATGGGCGAGGCCGCCCTCGCCGTAGCCGCGGCTCACTCCTTCGGCAGTTCGCCCTGCTGCTCGACGTAGCCCTTGTTGAGCACCCGGTTGGCATAACACGCCTCGAGACCGAAGCGCGGGCTGGCCTGGTAGGTGTTGCCGTTGAGGTCGCTGCCGATGGCGACGGCGAGGCCCTTCTGATCGGCGTAGTCGACCATCTGCGCGATCGAGCGCGACGAGCCGGACAGCTGTTCGCGACCGCCGGACTCGGATCGCCGTCGCCCGGCCTGCCCTTGCAGTTGATGGAGGTCTGATCCGGCCGCGAGCGGTCGGGCGCGTCGCAGATGTGCTCGAAGCCGGTGCGCAGTCCGACCATGCCGCCGAGCTGCTTGTACATCTCGATCTGCTCGTCGGTGATCACGAATTCCTCGAGGATGTCCTTGTCCTCGGCATCCAGCAGGCGCCTGAAGCGGGCGTGCGAGTTGTAGATCGGGTAGCCGCGGAACTTCTCCATGAGGTAGTCGTGGTAATCCTTGAAGGCGCGCTCCGACATGTGAGCGGCGTCGATCAGCATGCGTCCGGCGCCACCATGGCGTCGGTCAGCCGCGCGCCGTCGGGGCCCATCCCGACGCAGTTCTTCCGTCGCAGGTGCGATTGAAAGCGCCGAGGCGACCGTTGATGATCTCGCCGGCGAGCTTGCCGGGCCATTTGACGGCTTGCATGATCTCGAAGGCGTCGCGATGCGGTGCAGCGCCGGCGAAGCGGCTGTCGGTCTCGTGCACGGGCTGCAGCGTGCGCACGCCCATGCCGTACAGGTCGTTCAGTTGCTTCGTGAAAATCGCCTTCGGACCGCGGAAAGAGATTGCTCGATTCTAGCGAAACGACGACCGCGAGCTTGCCCTCGTGGATGATCTTGCGCGCGTGCCACGGGTGCACGGCGATCTCGTACCAGTCGTGCTTGCGTCGAACTCGACGAAGGCTTCGATCTGGCGGCGGACGTTGTCCATGTCCTCGCACGAGCGGGTGGGGTTGCGCTGCGGATAGATGAGGCGCAGCAGGCGACACTGCGGCTCGTTGTTCACGGCCGAGACCACGATCAGGTTGAGGCCCCCCTTCATGCGCCTGCTTGAGCCAGTCGGCATGCACCTGCTGGTGGCCGATGTCGGTGAAGTGCGGCCAGGAGGTGAAGTCGGGCTGACCGTTGCCGTGCCGGTAATTGCCGAGGGTCTTGTTCTGGTAGTCGAACGGCAGCGCGTGCAGACCTTCGGATTCCTTGCCCGTGAACACGCGCAGCACGTCGTCGCGGACGTTCACCTTGCGACACGCCTGCAGGGCGTCCTTCGCCGGGCCCGTGTGGCTGCCCCAGTAGGAGAGACCGGCGGTTCCGAGCTCCGCCGCCTGGTGCACGTGCAGGTCCGCGAAACCCGTGGCCGGATAGTTCCACTCGATCGGATCCGTGTCGGTGCGGATACTGTACTGGAAGCGGTTGGCGGACTTCGCGTCCAGCTTCACGACCAGCACGTTGCCGGCGGCGTTGGAGACATCGAAGCTCCAGTTTTTCTTCTGGTCCGGATCGACCTCCACGTTCCTTCTGGATGACGGTCCGGCCGGATTCATCGAAGCCGCAGATGGTGACGTTCGTCTTCCCGCCTTCGGCGTCGTGGATCTGGATGCGCGTGGTCGAATAAGCGGGCGCAAGTGTCGTGAACCGACGCCCGATCCGACGATCAATTGCCCCTCCTGCCACTCGGGACCGAGGCTGCGCGCACCGATGGTGGCCCAGCGGTTCTGCGCCGTCGCATTCCACCAGCCCACCATGCCTTCGGCGAGACCCGTCTGGATCTTCGTCGCGTTGCACGTCAGAAACTTGAGTGCGACATCGCGCGTCGGCGACGCGCACCCGACCGCGAGCGCGGCCTTCTTGTACTGCCCCCAGACGTCGCAGCGCGAGGTCGGACATGCCGCCGCAGCCTGCGGCGAGAGCAGACGACGCGGAATGCACGAGCAGGAAGCCGGCGAGCAGCGCGCGGCCGAGATGGGCGCAGCGCCCGCGCAGGGGTGTCTGGACACGAACGGATTGCATGATGCGTCCCCTCCGGATCGGCAGGTCAAAACCGTTCAGTTGCGCGATGAAGTCTGTGGCTAGCACACATACAGATGAGGTACGTATTGTCGCGCAACGTAGGTCAGATGGGCGAGGTCTGACGGACGAGGTCGCACGCCCGAGGAGCTTCGCGAGCTGTCTGCCCGCGGGAGTGGAATGCCAGGAGGAGGTCGCTCAGGAGGACACGAGGGGATACACGGTCGCCGGATGTTCCGCGTGCTCAAGGTGCCGGAACACCGCCGGTAATGAACAGGGATGAAACCAGTGCGGCGTCTGAACAGCCGGCGGAAAAACGAGGCGTCCTCGTAGCCGGCTTCGAATCTGCTGGCGGTGCGGCCGATCGCGCAGGTGTCTCGGCAGGCGACGAACGTAGTCGATAGGTGAAGATGTCTGGAGGTAGTCGACAAGGTGACACTTGATCGCCGCCTTGAAGCGGCTCTTCAGCGACCGCTCCGGAATCGGCGAACGCGTGACCGCGCGCGACGACCCATTGCGTTCGCGAAAATTCGCACGCAGCCACGCCTCGAAGGGCTTCGCCGCCACATCCGAGTGCGCCGCGGCAGCACCAGCGTTGCGGAGGGCAACTGACCAGCGTCGTGCAGATTTCAGCACGCACTCCTTGGCAGATGCGCATTGCGTCGGGCAGTCTCACGTGGGATCTCGTCCATCTGGGTAACAGATGCCCGGTTACCGCGAGCATCAGCGCTGCGGATCCGCCGAGTAGATGCAGGCGCCTTCGTCGAGGCGCGGCACGTAATCCATCGGGTGAAGAGTCGTGATCGCGGCCAGCAAGATGATCGTCTGGTCCGATCCAGGGGTGCGGGAATCGACGGGATACACGCCCGAAACGGCGGGTCGCCCTTCGTCGAGCACACTAGCGTCTGCCAGAGACTCACGGCTGCCATCAGCACGTCGCCCATGCCGTACAGCGCCGAACCGCTGCACGCGGCAGCGAGCGGGATCGAGATCCGGTCGCTCTCGACCGAGTTAGTGGGCGACATCGACCTGCAGGGATTGCTCGCCCTTGATGACGCTGTGCCGCCGGGCTATTGGAAGATCGAGATCAGGATGGACATCGCGGCTGACTGCAGCGATTAGGCACTCGACGAGTTACTGCAGTTTGCGCAGGCGCACTCACCGGTGTGCAACACCGTTTGCAGGCCGGTGCCGGTAGTGATCGAGCACGTAACGAGGGGATGAGGCAGGGCTTCCGGGCCGCCAACGCAAGGCGGCGGCCCTGTCTCCGCGAGTTCTGTTCCGCGTGGGCAACGCGACGTTCGTCGCCCTGGTCCCTACCGCGCCGTCCAGCCCCCATCGACGGGAAGTGCAGCGCCGGTGATGGACCTACCGGCGTCGCTGCAGAGGAGCGCCGCGAGCGCGCCGAGCTCTTCCGGCTCCACGAAGCGCTTGCTTGGCTGCGCGGCCAGGATCACGTCGCGGATGACCTGCTCGTGCGAGAGCTTGTGGACTTTCGCCTGATCCTCGATCTGCCCTTCCACCAGCGGCGTGCGCACGTAGCCGGGACAGATCGCGTTGCAGGTGATGCCGGTCTCGGCGGTCTCGAGCGCGACCGCCTTGGTGAAGCCCAGCAGCCCGTGCTTCGACGCGACGTACGCAGACTTGAAAGGTGACGCCACCAGCGCGTGGGCCGAGGCAATGTTGATGATGCGCCCCCAGTTGCGCTGCTTCATCCCCGGCAGCACCGCCTTAATGGCGTAGAACGCCGAGGAAAGATTTAGTGCGATGAGCTTCTCCCACTTGTCGTCGGGGAACTCATCCACCGCCGCCACGTGCTGCATGCCGGCGTTGTTCACCAGAATATCGATGGCACCGAATTCGCGCTCCGCCACGGCGATGAGTTCTCGCACGTGTGCCGGATCGGAGAGATCGGCGCTGCAATACACGGCACGGACACCGAAGCTGCGCTCGATCTCCTCCCGCAGCGCATGGATCTCGGGGTTGGGTGCACGCGAGCCGTTCAGCACGACATGCGCGCCCGCACCCGCCAGCGCTCGCGCAATGCCAAGCCCGATGCCACTCGTGGAACCGGTGACGACTGCCGCCCTTCCCTTCAGATCGGTCATCGCTCGCCCTCTTGGCAAACGCCGTCAGTTGTCCCGCACGCAGTCGACGTAGTAGCGCATCGTGCCGGCGGCGTCCGGCTCGTCGACCAGCCCGTGGATGTCTGTCTCGAAGCCGGGGTAGCGCGCGTTGAACTCGCGTGCGAACTTGAGGTAGTTGACGATCGTCCGGTTGAATCGCTCGCCGGGAATCAGCAGCGGGATGCCAGGCGGGTACGGAGTCAGCAGCACGCTGGTGATGCGCCCCTCGAGGTCGTCGATCGGCACGCGGTCGATCTCGCGGTGGGCCATGCGCGCGAAGGCGTCCGCCGGCTTCATTGCCGGCTCCATGTCGGAGAGGTACATCTCGGTGGTGAGCCGGGCGATGTCGTTCGCGCGGTACAGGCCGTGGATCCGGTCGCAAAGATCTCTGAGCCCGATCTTCTCATAGCCGGGGTGGGCGGCGATGAATTCGGGCAGCACGCGCCACAGGGGCTGGTTCTGGTCGTAGTCGTCCTTGAACTGCTGCAGCTCGGTCACCAGCGTGTTCCAGCGGCCCTTGGTGATGCCGATGGTGAACATGATGAAGAACGAGTAGAGCCCGGTCTTCTCGACGATGATGCCGTGCTCGGCGAGATACTTGGTGACGATCGCCGCCGGGATGCCGGTCTCGGCAAAGTCGCCGTCGACATCGAGGCCTGGGTTGATCACGGTGGCCTTGATCGGATCGAGCATGTTGAAGCCGGGCGCGAGGTCGCCGAAGCCGTGCCAGCGCTCGCCCGCGCGCAGCATCCAGTCCTCGCGCTCGCCGATGCCCTCCTCGGCGAGGTGCTCCGGTCCCCACACCTTGAACCACCAGTCCGCGCCGAACTCCGCATCCACCTTGCGCATGGCGCGCCGGAAATCGAGGGCCTCCTGGATCGACTCTTCCACCAGCGCGGTGCCCCCGGGCGGCTCCATCATCGCCGCCGCCACGTCGCACGAGGCGATGATCGCGTACTGCGGGCTGGTGGAGGTGTGCATGAGGTAGGCCTCGTTGAAGACATCGCGGTCGAGATGCCGCCTCTCGGAGTCCTGCACCAGGATCTGCGAGGCCTGCGACAGGCCCGCCAGAAGCTTGTGCGTGGACTGCGTGGAGAACACCATCGATTCCTTGCACGGCGGGCGCTCGCGGCCGATCGCGTGCATGCCGGCGTAGAACCCGTAGAACGCCGCATGCGGCAGCCACGCCTCGTCGAAGTGCAACGTGTCGATGTAGCCGTCGAGCATGGACTTGATGGTTTCGACGTTGTAGACGACGCCGTCGTAGGTGCTCTGGGTGATGGTGAGGATGCGCGGCTGACCCGTGATGCCATGCGCGAGGGGGTTCGCCCTGATCTTGCGCTCGATGTTCTCCGGCTTGAATTCGTCGAGCGGGATCGGGCCGATGATGCCGAAGTGGTTGCGGGTCGGCATCAGGAAAACGGGCACCGCGCCGGTCATGATAATCGCGTGCAGCACCGACTTGTGGCAGTTGCGGTCGACCACCACGACATCGCCGGGCGCGACGGTGGAGTGCCAGACGATCTTGTTCGAGGTCGACGTGCCGTTGGTGACGAAGAACAGGTGATCACAACCGAAAATGCGCGCTGCATTGCGTTCACTCGCCGCCACCGGCCCCGTGTGGTCGAGGAGCTGTCCGAGTTCGTCGACCGAGTTGCAGACATCCGCCCGCAGCATATTCTCGCCGAAAAACTGGTGGAACATCTGCCCGACCGGACTCTTCAGGAACGCGACGCCACCGGAGTGTCCAGGGCAGTGCCACGAGTAGGATCCGTCCTGCGCGTAGTGCGTGAGCGCGCGGAAGAACGGCGGCGCGAGGCTGTCCAGATACACCCGCGCCTCGCGCACGATGTAGCGGGCGACGAACTCCGGCGTGTCCTCGAACATGTGAATGAAGCCGTGCAACTCACGCAGCACGTCGTTCGGGATATGGCGCGAGGTGCGCGTCTCGCCGTAGAGGAAGATCGGAATGTCGGCGTTGCGCCAGCGGATCTCTTCCACGAAGGCGCGCAGGTCGGCGACCGCCTTGTCGGCCTGCTCGGGCGAGCTGAACTCCTCGTCGTCAATCGACAGGATGAACGCCGACGCACGGCTTTGCTGCTGCGCGAAGCTCGAGAGGTCGCCGAAGCTGGTAACGCCGAGCACCTCCCAGCCCTCCTCCTCGATCGCCTTCGCGACCGTGCGGATGGAGAGTCCGCTCGCGTTCTCGGAGCGGAAGTCCTCGTCAATGATGATGACGGGAAAGCGGAAGCGCATGATGCGTCGAGGCCCGGTTCAGCGGTGGCGGAATGCTCCCAGTGAACCCCGGCCCCGTCAAGCCCGAATCCGGCCGCAGCCACAAGGGAACCTCCGCTTAACTCTCACGCGGGTGCGACGGTGGCTTTCCGGGATACATGGCGCGGAGCGAGGTGCAGCCGATATCGGGGCGGCTGCGACTCGGTAGCCGCAGGCCGAGTGCGGGAGCATCCGCAAGCGACCCGATCAACATCGTTTCAACGCAGCCTTCCGCGCCCCGGCCCGCTCCAATGCTGCGCACGCCGCGGCCGGGTCGCATCGGCCAGCCGAGCGACAATGCCAGGCGCCCGGACGGCCCCGTCCCTTCAGGGTTTGCGGGAAATGCGGGGGTGGCGGCGTTGGACTCCTCGGCATCGTAGTGGCGCCCGGAACGGCAGCCCGGGGGCCCCCCGCAGGGGGATCGGGCAGTAGAGGGCGCCGGGACAGACCGCACCATGGGCGCCCGCATCCCGCTCCGCGGTCGCATTCCCAGAAGGGGGCCCCTGCTCCGCGCTGCGCGGTCTGGCTACGACCTTCGTCGTCCGCCTGGCCATCATCCGCATTTCGCAACAAACGCGCTCCTCGGAGGAGTTGAGCGGAGGTTCCCTATGGCCTGGACGAGCGTGTGACCCGCCGCAGCAGCGCGGTGATCTCGCCAACGATGCCACGGCGGAACACCAGAACGCAGACGACGAAGATGACGCCCTGTGCCACCAGCGTCCAGCGACCGAACACGGCGGCGTTCTGCAGCACAACCACCAGCGCCGCCCCGACCAGCGGGCCGAACACGGTGCCGAGCCCGCCCAGCAAGGTCATGAGGACGACCTCGCCCGACATGTGCCAGTGCACGTCCGTGAGCGATGCAAGCTGCAGGACGAGGCACTTCGTGGCGCCGGCAAGGCCTGCCAGCCCCGCCGACAGCGTGAACGCCAGCAACTTGACGCGGTCGACGTCGTAGCCCAGCGAGATCGCCCGCGGCTCGTTCTCGCGGATCGCCTTCAGCACCTGCCCGAACGGCGAGTGGATGGCGCGGTAGACCACCCAGAATCCAGCCGCGCAGATCGCCAGCACGACGAAGTAAAGATTGATGTCCTGCGAGAGGTCGACAATGCCGGCGAGTCGCCCGCGGGGGATGCCCTGCAGCCCGTCCTCGCCACCCGTGAACCCGAGCTGGATCCAGACGAAATACATCATCTGCGCGAGCGCCAGCGTGATCATCGCGAAGTAGATGCCGGCACGGCGGATGGCGAGACTGCCGAAAACCCAGCCCAGCGCGAGGGCGAACGCGGTGCCGGCGAGGATGCCGGTGGCGGGCCCGGCGCCCAGGTCCTTGCACAGATAGCCGGTGATGTAGGCGGCGCCGCCGAAGAACGCCGCGTGACCGAACGAGAGCAGCCCGGAATACCCGAGCAGCAGGTTGAACGCGCTCGCAAACAGGGCGAAGCACAGGATCTTCATCAGCAGCACGGGATACACGCCGAGGAACGGCGCTGCGACCAGCGCCGCCAGCAGCAGCGCCATGATGCGGTAGTCGCGCGCCATCGCCCCCCGCCCTTCTCCACCGCGGGTCATCGGCTGCGCCCGAACAGGCCGGCGGGCCGCAGCAGCAGCACGATCACCATGATGAGGAAAATGATGGTGGCGGAGAACTCGGGAAAGTAGACCTTGGTCAGCCCCTCGACTAGACCGAGGCCGAGGCCGGTCACGATCGAGCCCAGGATGGACCCCATGCCGCCGATCACCACCACTGCGAAGACGACGATGATGAGCTTGGAGCCCATGTCGGGGCTGGCCTGGAATACGGGCGCGGCCAGCACGCCGGCGAACGCCGCGAGCGCCACGCCGTAACCGTAGGTGAGCGTCACCAGCAGCGGCACGTTGACGCCGAACGATTGCAGCAGCTTCGGGTTCTCGGTGCCCGCGCGCAGGTAGGCGCCGAGCCGCGTGCGCTCGATCAGAAACCAGGAGACGAAACACATCGCGAGCGACGCGACCACTACCCACGCGCGGTAGTTCGGCAGAAAGACGAAGCCGAGATTGGTGCCGCCCGCCAGCTCGTCGGGAATGTCGTAGCTCTGGCCCGAGCTGCCGAACTCGTTGAAGAAGGTGCCCTCGATGATGAGCGCGAGCCCGAAGGTGAGCAGCAGCCCGTAGAGGTGATCGAGGTGATACAGGCGCCGCAACATCGTGCGCTCGATGACCACCCCGATCGCGCCCACCAAGAGCGGCGACACGAGCAGCGCCCACCAGTACGACAGGCCGAACTTGGTGAGGCCGATCCACGCGAAGAACGCGCCCATCATGTACTGGGCACCGTGGGTGAAGTTGATGATGTTGAGCAGGCCGAAGATGATGGCGAGCCCCAGGCTGAGCACGGCGTAGAACGCGCCGTTGATGAGCCCCACCAGCAGCTGGCCGAAAAGACCCTGCAGCGGAACGCCAAAGATCTCGATCATCGGGCGCAGTGGCTTGCCGCGGACTTCAGTCCTGCCTTCCTACTTCTTCACCAGCGGGCACCGGCTCTGCGAGAGCGGCGTGAACGCCTGCTCGCCCGGCACCGTCTGCACTAATTTGTAATAGTCCCACGGCTGCTTCGAGTCCGCCGGCTTCTTGACCTGAAAAAGGTACACGTCGTGCACGTGCAGCCCATCCTCGCGGATCTTGCCGTTCTTCGCGAAGAAGTCGTTCACCGGTGTCGCCTTCATCTTCTCCATCACCTTCGCGGTGTCGTCGGTGCCGGCGGCCTTGATGGCGTTGAGATAGTGCATCGTCGCGGAGTAGTCGCCCGCCTGCACCATGGTCGGCATCTTCTTGTGGCGCTCGAAGAACTTCTTCGACCAGGCGCGCGTGGCATCGTCCTTGTCCCAGTAGAAAGACTCCGTCACGTACAGATCCTGCGCCGCCTTCAGCCCGACGCTGTGCACGTCGGTGATGAAGATGAGCAGACCGGCGAGCTTCTGTTTCGGCGTGATACCGAACTCCGCCGCCTGCTTGATGGAATTCTGCGTGTCGGTGCCGGCATTCGCGAGCCCGATCACTTTCGCCCCCGACGCCTGCGCCTTCAGCAGGAACGACGAAAAGTCCTGGCCCGGGAACGGATGGCGCACCGAGCCCAGCACCTTGCCGCCCGCCGCGATCACCACCTCGCTCGTGTCCTTCTCCAGCGAGTGGCCGAAGGCGTAATCCGCAGTCAGGAAAAACCACGTGTCGCCGCCCTGCTTCACCACGGCGCGGCCCGTGCCCTCCGCGAGCGAACGCGTGTCGTACGTGTAGTGGACGTTGGTGTCGGTGCAGTCCTCATTGGTGATCTTGGTCGACGCGGCACCGGAGACGATGCTGATCTTGTTCTTCTCCTTCGCCACCTTCATCACCGCGAGCGCGGTCGACGTGCTGACGAGATCGATGACAAGGTCGACGTTGTCGCGGTCGAACCATTCGCGCGCCTTGTTCGCCGCGATGTCACCCTTGTTCTGGTGATCGGCGGAGATGACCTCGATCGGCTTGCCGAGCACCTTGCCGCCGAAATCCTCGACCGCCATCTTCACCGCGAGCACCGACCCCGGTCCCGCGAGATCGGAATACGCCCCCGACAGATCCGTGAGCACGCCGATCTTCACCACATCGTTCGAGACCTGGGCTGATGCCGGCACCGGCAATCCGAGCACCGCCGCAGCCGCCACCGCCCAAACCGCCCTCATCGCCTTTGTCATTCTCATCGTCTTCCTCTCGATTATCGTGTTGTTCTTCATGTCTTCCTCTCACACGCCCAGCAGTTCGTGCAGCCGTTCCATGTTCGCCGCCAGCTCATGTTGCTCGACCTGCAGTGCCACGCGCCCGTGCTCCAGCACGAAATGGCGGTCGGCGAGCGGCGCAGCGAAGCGGAAATTCTGCTCCACCAGCACGATGGTGAGGCCTCTTTCCTTCAGCGTCTGCAGCACGCGTCCGAGCGCCTGCACGATCACGGGCGCCAGCCCCTCGGTGATCTCGTCGAGCAGCAGCAGCCGCGCGCCGGTGCGCAGGATGCGCGCCACTGCGAGCATCTGCTGTTCGCCGCCGGAAAGCCGCATGCCCGGGCTCTTCCGCCGCTCCTTCAGGTTCGGGAACATCTCGTAGATCTCGTCGAGCGTCATGCCGCCGCTCGCCACCGCAGGCGGCAGCAATAGATTCTCCTCGCAGGTCAGGCTGGCGTAGATCCCACGCTCCTCGGGGCAGTAGCCGATGCCGAGATGGGCGATGCGGTGAGTCGGCAGACCGACCGCCTCGCGCCCGTTTATCATGATGGAGCCGGTGCGGCGACCGGTGAGGCCGAGTATCGCGCGCAGCGTGCTGGTACGGCCGGAGCCGTTGCGCCCCAGCAGTGTCACCAGCTCGCCGCGATTCACCTGGAAGTCGACGCCGTGCAGCACGTGAGCCTCGCCATAGAAGGCGTGCAGACCCGTCACGCGCAGGAATTCGGTTGCGGCCGCGACGCTACTCATCTGCCGTGCCCACGTAGGCTTCGAGCACGCGCGGATCCTTCGACACTGTTTCGTACGTCCCTTCGGCCAGCACCGCGCCGCGCTGGAGTACGGTGATGACATCCGACAGGTCGGCGATCACGCTCATGTTGTGCTCCACCATGAGCACGGTGCGGGTAACCGCCACCTTGCGGATGAGCGCGGTCACCCGGCCGACGTCCTCGTGCCCCATGCCTTGGGTGGGCTCGTCGAGCAGCATGAGCTCGGGATCGAGGGCTAGGGTGGTCGCGATCTCGAGCGCGCGCTTGCGGCCGTAGGGAAGTTCGATCGTCACGTAGTCGGCGAAGTCGCCGAGGTCGACCCGCTCGAGGAGTTCCAGCGCCTGGTCGTTCAGGCGCTCGAGCACGGTCTGTGAACGCCAGAACTGGTAGGCGATGCCGAGCTTGCGCTGCAAGGCGATGCGCACGTTCTCGAGCACGGTCAGGTGCGGGAATGTCGCGGAGATCTGAAACGAGCGCACCATGCCGCGGCGCGCGACCTGCGCCGGCTTCTCGCGGGTGATGTCCTCACCGTTGAAGAGAATGCTGCCGACGGTAGGATTGAGGAAGCGCGTGACCAGGTTGAACACCGTGGTCTTGCCCGCGCCGTTCGGGCCGATGAGGGCGTGGATGGTGCCGCGCTGCACGCGCAAACTCACATCGGCGACGGCGACGAACCCCTTGAACTCCTTGCTGAGGCCATGAGTCTCGAGAATGCAGTCGGCCGTTGCGCCCACCCGATTTCTATCCCCCTCGCACAGCGCTTGGCAGTGCTCGCGTCGCCGCCGGAACTCCCCTGCAGCCGTTGTTTTCTGACGATGATCGACAACGCTACCTGGCGATACACGAATGGCATGTCTGGATCCCGATTTCGGTCTCTGGATGGGCCGTCTGCGGCTCCTTGTCGTCCCATTGCGGGGCAATCTGCCAACTCAGGGCGCACCTCGGGCGTCAGGCGCCAACAATCGCCCTCGCGCCAGCACGAGATTCGCCAGCCCGAACAGCGTGAACAGCTGCGCCGTGTTCTTCGCCAGCCCACGGTATCGAGCCTTGCGGTGCCCAAACAGGTTCTTCACCACGTGGAACGGGTGCTCGACCTTGGAGCGGATGCTCGCCTTGGCCTTCTCGATCTTCTCGCACAGCTTGCCCCAGGGGGAATTCGGCAGGGCTTTGCGCTTGCCGCGCTTCATCGCTACGTGCCAGGTGCCCGAGCGCTTGTCGTTATCCGGGCGCTTTTCTACGCCCTGGTAGCCGCGACGGCATAGACCTCCTGCTACTGCCGGATGCATCAGTGAATGCGTTTAGGTAACGTCGCCCACGTTGGCGGGCAGTCGTCACCAGCGTGTGCGTAACGCCGCGAGTGCGGCATCCAACCCGATGTGGGCCTTCATGCCGAAATACCATTGATTGCCCTTCTTGGTCTGGTGCATCTCTGGGTCGCGCTTCTTCTCGGCATTCTTGGTCGAGGGCGGCGCGGCGATCAGGGTGGCATCGACGATGGTGCCTTCTCGAAGCAGCAGCCCCTTGTCCGCCAGGTGCGTCTTGATCGCTTCGAAGATGCGCTCGGTCAGCTTGTGTTCTTCCAGCAGGCGCCGGAACTTGACCAGGGTGGTGGCATCCGGCGCGCCTTCGCGCCCCAGATCGACGCCCACGAAACGGCGGATCGACTGGCTGTCGTAGAGGGCGTCTTCGATGCCTTCGTCCGACAGCCAAAGCATTGCTGGGCGATGTACATGCGCAGCATCCGCTCAAGCCCGATGGGTGGGCGCCCCGGGCCTTCGCCCTTGGGGTAGTACGGAGCTATCTCGGAGATCAGTGCCGCTCACGGGGTCACCGCTTCGATCTCGCCAAGGAAGCGATCGCGCCGGGTGCGCCTTATTTTGGCCGCGTACTCGAGGTCGGCAAAGCTCGATTGCATGCAAATCGCTCCTCGGAGTGTAGTGGACAATATTGTCGCAGGGCGGGTCGACCCAATCAATGCCTTCGGAATACTTCAGCGCTTCCTTAGCAGGCAGCGCACCGCTAAGTGTCGGCACACCGGAAGACTGCGCGGAAGTTTAGGTAAGGCGGCAGGTGCCGTCAATCGACGTCACCTGACACGCAGGCACACGAGCGGCTCCCGACCGCGTGGCGTCCTGTCGACGACGCGACTCGCGCTGACTTCCGATGAAAGCGGCCGCCCGAACGTATGCGCATTGGGTAACACGCCGCTTCTTGTCAGTCTTGCGCGGGCCAATGCGCGCCCCATCTCCAGCCTTGCCCACGCTCGCGGGCGTGACGGGGTTCCGGACAAAACGGTATAGTTGCGCCCGTGCGCGCCGCCGCTTGCTCGCGGCGCGCCCTTGCTTTGTCCGCCAGGATCGTCTGTCGGTCGGTACCGCAGCCTGGCGGAACCCAGCAGTTGAATTCACATATAAGGGAGGATGTGCCATGGCTCAGGTCATTGGCGTGCCGAAGGAAACGGCAGCGGGCGAGAAGCGCGTTGCCACCGTGCCCGAAGTCGTCGAGAAGCTCATCAAGCTCGGCTTCTCGGTGGCGGTGGAAAGCGGCGCGGGAGACGCTGCAAATTTCAGCGACGACACGTACCGCGCCGCCGGCGCCGAAGTGGTTCCGGGAGCGGCTGCGCTGTGGGCGAAGTCGGACATGGTGTTCAAGGTCCGCGCGCCGAGCGCCGAGGAGGTCGGCCTGATGCACGAGGGCCAGACCGTGATCAGTTTCATCTGGCCCGCGCAGAACCCCGAACTGATGCAGACGCTCGCGGCGCGCAAGGTCACTGTGCTGGCCATGGACTCGCTGCCGCGCATGCTGAGCCGTGCCCAGAAAATGGATGCGCTGACTTCGATGGCCGGCATCGTGGGCTATCGCGCCGTGATCGAGGCGGCACACCACTTTGGCCGCTTCCTCACCGGTCAGATCACGGCGGCGGGCAAGGTGCCACCGGCGAAGATCTTCATCGCCGGCGCCGGCGTCGCCGGCCTCGCCGCGATTGGCACCGCCGTCGGGATGGGTGCCATCGTGCGCGCCAATGACACGCGTGCCGAAGTGGCCGACCAGGTGGTGTCGATGGGCGGCGAGTTCGTCAAGGTAGATTACGAGGAAGAAGGCTCAGGCGGCGGCGGCTATGCCAAAGTGATGAGCGAGGGCTTCCAGAACGCCCAGCGCGAGATGTACGCCAAGCAGGCCCGGGAAGTGGACATCATCATCACCACCGCCCTCATCCCCGGCAAGCCCGCGCCGCGCCTCATCAGCGCCGAGATGGTGCAGTCGATGAAGCCGGGCAGCGTGATCGTCGACCTGGCGGCTGAACAAGGCGGCAACTGCGAGCTCACCGAGCCCGGCAAGGTTGTGGTGAAGCACGGTGTGACCATCATCGGCTACACCGATCTGCCCAGCCGGCTGGCGCGGCAGTCGTCCACGCTCTACTCGACCAACCTGTTCCGGCTGACCGAGGAGCTCTGCAAGACCAAGGACGGCGTCATCAACGTCAACATGGACGACGAGGCCATCCGCGGCCTGACGGTGATCAAGGACGGCAGCATCACCTGGCCGCCGCCTGCACCCAAGCTCCCAGCCGCGCCGCCTGCGGCGGCCAAGCCTGCGGCAGCGGCGAAACCGGTGGAGAAGTCGAAGGGACATGGTCACGGTGGCGGCGGCGCGCCGGCCTCAGCTACCAGCACCGCAATCATGTTCGCCGTCGCTGCAGTTGTGTTCTGGTTCATCGGTGCAAGCGCGCCGGCAGCCTTTCTCGCCCACTTTACCGTCTTCGTGCTGGCATGCTTCGTCGGCTACATGGTGGTATGGAACGTCACGCCGGCACTGCACACGCCGCTGATGAGCGTCACCAACGCGATTTCCAGCATCATCGCAATCGGTGCGCTGGTGCAGGTTGCCCCGCCGCTTGCGGCGGGGAGCGGCGATCGTCCCGAGACCTGGATCCTCGGGCTCGCGGTGTTGGCCATCGCACTGACGACGATCAACATGTTCGGCGGATTCGCAGTGACCCGCCGGATGCTGGAAATGTTCCGCAAATAGGGGAGAGGAAAACATGTCTGCAAGCCTTGCAACCGTCTCCTACATCGGAGCGACGATACTCTTCATCCTGAGCCTCGGCGGACTCTCGCATCCGGAGTCCTCGCGGCGCGGCAATCTGTACGGCATGATCGGCATGACGATCGCCGTGCTGGCAACGGTTTTGGGACCGCAGGTCACCGCGGGAGGCTACGCGTGGATCATCGGCGCGATGGTGGTCGGCGCCAGCGTCGGGCTGTACGCGGCACGGGTCGTCAAGATGACCCAGATGCCGGAACTGGTCGCGCTGATGCACAGCCTGGTCGGTCTCGCGGCGGTGCTGGTCGGCTACGCCAACTATATCGATCCGGCTGCCGCAGGGCAGTTCACCGGCACCGAGAAGACCATTCACGAGATCGAGATCTACATCGGCATCCTGATCGGTGCCGTGACCTTCTCGGGATCACTGATCGCATTCGGCAAGCTGTCGGGCAAGATCAGCGGCAAGCCGATGCTCCTGCCGGGGCGCCACTTGATCAACCTGGCGGGCCTGCTGGTGGTGATCTGGTTCGGCGGCAGCTTCATCAGCTCGCACACGGTGGCCGAGGGCATGACGCCGCTGATCGTGATGACGGTGATCGCGCTGCTGTTCGGCATCCACATGGTGATGGCGATCGGCGGGGCCGACATGCCGGTCGTGGTGTCGATGCTCAACAGCTACTCCGGGTGGGCGGCGGCGGCGACCGGCTTCATGCTCTCCAACGATCTCTTGATCGTAACCGGCGCACTGGTGGGCTCCTCGGGCGCGATCCTCTCGTACATCATGTGTCGCGCCATGAACCGCCACTTCTTCGCGGTCATTGCCGGTGGCTTCGGCACCGAAGGCGGTACGCCGGCGGCGGCTGGCGGCGCACAGCCGGCAGGTGAAGTCGTGTCGGTTACTGCGGCCGAGACCGCCGAACTGCTGGGCGATGCCAAGAACGTGATCATCGTGCCGGGCTATGGCATGGCGGTGGCGCAGGCGCAGCACACGGTCTACGAAATCACAAAGTACCTGCGCGAAAAAGGCGTGAACGTGCGCTTTGGCATCCACCCGGTTGCCGGCCGCATGCCCGGTCACATGAACGTGCTGCTGGCCGAAGCCAAGGTGCCCTACGACATCGTGCTCGAGATGGACGAGTTGAACGACGACTTTCCATCGACAGACGTCGCCATAGTGATCGGCGCCAACGACATCGTGAATCCGGCAGCACAGGATGACCCCGCGAGCCCGATCGCTGGCATGCCGGTACTCGAGGTGTGGAAGGCGAAGACCTCTGTCGTCATGAAGCGCAGCATGGCCTCCGGCTACGCGGGCGTCGACAATCCGCTGTTCTACAAGGAGAACAACCGCATGCTTTTTGGCGACGCCAAGAAGATGCTCGACGAGGTGCTGACCTCGCTCAAGAGTTGATCGCCTGACTGAAGTACGGTCGGGGGCGGCGGGACGAACCGCTGCCCCCGACCGGGCAGTGCCTCCAGCGGCCGCCGTGCCGCTCACGCAATTCGCTCCACGGCACGCATCCCATCGCTTGCGTTCCGCAGCCGGCAACAATTACCGTTCTGGCACGCACCGCCGCGAAATCCTCGTGCGGGAGCAGTCTGCCTCCTGTGCGGCGTTAAAATGATGGCTCGTCCGTCCCGCTGCCGTCCGCTTCCGTGATTCGCGTTCTTCCCGATCTCCTGATCAGTCAGATCGCCGCCGGCGAAGTGGTCGAGCGCCCCGCCTCCGCCCTCAAGGAAGTGCTGGAGAACAGCCTCGACGCCGGCGCCCGCCGGATCACGGTGGAACTTGCAGAAGGCGGGGCGAAGCTGCTGCGCGTGGCCGACGACGGTGCCGGCATGACGCAAGACGACCTCCCTCTCGCGCTTGCCCGTCACGCGACGAGCAAGATCGCACATCTCGACGATCTCGAACGCGTGACGAGTTTTGGCTTCCGCGGCGAAGCGCTGGCGAGCATCGCGTCGGTGTCGCAGCTGCGCATCGTGAGCCGCCCCGACGCGGAACGTCACGCATGGCAGATCGAGGCCACGGCTGGGGCCGTCACGGCACCCGCGCCTGCGGCAGGCGCGCCCGGTACGACGGTCGAAATTCGCGACCTCTACTTCAACACGCCGGCGCGACGCAAGTTTCTGCGCACCGCGGCCACCGAGTACGGCCACTGCGAGGAGGCCTTCCTGCGCGCGGCCCTGGCGCGACCGGACGTCGCGCTGTCGCTCGTCCACAATGGGCGCGCGAACCGGTCGCTCGCCGCGCAGGACAGCGCCGCGCGCGTGCGCTCCGTAGTGGGGGAAGCGTTCGCTGACGCTGCCTTGCCGGTGGGAGAGCGCGCCGGCGTGCTCGGCCTCACGGGATGGATCGCGCCGCCGACAGCAGCGGGCGCCCGTCCTGCGCAATATCTGTTCGTCAACGGACGCTTCGTGCGCGACAAGGTGATCAGCCACGCACTGCGCGAGGCGTATGCCGACGTGCTGCATCATGCGAGCGCGCCCGGCTATGTCCTGTTTCTCGAAATCGAACCCGAGCTTGTCGACGTGAACGTGCACCCGACCAAGATCGAGGTTCGCTTCCGCGAAGCGCGCGCAGTGCATCAGTTCGTGTTCCACACCCTGCAGCGCACTCTGTCGCGGACCACGGCGGGCGCTGCGAGCGCCACCGGCGTGACAGCGCCCGCGGCTGCAACGATGCTTCCGACACATCCCTTCCAGCAGACGCATATCCCGTTGATGGCGGCGCAACCCATGGCGCTGTACGAGATGCTTGCAACACCTGCGCGCGAGGAACCGTCGCCATCACCCACTCCGGGTGCTGCAACGCCGCTCGGCTACGCCATCGGCCAGCTGCTCGGCATCTACGTCCTCGCGCAGAACGAGTCCGGACTCGTGATCGTCGACATGCACGCAGCGCACGAGCGCATTCTCTATGAGAAGCTGAAGTGCGCTCTCGACGAACGTGCGCTCGCCCGCCAGGCGCTGATGATTCCGGTGACCTTCGGTGCGGACCCGCTAGATGTGGCAACGGTCGAGGAGCAGGGCGAGGTTTTGCGCTCACTCGGCTTCGATGTCGCGGTGCTCGGGCCACGAGAGCTCGCCGTGCGTGAATTGCCGGCGGCGTTGCGCAACGCGGACGTCGGCTCGCTCGCCCGCGAGTTGATCCGCGAGGTGCGCGAGTTCGGCGGCACGCGCGTGGCCGAAGAGCGCCGCAACGCGCTGCTGTCGACGATGGCGTGCCACGGCGCCGTGCGTGCGAACCGCAACCTGACGCTGCCCGAGATGAACGCACTGCTGCGCGAAATGGAGGCAACCGAGCGCTCGGCACAGTGCAATCACGGCCGCCCGACCTGGCGGCAGGTGACGCTGGCGGAGCTCGATCGCCTGTTTCTGAGGGGGCGATGAGGCGGCGAACAAGGCCTGGAGGTGAGTGATTGAACGGGTAACACACCGTTCACTCTTCGCCACCTTCACGGCTTGCGTCTTCTGCCGTCCCCCACCCTTCCCCGTTCCCGTGACGCAGTCACTTCCCCCGGCCCTCTTCCTGATGGGCCCGACCGCGAGCGGCAAGAGCGACGCCGCGCTTGCCATCGCCCGGCGCCTGCCGGTGGAGATCATCAGCGTCGACTCTGCGCAGGTGTACCGCGAGATGGACATCGGCACGGCGAAACCAGACCTGCGCACGCGACGAGAGACCCCGCATCACTTGGTCGACATCATCGACCCGACCGAGCGTTTCTCGGCGGCGGACTTCTGCGAGCGCGCGCGTGAGTTGATGCGGGACATCACCGCGGCGGGCCGCGTGCCGCTGCTGGTGGGCGGGACCATGCTCTACTTCAAAGCGCTGCAGGAGGGGCTCTCGGACCTGCCGGAGGCCGATCCTGCCATCCGCCAGGTGATCGACGCCATGGCCGCCGAGATCGGCTGGCCAGCCTTGCACGAGGAACTCGCCCGACTCGATCCGGAGACGGCAGAGCGCCTCGACCCGCACGACGCGCAGCGCATCCAGCGCGCGCTGGAAGTCATCCACGCCACGGACCGCCCGCTATCGGAGCTGATTCGCGAGCGGCGGCCCGAGCCACTGCCCTAT
The DNA here is from genome assembly GCA_963719715.1 of uncultured beta proteobacterium. Lineage (GTDB taxonomy): Bacteria > Pseudomonadota > Gammaproteobacteria > Burkholderiales > JAEUMW01 > JAEUMW01. Next base: position 21,593 of record CAVRDD010000037.1, read on the forward strand.
CGCGTGGTGGCAGCGTCGCTGGAGCCAACTGACCGTGCCGTCCTGCACGAGCGCATCGCGGAGCGCTTCGACATCATGCTCGAACTCGGTCTGATCGGTGAGGTGCGCGCGCTGCGCAGCCGCTTCGCGCTCGACCCCGAGTTGCCATCGATGCGTTGCGTGGGCTACCGGCAGACCTGGGACTACCTCGACGGCAAGCTCTCGCTGCGGGAGTTGCGCGATCGTGGTGTTGCGGCGACGCGACAGCTCGCAAAGCGCCAGCTCACATGGCTGCGGCCGTGGTCCGGCATTGCGCGTTTCGACGCCTGCTCGGCGAATGCGAAGCTGCAGTTGCTGGAACACTTCCGGCACGCGATCGAAGAGAGCAATAATGACCCATTGCGCGGGTGAATCGCACAGGAACAACGGGAGTCATGTGTGAGTGCACGAGGACTTGAATATGTGATCGATGGCAACGTCTCGGCGGCGTTGCAGGAGGACGTTGGCAGCGGTGATCTCACGGCCTTGCTGGTACCGGCGGACGACCTGGCGCGCGCCACGGTGATAATGCGAGAGCCGGCGGTGCTTGCCGGCGCCCCCTGGTTCGACGCCGTGTTTCGACGCTTGAGTCCGGCCGTGCTGGTGACTTGGCACAAGCAGGAGGGCGCGCGGGTGGAGGCCGACGAGAAGATCTGCACCGCGGAAGGGCCGGCGCGCAGCCTGCTCACCGGAGAGCGCAGCGCGATCAATTTCCTGCAGCTGCTGTCAGCCGTGGCAACCGTCACGCGACGCTACGTCGATGCGATGGCCGGCACGCGCGCGGTCGTCGTCGATACGCGCAAGACGCTGCCCGGTCTGCGGCTGGCACAGAAGTACGCGGTGCGCATCGGCGGCGGACGCAATCACCGCATGGGCTTGTACGACGGCATTCTCATCAAGGAGAACCACATCGCGGTCGCCGGTGGCATCCGGGCAGCGCTGGAGGCCGCGACGAAGGTGAGCGCCAAGGTGCCGGTGCAGATCGAGGTCGAAACGCTCGCCCAGTTGACGGAAGCACTGGACGCGGGTGCCAGGCTGATTCTCCTCGACAACTTCACGCTCGACGCCATGCGCGAAGCGGTGCAGCTTGAACGCCGGGCGCGCGCAGCTCGAAGCATCGGGCGGCGTCAGGCTGGAGACGCTGCGCGACGTTGCCGAGACCGGAGTCGATCGCATCTCGGTCGGCGCGCTCACGAAGGACGTGAAGGCGATCGACCTCTCGATGCGCTTCGGGTGAATGCGCGCACGCCCCCTTACCGCCCCCCCAGGGGCAGCGTGAAGAGAGGCTTGGTGCCGCCCTTGTCGGTGAGATTGAGGCGGGCGAGTTCCATCAGCAGCGTGAAGGTCGACTTCGTTTCCAGGTCCGTTTCGTCGATGTAGAACCAGAAGTCCCTGTACTGGATCGCGACGTGCGCGCCGGGCGGACGCTCGGCTCCGGCGCTTGAGCGTACCGTGAAGAAACCGGCCATCACACGCTGCCAATCGAAAGGCTGCCCTGCCGCATCGAGTGTGGTCCGCGCCACGCCGCGACTGGCGTGCTCAGGCGGCACCTCGACCCCGTGCGAGACGAAGAAGAGACCTTGCAGAAGCGACCGGGTTTCGAGGTCAAGCTTATCGACACCCTCCGGCGGATAGGTTACCGGGAACGGGTTCAGCCCGTCCTGCGTGATGTCGTACTTGTCCAGGCCACGCTTCAGCCGGAACGTGCGCGTGAAGACCTTCATCTGGGCGTTGTCGAGCGCCCGCGGATCGATCAGCAGGACCGGCTGCTGGATCTTCCGGTAAAGCGTCCAGGTCTGGCCGTCCGGATCGGGTCGGTATTCGTTGCCGTCCTTCGCGGCATCGATCACGTTCGATGCCGTAACGGTAGAGGCAGGAACGGAGCCGCCGAGGCTCTCGCGTCGCTCCTCGAGCGCGAATACGACCTGGCCTTCATCCTGCAGCGCCTGCAGGGCATTGATCCCCTGCAGAAACTCCTCGTGCTGGGGGGCGTGCCTGGGCGTCGGACCGCTTGCGGTCTCGGCATTGGACACCCAATTGAGATTTTCCAGATACAGCCGGAACACGGTCGAGATCGGCCACGTTGTCTTGACCAGATAGATCACGCCATCGAGGGTCAGGGGCGTGAACAGCTTGCGCGCGAACTCCGACTCGTCGAGCGGAGTGAGACTGAACGTGGGGCGGTCGGCACCGCCGATCATCGCCTGCGGCAGCACCGCGGTATAGGACCGGCTGGGGTCGATGCCCGACGCCGACGATACGAAGAACGGGGTCAGCTGCAGACTGTTGATCAGCTCGAACTGCGCCGCGATGTTGGAGATCTGCAGACTGCTCGGCGTGTCCACGTAACGCAGGCGGACGATGTTGAGCAGCATCTCCTCTTCGGAGGTGACCTTGACCACCTCGTTGTACTGCAGCCGGCTCTGCTTGAGCGAGCGCGGCCCGATCACCGAGCATCCCGCCGTGACCAGAGACAGGAGCAAGGCGCCGGCGAGCCAGCGCCACACCTGGGCGGGTGCCGCGCCGGGGACGGGCGGCCATGAAGTCGTCATCTGCGTCACCTCGGCGACAGCGGGTTCGGCTATGTTACAGCGCCGGCCGGCGACGCGGCGAGATCGACAGCGCCGCGCTTGCGTGCCACCAGATCGACCAGCGCGGAGCGGCCGACGTGCTTCACGCCCTCCTCCAGCCAGTCCTCGCGCACATCCAGCAGGAGAATGTCGAAATCATCGAAGGCCTGTTCCAGCATCTCCCGCGTGTAGAGGTTCTCGACCTGCGGCGGTCCGCCGGTGCCGTGCCCGATCTGTTCGACACCGTAACCCTCTAGAATCAGGATGCCTCCCGGTACCAGCGCGCGGCGGAAGTTGGCGAAGAGCCGGGAGCGCTCGTCCGGCGCGGCAAACTGGATGAAGATGGCAACAACCGCATCAAATCGCGCCGTCGGCCACCGCCATTCGCGCACGTCTGCAACCTCGAAGTGCACCGTGACCGCGTGCTCAGTGGCAAGCCGCTTCGCCTTCTCGACGGCGCGCGGGGAGATCTCCACCGCTTCCACCGCGAGCCCGCGCGCGGCGAGCCAGACGCTGTTGCGGCCTTCGCCGTCAGCGACCGACAACGCACGTGCGCCGGGCACCAGTCGATGCGCCTGCGCGACCAGAAAGCGGTTCGGTTGGGTGCCGAAGATGTACTCGTCGGTGGCGAATCGCCCGTCCCAGACCGCCCGCGCGTCGTCGTAGCCTGGCATCGTCAGACGCGTTCCGCGATGTAGCGCTTGATCGCCGCCGCATCGGCTTCCATGCTATCAAAGCGCAGCGGCTTGTCCTCTATGGCGGCATAGGCCGCCGGGCGCTGCGGATCACGCCCCAGCGCCTCGCGGATGGTCTCGGCGAACTTGGCGGGCTGCGCGGTCTCGAGGCACACCAGCGGCACGCCGGCGTCCCGATGCTCGAGCCCGGCCTTGATCCCGTCCGCAGTGTGGGTGTCGACGATGACGCCGTAGCGCTCATGGACGCGCCGGATCGTGGCGAGCCGATCTGCATGCGAACTGCGACCAGAGGCGAAGCCAAAATCCTGAATGCGCCCGAAGTAGGGGGTCGCAGCCAGATCGAACTCCCCGCCGCGGTCGATGTTTGACCAGAGATCCGCCACCACGCGCGGGTCGCGTCCCACCAGATCAAAAACGAAGCGCTCGAAGTTCGACGCCTTCGAGATGTCCATCGACGGACTGGTGGTCTGCACAACGTCCTGCGTGGGGCGCACGTGATAGCGCCCGCTGCGGAAGAACTCGTCGAGCACGTCGTTCTCGTTGGTGGCAACGATGAGCTTTGCCACGGGCAGCCCCATCGTGCGCGCGACGTGCCCCGCACAGACGTTGCCGAAATTGCCGGAGGGCACGGCAAAGGAGACGCGCTCGTGGTTCTCCGCGGTCACCGCGAAGTACGCCTTGAAGTAATAGACGATCTGGGCCAGAAGTCGCGCCCAGTTGATCGAGTTGACGGTGCCGATATGGTGCTGTGCCTTGAAGGCGAGGTCGTTCGACACCGCTTTCACCATGTCCTGGCAGTCGTCGAACACCCCGCGCACGGCGATATTGAATATGTTCGGGTCCTGCAGAGTGTACATCTGCGCCGTCTGGAACGGGCTCATCTTGCCGGCCGGCGACAGCATGAAAACGCGCACGCCGCGCCGGCCGCGCATCGCGTACTCGGCCGCCGAACCCGTATCACCCGAGGTCGCGCCGAGGATGTTGAGTTCGTCGCCGCGGCGCGCGAGGACGTATTCGAAAAGCGTGCCGAGCAACTGCATGGCGACGTCCTTGAACGCGAGCGTGGGCCCGTTCGAAAGATGCAGCAGATGCAGCCCGGGCTCGAGCGTGGTGACCGGGGTGATCGCGTCCGTGCCGAAGGCGTCCGCAGTGTAGGTGCGGTTCACCAGCTGGCGCAGGTCGGCGGCGGGAATGTCGTCGATGAAGCGCGACAGAATCTCGAAGGCGAGTTCGCGATAGCTGAGCGGCCGCCAGGCGGCGAGTTCGTCCGCGCTCACCTGCGGATAGCGTTCGGGCACGGCGAGACCGCCGTCGGGCGCCAGGCCGCCGAGCAGGATGTCGGTGAACGGCGTGGGCGGCATGCCGCCCCGTGTGGAGATGTATTTCATGGAGCCACGCGCAGACAGGAATGCAAGTTGAACAAAGGCCGCAGTGGCGGCGGCCCGGGAAGCTTCAGCCGACGGCCTTGCGGCCAGCCCGATGATGCGCCTTGCCGACTCAGGCTGCACCCCGATCGCCTCGCAAAGTCGGCGGCGCGTCGCCCTACTTCTTCGCGTCCAGTCCTTCCATCCGGATCCGCGTCACGGCTCCCACTATCGTCGGCAGCTTCTCGATGCGTCCGATCGCGGTGTTGACGTGCTTTTCCCGCGTCACGTGGGTGAGCATGATGATGTCCGCGTGTTCCTCGCCTTCCTGCGGCTCCTTCTGCATCATCGCGTCGATCGAGATCTCCACGTCGGCGAGGATGCGCGTGATGTCGGCGAGCACGCCCGGGCTTGTCATAGGCGCGCATGCGCAGGTAGTAGGCAGCTTCCACCTCGGCCATCGGCAGGATCGGCAGGTCGGTTACCTTGTCGGGCTGGAAGGCGAGATGCGGGACGCGATGCTCGGGGTCTGCCGTGTGCATGCGCGTCACGTCGACGAGATCGGCCACCACCGCCGAGGCCGTCGGCTCCGCACCGGCGCCCGCGCCGTAATAGAGCGTCGCGCCGACCGCGTCGCCCTTCACCAGCACCGCGTTCATCACGCCGTCGACGCTGGCGATGAGCCGCCGCTCCGGGATCAGCGTCGGATGCACGCGCAGCTCGATGCCGTCGGGCTTGCGCTTGGTGATGCCGAGGAGCTTGATGCGATAGCCGAGTTCCTCGGCGTAGCGGATGTCCTGCCGGGTCAGCTTCGAGATCCCCTCGGTGTAGACGGATTCGAACTTCATCGGGATGCCGAAGCTGATCGCGGCCATGATGGTGAGCTTGTGCGCGGCGTCGATGCCTTCGATGTCGAAGGTCGGATCGGCCTCGGCATAGCCGCGCGCCTGCGCATCCTTGAGCGCGAGTTCGAAGCTCACGCCGCGCTCGCGCATTTCGGTCAGGATGAAGTTGCTGGTGCCGTTGATGATGCCGGCGATCCACTCGATGCGGTTCGCCGAGAGCCCTTCGCGCAGGGCCTTGATGATTGGCACGCCGCCGCACACGGCAGCCTCGAAGGCAACCATGACACCCTTCTTCTGCGCGGCCGCGAAGATCTCGTTGCCGTGCAAGGCAAGCAGCGCCTTGTTCGCGGTGACTACGTGCTTGCCGTGTTCGATGGCGGAGAGGATCAGATCCTTCGCCACTGTACAGCCGCCGATCAACTCGATCACGATGTCGATCTCAGGATCGCGCACGACCGCAAACGCGTCGTCCACCACCTGCGCCGCGCCATTGGCAATGCTGCGCGCGCGCTCCAGGTCGCGGTCGGCGATGGTGTGGATCAGGATGTCGCGACCGGCGCGCCGCGCGATCTCTTCCCGATTGCGGGTAAGTACGGTGAAGGTACCGCCGCCGACGGTGCCGATACCGAGCAGGCCTGCCTGAATGGGTCTCATAGGTTCTTCTTGAAGCCGAAAGTCTTGATGGTGTAGCCGGCGGCGAAATAGAAGCGGTGTGCCCGCTCGCGGCCGGTCCCGGAATCGAGGTCGACAACCACGCAGCGGGCCTCCTGCGCCCTCTTGTCGAGTTCGACAAGCAGCGTGCCGCCGATCCCGCGCGAGCGGCAGTCCTCATCCACCACAAGGTCGTCGATGTAGAGCTTGCGTCCCTGCGACGTGTTCTCGTACACACGGTAGACCGCCACCCCGGCCACCTCACCCGCGTACAGGGCGACGATCATCCGCCCGCCGCCCTCGAACACGCGCCCCATGCTCTCCGCGTAGGGTTCGGCCAGCTGCGGCCGCAGCTGCCGATGCACCCGCTCCGCCGCATTCAGCCAGCCCGCTTCGACGATGCCTCCGGCGGCGTCGGTGATTTCTATGATCTGCACGGTGGACCTAGTGTTCCGAGGCGGAGGCCTGCAGACGAACCCGGCACGCGGACACTAAAGCAATCCGTCCTTGCGAAACATCTCCTTGATGCCACGCAGCGCCTGGCGGGTGCGCGGCTTCGTTCTCGATCAGCGAGAAGCGCACGTGATCGTCGCCATATTCGCCGAACCCGACCCCGGGGGAGACCGCCACCTTGGCGTCGTTCAGGAGCTTCTTCGAGAAATTCGAGCGATCCCGCAGCCTTGTAGGGTTCCGGAATTGGTGCCCAGACGAACATGGTCGCCTTGGGTATCTCGATGCCCCAGCCGACCTGCTGCAGCCCCTTGCACAGGACGTCGCGCCGGTTCTGGTAGATCTGGCAGATGTCGCGCACGGCGCTCCTGCGGACCTTCGAGCGCGACGATGGACGCCACCTGGATCGGCGTGAAGGTGCCGTAGTCGTGATAGCTCTTCATGCGGCTCAACGCGGTGACCAGATCACGGTTGCCGACCATGAAGCCCACCCGCCAGCCGGGCATGTTGTAGCTCTTCGAGAGCGTGAAGAATTCGACCGCGACTTCGCGCGCGCCGGGCACCTGCAGGATCGAGGGCGCCGGTAGCCGTCGAAGACGATGTCCGCATAGGCGAGATCGTGGACGACGTAGATGTGATGCTCGCGCGCAAGCTCCACCACGCGCTCGAAGAACGACAGCTCGACGCACTGCGTGGTCGGGTTGCTGGGAAAATTGAGGATCAGCATCTTGGGCTTGCGGATAGCTGTCGCGGATGGCCCGCTGCAGCTCCTCGAAGAAGTCGACACCGCGCGCCATCGGCACGTGGCGGATGTCGGCGCCCGACGATCACCGGACCGTAGATGTGGATCGGATAGCTCGGATTCGGCACCAGCACGATGTCGCCCGGTGTCCAGCGTCGCCAGCGTGAGATGTGCGATGCCTTCCTTCGAACCGATGGTGACGATCGCCTCGCTGTCGGGATCGAGTTCGACGTCGTAGCGCGTGCCGATACCAGTTGCAGATCGCGCGGCGCAGCCGTGGAATGCCCTTCGACACCGAATAGCGATGCGTATCGGGACGCTGCACCGTCTCGATGAGCTTGTCGACGATGTGCTTCGGCGTCGGCCCGTCGGGATTGCCCATGCCGAAATCGATGATGTCCTCGCCGCGCTTGCGCGCCGCTGCCTTGAGCTCGCCGGTGATGTTGAAGACGTACGGCGGCAGGCGCCGGATGCGGCTGAATTCTTCCATGGGTGTCGGAGGCGGGTTAGGCGAGGCGAAAAAAGCTATCATTTTAGGATGCGCCGCCATGTGCCGCAAATCGCAGGTCGATACCGCCGCATGAAATTCCACCTCGCCACCGCACCCGGCCTGAACCTCTTCTCGGGCTACGGCGAAGGTTATGTTGCCGTCAACGGCGTGCGCCACGAGACCGAGCCTGGTGGTGATGCCGGAGCACATCATTTCGCCGTGGGACGCGCCGACTTTCGAGGCGCTGGCGCCCGCGCACTTCGAGTTTCTCTGCCGGTCTCGGCGTGGAGGTCGTCGCTGCTTGGTACCGGAGCGCGCCTGCGTTTCCCGCCGGTGGCGCTGCAGCGAATCGTCCTGCAGGCACGCACCGGCCTGGAAACCATGGATGCCATGGCCGCCTGCCGCACCTACAACATCCTGGCCGCCGAGGGCAGGAAAGTCGCAGCGGCGATCGTCTTGCGCTGATGCCGCGGCGACGGTGCTCGCTACAGCCCCGACAGCACCTTGACGTGGGTCATCACGCTGCGGCCGAGCGCATGCAGTTCATAGCCGCCTTCGAGCACCGACACGACGCGCCCATTGGCAGTGCTTCTCCGCCAGATCGAGCAGGGTCTGCGTCACCCAGGCGTAGTCCGCCTCAACCAGCGCTCATCGACGCCATGTCGTCGTCGCGATGGGCGTCGAAACCGGCCGAGATCAGCAGAAGTTCGGGCTGGAAGGCGTCGATGGCCGGAATCCAGTGTTCGGTCACCGCGTCGCGGAAGCGCTCGACCATCGCTATACGCGGGCAGCGGAATGTTCACCATGGTCGCAGAGCGGCCTTCCGTCCCGCTGTACGGATAGAACGGATGCTGGAACGTCGAGACCATCATCACCCGCGGGTCGTCGCGGAAGATGTCCTCCGTGCCGTTGCCGTGGTGAACGTCGAAGTCGGCGATGCACACGCGCTTCAATCCATGATGATCGAGCGCGTGGGCGGCGCCGACCGCGACGTTGTTGAAGAAGCAGAAACCCATGGCGTGCTCACGCTCGGCGTGGTGCCCCGGGGGCCGGACCGAGCAGAAGGCGGTTTTCGGCCCGCTGCCAAGGACGAGATCGACCGCGTGCACCGCCGCCCCCGCGGCGCGCAGCGCGGCCCGAAGCGAGAAAGGGTTCATTGCGGTGTCGGGATCCAGGTGATGAATGCCCGCCTTCGGGACCGCAGCGAAGACGCTGTCGATGTACTGTGCCGAGTGCACCCGTTCCAAGTGTTCGCGCTCCGCTGCCGGGGCGTCTCGGTGATCCAGGTAGTTGATGAGTCCGGAGGCAATCAACTGGTCTTCAATGGCACGCAGCCGCAAGGGACTCTCTGGATGGTACGAGCCCATGTCATGCGCGAGACAGTCTATGTGGGAAATGAACAGAGTGGTCAAAATGGCGCCTCCTTACGGCGCGGGGTCGGTACGCCCCTTTTTGACAAATTCGTTGTATTTTCGAAATGTTATAGTCAGAGAGTCGTAAAGTCCATTATGATCGAGCACGAATATTGCACTGCAACATAGTCCCTGGACCCAAGTTTGCGACCTCTCCCCCAATGACCTCACTATATACCGCCGAGCGCCGCTACCTCGCCCAACTCTTCAGCCCCACCTCGGTTGCCTTGATCGGCGCCGGTGAGCGCGAGGGGAGCGCCAGTCGCGCGCTGGCGCAGAATATCCTGCATGGAGGGTTCAAGGGCGAGAGTTACGCCGTCAATCCGAACTACGAGACGGTGTTGGGCGTCCCGAGTTATCCCACGGTGGACGCGATCGGCAAGCCCATTGATCTCGCGGTCATCGCCACGCCGTCCGAGGCGGTGCCGGAAGTCATGGAATCGTGCCGCCGGGCGAAGGTAGGTTCAGCCCTCGTGCTCGCCACCGGAATGCAGCGCACGAACCCGCAAGGCCTGGCACTCCTGGAAGCGACGCTTGCGGTCGCACGCAAGGCCGGCATCCGGGTTCTCGGCCCCAACTCCATCGGCCTCGCACGACCGGCGCTTTCGTTGAACGCTGCGCTCGTGCCAGGCCCTATAAAGGCCGGTCAAGTCGCTCTCGTGTCCCAATCTGGTGCATTGCTCACGTCCATGCTCGATTGGGCACACAGCGACGACATCGGATTCTCGACCATCGTCGCCCTCGGCAATCGCTGCGACGTAAGCTTTTCCGACGTGCTGGACTTCCTCGCGAGCGATCCGCAGACGGAAAGTATTCTGCTTTACGTCGAGGGCTTCAATCGCCCCCGGCGCTTTCTGTCCGCGCTGCGCGGGGCCGCTCGCCTCAAACCCGTCATCGTGGTGAAGTCCGGACGCCAGGCCGCGGGGCTGCGCGCGGCCGTCACCCACTCGGGTGCGATGGTTGGTCGCGATGACATTTTCGATGCGGCGCTACGCCGGGCCGGTGCAGTACGCGTGATGACCTACTATCAGCTCTTCTCCGCAGCAAAATGTCTGTCGTCGCGCTACAAGCCCTGTGGCGACCGTCTCGCGATCGTCAGCAACGGCGGTGGTCCGGGCGTGCTGGCCGCCGACTGGGCAATCGATCAGGGCCTGCACGTCGCCGAACTCGCACCCGCCACCGTGGAGGCGATCCATCAGGTCCTGCCTGCGGATCCTCCTGCGCACAACCCCGTGGACATCCACGAAAGCTCAGGGGGTGATCGTTACTCAGCGACGCTCCGTGCCTGCATGCAGGATCCGCAAGTGGACGGCGTGCTCGTCATCCATACGCCGCAGGTGGTGTCGGACCCAGAGGAAGTCTGCGACGCGGTAATCTCGGTGCACCGCGAGAGCAGCAAGCCGTTCATCGCGTGCTGGATGGGTGACGAGCACGTCGCGAAGAGTCGCCAGCGCCTGCAGGATGCCCTGATTCCCGTCTTCCGCACACCGGAGCCCGCGGTCGAGTCCTTCCGCAACATCGTCAACTACTACCGCAACCAGCAGTTGCTCATGCAAGTGCCGGGACCCCTCAAGCGCGACCATCCGGCCGACGTCGAAGGCGCGCGCATCCTGGTCGAAGCTGTGCTGGCGGAGCGGCGGAAGATCCTCACCGAGACCGAATCGAAAGCGCTCCTCGCCGCGTTCCGCATTCCGGTAGCCAAGACAGTGGTGGCGCGCTCGCTGGCCGAGGCCATCGTCAATGCCGAGCAACTCGGCTTTCCGGTCGCGATGAAGATCAGTTCGCCGGACATCGTGCACAAGAGCGAGGCGCGCGGTGTGCGGCTCGACGTCCAGAACGCGCAGGAGTTGCGGGCTGCCTATACCGACATCATTTCCAGCGTGAAGCGCGTGTTGCCCAACGCGCGCATCGAAGGTGTGGCCATCCAGCCGATGGGCGTAAAGCACAACGGGCGCGAACTCAATATCGGCGTCGTCACCGACCCGCAATTCGGACCCGTGATCAGTTTTGGCGCCGGTGGCTCGCTGGTGGACGTGCTGGCAGACCAGGAGGTGGCATTGCCGCCCCTGAACGGCTTTCTCGCGCGTGATCTCATTGCGCGCACGCGTATCGCGCGAACGCTCGGCGCCTATCGCAACATGCCGCCGGCGAACATCGACCAGCTGGTCGAAGTCATCGAGCGCGTATCGGAAATGGTGTCCGAGCTGCCGTGGATCGTGGAGATGGACATCAACCCGCTCATTCTCGACGAGGAAGGCATCATCGCCGTCGACGCGCGCATCGTGCTCGAGCATCCCTCGCCTGACTTCTTCGGGCGCTACGCCCACATGGCGATCTGCCCATACCCGGAGCACCTGACGGAAACCCTCGTGCTCTCCGACGGTACCGAGATCGTGATTCGCCCGATCCGGCCCGAAGACGCAGAAATGGAACAGGAGTTCGTGCGCAACCTGTCGGAGGAATCCCGCTACAACCGCTTCATCACCACCGTGCGCGAGCTTTCGCAGCGTATGCTGGTGCGCTTCACCCAGATCGACTACGACCGCGAGATGGCGCTGGTCGCCGTGACCCAGCAGCAGGGCCGCGATGTCCAGATCGGCGTCTCCCGCTACATCATCAACTCGAGCGGCGATACCTGCGAATTCGCGGTCGCAGTGGCGGACAACTGGCAGAGTCACGGCATCGGCGGGCGTCTTATGGTGAGCCTGATGGACGCCGCCCGCGAGAAGGGCCTGCGGCGGATCGATGGCGATGTGCTGACGGCGAACACGAAGATGCTGCGCTTCATGCAGAAGCTGGGCTTCGAAGTGCTGCCGAACGAGGACGACCGCGACCTCAGGCGCTGCGTGCGCGCGCTTTAAGGAGCCTGACGCGGCCTTGGGAAGTGGCGGTGGCTCCCCTCGTGCCCGGAAATCCGTGGCACCAAACTTGCACCCGCAAGGCGCGTTTCCCCCGCCCGCAAGTCGGAATCCACCGATGCCCCAGCCCGTAGACAGCGTCGTTCAGCAGGTCTCCGCCGTCATCCTCGGCAAGGAAAAGCAGATACGTCTTGCTGTCGCGTGTCTGCTCGCGCGCGGCCATCTGCTGATCGAGGATCTGCCCGGTGTCGGCAAGACGACTCTTGCCCACGCGCTCGCGATCACGCTCGGTCTCGATTTTCAGCGCATCCAGTTCACCTCCGACCTGCTGCCGACCGACATTCTCGGCGTGTCCATCCTGGAGCGGGAGAGCGGTGAGTTTCGTTTTCACGCCGGGCCGATCTTCGCTCAGGTAATCCTCGCCGACGAGGTCAACCGCGCCACACCGAAAACCCAGAGCGCACTGCTGGAAGCGATGGCGGAACGACAGGTCACTGTCGAAGGCGAGACACGTCCGCTGCCGCAACCTTTCTTTGTCATCGCCACCCAGAATCCCTCGCATCAGGTCGGCACGTTTCCGCTGCCGGAATCGCAGCTCGACCGCTTTCTCATGCGCATCACCCTGGGCTACCCCGATCGCACGGCGGAGCGATCGCTGCTCGAGGGTGCGGATCGTCGCGACCTCATTGCGAACCTGCAGCCCAAGTTGCGGCCCGAGAGCCTGGTTTCCCTGCAGCGACAGGTGAGCAGCGTTCACGCATCGGCCGCGCTGCTTGACTACGTGCAGGCGCTGATCGAGCATTCCCGCAGGTCGCCTGATTTCGTCGCCGGACTTTCCCCACGCGCGGGCCTGGCGCTGCTTGCCTGCGCGCGCGCATGGGCGCTCATGGAAGGCCGCAACGAGGTACTGCCGGAGGATGTGCAGACGATCCTGCCGGGGGTGATCGGACATCGCCTGCAAACGGCGAGCGAGCTCTCGCGGGCAGCCGGCGCGGAACTGTCGCGCAAGCTGGTAGCGGACGTCGCCATTCCCTGAAGGCACTCTCAGGTCAGCGCGGGAGCGCGTCCTTGATCGACATCGTCAAGCCCTTCATCGAGGACTGGCTCGCGCGGCTCGGGCGTGCGCAAGCCGCGCCGCTCTCGCTGACCCAGCGGCGCATCTTCATCCTGCCAACGCGCTATGGCTTCGCCTTCGTCCCGGTGCTGCTGGTGATGCTGGCGGGATCGGTCAGCTACGGCCTGTCCCTCGGATTCGTGCTCACCTTTCTGCTCGGTTCAGTGGCCATCGTTTCGGTTCTGCATGCATATCGCAACCTCGCCGAGCTGCGCGTGAGTCTGGCCCGCGCCGAACCGGTGTTTGCCGGCGACACCGCGTGCTTTCCGGTGCACATCGAGAATCCGTCGCGGCAGCCGCGCTTTTCGATCGGTCTGGCGCGCCAGCGCGAGGATCAGGGATTCGCTGACATTCCCAGCGGCGGCCAAGGCGCGCTCGAACTGCGCATCCCCGCCCGCCGACGCGGCGTGCTGAACGCCGGGCGCTTCACCCTCTTCACGCGCTACCCGATCGGCCTTTTCTATGCTTGGTCGCCGATCGAGCTGGAAGCCAGTTGTCTGGTCTACCCACAACCCGACGACGCCCCGCTGCCGCCCTCGGCAAGCCACACACAATTGGGCGAGTTCGCCCCCGCCGGCACCGGCGATGACGATTTCGCCGGCCTGAGGCCCTATCAGCCGGGCGATTCACCGCGGCGCATCGCCTGGAAGGCGTCGCTCCGTGGCGATAGCCTGCTCACCAAGACGTTCGCCGGGCAGGCCAAGGACGAGATGTGGCTGGACTGGAACGACCTGCCCGCTCACCTGGACGTCGAAGCTCGCCTGTCGCGCCTCGCAAACTGGGTGCTGCAGGCCGACCGCAGCGATGCCTGCTACGGCCTGCGTCTGCCGACGCGCCAATTCGCACCGGCTGCGGGCGAACAGCACCGCCTGCGCTGCCTCGAGGCACTGGCCCGCTTCGACGACGGCGAGGCAACGCAGTGACCCCCGGTACCCCGCTGCAGATATTCAGCGTCTATTCGCTGCTTTTTGCCGTGCTGCTGGCGGCGGCACCCCATGCGCTCCACCTGCCGACGTGGGTGCTGCTGCTCGCGACCACACTCTGGCTGTGGCGCGTTTACCTGCTGCATCGCGACCTGCGGCTGCCCAACCGCTGGCTGCTCAGCCTGTTCACGATTGCCGGATCGGTCGGCATCTTTTTTCACTACCGCAGCTTCCTGGGTCGCGATGCAGGCGTCACGCTGCTCGTGCTCATGCTCGCGCTCAAGCTACTGGAGATGCAGGGCCGCCGCGATGCAATCATGGTCATCTTCCTGTCGTACCTGCTGCTGATCACGCACTTCCTGTATTCGCAGACGGTCGCAACGGCGACCTACATGCTCACTGTCGTCTGGCTCATCACGATGACGATGGTGGGCTTCCAGCAGCGCGCGCCGCAGCAGGCATGGAAAGCGGCGCTGCGCACCTCCGGGCTGCTGCTGACACAGGCGGTGCCGCTGATGCTGGTGATGTTTCTCTTCTTTCCGCGCGTGCAGACGCCCATGTGGAGCATGCCCCAGGACGGCTACTCAGGCAGCTCAGGCCTGTCGGACACGATGGCGCCCGGCAGCCTGTCGAACCTGAGTCTTTCCGACGCCGTCGCCTTTCGCGCCAGCTTCGAAGGCGATCCGCCGAACCGCGCCCGACTCTATTGGCGCGGGCCCGTGCTTTGGGATTTCGACGGCAAGACCTGGCGCGGCGGACCCGGTCTTAGCGGCCCGAGCCCGGCGCTGGTCCAGACCGGCGACCCGGTGCGCTACACAGTCACCGTCGAGCCCCACCAGCAGAATTGGCTGTTCGCGCTCGACCTGCCGGCGCTGACACCCGAAGCCAGCCGCATCACCCCCGATTTCCAGATCCTGCACGCGAAGCCCGTGCGCGAGCGCAAGCGCTACGAGATGACGTCCTACCTTTCGTATCTGCTCGAACCTCGCCAGCTCGCGCCGGAGCAGCGCGAGCGCGGCCTGCAGCTGCCGCCGGCTGCGGCCCCGCGTGCCCGGGAGCTCGCCAAGCGTATCCGTGCGGAATCGGCGAACGACGAGGACGTGCTCACGCGCACGCTCGACTATCTTCGCCAAGCGCCCCTTCTTCTATACGCTGAGTCCACCGCTCCTCGGCGACGATCCGGTCGACGAGTTCCTGTTCCAGACCCAGCGCGGCTTCTGCGAGCACTTCGCCTCTGCATTCGTGTTCCTCATGCGCGCGGCGGGCGTGCCGGCGCGGGTGCTGACCGGTTATCAAGGCGGCAGCCTCAATCCGGTCGGCGACTACGTCATCGTCCGCCAGGCCGATGCGCACGCATGGGCCGAGGTCTGGCTGGCGGATCGCGGCTGGGTGCGCGTCGATCCCACCGCCACCGTGTCTCCGCAACGACTGGCGGAAGGTCTGGCCGCCGCCGTTCCCGCCGACGACCCGGTGCCGCTGCTGGCGCGAGACGACGTCGCCTGGCTGCGCAATGCGCTGTATCGCTGGGACGCTCTCGCCAATGCCTGGAATCAGTGGGTGCTCGGTTACAACCCGGAGCGTCAGCGCAGCATCCTGGCACGTGTCGGCTTCGACGACGCCACTTGGCGCACCATGGCGATGGTGTTGCTCTGCCTGACCGGGCTCGTGCTCGTGGCGCTCTCGGCGCTGCTCTTCCTCAACCTGCGCGCGCAGCGCAACGATCCGGTGCAGCGCGCCTGGCTGCGCTTCTGTGGCAAGCTCGCGCGGCGCGGCGGCGCTCGCCACCCCGCCGAAGGGCCGGTCGACTACTGGCAGCGCATCGCGCACGAATTCCCGCAGGTCGCAGCCGAGGTGCGTGCGATCGGCGAGTTGTACGTGCGTTTGCGCTACGGCAGGACAGCGGGGCCGGAGGACGTTGCGCGGCTCAAGTCGCTGGTAGCCGCGTTCCGGATCTGAATCTGGGGAACCGCTTTCAGGGCAACGCGTCGCGCGACACGCCCTGGCGCTTCAGCATCCGCCGCACGCGGTGCAGCGCTTCGAGCTGGATCTGGCGGACGCGCTCGCGCGTGAGTTCCAGATCTTCTGCCAGCTGCTCCAGCGTCAGCACCTCGGCGCCGTTGAGACCATAACGGCACTCGAGCACGTGCCGCTGCTTGAAGGTGAGCTGCGCGAGCCATTGCTGCACCTGTGACTCTGCCTCCGAAAGCTCGAGGCGCTGATCTGGCCCGCGCGCGGCGTCGTCCGGAACGGACTCGCCGATGGAGAGCATCGGATCCACCTCGAGCGGTGCGTCGAGCGAGGTCGTGCGCTCGTTGAGCGCGAGCACCCGCCGTATCTCGGCAGGCTTGCGGCCGGTGAGATGAGCGACATCTTCCACGGTCGGCTCGTGATCGCCGTGCGTCTCGAGGTAACGCGTCGCGCGCAAGATGACGTTGAGCTCCCTGATCACATGCACAGGCAGCCGGATCGTGCGCGACTGGTTCATGATTGCGCGCTCGATGTTCTGGCGGATCCACCACGTGGCGTAGGTGGAAAAGCGGAAACCGCGCTCCGGATCGAATTTCTCCAGCGCGTGGATCAGTCCGAGATTCCCTTCCTCGGTGAGGTCGGGCAGCGCCAGCCCGCGGTTCATGTAATGCTTCGCGATGTTGACCACGAGCCGCAGGTTGTGCTCGATCATGGTCTGCCGTGCCTTGAAATCCCCCTGCCTGGCAAGACGTGCGTAGCGCAGCTCTTCCTCGGGAGAGAGCAGGGCGTTGTGGCCGATCTCGTTCAGATACAGCTGCAAGACATCGGAGAGCAGGTCGCTCGCCGCGCCGTCGATATCCGCCGCAACCGGCTCGCCCTCGGCAAGCAGGGGCGCTTCCTCGATTGGATCCTCGTCTCCCGGCCGCAAACCGGTAACCATCATCAGCCTTTACCCGAAGGCAGATACTTGATCGGGTCGACCGGCTTGCCCTGACGCCGGATCTCGAAGTGCAGCTTCACCTGCTCGGAGTCGGTGTTCCCCATCTCCGCGATCTTCTGCCCTTTGGTGACGGTCTGCCCTTCCTTCACCAGAATCTCGCTGTTGTGCGCGTAGACGCTGAGATAGGTCTTGTTGTGCTTGATGATGACGAGCTTGCCATAGCCGCGCAAGCCGCTGCCGGCGTACACCACTTTGCCGGCAGCGCTGGCGAGC
This sequence comes from uncultured beta proteobacterium, assembly GCA_963719715.1. GTDB lineage: Bacteria > Pseudomonadota > Gammaproteobacteria > Burkholderiales > JAEUMW01 > JAEUMW01. The sequence continues at coordinate 38,906 of CAVRDD010000037.1, forward strand.
ACGGGTTGCCCGGCCTTGCCGCCGATGCCGATGCCCTTGAGATTGGCTGCTTCGGAATAGGACGTCACCACTTTCCCAGTGGCTGGCCACGACCAGTTCACCCGATCCTCGTCGTTGTCCGCCCCCTCCGATGCGGCACCTGCCTTGGGATCGACCTTCGCCACATCGGTCTTCGGTGCCTCCTTGGACGGTGTTCCGGCGACGACTGCGGCGGCGGGCGAAAACGGTGACGGTGCCATCTTCAGTTCGTTGAGCGCGGCTTCCGAGTACGGCAGACGCTGCGCCTTGGGCCCCTTGACGAGGGCGGCAGGCGGCCCGACTTCCAGGGTGCGCGGGGTGACCGGAGCCGTTGCCGTCTCCCCCCCAGCGACTTGCCCTCGGCCGACGGGACAGTCGCAAGAGGCGCCACCGTTGCCGACGGCGCCGCGCCCGGAGGTGGGGCAGGCGGACGGATGCGCAACTGCTGACCGACCGAGATGCGGTTGGGATCACTGATGCCGTTCCACACAGCGAGGTCGCGGTAGTCGACGCCTTGGTCGAGCGCGATGGAATGCAGCGTGTCGCCCCTCTTGACGGTGTAGAACTCCGGCCGCGTGTCCTCGCCGCCAGGCTTGCGCGGCGGCACCTTGGCGGCGCTTCCGCGCTCGATCACGGGCGCCGCAGGCCGAGGCGGCGAGCTGCCGCAACCGGACGCGAGCAGGACGGCCGCCACGGTAACGAGCAGCGCGAGCCCGCGCGCTCCCCTGTACAGCATCGGCGTCATCTTCACGCAGTCCCGGGCAGCAATGGCACGAACTTGACGTCCTCCAGCATGGCTTCATCGTAACCGCGCGGCGTGCGTGTGATGCAGCACAGTCGCTGCTCGCGAGTTCCGATGGGAAACACGAGCCGTCCGCCGACGGCGATCTGCGCGAGCAACGCCTCCGGCACGTGCGTGGCGGCTGCCGCCATGACGACAACGTCGAACGGCGCAGCCTCCAGCAGGCCGCGATGGCCGTCGCCATGGCGCAGCTTGACGTTGTGGATACGCATCGCACGCAGCCGCACGCGTGCCTTTGTCGCCAGCGCCGCGACGCGCTCGATGGAACAGACCTCGCGCGCGACGCGCGACAGCACGGCCGCCTGATAGCCACAGCCGGTTCCGATGTCGAGCACCCGGCCTAGCGCCGCGCCGGCGCGTGCGACCTCGATCATGCGCGCGACCACGTACGGGCTCGATATCGTCTGTCCGAAGCCGATGGGGAGCGCGATGTCGTCGTAGGCGCGGCTCGCCAGCGCTTCGTCGACGAACCGGTGACGCGCGATCTCCGCCATCGCCGCCAGCACGATCTCGTCCTTCACGCCGCGGTCGCGCAGGCGCTCCACCATGCGCATGCGGGTCCGCTGCGACGTCATGCCGATGCCGGCGTCTGTTCCGTTCATCCGATCCAGGCGCGCACGGCGTCGAGCTGCGCGAAGTGCGTGAGGTCCATCTGCAGCGGTGTCACGGAAACTCGGTTCTGCGCCACGGCATGAAAGTCTGTGCCTTCGCCCGCGTCCTGCGCATTGCCTGCCGCCCCCACCCAATACACCACGTTGCCCCGCGGATCGCGCGAAGGTACCGCCGGCTGCGCCTTGTGCCGCCGGCCGAGGCGCGTGACCGAAATTCCGGCGAGCGCATCGAACGGCACGTCGGGGACGTTGACATTCAGAAGCACCGGCTGGCCAATCGGTCGCGCGCGAAAGCGCTCCACCATCTGCGCCGCGACGCGTCCGGCAGTCTCGTAGTAGCGCGCCGACTTGTTCGTGAGCGACACCGCGAACGAGGGAATGCCAAGAAGAAAGCCTTCCGTGGCAGCGGCGACGGTGCCGGAGTAGATCGTGTCGTCGCCCATGTTCGCCCCGTCGTTGATGCCGGAGACAATCATGTCGGGCAGATGATCGAGCAGTCCGGTTACCGCCAGGTGCACACAGTCGGTCGGCGTTCCGTTCACGTAGGTGAAGCCGTTCGCAGCCTTGCGCACGGAGAGCGGGCGGTCCAGCGTGAGCGAGTTGCTCGCGCCACTGCGGTCCCGTTCCGGCGCCACCACGACCACTTCGCCGTATGGTGCAAGCGCTTCGGCGAGCGCTGCAAGCCCCGGCGCGAAGTAACCATCGTCGTTGGAAAGAAGGATGCGCATGGAACCAGCAGCACTGCAATTTGCAAACCATGATTCTATCGCGTCCCGCAAGCGGCGCGGGTCGGCTGACCACGCTCGCAGCCAGTCGCCCCCTCCGGGCGTTGCGGAATCGGTCCTTGCGCGCGAATCATTGACCTTTGAAGTCGGGTTTGCGTCTCTCCTTGAAGGCGCGGACGCCTTCCTGGTAGTCCTCGCTGTCATACACGACGCGGCGCAGTCCCTGCACACGCTCGAACCCCTCGGGCGACATCGGCCGCGCGCTCGAGAGGATACGCAGTTGTTCCTTCATCACGGCAACGCTGAGCGGTGCATTGCGCGCGATCTGCTGCGCGAGGTCGAGCGTGAAGGATTCGAGCTCGGCCACTGGCACCACGTGATTGACCATGCCGAAGCGCTCGGCCCGCTCCGCGCTGATGGGCAGCGCAGTGAACGCCATCTCCTTCATGACATGGAGGTTGGCCGCATTGAGGAAGTTGACCATGCCAGAGACGTTGTACGGCACACCGATTTTCGCCGGCGTCAGCGCGAACGTCGTGGCGGGCGTGGCAACGATGAGGTCGCACGTAAGTGCGAGCTCGCATCCTCCACCCCAGACCGTGCCCTCGATCATGGCGATGACCGGCGCCGGAAACGCCTGAATGCCGCGCACGAGCTGGCGCAGGGGGTCATCCCAGCCCAGGGGATCACGCTGCGATTCCGGCAGTTCGTTCACGTCGTGCCCCGCGGACCACACCTTCTCGCCCGGCTGCGAACGCACTACGACGACGCGCACGCGCCCGCTGCGCAAGGCCGTGAGCGCGGTCATGAACTCCCCGACCAAGGCCTCGCTCAACGCGTTGCGCTTTTCGGGGTGATTCAATGTGACGAAACCGAGGTCACCTTGTTGTTCGGTAAGAATCAGCGGCATGACGTGGTCACCTGTAACTGTGCGGGAGACGGGCCCTTGTCGACAGAAACGACGGGGTCGGCGAACGCCGCAGACGGGACCCGAGGATGAAGCTATCGAAGGAGATGAGATCCGGAAATACTGGTCGGGGCGAGAGGATTTGAACCTCCGACCACCTGCACCCCATGCAGGTACGCTACCAGGCTGCGCTACGCCCCGAAAGCGCGCGATTATAGCAGAGGTCCGAACGCGGAATCGCCAAACAGAGCTGCAACCAGGGTCAGCCAGAAGCCCTGGTCAGGGGGTGCGCAGCAGTTCGATCAAGCCGCGCAGCTCATTCTTCAACTGTGCGAAGTCGAGTTTGTCCGGGTTCGCGCCGGCGCGCCGACCAGCCTCATGACTCACCGCCTCCAGGCGATTGCGCGCGCCGCTGATGGTGAAGCCTTCCTCGTACAGGAGCTGGCGGATGCGGCGGATGAGCACCACTTCCTGGTGCTGGTAGTAGCGCCGGTTGCCGCGCCGCTTGACCGGCTTGAGCTGTGCGAACTCCTGCTCCCAATAGCGCAGGACATGCGGCTTGACACCGCACAGTTCCGACACCTCGCCGATGGTGAAGTAGCGCTTGGCGGGGATCGGCGGCAGCGGTTGCCTAGCCGGCGTCTGCTCCACCGGCATTCTCTTCCACCATTGCCTTCAGCTTCTGGCTCGCGTGGAAGGTCACCACACGACGCGCGGTGATGGGTATTTCCTCACCAGTCTTGGGATTGCGCCCGGGGCGCTGCGGCTTGTCGCGTAGCTGGAAATTGCCGAAGCCAGAAAGCTTCACACCCTCACCCGCCTCGAGGGCAGTGCGCACTTCCTCGAAGAAGGACTCCACCATGTCCTTTGCTTCGCGCTTGTTGAGTCCGACCTTCTCGAACAGCATATCGGCCAGATCGGCTTTCGTGAGCGTCATTGTTTCCCCTTCTTTGGCAGCCCCTCAGGCCCGCAGCCTTGCACCGTATTCTTTTTCCGCTGCCGCGATCAGCGTGGCGATCGCAGCATCTGCATCCTCGTCGGTCAGAGTCCGTCGAGTATCTTGCAAGAGAACTCGGAACGCAAGGCTTTTATTCCCATAATCCAAGCCCTTACCGCGATATACGTCGAACAGAACGAGCTCTGTTACGAGCTCCGGCGCGGCCCGATACAGGCACTCCTGCAGCGCAGCGGCAGCCACTTTTTCATCGACCACGAGGGCGAGATCGCGCCGTACCATCGGGAAGCGAGACAGCACTTCGTAGCTGGGAACCGGGCGCTGCTGCAGCCGCTCGGCATCGAGTTCGAAGATGACAGGTGGCAGTGGCAGTTCGTGCTTGCGCTGCCACTGCGGGTGGAGTTCTCCGCACCAGCCAATCGGCTCCCCGTCCAGCAGCACACGCGCCGCGCGACCTGGGTGCAAAGCAGGGTGGCGGGTCGACTCGAAAGTGAGCACCAGGGGGTAAGTCAGCGCTTCGAGATCACCCTTCACGTCGAAGAAATCGACGCTGCGGGTGGCGGAGCCCCATTGTTCGGGCACGGCGGGGCCATAGGCGAGGCCACCGATGCGCATCGGCTGCTGCCCGGCATCCGTCCCCAGAAACACCGTGCCGACCTCGAACAGCCGCACGCGGCCCTGGCGCCGGTTCAGGTTGAAACGCAAGCGGTCGATGAGACCGCCGAGGAGCGTCGAGCGCATGACGCTCATCTGGGCGGCGATCGGATTGGCGAGCCTGAGCGGTGGCCCGTCGCCGAAGTCGGCTTCCCACGCGGGATCGACGAAGGCGTAGTTGACCGCCTCCTGATAGTCGCGCTGCGCTAGCGCGGTGCGCAGCGCGTGCAGTCCCCTGATAGCTTCCGGCAGTGGCAACATCGCCGCCGTCGTGACCAGCGCCTGCGGCGGAATGCGCTCGTAGCCGTACACACGTGCGACCTCCTCGACGAGGTCTTCTTCACGTGCGATATCGAAACGAAACGATGGCGGTGTAACGACCAGACTGTCACCAATATTCTCGACCGTCATTGCGAGCCGCTCGAAGATCGAGGCAACCGCCGCCACGCCTGGGTCGATGCCAAGGAGCTTCGGCACGCGCACTGTGCGCAATCGCACGGGCGGACGCATCGGCAACTGCGTGCGCACCTCGGCAAGCGGTCCGGCCTCGCCCCCGCAGCAGTCGAGAATCAGTCGCGTCGCCCGCTCGAGCGCGCGCTGCGGCAACTCGAAATCCACACCGCGCTCGAAGCGATGGGAAGAATCGGTGGCAAACCCGAGCTTGCGACTGCGTCCCGCGATAGCCTGCGGCTCGAAAAAGGCGCTTTCCAGGAAGAGGTCGACCGTCCCGTCGCCCACCGCAGTAGGCGCGCCCCCCATGATCCCCGCAATCGCAACCGGCCCGGTCGCATCGGCGATCACGAGGTACTCCGGCGTCAACGCCACCTCCTGCTCGTTCAGACAGAGCAGGCGTTCGCCGTCGCGCGCGAAGCGCACAGTGATATCACCGTTGAGCTTCGCCAAGTCGAACGCATGCATGGGTTGCCCCAGTTCGAGCATCACGTAGTTGGTGATGTCGACCACCACGCTGATCGGACGCACGCTGCTCTTTTCGAGTCGCCGCCGCATCCAGAGCGGAGTTGGCGCGCCTGTGTTGGCATTGCGCACGACACGCCCGCAGTAGCGCCGGCAGGCGTCGGACGCCTGGACGTGGACCGCGACGCGCTCGCTGCCAACAGGTGGAACCGCCACCATCGGCACCGGCTGCAGCGCGGCACCGGTGAGCGCGGCGACATCGCGCGCGAGCCCGAGCATGCTCAGGCAGTCACCCCGATTTGCCGTCAGCTTAAGCGTGAGTAGCCGGTCGGCGAGTTCGTAATAGACTCTGAAGTCTTCGCCGACAGGCGCGTCGTGCGGCAGAAGCAACAGGCCGGACGCGTCCTCGCTGACGCCGAGTTCCCGCGCCGAGCACAGCATGCCAGCGGATACCACGCCGCGCACGCTCGTCTCGCGGATCTCGCCACCGGGGAGCATCGCTCCCGGGACTGCACAGGGCACCTTCATCCCCGGCGCCACCTGCGGCGCACCGCAGACGATGGTCCTCGGCGCCCCGCCACCAACGTTCACCTTGCACACGTGCAGCCGGTCCGCGTCGGGGTGCGTCGCGACCTCGAGCACCTCGGCCACGACGACGCCCGAGAATGCCGGCGCCACGACCACGATCTCCTCCACTTCGAGCCCGGCCATCGTCAGCACGTGCGCGAGAGCGTCGGTGTCGAGCGCGGGGTCGACGAGGGTACGCAGCCACTGTTCCGAATACTTCATGGTGTCATCCGCAGGCCATCAATTGAATTGCCGCAGAAATCGCAGATCGTTTTCAAAGAAGAGCCGCAGATCGTCAACGCCATAGCGCAGCATGGCAATGCGGTCCAGTCCCATGCCAAACGCAAAGCCCTGGTAGGTTTCCGGGTCGATGTTTACCTGTCGCAGTACATTGGGGTGGACCATGCCGCAGCCGCCGATCTCCAGCCAGCGCCCCTCGCCCCAGCGCATGTCGACCTCCGCCGAGGGCTCGGTAAACGGAAAGTAGCTGGCGCGGAATCGCACCACCAGGTCATCGCGCTCGAACAGGCGGCGCAGGAAGTCGGTGAGGACGAAACGCAGATTCCCGAACGTCACGTCACGGTCGATCCAAAGCCCTTCGATCTGGTGGAACATCGGCGAGTGGGTCGCGTCGTAGTCGACGCGGTAGACGCGCCCCGGTGCAACGATCTTGATCGGCGGCCGATGCGTTTCCATGTACCTGATCTGGATCGGCGATGTGTGGGTGCGCAGCAGCGACTGCCCCCCTTCGAGATAGAAGGTGTCGTGCATCGAACGCGCGGGGTGGTCCTCGGGCGTGTTGAGCGCGGTGAAGTTGTAGAAGTCGGTCTCGATCTCCGGGCCGGACGCGATCTCGAAACCCAGCGAGTGGAACAGGGTCGCTATGCGATCGAGCGTGCGCGTGATCGGGTGCAGCCCGCCGCGCCCGGGGCCGCGCCCGGGTAAGGTCACGTCGAGCGCCTCCTCCTGCAATCGCGCCTCCATCCGCGCCAGCCGAATCGCCTCGCGGCGCTCGACGAGCGCCGCCTCGATACGCGTCTTTGCCTCGTTGATGCGGCTGCCTGCGGCAGGCCTCTCGGCTGGCGGCAGCTTGCCGAGTCCCTTCAGGAGATCGGTCAGCGCGCCGGTCTTGCCGAGAAACCGCGCCTTGACGCGCTCGAGTTCATCGGGGTCGTCGATGGCGGCGAAGAGCGTGAGCGCTTCACCTACGATGGCGTCGAGATCGTGCATGGCTCGATGTTGATTCAGTCGTTCCTGCTGGTGAAAAAAAAGGAGGCTTGCGCCTCCCCTTTTCTTGCCGGCGTGTCTCAGAGGCCGAGACTTGCCTTCGCCTGCGCGGCAAAGCGGGCAAATGCGTCCTTGTCGTGCACGGCGATGTCGGCGAGAACCTTCCGATCGACTTCCACGGAAGCCTTCTTCAGTCCGTTCATGAAAGCCGAATACGACAGTCCGCACTCACGCGCCGCAGCGTTGATGCGCGCAATCCACAGCGCACGAAATTCGCGCTTCTTCACGCGGCGGTCACGATAGGCGTACTGCCCCGCCTTCATCACCGCCTCTTTGGCGATGCGGAAGACGTTCTTGCGCCGCCCTCGGAAACCCTTCGCTGCGTCCAGCACCTTCTTGTGACGCGCGTGCGCGGTTACACCTCGCTTGACTCTTGGCATGGGATCGTCCCTCTCAGGTGTAAGGCATCATGGCGCGCACTGCGCGCACATCGGCGGCATTGACCTGCGTGGTGCCGCGCATGTTGCGCTTCCGCTTGGTCGTCTTCTTCGTGAGGATGTGGCGTAGGAATGCTTTGGTGCGCTTGATTCCGCCGCTGCCTTGCACGCGGAACCGCTTCGCGGCCCCCCGCTTGGTCTTCATCTTGGGCATGACAACTCCTTCGTTTTAGCCTGACGCCGGGTGGCTTCTGGCGAAGCGCTTTGTGACCCGGACATCACTTGTATCTCCGGCTTGCGCCGGAGGAGTATCACCAATTCAGTGTGGCTATTTCCGCTTGGGCGACAACACCATCACCATCTGCCGCCCTTCCATCCGGGGAAACTGCTCGATCGTGCCATATGGCTCAAGCTCTCCCTTGAGGCGCTCGAGAAGACGCACACCGAATTCCTGATGCGCCATCTCCCGCCCGCGGAAGCGCAGCGTGATCTTGGTCTTGTCACCTTCCTCGAGGAACCGGATCAGGTTCCTCACTTTGATCACATAGTCCCCCTCGTCGGTTCCCGGCCGGAATTTGACTTCCTTGACCTGGGTCTGCTTCTGTTTGAGTTTCGCCTCGTGGCGCTTCTTGCTCTCCCGGTACTTGAATTTGCCGTAGTCCATCAGACGGCACACCGGGGGCTGCGCCGTCGGCGCAATCTCCACCAGATCGACTTCTTTCTCCTCGGCCAGGGAAATGGCTTGAGCGAGACTCACGATTCCGAGCTGCTCTCCCTCCAGACCGACCAACCGGATCTCGGGCGCATTGATTTCGCCGTTGACCCGCATCTCCTTATTATCCTGACTTATGCGAATTCCCCCAGTCTAGTTCTCGTCAAGCCGCGCGCCCGGCATTGTGGTGCACGGCAGCCTGTTCTCATGCCGCCTGCAAGCCACTGTGGCGCGCAGCCGCCTCCGCAAGAAGCCGCTCGATCAAGGCGTCAACAGACATCGCGCCCAAGTCTTCACCCGATCGAGCCCGTACCGAAACCGTCTGATTGACCATCTCGCGTCCTCCGACGATTAACTGATACGGCAGCTTCTGCAAACTATGTTCTCGAATTTTATAAGTAATTTTCTCATTCCTCAAGTCGGCCCGCACGCGCAGGCCGGATGACTTGAGGCGCGCCACCACATTTGCCACGTAATCGCCCTGTCCTTCGGAGACATTCATCACGACGACCTGAATTGGTGCAAGCCACAGTGGAAATGCACCGCCATGGTGTTCGATAAGCATCCCAATGAAGCGCTCCATTGATCCCAGGATGGCTCTGTGGAGCATCACCGGCACCCTTCGGCTGTTGTCTTCCGCGACGTACTCTGCACCCAGTCGACCCGGCATCGAAAAGTCCAGCTGAATCGTCCCGCACTGCCAGACGCGCCCGAGGCTGTCCTTCAGTGAGAACTCGATCTTGGGTCCATAGAAAGCCCCCTCGCCCGCCTGCAACTGGAAATCACGACCTGCCTTCTCCAGCGCCGACGCGAGCGCAGATTCGGCCTCGTCCCATTGATCTTCCGAGCCGACCCGCTTTGGCGGACGCGTCGAGAGCTTGATCAGGATCTGATCGAAACCAAAGTCCGCATATACACGCTCGAGCAGGTCGATGAATCGAACGACCTCACCTTCGACCTGCTCCTCCGAACAGAAGATGTGCGCATCGTCCTGGGTGAACGCGCGCACCCGCATCAGCCCGTGTAGCGCGCCCGATGGCTCGTTGCGATGGCAGGAGCCGAACTCGGCGAGCCGCAGCGGCAGATCGCGGTAGCTCTTGATGCCCTGGTTGAACACCTGCACGTGGCCCGGACAGTTCATCGGCTTGACCGCAAAATCGCGCGATTCCGATTCGGTCGTGAACATGTTGTCGCGGAAATTTTCCCAGTGTCCCGACTTCTCCCAGAGCGAGCGGTCGATCACCTGCGGCGTGCGCAGCTCCTGATAACCATTGTCGCGAAACACCTCGCGCATGTACTGCTCGATCTGCTGCCAGAGCACCCAGCCCTTCGGATGCCAGAACACCATCCCCGGCGCCTCTTCCTGCTGGTGAAAGAGGTCGAGCTGCTTGCCGAGCTTGCGGTGATCGCGCTTCTCGGCTTCTTCCAGCGCATGCAGATAGGCCTCCTGGTCCTCCTTCCTGAGCCAGGCTGTGCCGTAGATCCGCTGCAGCATTTCGTTCTTCGAGTCCCCGCGCCAGTAAGCGCCGGCCACGGACATCAGCTTGAACACCTTCAGCTGACCCGTCGAAGGCACATGCGGGCCGCGGCAGAGATCGATGAAGTCGCCCTGCCGGTACAGCGATACCGGTTCGCCCGAGGGAATGGCCTCGATAATCTGCGCCTTGTAGTGCTCTCCCATCTCCTTGAAAAAGTTGATCGCGTCAGAACGTTCCCACACCTCACGCTGCACCGGTTCATCGCGCTTCGCCAGCTCGGCCATGCGCTTTTCGATGCGCGCGAGATCTTCCGGCGTGAAGGGGCGTCCGAAGGAAAAATCGTAGTAGAAGCCGTTCTCGATAACCGGCCCGATCGTGACCTGCGCTTCGGGGAAGATCTGCTTTACCGCGTGTGCCAGGAGGTGCGCGGTAGAGTGCCGGATAAGCGCCAGCGCCTCCGCATCCTTTTCCGTGACAATGGAGACGTCGCTGTCGTCTTCGATGACAAAGGACGTGTCCACCAACTTGCCATTCACCTTGGCCGCGACGGCGGCGCGCGCCAATCCGGAGCCGATGTCGGCAGCGAGCGCGGCGACCGTCACCGGCTGTTCGAAACGTCGCTCGGAGCCATCGGGTAATCTCAACAAAGGCATTTCGACTTCGACTCTTGGAAAGAGGAAAAGCGAGGCACAGCCGTGGCCGCGCCAAGGGAGACGGAGTATGACGGGACGCCCCCCGCCACGCAATCCAGGCGCGCGCCAGAGTCGAGTGTCCCCGCGATCTGCCCTCGCTGCCAGGACCCGATTTCGTGGGCAACTTTTCGCGCGAGGACGCTGTCCCAAAGCTCGAAGTTGGCGCGAAAATCGCTACGAACTCCCTCGAGTTCAAGGTGTGCCACAATGTTCGCGCTCAGTACCCAGATGTTGGTCAGTCCCCCGAGATAGGCTTGCGGTGAGCGGCCGACGCTAGCGGAGGTTCGCATGGAAGGAAATCCAACACAGATCCTCTCGGCCTTCGGAGAGGCAGGATCAAGAGCAACCGTGAGCCGCAGCGCTCACGAGTCCAGCGCAGGCCTTCTGGATCGTTTCCGGGAACGCTACGAAGGCGGACTCGAAGAGGAATACTCGCTCCCCGAGTATCTCGAGTTGTGCCGCACCAATCCCGCTGCTTACGCCTCCGCCGCCGAGCGCATGCTCATGGCGATCGGCGAGCCGGAGATGATCGACACACGTGGCGATCCGCGACTGTCGCGCATCTTCTCGAACAAGATCGTTCGCGTCTACCCTGCCTTTCGCGACTTCTTCGGCATGGAAGACACGATCGAGCAGATCGTCGCCTACTTCAAGCATGCAGCGCAGGCCTTGGAGGAGCGCAAGCAGATCCTCTATCTCCTGGGGCCACCCGGAGGCGGCAAGAGCTCGCTGGCCGAGAAGCTGAAGAGTCTCATGGAGCAGATGTCCTTCTATGCGCTCAAGGACTCACCGGTCAACGAGACGCCGTTGGGGCTCTTCTCCCCCGAGCAGGACGGTCCGGTGCTGGAGGCGGAGTACGGAATACCGCGCCGTCAGCTCGAACCGATTCCATCGCCATGGGCGGTGAAGCGGCTCGCCGAGTACGGCGGTGATCTGTCCAAGTTTCGTGTGGTCAAGCTGCGCCCCTCCGCGCTCGCGCAGATCGGCGTGTGCAAGACCGAGCCAGGAGACGAGAACAATCAGGACATCTCGTCGCTGGTCGGCAAGCTAGACATCCGCAAGCTGGAGCAGTATGCGCAGGACGATCCCGACGCCTACAGCTATTCGGGTGGTTTGTGCCGCGCCAACCAGGGTCTGCTCGAGTTCGTCGAGATGTTCAAGGCACCGATCAAGGTGCTGCACCCGCTGCTTACCGCGACTCAGGAAGGCAACTACAAGGGCACCGAGGGCTTCGGCGCCATCCCGTTCGACGGTATCGTGCTCGCCCACTCCAACGAATCCGAGTGGCAGAGCTTCCGCAACAACAAGAACAACGAGGCGTTCCTCGACCGCATCTACATCGTCAAGGTTCCGTATTGCCTGCGGGTAACGGACGAGATCCACATCTACGAGAAACTCGTCACGCACTCCTCGCTTTCCGAGGCCCCGTGCGCGCCTGGCACCTTGCGCATGATGGCCCAGTTCGCCGTGCTGACACGCCTCAAGGAGCCCGAGAACTCCGAGCCTCTTCAGCAAAATGCGCGTGTATGACGGCGAGAACCTGAAGGACGTCGACCCGAAGGCGAAGTCGCTGCAGGAGTATCGCGATTTCGCCGGCGTCGACGAGGGAATGACCGGTCTGTCGACACGCTTCGCCTACAAGGTGCTGTCGAAAGTGTTCAACTTCGATCACAGCGAGATCGCGGCCAACCCGGTGCATCTCCTGTACGTGCTCGAGCAGCAGATCGAGCGCGAGCAGTTCCCGGCGGAGATCGAGAAGCGCTACCGTGCCTTCGTCAAGGAACACTTGGCCGCGCCCTACGTCGAGTTCATCGGCAAGGAGATCCAGACCGCGTATCTCGAGTCCTACTCCGAGTACGGGCAGAACATCTTCGATCGTTACGTCACGTACGCGGATCTGTGGATTCAGGATCAGGAGTACCGAGATCCGAACACCGGCGAGATCCTCGACCGTTCAGCCCTGAATGACGAACTCGAGAAGATCGAGAAGCCTGCCGGCATCGGCAACCCGAAGGACTTCCGGCACGAGATCGTCAACTTCGTGCTGCGTGCCCGCGCTGCAAATGCGGGCAAGAATCCTTCATGGACGAGCTATGAGAAGCTGCGCTCGGTGATCGAGAAGAAAATGTTCTCAACCACCGAAGATCTGCTGCCGGTGATCTCGTTCAACGCCAAAGCTTCGGACGATGAGCGCAAGAAGCATCAGAACTTCGTCGATCGCATGGTGGAAAAGGGCTACACGCCCAAGCAGGTGCGATTGCTGGTAGAGTGGTATCTCCGTGTCAGGAAGTCCAGCTAGGCCGTGGCTGACATCATCGACAGAAGGGAAAACCCTCGCCACAAGAGCGCCATCAACCAACAGCGTTTTCTGCGGCGGTACCGCGCGCAGGTGCGCGAGGCCGTACAGCATGCGATTTCCGGCCGGAAAATCGCCGAGGCGGATCGCGACGCCAGCATCTCGATTCCGGCGCGAGACCTGAACGAACCGATTTTCTCGCATGGCATCGGCGGTCGGCGGCAGATCATCCTCCCCGGCAATCGGGAGTACGTAACAGGTGACGCCATCCAGCGCCCGCAGGGTGGTGGTGGAGCCGGTGGCAGCGGCGCATCTGACGACGCCGAAGGCGAGGACAGCTTCCGCTTTCGGCTTTCGCGCGAGGAGTTCCTCGACTTTTTCTTCGAGGACATGGCGCTGCCTGACCTCATCAAGACGCAACTTACGGCGATACCGCATCACCGCCGCGTGCGCGCGGGCTACCGCACTGATGGCACGCCCTCCGCTCTGGCGGTAGTGCGGACGATGCGCGAGTCGCTTGCGCGTCGCATCGCCTTCGCCGGGCCGGCGCTGGCGCGGCTGCGCGAGGTGAACGAAGCCCTCGAAGAGTTTGGAGGGGACGATGCCGATGCAGAAGAGCCGCGCGTCGCCGAACTTCTGCTCGAGCGCGAGGCGCTTCGCGCCAAGGTCAGCCGGATTCCATTCATCGATACCTTTGACCTGCGCTATCGCAACCGGGTCACCCAACCGCTGCCGATCGCGCAGGCCGTGATGTTCTGCGTGATGGACGTGTCGGGGTCGATGGACGAATCGCGGAAAGACCTCGCCAAGCGCTTCTTTATCCTCTTGCACCTCTTCCTGAAGAGGCACTACGACCGCATCGAGATCGTCTTCATTCGCCACCATACCTCCGCCAAGGTGGTCGACGAGGAGGAGTTCTTTAGTTCGACGGAAAGCGGAGGAACTCGTGTGTCGAGTGCCCTGGAAGCAACGATCGATGTGATCAAGGAAAACTTCCCGCTCGATCGCTGGAACATCTACGTGGCCCAGGCTTCCGATGGAGACAACATCGAAAGCGACTCACCGCACTGCGGTGACCTGCTCCGTGATGAATTGCTGCCGCTGGTGCAGTACATGGCCTACGTCGAGATCACCACCGGCGAGCCTCAGAACTTGTGGGTCCACTACGAACAGGCGCGCGCCGCGCGCCCGAACCTCGCTCTCGGTCGCATCCGCGACCGCGGCGACATCTTTCCTGTGCTGCGCGAGCTTTTCGCGAAGAAGGACAAGGAGCGCACGGCTGCGTGATCCGATGAGTGAACGAGAGCAAACCCCCAGACCCACCTCGGCGACCCGAAGCCAGATGCCGCTGCCCATTCCCGAGGAGTGGGAGTGGGAGGAAATGGGCCCGCCGGCGCCCGCGCTGCGACGGCGTGCGGCTGCTCCGCTGCCGGGCGGCTCGGAATGGTCGTTCGGCCTCATCGAGCGCTACGATCGCGAAATCCGCCGCGTCGCGGAGACCTTCGGGCTCGACACCTTTCCGAACCAGATCGAGATCATCAGCGCCGAGCAGATGATGGACGCCTACGCGTCCAACGGCATGCCGATTGGCTACTATCACTGGTCCTTCGGCAAGCGCTTTCTCTCCACGGAACAGACCTACAAGCGTGGGCGCATGGGTCTCGCCTACGAAATCGTGATCAATTCGAGCCCCTGCATCGCCTATCTGCTCGAGGAGAACACGATGCCGATGCAGGCGCTGGTGATCGCGCATGCGTCTTACGGGCACAACTCGTTTTTCAAGGGCAACTATCTTTTCCGCACCTGGACGCAGCCGGACGCGATCGTCGACTATCTTCTGTTCGCGCGGAAGTACCTTGCCGACTGCGAGCGGCGCTACGGCGAAGAAGAGGTCGAGCGCACGCTGGACGCCTGCCATGCACTCGCCAACTTCGGCGTCGATCGCTACAAGCGCCCAGCGAAGCGCTCTCTGGCGCAGGAGAGCCTGCGCCTCAAGGAGCGCGAGGAGCACCTGCAGCAGCAGGTAAACGAACTATGGCGCACCTTGCCGCGGCGGCAGACGGAGAGCGCGGAGCCCGCGGAACAAACGTTCCCGTCCGAGCCGCAGGAGAACCTCCTGTACTTCCTGGAGAAGCATGCGCCTCTCCTCGAACCGTGGCAGCGCGAGGTCGCGCGTATCGTGCGCAAGCTCGCCCAGTACTTCTACCCGCAGCGGCAGACGCAGGTGATGAACGAAGGCTGGGCCACCTTCTGGCATTACACGATCCTGCAGACGCTTTTCGACGAGGGACTGCTCGCCGACAGCTTCATGCTGGAGATCCTGCATTCGCACACCAATGTGCTCACGCAGCCGGCGTTCGACAGCCCGTACTTTGGCGGCATCAACCCCTATGCGCTCGGTTTCGCCATGTATCGCGACATCCGGCGCATCTGCCAGTCACCCACCGCCGAGGATCGGCGCTGGTTTCCGGACATCGCGGGAGCGGCCTGGGTTCCAACGCTCGACTTCGCGATGCGCAATTTCAAGGACGAGAGCTTCATCCAGCAATACCTGTCGCCGAAACTCATGCGCGATTTCCGGCTGTTCTGCCTGATCGACGACGACCACGACCCTCACCTTGAAGTGGGCGCGATTCACGACGACGCGGGATATCAGGAACTGCGTACGGCGCTCGCGCAGCAATACGCGCTGAGTGAACGCGAGCCCAACATCCAGATCGTGAATGTCGACGTGCGCGGTGACCGTTCGCTAACGTTGCGGCACTATCGCAGCACTCGCCGCCCGCTCACGCCGCCATACAAGGACGTGCTGAGGCATCTCGCGTATCTGTGGGGCTTCACGGTGCGTCTCGAGACAGCCAATGAAGACGGCACCGTCGTTCCAACGCACGAGTGCCGCGTCGAGAAACGCCGCGTCGGGACACTGTCGCCCTCTCTCCTGCTGCGCACGCTGCCCTGACGGGCTGTTCGCTGTTCGTCTCGCTACGACGGCCCTGAGGCGCCTCGCCTCAGGCGTCGACGATCACCCGGAAACCGCCGTAGATCATGCGCTTGCCGTCAAAGGGCATGGGATTCCTGTCGGGCTGAAGGCGAGGGTCGGCCATCACCTTCTCCATCCCGACCTCGCGCACCTCGCGCACCTCGCGCACCTCGCGCACCTCGCGCGAAGGCCAGGTAATCCACGAGAAGACCACCGTCTCGTCAGTTTGGCATTTCACCGCCATGGGAAAGGACGTGAGCTTGCCTTCGGGCACGTCGTCACCCCAGCATTCGACGAGTGTGAGTGCGCCATGCTCCTTGAAGACGACAGCAGCAGCCGCCTCGGCATGCTGCCGGTAGATCTCGCGGTTGGCCGTGGGCCGCAGCTGACTGGACGAAAAAGCTAGGCTGCGACGGCTACCGGCGTCGGAGCGGGGGTGCGGATCAAGTAGTCGAAAGCGCCGAGGCTTGCCTTGGCGCCTTCGCCCATGGCGATGACGATCTGCTTGAAAGGCACCGTCGTCACATCTCCGGCAGCAAAGACACCCGGCATCGAAGTGCGGCCGTGGTTGTCGACCTCGATCTCTCCACGTGGCGAGAGCGCGACGCTGCCCTTGAGCCAGTCTGTGTTCGGGAGGAGCCCGATCTGCACGAAGATACCGTCCAATTCGACATGGCGCTTATCGCCGCTGACGCGATCCTGGTAATCGAGGCCGGTGACCTTGTTGCTGTCGCCGACGACTTCGCTGGTCAGTGCGCTCACGATCACGTCAACGTTGGGCAGGCTCGTGAGTTTGGCCTGCAGCACGGCGTCCGCGCGCAGCTTGCTGTCGAATTCGAGCAAGGTCACGTGCGCAACGATGCCGGCAAGATCGATCGCGGCCTCGACGCCTGAGTTGCCGCCGCCGATCACCGCCACGCGCTTGCCCTTGAACAGTGGGCCGTCGCAATGCGGGCAGAAACATACGCCCTTGCCCTTGTATTCCTTCTCACCGGGCACTGCCATCTCGCGCCACCGTGCACCGGTCGCGAGAATGACCGACCGGCTCTTGAGCACGGGTCCTGACGCGAGGCGAACGCCGGCGTAGCCCTCGCTGGAGGGCAAGAGGGCGGCAGCGCGCTGCCGATTGACGACTTCCACTTCGTATTCGCGGACATGCTGTTCCAGCGCCGCCACCAGCTTCGGACCCTCGGTGTGGGGCACGGAGATGAAGTTCTCGATGCCGAGCGTGTCGAGCACCTGGCCGCCGAAGCGTTCCGTCACCACACCCGTGCGGATGCCCTTGCGCGCAGCGTAGATGGCCGCTGCGGCGCCCGCCGGGCCGCCGCCGACGATCAGAACGTCGTAAGGATCGCGGCTTGCCAGCTCATCCGCTTCGCGAGCAGCCGCACCCGTGTCGAGGCGAGCGACGATCTCTTCGAGCGACATGCGTCCCTGCCCGAAGGGCTCGCCGTTCAGAAAAACCGCCGGCACCGCCATGACCTGACGCGCGCTCACCTCGTCCTGGAACGCCGCGCCGTCGATCATCACGCTTTCGACGCCGTCATTCAGCACCGCCATCACGTTGAGCGCCTGTACGACGTCGGGGCAGTTGTGACAGGACAGGGAGATGAAGGTCTCGAAGCGGTACTTACCCTGCACGCTTCGGATCTGCTCGATCTGCGCATCCTCCACCCGCGGCGGGTGACCGCCAGTCTGCAGCAGCGCCAGCACCAGCGATGTGAACTCGTGACCCAACGGCAAACCGGCAAAGCGGATACGGCCGGGTGAGCCCGGACGCCCGACTGCGAACGAAGGCCGCCGTGCATCATCGCCATCGAAACGAACGCTGACCTTGGGCGACAGCGCTGCGATCTCGGACAACATTTCGCGCATCTGCCCCGCAGTCTCGCTGTCGTCGAGCGAAGCCACGAGTTCGATGGGCGTCTGCAACCTTTCGAGGTATGCCGACAGTTGTCCCTGAATGGCGGTGTCTAGCATGGTGTTCTCCCTAGAGTGCAACTTTGTAAGCAGGTCTTCTGATTACCGCGCGGGCAGCCGGTGCGCTGGCCCACCCGCGCGGCAGGACCCTTAGATCTTGCCGACGAGGTCGAGTGACGGCGCCAGCGTCTTGTCGCCTTCCTTCCACTTGGCAGGGCAGACCTCACCGGGGTGAGCAGCGACGTACTGCGCGGCCTTGACCTTGCGCATCAGTTCCAGCGCATCGCGGCCAATGCCGCCGGCGTTGATCTCGACGATCTGGATCTTGCCTGCAGGATCGATAACGAACGTGCCGCGCTCGGCGAGCCCGGCTTCCTCGATCATCACCCCGAAGTTGCGGGTAATCGCACCGGTCGGGTCGCCAATCATCGGGTACTGGAGCTTCTTGATGGTATCCGACGTGTCGTGCCACGCCTTGTGCGTGAAGTGGGTGTCGGTCGATACGGAATAGATTTCGACGCCCATCTTCTTGAACTCGGCATAGTTGTCGGCGAGATCGCCGAGCTCGGTCGGGCAAACGAACGTGAAGTCCGCCGGATAGAAGAACACCACGGACCACTTGCCCTTCAGGGTGGCCTCGGTGACTTCGATGAACTTGCCGTTGTGGTAGGCAGTGGCCTTGAACGGTTTGATTTCGGTGTTGATCAGCGTTTCCATAGTGCTTCTCCCTTGTCTGGGTCAGAGAATGTCGATAAGCGGAGCACGAAGCATAAGGGTCGCCCCCCGATTGATCAAATTTATTTTTAGGATCATGGATATAGGCAAATACTATTGCGACGCAGCAACAGACTCTGCCGGGAGCGCACACCCCTAGCGGGAGCGGCGCTTTGGGGGATCGGGGTGAACCGATGTGGTGCCAGGCAGCTGGCAGTCCAGCAGCGCTTGTCGGAGGAGGTCGATGGCTGTGTGGCGGGGAAAGGTGGCGCGCCAGACCATACCGATGCGGCGCGTTGGCGTCGGTGGCAGAAACGGCTTGGCGCGCAACAGCGGGTCGTCGGGCGTGATGTCGTCGACCGCCGCGGCCGGCATCACGGTAATGCCAACGCCGGATGCCACCATGTGGCGGATGGTCGCCAGCGAACCTCCCTCAAGGACCTGGGGGCCGCCCTCCCCCGCGCGAGTGCAAAGGTCCAGCACCTGATCGCGGAAACAGTTGCCACGACCCAGCATCAGTAACGGCTGATCGATGAGTTGTTCCGCGTTCACTGCTTCGACGGTTGCCCACGGGTGACCGACAGGCACCAGGGCGCAGAACGCCTCGTCGTAGATGGCCTGGCTCACCAGCCCCTGCTCCGCCACCGGCAACGCGAGCACGGCAACGTCCAGTTCGACCGCCTTGAGTTTTTCCAAGAGGCGATGAGTGTAGTTCTCTTCGAGCAGCAGCGGCATCTCTGGCGCCCGCTGATGCAGAAGCGGCACCAGGCGCGGCAGCAGCCAGGGCCCGATGGTGTAGATCACGCCGAGGCGAAGCGGACCTGCCAGAGAATCCCTGCCTGCGCAGGCCATCTCCGTCAGCCGCGCCGCTTCCCCCAGCACCCGCTCCGCTTGCGCGACTATGGTCTCCCCGACCGGTGTCGTGCGCACATCATGCGGCGTGCGCTCGAACAGAGCGACGCCCAGTTCATCCTCGAGTTTTTTCACGGAAACCGACAAGGTCGGCTGCGACACGAAGCAGCTCTCGGCGGCGCGGCCGAAGTGCCGCTCGCGCGCCAGCGCCACGATATACTTGAGATCGGTCAGCGTCATTGCCGGAGTTTTGCGACCTCACCCACCGTCAACAGCCGTAAATGCGTGCAGGGCAGCGTGCGTGGCTTGCATGCCGGCGCCACCGGAGGCGCCGCAGCCACCTCGAAGAAGCGCGAAGCGCCCGCTGTTCCAGAATATCGGGATGCCGCCCCAAGAGAACAAACCAGAGAAACACTGCCCCGGGCACTCCGGGAGCAGTGGTAGGCGCGATTGGACTCGAACCAACGACCCCCACCATGTCAAGGTGGTGCTCTAACCAGCTGAGCTACGCGCCTGCAAAGAGCGCGGCATTTTAGCCAAAGTCCAGAAGTCGAGCAATCCTCCCGCGAAAATCACCAACACCCGCTGAAGCCTGCCGACGAGATTGTTGCTCCCGGGGCCTGCGCGCTCTGTGACTCCGTCATTCTCGCGTGACAAAGTGACCAGGCAGTTCGAAGGCAGGTTTACGCACATTCCAGAGTGATGCTTGGATAGCATGACGCGTCCAATCTTTGCGCCGGACCCGGCACGGTCAACTGCGCTCGGCACGGCTCACCCCGGCGACGTCGCGGAGGAGCCCGAGCACGCGTGCGAGCTGGTCCACGCCCTCGATCTCCACCGTGAAGCCCATCACCGCGAAGTCGCCCCGGCTCAGGGTATCGGTCGCGGTGACGTTGATGCGCTCGCGCGAGAGGATCTCCGAGATGTCGCGCAGCAGCCCCTGACGATCACGCGCCTCGATGCGGATGTCGGCCGGAAAGTGCTCGCCCTCGGTGCGTCCCCAATCCGCCGCGATCATGCGCTCGTCGGGCATCGACCGCAGATTGCGGCAATCGCGCCGATGCACCGTAACCCCGCGTCCGCGTGTGACGAAGCCGATGATCTCGTCGGGCGGCGCCGGCTTGCAGCACCTGCCCAAGACCGTGAGCAGGTTCTCCACGCCGACCACCAGAATGGCGCCGCCCTTGTCGGTTGCCCGCGCCCGCCCCGGCACGATGGCCGCCTCGTCCTGTACCTTGGACTCGTCTTCACCGCGCAGCGCGACCTGAAGCTGGCGCACACCGATCTCGCTGCGACCGACCGCAACCAGGCAATCCTCCACCTTTGCGAAACCGAGCCGCTGCGCGAGCGTCTCCAGCGCGGGCAACGCCACGCCGACGCGATGCGCCTCACGCTCCATTGCGGCGCGGCCGAGGGCGAGCGCCGACTGCAGGTTCTGGTTGTTGAACCACTGCCGAACCTTGGCGCGGGCGCGCGGACTCGCGATGTAGCCGAGCAGCGGATTCAGCCAGTCGCGCGAGGGTCCTCCCGTCTTGGCAGCAACCACTTCCACGCGCTGCCCGTTGGAGAGCGCGTAATTGAGCGGCACCATCGCCCCGTTCACCTTCGCCCCGCGGCAGCGATGGCCGAGCTCTGAGTGGACGTGATAGGCGAAATCGATCGGCGTCGCACCGCGCGGCAGTGCAATCACCTGCCCTTGCGGGGTGAACACGTAGACCGTGTCGCGGAAGAGCTCGGTCTTGAACTGCGCCGCGATCTCGGCGGAGTCGGGCACTTCATCGGGCCATTCGAGAATCTGCCGCAACCACGCGATCTTGTCGTCGTAGGAGCTGTCGCGCCCGCCGCCCTCCTTGTAGCGCCAATGCGCAGCCACGCCGAGTTCCGCGTGCCGGTGCATGTCGTGGGTGCGGATCTGCACCTCCAGCACGCGGCCGTCGGGGCCGATGACCGCGGTGTGCAGCGAGCGGTAGCCGTTTGGCTTCGGCTTCGCGATGTAGTCGTCGAACTCCTTCGGCAGCGGCACCCAGAGGTTATGGACGATGCCGAGCGCTGCGTAGCAATCGCGCACCTCCGGCACCAGGACCCGCAGCGCACGCGCGTCGTAAACTTCAGCGAACTCGACCGACTTGCGCCGCATCTTCTTCCAGATGCTGTAGATATGCTTGGGCCGGCCGCTGAGCTCGGCCGCGATGCCGATGGCGGCGAACTCGCCCCTGAGCGTGGCGATGGCCTCTGCGATGTAGCGCTCGCGGTCGACCCGCTTCTCGTCGAGCTGGCGCGCGACGTCCTTGTAGACACCTGGCTCCAGGATGCGGAAGGAGAGATCCTCGAGCTCCCACTTGAACTGCCAGACACCTAGACGGTTGGCGAGCGGCGCGAGCAGGTCCAGGGTCTCGCGCGCAGCGGCGCGGCGGCGGTCTTCCTCGCCCCACTTCACGAGAAAGCGCAGGCGCTGCGTCTGCTCGGCGAGCTTGATCAGCACGACGCGGATGTCCTGCACCATGGCAAGCAGCATCTTGCGCAGACCTTCGAGCTGGGCAACGTCCTCGCGCCCGGCGCCGGCCGCGACTCCGGTCAGGGTCTGGATCTGTCCCATGCGGGCGACACCGTCCACCAGGCTCGCCACGTCCGCACTCACCGCTTCGCGCAGCTTCTCCTGGCTGTGCGCGACGAAGTCCGGCATATCGTGCAGCAGCGCCGCCGCCACCGCACCACCTGCCAGGGGTAGTCCGGTGAGCACGCTCGCAGTGCCGACGGCATGGGTCAGCGCTGGCTCGCCGTCCGCCGTTGTGCGTTGCGCAAGCTCGACGCGGGCGAGGTCGAGGGCGCGCGCGACCAACGCCTGATCCGGCTCGGAAAGGCGGGAAGTCAGCTGCGCGAGAACCGCCACGCTGTCGAAGGCGGACTCGGGTTCGGCGCGCGGATCGGCGGAGAGCGTGCTCATGACAAAGTCAAATACCACCGGCAGAGCCGGTGGCTTGAATTGTTAGCGCCTCAAAGGCGCCTTCAACACCGTTAGCCGCTGCGCGGCAGGTAGGTCGAGCCATGTTCAAACACTCGCCGCTCATGCAAAGAGCACTTCGAGGCCACGTCGTCATTGGCGGAACCGCCGCATTGCAGACCCCTCGACCGCCGCATAGGTCAAACCTTTCGGAGTCCTCCGGCAGAGCCGGAGGTTTACCTCTGTGAATTATCTCACGCAAGCGCGGCACACCTTTCGCGGTTCGACCTCATCACACGGCGCGAGGTATAGGGGAATGCGACGGGGTCAAGTCCAGAGGACCGGGACCGCATGCCGTGATTTCCAGCAAGTGCGACGCGAGCTTGCGCTGCGTCCGGAACCGGCGTCGAGCAGCGCGCCGACGCGGGCTCGCTGCCAGCGCAGGTGGTTGAGCGTTCGGAGCGTAATGGCGAATAGGATATCGCGCACCCGGCCGCTCCGAAACGGAGCGCGCCGCACCGCAAGAGGGCACATCGAGACGCTTCCGACGGGCGCAATTCAGTGTACTATTTGCGCCACCCACTCAAGCCGATCAAGCGCTTAGAGCAGCGCTGCGCGAAGCGCGGAATGCTTGAAAGGCGCCGCTGTCTCGTGGCACAGCGGTTGCGAATTTCCCTCCGGAAAATTTTAAGGAAAACGAGCGCACGCCAATGTCGGAAGCCCGCTTCTTCAACGAGATGTTCCTGCCGGACGGCACCGTCCGGCCGCACTACCAGCCCTTCGCAGACTGGCTCGCCGATACGGAGCCGGACCGCATCGCGCAGAAGCGTGCCGAAGCCGACGTCATGTTCCACCGGGTCGGCATCACGTTCGCGGTCTACGGCGAAGAGAGCGGCACCGAGCGCCTGATCCCCTTCGACATCGTGCCCCGCATCATCCCGGCACAAGAGTGGAAAATGCTCGAGCAGGGTCTGCGGCAGCGGGTGCAGACGCTGAATGCCTTCCTGCACGACATCTATCACGATCAGGAGATCATCAAGGCCGGCATTGTGCCGCCCGAGAAGATCATCGGAAACTCGGAGTTCCGTCCCGAGATGTGCGGGGTCACGGTGGCCAACGGCATCTACTGCCACGTGGCAGGTGTCGACATCGTGCGGGCGGGCCAGGGTGAGTACTACGTGCTCGAGGACAATCTTCGCGTTCCGTCAGGCGTGTCGTACATGCTCGAAGACCGCAAGATGATGATGCGGCTCTTTCCCGAGCTATTCGCAAAGCAGTCGGTAGCACCGGTCGACCACTATCCGTACCTGCTGCTGGAAAGCCTGCGCAGCGTCGCCCCCGCAGGCGTGTCTGACCCGACGGTGGTGCTGCTCACACCGGGCATCTTCAACAGCGCCTACTTCGAGCATACGTTCCTCGCCCAGCAGATGGGGGTCGAGCTCGTGGAAGGACAGGACCTGTCGGTCCGCGACAACACGGTGTACATGCGCACGACCCAAGGCCCCCGCCGGGTCGACGTCATCTACCGCCGCATCGACGACGACTTCATCGATCCGCTGGCTTTCCGCAAGGACAGCCAGCTCGGCGTGCCGGGGCTCTTCTCCGCGTACCGCGCGGGCAAGGTAACGCTTGCCAACGCGCTCGGCACGGGGATCGCCGACGACAAGTCGATCTACCCCTACGTCCCCGAGATGACCCGCTTCTACCTCGGCGAGACTCCAATCCTGAACAACGTTCACACCTACCTGCTGTCGAAATCCGATGATCGCGAGTACGTGCTCGCCCATCTTGCCGAGCTGGTGGTGAAAGAGGTCCACGGTTCCGGCGGCTACGGCATGCTGATCGGCCCGACCGCCAGCGCGGCGCAGATCGAAGAGTTCCGGCAGCGCATCATTGCCGCACCTCAGAAGTACATCGCACAGCCGACGTTGTCCCTCTCCGCGTGCCCGACCTTCGTCGAGTCCGGGGTGGCGCCACGCCACATCGACCTGCGTCCCTTCATCCTGTCCGGACGCGATATCACCCTCGTCCCCGGAGGACTCACGCGCGTCGCATTACGCGAAGGATCTCTCGTGGTCAACTCGTCACAGGGCGGTGGTACCAAGGACACCTGGGTTCTGGAGTCATAACATGCTGTCGCGAACCGCAAACGATCTCTACTGGATGTCCCGCTACATGGAGCGCGCGGAGAACACCGCGCGCATGCTCGACATCACTTACCGCATGTCCCTCCTGCCCTACCGAGTGCTTGAAGAGGGGCGCGAGCAGTGGGCCGAGCCTTGGGCCGTCCCCCTCATCATCACCGGCCTCGTGAGCGACTACTACGAGCGCTATACGGAGCTCAGCGCCGACAACGTGCTGTTCTTCCTGGTACTGGACGCGCGCAACCCGTCATCGATCTACTCCTGCCTGCAGGCTGCGCGGGAAGTTGCGCGCTCGCAGCGAGGCGCGATCACGCCGGAGATGTGGGAAAGCCTCAACCACACGTGGCTCGAGGTGCGCCCGATGGACTTCGACGCAGTGTCGAACCGCGGCATGCAGGAGTTCTTCGAGTGGGTGAAGATGCGCTCACACCTCACGCGTGGCATCACCTTCGGCACCATGCTGCGCGACGAAGCCTATCTCTTCATCCGGCTCGGCACCTACATGGAGCGGCCGGACAATACGGCGCGGCTG
Organism: uncultured beta proteobacterium; assembly: GCA_963719715.1. Classification (GTDB taxonomy): domain Bacteria; phylum Pseudomonadota; class Gammaproteobacteria; order Burkholderiales; family JAEUMW01; genus JAEUMW01. Next base: position 63,985 of record CAVRDD010000037.1, read on the forward strand.
CTCGACGTGAAGTACCACACGCTGCTGCCGAGCGCGAGCGCTGTCGGCGGTGCCGTCGACTACTATCAGTGGAGCGCCGTCCTGCGCTCGCTCTCGGGCTTCCAGGCCTATCGCAAGATGTACCGGGACGCGATCACGCCGGTGCGGGTGGCGGAGATGCTGATCCTGCGCGAGGACATGCCGCGGTCGCTACACGCCTGCATGAACGACGTGTACGAAATCCTCAAGAAACTGAGCGGCACTGCCACCAGGGAGCCCGAGCGTCTCGCCGGCGAGATCCACGCCCAACTCCATTACGGTCGCATCGAGCAGGTCGTCGAATACGGCCTCCACGAATACCTGACCGATTTTCTCGGCAAGATGGGTACCCTGGGCAATGAGATCAACCGGCAATTCCTGACGCCGGTGTACGCTTGACCGACCGCCGCCGCCCTCGCGCCCGCGAAGCGCCGGTGGCGGCTTGTCGCACCGCGACAATTCACTTATTCTTGCGCGCTGCTGTCACACGCTTGTCACGGAACCCGCATGACCTACGCTGTTGCAATGATGCTGGACGCAGGGATGATCTTCGCCTCGGATTCCCGCACGAATGCGGGCGTCGATCACGTTGCATCGTTCCGCAAGATGCGCCTCTTCGTTGTCGAGGGCAATCGGGTGATCGTCGTGCTCTCGTCCGGCAACCTGTCGCTGACGCAGGGCGCGTTGAACCTGCTGGAAGCCGGCCGGACCACGGAAAGCGGACACACGATCTGGAACATCAATTCCATGTTCCAGGCGGCGCAACTGCTCGGCGACGCGCTGCGCGAAGTGCGCGAGCGCGATGCCGGCTATCTCACGCAGGCGAACGTCGATGCCTACGCATCGTTCCTCGTCGGCGGCCAGATTCAGGACGAGCGACAGCGGCTGTTCCAGATCTACTCCGAAGGAAACTTCATCGAAGCCATGCCGGAGACGCCGTACTTCCAGATCGGCGAGATCAAGTACGGCAAGCCGATCATCGATCGCGTGATCAGCAGTCGCACCAGCCTCATGGACGCAGCGAAGTGCGTGCTCGTTTCCTTCGATTCCACCATGCGCTCCAACGTTTCCGTCGGCCTGCCGATCGATCTTCTGGTCTACGACCACGACAGCCTCGTCGTCGGCCTGCAGCGGCGTGTCGTGGAGGGCGACCCGTACTTCTCGCGCATCCACAAGATGTGGGGCGAGGGCGTGCGACGCGTCTTCTCCGAACTGCCGAACCCGCACTGGGACGATTGAGCGCGCCGGCCGCCGCAGGCGGCGCGCTCCCCGTTTTGCCCTCCTCAACGTCCGAGGCGGCGCGCCGACGCCGCCCGGCATCAGCGTCCACGCCAAGGTCATGACAATTCGCGTCGCCCTGCACCACCTCACGCGTTACCGCTACGACCGCCCGGTCGCCGTGTCACCGCACGAGATCCGCCTGCGCCCGGCAGCGCATTGCCGCACGCCGATCCACAGCTACTCGCTCACGGTCAAACCGGAAAAACAGTTCATCAACTGGCAGCAGGACGCGTACGGGAATTACGTCGCGCGGCTCGTGTTTCCGGAGAAGACACGCGAACTCGAGATCTGCGTGGATCTCATCGCGGACATGACGGTGATCAACCCGTTCGACTTCTTCGTCGAGGAGTACGCGGAGGTGTACCCCTTCGTCTACCCGGCGCAGCTCGCCAAGGAACTGACCCCGTTTCTTGAGCGCGACCCGCCTGGACCGCTGCTCTCGGCGTGGCTTGCCGACTTCCGCGCCAATCACCTGAAGCCAGGGATGAAAACGACGGACCTCCTGGTGGCGATGAACTTCAAGCTGAGTCAGGACGTGCGCTATCTCATCCGCATGGAGCCCGGTGTGCAGACGCCCGAGGTCACCCTCGGAACCGGTGCCGGCTCGTGTCGCGACAGCGCGTGGATGCTGTGCCAGATCGTGCGCGACTTGGGGCTCGCCTCGCGCTTCGCCTCGGGCTACCTGATCCAGCTCACCGCCGACGTCAAGGCGCTCGACGGTCCGTCCGGCCCGGAGGTCGACTTCACCGATCTGCACGCGTGGACCGAGGTCTACGTACCGGGCGCCGGCTGGGTGGGGCTGGACCCGACCTCCGGGCTTCTCGCCGGTGAGGGCCATATCCCGCTCGCGTGCACCGCCTTCCCCTCGAGCGCCGCACCCGTCGTCGGCTACACCGACGTCTGCGATACCGAATTCCACTTCGAGATGAAAGTTACCCGCGTCCACGAGGATCCGCGGGTCACGAAGCCGTTCCAGGAAGAACAGTGGCAGGCAATCGAGGCGCTCGGACACAAGATCGATGCCGAGCTGGTTGCCGGCGATGTGCGGCTCACCCAGGGCGGAGAACCGACCTTCGTCTCGATCGACGACATGGACGGTGATGAATGGAACATAAAAGCCCACGGCGAGAAGAAGCGCGAGCTCGCGGGTGTGTTGCAGCTCAAGCTCAAGGACAAGTTCGCCCCGAACGGGCTGCTGCACTTCGGCCAGGGCAAGTGGTACCCCGGCGAGCCGCTGCCGCGCTGGGCGCTCGGTATCTACTGGCGCCGCGACGGAGTGCCGTTGTGGCGAGATGATGGGCTCATCGCGAGCGCTGACGCCAAGGGAACATGCGTCAGCGCGGATGCCCACCCCTTCGTCGCCGCCCTCGCACAGCGCCTGGGACTGTCCGAGCGCTACGCGATGCCCGCGTACGAAGACGTCTGGCAGGCGGTCACGGCCGAACAAAAGCTCCCGGAAAACGTCGACCCCCTGACGCACGGCCTCAAGGACGAGGCGGATCGCTCGAAGCTGGCGAAACTGCTCGACCGAGGCCTCGGCGAAGTGGTGGGATATGTCCTGCCGCTCAAGGCTGAAGACCGGCAATGGCTGCCCAAGGGCAAGCCCAATCCCGGCGAGAGTCGCTGGCGGTCGAGCCGCTGGCCGCTCAAGCGTGACCACATCTACCTGGTCGCGGGTGATTCTCCCATGGGCTTGCGGCTGCCACTGTCATCGCTGCCGTGGGTCGCACCCGACGACGCGGAGATCGAGTACCCGGTGGACCCGTTCGCCGAACGCGAGGCGCTTGGCGATCCGCGTACGGCCAAGAACGGAACCGCCCCCACCGCTGAACCGAGTGATAAACCCATCGCGCGCCCGAAACCCAAGGAAGTCATTCACACCGCGCTCTGCGTGGAGGTGCGCGACGGACGTCTGAACATTTTCATGCCGCCGCTCACGCATCTGGAGGACTACGTCAACCTCGTGGCGGTGATCGAAGATACGGCGGCGGAGTTCAAGCGGCCAGTGCGCCTTGAGGGGTACACGCCGCCGAGCGACCCGCGTCTGCGCGTTCTCAACGTCACTCCCGATCCGGGGGTGATCGAGGTCAACATCCATCCCGCCAGCAGCTGGGACGAGCTCGTGGCGAACGTCACGATCCTCTACGAGGAAGCCCGCCTGTCACGGCTCGGCACCGAAAAATTCATGCTCGATGGTCGCCACACCGGCACCGGCGGCGGCAACCACGTCACCCTCGGTGGTCCGTCGCCGGCCGACAGCCCGCTGCTGCGCCGGCCCGATCTCCTGAAGAGCCTGATCACCTACTGGCAGAACCATCCGGCGCTGTCGTATCTCTTCTCCGGCATGTTCGTTGGACCGACGAGCCAGGCGCCGCGCGTCGACGAGGCGCGCGACGACGCCCTCTACGAGATCGAGATTGCGTTTCAGCAGATCGACGAGAAGCTGGAGCCGGGCAAGCCGAGCAACCAGCCGTGGCTGGTCGACCGTCTGCTGCGCAATCTGCTGGTCGACCTGACCGGCAATACACACCGGGCGGAGTTCTCGATCGACAAGCTCTACTCGCCGGATGGTCCGACGGGACGCCTCGGGCTGCTCGAGTTCCGCGCGTTCGAGATGCCGCCACACCCGCGCATGAGCCTGCTGCAAGTGTTGCTTCTGCGGGCGCTGGTCGCACGCTTCTGGCGCACGCCCTACCAGGGTCGGCTGGTCAACTGGGGTACGCAACTGCATGACCGCTTCATGCTGCAGCACTTCGTCGAGCACGATCTGAGCGATGTAGTGCGCGACCTGCGCGCCGCCGGCTACCCGTTCGAACCGGAATGGTTCGCGCCCTTCATCGAGTTCCGCTTTCCCCGCTATGGCACGGTGGTCTACGAGGGGGTCAAGCTCGAGCTGAGGCAGGCGATCGAGCCGTGGAACGTGCTCGGCGAAGAAGTCTCCCAGGCCGGCACCGCACGCTACGTCGACTCATCGCTCGAGCGCCTGCAGGTCAAGGTGAACGGCATGACCGACTCGCGCCATGTCGTCACCTGCAACGGCCGGCCGCTACCACTGCACCCCACCGGCACTCACGGCGAATACGTCGCCGGCGTGCGCTACCGCGCGTGGGCGCCGTTTTCGGCCTTGCATCCGACCATCCCGGTACATTCGCCTCTCGTGTTCGACATTGTCGACACCTGGAGCGGGCGCGCCATCGGCGGCTGCACGTATCACGTCGTGCATCCGGGCGGCCGCAGTTACGAGACGTTCCCGGTCAACGCCAACGAAGCGGAAGCGCGACGAGTCGCGCGCTTCTGGGACCACGGTCATACACCGGGGCCGATGAAGGTGCGGGACGAACCGCTCAACCGGCTCTTCCCGTTCACTCTCGACTTGCGTCGCCAGGCGGTTCGCTGACGGTCATCGCGGCGGGATCGCGCCAGTAGCGCGGTTCCGCCTCGCGCCAACGGGTGACGGCCATTCCCGCGCGGGTGAACTCGACCTGCAGCGCACCGTCGCGATCGCTGCGCAGCATATCCGACTTTCCGGTTGCGGTAACGCTCGATCACCTCCAGCTTCGGATGACCGAAGCGGTTTCGGTAGCCGGCGGTGAAAACGACGGCCGACGGACGTACTGCATCGAGCAAGGCCTCGCTCGAAGACGTGCGGCTGCCGTGATGCGGAGCGACGAGGAAGGTGCTTCGCAGCCGGTCGCCAGCGCGCGACACCAGTTGAGCCTCGGCGCGCCGTTCGATATCTCCCGGCAGCAGCACGCTGCCCGTTGCCGTCGTCATTTTCAGCACGCAACTCGAATCGTTGTCGCGACGCCCGCGCGCATCCTCGCCCGCCGCGGGACCGAGCATCTCGAAACGCACGCCGTCCCATTCCCACTGCTGACCTTCGACACACGGCACGAAGCGCGACATCTGCGCATGCAGCGGATGGTCGTCCGACAAAGGCGATGCAAGCCAGCCGACGGGCACCGTCTGCAGGAGCGACGCCGCTCCTCCGATGTGATCGCTGTCGTCGTGGGAAAGCACAAGACCGTCGAGCCGCGTCACGCCGCTAGCGCGCAGAAACGGCACGACGATGCGATTGCCGGCGTCCGCATCGCCAGTGTAGTCCGGGCCAACGTCGTACAGGAGCGCGTGCTCGCGTGTTTGCGCGACCACAGCGAGCCCCTGGCCGACGTCGAGCACCGTGACGCGCATCCCGCCCTCCTCGACAGGTTGCGGCCGCGCTGCGAAAAGCGGGAGGAGCAGGACGCAGCCGACCCAGCGCGTCGGCAAGCCGCGCGGCATCAGCAGCCAGACGATGCCTGCCAGCGCCAGCGCCACGGCCCAGAGCGGTGGTGCATGACTTTCCCATACCGCAAACCCGCTCGTACTCAAGGCGGTGAGGAACAGCATGCAGAGGTCGAGAACGCGTTCGGCGAGCAGCAGCAGAAAACCAAACGGCGGGACGCATCCCGCGAGCGTGAGCGGCACGACGACGAGGCTCACCACGGGAATGGCTATGGCATTGGCAAGCGGCGAGGCGACCGACACCTGCTGGAACAGCATGAGCAGCAGCGGCGTCAGGCCGAGGGTCACCGCCCACTGCACGCGCCCCCAGGCCAGCAGCCAATGCGGGCGCCCGATGCGCCACGAGGTCACGAACAGAATGACCCCCACCGCGCCGAACGAAAGCCAGAAACCCGGAGCGGTCACGGCCCACGGGTCGACGACGACTACCGCCAGCAATGCGAGGGTCAGAACCGCTGACGGGGCGACCTCGACCCCGCGCAGCAGCGCCAGCGCCACCACCGCGAGCATGAGCACGGTGCGCTGCGCCGGTACACCAAAGCCCGCCAGCAAGGCATAACCAAACGCGGCGGCAAGCCCCACCAGGGCGGCCATCTTCAAGGTCGGCATGCGCAGCGCCCAGGCTGTGCGCCGCCAGCAGAAGCCGGCCAGCCCCGCCGCCAGCGCTGCCACCATGGTGATGTGCAGCCCCGAGATACTCATGAGATGACTCACGCCCGTACGGTTGAACACCTGCCACTGCGCCGACGGGATCGCCGCCTGATCGCCCACCGCCAGCGCTACGATGACCCCGGCATGGGGGCGGTCGCCGACAACTGCGCCAATGCGTTCGCGCACGAGTTCGCGCAGGCGCGCGACGAGCAAGCCAGGCCGCCAGACGATTGGATCGAGCAGACGATTGCCGGAGTCGCGGCGCACATAGCCCGTCGCACCGACGCTCTCCTCGAGCAGCCATAACTCGTAGTCGAAGCCGTGTGGGTTCACGGTTCCATGCGGGCGCTTCAACCGAACGACGAACGCCCAGCGTTCCCCGGCACGCAGCGGCGGAACGCTGGCCGGACGCTCGGTCTCGTCCCCGCGCCCATACCAGTTGAGTTGGACACGCGCCGGCAGCGCAACCGCCTCTTCGACTGATTCGACCTCGAAACCAAAGCGCACAGCCCCGCTCGTGCTTCTGAGACAAGCCAGCGATCACGCCGACGACGTGCAGATCACGTCCTTCCAGTTCGGGCGCCAGACGCTGTTCAAGTCGCTGCTCGGCGCGCCCTGCAGCCCAGAAGAAGCCCAACGCAAACGCGACGACGAGGACGGCTGCGCGTCGCAACGGTCGGCCCCGTCCCCATGGGGAAAACTGCAGACACGCTGCCGACGCGAGCGCGGCAGCGAAACCAGAACCATGGAAGTGGCGGCAGTTCCGCGCTCATCTGCAGCCAGCCAGCGCCCAACAGAAAAAAGAGACCTGCGCTAAACATGGAGCGGATGAATTATCACCGGAGACCGCCTGTCTCGCGATCGGGCTTTGCGGTAAAGTTCGGCGCGTCGCTTGACTGCAACAGCGTGCCGAACGTGCCGAAAAAGCTCTTCCGAAAGTATCTTCCCAGCCACGAAAGCGTTACCGGGAATCCCTTCGTGGCCCGCTTCGGCGGCTTTCTCACGCATCCCAACCTGTGGCATCTCAATCGCCGTTCGGTGGCGGGCGGCGTTGCCATCGGGCTGCTCGCCGGACTGGTGCCGGGACCAACGCAGATCGCCTCGGCGACGATCCTCGCGGTCCTTCTCAAGGCGAATCTTCCGGTCGCGGTGGTTACGACGTTCTACACCAATCCGCTCACGATCGTGCCACTGTACATCGCGGCCTATCAGGTCGGCGCGTGGGTGACGAGCAGCCAGAACGACGGACCGCCGGCGCCGTTGAGCCTTGCCGGCAGGCCATGGTCCGAGTGGCTGCCGGCCTTGTGGGAGTGGCTGCTGTCGATGGGCAAGCCGCTGGCAGTCGGGTTGCCGCTGTTTGCGCTGCTGCTCGCCGTGGTCGGCTATTTTGCCGTGCGCGGCGCGTGGCGCTTGTGGGCAGTCCACGCCTGGCGCAAGCGTGCACGAGTGCGCGCATCCCGCGGTGAGCGCGCCGACGTGTGAAGCCGTTCTATTGGGATCAGGCAGCGGAAGAACTGACCGAGCGTGATCCCGTCCTCGGCGAGCTGATTGCGCGCTTTCCGGGGATCTCCCTACAGCGTCGGGGCGATGCGTTCGCGACGCTCGCGCGTGCCATCGTCGGACAGCGGATTTCGGTCAAGGCCGCGGAGTCCGTCTGGCAGCGACTTCTCGCCGCAGTCGGCGGCAGCGCGACGCCACCGGCGCTCTGCGAATGCAGCGAGACTGAGTTTCGAGTGGTAGGCCTGTCACGACAGAAGGCTGCTTACCTGCGCGATCTGGCCAGCCATTTCCTCGACGGCTCGGTCGGCGCCGAGCGTTGGGACGAGCTCGGCGACGAGGCGCTCATCGCGGAGCTCACCAAAGTACGCGGGATCGGCCGCTGGACCGCCGAGATGTTTCTCATCTTACACCTGCAGCGTCCGGACGTTTTCCCGCTCGACGACCTCGGGCTGCAGCGGGCGACGAGTCTCCACTACAACCGCGGAGAAAAGCTCTCCCTGCACCGGCTGCGTGGGCTCGGTGGCGTCTGGGCGCCATGGCGCTCGGTCGCCACTTGGTATCTCTGGCGCAGCCTCGATCCCATTCCCGTCGAATACTGAACGCTCCCGCGGGAAACGCGACGGTCGGTCGACCGCACCGCGGGCGGCGAGACACCCACCCGCTACCGTCCGTAGCCCGACAAAGCCCGAGCCTGCAGGGCCTGCGCCGCCTCGCCTGCTCCACGACACCCCCGAGTTTCCTCTGGCATCCCGATTGCTGAAAAGCCATCGCAGGCAACACTTTTGTTATCAACGACTTCTGGCCGTGAGGCCGTACTTGGGGAAAACAACACATGAAACCCGATCCCGATTTCGGCAACGCCGGCCCGAACCTGATGTTGCCGGAAATCCAGCTATGGCGCGGCGTGCTGTTTCGCGCCGTGCTCGATGCGCAGCATGGCAGTCAGGCAATGGTGCGTGACGTGCTGCGGTGGATCGAGACCAAGGATTTCGAACGGGTGGTGGTCTGGGCCGGATTCGAACTCGAACAGGGTCGGGTGGCCGCGAAATATCTGCGCAATGTCTGTTCTGAGCGCGCGACGCAGAACGCAAAGTCAGCAGATCTCCCGCTCCTGGAGGACGAAATGGACTTCGACGTGACCGATCCCGAGAGCGAATGCTTCGACGAAGCGCTGCTGGCGCTAGTTTGCACCGCCCGCGACATCACGCAGGCGAGACGCGCCGCCTGCCCCCGCCCGCAGCGGCGGCTGTCCTTGCGTCGTTCCGCCGGTATGGCGAGCCCGGCCCCACTGTGACGCTCGCGGTGCGAGGAGTTTCGGCGTCGTACTCGGATCACGCCTGAGGCTACCCGCCGGCCGGAATTTCCGCCTATACTTTCGCCCCCAACTGGGTCCCGCCCTGCGGGACCCTTTTCACATTTCTGCGCATCGAACATGCGCCCGCAGTCGAGGTAAACGCCGCATGCTTCCTTCTACGGGCGGTCCCACAGCCGCCCCCGGAACCCGGTTCCAAGTCCACAAAGACGAGAAAGTCGTCGGCGGTATCCTCCACCGCGGCGGTGCTGCCCTGACGCTAGTGCTCATGCTGTTGCTGGCGCCGAACCATCCGCGGGCAGCGACGTTTGCGGCCGAGTCGCAGGCGCAGACGAGCCAATCTGCCATAGGCTTTCAGGGCATACCGTGGGGCGCGGCGCCTGCTGCAGTCGAGGCGAAACTCGGCGAGTTGGCGGAGCGTGACGAAGACAGCTGCAACGACGAATTTTCCCGCCAAGCGCTTGCTGCCGAGGGACACGATTGCGTGGTGGTCGAAATGGACTACTACCTGCTCGACGGCATTCCGTTTACGGCTTCGTTTCGCTTCGATCCCGTCAACAAGGGACTCGACGCCGTGGTGTTGACGTCGAGTGTCAAGTCCAGGAATCTCACCCCGAAGCAGGTCAAGAAGGTGCAGAACGAATGCCGGGACAATTATGGGCGCGTAACGCGTCGCCTCGCCGCCGAGTACGCCACGGCCGTCCTTCCGCACCAAATGTTCGAGAAGCCTGCCGCGCCCTTCGCCAAGGGCAGCTATCGCGCCTGGGAGGGTGCCGACACGCTGGTGCGACTGCGTCGCTCGTTCGACTATACGGACCACTGGAAACGCTGGCGCCGGGCGGACGGCTGCGAGATCGAAGTCCGCTACGCCGCGGTGCACCCGGACGAAGAAGCGCCCGCGGAATAACGATTCAGCCAGCGCGACGGCATCACGGAATCTCGGACGCCATTCCGCTCGCCGCAGTAGTTTGGGGATCGGTGTGCTGAGCCTGCGTAAGATCGCAGCCGACCCGATGCATGCTGGCGCCCACGGGCTGATACACGCCGTAGCGCAGCAGAAACTCCCTCTGCACCCCGTACGCTTCGCGCTCGAGCGCGATCGCGTTCTCACAGCTCCACTTCGCGGGATCGATCCGACCGGCCTCGTGCTGCAGATGGTGAACCATCTCGTGCACCACGATTGATGCGGCCAGCATGTTGTCGCCGGGCCGCAGCCGGTCGTCCACGTAGATGATGTGCCCGGGCGGGAACCAGCCCATGACCTTGCACTCGCGACCGTTACAGGCGTGATCGACCAGGTAGGCATGCGAAACGGCAGTGACTTTGGCCGGATGATCGGGCATCGGATAGCCGGACAGCGTGACAGCCCAGGAGAGCAGCACCGCGTAGAGCTCGTTCATCATTACCTCGCACTCGGGAACCGCGTTGCACATCGCACCGGGCGACCCCGTTTCGCTTTGGTGCAGTTACGCCCTCCTGTGGTGCACGGTCCGCATTATTCAAGGCGATACCGGGGGTAGAAACCCTTGATTTCACGGGTTTCTTGTCCACTTTGCTGCTATGCAGCGAAATACGGGCCAGCGAAGTCGCGGCTACCCCGGCTCGGGGTTGAGGCGAGTGGTGAGGGTGCGGCTGTCAGGCCGCTGGGAGGAAATGCGAGAGAGCGACGAGGGCGCCGTCTTCGAGCCGAAGGACGCGGTCTGCGCGGGCGGCGAGGTGTTCGTCGTGCGTGACGATGACGATGCTGGTGCCCGAGCTCGCGGTTGAGCTCGAGCATGAGATCGAAAACCGCCTGCGCATTCTGGCGATCGAGGTTCCCGGTGGGTTCGTCCGCCAGCACACACGCAGGCTTCGTAACCAGCGCTCGCGCGAGCGCGGCCCGTTGACGCTCTCCGCCGGAGAGCTCGCCCGGCGCGTGCGTGAGCCGGTGCCCGAGTCCGACCTGCTTCAGGACCTCGGTTGCGCGCTCGCGTGCGTTTCGCTCGGCTCATCCGCCGGATGTAGAGCGGCATGGCAACGTTGTCGACCGCCGAGAATTCCGGCAGCAGATGGTGAAACTGATAGACGAAGCCGAGATGTGCGTTGCGCCAGTCGCCGCGCGCCTTGCTGGACATCGATTCGAGATTCCGGCCCATGACCTCGACCGAGCCCGTTGTCGGCGAGTCGAGCCCGCCAAGCAGGTGCAGGAGCGTGCTCTTGCCGGAGCCCGACGCGCCGACAATCGCCACGTGCTCGCCGACACGCACCGTGAGATCGACCCCGGCGAGCACCGGCACCGGCACCTTGCCCTGCATGTAGGTCTTGGCCAGGCTCTGACATGCAACGACGGGCGTCGCGCTCGCATGCGCTGCCGCGCGCGCGCGATCGTCACTCATAGCGCAAGGCTTCGGCCGGATTGATCTTCGACGCGCGCCAGCTCGGATAGAGCGTTGCGATGAGGCTCATCACCAGCGAGACGATGGCGATGGTGATGACGTCGGCCCAACTCAGCTCGGACGGCAGGTCGCTGATGTAGTACACGTCCTTGGACAGGAACTGGACGTGGAAGAGCTTTTCGATCGCAGGCACCACGACATCGATGTTCTGCGCCAGCAGTACACCGCCGATCACGCCGAGCAAAGTGCCGACGACGCCGATGATGGATCCCTGCACGACGAAAATCTTCATGATCGATCCCGGCGCAGCGCCCAGCGTGCGCAGGATCGCGATGTCGGCCTCCTTGTCGGTGACTGCCATGACCAGCGTCGACACCAGGTTGAAGGCGGCCACCGCGACGATCAGCAACAGGATGATGAACATCACGTTCTTCTCGATCTGCACCGCCCGGAAGAAGTTCGCGTGGCTGCGCGTCCAGTCACCGACAAAGGCGTCCTGGGTCAAGGACGTCGTCAGTTCGCGTGCGACCTGGGGTGCCGCGAAGAGGTCGTCCAGCTTGAGGCGCACGCCGGAGACGTTATCGTCCAGGCGGTAGAGCTTCTGTGCGTCTTCGAGGTGGATCAGTGCGAGACCCGAGTCGTACTCGAACATGCCGACCTCGAAGATGCCGCTCGACCGTGAACTGCTTGAGGCGCGGCAGGATGCCTGCAGGCGTCACCTGCCCCTGTGGCGCGATCAGCACCACCTTGTCGCCGACGTAAGCGCCGAGTGCGTGCGCAAGCTCGGAGCCGAGGACGACGCGAAACGCGCCGGGTTCGAGGCTGTCGAGGCTGCCCGCCTTCATATGCTGGCCGATGTCCGCCACCTGATTCTCGAGGCTCGGCAGCACACCGCGGATGATCGCACCCTGGACGCCGCGCTCGGTCGAGAGCATGCCCTGCCCGAACACGTACGGCGCGGCAGCGATCACGCGGGAATTGCGTGCCGCCTCGTCCGCCACCTGCTGCCAGCTCGCGAGACGGTCGTTCGAGCCCGTGATCTGGATGTGCGACGCCACGCCGAGGATTCTGGCGCGCAGCTCCTTCTGGAATCCGTTCATCACCGAAAGCACGACGATCAGCGCCGCCACGCCGAGGGCGATGCCGAGCATCGAAGTGAGCGTGATGAAGGAGATGAACTGGTTGCGACGTTTGGCCCGCGTGTAGCGCAGGCCGATGTAGAGCTCGTAAGGTTGCAAGCGGGGAAGCCCCGTCGGAAAAGGGCGCAGTGTGCCACAGGGCCGGAGTGCCAGCCAGCCGCCCTGCCTGGGTGAGATTCGCTATTCGCCGATCAGATGCAAGAGCACGTGACGCCGTTGGCCCGCGGTGCGGTGCTCGTAGACGTACAGGCCCTGCCAGTTTCCCAGGGCGAGCGCACCGTTTGCCACCGGGATCGACAGACTGGTCTGGGTGAGCGCCGCGCGCACGTGCGCCGGCATGTCGTCGGGACCCTCGATGGTGTGCTCGAACATGGCGTCGCCGTCGCGCACGAGCTTCGAGAAGAAGCGTTCAAGGTCGCGCTGCACGTCGGGGTCGTAGTTCTCCTGCACGAGCAGGCTGGCCGAAGTGTGGCGGATGAAGAGCGTGAGAACGCCGTTCTCGATGCCGCTCGCCGCCACCCACCGGCGCACGTTCTCAGTGAAGTCCCACAACCCACGACCGCGGGTGGGAATCGCAATTTCGTCTCGCTTCTGCTGCATCGTCGTCAGTCAAAGGAGTCGGACCGGCGTCCCCTGCCCGCCATGCTAGAGTAGAAATCGAACCATGGCGACCGCTCTCCCTCCCAGCATCGACCTGCTACTGCCGGGCCTCTTCCCCGCGCAGCCGACAGGCATGACCAACGCATCACCGTCGCGTCTGCCCGCGCTGGAGCGGCTGCTCGCCCGCAGCGACCGGTCGACGCTCGAGGACACCACTGCCTGCCGCTGGCTAATGCGCCGATTCGGGGTCGATGCAGACGGCGAGATGCCCGCCGGCGCACTCGCGCTGCTGGGCGACGGCGGCAGCCCGGGCGAGGCGTGTTGGCTGCGCGCGGACCCCGTGCACCTGCGCTTGAACCGGGATCAACTCGTCTTGGCCGACCATCACGTGTTCGGCATCACCCAGAGCGAAGCCGAGTCCCTGACCGACTCGCTCAACCGGCACTTCGCCGCCGACGGCTTCGTCTTCTACCCGCTGCGACCCGAGCGCTGGTACCTGCGCACGGCCACCGTCCCCGCAATCCTCACCACCCCGCTCGCCGAGGCGGTCGGTCGCTCCATCGACCCGATCCTCCCGAGCGGACCCGATGCGCTCATCTGGCACCGGCTCAGCAACGAGATCCAGATGCTCCTGCACGGCGTCCCGCAGAATTCGGAGCGCGAGTCGCAGGGATTGCCGGCGATCAACAGCGTATGGCTGTGGGGCGCGGGAACATTGCCGACGAGGATCGACCGCCCTTACGCGCTCGTGCTTGGCAACGATCCGGTCGCCCGCGGACTGGGGCGCGCCGCCGGTTGCGATGCGCAAGCACCGGAGGACGAACTTCACGCCCTGCTCACCCAACCGCTCGCGGGCGATGCGCTCTGCTGCGACGGCAGCCTCGATCACCTGCGCGTCTACGGCGACGATGCTGCCATTGCCGTCAGCCTGGAAAATCTGGAGAAGACACTCTTCGTGCCGGTGCTCGACGCGCTGAAGCGCGGCCGTATCGACAGCGTGCGCATCGTCTCTTTCGCCGGTGAGGGCGGCGTCGCGTTCAAGGCAAGACGCTCCGGCCTGATGGCGCTTCTGGCGCAGCGACCGGGCGCTTTCCCACTACGCATCGGTCTGAACGCCCAGCGGACGGTTCCTCCGATCATGCCGCGCATCACCACCCGCGCCGTACCGCCCGATTGCGAGCAGAGCGCTGCTGCGCGCCGGCCTGCCGCCGCTGCTTGCGCGCATCTACGCCGCGCGCGGCATCGCCGCTGCTGCCGAGGTGGAGCATCGCATCGACGGCCTGCTGCCGGTGGGCGCGCTGCGCCATGTCGACACCATGGCCACGATGCTCGCCGACGCCATCCGCGACGGCCGCCGTCTGCTCATCGTCGCCGACTACGACGCCGACGGCGCCACCGGCTGCGCGGTCGGCGTGCGCGCGCTGCGAGCGTTCGGTGCCTGCGTCGACTACCTGGTGCCGAACCGCTTCGACTACGGCTACGGCCTGACGCCCGAGATCGTGCGCACTCGCCGCCGAACGCCAGCCGGATTTCATTCTGACCGTCGACAACGGCATCGCCTCGGTGGAGGGCGTGGCAGAGGCGAAGCGGCTTGGTATCGACGTGCTGGTGACTGATCACCATCTGCCGGGCAGCACGCTGCCCGATGCCGCCTGCATCGTCAATCCGAACCAGGCCGGCTGCGACTTCCCGAGCAAGAACCTCGCGGGCGTGGGCGTGATGTTCTACGTGATGCTCGCGCTGCGCGCCGAACTGCGCCGCCGCGGCGCATTCGCCTCGCGGCCGGAGCCGAATCTCGCGCACCTGCTCGATCTCGTCGCGCTCGGCACAGTCGCCGACGTCGTCCGCCTCGACCGCAACAACCGCCTGCTCGTCGAGCACGGCTTGCGCCGCATCCGCGCCGGGAAAGCAAGCCCGCTCATCGCGGCACTGCTGCGCACTGCCGGGCGCGATGGCGCGCGCGCCAGTACTTACGATCTCGGCTTCGTCGCCGGACCGCGTCTCAACGCTGCCGGCCGCCTGCAGGACATGTCGCTCGGCATCGACGGCCTCACCACTGACGATGCGACCCGTGCCGCCAACGATCGCCGGCCGGCTCGACGCCCTCAACCGCGAGCGGCGCGAAATCGAGGCCGGCATGCAGGAGACGGCGCTGGCAGCGCTCGAACAGGTGCGCGACAGCGACGGCTACAGCCTCGCGCTGTTCGATCCCGACTGGCACCAGGGCGTGATCGGCATTCTCGCCTCGCGCCTCAAGGACCGCTTCCATCGGCCCGTGATCACCTTTGCGCGGGGAGTCGCGGGCGAACTCAAGGGTTCCGGCCGGTCGATCCGCGGCCTGCATCTGCGCGATGCGCTCGACCTCGTCGCCAAGCGCCACCCCGGCCTCGTTCTGCGCTTCGGCGGACACGCCGCCGCCGCCGGACTCTCGATTCCTGCGGAACGCTTCGCCGACTTCGGCGCGGCCTTCGAGGAAACGGTGCGGGGACTGCTGACGCCCGCGGACCTGGAACACGTCATCGAAACCGATGGCAGTCTCGCGCCCGAGGAGGCCACGCTCGATCTCGCGTATCGACTGGAGCAGGATCCGTGGGGCCAGGGCTTTCCCGCGCCCGCCTTCGCCGATGCGTTCGGCGTCGTCGATCAGCGCATCGTCGGTGGGCGCCACCTGAAGCTGCGGCTTGCCCGCGGCGACCGGCGCTTCAACAGCATCCTGTTCGGTCGCACCGATCCGCTGCCGCCGGAGATCCAGGCGGTATACCGGCTCGCGGTGAACGAGTTCAACGGCGCGCGCTCCCTCGAGGTTCGCCTCGACCACTGGGCACCGCTCTCCGACCCGTCATGGGGGTGAGCGCGCTCATCGATGGACGCGGAAGGAAGTCACCGGTGTTCGCCGTACACGCCTGCCAGTGCCTGCAGCTTCGCCGTCCTGGGCTGAAGCCGTCCTGCGGCTGCGCTATACTTCGGCGCTTTCGCGGGCGCGCTGCCGCCCACGTTCGAGCGAGGAATTGCCATGGAAGCCGAAGCCCTCAACATCATCGATCATCAACTCTCGGATCTTGCCGAGCGAGCCGCAGAGCTCAGGAGGTATCTTTGACTTCGATGCGAAGCAGGCACGGCTGAAAGAAGTCGCTGCGCAAAGCGAAGATCCGGAGATCTGGAACGACGCCAAGCGCACGCAGGAACTCGGGCGCGAGCGCAAGTCGCTGGAATCGGTCGTCCTTGCCCTCGAGAAGATCGATCGCGATCTGAGCGACACGCGCGAGCTTTTCGATCTGGCGCGCGCGGAGGATGACGAACCCGCCCTGCAGACGCTCGCGGGCGACGTCGTGTCGATCGAGGAAGCGGTATCGGGTCTCGAGTTTCGCCGCATGTTCTCGCACCCGATGGATCCGAACAACTGCTTTGTCGACATCCAGGCCGGCTCCGGCGGCACCGAGGCGCAGGACTGGGCGTCGATGCTCGAGCGCATGTATCTCAAGTTCTGCGAGCGCAAGGGCTACGGCATCGAGCTGCTCGAGGAATCGCCCGGCGAGGTCGCCGGCCTCAAGAGCGCGAGCATCAAGGTGAGTGGCGAATATGCCTACGGCACGCTGCGCACGGAAAGCGGCATCCACCGGCTGGTTCGCAAGTCGCCCTTCGACTCCAACGCGCGCCGCCACACTTCGTTCGCCAGTGTGTTCGTGTACCCGGAAGTCGACGACACGATCGAGATCGAGATCAACCCGGCCGACCTGCGCATCGACACGTTCCGCGCAAGTGGCGCCGGCGGCCAGCACATCAACAAGACCGACTCTGCGATCCGCATCACGCACCTGCCGACGAACATCGTCGTCCAGTGTCAGAACGACCGCTCGCAGCACCGCAACCGCGCCGAAGCGATGTCGATGCTGCGCGCGAAGCTGTACGAGGCGGAGGTGCGCAAGCGCGAAGCCGAGAAGCAGAAGATGGAAGACAGCAAGACCGACATCGGCTGGGGACACCAGATCCGCAGCTACGTGCTCGACCAGTCGCGCATCAAGGATCTGCGCACAAACCACGAGGTCGGCAACACGCAGGCCGTACTCGACGGCGATCTGGACGATTTCATCACCGCCAGCCTGAAGCAGGGTGTCTGACGCGAGCCCAGGGCCACATGACCGAACCACAAGCAACCACCTCCCCCGACACCAACCAGATCATCGAGGAGCGCCGCGGCAAGCTCGCCGCGCTGCGCTCCGCGGGCGTCGCCTTCCCGAACGACTTCGTCCGCCCTCACTTCGCCGGCGATCTGCAGCAGCAGTTCGAAGCCTCGACGAACGAGACGCTAGAAGCACAGCCGGAGCGCGTCACCGTAGCCGGGCGCATGATGCTGAAGCGCGTGATGGGCAAGGCGAGCTTCGCCACACTGCAGGACATGAGCGGGCGCATGCAGGTTTATGTGCAGACCGATGCGGTGGGAGCGGAGGTTCACGAAGCCTTCAAGCATTGGGACCTGGGCGACATCCTCGGCGCCGAGGGCACGCTCTTTCGCACGCGCACCGGCGAACTCACGGTTAAAGCGCAGTCGATACGGCTGCTCGCAAAGTCGCTGCGGCCGCTGCCGGAAAAGTTCCACGGACTCACCGACCAGGAACAGAAGTATCGCCAGCGCTACGTCGACCTGATCACGAATCCGGCATCGCGCGAGGTGTTCGTGCAGCGTTCGCGCATCATCCAGGCGATGCGCGATTTTCTGCTCACGCGGCGCTTCCTCGAGGTCGAAACGCCGATGATGCATCCCGATCCCCGGCGGCGCTGCGGCGCGACCCTTCGTCACCCACCATAACGCGCTCGACATGCAGCTCTTCCTGCGCATTGCGCCGGAGCTGTACCTGAAGCGCTGGTGGTCGGCGGCTTCGAGCAGGTCTTCGAGATCAACCGCAACTTCCGCAACGAGGGCATCTCGACTCGCCACAATCCCGAGTTCACGATGCTCGAGTTCTACGTCGCGTTCCGGGATTACCGCTTCCTGATGGCGTTCACTGAGGAGATGCTGCGCACCGTCGCGCTTGCAGGTGCTCGGCACCACGAAGATCAGCTACCAGGGACGCGAGCTCGATTTCGCGAAACCGTTCGATCGCCTGACCCCGATCCAGGCGATCCGCAAGTATCACCCCGACATGTCGCAGGCCGACCTCCAAGACCGCGCCTTTCTCGCCGCCCGGCTCAAGTCGATGAACGTCGAGATCCGCGACGGGGACAGCGCCGGCGCGCTGCAACTCACGCTCTTCGAGAATCTGGTCGAGCAGTTCCTGTTCGAGCCCACCTTCATCATCGACTACCCGACCGAGGTGAGCCCGCTCGCGCGCGCGAGCGACCGCCATCCCGAGATCACCGAGCGCTTCGAGCTCTACATCGCGGGGCGCGAGATCGCCAATGGATTCTCGGAGCTGAACGACCCCGAAGACCAAGCCGAACGCTTTCGCGAGCAGGTGCGGCAGAAAGAGGCCGGCGACCACGAGGCCATGCACTACGACGCGGACTACATCCGTGCGCTCGAGTACGGACTGCCGCCGACCGCAGGCGAAGGCATCGGCATCGACCGCCTCGTCATGCTGCTCACCGACAGCCCCAGCATTCGCGACGTCATCCTCTTTCCGCAACTGCGCGCGGAGTAGCTGCAGCTCGCCCGACGCTGACGGAGATCGCGTTGCCGCGCTTCGTCAAAGGCGCGCAACTGCATGGACTTTGCCGGCTGGCCAGCGCTGCTCGGCAGGCGCTTGCCGTTCGGGCTTGACTCGCGACTCAACGCCACCCGGCTGATCACGCACGCCGCTTTCGACTTTCTCCGCCTTGCATCCAGTCCACTTCCTCCGCCGCCTGCCTGCCCATGTCATCAACGGCACGACCGTGTCCATGGGCATTGGACTGGTCTACCTGCTGTTCAGGACGTGTGCCGATCCGCATGCGGCACAGCTCGCGATCTGCGGTGCGATCTACGCCAGTCTGGCCGACGTGCCGGACACGCCCCGCCGTTCCTGGCGGCAGGTGCTTGCCGCCGGTGCGCTGGGTTGTGCCGCCGCGCTGGTGATTCTGCTGCTCAAGCCGTTCACGATCGCGCTCGGGGCAGGCGTCATGTTCGTCGTGTTCATCGCCATGCTGACGCTGGCATGGGGGCCACGGGCCGGGCCGATCTCGTTCGCACCCGTACTGTCGATCGTCTTCACGATCGGCTTCCCGGCGGAACAGGATCCTCTCACGACGGTGGGCTGGCACCTGTTGGGCCTCCTCGTCTATCTGCCGTGGTCGCTCGCCGTCGCCACCCTGCTGCAGCCGCGCTACCGGAGTCTCGCCCTGGCCGCGGCGCTAGGTGCCGCAGCGCGGTTGCTGCGTTCACGCGCGGGCATGCTGGATGGCGCCACCGGCGGTGAAACCCGGTCCGGCGCCTTGCAGGAATGGGTGCGCGACGAGGCAGCGCTCGCCGAGCGACTGCAGACCGCACGCAACCTGTTGTTCGACGCACCCGAGATCCCGCGTGCGCAGGGCGAGACGGCCGTGCTCCTGCGTATCGTCGATTTGCGGGACATCCTGCTCGCGAGCTCGCTCGACGTCGATCTGATGGGCAACGACGCCGTCGCACAGCAGATCCGCACCGCCCTCGCCTCGCAACTGCGTGAGATGGCGGACGCCGTGGACGCCGCTCGAACTCTGCTGCGTGGCGGCGCCCCGATGTCGCCATCCGCGTGCGGTGAATACACCGTCGGCAGAGTGTTCGGGGACATCGCAACTGCCGCTCGACGATGCACGCGCGCGGCTGCTGCCAGCAATCGTCAATCGCTTGCGGCACCTCGGCACGAATGTCGATCGCATGCATGCTCTGCTGTGCGGCGAGCAGGAGGACTTGCCGCTATCGAGCGCCGAGTTGCGGCAGTTCGTCGCGCCCGAGGACTGGCCGCTTGGCGTTCTGCGCAACCACGCCTCGATCGATTCGCCGGTGTTCCGGCATGCAGTGCGCGCGGCACTCGCCCTCGGCTGCGCCTACTGTCTGGCCCTGTTGCTGCCCTGGACCCGGCATCCGCAGTGGCTCGTGCTCGGTGTGGCGGTGGTGTTGCGGGGCAATCTCCAGCAGACGCTCGCCCGCCGCAACGCGCGGATCGGGGGCACCGTGCTCGGGTGTGTGCTCGTGTTGCTACTTTCGTACGTTTCGTCGCCCGACCTGCTGATGCTCGTGTTCGTGATCGCCACCGGTTTTGCGCATGGCTTCGTGGTGGAGCGATACCTCGTCACGGCGGTAGCGGCGACCGTGATGGCCCTCCTGCAGGCGCATCTCGTCACGCCTGCCATCGGCTTTCCGATCGGCGAGCGGCTGGCCGACACCATGCTCGGTGCCCTGCTCGCCTGGGCTTTCAGCTATGTGCTCCCGTTCTGGGAAAGGCGCAGTCTGCCGCAAGCCATTGCCCGCACCCTGAAGGCCCTGCAGAACTATGTGCGCCATGCCTTGCGTACCGATGCTGACTGCAGAGTGGCGCAGCGTCTTGCGCGGCGCCGTGCTTACGACACGCTCGGCGTCCTCGCCACCGCCCTGGAACGCAGCGCGTTTGAACCCGCCCGCGTACGCCCGCCTGAGCGCGAACTGGCCCTGCTGCTCGATCACGGCCACCGGCTGATGGCCCACCTGTCGATGATCCGCCTGCTGCTCACGCACCGCAGCGCCGAACTGGATCGCCCGGAAGCGACCGCCGCCCTCGAAGACGCGAAGAATGCGCTGCAGGCATCCCTGGCGCCCGACCGATCGGCCGAGTCCCCGGCGCCTGCTTTGGGGCCGCTTGCGCAGGACATGCTGCCCGCGGAAGCACCTGCGCAGAACGCCCTGCCTTGGCTGTTGTGGCGGCTGCACGTGGCGGTGCATGACGGCAACAAGGCTGCGGATGCCGCCCGGGCGGCACTCTCGCGGTTGGCCCAGCGCGGCACCAAGAGCGGCCAAACCTAGCGGGCTAGGGACACACCACCTCAGTTGGCTTGTTGTTGCGCGTGACCGGCATCGCCTGGCGGAAGGAAAAGAACGGGTCACAGGGCGGCGGCGTAGCGGCCGTAAGCACAGCGACTTCGGAGGAATCGCCGCTCTCGCGGTTCGCCCGGTTCACCGTCCGCACGACGTAGAAGTAACGGGTGCGCTGTCTCAGCCCGGTGTCCACGTACAAGGCAGAGTCGACCGGGCGGGTGTTCAGTCGCTGCGATCGACCGTAGGGTCCGCCCGCCGATGTGCTCCGGTACACGTTGTATCCGATGGCCCCGTCCACGGGCGTCCAGCGCAGCGCGACCTGTCGGTGCGTGAAATCGCCGACTGCGAACCCTGCCGGCGCGGCGAATTCTCCCGCGGCCGAAAGAGCAGAAGCTGCCCCGGACCACCCGCCCGCCAGCCGGTCCAGCATCCGCCGCACCGCGGCGATCTGCAGTCCCTCACGCGTTGCGAACCGGCCGCGTTGGCTGAGACCGTCGTTGTATCCCCACCAGTCCCAGCAGGCCTGCGGATTGAGCGGCAGCAGCGGCGCCCGCGGGCTCGGCTGCGACGGCTGCGCTTGCGGGTAGAGAACGATGAGACGGTTCTGGTCCGCCCAGGGGTTGTAGCCGGCGTGCTCGTAGAAGGCACTGCCGATCTGCGCGGCAGACTGCCCGCAACCGTGGAAGGCGACATGCACCCGACACCGCTCACCGCGCGTGCAGGCCTCGGGAACGTAGGCGTAGCCGTCATCCGCCATCGAGATGCGCTGCGGCGCAGACGCACCGCGGCCATCGAGGGCGAACTCGCCCTGCGCGAAGCGGATGACCTTGCCGGTGGGTGGCGCTTCCGTGTCACGGCGCTGCAGGTCGCCATAGAAGAGCTGCAGCATGCTGCCGGCAGCGTCGTAGGGCGTGTTGTCCGCGGCTGCATCTCGACAGAGGTTGAGGAAATTGCCCCCCGTTCGCGGGCACAGCTTGCACGCGCCGTCACCCGCCCCGCAGTCAACGGTGATCTGCGCGTGTGCAGCGTTGAGATTGTCCTTGTAGAAGATCCGGCTGCGGTCGATGTAGCGCAGGTAGTAGTCGTAAAGCGCATCCGTCACCGGCGCCTTCACGAGGCCGTCGTTATAGCCGTGGAAAAGCCAGATGCGCTGCCGCGCGAGCTGCGACGTCGCATCGATCCGCCCCGCGCGCGCCGACGCGTCCGTCATGCGCACCATCCGGTTCAACTGGGTCGAGGTGATCGCCTGCTTGGGAAAATCCGGATCGCCCTGCATGCAGCGCGCGAGCGCAGTGACGAGGGTGCCGCGCAGCGACGGCACGCGGTCGAACGCGCACAGGTATGGCCCCCCCGCCGTGGCACCGACGCCCCGCACGATGGACGCATGCGCCACCCCGAACTGCACCGCCATGTAGGCGCCGGACGAGACGCCGGACACCGTGGTATCGGTGAGATCAACGTTGTACGACGGCAAGGGTTCCACATCGCCGGCGAGGGCGAACGTAGTCGGCGCCAGCAGCGCGCACAGCAGTGCCGTAACAGTGCGCGCCGGGATTCGGAGGACGTGCGAAATGTTCATGAAGGCTCCCCTGCCGCCGCCCACAGCTCGGTGATCTGCCGCGCGAACCGCGTCCCCACCGCGTCGTCCTCGTGCATGAAGTAGACGTAAGTGCGCGCGAGTCGCTCGGCTGCGATGCGCTCGACCCAGCCCTGCAGATCCGCGGCGTCGTAGTGTGTGCGGCGCAGGCGCACGTATCCGCAATCGGACGTAGCAACGAACGGCGTATCGCCTTCGTCCGTATCGGTGACGCAAAGCATCACCGCGCGAGCCCGCAGCGCCTCGTGCACCTCATCATCCTGCCAAGAGGCATGACGAAACTCGAACGCGGCACGGGTGCCAGGCGGCAGCAGGTCGAGGAACGCCTGCAGGCGCGGCAGGTCCTTTTTGAGGTATGGCGGCAACTGGAAAAGCAGCACGCCCAGCTTCGCTCCGAGCACCGCAGCCCGCTGCAGGAACGCGCTCGTCGCCGACTCCGCCTCCTGCAGACGCTGGTCGTGGGTGATGCGGCGCGGCGCCTTCAGGGTGAACGTGAAGTGCTCAGGCACTTCCTCTGCCCAGCGCGCGAGCATCGATTCCGCCGGCATGCGGTAGAAAGTGTTGTTGATCTCGACCGTCCGGAAATGCTCGGCGTAGTAGCGCAACATGTCGGCCGCCGGGAGTTTCTCCGGGTAGAAGCGACCGAGCCATTCCTTGTAGGAATAGCCGCTGGTGCCTGCCAACATTTCCCCCGTTCCCATGGATCGAATGACTCCGCCGGCTCTTAGCCCTCCGCTTTCGCTGCCCGCTTTCCCGCGACCGGCAGGCCCGCCTCTTTCCACGCCTTGAATCCACCCTCGACGTGACTCACCGGCGTGAGTCCCATATCCTGCAGCGCAGCGGTCGCCAGGCTGGACCGCCAGGCCGACTGGCAATACAGGATGAACTCCTTGCCAGAACCGAAGACTTCCTTGAAGTAAGGGCTCTCCGGGTCAACCCAGAATTCCAGCATACCGCGAGGCGCGTGAAAGGCGCCCGGGATCATCCCTTCACGCTCCAGTTCGCGAACGTCGCGGATGTCCACGAAAACCACATCCGCGTCGCCGAACTTCGCCTTCGCCTCGTCCAGCGTCAACGTGCGGATGCGCTGTCGGGCTTCCGCAATGAGTTGCTTGCATCCCTTGGTGATCGGCATGTCGTCCCTCCCTTGATATCTCCGGTCGGTCTCCGATCGGATGTTACCCGCTTGACGCCGCACGCCGCTTCCTCGGTCGTACCCGCTCCGATCCGTCCGGCTCGATTAGGCCCCGCCCCATCTCGGAATGGATGCATGTTTCCCGGTACCATCTGCGAGGTCCGTGCTCCGGAGGCAACACTCGTGGTCCGTGCCCCGTCGAAGGCGAAACGTGCGAAAGGATCGGAGACCGCCGCATCTGTGTCGCTGCGCGACTATTCGGCGAAGCGGGCCTTCGATGCGACGCCCGAACCGGCACCGGCGGAGCCCCAGGCCAGATACGGACCGCTGCTCTTCGTCGTCCAGCAGCATTCGGCGCGCCGGCTGCATTACGACTTTCGGCTCGAATGTGGCGGCGTCCTCAAGTCTTGGGCCGTGCCCAAGGGTCCGGCGCTCGACCCTGCCGAGAAGCGTCTTGCTGTTCAGACGGAAGATCATCCGTTCGACTACGGCTCTTTCGAGGGCGTGATTCCGCCAGGGCAGTACGGCGCGGGCGAAGTCATCGTCTGGGACTGCGGCGTCTACTCACCGGACGAGGATGAAACGTATTGGTTTCACGACCGCGCTGAAGCCGAGCGGCGAGTGGAGGCAGATCTCGAAAAGGGCAAGCTCGGGTTCCTGCTGCGTGGCGAGAAGCTGAAAGGTTCCTTCGCGCTCGTGCGCACCGCCGACAGCAAGAACTGGCTCATCATCAAGCACAAGGACCGCTTCGTCTCGCAGCGCGACGTCACGGCGCAGAACCGCTCGGTTCTCTGCGGGGCAGCCGTGGAATCGCTCAAGACGCATCCCGTGCAGCGCATCCCTGCCGCGCGGCTGGTGCCCTCCGGCCCGATCGAGCCGATGCCGACAAGGCTGGCGCCGATGCTGGCGGACGCGGGCGATGCCCCGTTCAACCGCAGCGGCTGGATGTGGGAGCCGAAGCTCGACGGCTACCGCGTACTCGCCTTCGTCAACCCGAGCGGCGTGAAGCTCAGGTCGCGCCGCGGCCTCGAGTTGGCCGCTGCCTTCCCGCGTCTGGCTGCCGATCTCGCGGCGCAGTGCGTAGCCACGATGATCCTCGACGGCGAGATCGTCGCCTTCAATGCCGACGGCAAGCCGTCCTTCGGCACACTGCAGAATCGTGCGCAACTCAAGACCGGGCGCGAGATCGCAGCGGCGGACCGCACGACGCCGGTCGTCTTCTATTGCTTCGACCTCCTCCACTTCGCCGGGGTCGACCTGCGCGGGTCGCCCTACGCGGACCGGCGCCGCTATCTCGCCCAGTGTCTGCTGCCCTCGCCGTTCGTGCAACTCGTCCACGCGCAGGAAGACGGCGTTGCGCTGCATGCGGCGGCGCTCGCGAGCGGCTTCGAGGGGGTGATCGGCAAGCGCCAGGACAGCAAGTACGAATCCGGCGGACGTTCCGCCGCGTGGCTCAAGATCAAGCCCACGAACAGCGGCGAATTTCTGGTCGGCGGTTACACACTGGGGAAAGGGCTCACGCGCACCGCTCGGCGCGCTCCTCATCGGGTACCGCGATGGCGGCAAGCTCCGGTTCGCCTCGCACGTGGGCTCCGGTTTCGACGCGGATTCGCTCGACGCAGATGAAGTCCCGCCTGGAACCCCTGCAGCGCAGCGATTGCCCGTTCGCCGAGCAACCGGTGCTGAACGGCCCGACCATCTGGGTCGATCCGAAGATCGTGGTGGAGGTGAAGTTCCAGAACTGGACCGACGATGGCAGCCTGCGCGCGCCCGTGTTCCTGCGCGCTGCGCGACGACGTCGATGCCAGGCGCGTACGCCGCCCGACCTCCAACGCGAGTCCGCCCGCGCCTGTCGCGCAGTTGGCCAGCAGCGAGGTAGAGGACATCGTGCAGCAACTGGAAAGCGCGAAGACGGGCTTCGCGCTCGCCGTCGGCCCGCATCGCATCCGGCTCACCAACCTCGATCGCGTCTACTGGCCGGCGGACGCGGCGCTCAAACAACCGGCCCTCACGAAACGCGATCTGCTGCGCTACTTTGCGCAGGTGTCGCCCTTCATGCTGCCGCATCTGGCGGACCGTCCGCTCACCATGATCCGCATGCCGGACGGCATCACGCGGCCAGCGTTTCTTCCAGAAGCACTGGAGCGAGACGCGGCCGGAGTTCGTCGAAACCGTCACCGTCTTCTCGGAGCACAAGGACGAGCGTCACGACTACCTGCTCTGCAACAACCTGCCCACGCTGCTCTGGCTCGCCCAGTCCGGCACGCTCGAATTCCACGTGTGGCATTCGCGCGCGCAGCACCGGCTCGGACGCCGTGAGCACCGGCACCGATTACTCGGGCTCGCTGCAGGCTATGGAAGAATCGGTGCTGAATTATCCCGACTACGTGGTCTTCGACATCGATCCTTACATCTACTCGGGCAAGGAAGCGCCGGGAGACGAGCCCGAGCTCAACACGGTCGCCTTCGAGAAGGGCAAGCAGGTCGCCTTCTGGTTGCGCGATCTGCTGCTTGGCATGTCGCTCGAATCCATCGTGAAGACGTCCGGCAAGACCGGCCTGCACGTTTTCGTGCCGATCCGCCGCAGCATCGATTTCGATGCCGCGCGCCACGTGTCTGAACTCGTCGGCCGCCATCTCATGCGCCTGCACCCGAAGGACATCACGCTGGAGTGGAGCGTGCCCAAGCGGACCGGCAAGATCTTCATGGACTACAATATGAACGTTCGCGGCAAGACGCTGAACGTCGCCTACTCTCCGCGCGGGGTGCCCGGCGCGCCGGTGTCGATGCCGCTCACGTGGGAGGAACTGGCGCAGGCGCATCCGCTCGACTTCCGCATCACGAACGTCGTGCAGCGCGTGGCCACAACCGGGGATCGCTGGCGCGAGGCCCTGACCCGCAAACAAAGCCTCGAGGGCGCGGTGAAAAGCGCCGAGGGCTAAGGGCCTGTGCACAGGCCCCTGAAAGGAGGTGAGAGCATGGCTGCACGATCGATTGCGTCGCTCACGATCTCGTTCGGTCTCGTGTCCATTCCCGTAAAGCTCTATTCCGCCACTGAAGCGAGTCGCGCGATCTCGTTCAACATGCTGCACAAGACGTGCGGCTCGCGCGTCAAGCAGCAGTACGTCTGCGTGAAGGAGGACGTGGTGGTCCCGCGCGACGAGATGGTGAAGGGCTACGAGTTCGCCAAGGACCAGTACGTGATGTTCAGCGCCGAGGAGATCAAGGCGCTGGAGGAAGCCGGCACACACGCCGCCGATATCACCGAGTTCGTGCCGATCGAATCGATCGACCCGGTGTACTTCGACAAGGCCTACTACCTCGCACCGGACAAGGGCGGCGCCAAGCCCTATGCCCTGCTCGCCAAGGCGCTGCGCGAATCCGGGCGTTGCGCCATCGGGCGCTGGGCCGCGCGCGGCAAGCAGTACATCGTGATGATCCGCCCGATCGAGGATGGCCTCGTCATGCAGCAGCTGCTCTACGCCGCCGAGGTGCGATCGATCAAGGATATCGAGATCCCGCACACCGACGTCAAGGACGCGGAGCTCAAGCTCGCGCAGCAGTTGATCGAGCAGCAGACCGCCGACACCTTCGACCCGAGCGCGTACACGGACGAGGTGCGCTCGCGCATCGAGGCGGCGGTGCAGAAGAAGGTGGACGGTCAGGAGATCACCATGACCGAGGAAGCCGCAGGCGGCGCGCAGGTCATCGATCTGATGGAAGCGCTGCGCGCGAGCCTGGAGAAGAAGGCCCCGGCGGCCCGCGAAGGCGGCGGCAGCGGAGGCAGAGGCGGAGACGCGCAAGCCGCCGAAGCGCGTTCGAACCGCCGAGCCCGCGGCACGCAAGACTGCCAAGAAGTAGCGCGCACGCCGAGGTTTCGCCCGCCATGCATTCTTACGGCGTGCGCGACGTCGAGCGCCTGCTGCATCTGCCGCGCAGCACCATCCGCACGCTGATCGAGGCGGGGTTCGTATCGCCCGCTCGCGGCCCTCGCAACGCCTGGCGCTTCTCCTTCCAGGATCTGATCGTCCTGCGCACCGCGCAGGCGCTCGCAGCGGCCAAGGTGCCACACCGGCGGATCACGCGGTCGATGAAGGAACTGCGCCGCCATCTGCCCGAGACCATGCCGCTGTCGGGACTCAGCATCTGCGCCGTCGCCGATCGCGTCGTCGTCAAGGAAGGCGGCAGCCGCTGGCAGGCGGATTCGGGACAGTACCTCCTCGCCTTCGACGGCGACCCCGCAAACGGGTCGCTCAGCGTGATCGAGCGCAAGAGCGAGCAGGCGACGGCGGAGGACTGGTTCGAACAGGGCGTCGCGCTCGAACGCGAGAACGCAGACGGCGCACGCCGCGCCTATGAGCAAGCCATCGCGGCAGACCCCACGTTCATCGACGCCTACATCAACCTCGGATCACTGCTGCACGAAGCCGGACAGCTCGCGGAGTCCGAGTGTGTCTACCGCGACGCGCTCGACCAGTGCGGCGAGGATCCCGGAGCTGCTGTACAACCTGGGCGTTCTACTCGACGACCTGAATCGCAAACCCGAAGCGATGGAGGCATACGAGGCCGCGCTGCGCGGCGATCCCGATCTGGCGGATTGTCACTACAACCTGGCGCTCTTGTGCAAGGAGCTCGCGAAGCCGCGGGAGGCGATCCGGCACATGGCGGAGTATCGGAGGCTGGTCGGGCGGAAGGCAGACTAGAGCGCACCGGCGCTCAGGTTTGCATCCCCGGC
Source organism: uncultured beta proteobacterium (assembly GCA_963719715.1). Taxonomy (GTDB): domain Bacteria; phylum Pseudomonadota; class Gammaproteobacteria; order Burkholderiales; family JAEUMW01; genus JAEUMW01. Next base: position 92,575 of record CAVRDD010000037.1, read on the forward strand.
GGCCATTCCTCGAACTGGGGAAGCGCCTGGCTACTTCGCACGAATGTACAGCACCTTTTGACTCGAACCCGGAATCTCGCGCTCATCAAGGACGAAGAGATCGGATCGTGCCCTGACCAGGTCAGAGATCTTTCGATGGCCGAACATGCGCGAATCGAAATCTGGTTGGAGCTTGGTGAGATAGTGACCGAAGGCCCCGAGATGCGCCCAACCGGTATCATCGCTTGATTTCTGCAGCGCATCGAGGACGAACCTCTGTGGAAGTTCCTTGTTCAGCGGCGGTGCCCCTTGACACTGTCGAGCAGGCCCCGCTGGGTCCTGAAGTGCCGATCCATGTGATCGTCGATGTGCTGATCGACGGTCGAAATCTGCCTGTCCAGCAGCTTGAGGACACTGTTTGAGGTAGGCTGAAAAAAATGGAGTTCGACGATTCGTAGAATTGGACGAACGGAGGACGCAGATGGAACGGATGCCGAAGGGGGTATAGACGCTGGAATTTCGGGCGGAAGCGGTAAAGCTGGTGGAGTCGGAAGGGTTATCAATTGATCAGGCAGCAAAGCGCTTGTCAGTGCCGAAGAGCAGCCTGAGCAACTGGGTCAGGGCAGCGCGGGCCGGCAAGCTTGCCGAGGTCGGGAAAGGTCAGCGGGTGCCGAGCGAATTGGAGCTTGAATTGGCGCGCACGCGGAAAGAATTGGCGGAAGTGAAGTTGGAGCGTGACCTGCTAAAAAAGTGTGCGGCGTATTTCGCGAAGTTGCGACATGAGGTCGCATAGATCATTGTCTCGCCCGCCCACAAGGTTGGTGATGAGACCGGCTGTTCCGTCAGCCGTAGCCTACCTGTGCATGCGATGCTGGCAACGGCATGGTGTGGAGCCACGGGGACAAAGCGTCGGGCCTTCGGGCCGCGTCAGCTTCCGCGAGGAGATGACGTCACCTGCCAGCATCGAGGCGGATGAGATGCCAGGCTGAGTGGCAGGGTCAACAGATGTGAACTGCTATAGACATCGTGAAGTACAGCAAGCCAAAGATGCTGACAGGCTTGAACCAAAATGGTAAGTGGTCGGTTGCTCCTTCCTTCAGCGCGGAGCACACGGACAGAACGATCACCGGTGTACAGGCAGGACCTACTCCACTCGATGTGATGTATGCGGAACATGGTAAGCCCGACACGCCGCCGGCAACGGCAGGCCAACCGCAAGGAAGGCTGATGGTGCAGCGGGTAGAGGAAAGCGGAGAAAGCGAAGGCCGTTCGGTAATCGAGCGGATACGGGTTGCGACATTACCCGGCGCGAAAGCGAGCCCACTTCCGCATGGTCTTCCATGGCGAGAGACTCTGAGAAACCGCGATGAGGAGGAAGGCAGATGACGGGGTCGGCGCAGACGGCGCAAGCCAACGGTGCGGACGCTGGTGCACCTCCGACCAATGAAGCAGCTTGGGAACGGATCGACTGGGCTCAGGTTGTCGACGAGGTGACGCGGCTGCAGGCGCGTATCGCCAAGGCCACACAGGCCGGCAAGTGGAACAAGGTTCACGCCTTGCAACACCTGCTGACCCGCTCGCGCAGCGGCAAGCTCCTTGCCGTCAGGCGGGTGACGGAGAACAAGGGCAAGAGAACGGCAGGCGTTGACGGCAAGATCTGGTCGACACCGAGGTCCAAGTTGAATGCGGTGAAATTGCTGACGCACCGGGGCTACCAACCGTTGCCGCTGCGGCGTGTGTATATACCCAAGAGCAACGGACGAAATCGCCCGCTGGGCATTCCGTCTATGTTCGATCGGGCAATGCAGGCGCTGTGGCTTCTGGCGTTGAGCCCAGTCGCCGAAACTACGGCCGACCCGAACTCCTATGGCTTTCGGCCACGGCGTTCGACGGCTGACGCTATTGAGCAATGCTTCAAGGTGCTCGTGAAGCGTGGCAGTGCTCAGTGGATTTTGGAAGGCGACATCCGCGGCTGCTTCGATAACATTAGTCACTCGTGGTTGTTAGAGAATGTGCCGATGGATCGGGTTGTCCTGCGCAAGTGGTTGCACGCGGGATTCGTGGACAAAGGTGTGCTGTTCCCTACGGAGGCGGGCACCCCACAGGGTGGTATCGCCTCACCAGTGCTGGCCAATCTGGCGCTGGACGGTCTGGAGGACGCGGTGTACTCGGCCTTGGGGCCGAACAAGACATCGCGTAAGCCAGCCAAAGCGCACGTCGTCCGCTATGCGGACGACTTCATCGTGACCGGTGTGAGTCGGGAACTGCTGGAACAGCGGGTGAAGCCAGCCATTGAGGCATTCCTCACGGTTCGCGGCCTGCAACTGGCGCCCGAGAAGACGCTGATCACGCATATTGCCCGAGGGTTCGAATTCCTCGGGCAGAACGTGCGCAAGTACGGGGACAAACTTCTGATCAAGCCGGCGCGCAAGAGCGTGAATGCGCTCCTAAAGAAAGTAAGTGAAGTGCTGGGGCGGAACAAGGCTGCTACACAGGCGCAGGTGATATTGCTGCTCAACCCGATTCTTCGGGGCTGGGCGATGTACCACCGGCATGTCGTGGCCGCTGCGACCTTCTTAAAGGTTGATCATCTTGTGTGGTCCAAGGTGTGGCGGTGGGCCAAACGCCGCCACCCTGGGAAAGGCGCTCAGTGGATCAAAGCACGGTACTTCCAGCGCCGAGGTTCACGAGATTGGGTCTTCGCCTGCGGCGCCCCCGGCGCAGGACAGGGAAACGCGGTCGATCTGTTCCGCGCTTCGACCCTGCCAATCCAACGCCACACGAAGGTTCGCAGTGACGCCAACCCGTTCGACCCGGCATGGAGCGTCTACTTTCAGCAGCGGTTGCATGCCCATTGACTCCGTAGTTGTTGGCTCGGTCCGCTTGCGGGCTGTCGGATGGCTTGAGCCGTGTGCCGGGAAACTCGCAAGCACGGTTCTTAGGGGGCGGCGGCGCAGCAATGCGCTGCTGCCACCCGGCGAGTCGCGGTGAAATACGGCCGGATAAATGAATTGCGGCGCCAGCATCCCGTAGCCGCGATGTGTCGCGTGCTCGACGTATCGGAAAGCGGCTATTACGCCTGGCGCAAGCGGCCGCGGTCGCCACGCGCGCAGAAGAATGCCCAGCTGGAAACGCAGATCAAGGCGGCGCACGAGAGAACGCGGCAGACCTACGGTCCGGAGCGGCTGCAAGCCGACCTGGCCGACAACGGCATTCAGGTGGGCATTCATCGCATCAGGCGGATTCGCAAAAAACTCGGGCTACGCTGCAAGCAGAAACGCAAGTTCAAGGCGACGACGGACTCGAATCATGCCCTGCCGGTCGCACCGAACCTTCTGGATCGGCAGTTTGCCGTTGCTGCGCCGAACAAAGCCTGGGTAACAGACATCACCTACATCGCCACCGACGAAGGCTGGCTCTACCTTGCGGGCATCAAGGATTTGTTCAACGGCGAGCTCGTTGGCTATGCTATGGACGCACGCATGACGCAGAAGC
>CAVRDD010000038.1:0-109052 GCA_963719715.1 uncultured beta proteobacterium
CGCCGGTTCGATGGCTGGAACCTCAATCGCGCCTGGGTCGCCGACGTCACCTATCTCAGCACGGTCGAGGGCTGGCTCTATCTGGCGGTCGTGATGGATCTGGCCAGCCGCCGGATCGTCGGCTGGTCGATGAGCGACCGGCTGCACGCCGAGCTGGTCTGCCAGGCGCTGCAAATGGCCTACTGGCGTCGCAAACCGGCGCCGGGACTGATCATGCATTCCGACCGCGGCAGCCAATACGCAAGTGATCGCTACCGAAGGCTGATCAAGGATTTCCGGATGCTGCAATCGATGAGCCGCAAGGCCAACTGCGGGATAATTTCCCGATGGAGAGCTTCTTTCAAGACGCTGAAAGTCGAACGCGTCTATCAACTCTGCTACCAAACCCGCGCCCAGGCTCGGCTCGACGTCGTTGACTGGATCGAAGGCTTCTACAATCATCGGCGCCTGCATTCGTCGATCGGGTTTCGGACCCCGGCACACTTGGAATCCAGCCTCATGGCTGCGTAGCCTGGTGTACGTCAGATCGAGGCAAGGTCACTTCCACGACGGCGCCGCCAACACGCTGCCCGAAGCCGTGGACACGATGGGGCGCATGCAACTCGGCAAGAAGTTCACGCCGCAGGAGAACGCCGAGATCGTGGCGTTCCTGAAGACGCTCACCGGCGATCAACCCAGCTTCCAACTGCCGATTCTTCCTCCGTCGACCGACAACACCCCGCGTCCTGCGCCGTTCGGCAAGTAGTTCCGACAGCGTCGGCGCGATTCTCCGAGGCGGCCGCTTCGAAAGTAACGGCCGCTCGGCGTTTGAGCGTCGCCAGCCCCCCGTAACCGCATCCCCCGGGCGCTTCGCCGGAAGCTCGCGGCCTGCACGTGGTCGCGAGAAGTGTCGCTAGGCAGCACCGATGAAGGCACCTCTCGACCGGCACGACTCATCCCGCACGGTACCGGCTGCGCCGAGTCACGACACCTCCACTTAAGCGATCGCCAGTACCATCAGCAAGCCGATATACTGGTCCCCGGGATTCACCGGGATGGGTTTCCAGGCAGCTCGTAGCCATCGGAGGGACGAGCCATGGCAAGTCTGAGAGACGGGTCTTCTGGCCCCGAAGTAGAACGCCTGCAACAGCGCTTGAAGGACGAGGGTTTCAACCCCGGGTCCGCGGATGGGAAGTTCGGTCCGGGGACGGAAGCGGCGCTGATCGCTTTTCAGAAAAGCGAGGGATTGTCTCCGGACGGGATCGCCGGAGCCGTGACGCTGAGTGCGCTCGGACTCGCGGGGGTTGATTTCCACGCCGCGGCGGAGGCGCTGCTGCAAGACATCACCGATCGCGTTACGGTCAACCAGGTTTCAAGAATGTGTTCGGCAGCGCCACTCGGGAACATCAAGGAACACTTGCCGGTTGTCCTGGCGGCACTGAAGGAACGCGGGCTGGGCGACAAGGCAATGGTGCTGATGGCAGTTGGCACCATCCGCGCAGAATCGGCCGGGTTCGCGCCGATCAGCGAGTTCAAGTCGCGCTTCAATTCATCCCCGAATGGCCATCCCTTCGATCTCTATGACAGCCGGAAGGATCTGGGGAATCGCGGCGAGCCCGACGGCGGCGGCTTCAAGGGTCGCGGGTTCGTTCAACTCACGGGACGCGCCAACTATCAGAAGTTCAGTGTGCAGTTGGGTCTTGGCAATGCCCTGATCGACAATCCGGAACTGGCAAACGATCCCAAGATCGCGGCCGATCTGCTCGCGTTGTTCCTGAAGGACAGGGAGTCTGCGATCAGGCGCGCGCTTTCAGACGACGATCTGGCGGGAGCGAGAAGACTCGTGAATGGCGGCAGCCACGGACTTGGCGTATTCACCGAGGCTTACCGGGTCGGGAATGCAGTACTGGACTGACCGTGAATGGAAGTAGGCGGGTGGCTTGGGATATCGCGAACTGTCAGACCATCGAAAGACCATCCCCGCCCGAGCGGCGAGTTGGATGCTCGCCACAGTGACCGCCGCGCTTCTCCTGCTGCTGGTATCTCAGGCGACCGCGGCGGAGAGCGGCTTTCATTGCGCGGCTACAGAGCAGACCTTGTTTTCATGCAGCACGGGGCGCAAGGTCGTATCCGTCTGCGGGACGCCGGATCTCTCGGCGACTTCCGGGTTCGTGCAATACCGCTTCGGACCCGTGGGGTCGCCGGAGCTGATTTATCCGCCCACCAGTGCAGACTGGCGTGAGGTGACACGCGCCGGTGTATTGACGTTTGGCGGCGGCGGCGGCGCTTATCTCGCTTTCCTGAAAACGCCTTACCGCTATTTCGTCTACACAGCGATCGGCAGAGGTTGGGGCAGCAAAGCCGGCGTCGTCGTGGAGAAGAATGGCAAGCGCATTGACAGCTTGCGCTGCAAGGAAAAGGAAACATCCGAACTCGGTCCCGACCTGTTCTCGCAATCCGGTATATCTGAAGATACGGTTGGCTTCGAGGTGCCTTGAGGCAAAATGCTGTTGCCCACGAGGTAACTGAAAGAGCGCGCGGCGGGGCGAGCCATCGCAAGAGATCGGACGCTGAGTCAGGATTCCGCGAGCGCGGCCCAGTCCGGTGCGCATTTCGGCCCACACTTCCGGGGCGACCCAGGGCTGCATGTGGGGATCGGTACCTCAACCTGCTCTGCCTCGATGGGAACATGACGCTCGTTGGTGCCCCGCCGAAGCCCCTGGTGGTCTCTTCCTTCGCCCTCATCCTCGGCCGCCGCAGCTTGTCCGGCTCGAGCATCGGCGGCATTCCCGGAACGCAAGAAATGCTCGACTTCTGCGGTGCCCATAACATCACCGCTGACGTAGAGGTGATACCGATCCAGAAGGTGAACGAAGCCTACCAGCGGCTCCTCAAGTCCGATGTGATACCGCTTCTCCATCGACATGGCTTCTCTGAAATCCGAGTAAGCCCCGCCATTCGTGGCGGTCGGGGCACGCTGCGTCTGAGCACCGTGCCCCGCCAGTTGCGGCCACCCCATCGCCTCCTGACGATCCTCGAAGGCGAAAGCCTGCTCACCGATGCGAGCGCGCTCCTGATCCACCGCCTTGCCGTTGGAGCAGTCCCCGCCAACGGTTTCTCGTTCGAGGCCAGTTCTCCCCGACGTTTCTGTTGGCGGTGTTGGATGGGAGAAGCACTGGTCGGGGTAAGTTGAACAGGTTTTCTGTCGGGATAATGAAAGTGCTGCGCCGCTTGCGGGTTTTCCATGGCACCGCCGCCCTCTCTATGGCGGAGGGCGAGGGGCGCGGTGGGAAACCCAATGCTCATGCCGCCGACTCCAGCTGCGGCAGTGTAGCCCAGTACGCCTGATCCGGCGTTTGCCGATTCAGGCTTTGGTGTCGCCGCTTGGTGTTGTAGAACTCGATCCAGGCGCCGATATGCTGTCGTGAGGTAGGCTGAAAAAAATGGAGTTCGACGATTCGTAGAATTGGACGAACGGAGGACGCAGATGGAACGGATGCCGAAGGGGGTATAGACGCTGGAATTTCGGGCGGAAGCGGTAAAGCTGGTGGAGTCGGAAGGGTTATCAATTGATCAGGCAGCAAAGCGCTTGTCAGTGCCGAAGAGCAGCCTGAGCAACTGGGTCAGGGCAGCGCGGGCCGGCAAGCTTGCCGAGGTCGGGAAAGGTCAGCGGGTGCCGAGCGAATTGGAGCTTGAATTGGCGCGCACGCGGAAAGAATTGGCGGAAGTGAAGTTGGAGCGTGACCTGCTAAAAAAGTGTGCGGCGTATTTCGCGAAGGAGTCGCGGTGAAATACGGCCGGATAAATGAATTGCGGCGCCAGCATCCCGTAGCCGCGATGTGTCGCGTGCTCGACGTATCGGAAAGCGGCTATTACGCCTGGCGCAAGCGGCCGCGGTCGCCACGCGCGCAGAAGAATGCCCAGCTGGAAACGCAGATCAAGGCGGCGCACGAGAGAACGCGGCAGACCTACGGTCCGGAGCGGCTGCAAGCCGACCTGGCCGACAACGGCATTCAGGTGGGCATTCATCGCATCAGGCGGATTCGCAAAAAACTCGGGCTACGCTGCAAGCAGAAACGCAAGTTCAAGGCGACGACGGACTCGAATCATGCCCTGCCGGTCGCACCGAACCTTCTGGATCGGCAGTTTGCCGTTGCTGCGCCGAACAAAGCCTGGGTAACAGACATCACCTACATCGCCACCGACGAAGGCTGGCTCTACCTTGCGGGCATCAAGGATTTGTTCAACGGCGAACTCGTTGGCTATGCTATGGACGCAGGCATGACGCAGAAGCTGGCGATGCAGGCGCTGTTCGGGGCAGTGGCCACGAAACGTCCTGGGAAAGGGCTAATCCGAAGTTCCCCGCCACCTCGTAGTCACGGGGTGTATCCAAGTCCGCGTCTTTCCTGAGAAATGTTGCACTGACGGGTTCTCTTTTTGTGGTTAAGGTGTAGTCACTAAAGATCTTGACATTTGGCGCATATTGGATATGATTGCTTTCATGCCCGCCCGCACCGGTACCGCTCACGTCGTCACCACAACCCGTCGCTACAAGGACCAGGTCTATCGCACCCACCTCTTGCGACGCAGTTATCGCGAAGGCGGCACCGTCAAGAACGAGACGCTGGGCAACCTGTCGCACCTGCCCGAGTCGCTCATCGACATCGTTCGTCGCTCGCTGCAGGGCGAGACCTTTGTGCCTGTGGGCGAGGCCTTCGAGGTGGTGGGCTCGCGCGGGCACGGCCACGTGCAGGCCGTCGCACGGGCCATGCAGCGGCTGGACTTCGCCTCGCTGATCGCCGCCAAGCCCTCGCGCGAGCGCGACTTGGTGCGGGCGATGGTGGCCGCACGGATCGTGGCGCCGCACACCAAGCTCGCCACCACGCGCTGGTGGCACACCACGACGCTGGCGCAGGACTTCGGTGTCGTCGATGCCGATGAGAACGATCTGTACGCAGCGATGGATTGGTTGCTGGCACGCCAGGACACAATCGAGAAGAAGCTCGCCGCGCGCCATCTTCAGGCCGGGGGCCTGGTGCTGTACGACCTGTCGTCGAGCTACTTCGAGGGTACGACCTGCCCGCTGGCCCGGCTTGGCCACGACCGCGACGGCAAGCGCGGTCTGCTGCAGGTGAACTACGGGCTGATGACCGATGCGCGCGGCTGCCCGGTGGCGGTGTCGGTGCACGAAGGCAACACGATCGACAGCACCACGCTGTTGCCGGCGGTGCAGCGCGTGCGCCAGGACTTCGGTATCGAGCAGCTGGTGATGGTGGGCGACCGCGGCATGATCTCGAGCAAGGCCATCAAGGAGCTGCGCACCACGGACGGCATCGGCTGGATCACGGCACTGAAGAGTGCCTCGATCCGCGCGCTCGTCGAGCAGGGGCAGCTGCAGCTGGGGTTGTTCGATGAGCGCAACCTGCTCGAGTTGAGTTCGCCGGAGTATCCGGGCGAACGCCTGGTGGCATGCCGCAATCCGGCGCTGGCCGAGTTGCGCACGCACAAGCGCGCGGAGTTGCTCGCGGCCACCGAGACGAACCTCGGGAAGATCAAGGCGCAGGTCGATGCCGGCAAGCTGGTGGGTGCCGACAAGATTGGCGTCGCGGTGGGCAAGGTCGTCAACCAGTACAAGGTTGCCAAGCACTTCGAGCTGACGATCCAGGACAAAGTGTTTGGCTTCGCGCGCAAGCACGAGGCCATCGCCGCCGAAGCGGCGCTGGACGGCCTCTACCTCATTCGCACCTCGGTGAGTGCGGCGCAGATGGAGGCAGCCGACTGCGTGCGCCACTACAAGGCGCTGGCCAACGTCGAGCGGGCGTTCCGGTCGCTCAAGACGATCGACCTGAAGGTGCGACCGATCCATCACCGCACGGCCGATCGCGTGCGCGCACACATCTTCCTGTGCACGCTTGCCTACTACGTCGAATGGCACCTGCGCGAAGCGTGGCGCGAGCTGATGTTCGCCGACACCGACCAGGCGGCCAAGGCCGTGCGCGATCCAGTGGCGCCGGCCAGGCGCTCCAAGGCGGCGCTGGCCAAGGTGGCGCGCCACACGCTCGAGGATGGAACGCCGGTGCACAGCTTCTCGACCCTGCTCGCTGAACTGGCCGCCCTCGTGCGCAACACCTGTCGCACGCCGAGCGCGGGACCCGAGGCGCCGACCTTCGATGTGCTCACCACACCAAACATCCAGCAGCGGCGCGCCCTCGAGCTCATCGAGCAGATCCGCGTGTAGACAGAAACCGGCACTCCGATCTCACGCCATGTGCGCGTCGCACAAGACAAACTCGCTCAGGCCCTAAGGGAACTTCGGGCTAATCCACCACTCGGACCGCGGCAGTCAATACTGCGCGCATGCTTACCAGAAACTGCTCCGGGAATTCGGCATGCAGGCGTCAATGAGTCGCAAAGGCAACTGCTGGGATAATGCCCCGATGGAAAGCTGCTGGGGCTGCCTGAAGACGGAACTGATACATCAACGACGCTTCGCTACCCGCGAACAGGCAAAACGCGAGATTACGGAGTACATCGAGATCTTCTACAACCGCATCCGAAAGCAGGCACGGCTTTTTTCATGCCGCTTCCGGGCCGATTCATGCCCTCAAACGACCCACACGACTTCCTGAAGACCCAATTAAATTAGTAGGCCTTCGGATCACGAAACATAAGTACGACCGTCCTAAGGATGATCAGGAGATCGAGACTCAGGGACCAATTTCTTAGGTAGTCTAGATCGTACTCAATACGTGCCCGCATCTTGATGAGTGTCTCGGTTTCACCGCGGAGCCCGTTGACCTGAGCCCAGCCGGTAATGCCAGGCTTGACCTTGTGCCTCACCATGTAACCCTTGATGAGCTTTCGATACATTTCATTGTGGGAAATTGCATGAGGTCTTGGCCCCACAATGCTCATGCTGCCAGACAAGACGTTGAGAAATTGAGGTAACTCATCAAGAGATGTTTTTCGAAGGAACGCTCCAAACCGCGTCACCCTTTCGTCATTCTTTCGGGCTTGATCGATCTGAATTCCGTCCTCCCAGACGGTCATGCTGCGGAACTTATAGACAAGTATCTCTTCGCCGTCCAATCCATAGCGGCGCTGCTTGAAGAAAACGGGGCCCGGGGACGTAAACTTTACCCCCGCTGCAATTGCCAACATGACCGGAGAGATCAGCGCTAGCAACAAGGATGTGACCAAGATATCTTCGAGCCGCTTGATGAGTCCATTGAGCCCATAAAATGGGGTTTCACATACGGCCACCACTGGAAGTCCGTTGACTTCATCGATGCGTGCTTGGATCAGGTCTGACAGAAAGATATCAGGGACGAAATAGATCGATGCGGTGGTGTCGCGAAGATCGTCCAGAAGCTTCAGAATGCGGGGCTGTGACGCCATCGGTAAGGCTATGTATATGATGTCAATGCGGTGCTGCTTGGCGTAGGCAGCGAGATTCGTAAGCGGGCCGTGCAGCTGCAGTTCGTCGCGAGCGCGAAGTCTCTCCCGCGCACGATCATCAAAGAATCCGACGAAGCGCACGCCGAGGAGGCGATCCCGCTGCAAGTGCTCGGCCAGTTTCAGTCCGACCTCGTTGGCACCCGCGATTACTGCTCGCCGATATCTCCCGTGAGAAGAAATGAGAGGCGGCATGGCGTATCGCAGCCCCAAGTGCGTCAGAAGAAGCGAAGTCGGTGCCGCAATGAACCACGTCACCATAATATTCCAAGGGAAGGCACGCAGGTACTCGGCCGCATAACCAAACATCAGCAGCAGTGCGACGATTGGTATCCAGCGCAGAACAATGTCTCGTGTTATGGAAATCGCCCCCCCTGACAGGTCTAACTTACCCGGGAAAGTCAACGAGAAAACGATGAGCGCCAACACCATGTACTTGCCACGGAATGGCTCGCCATGCGCGAGGGTTACCGCGATTAGGGCCCCGACGGCGACTAGAGGATCGAGAAGTAGCCGCGTAACAGAAAGAAAGGACAGCTGTCCGCGGAATAGTCGCAATTGTGTGGGCGTTGTCGTAGCCAGCTTGTTGTTTGCGAACGCGCTTTCGCGGGACTCTGCGAAAACATGCCCTGACGACGTGTGGTCAACTGGAGGGGCTCGCCTAGATGTAACAGGGGGCATAGTGGAGAGCAATTCGACAGATTCAGAACTTCGTTCGAACAAGGGCAGACAACTCCTAGACAATACGTGTCGAAACTTGGCGTGCTTTAGCCAACCGACAGATGGAGCCGAGCCATCTCGCCCCAGAGCTAACGGCGGCTTAATGGAAGGATCCTACACGCCACCGTAAGAGTCCAATGCGCGTAAATAATGCCCCAGAAACTGTGGTGTTTCTGCAACACCTTTGTTTCCATTAGACAAGAAACGTCGGCAGAAGCTTAGGAATCGCCATAAAATGCGCAGGGGAATGCGGTCGCCTTGATTGCAGCCATGGCTTCCATTTGGACTCAAACTAATGCCTTCAAAACATCCAGCGCCAGTGAAACTTATGTTTGACTTTCGATCAGTGGCGACAATCGGCGTTGTTGGGCTGGTGATGATGAGTGTCACGAACAGCGCTCGTGCCGAGTTTGCAGACGGCGATATGGCCAAGTTCAACCTTGGCGCGGGAGTGGCTTATGACGACAACATCTTTCGTCTGCCGTCGAACATCAGTTCTGACACCCTTAGAGCGCTGTCGAGCAGCGGATCGACGGCGCGTGGCGATACCATTTTCACGCTCAATGCCGGTGCCAGTATTAATAAGGACATAAGTCGGCAGAATTTCGTTCTTGCCGGCAACATCATTCAACGTTTCTACACGGAGCATACGAAATTCGATACCACCCTCTTCAACTTCGGTGCGACGTGGAACTGGCGCATCGGCAATAAGTTGGGCGGTGAGATAGGTTACACGCAGAACCAGTACTCCAACTCCTTCCTGGAAGTTACGGCTTTCACGCCCAACAAGCGAACAGTCGGTGTGCCCACGGCAACTATCGGCTACCAGTTTCATCCGAGCTGGGAGATCCGGGGGGAGTATCAGTTCGTGGACATTACGAACTCTGCCACAATTTTCAAGCCTTCCGATCTTGAGCAGAGTGTCTATACCGGTGCACTTCGCTATCAAACACAGTTCGGCAACGTCGTCGATCTCTATTACGCGCACACGGATGGCAAGCGTCCAAACCTTGTGGTGGGGGCTGGGCAAGAGGATCTCGGGAAATTCAATCAGAATGATGTTGGTGTAAGGGTCGTGCGATGGGAGCTCTCAGGGAAATCAAGGGTGTCCGGATTTCTCGCGTACACTAACCGGAGTTACGACCTTGCGCCGGGGCGGGACTATACAGGGCCAACTGGGAACTTGACCTATCTGTATCTTCCCACTGGAACGACGTCAATTGCGCTTTCAGTTTATCGCTTGATCGGCGTTTTCACCGACGTCACCACCAACTACATCGTCACCACCGGTGTAACAGTGACGCCGACTTGGCAGGCGACGCCGAAGCTCGCATTCGGAATGAACGCGTTCTATCAAGACAGGGATTACAAGGGCAGACCAGGCATTGTAACTGCCGTCCTTAATGAAGATCAGCGCAACGACAAGCTGTACAGCGTGGGAATCAATGCGACTTACGCGATTCTGCGCACGGTGAAGGGCACCTTGTACTACACATGGACGAAACGCGACTCCAACGTTGTCGTCAACAATATCGAAGTTCGCGACTTCACGGACAACGTAGTCGGACTCGGTGTTGAATGGGCGTTCTAAATGACTCGCGCGCCGCGTCAGCGAAATATTCTTCGTGCAAAGCTTGCGGTAATCTGATCAGGCGAGAGCGGTGGGCTAAAATAATATCCTTGCGCGAAGTCACATCCCGAGAGATTGAGAAAGTCTGCTTGACTTTGCGTTTCGACACCTTCGGCAACGACCCTGATATTCATACTGCGCGCCAACGCGATGATCGCACCCACGATCGCGGCATCGTCTTGGTTGGTCGGGACGTCGCGCACAAATGACCGGTCGATCTTGAGGACATCAAGCGGGAACCGCTTCAGATAACTCAGACTGGAATAGCCGGTTCCAAAATCATCGATGGAGATGTCGACGCCCTTGGCCTTAAGTTCGTCCAATGTGGCAATTGCAGCTTCTGCATTTTCCATAACGTCGCTCTCGGTAATCTCGAGTTCGAGGTAGCTGGGTGGGACGCCTGTTTCGCACAGGATGCGGTATATGCTTTGTGCTAGGTTTTCCTCCCTGAACTGGCGGGCGGAGAGGTTTACCGACACCCGAAGGTCGAGTCCCTGATCTCGCCAGGTTCTGATCTGCTCGCACGCTGTTCTTAGCACCCACTCCCCTATTGGCACTATCAGGCCGGTTTCTTCTGCGATGGGAATGAACCGGTCCGGCGAGATCAATCCGAGCGTGGGATGGTGCCACCGCACGAGTGCTTCGAGGCCAATGATCGTGCGCTGGTCGAGATCGATTTTTGGCTGATATAGCAATCGCAACTCCTTCCGTTGCTCTGCCAGCCTCAATCCATGCTCGATCACGAGGCGCTCGCGCATCTGCAGATTCAGGTCGTCGGTATAGAACTGATAGTTGTTTCTTCCCATTCGCTTGGCGCTATACATCGCCGTATCGGCGTTGCGGATGAGATCGTCCGGATCCTTGGCGTCTTCCGGAAACAGGCTGACACCAACGCTTGCCGACATGACGACATCCTGTCCGCCGATACATAGGGGCTTCGCGACCGATTGCAGTACCTTCTGCGCAACGGCAGCTGCCCACTGGGGACTTGCAAGATTTGGCAGGAGGACCATGAACTCGTCGCCGCCCAAGCGGGCAACCGTATCACCGTCTCGGGTGCATTGTTGCAACCGTCGCGCCATCTCGCGCAGAATCTCGTCGCCCACTGCGGGGCCGAACGTATCGTTCAGAACCTTAAAGCGATCCAGATCGATGAGGAGTGCTGCAACCATCTGGTGCCAGCGGTGCGCTTGAGCCATGCAAATGTTCAGGCGGTCGCGCATAAGGATACGATTCGGAAGGTCAGTGAGCGTATCGTGCTGCGCAAGGTACTGGATTCTCTCCTCTGCCACCTTCCGCTGAGTGATATCGCGGGAAGTAAGCACAACTCCCTCTATGCCAGGATAATGCAATAGATTGGTGCCTACTCCCTCGAGATGGATCCATGATCCATCCGCGCGGCGAAAACGGAATTCCACGGGCGCTGGCTGTATCTCGCCCCTGACAACCTGAGCGAAGACCTCACGGACGCGTCCGACGTCTCGCGGATGAATTGAATCGAAGGGACTGCGGCCGATGAGCCGCCCTGGGCCGTACCCGAGCACCCGGGACGCGGCTGGTGACTCGAAAACGGTCATTCCATCCAGATTGTGGATGGTGATGATGTCGGCTGAGTTCTGGACGAGCGCTTTGAAGCGCGCGTCCGTGTCCTCCGGCGGGTGCAGCGTGGGCGTCGCCTTCTTCGTCATCCGCTCAAGCCGAATATCACCGACCCGCCTGAGCCAAACCTGACAGAGAACTGAGCGAGGTGCGCGTGGGGTGGCGATGTCTTGCCAAGCGCGTGCAGCGCGCCTGCGGCTCGATGATTGCGAGCATGCGAATTGTCCGCGAGCGGGGGTGGAGAGACATCGCCGACGATCAAGATCCCTTGGCGTCGCCGAGTTGGGCTCGGATCAAGGGGGCTGAGGATTATATATAGTTAGTTGTCGGTTACAACACTTCTCAATTCTGCACACTTCCCGCCGCAGATTCAAGCAGGTAGGCCGTTCCACCAAAGGAAGCACCGCACCGGTGTCGCGCTTCGAAGAAGAGCCCAGATTACGACTGATGCTGCTCTACACCGCCAATAGAGAGGACGACGCTCGCCCAGTCGTAACTCATAGAGGTAAGCCCCCGGCTGTGCCGGGGGACTCACCTGGGTTTGACCTTTACGACGGTCGGCGTGAATTTCTGATCCCTGCCAAGAGAAAGGAAATTTACGATGAAAGAGTACCAGAGCCTGAGTCATACGAGATGGGACTGCGATGGGACTGCAAATACCACGTGGTTTTCATACCGAAGCGACGGAAGAAGCGGGTTTGGGGTGCTGCGTCGGCATCTGGGCGAGGTGTTTCACGAACTGGCCTCGCACAAGGGATCGAAGATAGTCGAAGGGCACCTGATGGGCGACCACGTGCACATATGCATCAGCATTCCGCCGAAGTACGCGGTGTCCAATGTCGTCGGGTACCTCAAGGGGAAAAGCGCGATTCAGATTGCACGGAAGTTCGGAGGGCGACAGAAGAACTTCACGGGGGAGCATTTTTGGGCAAGAGGCTACTTCGTTTCCACGCTCGGGCTGGACGAGAACATCGTTCGGGCGTACATCCGGAACCAGGAAGAGGAAGACGAGCGCTACGACCAAATGAAGCTCGCCATGGGGTGAGGCCGACAAGGGCGGCTCATGGTGTCATGGGCGCCTTTGAGGCGCTCACAAACTCAAGCCACCGGCTTTGCCGGTGGTATCTGACTCTGGGACAGTAGTGACCCACACTACATGGTGGCACGCACCCGCGCGATTGCCATCGTCGCCTCGGTTTCGTTGTCCCGCAGCAGATCCACAATAGCGGGCCGGTGCTTCTGAACAAGTTCCGTCCAGTCAAAGGCGGTACTCTCGTGAGCACACGTCACTTCAAGACGGCAGCCATCGACCAAGTCGATGAACACGCCGAACTCCTGTGCGCGAACCAGCATTGCCGCCACGGTCTGCTTTACTGACGTCGCCATGGTTACCTCCGGGGTAAGGGGTTGACCGACCTTCCCATTGGTGCACTGTAGAGTTTACTGCTAAGAACCAAGCGAAAGTATCGCAACCGCGATCCCACCGACAGACCAATGCTGCCTCATAACCACTACTGAATCAGGGCTATAGGGTGCGCTCGCCTACTGAGCTCCGCGATAACGGACATAGGTCGCACCCGTGTGCGGTCGACAGGGCACATTCGTTCGACCGAGAATCAGAGCGGTCAGCGCGCAGGGTATCTTTTCGGACATCCAGCGGTTGCTGCGACTCTCGGAAGCGTGCGGTGCTACTGGTTGCTTTCGTCCGTCACAGTCGCGTCGGAAGAGCGTGTGGATGGGCCAGAAAAGTGCCCTGAAGGCCTCTGGCTCCCCGACCTGGGCTCGAACCAGGGACCTGCGGATTAACAGTCCGTCGCTCTACCGACTGAGCTATCGGGGAATTTTTGAGGGGCCTATAATAAGTGCTCGCTTTTCCTCGGTCAACCAAACACAGCTCGTGCAGATTCGCGCGGCCGCGTCGGTGCGCGAACGCGCTGCATTCCGAGCATGAGAGCGCGGCGGGCTCTTTCCGATGTCCCTCATGGATTCGACAGTCGTATTTCGGAGGACGGCGAAGGGAGAGCAGGAAGTGTCGCTGCGGACGTTGCCCTACGCACCGTGGCTGGCATTGGTCATGGTGGACGGCAAGGCGAGCGCGGTGAATCTGGCTTTGCTCAAACCTGAACTACCGGATCTCGCAGATTCACTGCAGCGGCTGCTGCGAGAGGAATACATCGAGATCGTATCGCCGCAACCCACGCACGATACGTCCGGGCTGGGCACCGTCTCGGAGACGTTGCCGTCGCGGCGTTCGGAAGACGCTGCAGCAGCCCCCGCACCCGATTTGAGAGGGCACGCCCGGCGCTGGGCGCTGCGTGGTCTCGTGCTGCTCCCGTTTCTCCTCGCGGCAGGTACGCTGTTCCTTGTCCATCGGTCGCTGGAGCGCTTCACTACACATGTCGAAGAGTTGCTTGCGACTCAGTCCGGAAAAATATCGATCGGCAGCAGTGCAATCGTCTTCACACCCCGTCCCGCACTCAAACTCGCCAATGTAGCCGTCGGCCCCTCATTGAGAGCGAGTGAGATCATTGCACAGCCGAGTTGGTCTACCCTGGTGGGCCGGCGCAAACCGATCACTCTGCTCGAACTGCATAAAGCGAAACTTTCCGCAGCGGATCTGCTGGCGCTCCTGAATGGTTCCGGGACGCGACGAGAGAGCAGGGAGGCCTGGGCCGAACGGGTGACGCTCGAGGACAGCGAGCTTGAAGTCGGTGGACTCAAGATCGAGTTTTCCGGCGAGTTGAGCTATGTGTCCGATGGGAAGCTCGAGCGTGCGATCCTGTCGATTGACGATGGAAAAGCGCAGGCGAAGCTCGCAGATTCTGTCTTCGAGTTCTCGGCCCGCGAATGGTCCCTGCCGACGACACCGGAAATCACGTTCGACCAATTGGATGCTTCCGGTACTTTGGAAGGCACACGCCTCACTCTGGATCGCGTCGGCGCGCTACTACATGACGGTCTCGTCAAGGGCAGCATGGTGCTCGACTGGAACGTGGGGCTGCTCGCGGAAGGACGCTTCAGCGCCACCAACCTGGAAATGCAGTCGCTCTTCGCTAATCTTGGACGCAATTTCTCTGTAGGTGGCAGGCTCGATGCTGACGGGCAGTTTGCCACTCGCGGAGCGGATACCGACCACCTGCTGGAAAATCTCGGCCTTAGCGCCGACTTTCGCGTGAAACGAGGCATTCTCTACAACGCTGACATCTCGGGCGCAGTGGCTGGAGAGACCCGCGGAGGCGCGACTGGATTCGATGAGTTGTCGGGCAACCTTCAAACCGCAGGCCGCAATCTCTCCTTCCGCGACATCAAACTCGGCTCCGGAATGCTCACGGTGAAGGGAGACCTCGACATCACACCCTCGCGCCAGCTTGTCGGCCGTTTTTCTGTGCGCCTCAAGTCGGGGGACGAGCGCGCGTCAACGATTTCGGTCGGCGGCAGCTTGGCGGAACCACGGCTGCAGCTTGGCGGCTGACGAGTTCGGGCGAGGGAGCGTCGCGCTAACCCATAGAGAAGGGCGCCTTTGCGGCACCCACAAGACGCCACCGGCTTTGCTGGTGGTATCTAACTGTTCTCGAGAACTGCAGCGAACGCGTCGGCAACGTAGTCGACGTTGCGCGAATTGAGCGCTGCGACACAGATGCGGCCGCTGCTGACAGCATAGATGCCGTACTCCGTGCGCAGCCGGTCGACTTGTGCGGCCGAGATTCCGGTATAGGAGAACATTCCGCGCTGATTCAGCAGAAACGAGAAATCGGTGGGCACGGCGCGCACGCGCAGCTTCTCCAGCAAACTCAGCCGCATGCCACGGATGCGATCGCGCATGCCAGCCAAATCTGCCTCCCACGCTACCCGCAGCTGCGCGTCGGCAAGAATCGATGCGACCACTGCGGCCCCGTGTGTCGGTGGGTTGGAGTAGCTGGTGCGGATCAGACGTTTGACCTGGGAGAGTACGCTGGCCGTCTCGCGATCGCCGGCGGTGACGAGGCTCAGCGCGCCGACCCGCTCGCCATACAGAGAGAATGATTTCGAGAACGATGTCGCAAGCAGGAACGAGAGGCCGGCGTCCGCGAAGAGGCGGGGCGCCGCAGCGTCTGCGTCAATCCCCTCGGCGAAACCCTGGTAAGCCATGTCGAGGAATGCGACGAGACATCTTGCGCGGACGATCTCGGCGACTTCCTGCCACTCCGACGGGGTAAGATCGGCGCCGGTCGGGTTGTGGCAGCAGGCGTGCAGGACCACCACGGAGCCGGGGGCGAGCTGTGTCAGCCGCTCTTTCATGTGCGCGAACCTGACGCCACAGGTGACGGGGTCGTAATACGGATACGTCTCCACCGCGAATCCCGCCGTCTCGAATACGGCGCGATGATTCTCCCAACTCGGATCACTCAAATAGACGGTGGCGTCGGGCAGCATCCGGCGGAGGAAGTCGGCACCGACGCGCAGTGCTCCGGTTCCCCCGAGGGTCTGGATCGTCGCCACGCGGCCTTCGACCAGGACCGGCGCGGTGTCGCCGAAGACGAGCCGCTGAACGAGTTGGTTGTAGCTCGCCAAGCCATCGATTGGCAGATAACCGCGAGGCGGCAGCGCCTCGAGCCGCGCGCGCTCGGCGGTGCGCACCGAAGCGAGAAGCGGCACCTTGCCGTCATCACCCTGATAGACGCCGACCCCGAGGTTCACCTTGGTGGAGCGTGGATCAGCGATGAACGCCTCGGTCAGTCCCAGAATCGGATCACGAGGCGCCGTCTCAACAGCGCCAAACAGTGATGGGAAGGCTATCGGTACGCTCATCTTGTCTCCAAAGTGCCGCGATTCGTCACCAGCGAACAACTCGGCTTGGGAATAAACTGTCAACGCTGAAGCGCAAGTGAGATACCTGCGCCGAGGCATTGTTCTGGCGAGGATTCTAGCATGACAGATCTGTCGGACAGCGGTGCTGTCCTGACCTTTGCGGGCAGTCCGTTTCGCCTGCATCAGCCGTTCGAGCCAGCCGGAGATCAGCCGCAGGCCATCGCCCGCCTGGTCGAGGGAATCGAGGACGGCCTCTCCTTCCAGACCCTGTTGGGGGTGACCGGGTCGGGCAAGACGTTCACGATGGCGAACGTGATTGCGCGCATCGGACGAGCAGCGCTGGTCATGGCGCCCAACAAGACGCTCGCCGCGCAGCTATACGCAGAATTCCGCGAGTTCTTCCCGGAGAATGCGGTGGAGTACTTCGTCTCCTATTACGACTATTACCAGCCGGAAGCGTACGTGCCTTCGCGCGATCTCTACATCGAGAAGGATTCCAGCATCAACGAACACATCGAGCAGATGCGCCTGTCGGCGACGAAGGCGCTGCTCGAGCGTCCCGACACCATCATCGTCGCGACCGTGTCGTGCATCTACGGTATCGGCGATCCGGTGGACTACCACAGCATGATCCTGCACTTGCGCGAGCGCGAGCACATCAGCCAGCGCGACGTGATCAAGCGTCTGGCGGAGATGCAGTACGAGCGGGCGGAACTCGATTTTCGGCGCGGTACCTTTCGCGTGCGTGGCGACGTGATCGATATTTTTCCGGCCGAGCACTCGGAGACGGCGTTACGCGTGAGCCTGTTCGACGACGAGGTCGAAACGCTGCTGCTGTTCGACCCCTTGACCGGTCAGATCGCCCAGCGCGTTGGGCGGTTCACGGTCTATCCGTCGAGCCATTACGTTACCCCGCGCAGCACGACGCTGCGAGCGGTCGACGCGATCAAGATCGAGCTCGCCGAGCGGATCGAATGGTTCCAATCTGCGGGCAAGCTGGTCGAGACGCAGCGCATCGAGCAGCGCACGCGCTTCGATCTCGAGATGCTGAACGAGCTGGGATTCTGCAAGGGTATCGAGAACTACAGCCGGCACCTGTCTGGGCGCGCGGCGGGCGAGCCGCCGCCGACGCTGATGGATTACCTTCCGCCGCGCTCACTTCTTTTCATCGACGAGAGTCATGTCACGATTCCCCAGGTCGGGGGCATGTACCGTGGCGATCGGGCGCGCAAGCTGAACCTCGTCGACTACGGTTTCCGCCTGCCGAGCGCCGTCGACAATCGCCCCCTGAAGTTCGAGGAGTTCGAGGGCCTGCTGTCGCAGGCGATCTTTGTATCGGCCACTCCGGCGGACTATGAGAAGACGCATCAGGGTCAGGTCGTCGAGCAGCTGGTGCGCCCGACAGGGCTCGTGGATCCGCAGGTCGGGGTGCGCCCGGCATCGACTCAGGTGGACGACCTCCTCTCGGAGATCGGCCTGCGCGTGGCGAAACACGAGCGCGTGCTGGTGACCACGCTGACCAAGCGCATGGCCGAAGAGTTGACGGACTACCTCGCCGAGCACGGTGTGAAGGTGCGCTACCTGCACTCGGACATCGATACGGTCGAGCGCGTCGAGATCATCCGCGATCTGCGGCTGGGTCAGTTCGACGTGCTGGTCGGCATCAATCTTCTGCGCGAGGGTCTGGACCTGCCGGAAGTGTCGCTCGTGGCGATTCTCGACGCCGACAAGGAAGGGTTTCTTCGCTCGGAGCGCTCACTCGTCCAGACCATCGGGCGCGCGGCGCGGCACCTGAACGGAGCAGCGATCCTGTACGCGGACAGGGTGACCGATTCCATGAGGCGGGCGATCGGAGAAACAGAGCGTCGCCGCACGAAACAGCTCGCACACAACGCTGCCTGGGGCATCACGCCGAAGGGCGTCGAGAAAGGGGTGCGCGACATGATCGACGGTGTTTACGCCTCACGCCCGGCGCAGGAGAAGACGGCCCGCGCTGAGACAGCAGCGCAGGCCATGTCGGAGAAAGATCTCGCGCGGGCAAGTCAAGCGACTTGAGAAGGAAATGCTGGAGCACGCGCGCAATCTGGAGTTCGAGCGTGCGGCGAAAGCGCGCGACGCACTGAAGATCCTGAAGCAGAAGCTCTTCGGCGCCGCTGAGGCGAGCTGATCGCGCAGCGAAAGAAAAAGGGGCGCCTTGCCGGCGCCCCTTTTCCACTGGCGATCCTGCTTACTTGCGCGTCTCGATCTGGACCAGGCTTTCATCCTGCGATGATTCGCCGAGTCGCGTCCGCGGTGGTCGGCGGGGTGCGGATTGCGCTTCATCCTCGAAGACCGTCGCCACCTGAGTGCGGCCGGCACTGGTTTCGACCATGACCATGCCCTCCGGCAACGCGATCGGTGCTGGAATCAAGGAGACGACAGCGAGGGGTGCGGGTAGCGCGATCTCCGGTTCTGGAGGCAGCGTCGACACCGGGGCAGGCACAGGCAGCTCGGCGGTCTCCAGCGCAGGCGACTCCATGACGACCTCGAGCGGAACAGGAACAGGTTCCGGACGCGGCGGCTCGACGATGGCAGGTGACGGGGTCAGCAGTTCGGCGGTTGCGAACTCCGGGGTTGGCATTTCGGCCACCGCAGACTCCGTTGGCGTGAGACTCACCGGCTCGACGAAGCGGTCATTCTGCTCGACGACCGCTTCCTCGACAGTGATCGCCGCGGCGACTGTTGCCTCCATGCCCTGCTGGGCTGGCGCACTGGCTCCACCCTCCGGTCGCCGCTCGCGCCGACCACGCCGGCGTCGGCTGCGGCCTTCCTGAACCTCTGCGCCTTCGATAGGCGCGTCCTGCAGTTCTGCGCCTTCTACGGGGACACGCACGGGTGCTTCGCGCGGCGCCTGAGCTTGTCTTCGCTGAGGCTCCCCGCGCTCCGGTCGCTCGCCGCGTTCCTGGCGTTCGCCACGCGCTCTACGCTCCGAGCGCTCGCCGCGATCCGGCCGCTCAGTGCGTTCTGGGCGTTCAGGTCGATCCGACCGCTCGACGCGTTCCGCCGGCCGAGAATCTACGCCTGCTGCAGGGGTGGGGCCGCGCGAATTGGCCGCGCGTGGTTCCTGACGATCCCTCTCCTCTCGACGATCGCGGCGGTCCGGCCGCCCGCGGTCGCGATCGCCACGTCCGCGGCGCTGGCCGCGTTGCGGTAGCGCGGGTGCGGCGACTACCGCCTCGGCAACCGGCTCGGGCTTGCGACGAAACCAGCCGAAGATCTTGTCGACGAGGGAGACGGGGGGCGGTGGCAGCGCTGCCGGAGCCGACTTAGGTACTTCCAGGGGGGCAGGCTGCGTTGGCGTGATTCCCTTGACCACCGCCTCGGGCCGAGGTGCGATCGCTTCTGGCTGCACCACCGGCTGATTTTCCTCCTCCACCGGTGCCTCGACCATTTGATAGCTCGCGGGGAGCGGTTCGGAGCGGTTGAGCTCATCGTGCTTCAACCGGGTCACGGTGTAATGAGGTGTCTCGAAATGGATGTTCGGGATCAGCACCACACCAACCTTGAGACGAGACTCGACGCCGTGGATGTCCGAGCGTTTCTCGTTCAGCAGGAAGGTGGCGACGTCTACCGGCACCTGCGCATGTATGGCGGCGGTGTTTTCCTTCATCGCCTCCTCCTGCAGGATGCGCAGGATGTGCAGCGCGGTGGATTCGATGCTGCGGATCTGGCCGGTGCCCTGACAGCGCGGGCAGGGCAGGTTGCTCGTTTCTCCCAGGCTGGGCTGCAATCGCTGGCGCGAAAGCTCCATCAGACCGAAGCGCGAAATCTTGCCCATCTGCACGCGTGCGCGGTCGAAATGCAGCGCGTCGCGCAACCTGGTCTCGACTTCGCGCTGATTGCGGGAGGACTCCATGTCGATGAAATCGATGACGATGAGCCCGCCCAGGTCGCGCAGGCGCAACTGTCGCGCGATCTCATCGCTCGCCTCGAGATTGGTGTTCAGTGCGGTCTGCTCGATGTCGCCTCCGCGCGTGGCGCGCGCCGAGTTGACGTCGACCGAGACGAGCGCCTCGGTGTGATCGATGACCACCGCGCCGCCGGAGGGCAACTGGACCTGCCGCGAATAGGCGGTCTCGATCTGGTGCTCGATCTGGAAGCGGGAAAAGAGCGGAACGTCATCCTTGTACAGTTTCACCCGGTTGACGTTGCTCGGCATCACATGGCCCATGAACTGCCGGGCCTGTTCGTAGATGGCTTCGGTGTCGATCAGCAGCTCACCGATCTCGGGCTGGAAGTAGTCGCGGATGGCGCGAATGACGAGGCTCGATTCCTGATAGATCAGGAAGGCGCCTCCCTGCTGGCGCGAGGCGTTCTCGACGGCGCGCCAGAGCTGCATCAGGTAATTGAGATCCCAGTTGAGCTCTTCCAGCGTGCGACCGATGCCGGCGGTGCGCGCGATGATGCTCATGCCCTGCAGCACGTCGAGCTGACCGACGAGGTCACGCAGTTCGTCGCGCTCCTCGCCCTCGACACGGCGCGAAACGCCTCCGCCGCGTGGATTGTTCGGCATCAGGACGAGATACCGTCCCGCCAGGCTGACGAAGGTGGTGAGAGCTGCCCCCTTATTGCCGCGTTCGTCCTTCTCGACCTGGACGATGAACTCCTGTCCTTCCTTGAGGGCGTCCTGGATGCGGGCGCGAGATACCTCCACACCCGCCTGGAAGAGACTCTTGCTGACTTCCTTGAACGGCAGAAAGCCATGCCGATCGGCGCCATAGTCGACGAACGCGGCCTCCAGGCTCGGTTCGATGCGAGTGATGATGCCCTTATAGATGTTGCCCTTGCGTTGTTCCTTTCCCGCTGACTCTATGTCGAGGTCAATGAGCTTCTGACCGTCTACAATTGCGACCCGAAGTTCTTCCGACTGGGTCGCGTTGAAAAGCATGCGCTTCATTCTTGTCTCCCGCGCTTCCTCTCACGGGAAAGCCAAACCCGCCACGGCGAAGCCATCGCCGCGGCCAAGTGGTCATCTTGTCATAGGCTCGAGGTGCGTTTCCAAGGAGGTATTCGGTTGGCAGGAAAGCCCCGGGGGTTTGCCTTTCTTCGGTGCCGCGTGTGGCGGCTTTTAGATCCGGTCAGTGAGAGTGCTCGCGCGCTTGGCTTGTATCGATTCCTAATCGTCGCATTGGCTCACAACGATGCTTGAGTTGCTGATCAGGGCACTGGAGCGGGCTCGAGTGGCGGCCAGAACTGGCCTCCCGTGCGGCGCAACGCCTTCGCGGGTTGCGCGAGTACCCGCAGGCTGCACGAGTACCCTGAACAGGGCGAAAGTATAAGCAAGAATGGTTGCGTCAAGCAAAAAATCCGTAACTTTGCAAGAGGTTGACGAAGGCAGTGTCGATCAGCGCATCGACAACTACCTCGCCCGGCTCCTGAAGGGTGTGCCGCGCAGCCATATTTACCGCATCCTGCGCTCGGGAGAAGTTCGCGTTAACAGCCGTCGGGTAGATGCGACGTATCGATTGCAGCTGGGTGATCGGGTGCGCGTGCCGCCGGTGCGCACGGCGGCGCGACCCGAAGGCGCGACAGCCGCGCCAGTGCCGCCACGCCTGATCCCGCCGACGCTATTCGAGGATGACTGGCTGCTGGCGATCGACAAGCCTTCGGGTCTCGCGGTCCACGGCGGCAGCGGTGTGAGCCGGGGCGTCATCGAAATCCTGCGGCAGATCGGCAAGCCACCCTTCCTCGAGCTCGTGCATCGGCTCGACCGCGAAACTTCGGGTGTGCTGCTGCTGGCGAAGAAGCGGGGGGCGCTCACGCGCCTGCACGAGATGCTGCGCGAGGGGAGGGTGGAGAAACGCTATCTCGTGCTCGTCCGCGGACGCTGGCGGGATGCACGCCGGCGCGTCAGCCTGCCGCTACACAAATTCGTGACTGCGGCGGGTGAGCGACGTGTGAGCGTGCAGCCGGGCGGGCAGGCGTCGGACACCCTCTTCACACTGCTTGAGCGGCTGGGCGATTTCAGTCTTCTGGAGGCACAGCTCGGAACCGGTCGCACGCACCAGATCCGCGTGCAGCTGTCACATCTGGGTTATCCCGTCGCGGGTGACGACAAGTACGGTGACTTCGATTTGAACCGCACGCTCGCGCGCACGATGGGTCTGAAGCGCATGTTTCTCCACGCTTGGCAGCTCGGGTTCGAACATCCGGTCACCGCGCAGCGGATCGAACTGACTGCACCTTTGCCCCCCGATCTGCAGGGCTTTCTCGAATCACAAGGCGCCACTTTGCCCACCATTCACGGACAACCATCGCATGCCTGACTCGCAGCGCCCCTTCGACCTCATCGTCTTTGACTGGGACGGCACGCTCATGGATTCGGCAGCCGTCATTGTCTCGGCCATCCAGGCCGCGAGCCGCGACCTGGATCTGCCGGTTCCGGACGAGCCGCAAGCGCGTCACGTGATCGGCCTTGGCCTGGGCGACGCGGTCTCTTACCTCTTTGCGCAGCTGCCGGAGTCCGGGCACGAGGCCGTCGCGGCGCGCTACCGGCACCACTATTTCGCCCGTGACAATGAGATCCCGTTGTTCGACGGCGTACCGGAAATGATGGAGGAACTCGCGGCGGCCGGGCTCTTGCTGGCGGTGGCGACCGGCAAGGCCCGGCACGGGCTCGATCGCGCGCTCGTCGCCAGCGGCCTCGTATCTTCGTTTCATGCCAGCCGCTGCGCCGACGAGACGTTCTCGAAACCGCATCCGGCGATGTTGCTCGAAATCATGGACGAACTCGGTATCGAGCCCGGTCGCACCCTCATGGTGGGCGACACCACGCACGATCTCGACATGGCGCGCAACGCGCGCGTGGCGTCGTTGGCCGTGACCTACGGTGCGCATTCGAGTGAAAGCCTGCGCGCCTGCACGCCGCTCGCTTTTCTGGAAAGCGTGCCGGCGCTGCGCGCCTGGTTCGCCGCACGCGCATGATCGTGTACGCTGGCGGCGAAATGTCTTTTGTATCTAGGAACCTGTCATGATCGATGCAAATTCCGACAAGACCCCGGCCGCGCAGTGGGAACGCAGCGTTCTGGAGAAAATCGCCACCGCGGCGGTCGACGAGCAACGACGTGCGCGCCGCTGGGGGATTTTCTTCAAATCGCTCGGCTTCATCTACCTTTTCGCACTGCTCTTCATGGGTTTTGGCTGGATTGGCAAGAAGGATGCGGCCCTTTCCAGCAAGCACACCGCTGTGGTCGAGCTGTCAGGAGTGATTGCCCCCGACAGCGAGGCGAGCGCCGAGAAGATCATGTCCGGTCTCAGGGAAGCATTCAAGGACAAGCGCACGCAGGGCGTTGTGCTGCGCATCAACAGTCCAGGCGGCAGTCCGGTGCAGGCGGGATACATCAACGACGAGATCCAGCGCCTGCGCTTGAAGTATCCAGCGATTCCGCTCTACGCGGTGGTCGAGGACATCTGCGCTTCTGGCGGCTATTACGTGGCGGCCGCTGCCGACAAGATTTTCGTCGACAAGGCGAGCCTCGTCGGATCGATCGGGGTGCTCATGGACGGGTTCGGTTTCGTCGGTACGCTCGACAAGCTGGGCGTCGAGCGCCGCCTGATCACCGCCGGCCGCGAGAAAGGCTTCCTCGACCCGTTCTCTCCGCTCATTCCGGGCCAGAAGGAATATGCGGAGAAGATGCTGGCGGAAATTCATGGTCAGTTCATCGAGGTCGTGAAGAAGGGTCGCGGCAAGCGCCTCAAGGACAACCCCGACTTGTTCACCGGGCTGGTCTGGACAGGCCAGGGCAGCATTGAACTGGGGCTGGCCGACGAGCTTGGCAGTGTCGATTACGTCGCGCGCGAGATCATCAAGGCCGACCAGGTTGTCGACTTCACCTCGCACGAGACCGTCCTCGAGCGCTTTGCCCGGCGCCTGGGCGCCGGCGCTACCGAGGCGTTCCTGCGCTTCTCCGGCAGTTGGGCTGCGGCAATTCGCTAAATATCACCCGCGTACAGCAGGAAGACCGTCGGCCGCCGGGCGATCTCGGGTAGCTCGGCGCGTCGCCAGTCGGCGATGGATCGTGTGGCTACACGCTCTGCGGTGCCCGTCAGATCTGCGGCGATGCACAGCAGCGTCTCGGGGGTGCAGGACGCCCGCAGAGACTCGAAAAGCGGCAGATTGCGGTACGGTGTTTCGATGAAGATCTGAGTTTCGCGACGCCGTACGGATTCGGCTTCGAGCACCTTCAGTCGCTGCTCACGCGACTCTTTCGCAGCCTCCAGGTAACCGTGGAAGGCGAAGCGCTGGCCGGGCAACCCCGAGGCCATCAGCGCGAGAATGACCGCGGACGGACCGACGAGGGGCTGCACTCTTACGCCCGCACGGTGGGCTGCCAGAACGAGCGGAGCGCCGGGGTCGGCGATCGCCGGGCATCCGGCCTCCGACAGCAATCCGCAGGACAGCCCTGCTCGCAGCGGCGCCAGCAGGTCCGGAATCCGCGCTGCCGGCGTGTGCTCGTTCAGTTCTTCGATGACGATGTCGCGCAGCGATTTGGGGTGACCGATGGCCTTGAGGAAGGCGCGCGCCGTCTTCGCGCGCTCGGCGACGAAATGCTCGAGCGTGGTTGCGACTGCAATGGCGCTGGCCGGCAGGATCAACTGCGGATCGCCCGCCGCAAGATTCGACGGGATGAGGTAGAGCGTCGGCGTGGGGCAGTCGGTCATTACGGAAGACTGAGGCCGGCCCGCCGCAGCATGGTCGCGAGGCGAATCAGCGGCAGCCCGATCAGCGCATTGGGATCGTCGCCCTCGAGCGCGTCGATGAGGACGATCCCAAAGCCTTCGACCTTGGCGCTGCCAGCGCAGTCGTACGGCTGCTCGCGACGCAGATAGCGCTCTATCGCTTCATCGTCGAGGTGCCGGAAGCGCACGCGGTTGCGTGCGATTTCCGCTTGGGCCGATCCGGTGGCAGCGTCGAGCAGGCAGACCGCGGTGTGAAAATCGACTGTTCGCCCTGAACAGCGGCGTAACTGGAGGGCAGCTTTCACGTGGGTGAGCGGTTTGCCGAGCGCACCACCGTCGATCTCGGCGACCTGATCGGAGCCGACGATCAGCGCATCGGGGAAACGTGCCTGCCAGCGCTGCCGCCTTTTCTCGCGCGAGTCGCGGGCCGTGGCCACGGGCGTCTCATCGCCTGCGGCGTCTCGTCGACGTTCGGTGCCGCGGTTTCGAAGGGGATGCCGAGTCGTGCGAGCAGTTCGCGACGGTAGGGGGAGGTGGATGCGAGGACCAGCCGCTGCATTGCACGACGACATCTTCTTTGACAAAACTCAGCAAGAATAATACATTGCCGCGTTTATGTGCGAAGGCCCTGTCATCGACGTTCGCGAATTCGCGCAGTCCGGTGGCTGCCTGACGGGCGTAGTAGCGGTGGCAGAATTGGCGCGCCTTGCCGATTTCCTGGCGGAGCCCGGCGGCAAGGTGACCTACACTCTGATCGGGCATGTCGACGGGGATGGTAATCCG
Organism: uncultured beta proteobacterium; assembly: GCA_963719715.1. Lineage (GTDB taxonomy): Bacteria > Pseudomonadota > Gammaproteobacteria > Burkholderiales > JAEUMW01 > JAEUMW01. Next base: position 25,673 of record CAVRDD010000038.1, read on the forward strand.
CGACTGCAGATCGGTGTGTCCGGCCGCCTCGCGTTGCGCTGTCAGCGCTGTCTCGAGCCGGTGGGGCAGGCGGTCGTGCGGACGGGAACTGCGTTTCCTGGACGACGCGTCGCATCTGCCGGAAGGTCGCGGACGAGGCAGAGGATGTGGACGACCTGCCGATGCCGGCGCCGATGCGCGTGCTGGAATGGGTGGAGGATGAGATCCTTCTGGCGCTTCCGATCTCGCCGCGCCACGACGAGGGAGGCTGTGTTCCGCCTCCGAATCCGGCGGCGGAACCGGACGCGCCCGTCACGGGCCCTTCGCGCGACTTAGGGAGCTTGGCTCCCAACGAAATAGGATAAGTAAGGAGCTTTCTCATGGCTGTCCAGCAGAACAAGAAATCGCCGTCCAAGCGCAACATGCGGCGTGCCCACGATTTCCTCACGGCGCGCGCCGCTCGCGGTCGAGCCCACCACGGGCGAGGTGCACCTGCGCCATCACATCAGCCCGAGCGGTTACTACCGGGGCAAGAAGGTCGTCAAGTCGCGAGGACGAATGACCGCTGGCGGGTAAGCGCCGGGACGAGTCGCTGCCCGTCGCCAGTCGCGCTTCCTGTGTTACGACCCACTGAGGCAGGCCTTCGGTCTGGCTCACGGGCAGCGCGATCTGAATGGACGTGACCCTTGCGGTGGATTGCATGGGCGGCGACCATGGTCCCCATGTCACGGTGCCCGCCGCGTTGCGCTTTCTCGATCATACGGACGACACCGTGATCGTTCTGGTCGGCCTGCGCGACGCGATCGAGGCCGAGCTCAGGGCGAACAAGCGGGAGATCGGGCCGCGGCTTGCGGCATTCATGCGGCGTCCCAGGTGGTCGCGATGGACGAACCGCCAGCGACGGCGCTCAAGCGCAAGAAGGACTCGTCGATGCGGGTGGCGATCAACCTCGTCAAGACCGGCGAGGCGCACGCCTGTGTCAGCGCCGGCAATACCGGGCGCGCTGATGGCCACCGCACGCTTCGTCCTGAAGACGCTGCCCGGGATCGAGCGCCCGGCGATCGCCTCGGTGCTCCCGACCATGCACGGCAGCACCTACATGCTCGACCTCGGCGCCAACGTCGACTGTACGCCGCTGCATCTGCTGCAGTTCGGCGTGATGGGCGCTTCGCTGTGCGGCGGCGCTCGGCCACAAGGAACGCCCCAGCGTCGGCCTGCTCAATATCGGCGAGGAAGACATCAAGGGTAACGAAGTGGTGCGGCAGGCAGGCGAGCTGCTGCGCAGCAGCGGGCTCAATTTTCATGGCAACATCGAGGGCGACGACATCTACAAAGGTGTCACCGATGTCGTCGTGTGCGACGGTTTCGTCGGCAACGTCGCGCTGAAGACTTCCGAAGGGCTCGCACAGATGCTCGGCACTTACCTGCGTCAGGAATTCAAGCGAAATCTGTTCACGCGGCTTTGCGGGTTCGTCGCGCTGCCCGTCATCAAGACATTCAAGAAGCGCGTGGATCCCCGCCAATTCAATGGCGCGTGTCTGCTGGGGCTGCGCGGGATCGTCGTGAAGAGCCACGGCTCGGCGGACAGTCTTCGGCTTCGAGTGTGCGCTGCACCGGGCGTACGCAGAGGTGGGGGAGGGCGTTCTGCGCCGCATCAGCGACCGCCTTTCCCTGCTGCAGGAGGACGCGTCGTGATCTTCTCGCGTAGTCGTCGGCACCGGGTGCTATCTGCCCGCCAGAACGGTCACGAACCAGGAACTCGAGCAGACTGTCGCCACCAGCGACGACTGGATCCGGACACGCACCGGGATCCGCGAGCGCCATGTCGCAGCCGAGGACGAACTGGCGAGCGATCTCGCGCTCGAGGCCAGTCGCCGGGCGCTCGAAGCGGCAGGTGTGAGCCCTGCCGATCTCGATCTCATCATCGTCGCGACCACGACTCCGGACATCGTCTTCCCGAGCACTGCGTGCATCCTGCAGAGCAAGCTCGGCGCCGGGCCGTGCCCGGCCTTCGACGTGCAGGCCGTCTGTTCCGGTTTCGTCTACGCGCTCGCGACGGCCGATCTTTATCGTGCGCGCCGGCAGGTGCCGGGAGGCCCTGGTGGTCGGTGCAGAGGTGTATTCACACATTCTCGACTGGAACGACCGCGGGACCTGTGTGCTCTTCGGTGACGGAGCGGGCGCCGTGGTATTGCGCGCCGCGGATGAGCCAGGGATCCTCTCGACGCATCTGCACGCGGACGGCTCATATCACGATATCCTGAGCGTCCCTGGCCATGTGTCGGGCGGCAACGTGCGGGGACGCCCGTTCGTTCAGATGGATGGCGGTGCCGTCTTCAAGTTTGCGGTGAAAGTGCTCGCGGAGGTGGCGCACGAAGCGCTGGCCGAAAACGGACTGACGGTGAAGGACGTCGACTGGGTGATTCCGCACCAGGCCAATATCCGCATCATCGAGGCCACTGCCAGGAAGCTCGGGCTGCCGCTTGAGCGTGTCGTCGTAACAGTGGAGCGGCACGCGAATACCTCTGCCGCGTCGATTCCTCTGGCGCTCGACGAAGCGGTACGCGATGGCCGTATCCGTCCCGGGCAACTCGTTCTGCTGGAGGGGGTCGGTGGCGGATTTGCGTGGGGCGCCGCGCTGCTGCGCTTCTAGGCCGAAGAATCAACGGGAGCAACCAGGGTGAAGCTCGCAATCGTGTTTCCGGGCCAGGCCTCTCAGTCGGTCGGCATGATGCATCAGTACGACGGACTGCCGAAGGTGCGCGAAACCTTCGACGAGGCGTCGGAGATTTTCGGGACCGACCTGTGGGCGCTCGTTGCCGAAGGACCGGCAGAAAAGCTCCACCTCACCACCTACACACAGCCTGTAATGCTGGTCGCGGGTGTGGCCGTGTATCGTGCCTGGCAGGCGCTGGGTGGCCCGGTGCCGGCACTGCTCGCTGGCCACAGCCTCGGCGAGTACACGGCGCTGGTCGCCGCCGGCGCGCTGCGCTTCGAGGATGCGGTGCCGCTGGTGCGCCATCGTGCCGAAGCCATGCAGGCCGCCGTGCCGGAAGGTCTGGGCGGGATGGCCGCGATTCTCGGGCTGGCAGACGATGCTGTGCTCAAGATCTGCGAAGAGGCGGCGCACGGTGAAGTGCTCGAAGCCGCCAATTTCAACGCACAGGCCCAGGTGGTGATCGCCGGTCACAACGGCGCGCTTCATCGCGGAATCGATCTTGCCAAGTCGCGCGGGGCAAAACGCGGACTCATGCTGCCGATGAGCGTGCCATGCCACTGCAGCCTGATGCGTCCGGCGGCTGGCAGCCTGACCGAATTCCTTGCCGGCATCGAACTCGCGGCACCGTCGGTTCCGGTGGTCCACAACGCAGACGTCGCGACCCACCCGGACCCCGCCGCCATCAAGGACGTCCTCGCGCAGCAGCTTTACAGTCCGGTACGCTGGGTGGATACGATCCGTTATCTGGTGGGCGAGGGTGTGACACACCTCATGGAGTGCGGACCGGGCAAGGTGCTCGCCGGAATCAGCAAGCGCACAGCGGGCAATGTCCCGTTCTATGCGCTCTCCGACGCGTCGCAGGTCAAGGAAGCGCTGGCAGCGCTGCACAAGGTGCATTGATGCTAAAGGATAAGATTGCACTCGTCACGGGCGCGACTCGCGGCATAGGCCGCGCCATTGCGCTGGAACTCGGGCGTCAGGGCGCGACGGTGGTCGGCACGGCGACGACCGAGGCAGGTGCGACCAGCATTACCGCCGCGCTTGGTGAGGCGAAATTGAACGGCGCCGGAATGGTCCTTGACGTGAACTCTGCCGAGCAGGCACAGCAAGTCGTCGATCGCGCTCAGGAGCAATTCGGAACGCTCTCGATCCTTGTCAACAATGCCGGCATCACCCGCGACAATCTTCTCGTGCGCATGAAAGACGACGAGTGGGACGAGATCCTCGACACCAATCTGCGTTCGGTGTTTCGGATGTCGAAGCTCGTGCTACGCACGATGATGAAGGCCCGCACCGGTCGCATCATCAACATCGGTTCCGTGGTGGGCGCGATGGGCAATGCGGGCCAAGCCAATTACGCTGCCGCGAAGGCCGGTATGGTCGGCTTTACGAAGGCACTCGCGCGTGAGGTGGGAAGCCGGGGCATCACCGTCAATTGCGTGGCACCCGGATTCATCGATACCGACATGACGCGCGCGCTCGGCGAAGCGCAGACCGAGGCGCTCGTCCAGCAGATCCCTGTCGGCCGTCTCGGGCGCGGCGAGGACATCGCGTCCGCCGTGGCGTTTCTGGCGTCCCCGGGGGCAGCCTACATCACCGGGGCGACGCTCCACGTAAACGGTGGAATGTACATGGAATGATGGCCGCGAGCGCGAATGTGGCGCGCCCGGTCGCATTCTTCCGCAACGTTCGTTCTGGTAGAATTCGCGAACTTTTCTAGACTCACGGGTTCCGGCCCGTGTTCCAAGCAACACCGCTAACCCGCTGCGTTTACTGACAGGGATGGGGACCATGGAAAATATTGAAGCACGTGTAAAGAAGATCGTTGCCGAGCAACTGGGCGTCAATGAATCCGAAATCAAGAACGAATCTTCGTTCGTCGACGACCTTGGCGCTGATTCCCTGGATACCGTCGAGCTCGTGATGGCGCTCGAGGAAGAGTTCGAGTGCGAGATTCCGGACGAGGAAGCCGAGAAGATCGCCACCGTCCAACAGGCGATCGACTACGTCAAGTCGCATCTCGGCTGATCGACGCCCGAGCGCAGCGGCAGATCCGGACGGGACGCAAGGAGCGCGGGTGAGCAGACGCAGAGTCGTGGTCACGGGATTGGGCATCGTGAGCCCGGTAGGAAACTCGATCGACGCGGCCTGGGCAAGTATTCGCGAGGGCCGCTCCGGCATCGGTCCGATCACCCGTTTCGACGCTTCCGCGTTCACCTCGCGCTTCGCAGGCGAGGTGAAGGACTTCGATTCCTCAAAGTACATATCGGCGAAGGAATCTCGTCGCTATGACACTTTCGTCCACTACGGCGTCGCGGCCGCAGTGGACGCAATTGCCGACGCCGGTCTTGCAATTACGGAAGAGAACGCGGAGCGGGTCGGTGTCAGCATCGGCTCGGGCATCGGCGGTCTGCCAATGATCGAGGATACCCATCGCGTAGTTGTCGAATCGGGCCCGAGAAAGATCAGCCCGTTCTTTGTGCCCGGCACGATCATCAACATCATCTCGGGCATCATCTCGATCATGTATGGGGTGAAGGGGCCGAACTTCGCCATGGTGACCGCCTGCGCAACGTCCAATCACAGTATCGGAACCGCGGCGCGGTTCATTGAGTACGGCGATGCAGACGTGATGATCGCAGGCGGAGCAGAGTCCACGGTTTCTCCGCTTGGCATCGGGGGTTTCTGCGCGGCGCGCGCCTTGAGTCAGCGCAATGACGATCCAGCCGCTGCCAGTCGCCCTTGGGACGCAGGCCGCGACGGTTTCGTCCTCGGTGAGGGAGCAGGCATGCTGGTGCTCGAGGAGCTGGAACACGCCAGAAGGCGCGGGGCTCGCATTTACGCGGAACTCGCGGGTTTCGGCATGAGCAGTGACGCGTACCACATCACGGCGCCAAGCGAAGACGGTGACGGCGCAGCGCGCTGCATGCGCAATGCGCTTCAGAATGCAGGTGTCAACAAGGACGAGGTCGACTACATCAACGCGCATGGCACGTCGACGCCGCTGGGAGATATTGCGGAGACCGTCGCCGTGAAGAACTGCCTGGGCGAGAGCGCCAAGCGCGTGGCGATGAGTTCCACCAAATCGATGACGGGCCACCTGCTGGGCGCCGCCGGGGGTATCGAGTCAGTATTCTCGGTGCTCGCTGTTCGCGATCAGCTGGCGCCACCGACGATCAATCTCATCGATCCTGATCCGCAGTGTGACCTCGACTACGTTCCCAATACGGCGCGCGAGATGAAGATCGACGTTGCTGTTTCCAACTCGTTCGGCTTCGGCGGAACGAACGCCACGCTGGTCTTCCGGCGGATCTAGCCGTCTCACTTCCGACGAGGCGCCCGTCGCACCCGCACGGCGGATGACTCGGGGCTCCGCACAACGGTCATGGGGATTTTCGTCAACGGCCAGGTGAGCGGGGCGCTGAATCCCGCTGACCGCGGACTTGCTTATGGCGACGGTGTGTTTCGGACCTGCCTGCTGCGCGAGGGAACACCGGTCTGCTGGATACGTCACTATCGCAAGCTGCAAGCCGATTGCGACGCCATCAGCCTGCCATGCCCGCCCTCGCGCATACTGCTCGACGAACTCGCCGCCGCGTCCGCCACACTGCCTGAGGCGGCCGGAAAGATCGTCATCACGCGCGGTGTCGGTCCTCGCGGTTATGCCCCACCCGCTGTCCCAGCAGCGACCCGGATCGTTTCGGCGAGCCCACTCACCGCTTACCCCGATGCCTATCGCGAGCACGGAGTGAACGTACGGCGCTGCCGGCTTCGCCTGGCGCTGCAACCTCGACTTGGCGGCGTCAAACATTTGAATCGCCTCGAGAACGTGATCGCGTGCATGGAATGGTCAGATGATGCGGTGGCGGAAGGTCTGCTGCTGGATATGGACGATCGCGTCATCGAAGGCATCGCGACGAATATCTTCATGGTGCGCGATGGCGTGCTGCAGACACCGGATCTCTCCCGCTGCGGCGTGTCCGGGGTGACACGCGAGCGCATCATCGATGCGGCCGTGCGCGATCAAGCGCCGATTCGGGTTGCTGCCATTACTTGGGAAGATCTGCTGTGCGCCGACGAGGTGATGCTCGTCAACAGTCTCGTAGGCGTCTGGCAAGTTCGTAAGCTGGCGGCTCGCACTTGGGCGAGCCGCGGATGGACCTTGCGCTTGCGGGCGTGGCTCGATGGCGCCGAGGCTTAGAAGCTTCATTGCCTGGTTCGTGGTCACCGCCGTAACGTTGATCGGAGTTGCGACCGTAGCGCTCTACCACTATCAGCATGCGGCCCTGCCGTTGCGTGGGCCTCTGCCCAAAGCGTTCGAGCTCAAGGCCGGCAGTAGTCTCAGAAGCATTGCACGGCAACTCGTGGCCGCGGACGTCCTCGGCGAGCCGTGGCGCTTCGAGATACTCGCGCGGCTCCAGGGCGATGAGGGCAATCTCAGGGCGGGGAGTTACGAGATCGCCGCCGCCATCACGCCCTTCGATCTTCTGGACAAGCTCAGACGGGGAGACGTTGTCCAAGAGCAGATTACCTTCGTGGAAGGCTGGACGCTCCGCCAGATGCGCCAGTCGCTCGCTCAGCATCCCTACCTTCGCCAAGACGGCAGCATGCTGTCCGACGCTGAACTCCAGGAGCGCTTGGGCGTGTCCGGATATTCGAGCGGCGAGGGACTTTTCTTTCCGGACACCTATCGTTTCAATCGCGGGACGAGCGATCTCGACGTCCTGCGACAGGCCCGAGAGAGCATGCAAAAGCGTCTCGACAGTCTCTGGAATGCACGCCGTTCCGATCTTCCGTTCAAGTCTCCCTACGAAGCGCTTATTCTCGCCTCGATCGTCGAAAAGGAGACTGGCGTGGAGGCAGACAGGCCACTGGTCGCGGCTGTATTCGTGAACCGGCTGCGAAAGGGGATGAAGCTGCAAACCGATCCGACCGTGATCTACGGACTTGGATCAGCCTTCGATGGAAATCTCAGGAAGGCCGATCTTTTGCGCGATACACCTTTCAACACCTATACGCGCGTGGGTCTGCCACCGACCCCCATCGCGATGCCCGGCCTTGCCTCGCTTTCCGCAACGCTGAACCCACCTGAGAACGAAGCGCTCTATTTCGTCGCACGCGGTGACGGTTCGAGTCACTTCTCGAAGTCGATGGAAGAGCACAATCGCGCCGTCGATCGCTACCAGAGAAAACGACCATGATCCTCACGCGGGGCGGGAACCGCACGTGAAGCGAGGCAGATTCATCACCTTCGAGGGCATCGACGGGGCTGGCAAGACCACACATATCGACTGGATGGCGAGTCTGCTGCGCGCGCGTGGCAAGACGGTGAGAGTGACGCGCGAACCCGGGGGAACGCAGATCGGGGAGCGACTGCGTGAGCTGCTCCTGCAGGAGCAGATGAATGCGGATACCGAATCCCTGTTGATGTTTGCCGCGAGGCAGGAGCATCTCGCGCAGGTGATCTTGCCGGCGATCGAATCCGGGGAATGGGTAGTCTGCGATCGGTTCACCGATGCAACCATGGCGTACCAAGGGGGCGGGAGGGGAATCTCTCTCGAACGGTTGGCGGTACTCGAAAAATGGGTTCACGGAGATCTCCAGCCAGACCTCACGCTGCTGTTCGACATCCCGGTCGAAAAGGCGCTCGAGCGCCTGGATCAGGCCCGGCCACGAGATCGTTTCGAGCAGGAACAGATGGCATTCTTCGAGCGCGTGCGCGCCGCGTATTTGCAGCGACAGGCAGCGTTTCCTCGGCGCGTCCGCTTGGTACGGGCCGATGAATCTGTGCTTTCAGTTAGACAACAACTTGAAGAGATACTTTTATCTCAATGCTTGGAATGATATTTCCGTGGCAGAAGCAGGCGTGGCAGCAAGTCACAGCCCGAGATCTTTCGCACGCTTTCCTGATCCATGGGCCCAGGGGAATCGGCAAACTTCACTTTGCCAAGGCCGTCGCTCAAGCATTGCTTTGCGAACAGTCTGCCCCGAGTCGAGATGCGTGCGAGTCATGCCTGTCCTGCCATTGGTACCAGCAGGGATCACACCCTGACTTCAAGCTTCTCCAGCCAGAGGCACTTGAAGTGGATCAAGCCGACGAAGAGACAAACACGGATGCGGGCAGGGCGAAGAGAGGGGGCAATCAGATCTCTGTTGGTCAGGTCAGAAAGCTGTCGGGATTTCTGGAACTTTCGGCACACCGTCAAGGTAGGAAAGTCGTGCTGCTGCACCCCGCCGAGGACCTGAACATCAACGCCGCGAATGCACTGCTCAAGACCTTGGAAGAACCGCCGCGAGACACGGTCCTTCTTCTGGTGACCCACCGAGTGCACCTGATCCTACCGACGGTGCGCAGCCGCTGTCGGGCGCTGCCGATGCGGTCACCGATCCCCGCGGAGAGCATCGACTGGCTCGCAGCGCAGGGAGTCGAGGACCCGGCCCAGGTACTGTCCGAGGCAGGATTTGCCCCGCTAAGAGCGCAGGAAAACACGCGCGGGGACTATCGCGAACGACGCAAGATGTTTCTTGACCTTCTGGCGACGCGAATGCTCGCTCCCCTGGGGTTTGCTGCGACTCAGGAAGGTCGTGAGCTGCCCCGGATCGTCGGCTGGCTCCAGAAGTGGACTTATGACCTCCTATCGATGCGACTTTCCGGGAGCATTCGTTACAACTCGGACTTTGCGCCCTCGTTGCGCGAGCTCGCGCCACAGGCCGAACCCGTGCAACTCGGCCGGCTTTATCGCGAGTTGGTTGCGCAGGATTCGCGACTGGGGCATCCGCTCAACGCGCGCCTCGTCCTGGAACAATTACTTCTCACCTATCAGCGCTGCATGGAGGGCGGATACCGATGACTGTTCCCTTCCTGGTTGATTCGCACTGCCATATCAACTTTCCCGAGTTGGCGGAGGATGTCGATGGAGTGGTTCGAAGAATGAAGGAGAACGGGGTCGGCGCGGCGCTGTGCGTGTCGGTAAGCCTTTCGACGTTTCCCGCCATTCTCGCAATCGCCGAACGATTTCCAGAGGTCTTCGCCTCGGTCGGCGTCCATCCCGACTACGAAGAGGTCGTCCAACCATCGGTTGTCGAACCAACTACTGAGACACTCGTGGCTTTGGCAGTTCATCCGAAGGTCGTGGCAATCGGAGAAACAGGCCTCGACTATTACCGCTTGAAAAACGATCTCGAATGGCAGCGCAAGCGCTTTCGCCGCCACATTCGGGCTGCGCGCGAGTCGCGGAAACCTTTGATCATCCATACGCGCTCCGCAGCCGACGACACGTTGCGGATCATGCGCGAGGAGCGCGCCGGTGATGTCGGAGGTGTGATGCATTGTTTCACGGAGACATGGGACGTCGCTGCCGAAGCTCTAGACCTTGGGTTCTATATTTCCTTCTCGGGCATCGTGACCTTCAAGAATGCTGTCGCTTTGAAGGACGTCGCCCGGCGTGTGCCGCTCGACCGCATGCTCGTCGAAACCGATTCCCCATATCTCGCCCCTGTGCCGCATCGTGGAAAAACCAATCAGCCGGCCTACGTGAAGCACGTAGCCGAAGAAATTGCTCGGTTGCGCGACACCTCATTCGAGTGCTTGGCATCTCAGACGACGGCCAACTTTCTCGCCCTATTTAGGCCGCAATCGCTGCGATTCGGAGAAGTGGGGCAAGAGACCTGAACGTTCCGTACGGATGGCGTCCGAGCAACTCATGATTAACATAATACACATTATGCGCACTTGCGAGCGGTGAGACAGCGGCACCTGGTCGGCGGGAGGCTGAAGTCCTTCAGGAAAGCCGAACAGCGCGAGGCAGCGGTTGTAGGCAAAACGGTTCTGGGAGCGAGGCACGGCAGGCGGCGCGCAGCGCCGACGCCGGGACCGCTCTGAAGTCTGGGGCTTGTCTTTGTCTATATGCAACAAGTGACACGCCATTCTGCAGGATTCAGGACAGAAGAAATGAATCATTCGGCAGACAATGAGATAGAAAATCTCGATAGCATAGTGGCGGGCACCGGTCATTCCGGCTGGACCAGTGCGCCCGAGTCTGGGAGGTAGGCCATGAAGCGCCGCTGGCGGGTCTGGCAGATCGACTCTCGGGCCTTTGCCTAGGCACGCAGGCACCCACTCTTGTCCGTCGAAGATGTGGCACGGCTGCTGAACGTGCACCCGAAGACTGTCAACAAGTGGGAGCGGGGGCTTCACCGAATCCCCTACCCCGCCTTCAAGCTCCTGCGGGTACTGCGCGTCTATGAGCTGCCCGAGGCCTGCTGGGGCGGCTGGATAGCGCGTGACGGGGCACTGTGGTCGCCTCTGTCCGGCCGCCGCATAGCCGTGCCGGTCGGCCCCGCAGCGGGGACGGTGGGTCGCAGCCGATGTCGGGCGGACATGCTGGATGACCTGATGAGAGCCCCGGCCCGGTCGCAATCGCCGCAGGGTAAGGACCATCACGAGAGCGCTTCGCGAAATCCGCTTCAAGGGCACTACCTCATGACTTTTCAGTGGCATAGCTCTTGCTGAATCCCTTGCGAAAGTTCGCCGGCATGTATGGCTAGTTTCGATCTGGCTCAGTGCCGCTAGAGTGCAGCGTTGCGGGGCAATGCGTTCCGCGGCGAAATGGGATGAACGAACAGACTCAGGGCTCTATGTCAGGAATGGATAACCTTACTGGGAATGGTCGTGCAAGTATCACAGTCCTTGTGATCGACGACAGCAACACAATTCGCAGAAGCGCCGAACTCTTCCTTACTCAGGCGGGGTACGACGTGATCCTTGCCGAGGACGGTTTCGCGGCATTAACCAAAGTTACGGAATACAAGCCGGATGTCATTTTCGTGGACATCATGATGCCACGCCTGGACGGTTATCAAGCCTGCGCCCTAATTAAGCGGAGTCCAAAGTTTCACAGCACCCCCGTCATCATGTTGTCGAGCAAAGATAGCGCATTCGACCGCGCGCGAGGGCGCTTGGTGGGATCGGATGAGTACCTCACAAAGCCGTTCACTCGAGACGATCTCGTGAACGCCGTCGAGCAGCATGCGCAAAAGCGCACAACAAACCTTGAGGAGTAACGTCATGCTCAAGAAGGTACTAATTGTCGACGACTCGATGACGGAGCGTCATGTGCTATCCGAGCTACTTCAGAGGAAAGGGTACGTTGTGTACACCGCCGAGAATGGCACCGAGGCCATCACTAAGGCGGACGAGATTCAGCCCGACGTGATCTTGATGGACGTTGTAATGCCGGGGGCAAGTGGCTTCCAGGCAACTCGCTCCATCTCAAGAAACGAGGGCACAAAACACATTCCCATCATCATCTGCAGTTCGAAGGGCCAGGAGACCGACAAGATCTGGGGGCTCCGCCAGGGGGCACGCGATTATCTTGTCAAGCCACTCATGGAAGCGGAACTGCTCCAGAAGATTGCAGCGCTCACCTGACGCGGCTGGATCATGCTGGGCGGTAACCTCACACTTCGCGAGTATCAGCAGCACCTCTTCGATCGCCTGCATGCCACCGTGGGTATGGAAGAGTCATCGTCACACCTTGGCTTTGAAGCCGGGGATTGGACGTGGGTAGTACCCCTCAGGGATATCAGCGAGGTTGTCCCGGTTCCCCAAATGGTACCAGTTCCTCTCGCCGTAGACTGGCTCACCGGCGTCGTCAATGTGCGAGGAAGCCTGTTCACGGTGACGGACCTCGGACGCTTTGCGAACGCACGCCCCACTGCTATCACGCCGGAGAGCCGCTTGGTAGTGCTCCACGGAAGATACCGAGCCCATGCCGCCCTGCTCGTGCGTCGGAGTCTCGGTTTGTGCCAAGCAAGAACTTCAGCGCGAGGTGAACCAGAAATCGCCTACTGGCAAAGCGCCACCAACATTGGCTCCGAACAAGATGTCTGTCGCGAATTGAACGTGCGATATCTCGTTCGAGATGCCCGCTTTCTGCGGGTTGCCCTACACTCGAAAGATGCGTTCTGCGGCGGTCCCACGAACGCAGCAGTTCCGTCACAGGAGAACTTGTAAATGGCTTCCATTGTGGCCGCCTTCAGACTTCCCTCTTTTCACTTCAAGAAAACGCCCCCCAGAGAAGAAACTGCACCGGCGGAGACTGCAGCCGAACCGAGGAGCGAAGCGAGAACGTCCGAAGGTCTTTTCGACCGTTTGATCGCACGCCTGGCGCGCGCGAAAGAGTCTTCCAGTTGGAGGATTCCCCTGATCGGAGGGCTATCCCTCGCGCAGCAGATCGAGATCCTCGCAATCGCAATTGCACTCCTGCTCTCCTTAACCCTTGCCACGTTCGGCTTCTCGATCTGGGACACTAGGGTGAAGCGAGAGCAAGCGCTGGTATCCAACGATCTACAGCTCCTGTCTCTGCGCCTCGCACACCTTGCGCAAAGGGCTACGAGTGGCGATCCTGAGGCATTCCAATCGCTTGATGAAACTCACGAACGCTTCGGAGCTCAACTTGCTCTCCTGAGCGAAGGAGGTCGGAGAGTGGGTTCGACATTCCGGCTCCCACCGAAGAGGAAAAGTCAATTCTGGGCAAGGTCGCCGAGACTTGGCGGTCGATCGACGGACAGGTGCAGAAGGTTCGTGGCCAACAAGCCAACCTTCTCCAGCTACGGAAGCAGGAGGAGTTAATAGAAAGGAGCGGAAGCTTGATTCTTGGTCTGAGCCAGTCGCTGCTTCATGGTGTAGTCGACCGAGGGGAGGATTTTCGTGCGACAGCATGGGCTCGCCAGCTCTATGCGGACGTCTTGAATTTCGAGCTTCTCGACGCGAAAACCCTGGTTTCGACGGATCGACCAACGCCCCAGGTTGCTCTGCAGTTCGGCAAGAATGTCGGCAGCTTTACCGCAACTGTCAATGGACTCTTGGAGGGAAATCCGGTAACAGGGATCAGCCCTCTACAGCATCCGTTGAATCGAGAAATCGCCAGCAATCTCTTGAGCACCATGACGAGTCTTAAACTCAGCGTAGACAGCATCATCAAAAACATGGAGGGGTTGGCGCAAGCAAAGCAGGCTTCGCGTGACGTGTCCCGGGGCACGCAGGACATGCTTGGAAAACTGAGTTCTCTTACCGAACACTATCGCGACGCGGGTACGGGTTGGGGCACGGTTGCAACGGGACTCCTCTTCACCATGCTGACCGTGCTCGGACTGGCGCTCATCGCCAAAGTGCTGCTTGACGACGTTCGTGCTCGGGCACTGAAGACCGAGACAGAAAACCGTCGCAACGAAGAAGCGATCCTGCGGTTGCTGGACGATATGTCAGATCTCGCAGAGGGCAATCTGACCAAGCACGCACAGGTGACGGAAGACATGACGGGCGCAATCGCTGACGCTGTGAACTACGCCATCGACGAGTTACGGTCTCTCGTTACGCAGATCAATACAGCGGCGACGCAACTCACGCAGTCTTCAACTCAGGGCAAGGCGGTTTCTGGCCACCTCTTGCAGGTGGCGGAGAAGCAGTCTCATCAGATCGAGGAAGCTACGGCTTTCGTGCTCCAGATGACCTCCTCCATGGACGCCGTCTCGAGCGACGCCGCAAAGTGTGCGGACGTCGCCACGCAGTCGCTCGAAGCGTCAGGCAAGGGTGGCAGCGCAGTGCAGGAGTCGATCGCGAGCATGAATGAGTTGCGCGAGCAGATTCAGGAAACGTCGAAGCGAATAAAGCGGTTGGGCGAGAGCTCACAGGAAATCGGCGAGATCGTTCAGCTGATTGCCACGATTACCGAACAGACCAACGTGCTTGCCCTGAACGCCGCCATCCAAGCTGCTGCCGCAGGAGAGGCGGGACGTGGCTTCACCGTTGTCGCGGAGGAAGTCCAGAGACTTGCTGAGCGCTCGGGCGAGGCGACGAAACAGATAGCGACAATCGTGAAGACTATTCAGCACGACACACAGGATGCCGTAGCGGCGATGGAGAAGAGCACGAACGGTGTGGTTCGCGGGGCGCAACTCGCAGATTCTGCCGGAAAGGTTCTGGAAGAGATTGGCGACGTTTCGCGTCGGCTTGCCGATCTCATTGCCTCCATCTCCTCTGCGACCTTGGCGCAGCAGCAACTTGCTCAGCAGATGGAGCAGCGTATGCAGGACTTGTCGAGCGTCACGACGCAAAGTACCAAGGGGAGCAAATGGACTGCGGATTCGATGGCACAGATCGCTGATCTGGCTGGGAATCTCAGGGTATCGGTCGCTGGCTTCAAGGTGTGACCTTCAAACTCGCATGAGCGCCATTCTTGCCACACAGCCTGGGCCACTGACCTGGGTCAAGCCTGAGATTGATTTTGCTCTTGAGCGGGCACGGATCAACCTTAGGCAATACTTCGAAGAGCCCGACGGCAACGCCGACGCGCTAGCCGCAGCTGCCGCATCTGCGCGGGAAGTTACCGGTGCACTCCAGATCATTGGCATGGACGCGCTCAGCGCCTTCTCTCGAGAGATCGATGCCGTTATTATGGCGCTCGTGGCGACGGAGATTCCACCATCGTCTGAAGTCGCCCGCGTGCTCGATGAAGCGAGTAGAGGTCTTGAGCAGTATCTCTCAGAACTTATGGGCGGAGTCCGCGAAAATGCGATGGCGTTGCGCGCTCTGATGATCGCACTTGCAGAAGTACGGGGAAGTCAACCGGCTGATGAGCGTGCCCTCTTTCATCCGGACCTGAACGTCTACCCCGCCCAGCTCACAAGCGGCATCGTGCTCGAAGGGACTGCACTTTGCGAGGTTGTACGTCAGCAACGAGCACGCTATCAACGTGGCATGCTTGCCTGGCTGCGTGGATCGACAGATGGACTCGTGACAATGCGCGATGCGCTTCAGCAGATCGAGCATGCGCAGCCGTCGCCAGGTAGACGCGTCCCGTGGTGGGTAGCATCGGCATTCGTGGAAGGATTGCTGGAAGAGGGATTTGCCGACTCCGCTGACACCAAGCGTGCAGCGAGCCGCATCGACCGCTGTCTTGCGGCCTTTGCATCCGGTGTTCCAGCAAGCACTGAGTTGATCCGCGAGCTGCTTTTCCACTTGGCACACTGCGAGCCGGTCACACCGCTGGTGTGCGATGTCAAGGCGCTTTACGAACTGGATCGCTGCCTGCCATCAGCTTCGGTATCTGATGTGCGCGAGACGGATTCGAAGCCGATAGGGACGATACAGGGAGACCATTCACTTCTCCAAGCAGTCGCCGGCGAGATGTCTGAAACGCTCCAACAAGTCGAGGGAAGTCTCGATGCGTTTCTCCGCGGACAAGCTCCGAACCTGCCACTGCGGGAGCTGCCGGAGTTGATGCGAAGCGTGACGGGTGCGCTGAGCGTGTTGGGTGTGGAATCCGCTGCACATATCATCGACCGCTGCATATCAATTATTACAACGCTTGAGCGGCCCAATCGTGTCGTGTCCGTGGAGGAATCTACTCTGCTCGCGGAAGGCCTCAGTAGTGTGATCCTGTACGTAAAATCGCTCGATCGGAACAATGAGAATGAGCTTCGCGCCATCGAAACCATCCTCGCACGCTTCGACGCCCGCGAGGCGCTCATCAACTCCGCGTCGGCCGTAGACCTTCAGACGACCGCCGAAGACGCGACAACCAGCGATTCCAATGAGTTGGACTTCGAGATCATCTCTTCCGAAGAATGCGTGTCGTGCGACGCAGTGGAGGTGACCACTGGGGAAATCAAGCAGATTCTCAAACACTACGACCTCACTGCGCTCCAGGACCAGTCTGCTGCAGCGGAAGCGGGCGACGTGTCGCAACTGTCTGTGCAGAATGCGATATCCGAAGGAGAGGTGCGTTCGATCGCGTCGAGCGCGGAGAGCTTGGTTGAGATCGATGCCAGAGGTGAGGGCGTTGATCCTGAGATCGTGTCGATCTTCGTGGAGGAGGCAAACGAACTGCTGCAGGAAATGGGCGCGCTCTTGGAGCGTGCACGCGCTCAGCCGCACGACCTTAACAATCTAATCTGCCTAAAGAGGACTTTCCACACCATTAAGGGAAGTGGTCGCATGGCCGGCCTACGCGCAATCGGCGACGCGGCCTGGACGATCGAGTCACTGCTGAACGAATGGGGCGAAACGGAACGACCCGCATCGGACGAATTGGTTGAATTCCTGTTGCTGGGGCGTGACCTCTTCTCGCGATGGATCGACGATATTGCCCAACAAGGGCGTACATCGGTACAGATGGGGATGCTGTCGGAACGCGCCGAACGGGTTGCCCGCGAAGCGAATTGGCCCGGTCCCAGAAACGCTTGTGCTACCGAGACAGAAAGCGCGGACGCGGAACCGGTCGTGTCGCTTGAGATGCCCTTGGATGCACTCGCGGACGGACCGATCCCAGAGGTTTTCGCGACGGGTGTCTCTACCCTGCCCGCCTCGCTCTTCCAGATTTTCGTCGACGAATCTCGTCAACATGTCGAAGTAATCCGAACTGTGCTTTCGGCGAATACCACTGCCGAAGATCATGACGCTCTGGAGCGGCTGACACGCGCCGCTCATACCTTGGGGGGCATCGCTCGCACGACGGGGTTCGCCGATATCGCGCTGGTCGCAGGGATCGTCGAAAATGCACCTCTTGGGCACGTCGATTGGGACCAGACCCTCGCGATCCTGAATGCCGCGCTCGCGAGCCTTGCCTCGCTGGTCACAGAAGTGGCGGAAGGACGACTGCCTGAACTCGATACGGATGTGCGGGCTGGGTTTGCCAGCCATGCCGCGACGTTTGAAGCCCGTGCCTTCGTGGAGCAGTTCCCAGAACCGGTCGACGCATCTTCGCGTTCGCCTGAAGACCACAACCCGGAACCCGAGGAAACGACAGAAAACCCGGGTGCTTCCCAGGAAGCTGGGGGCGAGCCGAAGGGCGCTCCAGATCGCCGACTGCTCAAGGACGATATCGATCCGCAACTCTTGTCCATCTTCCTCGACGAGGTGCGTGATCTCGGTCCACTGATCGGCGAGGATCTTCGGCACTTGCGGAAGGTACCGACCGATCTGGCCACCTTTGATTCAATCCGCCGCGTGCTGCACACCATCAAGGGCGGCGTCAGGATGATTGGCGCAATTCGTCTCGGCGAACTAGTGCATATCATGGAGGGACGCTTAGAGGAAGCTGCCGAACGTGGATCGATCGGCGCCGACACTCTTGATCTCCTGGAGGCGGAGTTCGATCGCCTGAGCGGCGGCTTCGAGTTGCTCGAGCGCGGTGGCCAGGACTCCGAACATGGCCAAGAAAGCCGGGATGATTCCCTTGGGAAGGACCATGAGGCGAAGGCGACCGACGCTCGAGAGGCTTCTGCGTCTGTCTCCCCTCATATCCGTGTTGCAGCCGACACCGTAGACCGGCTCCTCAATCAGGCGGGAGAAATCAGCATATCCCGGGGGCGCATCGATACGGAGGCCCGCACGTTCAAGCAGTTTCTGCTCGAACTCACTGAAAGTGTGGCCAGACTGCGGGGACAGTTGAAGGAGATCGAGATCCAGGCGGAAAGTCGCTTGCAGGCGACCCAGCAACCCGCAGCCGAGCACGGCGCCGTCTTTGACCCGCTTGAGCTTGACCGGTTTACGCGATTCCAGGAACTCACGCGGCTCATGGCCGAAAGCCTCCACGACGTAACCACGGTGCAGCAGCATCTGCTAGACAGTCTTAACGAAGTGCAGGCGGCGTTGAGCGCGGAGTCACGTCTGAATCGTGCATTGCAGGACGACTTGATGCGACTACGTACGGTAACTTTTCAGACAGTGGGCGAGCGGCTTCACCGAGTGGTGCGTCAAGCCGCGCGCGATACCGGCAAGAACGTCGAGTTCCACCTGGCTGGAGGTCACGTTGAAGTCGATCGAGGTGTATTGGAGCGCATAGCTGCTCCGCTGGAGCATCTCGTGCGCAACTCTGTTATCCACGGTATTGAGTCCCCGGACGAACGCATGCGAGCAGGCAAGCCAGAGAGCGGTACGATTCGCCTCACGCTCCTACAGGAGACCAACGATCTCTTGGTCGCACTGGATGATGACGGGCGCGGTATCGACCATGAGCGCGTTCAAGCCAAGGCTATTGAACTGGGATGGTTGGACGCGAACGCCCGGCCCTCCAAATCTGATCTGGAACAACTCATCTTGCGCCCCGGGTTCTCGACAGCCAGCGAACTTAGTGAACTTGCAGGTCGGGGCGTCGGAATGGATGTCGTAGCAAACGAAGTTGGTGCGCTCGGCGGGGATCTGGCGATAGAAACAGAGCAAGGATGCGGAACCAAGTTTACGATTCGTGTGCCGCTTACCCTCGCCGTCGCAAAGGCCGTCTTGGTGTCTGCGTCAGGGCGCCGCTGGGCGATTCTCTCGAATCTAGTCGAACAAGTACAAGAGGTTCATGCAAACCACAAACCGGATTCGGATGAAGGTTTGGAGTGGCTCGGGCACCGCTATCCGCTCTTCTACCTTCCGCACCTGCTGGGGGAGAAATCGCTTCCGTCGTCCGATCACACCAAGCACTTTGCCTTGTTGATGCGCAACGGAGATCGTCGGATCGCGTTGCTGGTCGATTCCGTCGCCGTCAACCAAGACCTTGTGATGAAACCGCTCGGGCCGCAGCTAGCCGGGCTCCCCGGAGTGAATGGGGTAAGCGTCCTCCCCGATGGAGATGTCGTGTTCGTGATCAACCCTGTGCTCTTGCTGGAGCGCCACCGAATCGAAAAGGGGTCCTTTGCTGGCCGAGACAGTGCGGACACATGTCGAGCAGCGCCGCTGATCATGGTGGTCGACGACTCGCTCACCGTTCGCAACGTTACAAGTCGCCTGCTCGTGCGACATGGATATCGAGTCACCACGGCACGCGACGGGCTCGATGCCCTTCAGCAGGTTCAGGAATCGACGCCCGACGCGCTGCTCGTGGATATCGAGATGCCGCGCATGGACGGGTTCGAGCTTACCAAGAAGCTGAAGTCCAGTGAGCGGACTTCCAATCTTCCGATCATCATGATCACATCGAGACTTGCCCCAAAGCATCGGGCGTATGCCGATCAGCTAGGTGTGAATGTCTATCTGGGAAAACCGTATGAGGAGCACGAACTCCTTGCGCATCTCCATGCTTTTGCGCCCGTCCTCATGAGTAGCTGACACTGCGCACCAACATTCCGGTGCGGCAGTCGTTTCAACGCGACTTCCGGTCTCCCAGAATCTGAACGAAGATCTCGTCACCGCGAGTCAGGCCGAGATCGCTCCGCGCCCTCTCCTCAACAGCTTGCAGTCCTTCCTTGAGGTCTCCCACCTCTGCCTCAAGAGAGGCGTTGCGAATTCCGAGAGCGTGATTCGTGACGCGCTGCGCCTGGAGTTGCCGATCCACATCCCAGACCCTCATCCAGCCGCCCTTGCCGAACCAGAGCGAGTACTGCAGGCCGGCTATGACAACGAGAAGCAGGATGGTAAGACGAGCCATTCAGGCTACCTGATAGAAGGCATCGCGCCGCGGGTACGCCGCCATCTCACCGAGGTCCTCCTCGATGCGCAGAAGCTGGTTGTACTTGGCGAGGCGATCCGAGCGGGACAAGGAGCCAGTCTTGATCTGCAGAGCATTGCTGGCAACCGCAATATCCGCGATGGTGGTGTCTTCGGTCTCGCCCGAGCGGTGAGAAATGACGGAGGTGTATCCGGCGCGCTTTGCCATCTCGATTGCCGCGAAGGTCTCCGTAAGTGTTCC
The DNA here is from genome assembly GCA_963719715.1 of uncultured beta proteobacterium. Taxonomy (GTDB): domain Bacteria; phylum Pseudomonadota; class Gammaproteobacteria; order Burkholderiales; family JAEUMW01; genus JAEUMW01. The sequence goes on from CAVRDD010000038.1 coordinate 46,049, forward strand.
GATTTGATTGATCTTGATGAGAATCGAGTTTGCGATGCCCTGCTTGATACCCTCTGCCAGAATCTTGGTGTTGGTAACGAACACGTCGTCACCAACGAGTTGTATGTGCCGTCCCAAGCGTTCTGTCAGCAGTTTCCATCCTGCCCAGTCGTTCTCTGCCATACCGTCTTCGATACTCACGATCGGGTAGCGCTCTGTCCATGATGCAAGGTAGTGGGCAAACTCTTCCGCAGTGAAACTCCGACCTTCGGATTCCAGAACGTAGCGTCCGTCGCGGAAGAACTCCGAGCTGGCACAGTCGAGGCCGATAGCAACGTCCGCGCCGGGTTGATATCCGGCGCCCTCGATCGCCCGCATGATGAGCTGTAGAGCCTCTTCCTGGCTCTGCAGATTCGGTGCAAAACCACCCTCGTCTCCCACGGTGGTGGGCATCCCCTGTTCGGCGATTAGCTTTCTCAGGCAGTGGAAAACCTCGGTACCGCAGCGCAGCGCCTCGCGAAAGGTCTCTGCGCCCAGTGGGATGATCATGAACTCCTGCAGATCAAGGTTATTGTTGGCGTGCGCGCCTCCGTTGATAACGTTCATCATGGGCACCGGCAAGCGCATCGGAGCCGATCCGCCCAAATAGCGATAGAGCGGCAGGCCTGACTCCTCCGCCGCAGCCTTGGCGGTAGCTACGGATACTGCGAGCAGGGCATTGGCGCCGAGCCGCGCCTTGTTGTCGGTGCCATCTAGGTCAATAAGCGTCTGGTCGATGAATGCCTGTTCCTCGGCATCAAGACCGATGATTGCCTCGCAGATCTCCGTATTGACGTTCTCGACGGCTTGTAACACGCCCTTGCCGGCATATCGCTGCAGATCTCCGTCGCGCAACTCGATCGCCTCACGGTGACCGGTCGATGCTCCCGAGGGGACGGCGGCGCGTCCCATGACGCCAGATTCCAGAAGCACGTCGGCCTCTACGGTCGGATTACCTCGAGAATCGAGGATTTCCCGCGCTACGACATCGACGATTGCGCTCATCGTTGACCCCCGCTTGTTCTCTTGTTCTTAGTGTGATTCGGGCCTTGGCCCCTGGAGTGTATTTTCGGCAAAGCCTTCGCACTTCACCAGATCATCGATGCACTTCAGCGTCCGCAGCAGATCTTTCATCTTCGCCAGTGGCCACGCATTTGGGCCATCCGACAGAGCTCGCGCCGGATCGGGGTGCGTTTCCATGAAAACGCCTGCCACGCCCGTCGCGACGGCGGCCCGCGCAAGCACAGGCACAAATTCGCGCTGACCACCGCTGTGCGTGCCCTCGCCTCCTGGTAGCTGCACCGAATGCGTGGCATCGAAAACCACGGGGCACCCCGTTTCCCGCATGATTGCGAGAGAACGCATGTCCGATACGAGATTGTTGTAACCAAAGGAAACACCGCGCTCGCAGACCATGATGTTGTCTTGGCCGCTCGCCTGCCGCGCTTTCTCGACCACGTTCTTCATGTCATGCGGTGCCAGGAACTGCCCTTTCTTGATGTTTACCGGCTTGCCTGACCGTGCCACGGCTTCGATGTAATCGGTCTGGCGACAAAGAAACGCCGGCGTTTGCAGAACGTCCACGACCTCCGCTGCGAGCGGTATTTCTTCGACCGTATGTACATCGGTGAGGACCGGTACACCGAGTCGTACCTTGACCTCATGCAGAACGCCAAGGCCGCTCTCGATTCCAAGCCCCCGGAACGACTTCCCCGAGGATCTATTGGCTTTGTCGTAGGACGACTTATAGATGAAAGGAACACCTGCTTCCGCGCACAACGCCTTCAGCGTCGCCGCTGTGTCGAGCGCCATGGCGAGGGACTCGACCACGCACGGCCCCGCAATCAGGAACATGGGGCGGTTCAGGCCAACTTCGAACCCGCACAGGTTCATGGTCGCCGCCTTAAACGACTTTCGCCAGCGGCATGGCGGGAACCGCCGCACCAGCAGCACCGCGCGCCTGAGCGCGACAAAGCGCAGCTCGCACGAAGGACTTGAAGAGAGGGTGACCGTCGCGGGGATTCGAGCTGAACTCCGGGTGGAACTGGCAGGCGATGAACCACGGATGATCGGGGAGTTCAATCATCTCGCACAGGCGTTCGGCGGGGGAAAGCCCGCTCACCTTGAGTCCGGCGGCTGTCAAAGTCGGAACATAGCCGTTATTGACTTCGTAGCGATGGCGGTGGCGTTCGATCATGCGATCGCGGTCGTAAATTTCTCGCGCTTGCGTGCCGGGCTGGAGAAGGCAAACCTGTCCGCCAAGTCGCATCGTGCCCCCGAGGTTGGACTGCTCGTTGCGCATCTCGCGCTGCCCATCGCGGTCAAGCCACTCGTGGATCAACGCTATTACCGGGTGACGCGCCGCCGGATCGAACTCCGTGCTGTGCGCTCCTTCGAGTCCAGCGACGTTTCGCGCATATTCGATCACTGCCAGCTGTAGTCCCAGGCAGATACCCAAATACGGTATGCGGTTCTCGCGTGCGTAACGGATCGCCTGCATCTTTCCTTCGACGCCGCGCTTGCCGAAGCCGCCCGGCACCAGGATCGCATCCATGTCCTCGAGGAGCGCCGTGCCCTCGCTTTCGATGCGCTCGGAATCGATGTATTGGATGTTGATTCTCGATTCAGTGTGAATTCCGGCGTGGACGAGTGCCTCGGACAGCGACTTGTACGACTCCGTGAGGTCGACGTACTTGCCCACTATCGCGATCCTGACACTGTGCTTCGGGTGCTCGAGTCGGTTGACGAGAGCCTTCCAGGACGAAAGATTGGCTGCGGGCGGATGCAGTTCCAGCTTGCGACAGACGATCTCGTCCAGTCCCTGGGAATGGAGGATCTCGGGAATCCGGTAAATGCAGTCGACATCGACTGCAGAGATGACTGCGTTCTCCTCGACGTTGGTGAACAGCGCAATCTTGCGGCGCTCATCGTCCGGCAGGCGGCGATCGGCGCGACACAGCACGATGTCTGGCTGGATACCGATCTCCCGCAACTCCTTTACCGAGTGCTGCGTGGGTTTGGTCTTGATCTCACCTGCCGATGCGATGTAGGGCACCAGCGTGAGATGAATGAAGCACACGTTGTGGCGACCGATCTGCAGGCTCAATTGCCGGATCGCTTCCAGAAATGGAAGCGATTCGATGTCGCCGACGGTCCCGCCGACCTCGACCATCGCCACCTCTGCGTCCGCAGCACCGACCCGGATGAAATGCTTGATCTCGTCCGTGATGTGCGGGATCACCTGCACGGTGCCGCCCAGGTAGTCGCCGCGTCGCTCCTTCTTGATGACGCTCTCGTAGATCTGCCCGGTCGTGAAGTTGTTGCGCTTCGACATCTTGACGTTGACGAAGCGTTCGTAGTGACCCAGGTCGAGGTCGGTTTCCGCGCCGTCCTCCGTCACGAAGACCTCGCCATGCTGGAAAGGGCTCATGGTGCCCGGATCCACGTTAATGTAGGGATCGAGCTTGATGAGGGTGAGCTTGATGCCGCGGGATTCGAGTATGGCGGCAAGAGAGGCGGCGGCGATGCCTTTTCCCAGAGAGGAGACGACGCCACCGGTGACAAAAACGAACTTGGTCATTGACGCTCGAGCGAGAGGCAGCAGGGCTTCGCCGGTATGATAGCCCAATCCCGCTACCCTCTCAATTTGGCACACGATGGTGATTCCTACCAAGATCCCGGAAGATGGTGCGACCGGCACTGCAACTACGCCTGCATCCTTCTCCGGCCCGCTCTGCGAGCGGTTTCCGCGCCTGACGAAGCTGCCGTCGGCGGCGCTCGACCGGATCGTCCGACAGGGCAAGCACATGGTGCTGCCAGACGGTGTGCCCGTGTTCGACGAGCACGGGCCTTGCGGTGCCTTTCCACTGCTGCTCGCGGGTGCGGTCAGGGTGTTCAAGCAGGCGGCATCCGGCCGGCAACTCCTGCTCTACCGTGTCGAACCAGGCGAGCTTTGCGTGCTCACGACGAGCTGCCTGCTCGGTCAGGGGGTCTACGCTGCCAGCGGCGTCACCGAAGGTGATACCGAGATGGTCGTCATCGGCGCGGCGCTCTTCAACGAACTGCTGGCGAGCTGCGAGGAGTTTCGGGCGCTCGTCTTCTCCATATTGTCAGAACGTATCGCCGATCTCATGCAGCGCGTCGAGGAAGTAGCCTTTCAACGTCTCGACCGTCGCCTCGCATCGCTGCTGGTCGCACGCGCCCCGGAACTGCGGGCGACGCACCAGGAACTTGCCGACGAACTGGGCAGCGTGCGCGAGATGGTGACTCGACTGCTCAGAGGCTTCGAGAAACACGGCTGGGTGCGCCTCGGGCGCGAGAGGGTCAGCGTGACAGACCTGAACAGCCTGCGGCGCCTGGCCGAAGACGAAGCTTGATCGGTCTGTGATCTGGGTTACAGACGCCGCCCAACAGCGACAGTAAGCTGCCCCACATCTTCGATGACTCGTCCGTGGAGGCGAACATGAAAGCGAATGTGGGTGGGATCGATCGTGCAGTCAGAATCGTTGTTGGACTGGCGCTCCTGAGCACGCTGCTCTTTGTCGAAGGCGACACCAAGTGGTGGGGTCTGATCGGTATCGTTCCGCTCTTCACCGCGCTCGTCCGTTGGTGTCCCGCCTACACCCTCTTCGGCATCAAGACCTGCTCGATCTCCAAGGCCTGAGCGCGGGCAGCGGCGGCCTGCCGCACATGCTCGAACAGGCAGATCGCCGCCGCCGCGGCAACATTGAGCGACTCCGTGTGACCGGGCATCGGTATCGTCGCGAGTTCCGTGGACACTTCTCGAAGCGCTGCGGAGAGCCCCGTGCCTTCGTTGCCGAAAACGAGCGCAACCGTCCCTGTAAGGTCCAGTTCGAAGATGGGTCGATCTGCATTCGGAGTCAGGGCAATGACCCGCTCCGAGCGCAAGGCGGCCTGTGCGAGGTCCGCCGGCTGGTGCAGTCGCAGCGAAAAATGGGCGCCCATTGCAGCCCGCAGCGCCTTCGGCGACCAGGCATCGGCACATCCGGTGGACAGCCACACATCGCTCACGCCGGCTGCTGCGGACGAACGCAGAATGGAACCCAGATTGCCCGGATCCTGGATGTCTTCCAGCAGGACGCAAAAGCTGGGGGCAATGGCTGCCTGAGCAGCCGGAATCGCTATCACTGCCAGGATTCCCGACGGACTCTTGAGCTCCGTCAGCGATGCGAAGAGTCCGTCAGCCACCATCACCGGTGGTACCGGCAGTCGACGCGTCAAGACTGCGATTTCCTGCCGCGAACCAGCACCCTCGGCGACGATGACGTGCTGAGGCGTCCCGCCGGAGGCCAGGTAGGCCTCGACGAGATGCACGCCGTCGATCACGGTGAGCCCCTGTTCGCGCCGCGCACGACCGTCGCGAGACAGTCTGAGCAGTGTCCGATAGAGGGGATTGGCGGCCGACACGACGTGCTTCAAGGCCGTCACGGGTACATTCAGACAATCGCCGCGACAGCCGTGGCGATCGTGATCGTAAGCAGACCGAGGAGCAGATTGAGGGCGACCCGCTGACGAATCTGGTTGAGCGCTGCGCCCGCAGCCTTCCAGTCCTTGCTGGCGACGTGCGTCGACAGTCGCCGGAACGGTCCAAAGAACACATGAACGAAAACGCCCATCATCGTCAGACCCAGTAACAGCATGACGTGTACATGGACGGGCGCGCCGGCAAAGCCGCCGATTAGAAAGAACATCCACAAGCCGCTTGCAAGAACAAACACAACGGCAAGCCATACCCAGTTGAAGAAGCGTCGTAGCGTCTCCTGCCACAGGGCGAGTCGCTGCGGTGGTTCGAGCAGCAGCGCGGCCGCCGGGCGCAGCGCCATATAGGCGAAGAACATTCCGCCGACCCAGACCACGACGCCGAGGACGTGGAAGAAGACAGCGATCTTCACAGCAGCACCATTTCACGCACGAGATCGCAGACCGGACGAAACGACTTTCGGTGCACCGTGGATGGACCGTGGGCACGCAGTGCAGCGATGTGGGCCGCGGTTGGATAACCCTTGTGCGCGTCGAACCCATAGTCGGGAAAGCGCGTGTGCAACAGGCGCATCTCCGCGTCTCGCGTCGTCTTCGCGAGAATGGATGCGGCCGAGATGCACGGCACCGAGGCGTCTCCATGGACGATTGCACGCGCGGGAAACCGCAGCCCGGGACAGCGATTACCGTCGATCAATGCCATCTCAGGCGTGAGCCTGAAGCGCTGCCACCGCACGCTGCATGGCAAGCAGGGTTGCCTGCAGGATGTTGATGCAGTCGATCTCCTCGACCTCGGCACGGCCCACGGCCCACGCCAGCGCGCTTTCGCGGATCTGCACGGCAAGCGCCTCGCGCCGCGCCGGCGAAATCGCCTTGGAATCGGCCAACCCATTGATGCGTCGTCGCGGGTCCAGAATCACCGCTGCCGCAACGACCGGCCCAGCCAGAGGCCCGCGACCGGCCTCGTCGATGCCGCAGGTGAGCCGTGGTGCGCCGCTCAAGCCGGTTTTCCTCCCACGCGCCAGGCACGGCGCGCGGAAGCGGACGGTGCCTGCCCCGCGAGCACGAGTGATATCGCTTCGATTACGCGCTGCGCCGTATCCTGCTTGAGACTGCGGTGCATTTCGAGGAACCGTGCGTCGAGCTTGCGGCGACCTTCCTTGTCATCGAGGACGCGGATCGTCGTCTCCGCCAGACGCTTTGGCGTCGCCTCGTCCTGGATCAGCTCCGGCACGATGAACTCGCCGGCCAGCACGTTGGGCAGGCCAACATACGGCAGATAGATGCGGCGCTTGGCGATCCAGTAGGTGAGATCCGGCAGCTTGTACGTGATCACCATCGGCCGCTTGAGGAGTGCGGCCTCGAGCGTCGCGGTGCCCGAAGCGACCAGGACAGCGTCTGCGGCGATCATCGCATCGTGCGCGTGACCGTAGAGCATCGTCAGCGGCAAACCGTCAGGAGCCTCCCGATACAATGCGGTTTCGAAGAGAACGCGCGTCTCGCGGCTCACGACCGGGACGAGAAAGTGCGCCTCCGGTTTCTGTTCGAGGATCACTCGCGCCGCCTGGACGAAGAGGCTCGCCATCGCCTTCACTTCGACCTGGCGACTGCCGGGTAGCATGGCGATGATGAGTCCGTGCTTGGACAGGCGCATCTGCTCGCGCATGCCATCGCGATCCGGTTGCTCGGGCAGCAGATCGGCCAATGGGTGGCCGACGAAGGTGGCGGGGATCCCCGCCTCTTCCAGCATCGGTACCTCAAACGGGAAGAGCGCCAGGATGCGTGACACGGCACGCTGCATGGCCGGCAGTCGTCCGCGATTCCATGCCCAGAACTGCGGGCAGACATACTGAATCGTCGGAATTCCCGCCTGCTTGAGGTCGGTCTCCAAGTCCATGTTGAAGGCCGGCGCGTCGATGCCTATGAAAAGATCGGGCTTGGCGGCGAGCAGTCGCGATCTGAGCTTGCGCCGGATACCGACGATCTCGGCGTAGTGCTTGAGCACTTCGACGAAACCGCGCACCGCGAGCTTCTCCATGGGAAACCAGACATCCATGCCGCGTGCCTCCATCTTGGGGCCGCCGATGCCGACGAAGTCTGCTCCGGGGAAGTGCGCCTGCACCGCCTCCATGAGATGACTACCGAGCTGGTCACCGGAGGCTTCCCCGGCGACGATGCCGATGCGAAGACGTTTGTCGGCGCCGTCCATGGGACCTATCGAACGATGGCGCGGCTGGACTGGTCGAGAAAGTCGACCAGCGGCGCCAGCGCGGCGCACTCGGGAAGTTGCGCGGCGATGTTGCGACGGGCCTCCTCGAGTGAGAGTCCCGAACGGTACAAGCTCTTGTACGCACGCTTGATCTGCGTGATGGTCTCGGTGCTGAAACCGCGCCGCTTGAGCCCCTCGGAGTTGATGCCGTACGGCTTGGCGGTATTGCCGGCAGCAGTCACGAATGGCGGGATGCTCTGCAGCACGATAGTGCCCATCGCCGTGATCGCGTGCGCGCCGATGTGGACGTACTGATGGACCACCGTGAAGCCGCCGAGGATTGCGTGATCGCCCACATGGACGTGCCCGGCGAGTTGCACGTTGTTGGCGAACACCGTGTGACTGCCGATCATGCAATCGTGCGCGAGATGCACGTAGGCCATGATCCAGTTGTCGTCGCCGACGCGGGTGACGCCCGCATCCTGCACGGTGCCGCGGTTGAGCGTACAGAACTCACGAATGGTATTGCCGTCGCCGATTTCGAGCGACGTCTGTTCGCCGTGGTACTTCTTGTCCTGCGGCGCCTCGCCGAGCGAAACGAAGTGGAAAATGCGGTTGTTCCGACCGATGCGGGTCGGTCCCTGTATCACGGCGTGCGCGCCGATCGAGGTGCCGGCACCAATCTCCACGGCATCACCGATGACGGTGTACGGCCCGACCCCCACATCGGACGCGAGCTTCGCGCCGGAATGGACGATGGCGGTCGGATGAATCATTTGAGGGAGCGCACGGTACACATGAGTTCGGCTTCGGCGACCAGGGTTTCGCCGACCCGAGCCTTCGCCGCGAACTTCCAGATGCCGCGCATGAAGCGCACCAGTTCGACGTTGAGAACAAGCTGGTCGCCCGGCATGACGGGTGAGCGGAAGCGTGCGCGGTCTATGCCAACGAAGTAGTAGGCGTAGCTGTCGTCGGCCAGCGTGTCACTGCTCTTGAACTGGAGGATGGCAGCCGCCTGCGCCAGCGCCTCGATGATGAGCACGCCCGGCATCACGGGATGATGCGGGAAGTGCCCCTGGAAGAAGGGTTCGTTGATGGTGACGTTCTTGAGTCCGACGATGTTCTTGCCGGGTTCGAGCGACACCACCCGATCGACCAGCAGAAATGGGTAGCGATGGGGGAGATAACGCAAGACTTCTGTGATTTCCATCTGGTTCATGGGAGTCGCCCTTCCAGTTCTTGTAGACGCTTCTCGAGCGCCCTGATTTTCCCCGCCAGACTGTCCATGTGGCGGAGGTGAGCTGCGTTCCTGATCCATGCTCGGTGCTCCTGGAACGGGTAAATCGACGTATAGATGCCAGGCTCGTGAATGGACTTCATGATTGCGGTTGCGGCAGAGACCGTGACGCCATCGCAGATCTCGATGTGCCCCTGGATCATCGCAGCCCCTGCGATTCGGCATTGGCGTCCGATGCGCGTGCTGCCAGCGATCCCAACACAGGCGGCGATCGCTGTATGGGCGCCGATGCGACAGTTATGACCTATCTGCACCTGATTGTCGATCTTAACGCCCTCCTCAATCACCGTGTCGTCGAGCGTGCCACGATCTATCGTGGTGTTCGCCCCGATCTCGACATCATCACCCAGGACCACGCGCCCGACCTGCGGGATCTTGATCCAGCGGCCTTCGTCCGGGGCGAGACCGAAGCCGTCGGCGCCAATGACCGCTCCGCTGTGCAGGCCGACCCGATCACCGAGCACGCAGCCGTGATACACGACCGCGTTCGGATGCAGGTGACAGTCTTCTCCGATGCGAGCCCCGGCGCCGACACGAGCACCGGACTCGATCACCGAGCGCGCACCGATGCGCACACCCGCGCCAAGCCAGGCTCCCGCCGCGATGCTCGCAGATGGGTCCACTTCAGCATCGGCGGCGACGACGGCACCGGGCTGAACACCCACCGCGTGCGGCGGCGCGGGATGCAGCACTGCGCTCACGCGTGCGAAGTAGGCATAGGGATTCGCGCATACGATGCGTGGCCGATCCGTCGCATCGCGCAATTCCTTACCAAGGATCAGGGCGCCAGCGGCGGTCGCCTCCACTCGCTTCGCCTGCTTGGGTGAGCTTGCGAACGCAAGGTCACCCTCCCCTGCACGCTCGAGCGGCGCGATGCGCGTGACTTCGACCTCCGGCGAGCCGAGCAGCTCGCCGCCAAAACGCGCGACGATCTCCTGGAGCTTCACGATCCAGGCCCCCTTCGTTGTGTGCTCAGTGCGTGAGTGAACGCCGTTTGCCGACGTTCCACGGACTACTTGTCGACCAGTGCTTTCAGCACCTTGTCGGTGATATCGATGCGCTTGCTCACATACACCGCGTCCTGCAGGATGAGGTCGTATTTCTCCTGCTCCGCGATGCCGTTGATCACCTTGTTCACGCGCTCGAGCACGGCCGACCATTCCTCGTTACGGCGCAGATTGTAGTCCTCGCGCAACTCGCGCTGCATGCGTTGCAGGTCGCGGTTGACGCGGCTGAGCTCCTGTTCCTTGGCGCGCCGATCCGCCTCGGGCAGCGTCACGCCCTCCTTCTCAAGCTGGCTTTGCTGGTCACGCGCCTGTTTTGCAATCTTCTGCATCTCCTGCTCGCGCGAAGCAAACTCTTTTTCCAGCTTCTTCTGCGCCTTTATCATGGGAGCAGACTCCTGCAGGATGCGATCGGTGCGAACGACGCCGATGCGCAACTCCTCCGCGGACGCGCCACCCGACACACAGCAGGGAAGCTGCCACCAACGCCACGAGCCGACTCCTCATAGTGCCTCCTGATACGACTCGTGCATGGATCGCCTTCCTGCCAAGCTTCGTCGACATCGCTCAGAACTGGGTGCCGAAGGTGAACTGGAAGATTTCCGTCTTGTCGTCGTCTTGCGGGTTGAGAGCCTTGGCAATGTAGACCTTCAGAGGCCCGAAGGGCGAGAACCAGTTGACGCCGATGCCGGTCGAGTAGCGCATCTCGTTGTAGAGATTCCAGGAGTTCGACACCGTGCCCGCATCGGCGAAGACAATCATGCGGATCGACTTGTCGTTACCCATTCCAGGCAACGGAAACAGCAGCTCGGCGTTGAGCACGATCTTCTTCTCACCGCCCAGGGCGTCGCCACTGAGATCCTTCGGACCGATCGTTCCCGTCCGATAACCGCGTACCGAATTCACGCCGCCGACGAAGAAATTCTTGAAGAACGGCAACGTTTTGTCGTCGTAGCCGCCGCCCACCCCGAGTTCCGCGTTGACAAAACCGACCCACCGCTCGGTGAACGGATAGTAGTACTGCTGCTGAAAGGACGTCTTGTAATAGGTGAGGTCCGCCGGCGGTACGCCAACTTCGACGGTTGCTCGCGTGAGCCCCCCGCTGGTCGGCCAGATCACGCTGTCGCGCCGATCGCGCGTCCAGCCGGAGGTCAAATTGAGCGACGTGCTGTCGGACCCGAATTCGTTTACGAATTGGCGGAACCGCAGCGGGCTGGTGGCGAAGAGGCCGATCTGGATGTATTCAAAACCCACCCCGAAGGTGATGAAATCGGTCTCCGCCAGCGGAAAACCGAAGCGTACGCCGGCCCCGGTCGTCTTGTTGGTGTACGGGGCAACACCGCTCAGGTTCGAGGTATCCGTCTTGCGCCGATAGAGGTCGAAACCCGCGCTCACACCGTCCTCCGTGAAATAGGGGTTGGTGAAGGACAGGGCCGCGATGGAGTTCACCTTTCCGCCGTTTACCTGGAGCGACAGCGCATTGCCGGAACCGAAGATGTTGTTCTGCGAGATGGACGCCGACAAGATGAGCTTGTCAGAACTGGAGAAGCCCGCGCCGAAAAGCACGTTGCCGGTGGGCCGCTCGACCACGGTCATGTTGACGTCCACCTGGTCGGTCGTGCCCTGCACCGCCGGCGTCTCGACGTTCACCTCGCTGAAGAAACCGAGCTTGTCCACGCGCTGCTTGGAGCGCTGGATCTTGCGCGAGTCGTACCAGCCCGCCTCCATCTGGCGCATCTCACGCCGAATCACCTCGTCGCGTGTGCGTGTGTTGCCTGCGATGTTGATGCGGCGAATGTACACACGCCGACCGGGATCGACGAACAGCACGAAGCTTACGGTGTCCTCGTCCTTGTTCACCTCGGGCGCTGCATTCACGTTCGCAAACGCATAGCCGTCATTGCCGAGCCGGTCGCTGATCGCCTTGGTCGACTCTGTCAGCTTCTCGCGCGAGAAGATCTCGCCGGGCTTGAGCTTGATGAGGGTTTGCAGTTCGGACTCCGGCACGATCAGGTCGCCGGCGAGCTTGATGTCCGAAACGCGAAACTGCGGACCTTCCGAAATGTTGATCGTGATGTAGATGTCTTTCTTGTCGGGCGTGATCGACACCTGCGTCGATTCGATATCGAACTCGAGGTAGCCGCGATTCAGATAATACGAACGCAGCGTCTCGAGATCGCCCGCGAGCTTCTGCTTCGAGTACTGATCGTTCTTGGTGAACCAGGTGATCCAGCCCGGCGTCGTGAGGTTGAGCTGACCCAAGAGCTCCTTCTCGGTAAATGCCTTGTTGCCGACGATATTGATGTTGCGGATCTTGGCTACGTCGCCTTCGTTGATGTTGAAGGTGATCGATACCCGGTTGCGGTCGAGCGGCGTCACCGTGGTGGTGATCTTTACGCCGTACTTGCCCTTGCTGATGTATTGCCGCTTCAGTTCCTGCTCCGCACGTTCGAGCAGCGCGCGATCATAGATGCGGGATTCGGAGAGACCGATCTGCTTCAGGCCCTTCTTCAGCGCTTCCTTGTCGAACTCCTTGTTGCCGGAGATTTCGATCTGCGCGATTGCGGGTCTTTCTTCGACCATCACGATGAGAACGTCGCCCTCCACCTCCAGCCGGACGTCCTTGAAGAAGCCCGTGGCATAGAGCGACCGGATGGCCGACGCTGCGGTCTCCTCGGTCATGGTCTCGCCGACCTTCACCGGCAGATAGCTGAAGACGGTGCCGGCCTCGGTCCGCTGAATGCCCTCGACGCGGATGTCCCGCACGACGAAGGGATCGAAGGAGAAGGCACGGGATGCGTAGAGCAGCAGAAGAACGGCGAGGAGGCGTTGCTTCATCCCGGATCAGCCGCCTAGGAGGCGGGTTATGTCGTTATAGATGGCGAAAGCCATCAGCGTGAACAACAGGGCTATGCCAACGTGCTGCCCCATTTCCAGCGCTCTTTCCGAAACGGGCCTGCCCTTGATTATTTCGGCAATATAATACATCAAGTGACCGCCATCCAATAACGGGATCGGCAGCAGATTGAGCACGCCTAGGCTCACGCTGACCAGCGCGAGAAAGCTCAGATAGGGCACCCAGCCCATCTGTGCGGATTGTCCAGCATAGTCGGCGATGGTAAGCGGTCCACTCAGATTCTTGAGCGAGACATCACCGAGGATCATCTTCCCCATCATCTGCAGGCTGAAGTAGGACATCTCCCAGGTGCGTGCGAGTGCGTGGGTGAAACCTTCGAAGACGCCGTAGCGGACCTCCGTGCGCAGATCCTCCAGCGCTTTCGGGTCGACCAGGGGAGCGAAGCCGACGCGCCCGATGCGACGCCCGTTCTCGGTGACGGCATCTGGCACGACACGCACGATATCCTCGACGCCGTTCGTTCGCAGTACCTCAATCTCAAGAGCCTCGTCGGGTGCCGCGCTCACCGCGCGCACGACGTCCTCCCAATGTCGGATGGCAACACCATCGATGGCGACGATCTCATCGCCGGCCTTGAGTCCGGCCCGATCGGCGGGTCGACCGGAGAGCACCTGCCCGATCTTCGGTGCAAGCTGGGGCTGGAAACGGGTCAGACCGACCGTGTCGATGAACTCGCCATCGAGGTCCTCAGGCCCGAGCCCGGACAGATCCAGCGCACGCACCGCCATGTGACCGTTCGAGGCGATGGTTTCGATCTTGACCGTAGTGCGTTCGACACCCGCCTTGAGCAGGGCCCAGCGGGCGTCCTGCCATGTCTGCATCGGCTCACCGTCGATGCGCAGGAGGGTCTCCCCCTTCTCGAAACCCGCCGCTGCCGCAGGGGAATCGGGAAGCGGCGAGCCGATCACCGGCTTCATGCCCGGCACGCCACTCAGGAAGAGCCCCCAGTACAGGAGGATGGCGAGCAGGAAGTTCGCGATCGGACCCGCGGCAACGATCACGAAGCGCCGATGGACCGCTTGCCGGTTGAAGGCGCGATGCATCTCTGCCGGCGCCACCGGGCCCTCGCGCTCGTCCAGCATCTTCACGTAGCCGCCGAAGGGGAAGCCGCCGAGCGCCCATTCCGTTTGATCAGGGCCGCGCCGGCGCGACACGAGCGGCCGACCGAAACCGACCGAGAAGCGCAGCACCTTCACATCGAAGAAGCGCGCTGCCAGATAGTGGCCGTACTCGTGAAACACGATTAGCGACCCAAGCGCAACGAGAAACGCGACAATCGTAATCATCAGATTCACGTTTTCACCTCCGGTGAGGCCAGGTCACGCGGCAGCCTTCAGCAACACCGACGCCGCATCCCGGGCGCGGGAATCGGCATCGAGAACGTCTTCGATGGACGCCGCAGGTGCGCTCGCAACCCGGTGCATGACGGTTTCGATGATGCGCGGAATCTCCATGAATCGCAGTCGATCATCGAGAAACGCCGCCACCGCTACTTCATTCGCCGCGTTCAGGATCGCCGGCGCAGTGCCGCCAGCGCGCAAGGCGTCATAGGCAAGACGCAGACACGGGAAACGCTTCGGATCCGGTGGCTCGAAGGTGAGCGTCCCGACTTCGATCAGATTGAGCGACGCCACCCCGGCTTCGATTCGTTCCGGGAAAGCGAGTGCATGCGCAATGGGTGTGCGCATGTCTGGGTTGCCGAGTTGCGCGAGGACCGATCCGTCCACGTACTCCACCATGGAATGAATGACACTCTGCGGGTGCACGACCACCTGAATGCGCTCGGACGGCGCATTGAACAGCCAATGCGCCTCGATGACCTCGAGTCCCTTGTTCATCAGCGTCGCTGAATCGACCGAGATCTTGCGCCCCATGTTCCAGTTCGGATGGGCACAGGCCTGCGCCGGGGTCACGGCTGCGAGCACCTCAGGGGAAGCTTCGCGGAATGGTCCGCCGGACGCGGTGAGTAGAATACGGCGCACCCCCACTTCGTCCAGGTTGCCGCGAAAGTGCCGCGGCAGCGCCTGAAAGATGGCGTTGTGCTCGCTGTCGATCGGCAACAGCACCGCGCGGTTTCGACGCACGGCCTCGATGAAGAGCGGCCCCGCCATGACCAAGGCTTCCTTGTTGGCGAGCAAAACCTTCTTGCCGGCCTCGGCCGCAGCCAGCCCGGCCCGGAGGCCGGCGGCGCCTACGATGGCTGCCATGACAACATCAACCTCGGTCAGGCGTGCGATCTCCCCCAACGCCGCCGTACCAGACAGCACTTCGGTATCACTCCCCGCATTGCGCAAACGCTCGCGCAGGGTTGACGCCGCATGAGCGTCTACCGCGACTGCATAACGTGGTCGAAAACGCCCGCACTGCTCGAAGAGAAGGTCGGACTGGGTATTCGCAGAAAGCGCCAGGACGCGGAAGCGGTCCGGGTGACGTGCGACCACGTCGAGCGTGCTGACGCCGATGCTGCCGGTTGATCCGAGAATGGTGAGGGATTGAACGGCAGCCATTGGTTTATCGATCGAGGAGGAGCCAAAGGGCCGCAAGCGGGACGGCTGCCGTCAGCGCGTCGATCCTGTCGAGGACGCCGCCGTGCCCCGGAAGAAGCGTCCCACTGTCCTTGACGCCAGCCTGCCGCTTGATCCAAGACTCGAAAAGGTCGCCAAGTATGCCGAGGATCGTCATGCCCACTGCCAAGGGGAAGAGGCCGTCGATACGCACGCTGGGGAGTCCGGCTACAGCCGCATGCCCCAGAACCCAAGCGTACAGTAACACGCCCGCCAGTGCTCCGCCTACGCCCTCCCAGGTCTTGCCCGGGCTGATCGACGGTGCGAGTTTGTGGCGCCCGAAGCGCCGCCCGGCGAAGTAGGCCGCGGTATCGGCCATCCAGACTACGGCCAGGAGCGCGAGCAGCAGGGCCGGCTCGCGGTGCAACACCACGGTGCCGTACCAACTCGGCAGCAGCACCAGCCAGCCCACCGGGGCGAGTATCAACGGCGAGGTGAGTCGCCTCCCCTTGTACAACCACAGCGGGACCCCCACCGCCCAGAAGGCGACCGCCAACGCGAGGATCCAGACGCCGATGCCGTTTCCTGCCGCCGGATCAGCCTTTAGCAAGGCGAGACAGCTTCCGATCAGGACGACAGTAAATGCGCTGCGGCCACGCCGGGAAAACTTCGCGAGCGACGCCCATTCCCAGGCACCCAGCGCAAGCGGGATCAGCAGCAACAGACCCCAGGCTAGTGTCGACAGCAGGAAGTCGGCCGCGATGAAGAGCACAACCAGCGCCACGGCGGTGGCGATTCGCTGCTTCAGCATGCTGCGCGGACCTACCGCGAACGGGAAGCCGCTTACCCGAGCTTGGCGACTGCCAACGGAACCTCGTCGGCTGTTTGCAGTTGCTCGCTGGTGCGCCCGAACCGGCGCTCACGAGTCCGGTAGGACTCGATTGCGCGCGCGAGCGCGTTGCGGTCAAAGTCGGGCCACAGGGTGTCGGTGAAGTACAGCTCGCTGTAGGCCAACTGCCAGATGAGGAAGTTGCTGATGCGCTTCTCGCCACCGGTGCGAATGAAGAGATCCGGCTCGGGTGCGTAACTCATCGACAGATACGAGGTGAGATCGGTCTCACCGAAGCCACCGTCAAGCAATTCTGGTCGCGCTGCGAGCATGCGTCGTGTGGCTTGCACAACATCCCAACGCCCACCATAGTTGGCAGCCACTGTCAGCGTGAGCCGGTCATTGGCGGCAGTGAGGGCCTCCGCCGCTGAGATCAGCTGGCGCAGCCGCGGTTCGAAGCGCTCGAGATCGCCGACCACGCGAAAGCGGATGCCGTTCTCGTGCAGCTTCTCGACTTCCTGCTCGAGCGTGCGCGCGAAGAGCTGCATCAGCACGGACACCTCTTTTTCTGGCCGACGCCAGTTTTCGCTGCTGAACGCAAACAGCGTGAGGTACTCGACACCTAACTCGACGCAACCCTTGACGGCGGCGCGCACGGACTCCACGCCTCGCTTGTGACCCGCCACGCGGGGCAGGAAGCGGTTCTTCGCCCAGCGCCCGTTGCCGTCCATGATGACGGCGATGTGTCTGGGTACCGCCCCGACCTGGGGGATGGAAAGGGTAGAACTGATATGTCTGCTCACGCTTACACCGCCATCAGGTCGGACTCCTTTACCTGCAAGGTCTTGTCGACCTCGGCGATAAAGCGGTCTGTCAGTTTCTGGATATCTTCCTGGGCGCGGCGCTCGTCGTCCTCCGAGATGGTCTTGCTCTTCAGGAGATCCTTCAGGTGCGCGATGGCGTCGCGCCGGACGTTGCGCACGGCTACGCGAGCGTTCTCCGCCTCGTGGCGGACAACCTTGATCAGGTCACGCCGTCGTTCCTCGGTGAGCGCAGGCATCGGCACCCGTATGATTTCGCCCGCCGTCGCCGGGTTGAGTCCGAGATCGGAGTCGCGGATGGCCTTCTCTAGGGCCGAGACCATCTTCTTCTCCCACGGCGTAACGCCGATGGTGCGGGCGTCGATAAGGGTGACGTTTGCAACCTGGCCGATGGGCGTCGGTGTCCCGTAGTAATCGACGGTAATGTGATCGAGCAGACCGGTATGTGCGCGCCCCGTGCGCACCTTCGCCAGATCCGCCTTGAGCGTCTCCAGCGTCCTGCTCATCTTGTGGTCTGCGTTCTTCTTGACGTCGGCGATCATCGAATCGGGTCCCGCAAAGTCCGGATCAGGAATGCACCATCGTGCCCTCGTCGAGCCCGAGGATGACGCGCTTGAACGCGGCCGGTTTGAAGATGTTGAAGACGTTGATCGGCATCCGCTGATCACGACACAGCGTCAGCGCTGTCGCATCCATCACTTTCAGGTTGCGGACGATGGCCTCGTCGAAGGTGAGCTGCTTATAGAGCTTGGCGTCGGGGTTGTGCTTCGGGTCGTCCGTGTAAACGCCGTCGACCTTGGTGGCCTTGATCACCAGTTCCGCATTCATCTCCATGCCACGCAACGCTGCGGCGGTGTCCGTGGTGAAGAAAGGGTTGCCGGTGCCCGCGGCAAAAATCACGACCTTTCCCTCTTCCAGATAACGCATGGCCTTGCCGCGAATATAGGGTTCGGCCACCTGCTCGATGGTGAGGGCAGACTGCACACGGCTCACGAGACCGATTCGGCGCATCGCGTCCTGCAGCGCAAGCGCGTTCATCACCGTCGCCAGCATGCCGATGTAGTCGGCCGTCGCCCGATCCATTCCCGCTGCGGCCGGAGCAACGCCGCGGAAGATGTTGCCACCCCCGATCACCACTGCGAGTTCGACGCCCATGCGTGCGACGTCGGCGACTTCCGATACGATGCGCTCGAGGGTCTCGCGATTGATGCCGTAGCGATCGTCCCCCATCAGCGCTTCGCCGCTCAGCTTGAGCAGGACGCGACGATAGGCCGGGGTTTCAGCGGCAGTGGGGTGGCTCATTTCTTTCGGCACGCGGCGGGACGAATTACTTCATCGCCGCAGCAGCCAGGACTTCCTGCGCAAAGTCCGCCGACTTCTTCTCGATGCCCTCACCCACCACGAACAGTGTGAAGCGGTTGACGCGCGCACGCTTCGACGCGAGTAGCTTTTCGATGGTGAGATCCTGATCCTTCACGAACGGCTGCCCCAGCAAGGTGACTTCGGCGAGATACTTCACGATCCTGCCTTCCACCATCTTCTCGACGATGTTTGCAGGTTTGCCGCTTTCTGCTGCCTGCGCCGAGTAGATCTCGCGTTCCTTGGCGAGAAGTTCGCCGGGGATTTCGTCTTTGGATACGGACAGCGGTTTGCTGGCGGCGATGTGCATTGCAATATCCTTGCCCAACTGCTCGTCGCCGCCCGCGTAGTCCACCAGCACGCCGATGCGCGTGCCGTGCAGGTAATAGGCGAGCGTGTCGCCGGTGCCAAAGCGTGCGAAGCGCCGCACGCTGATGTTCTCGCCGATCTTCTGCACCAGCGCCTGACGCGCCGACTCGACCGTCGCTCCATCGAGTTCCAGGTTGGAAACGGCAGCCAGATCCGCGGGGTCCTGCTTGCCGACCAATCCCGCGAGCTTGCGCGAGAAATCGAGGAAGTCTTCGTTGCGCGAGACGAAGTCGGTCTCGCAGTTGACCTCCACCAGCGCGCCCACTTTCCCATCGGCTGCGATCCAGGCGCTCACCACACCCTCTGCGGCAGTCCTTCCGGCCGCCTTGCTCGCCTTCGCACCGCTCTTGATTCTGAGCAGATCGGCAGCGGCCTTCATGTCGCCAGCGGTTTCCGACAACGCTTTCTTGCACTCCATCATGCCGAGGCCGGTTGCCTCGCGCAGTTCCTTCACCATAGATGCGGTGATGTCCGCCATTACCCAATCTCCATTGCGGCAGACATCACGCCTGCACGCGTGCTATTCGACAACGTCAAGCTGACGCTACTGCTGCGCGGGAGCGCTCTCCTCACCGCCTTCTTCGAGTTCGACGAACTCGTCGCTCACGATCTCGCGGATGATCTGGTTGCGTCCCTCCAGAATCGCGTCCGCCACGCCGCGTGCATACAGGCGAATGGCGCCACTCGAATCGTCGTTGCCGGGGATGACGTAGTTGACACCGTCCGTGGAATTGTTCGTGTCCACCACACCGATCACCGGGATGGCGAGCTTCTTCGATTCCTGCACGGCGCCCTTCTGGTAGCCGACATCAATGATGAAAACGGCATCGGGCAGACCATCCATATCCTTGATTCCGCCTATGCTCTTCAGCAGCTTGTCGAGTTCGCGCTGGAAAAAGAGCGCTTCCTTCTTCGACATCCGCTCGACTGACCCATCGGCCACCAGAGCCTCCATTTCCCGCAGGCGCTTGATGGACTGCTTCACCGTCTTGAAATTGGTGAGCATGCCACCGAGCCAGCGCTGATCAACGTAGGGCGAGCCGCAGCGGCTCGCTTCTTCGCGCACGATCTCACGCGCCTGGCGCTTCGTGCCGACGAACAGAATGCTCCCCTTGTTAGAGGAAAGCTGACGCACGTACTTGAGCGCGTCAATGTACATTGCCAGCGACGACTCGAGATTGATGATGTGGATTCGATTTCGCTGACCGAAGATGTAAGGAGCCATCCTCGGATTCCAATAGCGGGTCTGATGTCCAAAATGGACCCCCGCCTCCAGCATCTGGCGCATGGTGACTGACACGTTCGATTACTCCGTCTGTTAAGGGTTGAACCGCCACCTGCACCGCTGGCTGATGATTGCATCCGCCAGCCACCCGCACGATGGCGGGCACCCTTGACTCGCCCCGCATGACGGGGCGTCTGACTCGGGCAGGTGTGAGTAGTCAGCGTCGACGGAAACCAAGGATTGCCACCGACGCCACAAAAATAACCGTAGAGTATACGTGACGCGCCTACTCGGGCTCAAGGGTTCGTACCTCCGGGAACGCCGGTGCAGGACTGCGGCAGATCGGCGCGACAGCGGCGGCAGTCCGGTAGAATGGCTCGCATTCGCCACTGCCTGACATTCTTCCCTTGCCAATGTCCGTCACCATCAAGAGTCCCGCGGAGCTCGACAAGATGCGCGTCGCCGGTCAACTGGCGGCCGAAGTTCTGGACTTCATCGCGCCCTACGTCAAACCTGGTGTCACGACCGGTGAGATCGATGATCTCTGCCACCGCTACATGGTCGATGTCCAGCACACCGTCCCCGCCCCGCTGAACTATGCACCGCCGGGCTACGAGCCGTTTCCGCGCTCGATCTGCACCTCGGTCAACCACGTCGTTTGCCACGGCATCCCCGGGGACAAGCGACTGCGCGCGGGCGACATCGTGAATGTCGACATCACCGTGATCAAGGATGGCTACCACGGCGACACGAGTCGCATGTTCTACGTCGGGGAACCGCCGATACAGGCGCGACGGCTGTCCGAGATCACCTTCGAGTGCATGTGGAAAGGCATTGCCGTGATCCGTTCCGGGGTGCAACTCGGGGATATCGGGCATGTCATTCAGACCCACGCCGAAGCGCACGGCTTCAGCATTGTGCGCGAGTTTTGCGGACACGGCATCGGCGCCCGCTTCCACGAGGAACCGCAGGTGCTGCACTACGGCCGGCCTGGTACCGGGCTGCGGCTGCAAGCGGGGATGACATTCACAGTGGAACCCATGGTCAACGCGGGGCGCCCGGCGATCCGCCAGCTTGCGGACGGCTGGACCGTCGTCACCAAGGACCACAGTCTCTCGGCCCAGTGGGAGCACACTGTCCTCGTGACCGAGACCGGATTCGAAGTGCTGACCTGGTCGACGGGGTCGCCAGCCGCTCCCGCCTTCGTCGGATCGTAGGGAATGGAGATCGTCTCTCCTCCTGTGGTCAAGCCTTCGGCTTCGGTACCGCTCTGGAAGCAGGTGCTGAAGGAGGGCCGCGACGGATTACGCAAGGCATTCATGCTCGGCTCACCGGTTTCGTTCGTGCTCGCACAGCACCGGCAACTGGTCGACAGCCTCCTGCGGACCATCTGGCGCGGACTCGACCTGCCGGCCGACATGGCCCTGGTCGCAGTGGGCGGCTACGGACGCGGTGAGCTCTACCCGTATTCGGACATCGACGTGCTGATCCTGCTGCCGCCCGGAGGCGGGGTCCGCTACCAGCACCACATCGAGGGGCTCGTCGGCATTCTGTGGGACATCGGGCTCGATATCGGGCACAGCGTGCGTACCGTCGACGAGTGCGTCGAACTGTCGGGGCAGGACGTCACCATCCAGACCAACCTGCTCGAAGCGCGGCGATTGGCAGGAAGCCGCAAGCAGTACGCCTGTCTGCAGATCAGCCTCTCCCGCGATCTCGATGCGAGGAGCTTCTTCCTTGCGAAGCAGTTCGAGCAGCGTCAGCGATACAACCGCTCCAACGACACCGCCTACAACCTCGAACCGAATCTGAAGGAGTGCCCAGGGGGCTTGCGCGATCTGCAGAACATCCTCTGGGTCACCCGCGCGGCGCATCTCGGCCGCTCGTGGGACGATCTCGCTTCCGAGCAGCTCATCACCCCCGACGAAGCGCGCGAGATCAGGCGCCACGAGCTCTTCCTGCGCAGCTTGCGGGTGCGCCTGCACTACCTCGCCGGCCGCCGCGAGGACCGACTCCTGTTCGATTACCAGAATCTGCTGGCGAAGGAGCTGGGCTACCGCGAGAGCGTGGCGCGGCGGGCGAGCGAGCAGCTCATGCAGCGCTTCTATCGCACCGCCAACAACGTCCGCGACCTCAACAACATCCTGCTCCTCAACCTGCGCGCGCGCCTCCTGCCGCCGCCGGAATCGCCGCCTGTACCGCTGAACGAGCGCTTCGAGGTCCATCATGAATTGCTCGAAGCGCGCACCGGCGATCTCTTCGAGCGCGAACCCCCCGCGATCCTCGAAACCTTCCTTATCCTGCAGCAGCACCTGGAGCTCAAGGGCATCGCGCCGGCGACGCTGCGCGCGCTGCGCCGCGCTCGCCGCCTGATCGGTGGCGTCTTTCGCCGCGACCCGCGCAATCACGCGCTGTTCCTCGCCATACTGCGCGAGCCGCACTCGGTCGTGCGCGTGCTGCGCCTGATGAACCAGTGCGGCGTGCTCCCGCGCTACCTGCCGGAGTTCGGACGCATCGTCGGCCAGATGCAGCACGACCTCTTCCACGTCTACACCGTGGACGAGCACATCATGAAGGTGCTGCGCAATCTGCGTCGCTTCACCATCCGCGAATTCACGCACGAGTATCCGCTGTGCAGCCGCCTGATCGCGGACTTCCGGCAGCCCGAGCTGCTCTACATCGCGGCGCTTTTCCACGACATCGCGAAGGGGCGGGGCGGCGACCACTCGGAGCTTGGCGGAGTGGATGCACGGCGCTTCTGCCGCCGACATGGCCTCTCGCGCGAAGAAACAGACTTGGTCGTCTGGCTCGTCCACGATCACCTCGTCATGTCGACGACCGCCCAGAAATCGGATCTCTCCAACCCGACGGTGGTGCGCGATTTCGCCGCCCGCGTACAGACGCCTCGACGCCTGGCCGCGCTTTATCTGCTTACCGTCGCCGACATCCGGGGCACCAGTCCCAAGGTCTGGAATGGCTGGAAGGCAAAGCTTCTGGAGGATCTTTTCTGGGCCACGCAGCGCTCGCTCATGGGCAACGGCTCGGCTATCGACGTGACACTCACCCGCCGCAAGGTCGAGTCTCGCGCGAAGTTGCGCCTGTATGCGATCGCCGACGGTGCGGAGGACGCGCTCTGGGACAAGCTCGATACCGCGTATTTTCTGCGCCACGACACGCAGGAGATCGCGTGGCACACGCGCCAGCTCTTCTTCCGGCCGAACACACGCCAGTCGGTGGTGAAAGCGCGCCTGTCGCCGGCTGGTGAAGGCATCCAGGTCATGATCTACACGCGCGACGAAAAGGATCTTTTCGCGCAGATCTGCAGCTTTTTCGGGCGCATGAACTACAACATCGTCGAGGCGAAGATCTACACCACGCGCCATGGTTACGCGCTCGACAGCTTCCAGGTGATGGACATATTCAACAGGACAGCGCACTACCGCGACGTGATCAGCATCATCGAGCACGATCTCGCCGAGCGGTTGGCGCACAAGGCCCCGCTTGAACCGCCGTCGACCGGCCGGCTGTCACGTCATCTCAAGCACTTTCCAATCACCCCAGCGGTGGGACTGTATCCGGACGAGCGCGGCGCCTTCCACGTGCTCTCGATCGTCGCTGGCGACCGCCCCGGTCTGCTCTCGCGAATCTCGCGCATTCTTGCAGAGTATGGCGTGGTGGTTCACACCGCGAAGATCAACACTCTGGGCGAGCGCGCCGAGGACACCTTTCTGGTGACGGGGCAGGCGCTGCGCGAGGCGAGAACAACGCTGCGGCTGGAGTCTGAGCTGCTGACTGCGCTCGAGTCCTGAGCGGACTCAGTCGTCGGCCACCGGCATGTCGGGGAACAGCACCTCGCTGTAGCCGAAATGCCGCAGGTCTCGTATGCGCATCGGATAGAGGATGCCGTGCAGATGATCGACCTCGTGCTGCACGACGCGGGCGTGGAAACCCGAGGCCGTGCGATCGATGGCCATGCTGTTCTGGTCGAAACCCCGATAGCGCAACTCGACGTACCGCGGCACCAGACCGCGCATGCCCGGCACGGACAGGCAGCCTTCCCAGCCCTCCTCCATCTCCGGCTGGACCGGCAGCAACTCCGGGTTGACCAGCACGGTGTATGGAACCTCCTCGGCGTCCGGATAGCGCGGGTTGCGCTTGACGCCGAAGATCACCACTTGCAGGCCAACGCCGATCTGCGGCGCGGCGAGTCCCGCCCCGTCGAGCGCTTCCATAGTGTCGTGCATATCCTGCAGCAGGGCTTCCAGCTCCGGGGTGCCGAATTCGCGGACGGGTTCCGCCGGCACCAGGAGGCGCGGGTCCCCCATCCTGAGTACGGGTCTAATCGCCATCGACTTCCACCAAACAATCAAGGATGCGCTTCACCTTCCCCACGGCTATCTGCAGCGTGCCCTGGAGATCCTCCAGCCGGATGCCGTCGCGGCTCGCGCCGCGTCCTGCGGCGTAATTGGCGACCACGGCAATCGCCGCGTAGGGAAGACCGATCTCGCGCGCGAGAGCCGCTTCGGGCATGCCGGTCATGCCGACCATGTCGACGCCGTCGCGCTCGAGGCGGTCGATCTCTGCCGCCGTCTCCAGCCGCGGCCCCTGGGTGACGCCGTAGACGCCGCCGAGCGTGAGCGCAACGCCAGCCATCTCGGCGGCGCGCAGGCAACCCTCCTGCAGCGCCCGCGTGTAGGGAAACGTGAAATCGATGTGCGTGACAGGCTGCTCAGCCGTTTCGAAGAAGGTGCTCTTGCGGCTGTGGCTGTAGTCGATGATCTGATCAGGGAGGACCAGCGTGTCGGGTCCGAGATCGGCGCGAATCCCGCCCACCGAGGCAATGGCGACCACACCGCTCACCGCCAGCGAATGGAGCGCCCAGATGTTCGCCCGATAGTTGACGAGATGCGGCGGGATGGTGTGGCCGTAGCCGTGGCGCGCCAGGAAGACAACCTCGCGACCGTTGATGAGGCCAAAGGTGAGCGCGCCCGAAGGATCGCCGTAAGGCGTGCGGATCACACGGCGACCGGTCTCTTCCAGGTTGGCGAGATGGGCGACCCCGGAGCCGCCAATGATCGCAAGCATGTGCGAGACTCCCTTCAGGCCACGGCCAGCGCGTAAATCGCTGGCAGGTTGCGCCACGCGCCGCGCACGTCCATGCCGAAACCGAACACATAGCGATCGGGCACGCGCACGCCGACGAAATCCGCGCTGATCGGCTTCGCTCGGCCGGTGTCCTTGTCGGCGAAGACCGCCGAGTAGAAGGCCTGGGCGCCGCATTCCAGCAGGCGGCTGCGCACCGCGGCGAGCGTTTCGCCCTCGTCGAGTATGTCGTCCACCACCAGCACCACCCGCCCGGCCACGCTTTCCTTCGGCCCCACCTGCCAGCTGATCTGCCCGCCGCGGGTACCGCGCCCGTAGCGGGTGACATGGATGTAATCGAAATCGAGCGGGAAGCGCAGCCGCGTCAGCAGATGCCCCGTGAACACGACCGCGCCGCCCATCACCGACAGCAACAGCGGACGGCTGTCGCGCAGGCGCTCGGTGATCTCCCCTGCAACGCGCTCGACTGCATCGGCGACGGCAGACGCCGAGCAGATCTCATCTGCCGTCTCGAGGATCTTCCATGCCTCGGCCACAGCGCAGGCGTCCACGGGTGTAGGCATCGTGCTTGTCGTCCTAGGGTTCCCGGTCGCCCCGGTTCAGTCGAGCTGCGAAGACATTGACTTGAGATACGTGCGCAGCCCTTCCTGCACCTCCGGGTGGCGCAGACCGTATTGGATCGTCGCCTGCAGATAACCCAGCTTGGAGCCGCAATCGTAGCGCGTCCCCTTGAAGGTGTAGGCGAGAATCGGCTCCTCCTGCAGCAGTGCCCCGATGGCGTCGGTCAGCTGGATCTCACCGCCGGCACCTGGCTTGATGGTGCGCAGGTGATGGAAAATCTGCGGCGTGAGGACGTAACGGCCGACCACCGCCAGATTGCTCGGCGCCACCTCGGGCTTCGGTTTCTCGACGATGCCCTCGATCTCGTGCAGGCCCTCGCCGATCGGAGTGCTGCGCACGATGCCGTAGCTCGACGTCTCCTCGCGCGGCACGGTCTGCACCCCCACGATCGAGCAATGGCGATAGTTGAAGATCTCCACCATTTGCTGGATCGCGGTCGGCTTGGCGTCGATCAGATCATCCGCGAGGATAACGGCGAACGGGTTGTTGCCGATCACGTTGGCCGCGCACAACACGGCGTGCCCCAGGCCGAGCGTGTCGGCCTGCCGGATGTACACGCAGTTCACGTGCTTCGGGATGATGCCGCGCACGAGTTCCAGCAACGCGTGCTTGCCGCGCGCCTCGAGTTCCGCCTCCATCTCGTAGGCCTTGTCGAAATGATCTTCGATCGCACGCTTGCCGCGGCCGGTGATGAAGATCATCTCCGTGATCCCGGCCGACATGGCTTCTTCCACCGCATGCTGGATCAGAGGTTTGTCGACGATCGGCAGCATCTCCTTCGGGCTTGCCTTGGTCGCCGGTAGAAAGCGCGAACCCATGCCCGCGACCGGAAAGACTGCCTTTGTTACGAGCTTCATGTGCATTCCTCTTCAAAAACCTGTTGTTGAACCCTCTATCAGCGCCAGCAACTGGTCCTCATCCAGCACCGGAATACCGAGCGCCTGTGCGCGTTCGTACTTCGTCCCTGGAGCATCGCCGACCACGACGTAATGCGTCTTCGGCGACACGCTGCCGGTCACCTTTCCGCCTGCGGCCTCGATGCGCGCCTTCGCGTCCTCGCGACTCAAGTGCGGGAGCGTTCCCGTCAGCACGAAGGTGCGCCCATCAACCCGGCTCGACCCGGCCGGCCTCGGCGGTGGCGGTGGCCAGTCCACGCCGAGGGTGCGCAGCGCGTCGACCACCTTGCGGTTGTGCGGCTCGGCGAAGAAGGCCGAAATGCTCGCCGCCACGATCGGTCCGACATCCGGGACGCGTTCGAGTGCGATCACGGAGGCTTCCATCATCGCGTCGAGCGAGCCGAAATGCACCGCCAGATCCTTTGCCGTCGCCTCGCCCACATTGCGGATGCCCAGGGCGTAGACGAAGCGAGCAAGTGTCGTGCGCTTGCTCGCCTCGATCGCGGAAATCACATTCGCCGCCGACTTTTCCGCCATGCGCTCGAGCCCGGCAAGCGCCCCGGCATCCAGGCGATAGAGGTCGGACGGGTCGCGCACCAGAGCGCGTTCCACCAGCTGGTCGACGAGCTTCTCGCCCATCCCGTCTATGTTCATGGCGCGCCGGGACGCGAAGTGCAGCAACGCCTGCTTGCGCTGCGCCGGGCAATACAATCCCGCGGTGCATCGTGATGCGGCCTCATCCGGAAGGCGCTCGACGCGCGACCCGCACACCGGGCAGTGCGTTGGCATCACGAAGACGCGATTCGAACCCCGTCGCTTTTCGACGACGACCGACACGACCTCGGGGATCACGTCCCCGGCCCGTCGCACCACGACCGCATCGCCGACGCGCACGTCCTTGCGGCGGATCTCGTCCTCGTTGTGCAGCGTCGCATTGGTGACCGTGACGCCGCCGACCGCTACCGGCTTCAGGCGCGCAACAGGCGTCAGTGCGCCCGTGCGCCCGACCTGCACCTCGATGTCCAGAACCTCGGTCGTCGCCTCTTGCGCGGGATATTTGTGCGCGATCGCGAAGCGCGGAGCGCGCGCGACGAAGCCGAGCCGCTCCTGATCCCTGAGGTCGTTCACCTTGTAGACCACGCCATCGATTTCGTAGGGCAGGCTCGCGCGCTGCTCACCGATAGCACGGTAATAGTCGAGCAGGCCCGCGGCACCGCGCTCGACGCGCCGCTCCGGCGCCACGCGAAAGCGCTGCAGCGCCAGGTAGTCCAGCAGATCGGCGTGCTTGGCCCAGCGCTGCGCGCCGCCTTCCACCGCGCCGACGCCGTAGGCGAAGAAGGTGAGCGGGCGCTGCGCGGTGACCTTCTGGTCCAGCTGGCGCAGGCTGCCAGCGGCCGCGTTGCGCGGATTGGCGAACGCCTTCTCGCCGCGCGCACGTTGATCGACGTTGAGCTTCTCGAAATCGCGCTTGAGCATGATCACTTCGCCGCGCACCTCCACCCGCTGCGGTGGCTGCGGATCCGGCAGGCG
Source organism: uncultured beta proteobacterium (assembly GCA_963719715.1). Classification (GTDB taxonomy): domain Bacteria; phylum Pseudomonadota; class Gammaproteobacteria; order Burkholderiales; family JAEUMW01; genus JAEUMW01. Next base: position 74,250 of record CAVRDD010000038.1, read on the forward strand.
CAAGGGAATCGCGCGCACGGTCCTGAGATTCGCGGTCACGTCCTCCCCGCTGTAGCCGTCACCCCGGGTGGCACCGCCGGCGAACCGGCCCGACTCGTAGGAAAGGCTGATCGCCAGGCCGTCGAATTTGGGCTCGGCCGCGTACTCGATTTCCTCGACGCCCAAGGCTTCGCGCGCCCGCCGATCGAATGCGATCACGTCTTCGTCCCGGAACGCGTTGTTGAGGGACAGCATCGGCAGCCGATGCGTGACCGTCGCAAAATCCGCACGCGGTGTGGCGCCCACGCGCTGGCTTGGCGAGTCGGCCGTCACCAGATCGGGATAGGTTGCCTCCAGCTCGAGCAACTGGCGAAACAGCGCATCGTATTCGCCATCCGGGATCGACGGTTGATCGAGGACGTAGTAGCGATGGTTGTGCGCGTCGAGCTCATCCCGGAGCGCCTGCAGACGGGTAACGATGTCGCGTGACGCTGCCGTGGACATCAGGAGAAGAGGCGCAGGGCGAGCGCGCTGCCAGGCGCGATGCCGCGCGCCTTGAGCGCCCCCTGAATCGTCGTCGATCTGGCCTGCAATCTGGTCCAGGTTCGCCGGCTTCAAGGCCACGCGCTTGTCGTCGACCACCGTTCCGTTGAGGGCGCTCGCAAAGTGACGGGCGAGCTCGGTCACGCGCCGGAAGATCTGGCGCCCGTCATGCACCCGCGCCACATCGATGACGAGCGTCACACCTTCGCTGCGCAGGTGCTTCATCGAGCTCGCCTCGAACGGCACCCCGTCCATGCTCGCCAGCGCGATCTGGGTCGCGCCGCGTTCATCCAGCAACTGAAACGCACCATCGGCGGTGAGGACGAAGCCGGATGATTCGGCCAGCGCGCGCAGCTTCGTGCCAGAAAGTCCGGTGACGTCACCCGGAATGATGTTGACGCCGATCGCTACGTCGTTGTCAGCGCAGAAATCGTCCAGCGCCACGGCGCGCTCCAGTGCCGTGGCCTCGTCACCATAGGAAACACTCGCTCCGAGCTCCGCGGCGGTGCCGTCGACGATTTCGCGAAAGCGTGCGAGCTGCGCCGCAGAGGCCGCCCCTCGACGATCGGCGAGCTGCAGCGCGATGCGCGCCGGACCGACCGGCTCGCTGTCCGGTTCGGCGGTGATCCAGGGTCCGTCGCCGCCTTCGCGCATCTCGATGTGGATCGGCTTGCCGATGCCGCCGAGCTCCCGCTCCAGCCGCGCCCGAATCTCGCCTCGGAGCGGGGAGCCGCCCGTGATCTCCGCCCGGTAGTCGACCTCGGGCACCTTGACAGTGGCTGCCGGTGCCGGCACTGGCGCGATGTACCAGGGTTCCTGCGAGATCGGGGGGAGCTCGCCCTCCTCCTCGGCGGCCACGTCGGCGTACAAGGGTTCGAGGGGCGCCTCGTCCTCGTCGTCGGGCAGCTCCGGCCTGCGTTCGTCCGCGGTGTCCGAGAACTCCTGCGGCACTTCCGCAGAGGCTTCCTCCATCCGCTCGCGAAAGCGTCGCTCCTGTCTCACGTTGAACAGGTAGACGCATGCAATCACGATCACACCGATAATAATCAGGCTTAGCTGCAGGTCACTCATCGGGGTTCAGGCCGTCGCCTCCTCCTGCATCCTCAGGGCTTCTTCCACGTCCACTGCCACCACTCGCGAAACGCCGAGCTCCTGCATCGTCACCCCGACGAGCTGCTCGGCGACTTCCATGGTGATCTTGTTGTGACTGATAACAATGAATTGCGTATGGCTTGCCATCTTCTTCAATAGCGCGCAAAAGCGCTCCGTGTTCGTGTCATCAAGCGGCGCATCGACCTCGTCCAGCAGGCAGAACGGCGCCGGGTTCAGCAGAAATAGGGAAAACACGAGGGCGAGCGCGGAAAGCGCCTTCTCGCCCCCTGACAGCAGTTGGATCGAGGTGTTGCGCTTGCCCGGTGGCTGGGCGATCAGCTGCACGCCGCTGTCGAGGATCTCCTCGCCGGTCAGCACGAGCTTGGCCTGGCCGCCGCCGAAGAGCGCCGGAAACATCTCCGCCAGGTGCAGGTTCACCTGATCGAAAGTGGCGACCAACCGCTCCCGGCTTTCGCGGTCGATGCGCCGGATGGCCGCTTCGAGCGTCTCCATGGCCTCGTTCAGGTCGGCAGACTGAGCGTCGAGGTATTGCTTGCGCTGGGTGGCCGCATCGAGCTCCTCGACCGCCGCCAGATTCACTGCACCGAGGGCTGCGATTTCCTCTTCGAGCCGGGCGATCTCGCCGTTGAGCGCGCCCGAGCGCACACCCTTTTCCAGCAGCCCGGCGAGCTCGGCCTGGTCTGCACCCACTTGATCCAGCTGCTGCTGGAAGCTCTCCTCGTTTAGCCGCGCTTCCTGCTCCTTGAGCCGCACCTCGTTGATGCGTTCGCGCAGCGGGTCGAGCTTCTGCTCCGAGGCGAGCCGCTCTTCTTCCGCTGATTTGAGGTTGACCTCGACGGTCTCGACCGCCTGCCGCGCCTCGCCCACGCTGTGCTCGCGCGCCGCGCGCACGGTGAGCGCCTGCTGCAGCTTCCCGGCAAGCGGCGCCTCGTCGAAGTTCGACCGCTCTGCCTCCAGTTCGGCGAGGCTCGCCGTCTCGCGCGCGGTCTGCTCCTCCAGCATGCGCTGCTGAGCGCCGAGATCGTCGAGGCGAGCGGCGCAGGTCTTGTGCTGGTATTCGGTCGCCTGCAGCTGGCGCTCCGCGCTCTGCGCCGCCGTGCGCTGCGCGGCGAGCGCCTGGTCGGCGTTTGCGAACTGCGCGCGGGAATCGCTGAGGCACGCCCGCGCGACGGTGAGCGCCTCGCTGAAGCGCGCCACGTTCGCGGCGGCGGCTTCGCCTTCTGCTTGTACGACGGCGATCTGCTGGTCCAGTTCGCCTAGTTCGCGTTCGATTTGCGCGTCGCGACTGCGCACGCGCTCCGCCTGCTCGGCGAGCTTCAAGTGCTGCAACTGCAGACCGTGGCGCTCCTGGCGCGCCGTCTCAAGCCGCTTGCGGGCGGCTTGGAGAGTGTCTCGCGTCAGGCGCAAGGCCTCGTCGGCCTGCTCGCGAGCGCTGCGGCGCTCCCCAAGGGCGACGCGCGACTGCGCCGCGGACTCGCGCAGTTGCTCGATTTCCCGCTGTCGTCCGAGCACTCCGTGCAGTTCCGACTCGGGTGCGTGGAAAACGACCCCGTGGCGCGTGAAGAGGTGACCGCTGCGGGTGACGATGAGCTCGCCAGGTTCGAGGCGCTCGCGTGCAGCGAACGCACCCGCGGTGTCATCCACGACGTAAACGCGGGCGAGCCACTCCTCCAGCAGCGGGCGGCAAGCCTCGTTCCTGCAGCGCACGCAGTCGATCAGGCGCGGCAGACCGCGATCGGCCGGCACAAACGCCGCCGCCGGCAGCGACCGAGCGCCAAACAACGCAACCTTGCCGGGGGGAGAGTCGTCGAGCCAGCCAGCGGCGTGACCCACGTCCTCGATCTCCACGGCATCCAGGCGCTCGCGCAGCACCGATTCGAGCGCGTCCTCCCAGCCTTCTTCGAGGTCGATGCCCTGCCACAGGCGCGGCAGCGCGTCGATGCCGTGGCGGACCCGCCACGGTCCGAGTTGCTGCCCGTTGCCGACCCTGCTTTGCAACTGCTCCAGCGCCTGTAGACGCGCCGTGATGCGGGCGAGCTCCTGTGTCGCCTCCTCCAGCGCCGCGGCCGCATGGCGTGCGGCCTGCTCGCGCTCCGGCAGCGAGGCTTCCTCGGCAGCAGCCGCGAGCCGCGCCTGCTCCAGCGTCGCGTCGAGGTCTGACGATGCGCGCTTCCAGCTCGCTTATCGCCTCGGCCTGCGGATGTACCAGGCGAGCGCGTTCGTCCTGCAGGCGCGCGCGCCGCTCCCGCTGCTGCGCCTGCTGCTTCGCGGCGTGCTCGCGCCGCGTGTCCTCGACCCGCCAGGTCTGCTCCGCCGCCGCGACCGCCCGCGCAGCTTCTTCCACCGCACCCTGCCCCGCCCGAAAGACGGTCTCCGCCGCCGGCAACTCGGCGCGAGCACGCTCGGCACTCTCTCGCGCACCGGCAACAGCGCCGCCTGCCACGGCGAGCTTTTCCGCGGCCTCGTGCTGGGCGGCGGCGACCGCCTGCTGCTGGCTATGGCACTGTTCGATGCGCGTACTTACCGACGCGATGCGCTGCTCGGTCCGTTGGCAGTTGTCGCGTACGAAGGCGAGTTCCTGTTCGATGCGGGCGACCTCGGCGTTGGTCTCGTACAGCTCGCCCTGTGCCGCGTGCAGCGCGTCGCCCGCTGCGTAGTGCTCGCTGCGAAGCTGCTCCGCGCGCCGTTCCGCGTCGCGCAGTCGCGCGGTCTCTGCCTCGAGCTCGACCGACACGCGCTCGAGCTCGCGCTGCAGACGCGTGCGCTGGTTGCCGATTTCCTGCTTCTTGACGTACCAGAGCAGCTGCCGGGTGCGAGTGAGCTGGGCTTGCAGCGCCTGATAGCGCTGCGCGGTCTCGGCCTGTGCGGCCAGGTGCTCGAGCTGGGTGCCGAGCTCGCGGCGGATATCTTCGACGCGGTTCAGGTTGCTGCGGGTGTCCGCAAGCCTGAGCTCGGTCTCGCGGCGGCGCTCGCGATACTTCGACACACCCGCCGCTTCCTCGAGAAAGACGCGGATCTCCTCCGGCTTGGCCTCGACAATGCGCGAGATGGTGCCCTGCTCGATGATGGCGTACGCGCGCCCGCCCAGACCGGTGCCGAGGAAGATGTCGGCGACATCGCGTCGCCGCACGTGCTGATTGTTGATGTAGTAGGACGAGTCGCCATCGCGCTGGAGCACGCGCTTGACGACGATTTCGCCGTATTGCGACCACGCGCCGCCTGCCTTGCCGAGGCTGTTGTCGAAATGCATCTCGACGCTGGCGCGGCCCGCCGGCTTGCGCTCGCCGGCGCCGTTGAAGATGACGTCCTGCATGGTCTCGCCGCGCAGATGCCGCGCCGAGGATTCGCCCAGCACCCAGCGCACCGCGTCGATGACGTTCGACTTGCCGCAGCCATTTGGACCCACCACGCCGACGATCTGACCCGGCAGCGGCACGTGGGTGGGATCCACGAACGACTTGAAGCCCGCTAGCTTGAGGTGGGTGAGGCGCAAGGGCGGTAACTTTCCGTTCGATATAATGCAAAACCTCTGCGGCATGCGGCGCTCACCGCGCGATGAGCACACACGCGTCAGAGGTTTTGTGCCCGGATTCTAACTCAAGTCATCGAAGCGAGAGAATGCTACGACAACCCGACCGAAATCTGGAGACGTTCGCGAACCCGGCACCGACTCGCGACTTCTCCATTCACATGGAGATTCCTGAGTTTACCTGCCTCTGCCCAAAAACGGGTCAGCCCGATTTCGCGACGCTCCATCTCGACTACGTGCCGGATCGCAAGTGCGTGGAACTGAAGAGCTTGAAGCGTTATATCTGGTCCTACCGCAACGAAGGTGCGTTCCACGAGGCCGTGACCAATTGCATCCTGGATGATCTCGTCGCCGCCACCAAGCCGCGCTTCATGCGCCTCACGGCACGCTTCAACGTGCGCGGCGGCATCTTCACCCATGTCGTGGTGGAGCATCGCAAGCGCGGCTGGCGTCCGCCCGTCCCGGTCGCCATCGGTGCTTTCCCGGCAGCCTCGCCCACCGGCAACCGCTGACTGAAAAAATACGCTGCGGCACGAGGTTGGTGTTGGCGAATGGCTCCCCCTATAATCGCTGCGCCTCGGCACCGCGATACCCGTCGTCTCGCGTCACCCCACTCGACAGAAAGGTCAACGATGAAAGAGCTTCAGGCTGCCATTGAAGAAGCGTTCGAACAGCGCGCCAACATCACGCCGCGCAGCGTCGAGGCGAAGCTCAAGGATGCGGTGGATCAGGTGATCGGCCTCCTCGACCAGGGTCGGCTGCGCGTCGCCGAAAAGATCGACGGACAGTGGGTCACTCACGAGTGGGTGAAGAAAGCGGTGCTGCTCTCGTTCCGCATCGAAGACAACAGCGTGATGAAGGGCGGTCACACCAGCTATTTCGACAAGGTGCCGTCGAAGTTCGCCGATTACAGCTCGCGCGACTTCCGCGCCGGGGGCTTTCGCATCGTGCCGCCCGCCACCGCGCGCCGCGGAGCCTTCATCGCGAAGAACGTGGTGCTGATGCCATCGTTCGTCAACATCGGCGCCTACGTCGACGAAGGCACCATGGTGGACGCCTGGGCCACGGTCGGCTCCTGCGCACAAATCGGGAAGAACGTCCATCTCTCCGGCGGCGTGGGCATCGGTGGCGTGCTCGAACCGCTGCAGGCGACCCCCACGATCATCGAGGATGACTGCTTCATCGGCGCCCGCGCGGAAGTCGCCGAGGGCGTGATCGTCGAGGCGGGTGCGGTGATCTCGATGGGCGTATACATCGGCCAGAGCACCAAGATCTACCATCGGGAAACCGGCGAGGTCACCTACGGCCGCATTCCCGCGGGCGCTGTCGTCGTGCCCGGCAACCTGCCGGCAGCGGACGGGAAGCACAGCCTCTACTGCGTCGTGGTCGTGAAGCAGGTGGACGCCAAGACGCGCGCCAAGACCGGAATCAACGAGCTTCTGCGGGGCATCTGAGCCCCACTGCACGGCCTTTGACGGGGGCGTCTGCCGACCCCCGTGGCATGGTGCTTGCAGAGACTCGGCCTCGACTGGAACCGAGCCTCCGAACACTGCACATGCACGCAGCAAGCCCCTGAAAACGCTTGCGACGACCGCCTGACAGACGATGTTTCTCACACCCCTCTTCAAGCTCATGCAGGAGAAGCAGGCCTCTGACCTGTTCTTCACCATGGGCGCGCCGATCCAGATCAAGATCAACGGCACCGCGATGCCGCTCAATGCGCAGGTGCTGGACGCGGCGGCGGTGAAGCGCATCGCCTACGAGATGATGTCGGAAGAGCAGATCCGCGAGTTCGAGGAAGCGCTGGAGATGAACTTCTCGTACCGCATGTCCGAGATCGGCAATTTCCGGGTGAATGTCTTCCGCCAGCGCGGCTCCGTGGGCATGGTGATCCGCTACGTGCGCGCCGAGGTGCCGCACGTGGATGACCTGCGCCTGCCGCCCGTGCTGAAGGAACTCATCATGGAGAAGCGCGGGCTCATCCTCGTGGTGGGCGCCACCGGCTCAGGCAAGTCCACCACGCTCGCCTCCATGCTCGAGCACCGGAATCGCAGCAAGACCGGGCACATCCTCACCATCGAGGATCCGGTCGAGTTCATCTTCACGCACAAGAAGAGCATCGTGAACCAGCGCGAGGTCGGCATCGACACGAAGTCGTTCGAAAGCGCGCTCATCAACGCCATGCGTGAGGCTCCCGACGTGCTGATGATCGGCGAGATCCGCGACCGGCAAACGCTGGAGAACGCGCTGGTCTTCGCCCAGACCGGCCATCTGTGCCTCGCCACCCTGCACGCGAACAACAGCTACAACGCGCTCAACCGCATCATCAGCTTCTTCCCGCGCGACCTGCGCGAGAGTCTGCTGATGGACCTGTCCATCAGCCTGCGCTGCGTGATATCGCAGCGCCTAGTGAAGGGCCGCGAGGGCAAGCAGATTCCAGCGGTCGAGGTGCTGCTCAACACGCGTCACATCGCCGAACTGGTGCGCAACGGCGAAATCGACCAGATCAAGGAAGCGATGGAGAAGAGCATGTCGCCGGGCTCGCAGACCTTCGAGCAGGCGTTGCTCAAGCTGCATCTCGACAACGTGGTGAGCATGGAGGAGGCGCTCGCGCACTCCGACTCGCCGACGAACCTCTCGTGGCTCATCAACAACGCCAAGGGTGAGGCCGCTCAGGAGACGAAGGCGAAGCCGTCCGCTGACAAGCTCTCGGCCGACCGCCGCACCTCCGCCACCGACCTGAGCGAGTTCCAGTTCAATCTCGACGTCGTCTAGCGTCGGCGGTGCCGGCACAGCGGAACTGATCGTCCCCCGTTCCGCTACACTTCGCGTGTCGTCATCGGCACGATTGGCCATGCAAACCCCAACGCTGGATCTTGCGTGCGAGCTCATTGCACGCCCTTCTGTCACTCCCCAAGATGCGGGATGTCAGGCGCTGATCGGCGCGCGGCTTGCCGCGTCGGGCTTCGCGGTCGAGTCGATGCGCTTCGGCGACGTCGACAACCTGTGGGCCCGTCGCGGGACGGCCGCACCGCTGGTTGTGTTTGCGGGCCATACGGACGTCGTACCGACGGGGCCGCGCGAAGAATGGGCGAGTGATCCGTTCACGCCGACGGTCCGCAACGGCATGCTCCATGGTCGCGGGGCCGCCGACATGAAAAGCTCGCTTGCGGCGTTCACGACAGCGGTCGAACGCCTGGTTTCGGAGCACGACGGCCATCGCGGCTCTATCGCGTTTCTGCTCACCGCCGACGAGGAAGGTCCTGCCGTCGATGGCACGGTGCGTGTGATCGAGGCCTTGCGGGCGCGCGGCGAGCGCGCCGACTATTGCATCGTCGGTGAACCGACGGCGGTCACCGTGCTCGGCGACACCGTAAAGAACGGCCGCCGTGGCTCGCTCACCGGGCGGCTCGCCGTGCGCGGCATCCAGGGCCACGTCGCTTACCCGCATCTCGCCCGCAACCCGGTGCACCAGGCGGCGCCGGTGCTTGCCGAACTCGCCGCGACCGAATGGGACCGGGGCAACGAATTCTTTCCTGCAACGACCTGGCAGGTATCGAATCTCCACGCCGGCACGGGCGCGGGCAATGTGATCCCCGGTCGCCTCGACGTCGAGTTCAACTTCCGCTTTTCCACCGCGAGCACGGTGGAGGGATTGCGGTCGCGCGTGCGGCAGATCCTCGATCGCCACGGTCTCAAATATGACCTCGAATGGACGGTGGGCGCGGAGCCGTATCTCACGGCTGCGGGCCGACTGCTGGAGGCGGTGTCCAGCGCGGTAGAGCGGGTGACCGGCGCTCGGCCCGAACTCTCCACCACGGGCGGCACCTCGGACGGGCGCTTTCTCGCAACATGGAGTCCGGAGGTGATCGAGATCGGGCCGGTCAACGCGACCATCCACAAGATCAACGAGTGCGTTCGGGTGGACGAGATCGAGCGCCTCCACCAAGTCTATTACGAGACGCTCGTCAACCTGCTCGTCGTCCAAGACTGACAAGGCCGCGGCGCTATGTTTTTGCAGGCCCGCACTGAATTGCACACGTTGCGCGATGTCCTGCGCTTTGCGGTCAGCCGCTTCACCGAGGCGAAACTCACCTTCGGGCACGGCACCGACAACGCGTTCGACGAGGCTGCGTACCTCATACTGCACACGCTGCATCTGCCGCTCGACCGCCTCGACCCGTTCCTCGATGCGCGCCTCACGCGAAGCGAACTGGGGCGCGTGCTCGACTTGGTGGAGCGCCGCGTGGTCGAGCGCTGTCCCGCTGCGTATCTCACCCACGAGGCGTGGCTCGGTGAGTTCTGCTTCTACGTCGACGAGCGTGTCATCGTGCCGCGCTCGTTCATTGCGGAACTCGTGCGCGAGCGGCTCGCACCGTGGCTGCCCGCAGCCGCGACGGTATCCAGCGCTCTTGATCTTTGTACCGGTTCGGGCTGTCTTGCGGTGCTGCTGGCGTCCTGCTTTGCGGAAGCTTCAGTGGTCGCGACCGATGTCTCGACGGCGGCACTCGCGGTTGCCGCGCGCAATGTCGCCGACCACGCTCTCGACGATCGTGTCGAGCTGGTGGTATCGGACGTGTTCTCGGCGCTGACGGAGCGTCGCTTCGATCTCATCGTCTCCAACCCGCCCTACGTGACCGATGCCGCGATGTCCGCGCTGCCGTGGGAATACCGCCGCGAGCCGGCGCTGGCGCTCGCCGGCGGCGTGGACGGCATGGACGTGGTGCGGCGGATTGTCAACGAGGCGGCCGTGCACCTTACCGACGAGGGCCTCCTCGTGGTGGAGGTCGGCCAGAACCGCGACTGCGTCGAGGCGGCTTTTCCGCAGCTGCCGCTGGCCTGGCCGGAGACGAGCGGCGGCGAGGATCGGGTCTTCGTGGTCGGTCGGGCCGATCTCCCTGGCGCGTAGCGGCCCCCTCCGGCAGTGGTTCGCCGAGAGCGCGCAGCAACGCCGTGACTTCCTGCGACGTGAGATCGTGCGCCTGCCCGCGCCGCAGCCGCGGCGGCAGCGACACGGGGCCGAAGCGCACGCGGATGAGCCGACTTACCGGATGGCCGATCGCCTCGAAGAGGCGACGCACGATACGGTGGCGTCCCTCGCGCAGCACCACCCGGTACCAGCGGTTGGCACCGGTTCCGCCGCCGTCCTCGAATGACTCGACGCGCGCGCTCCCATCGTCGAGTTCGACCCCCTGCTGGAGCGCCGTGCGCTGCTCTGGCGTCACTTCGCCGCGCGTGCGCACGGCGTACTCCCGGTCCAGCTCGAAGCGTGGATGGGCGAAGCGGTTGGCGAGATCGCCCGAGGTGGTGAAGAGAAGCAGCCCGCTGGTATTGAAGTCGAGACGGCCGATGTTGAGCCAGCGACTCCCGCGTGCCGGCGGCAGGCTGTCGAACACACTGGGCCGTTTTTCCGGGTCGTCGCGGCTCACGATCTCGCCCTCGGGCTTGTGGTAGAGCAGAACGCGCGGCAGCGCCGACGCCGGCCGGCCTTGCCGCAGTTCCCGCCCATCCAGGACGATGCGATCGTGGGGTGCGACACGGGTACCGAGCGTGGCGGTAACGCCGTTCACAGTGAGTCGACCGGCGCTGATCCACGTTTCCATGTCGCGACGCGAACCTAGTCCGAGCGCCGCGAGAACTTTCTGCAGGCGTTCCCCAAGGGACACGGGGCCTGGCGACGGCTCCAGTGCTGTTGCGTCCTGCGGGTGCGGCGCCGCGCTGCGCCGCCACCCTGTCGTCGACCGTCGCCTGGGTGAACCTGGCCGCCCAGTCACGGCGCGGGCCGCCGTTCCAGCACCGCCTGCGCCAGAGTTCCGCTGTCCACGTGCTCGAGCTCACCTCCCACAGGCAGGCCCTGCGCGATGCGGGTGACGGTTCGCCCGCGCGCGCGCAGCACCTCCGCGAGATAGTGCGCCGTAGCCTCTCCCTCGCTCGTGAAGTTGGTTGCCAGGATGACCTCGTGCACCACTTCCTCCTGCGCTCGTTGCAGGAGCCGGTCGAGGTGAAGCTCGCGCGGCCCGATGCCATCCAGCGGGGACAGTCGTCCCATCAGAACGAAATACAGCCCGCGGTAGCATTGCGCCTGCTCCATCATCAGAAGATCGGCAGGCGTCTCGACGACGCACAGCAGTGAAGCGTCGCGACCGGGACTCGCGCAAACGCTGCAGACCGGTTCCTCGGTGAAGGTATTGCAGCGATCACAGTGGCGGATGCGCTGCAGCGAGTGCTCCAGTGACTGCGCCAGGCGAGACGCGCCCTCGCGATCGCGCTGGAGCAGGTGATAAGCCATCCGCTGAGCCGATTTAGGCCCTACGCCGGGCAGGCAACGCAGCGCTTCAGTGAGTTCCTGAAGGCTGAAGGGTGTCTTCACAAGTTACATCAATGGTCAACCGTTTCTCCTTGAAACAGCGACGTTTTTATAGTCAGAACGGCAGCTTGAAACCCGGCGGCAACTGCAATCCAGCGGCGAAGCCACCCATTTTCTCCTGGGTCGTGGTTTCCACCCGGCGCACGGCGTCATTGAAGGCCGCGGCGATGAGATCTTCGAGCATGTCCTTGTCGTCGCTCAGGAGACTCGGATCTACCGACACCCGTTTCACGTCGTGGCGGCAGGTCATCACCACTTTGACGAGACCGGCGCCGGATTGCCCCTCGACCTCGACGGATGCAAGCTCTTCCTGCACGCGCTTCATATTGTCCTGCATTTGCTGGGCTTGCTTCATCAGTCCAGCGAGCTGATTTTTCATCATCTTCGATTCCTCATACGGTAGGACGGCGCGTCACGACAGCGGCCGGATGGACTCCGGTACGATGCGCCCGCCCAAGTCTTCGACCAGTTCGCGCACGAATGGGTCGCCCTCGATCGCCGCGATCGCCTCCGCCTGCCGCGCCTCCCGATCACGCGCATCGAGTTCGGCCGGGGTGCTGCCACCGGCGCTGCCGACGGTGATCTCGACAGCGCGCAAGGCGCTCCCGAAGCGGTCCTTGAGGACGGCGCGAAGCTTCTCCTGATAGGCTTTCTCCATCAGGTGCTTGTGCGCCTCCGGCACGCGCAGTTCGAGGCGCCCGCCGGCACACGCCGCAAGTTCTGAGTGTTGCGCAAGCATACCTGCCATCCCGCCCATGCGCAGCGATCGCACGAACGCGGGCCAGTCCTCGATGTGCAAGTCGCCGCTCGGTTTATCCGCTGCCGACGCCGGCACCGCGCGTGGCGCCACGTGCTTCGCGCCTCCTCCGGAATGCGGCGTGACTGGTGTCGGTGCCCGCGGCGCTTCAGCGTTGCGCACGGAACCGCCGCCAACCGCTTCCGGGACGAACGCGAGCATCCGCAGCAGTGTCATGGTGAAGCCCGCGAATTCGTCAGGGGCGGCGCCGAGATCGCCCCGCCCCTGCAGGACGATCTGGTAATTGAGCTGCAACTCTTCCGGCGTGAACCGCTGCGCGAGCGCTTCAATCCTGGGGAAATCCGGATCATCGCGCGCCGCCGCCGCGGGCGCGAGCTGGAGCACCGCGATGTTGTGCAGGACTGCCCCGAGCTCCTGCAGGGCCGCGTCGAAGGACAGACTGCGGCTCTCGATCGCCGCGGCCTGCGCCATCAGACCTGCACCGTCCCCTGCCGCGAGTGCCTCCAGCAGATCGAAAGCGTAGCTTCGATCGACCGCACCGAGCATGTCGCGCACGCCAGCCTCCAGCACCTTGCCCTCGCCGTGTGCGATGGCTTGGTCGAGCAAGCTCAGGCTGTCGCGCAGACTGCCCTGCGCCGCCCGGGCGATGAGGTGCAGCGCCGGCGCGTCGCACGGGATGCTTTCGGCACCGAGGACGTATTCCAGGCGCCCCTGGATCTGCAGCACCGGGATCTGCTTCAGGTTGAACTGCAGGCAGCGCGAGAGCACCGTCACCGGTATCTTCTGCGGATCGGTCGTGGCAAGGATGAATTTGACATGCGCCGGCGGTTCTTCCAGGGTCTTCAGCATCGCGTTGAACGCCGAGCGCGACAGCATGTGCACTTCGTCGATGATGTAGACCTTGAAACGCGCCGCGGTCGGCGCATAGAGCGCGCCCTCGAGCAACTCGCGCATATTGTCGACCTGGGTATTGGATGCCGCGTCGAGCTCGATCAGATCGACAAAGCGCCCGCCCTCGATCTCGCGGCAGGCAGCGCATTGCCCGCACGGCGTGCTGCTAACGCCGGTTTCGCAGTTGAGCGCCTTGGCGATGATGCGCGCCAGCGTGGTCTTGCCGACACCGCGAGTGCCGGTGAAGAGATAGGCGTGGTGCAGCCGCTGCTGGTCGAGCGCGTTCGTGAGCGCGCGAACCACGTGCTCCTGGCCGACCAGCTCAGCGAAAGTTCGCGGACGCCACTTGCGGGCGAGGACCTGGGTCACGGACGCGTGGCGAAGCCCGGCTAGAACCAGTAGCCGAGCCGGATCTCGTTGAAGTTGATACCCTGGTTGGGCGAGCAGATGCCGGCGTTCGAAAGATGCTGGTAGCGGTACATCAACTCGAACGCGTTGCGTGGCCCGAACGTGATGCCAGTACCGACGTGGTCGCCGAACGAGAAATTGCAGCCGAAGCGGCGATCTGCACTAACTGACGTCTCGGACAGGTAATGAACACCCATCCCAGCTTCCAGGAACGGCGAAATCATGCTCTTGTCGGTCTGCTGGATGCGCAGTACCGGCGTCAAGCCGACGTCCCACAGGCTGGCGTGCGTCGAGCGCGGACTCTGATTGTCCCAGTAGCCGACGGTAAACTCCGCGTAGGCACCCAGGTGCCAGTTGCCGAGCGGCAGCCACTGCACGCCGAAGTCATACTGGGCGCCACCCTGATACATGTCTACATCGGTATTGCTGTCGTTGCTCCAGCCGTACAGGAACGAACCGCCAAAGCGTTCCGCCGCCGCATGCGGTGCGCCGGCAACGAACGCCGCCACACAACCCAGGGCGGTCAGGCGTTTCTTCATGGCGCGGGCTCTCCTCGGAGCTGATCGTAAGAAAATTGGGGGGGCGAGCCCGACCCCCGGCACTTGCAGAGAATAGCTGTGGCTGCTTCCTTCCGGACCTGACCAAGTTCACTACCATGCAATGCGGGGAGGCCCGCCCGAACTTTGAAAACGATATCGTGCAACTGCTGCGACCGCACCGTACGACATTTGCACGCGATGGGCGATCATTATTACCGGAAAACCCTGACGAACTCCACACCCAAGTCGGGGTTTCCCCGGCTTGCTTGACTCGACCTTGCGCGGTGCTACAATCGATTGCCGAAAAACAGACGCATACCCGATACAAATCGGCCCGTCGCTGCCCATTCCGTGGCGCCCGTATGCCAGCTGGCAAGGAAAAATTCGAGGGCTGGAAGCGTAGGCCCAGTGAAGTCGCCTGATTTCCCACACGTGGAGGAGTGAGCATGTCGACGGCAATTCAGTCTGTGATGCATGAGAGCAGGATCTTCCCGCCGCCCGCGGAATTTGCAAAGAACGCAGCGATTCCCAGCATGGAGGCGTACAACGCCCTCATGCAGCAGGCGGAGGACGACTACGAGGGGTTCTGGGGCAAGCTCGCGCTGGAACATATCTCGTGGCACAAGCCCTTCACCAAGGTCCTGAACGAGTCGGAAGCACCGTTCTACAAGTGGTTCGAGGACGGCGAACTTAACGTCTCCTATAACTGTCTCGATCGCCAGATCGAGGCCGGAAACGGCGACAAGGTCGCCATCCTGTTCGAGGCGGACAACGGCGAAGTCACCCGCGTCACCTACAAGGAACTGCTGGCGCGCGTCTGCCAACTCGCGAACGCGATCAAGGCCAAGGGCGTGAAGAAAGGTGACCGCGTGGTCATCTACATGCCGATGACGATCGACGGGATCGTCGCCATGCAGGCCTGCGCACGCATCGGCGCGACGCATTCGGTGGTGTTCGGTGGCTTCTCGGCGCAGTCGCTGCGCGACCGCGTGCGCGACGCCGGCGCCGTCATGCTGATCACCGCCGACGGCCAGTTCCGTGGCGGCAAGGCGCTGCCGCTCAAGCCGATCGCGGACGAAGCGCTCGAGGCCGAGTGCCCATCCTGCAAGAGCGTGCTGGTGGTCAAACGCACCGGTGGCCGAATGCAAGATGGTGGCAGGTCGCGACGAATGGGTACATGACGCGATCAAGAATCAGCCGACCACTTGCGATCCGGTCTGGGTCAGCGCGGAGCACCCGCTGTTCCTGCTCTACACCTCCGGATCGACCGGCAAGCCGAAGGGTGTCCAGCACTCCACGGGCGGCTATCTGCTGATGGCGGTCCTTACCATGAAGTGGACGTTCGACATCAAGCCGAGCCGACGTATTCTGGTGCACCGCTGACATCGGCTGGGTGACGGGGCACACCTACATTGCCTACGGCCCGCTCGCCTGCGGTGCAACCGAGGTCGTGTTCGAGGGCGTGCCGACCTACCCCGACGCGGGACGCTTCTGGAAGATGATCCAGAATCACAAGGTCAACATCTTCTACACCGCACCGACCGCCATCCGCTCGCTGATCAAGGCGGCAGACTCGACCCCTGCGGTGCATCCGAAGAAGTACGACATGTCCAGTCTGCGGCTGCTCGGAACGGTGGGTGAGCCGATCAACCCCGAGGCGTGGATGTGGTACTACGAGAACGTCGGGTGGCGACACGTTGCCCGATCGTGGACACCTTCTGGCAGACCGAAACCGGTGCCCACATGATCACCCCGATGCCGGGCGCCACACCGCTCGTGCCGGGCTCGTGCACGCTGCCCTTCCCCGGCATCCAGGCGGCTATCGTGGACGAGACCGGCAACGACGTTCCGAATGGCCAGGGCGGCATCCTCGTCGTGAAGCGCCCGTGGCCTGCGATGATCCGCAACATCTGCGGCGATCCCGATCGCTTCAAGAAGTCGTATTACCCGGACGAACTCGGCGGCACGCTCTATCTCGCCGGCGACGGCTCGATCCGGGACAAGGAGACCGGTTACTTCACGATCATGGGCCGCATCGACGACGTGCTGAACGTCTCGGGTCACCGCATGGGGACGATGGAGATCGAGTCCGCGCTGGTGGCGAATCCGCATGGTGGCGGAAGCCGCGGTGGTCGGTCGCCCGGACGATCTCACCGGTGAGGCGATCGTGCGCCTTCGTCGTGTTGAAGCGCGCGCGGCCGACGGGCGAGGAAGCCGCGAAGTATCGTGAAGGAACTGCAGAACCACGTCGGACACGAGATCGGGCCCGATCGCGAAACCGAAGGACATCCGCTTCGGCGACAACCTGCCGAAGACGCGCTCGGGCAAGATCATGCGCCGACTCCTGCGCTCGCTCGCAAAGGGCGAAGACATCACGCAGGACACGTCGACTCTCGAGAATCCCGCGATTCTCGAGCAGCTCAAGTCGACGGCTTCCTAGGTCCGTTTCACAACCGCCAAAGCAGGCGGCAGGTCCGGCACTGACCGGGCCTGCCGCCTGCGCGCCGTTTGTGCCCGCCGCCATGCGTTTTGCACCTGACCGCGACTTCGACCACGGCATCAGCGCAATTGATGCCGGGTTCAAGCGCCCTCTGCTCGCCTCGATCCACCTCCTGCGCGAAGGTCGCGCAGCTGCGCTGATCGACATCGGCACCAATCATTCGATACCTAACGTCCTCGCCGCGCTGTCAGCGAAGGGAATTTCGACCGCCGACGTTCGCTATCTGATTCTTACCCACGTCCACCTCGACCACGCCGGCGGTGCAGGCGCGATGCTGCGCCATCTACCCAACGCCGAAGTCGTCATTCACCCGCGCGGCGCGCGCCACATGATCGATCCTGCGAAGCTCGTCGCCGGCGCGCAGGCCGTCTATGGCGAAGCCGTGTTTCGCGAGGACTACGGCGACATCGTTCCGATTCCTGCCGAGCGCGTGATCGAGACGCGTGACGAGTTCGTGCTCGAACTGAACGGACGGCCGTTCGTGTTTCTCGACACGCCCGGTCACGCGCGTCACCACCACTGCATCTACGATGAGCGCAGCGCGTCGTTCTTCACCGGTGACTGTTTCGGGATCTCCTACCGCGAACTCGATGTCGGCGACGAGGAGTGCATCTTCCCCACGACCACGCCCACGCAGTTCGATCCGCTGGCAGCGCACGCGACGATCAATCGCCTCATGAGTTACGAACCGTCCCACATGTTCCTCACCCACTACACGCGGGTCGGCCATGTGGGTCGCCTCGCCGATGATCTGCATCGGCAACTCGACGCGCACGTTGCGCTGGGCTTGCGGCTGAAGGACGCGGGGGCAGAGCGTGATCGACTGCTCGAGGACGGCGTGCGTGAACTGTTGCTCGACCATGTTCGCGCGCACGGCTGCACGCTGAGTCACGAAGCGCTGCTCGAGGTGCTCGGCATGGACATCACCCTCAACGCGCAGGGGCTCGCGTCGTGGCTCGACAGCAGCGCGCCTGCCCCAGCCTGAACACCGGACAGTCTCGGCGCGTGGCATAATTTCTCCGTCCACCCCGAAATAACAACGAGCGACCGGACGCGAACCTACGGTCGACGATAGGATCCACCTGGAGGAGCAATGATCAGATCGGGGATCAAGGGGCAGCGTTTCGTGGCCGTCTTTCTGCTCGGCTGTGCGGCGTTCAACTACCCCTTTCTGTATCTCTTCAACACCCGCGGCGAGCTCTTCGGGGTCCCCCTCCTCTACGCCTACATCTTCATCGCCTGGGCGGTGCTGGTGCTGATGCTCGCGCTGGTCGCCGAAAGGTCCCAGTAGCAGCGGCGCGCAGGTAGGGAGGATCGATTGCTCCAGGGCTGGGTAATCGTACTGGTGTCGTTCGCGTATCTCGGCGGACTCTTCGCCGTCGCGTCCTTCGCCGACCGCCGCGCCGACCGCGGGCGCAGCATCATCGCCAACCCGTACATCTACTCGCTGTCGCTGGGGGTCTACGCCACCGCGTGGACTTTCTATGGCAGCGTCGGGCGCGCCGCTGCCACCGGCATCGGCTTCCTGCCGATCTATCTCGGTCCAACCTTGATGGTGGCGCTGTGGTGGGTCGTGCTGCGCAAGCTCATAAGAATCTCCAAGGCCTACCGCATCACTTCGCTCGCCGACTTCATCGCCTCCCGCTACGGCAAGAGCGCGCTGCTCGGAGGGTTGGTGACGGTCATCGCCGTCATCGGCATCGTTCCTTACATCTCGCTGCAGCTCAAGGCCATTTCGACGAGCTTCACGATCGTGACGCAGTACCCGCAGATCGTGATGCCGACGACCATGGGCGCCACTCCCCTCTTCTCCGACACCCCCCTCTATGTCGCCCTCCTGCTCGCGGCCTTCACGATCGCGTTCGGCACGCGACATCTCGACGCCTCGGAGCGGCACGAAGGCATGGTGGCGGCGATTGCCGTCGAATCGATGGTCAAGCTGGTCGCGTTCCTGGCAGTCGGCCTCTTCGTGACCTTCGTTCTCTATGATGGCCTGGGCGATCTCTTCCAGCGCACCGCCATCGACGCGCAGACGGCGCGGCTCCTGGCTCCCCCACAGATGGGGACCGACGGCAACAGCTATGCGAGCTGGGTCTGGCTCACCATTCTTTCGATGTTGGCCATCCTGGTTCTTCCCCGGCAGTTCCAAGTGGCGGTCGTGGAAAACGTCGACGAGAAGTACGTCGCCAAGGCGATGTGGCTCTTTCCGCTGTACATGCTGGCGATCAATCTCTTCGTGCTGCCGATCGCAATCGGCGGTCTCCTGCGTTTTCCGGGTGGCCATGTCGATCCCGACACGTTCGTACTGACCTTGCCGATGGCGGAGCAATGGGAAGGTCTCGCGCTGCTGGTGTTCGTCGGCGGACTGTCGGCCGCCACCGGCATGGTGATCGTCGAGACCATCGCCCTTTCCACCATGGTGTGCAACGACCTCGTCATGCCGGTACTGCTGCGCTGGCGCGCACTCGGCTTGCACGAAGTGCGAGACCTCTCGCGGCTGTTGCTAGCCGTGCGCCGCGGCGCCATCGTGGCCATACTGCTGCTCGGCTATCTGTATTTCAGGTTGGCTGGCGAGGCCTATGCCCTGGTTTCGATCGGGCTGATTTCCTTTGCGGCGGTCGCCCAGTTTGCACCGGCGCTGCTCGGCGGCCTCTTCTGGAAGAGCGGTACGCGTGCGGGCGCCCTGGCGGGGATGTCTGCCGGCTTCGCGGTATGGATCTACACCCTGCTCATCCCGGCAATCGCGAAATCGGGATGGCTTCCGCTTTCCCTGATCCAGGACGGACCGTTCGGTATCGCCCTGCTCCGGCCGCTGCACTTTCTGGGTCTCGACGGCCTCGATCAGACCACGCACGCCATGATCTGGAGCATGTTCTTCAACATCGGCGCTTACGTGGCGGTTTCTCTGCTCGGGCGCCAGAGCGTGGAGGAACACCGCCAGGCCTCGCTCTTCGTCGATGCGCTCGACCGCAATGCCAATTCGGAATGGGCGAGGCTCTGGCGGGGAACGGCGTCGGTGGCGGCCCTGGAAGAACTGCTCGGCCGCTTTCTTGGACCCGCGCGGGCACACGAGGCATTCGGCGCCTACGCCCTCCGGCAAGGCACCTCATCCAAACAGAAACTGAAGGCGGATGCGGAGCTGGTGCACTTCGCCGAAACGCAGCTCGCCGGCGCGATCGGAGCAGCATCGGCACGGGCCATGGTGGCATCGGTGGTCGACGAAGAGCCGATCGGCCTCGACGAGGTCATGAGCATCCTCGACGAAGCGTCGCAGGTCATCGCCTACAGCCACCGACTGGAGGAAAAATCGCGCGAGCTGGAGGCTGCCACCACCGAATTGCGGGCAGCCAACGAGCGCCTGAAGGAGCTTGATCGTCTCAAGGACGACTTCATCTCCACCGTCACCCACGAGTTGCGCACGCCGCTTACGTCGATCCGCGCGTTCTCCGAGATCCTACGCGACAACCCCGATCTCGACACAGCCGAGCGCACGCGCTTTCTGACGATCGTCATCAAGGAATCCGAACGCCTCACCCGCCTCATCAATCAGGTGCTGGATCTCGCCAAGATCGAGTCGGGCAAGGCCGAGTGGCACGTCGTCGACGTCGATCTGCGCGAGGTGATAGAGGAGTCGGTGGCGGCCACGAGCCAGCTCTATCGCGATCGCGGGATCGCGCTCGACCTGGAACTGCCAGCGGCGGTGCCGACCATTCCGGCGGACCGCGATCGTCTGATCCAGGTGATGATCAATCTGCTCTCGAACGCGAGCAAGTTCTGCAGCCGTGAAGCCGGGCGCGTACGCGGTCACACTCCGACAGGAGCGAGTCCCGCCTGAGGGTGGACGTCGCCGACAATGGCATCGGCATCAGCCCGAAGGACCAGGAGATCATCTTCGAGAAGTTCCGCCAGGTCGGCGATACCTTCACCGACAAACCGCAGGGCACAGGGCTCGGGCTTCCCATTTGCCGTGAGATCATCGGTCATTGCGGCGGACGACTGTGGGTGGAGAGCGAGCCTCAGCCGCGGCGCGACCTTCTCCTTCGCGCTGCCGTTGCAGGAGGAGCAGTCGAAGGCGATCGCCACACCATCCATGGCACACGCCTTAGAGAAAAACCAAACGAGGAAAGGATGGCCAAGAAGATTCTGATTGCGGACGATGAACCCAATATCGTCATCTCGCTCGAGTTCCTGATGCAGCGCAACGGGTACGAGGTCAAGACCGCAGGCGATGGCGAGGCAGCGCTTCGTCTCGCGAGTGAATTCCGCCCGGACCTGATTCTGCTGGACATCATGTTGCCACTGAAAAGCGGCTACGAGGTGTGCCAGAAGATTCGCGAGAACCCGGAAGTCAGCGCCATGAAGGTGGTCATGATCACCGCCAAGGGGCGCGACATCGAGGTCGCGAAGGGGCTTGCGCTGGGCGCTGATGCCTATATCACGAAGCCGTTTTCGACGCAGGACCTGCTCGAACAGGTAAAGCGGCTGCTCAGCGAGGCCGCATGACGCCGAAGGCGAAGTTCGCCTCTCTCTGGGCCGGGTTGTTCATCGGTCTCGTTGTCATTCTGGGTTGCGTACTCGGTCTGCTCGCGCAGGCGATGGCCGAGGATGTTTGGCGGCAGGTTCTCGCTTCGATCGAGGATCCGTTCGGACTCGGATTGGTCGTAGTCCTCGCGCTCCTGGTGGTGACCGGATTGGTGGCGCGGCTCGCCGTGCGTGCACAAGTCACACCGCTGCTGCGACTGATCGAGGGCGCCCGCATTCAACTCACGGCCAACCCGTCACATCGGGTCGAGGTCGCCGGAACGGCGGAGAGCCAGGAACTCGTGCGCATCGTCAACACCTTCGCCGAGCGCCACGAAGAACTGAAGCGGGATGTCGAGGCTCGCATCCGACAGGCCAACGCGGGACTCGAAGAAGAGCGCAACCGCCTGGCCGCGCTCATGTCCGAGCTGACCCAGAGCGTCCTCGTCTGCAATGTCGAGGGCCGCATCCTCCTCTACAACCAGCGCGCGAAGCAACTCCTGTCCGGCAGCACAGAGGGCCGGAATGACTCGGCGTTGTCAGGGCTTGTCGGTCTTGGGCGATCGGTGTTCGGGGTGATCGACCGCAATCTCGTCGTGCATGCGCTGGAGAACGTGCGCTACCGCATCGACCAGGGCGACGCACGACCCTTGTCCAATTTCGTCGCCACATCCCCCAGCGGGACCCTGGTGCGCGCGCAGATGGTGCCGGTGTTCGGGCAAGAGCGCGAGATTTCAGGATTCGTGCTTACCGTCGAAGACATCAAGCGCTCTGTCGAGACGGAGGGCCAGCGCGACGAGATGCTGCAGTCGCTGACGCAAGGCACACGGGCTTCGCTTGCCACCATCCGCGCGGCCGTCGAAAACATGCTTACCTTTCCGGAGATGGATCCGGGGCGGCGTACTCAGTTCACGCAGATCATCAGCGACGAAGCCGGCAAGTTGAGCGGCCTGCTCGATCAGAACGAGGCGGATTACGCCAGCGCGGTGAAGAGTCGGGCACGGCTCGAGCCGATGCTGGGCAGCGACCTCATCTCGGCGGTGCAGCGCAGTGTCGAGAGCCGTCTCGACCTGCGCACGAACACCGAGGACGTCGCCCCCCTGTTGTGGTTGCAGGTCGACAGCTACACCCTGGTGCAGGCGATCACCTACCTCGCGACCCGGCTGCGCGAGGACATCCGTATCCGCGATCTGCGTTTTCGCCTGCGCAGCGAGGCGCGGCTCGCACAACTTGATCTGCTCTGGTCGGGCGGCTTTCTTTCCGTCGATACCATTCTTGCCCTGGAAAGCGATCCGTTCACGGCCGGAGGGTTCGCCAGTCCGCTCACCTTGAACGACGTCGTGGCGCGCCACGGTGGCGAGGCGTTCTACCAGTTCGATCGACCGCGGATGACCTCCTGCTTCCGGCTCCTGCTGCCCCTGGCGGAAGCCGAGCAGGCATGGGCGGGATCGGCACCCGTCGCAAGTCGCCCCGAGTACTACGACTTCGATCTCTTCCATCAACCGGGGCAGTCGCACGAACTCGACGACCGTTTGCTTTCCGACCTCACCTTTACGGTGTTCGATACCGAAACCACGGGCCTGAAACCGTCGGAGGGGGACGAGATCATTCAGATCGGCGCAGTGCGAATCCTGAACGGCCGTCTGCTGCAGCAGGACGCGTTCGACCATTTCATCAATCCGCGCCGGCCGATGTCAGCGGATTCAATCAAGATCACGGGCATCACTCCGGCGATGCTCGAGTCGCATCCGACCGCCGACCAGGTGCTGCCAGCGTTTCACCGATTCTGCGAAGACACGGTTCTGGTCGCGCACAATGCCGCTTTCGACATGCGTTTCCTGCAGCTCAAGGAGGCATCGACGGGCGTGCGCTTCACGCAGCCGGTACTCGACACGCTTCTACTGTCGGCGGTGCTGCACAAGGACTTACAGTCGCACCAACTTGAAGCCATTGCCGAGCGGCTCGGCATCAACGTCATCGGCCGTCACACCGCCCTGGGCGATGCGATTGTCACCGGTGAAGCGTTCCTCAAGATGATTCCACTGCTTGCCGAGAAGGGTGTGTGCACATTGAAGGATGCGCGTGACGCGGCGCAAAAGACCTTCCAGGCTCGTGTGAAATACTGAATGTCGATGCAATCTCGCCCAGCGATACGTGACAGCCACACTGCCGGTGATGATTCCCCTGTCTTGGGTCCCGTCACCCCCGGCCGCCATACCCTGACCCGCCCGTCAGACGCGTCGGAGGAGAGCCGGTCGGCGACTAGAATTGCTTCTTCTGCAGAAACTTCACTAACCCTTCAAGGGGTTGCCACCATCGGACACATCTCGACAACGGAGGCGAAACAACAACCCGCTGTCTTCGTCGTGGACGACGATGAAGCTACGCGTGACCTCTTTCACTGGCTGTTGTCGAGCAACGGCATCCCCGTCCAGGCCTTTCGCTGTGCCCAGGATTTCCTTCTAGCCCTGCGTGTCGGCCGCCCCGGTTGCATCGTCCTTGATTTGCGCATGCCAGACATGTCCGGACTCGATCTGCAGCGACTTCTGGCCGAGCGTGGCGTTGATATTCCGATCATCTTCGTCACCGGTGAGGGCAACGTTTCCCAGGCGGTAGCCGCCGTCAAGGCAGGCGCGGTAGATTTCGTCGAAAAGCCGTTCGACTACAGCCGGGTGCTGCTTCTGGTTCGCGAGTGTCTCGCACGATGCGCGGAACAACGGCAGCGAGTCAGCGAGCGGCACCGCGTAGCGTACCGCCTTGCCTCCCTGACGCCACGCGAACGCGAAGTGCTCGAACGTGTGATGGCCGGTAAGCCGAATCGTGTCATCGCCGAGGACCTGGTCATCAGCGTCAAAACGGTCGAGGTGCACCGCGCGCACATCATGGAGAAGCTGGAAGTAAAGTCAGTCGCCCAGCTGGTTCAAGTCGCCTTGCTGGGTCACTTCGGCGCCCCGGGCAACGCCTGAGGGTTTGGGCAATCCTTTTTTTTGTCGGCGTATGCGCAGCACTGCCTTCCGACTCACCTCCGAACGCCAGCATCACTCCGCTTCCAGAGCAAGCACAATAGCGTGTGGGCCATCCCGCGCTGGCACCCAGCAGGCTTCGCCGATTTTGACAGGGTAGCTGGCGCTGGTTTATTCTCGCGCGCGCTCTTGGAGAAGTGGCCGAGCGGCTTAAGGCGCACGCTTGGAAAGCGTGTGTACGGCTTATCCCCGTACCGTGGGTTCGAATCCCACCTTCTCCGCCATAAATTGCGTTCGCTAAGTAAGATCCAGGAAAGTCCAGTAAGCCGTCGCAAGCTGACCCGTTCGCCTTGGTCAATGTCCAAGAACTTCGTCAAGGTTTCTCTCGCGGTGAAGGTTGCGCATTTCCTCCACAGGCTGGCGTCACGGCAATGGACGCTGGCCCTCGTTCTGGTCGTCGCCGCTTCACGGACGCTGGCTGCCGAACCGCCTCACAACGTGCTGGTCCTCTACGCGGACAATCGCCTGATCCCGGGGATCGCCGTACTGGATGAGGCGTTCGAAGCGGCGCTTCGAGCCCAGCTCGGCCTCCAGGTCGACATCTTCAACGAATTCCTCGACCTCGACCGGCTGCCGCAGGGGAACTACCGCGAACAGCTCGTGAGGTTTCTGCGCGAGAAGTACGCGGGTACGCGGGTCGATGCGCTCGTTGCCGTCCGGGGGCCGGCGCTCCAGTTCCTGTTGGCGCACCGGGACGAGCTCTTTCCGGGGGTTCCCGTCGTTCATGCGGGCGTCAGTGCGAGGGAGCTGGCGGCGGGCAGGCTGCCGCCGGATGTGATCGGCGCTCCGAACCGATACGAAACGGGAAAGACGCTCGAGCTCGCGCTGCGGCTGCACCCGAAGACCCGGCGCGTCGTGGTCATCACGGGCACTTCCGATTTTGACCGTGCCTGGGAAGCCATGCTTCGCAAAGAGTTCCAGCCGCTCGAGCAGCGTGTGGCAGTCGAGTTCTGGGCTGGCCTGCCGCTCGCCGAGATCCTGGCCCGGCTGCCTCGGCTCGCCCCGCGAGACCGTCGTCTTCTTCGGGGGCATGATGCGGGACGGCACCGGCCAGCGGTTCGTGCCCCGGCAGGTTGGAGTCAAGATCCTCGGCATGACACCCGTCCCCGTATACAGCGTAATCAGCACTGCACTCGGGACCGGGGTCGTTGGCGGCTACATGCCCCCGCTCGAAGACGTGGGCCGCCTTGCGGCCGAGCTTGTCGCCCGACTGCTGAGAGGCGAAGCACCGCTATCGATCGCCGTGCCCGCCGCCGTCCCGAACGTCTACCTCCTCGACGCTCGCGCGTTGCGCCGCTTCGGCGTTGACGAGTCGGCGCTTCCTCCCGGTGCCGTTCTCAAGTACAGCGAGCCCACGCTGTGGGAAACGTACCGATGGCAGATCGTCCTCGTTCTCGCGCTGCTGCTCGCGCAGGCGGCGCTGATCGCAGCGCTGCTCGTGCAACGCCGGGTCCGGCAGCGGGCCGAGGCCGAGTTGCGAGAGAGCGAACAGCGGATGAGCCTGGCGGCCGCCGCGACGGGGCTCGGCATGTGGGTGCACGACATCCCGCGGCACGCATTCTGGGCGAGTCCGCAGCAGCGCGTGCTGCTCGGCATGAGCGAGTCGGAGCCTTACGACTTCGAGCGTGCTGCTCTTCCGCGTGTCCCGGCTACCGCTCCAGCTCGGGCCCCTGCATCCAGACCATTCGGCGGGCCTCGGCTTTCTGGCGATCTACCCCAATGTCTTCAGCGGCTTTGTCTTCGCGCTGAGTTGCGTGGTCGCGTCACTGTTCCTGAAGGAACTGAGCTACGTTCAGCATAGCGCCCAGAGCGTGGGGATCGCCATGCTTGCATGGCTCGTGATGGTTCTCATCTGTTTCGTCGGCCCCTTGCTCGCATTCTGCGTTCCGCTCTACAAGGTGCGCGAGCGCGTGCTCCTCGAGTACGGTCGCCTTGCCACTCAGCATCATCTCGCCTTCGATCGCAAGTGGATCGCGGAGGGGAAAAGCGGCGGAGACCTCCTGGGCTCTTCCGACGCCTCTTCGGCAGCGGATCTGAACTCGAGCGTGGAAGTGGCCTTATCGTTGCAAATGGTTCCGGTCGACCGCTTCGCGCTGATACAACTCGCCGTCGCTGCGGGCATCCCAATGCTCGCGGTGGTCGCCACGCAAACGCAACTGCTCGAGGCAGCGAAATGGATCATCGGTGCACTGCTGTAGGCGGGTAGCGCGACGAGTCGGTGTCGGGACGGCGCGAGATCGACCGGTTTCCCTTTGCCGGCTTTGTACTGCACCCCAACAAACAAAAAGCCCGCCGCTTTCGCGACGGGCTCCTGTTCCGCGTGCTTCTCTTCTTATTTGGTAACTGCGGTCATGGCGCTTCTGATCTGCTCGATGCCAACCTGATCATCAAGCGTGGTCAGGTCACCCGGATCACGGCCTTCTGCAATGGCCTGAATCGAGCGCCGCAGCACCTTGCCGGACCGGGTCTTCGGCAACTGGGTAATGAAGTGCACCCGTGACGGCCGACCGATCGCGCCAAGCGCCTTGTCCACGGTTTCGAACACTTCCTTCTCCATGGCCTTGCGCGCTTCGGGCGTAGCAATCTTCGTCGCGTCCTTCACCACTGCGAAGGCCATCGGAACCTGCCCTTTGAGTTGATCGGCAACCCCGACCACAGCGACTTCTGCGATGTTCGAGTGTGCGCTGACTGCCTCCTCGATCTCACGTGTTCCAAGGCGATGCCCGGCGACGTTGATGACGTCGTCCGTCCGGCCGAGGATGAAGTAGTAGCCGTCGCTGTCGCGGATGCCCCAGTCGAACGTGGTGTACACCAAGGGCTCCTTGAACATCGTGAAATATGTCTTCACGAACCGATCATCCTGACCCCAAACGGTGGAGAGGCAGCCCGGCGGCAGCGGGGGAACCACGCATACGACGCCCTTCTCGTTCGCCCCCACCTCTTTGCCGGTGGTCTCGTTCAGCAGTTGGACGTCATAGCCATACGAAGCGAACGATGGGCTGCCGAACTTGGTGGGTGTTTTCTCCACGCCATGGACGGCACTCAGAATTGGCCAGCCCGTCTCCGTCTGCCAGTAGTTGTCGATGATCGGAACGCCGAGGGCGTCAGCGATCCAGCGTGCCGTCGGCTCGTCGAGCGGTTCTCCCGCCAGGAACAGGGTGCGCAGTGAACTGATGTCGTACTTCTTGAGATACGCCGGATCCTGCTTCTTAAGCACGCGTGCTGCCGTGGGCGCACTGAACATGACCGTCACCTTGTAGTCCTGGACGATCTTC
Source organism: uncultured beta proteobacterium (assembly GCA_963719715.1). Taxonomy (GTDB): domain Bacteria; phylum Pseudomonadota; class Gammaproteobacteria; order Burkholderiales; family JAEUMW01; genus JAEUMW01. Next base: position 101,695 of record CAVRDD010000038.1, read on the forward strand.
CACCAGATGCCCGGATCCGGCCGGATCGGCAGCCCCTCGTACATGATGGTGGCCATGCCGATAAGCAACGGGGCGTAAACGATGTACGAGTGCCCCACCACCCAACCGATGTCGGAGGTCGAGAAGTAGGTTTCGCCGGGGTTTCCGCCGTAGATATATTTCATGGTCGATGCCAGCGCGACTGCATAGCCTCCTGTATCGCGCTGCACACCCTTCGGCTTGCCCGTGGTTCCAGACGTATAGAGGATGTATGAAGGATGCGTCGAATCTACCCATTCGCAAGGCACCTGGGCGTTCATGTGCTTCTCGCGAAGCTCTTTGTAATCGACGTCGCGACCAGGAATGAGCTGCATTTCCTTGTCCAGCCCGCGGTTTACCATGAGCACATGCGCAGGAGGCGTCGCAGACAGGCGAATCGCCTCATCAACGAGGTGCTTGTAGGGGACGACCTTGCCACCCCGCATCCCGGCATCCGTCGTGACCATGACCTTGGGAGTTGCGTCGTCGATGCGGGTGGCGAGACTGTTCGATGCAAAGCCGCCGAAGACGACCGAGTGAATGGCACCCAGACGCACCGTCGCCAGCATTGCGAACAGCGCCTCCGCGATCATCGGCATATAGATGAGGACGCGGTCGCCCTTGCCAACGCCGAGTTCCTGCAGAATCGCGGCAAAGCGGTTGACCTCGGCCAGGAGGTCTTTGTAGGTATAGATCTTTTCTTCGTTGACCTCGGTGGAGATGTAGATCAGCGCATTACGATCCGGGTGTTCAGCCGCGTGACGGTCGACTGCGTTGTAGCAGAGGTTGGTGAGTCCACCGGGGTACCATTTCGCAAACGGCGGATTGCTGTAGTCGAGAACCTGGTCGTAGGGCTTTTGCCAATGGATGAGTTGTGCAAGCTCGCCCCAGAATGCGTCCCGATCCTCGATCGAGCGCCGGTGGAACTCTTTGTAGATGTCTCCCACTTCGATCCCCCTCCTTGGTTTTGTTTGACAAGTGCGGAAATACTCCGCTGATTTTTCGCGACGCGCGCCAAACGCCCTAACCTGCGCGGCCGCCGCTCCCGGAACTCGACATTTTATCCCAGGTGCGGCTGCGCGAGATAATGGTGACTCTGCATCTCGATGAGACGACTCAAGGTGCGCTCCAGATCACGCCCGACCGCGGTCGGGTCGAGCAGTCCCTCGAGCGGCGCCTCGGCGGAAACGATGAGCTTCACGCGCCGATCGTAGAACTCGTCGACCAGCCACGCGAAACGCCGCGCCGCATCGCGCTCGTCCGCGAACATGCGCGGTATTCTTGACAGCAGCACGGTGTGGAAGCGTCTCGCCAGTTCGATATAGTCGCCCTGACCACGCGGTTTCTGGCAGAGTTCGGCAAACTCGAACCAGACCACGCCCGTAGCCACCCGCCGCGCCGCGAGCTGCCGGCCGTCCACGTCGACCTGGACATCGACGTCTCCGCCGTCGCGCGCAATGGCGATAAATTCCTCCTGCATGCGCAGTTCGGTCGCCTCCGACAGCGGCCAATGATAGACGCCAAGCTTTTCCAGGGCGCGCAGCCGGTAATCCTGCCCGCCCTCCAGCTCCAGGATCTGCACCTGACCTTTCAAGAGATCGATCGCCGGCAGGAACTGCCCTCGCTGCAGGCCGTTCAGGTACAGATTGTCGGGTTGCGTATTCGATGTCGTCACCAGCACGACGCCCTCGCCGAAAAGGCCTTCCAGCAGGTGACGCATCAGCATCGCATCACCGATATCGGTCACCAGGAACTCATCCAGGCAAAGGAGCTTCGTCGTGCGTGCGAGTCGCTTCGCGACTACCGAGAGCGGGTTCTCCTGACCCTGCAGGCTCGCCAGTTCGTGGTGGACGTCCTGCATGAAGCGGTGGAAGTGCAGCCGCTGCTTGCGTTTGATGGGAGCAGCGGCAAAGAAACAATCCATGAGGAAGCTCTTGCCGCGCCCGACACCACCCCACACGTAGAGCCCCTTGATCCGCCGCCCGCTTCCACCAAAAAAGCGCAGCAGTGGACTGGTGGTGCGTTCGGCCGCCGCCAGATCTTCGAACAAGCGCTGGAAGTGCGGCAACACAGCCTCCTGCGCCTCGTCGAGTTCGAAGCCATGCCTGCCTGCCTGGCCTCTTGCCCACCCAGCGACACTGCCATCCGTTTCTGGCAGGCCGACCGTCCCGGCGGACGTCGGCCTCGACGGCACCACCGTCCCCTCTGACTGCTGGGAACCGAGGCGACCCATCGCTGCGTCGACCATCAGATGTGCAGGCTACGTTCGTCGACCGCGAGCGCCGCTTCGTGCATCACCTCCGACAGCGACGGATGGGCATGCACGCTGCGCGCGATGTCCTCGGCGCTGGCGCCGAACTCCATCGCAATGACTGCCTCCGCGATGAGTTCCGAGGCAAAGGGGCCGAGAATGTGAACGCCCAGGATACGGTCGTTCTCTGCATCGGCGAGAATCTTGACGAAGCCGTCAGTCTCACCAAGAGAGCGCGCGCGACCATTGGCCGTGAACGGGAACATGCCAGAGCGATACGCGACATTTGCCTCCTTCAGCTCCTGCTCGGTGCGACCGACCCATGCGATCTCCGGCGACGTATAGATCACCCACGGCACCGTTTCCAGATTGACATGACCCTTCTGACCCGCGATCAGCTCGGCAACGGCGACGCCCTCCTCCGATGACTTGTGCGCAAGCATCGGACCGCGCACGACGTCGCCGATCGCGTACACGTTCGGCAGGTTGGTGCGGCAATAGTCGTCGACCTCGACAAACCCGCGATCGTCGACCTTGAGTCCGACGGCTTCCGCTCCGACATTTGCCGAGTTCGGCACACGGCCGATCGCCACGATCAGCTTGTCGAACTCCGCTTTGTGTACGCCGCCGTCCTTGTCCTCGTACTTGACGGCGACCATATCCTTGCCCTTGGTCACGCTGCCGATCGTCACGCCGGTATGGATGACGAGACCGAGCTCCTTGGAAAAGATCCGGAACGCTTCCTTCGCGACTTGGCCATCGACGACGGCAAGGAAGGAAGGCAGTGCCTCGAGCACCGTTACCTCGGCGCCCAGCCGCCGCCAGACGCTTCCCATCTCGAGCCCGATGACGCCCGCACCGACCACGCCCAACTTGCGAGGCACCTCGGTCATGGCGAGCGCACCCTCGTTGTCCAGGATGAGTTGGTTGTCGATCTCCGCCATCGGCAGCGGCCGCGGCAGTGAGCCGGTGGCAATGACCACGTGCTTTGCCTGGATCACTTCGGACTTGTCGCCGTCGCTCACCTGCACACCGTAGGTTGCACCGGCCGAGACCAGGCGGCCACGACCATGCAGGGAAGTCACCTTGTTCTTCTTGAACAGCATCATGATGCCGGAGGTGAGCGTCGAGACGATCTTGTCCTTGCGTTCCTGCATGGTAGCGACGTCCATCGACAGCCCCTGCATGCGGATGCCGTGATCCGCGAACTTCTGCGCAGCGCGCTCGAAGTTCTCCGACGATTCAAGCAGCGCCTTGGACGGAATGCAGCCGACGTTGAGGCAGGTTCCACCCAGACTGGGGCGCCCCTTGGCGTTTTTCCAGTCGTCGATGCAAACGGTAGCGAGGCCGAGCTGCGCGGCACGGATGGCAGCAACATAGCCGCCCGGCCCGGCGCCGATCACGGCGACGTCGAACACTTGAGACATTCAAAAACCTCCCAGATTTATGGTGCCCGGCAACATGCCCGGCACCCTTCAGTTCCGGATCGCGAGCCGTCAGACCTCGAGCAGCAGCCGGGCTGGATCCTCCAGGGCTTCCTTGATCGCGACCAGCGACAACACCGCCTCGCGGCCGTCAATGATGCGGTGATCGTAAGACATGGCGAGATAGTTGATCGGCCGAATCACGATCTGGCCGCCCTCCACGACCGGCCGCTCCTTGGTGGCATGGATGCCGAGGATCGCGCTCTGCGGCGGATTGATAATCGGGGTCGACAGCATCGACCCGAAAACGCCGCCGTTGGAAATCGAGAACGTCCCTCCGGTCAACTCCTCGAGAGTGATCTTCCCGGTCTTCGCACGCGCGCCGAATTCGGCGATCTGCTTCTCGATGTCGGCAAGCGAGAGTTCATCGGCGTTGCGGATGATCGGCACCACAAGCCCGCGTTCACTGCCCACGGCGATACCGATGTCGTAGTAGCCGTGATAGATGATGTCGTCGCCGTCCACCGAAGCGTTCACGACCGGATAGCGTTTCAGCGCTGCGACCACTGCCTTCACGAAGAAGGACATGAAGCCAAGCTTTACGCCGTGGCTTTTTTCGAAGCGATCCTGGTACTTCTTGCGCAGTTCCATCACCGGCGCCATGTTCACTTCGTTGAACGTCGTGAGAATGGCGGCAGTCGATTGTGACTGGATGAGTCGTTCGGCGACGCGCTTGCGCAGGCGCGTCATCGGCACGCGCTGCTCGGCGCGTCCGCTCAGGTCAGTCTGCGTGACCGCTGCCACCGGCGCGGATGCAGGCGCCGCGGGCTTTGCAACCGGTTGCGCTGCCTTGCCGACCGCCCCCAGCACGTCGCCCTTCGTGACCCGGCCACCGCGGCCGCTGCCGTCGAGAGTCTGCGGATCGATTCCCTTGTCGGCGGCGATCTTGCGCGCAGCCGGCATGACCACTTTCTCGGCGGCTGACGGCGCAGCCTGCGTCGGTTGCTTGCCCGGCGCCGGAACGGCTGCTGCCGCAGGTGCCGCGCCTGCCGCCGCCTTGCCTTCGGTATCGATCGTGGCGATCACCTCGTCGCTCAACACGGTCGTGCCGTCGCCCTTGATGATCTTGGCGATCACGCCGGCGTGCGGCGCGGGAAGCTCGAGCACCACCTTGTCGGTTTCGACGTCGATCAGGTTCTCGTCACGCTCGACGTACTCCCCCTCCTTCTTGCGCCAAGCGACGAGGGTTGCCGATGCAACAGACTCGGAAAGCACTGGTACCTTGACTTCGACTAGCATCTTCTTCTTCCTCGATTAGCTTTGCGTCACAGCGCGGACGGTGCGTTCTTCTATCGGGTCGACATGCGGCGCGGTGAACGCGGTGTTGTCCGTGATCGGACCGAAGGCCGCCTGCATGAGCTCTTTGCTTTGCTGATTGTGGAGCGCAGCGTGCCCCACTGCGGGTGCGGCCGAGGACGGCCGCAGCGCGTAGGCGAGCACTTGCCCTGGCCGCATGTGGCGCAGGAGGTAGTGCTGGATGCGATGCCAGGCGCCCTGATTGCCTGACTCTTCCTGCACCCACATCACTTCCGTCGCCTTGGCGTAGAGTTCGACCTGCGCCTGGAAAGCATCGTGCGGAAAGGGGTAGAGCTGCTCGACGCGAACGATGGCCGCATCGGTGGCGCCAAGCTCGCGCCGCTTCGCCAGCACATCGTAGTAAACCTTGCCGCTGCAGACGATGATCCGCTTGACGTTCTTCGGGTCGAGATCCTCGCGCTCGCCGATCAACGCCTGAAATTCGCCGTGCGCAAGATCGTCCAGGCTGGACACCGATTCCTTGTGACGCAGCATGCTCTTCGGCGTCATGATGATCAGCGGCTTGCGGTAGGCGCGCACCATCTGCCGGCGCAGCACGTGGAACATCTGCGCCGGGGTCGAGGGCATGACCACCTGCATGTTGTACTGGGCGCACAGCTGCAGGAAGCGCTCGGGGCGTGCCGAGGAATGCTCCGGCCCCTGTCCTTCGTAGCCGTGCGGCAGCATCATCACCAAACCGCACAGGCGACCCCATTTGGCCTCGCCCGAGCTGATGAACTGATCGATCACGACCTGGGCCCCATTCACAAAATCGCCGAACTGTCCCTCCCAGATCACCAGTTCGTCCGGCGCCGCCGTGGCGTAACCATATTCGAAGCCAAGCACCGCCTCTTCCGACAGCACGGAATCGATCACGAGGAAATCTGCCTGCCCCTCCGCGATATGCTGCAGCGGAATGAAGGTGCCGTCATCCCAGCGCTCGCGGTTCTGGTCGTGCAGCACCGCGTGGCGATGGAAGAAAGTCCCACGCCCGGAGTCCTGACCCGACACGCGAATGGGATAACCCTGCTTCAGCAGCGAGGCGTAGGCGAGATTCTCGGCCATGCCCCAGTCGAGCGGCAGCTTGCCATCCCCCATCGCCTTGCGGTCGGCAATGATCTTCTCGACGCGCGAATGCAGCTTGAATTCGGACGGGATCGCCGTCAGCCGCTGGGCAAGCGTCGCCAATTCATCCATGCTGATTCGGGTGTCGGCGGGCACCATCCACTCCGTCCCGAGATAGGGCTGCCAGTTCACCGCGAACTGAGGCTTGTGGCCGAACAGCGAGAACTTGTTGGTGTGCTCTCCCGCTTCCAGCGACTGGCGATAGGCCTTGACCATCTCGTCGCCCTCGCCTGCGCCAATCACGCCTTCGCGCTCGAGACGATCTGCATACAGCTTGCGCGTGCTCGGGTGCTTGGCGATCTTCTTGTACATGAGCGGCTGCGTGACGAGCGGTTCGTCCTGCTCGTTGTGTCCCTGGCGGCGGTAGCACACCAGGTCGACCACCACGTCCCTGCCGAACTGCATGCGGAAGTCGAGGGCGATTTCGGTCACCATCACCACGGCATCCGGGTCGTCACCGTTCACATGGAAGATCGGGCACTCCACCATTTTCGCGACGTCCGTGCAGTACAGCGTCGAGCGCGTGTCACGCGGATCGGAGGTGGTGAAACCGATCTGGTTGTTGATGATGATGTGCACGGTGCCGCCGGTACCGTAGCCGCGCGTTCCGGAGAGATTCAGCGTCTCCATGACCACGCCCTGGCCAGCGAAGGCGGCGTCGCCGTGAATCAGGACCGGCAGCACCTGCTTGCCCTGGAGGTCGCGACGACGATGCTGACGCGCCCGCACCGAGCCCTCGACCACGGGATTCACGATCTCCAGGTGGGACGGATTGAAGGCCAGCGTCAGGTGCATCGGACCACCCGGCGTGGTCAAGCCGGACGAGAACCCCTGGTGGTACTTGACGTCGCCGGAAAGCAGCGCGGGGTTGTGCCTGCCCTCGAATTCCGCGAACAGGTCCTGCGGCATCTTGCCTAGCGTGTTCACCAACACATTGAGCCGACCGCGGTGGGCCATGCCGATGACGGTTTCCTGAATGCCCTTGGCGCCCGCCTGCTGCAGCATATGGTCGAGCAGCGGCGTGAGCGACTCGCCGCCCTCGCCCGAGAAGCGCTTCTGTCCGACGAATCGCGTGTGCAGATAGCGCTCGAGTCCCTCCGCCGCCGTTACCCGCTCGAGCAGCCAGCGCCGGAACTCGGGCGCGTATTGCGGGCGACCGTGAACGCTTTCCAGATGCACCTGGA